>CAVYQB010000001.1:0-315527 GCA_963770465.1 uncultured Acidobacteriota bacterium
TAGCGAAAATGATGATAGGAACTTCAGGGTCTAAAGCCCTCGGTCGCCGATTTCGAAGTTTTTCCGCAAGCTCTGAAGTCGTGCCCTTCCCAGTTGCGTTTGCATGATGGAAAACAGAGGCAGCTGCGAGCGACACCTTTCCAGTTTCGAAATGTCTTTCCAGGATTACTTCTAATCGCTGGCGTAAAGCCGGAGATTGTTCCGCCACCGAATAGTGTACTGCGGCGAAGAATTCCGGAAATTTCTTCTCCGACCAATCCAGCACGTCCTGGGCAAACAATCCGCGTCCGGGGCCGAGTTCCAGAAGTTCGATTCGCTCTGGCGATCCCAGCACGCGCCATATTTCCTCGAACTGACGGGCCAAAAGTCTGCCGAAGACCGCGTGCACATCGCTCGAAGTGTAGAAATCACCGGCTTTGCCAAACTGTTCCGCGTTGCGCGAATAGTAACCGAGCTCTGGATGGTAAAGGCAAAGCTCCATGTAGCGGGAAAAGGGCATTGGCCCCTGCTCACGGATTTCCTGGGCAATTTTCTGACGCAGGTTCACAGGCCATCCCGCTGACGTTCGAGACGGTCTTGCGGCGTGCGGATGAACATTTCAACCAGATAGTCGTGCAGGCAATCGTAGAGCTGGCGTTGCAGGCTCCATTCGAACTGAGGGTTATCCAGATCACGCGGATGCAAGTCGAAATAGTAAGTGTGCACAGGGACGGGGGGATTCTTGAACTCTATGATGAGCTCTACCCCATCGCCCTTGGCGCGAGCCGAGAAGTCGAGCAATGGATGCTCGTAAAGACGGAGTTGAGCGAGAACGCGTTCCAGCCGTGGATTTGGCACGAGGTCAATTCTAAAGTAATTGCCATTACGTACAGGGAACCTGTACAATAACTTGAATGAGGTCAATTTGACAGAGACAACTTATACCCATCTGCGTCAAAGTCTGGCTTCCGTGCTCGACCGAGTCGCAAATGACCGTGAGGTCGTCATTGTCCGCCGAAGGGGCGAGAGGACGGTAGCCATGGTTCCCGCGGACGAATTGATGGGACTGATCGAGACCGCTCACCTGCTGCGATCGCCAAAGAATGCACAACGCCTGCTTACCGCATTGCGGCGGGCTGTGACCGGCAAGGCGAAACCTGAACCCTTCGAAAAGCTGCGCCGCGAGATGGGCCTTGGCGCACATCGCTGAGCGAGAAGCTGTATTCCACACCGAATTCCGCCAAGATCTGCGTCACTGGATCAATACCGACCGGAAGATCGCCCTTCGTGTCGCTGAGTTGGTCGAGGCCGTCCTGCGGGACCCTTTTGCCGGTATTGGAAAGCCAGAGCCTTTAAAGTACGTATTCGCCGGTTGCTGGTCACGACGAATTACTCAGGAACATCGCCTGGTTTATCGGGTTACCGAACGAAGGATTGATTTTCTCCAGGCGCGTTATCACTACTGACGTCCTTTCCATTACTCGTAGCGCGCCTAATTTTACAAATTGTTACAACCTGCTATCCGGTGGTTTCCGGCTCCGTCTAAACGGTCGTTTCCTGATCACAGACAATTTGGAGGGTGATTCCATGCTCAAGAAGTTGATCGTCGCTTTGGTTTCAGTCGCTGGGCTTTCGGTCGGAAGCTCTTTATGCCATGCGCAGTCCGCGCTCTTAGACTTGCCTCGTGATAGCCAGCACTCGGTGGTGATTCAGCGCATCGGAATCACCGACATCACCATTAACTATCACCGTCCGCTGGTTAAGGGCCGAACTATCTGGGGAAAAGTTGTGCCGTACGACGAAGTGTGGCGGGCGGGAGCGAATGAGAATACCACTATCACTTTCACCGATCCGGTTTCGATCGAGGGAAAACCGCTGGCCAGAGGCACCTACGGCCTTCACTTGATCCCGGGACACGATCAGTGGACTGTCATTTTTTCCAAGGAGCACGCGGCGTGGGGCAGCTTTACGTACAAGCAAGCCGACGACGCGCTACGCGTGACCGTGAAACCGCAGGCGTCAGAGGCTCACGAAGCGCTGACCTACGATTTCGATGACGTCAAGCCAGATTCCGCCGTGGCCACGCTGCGCTGGGAGAAGGTTGCGGTTCCGTTCAAGATCGATGTCAACACGCACGACATCGTGCAAGCTAGCCTGCATAATCAGCTTCAGGGTCTGCCGCAATACATGTGGGAAGGCTGGGACGATGCCGCGACTTATCTGCTCACCAACAAATACGATCTCGACGAAGCCCTGCAGTACGAAGAAATCTCGATCAAAACCGAACCGCGTTTTGATAACTATCTGACTAAGTCGCAGATTCTTGAAGCTATGGGCCGAAAGGATGACTCTGAAACGGCTAAGAACGCGGCGCTACAACGGGCCACGGCGGCTCAACTTTATTATTACGGCCGTCAGCTGCAAACCCAAGGTAAGCAGGATCAGGCTTTCGAGTTGTTCCGTCAGGCGGCGAAGAAAGATCCGAACGATTGGGTTGTCCATGACGGCACCGCAAGAATCTATTCGGCAAATGGGGACTTCGACAATGCTCTGAAGGAAATCAAGATCACCTACGCCGGCGCGCCTGACAATCAGAAGATTTTCTTTGAGCCGTTGGTGAAAAAGTTGGAGGCCAAGCAGGACATTAACAAGAATTAGGTATCTCAAAGCGTTAAATTACGTTGTGCTATTGGTGTGCATTCGCAGCAAGGCTACAGGAAGGTGGGCCTATGAAAACGAACCTCAAACTGGCGCTGGCGGTGCTAGCCGGTGTCTCGATCGGCATTGCTGGTGCCGGGGCTATGCGCGCGCAGCAAGCCAGCACTCCTCCTGGCTACGTCATTGCGGAAGTCGACGTGACTGACCCCACCGGCATTCAGAAATATGTGGATCGGATACCGGAAACACTGGCGCCTTTCAATCATCACTATGTTGTTCGCGGCGGCAAGATTCAAACTCTCGAGGGTGACCCACCAAAAGCCGGCGTCGTGATAATCGCCTTCGACAGCGCCGAAAAAGCGCGCGAATGGTACGATTCGCCAGCCTATCAGGCGATCAAACCGCTCAGGCAAAGTGCAGCCAAGAGCCGCATATTTATCGTGGAGGGTGTTGCTGCACCATGAATGGCCGTTGTTCATCGTGGCTGAAATTGCCGGTTAGAGGAATGTGACTGTCATCCAGAGCCAAGCAGGAAGTCCAGGTTATTCGCGATGGCCGAAGAGGAGGCCTTGCTTCCTCGTCGCTTCGCTCCTCGGAATGACATTGCTGGGGTGGGCTTCGCGCGACAGAATGACAAGGCATTTCGCCGCTCGGATGACGAAGATTCGACGCTTATGCTAATCCCCGGCCTTGGCAACCGGGGTCTTCTCTTGCGCCTGTGTCTGCTCCGGATACTCGTACACGCCGCGGCCAGCTTTGCGTCCCAGGCGTCCAGCCTTGACGTACTGAACCAGCAATGGCGCTGGCCTGTATTTTTCACCTAAGGTTTTTTGCATGTATTCGAGAATGTGCAGGCGCGTATCCAAGCCGACCAGATCGACCAGTTCGAATGGACCCATGGGATGATTGAGTCCGAGCTTCAGAGCTTTATCGATATCCTGCGCAGAAGCAATTCCCTCTTGCAGCATGTAAAAGGCTTCATTTCCGATCATGGCGTTTATGCGGCTGGTAATGAAGCCCGGTGATTCTTTAATCACAACGACGTCTTTGCCCATTCGCCGGCCCACTTCGGCGGCGGTCGCCAGCGTGTCCTCGTCGGTTTCCAGCCCGCGCACGATCTCCAGCAATTTCATCTTGTGCACCGGATTAAAGAAATGCATTCCTACACATTTCTTGGGGCGGTAGCTGACGCTGGCAATTTCGGTAATGCTGAGCGAAGAAGTGTTGGAAGCCAGAATGGTTCCGGGTCGGCAGATTTTGTCGAGCAGGGTGAAGATTTCGATCTTCGACTCCATCTCTTCGGGCACGGCCTCAATGACGAGATCGGCTTCGCGCGCGGCTTCCTCGACGCTGCCCGCATATCGCAACCGGCCGAGCGCAGCCTTGGCATCGTCGGCCGACACCTTTCCCAGTTCAATGGCCTTGTCGAGGTTGCCGCGAATCTCGTTCTCTGCCCGGCGCAGGGCATTGGGCAGCAGATCTTCGAGGATGGTCTCATAACCGCCGAGCGCGGCCACATGTGCGATGCCGCGGCCCATAGTGCCCGCCCCGATCACCGCAATGGTGTTGACCTCAGCCACTACTGCCCACCCTTTTCCAGGCGGACCACAAGCGCATCGAGATTGGTGCCCGCAGCCTTCAGACTTTCAGCCAGACGCTTGCGCTCGTCAGCTTCCATAGCCGCAACGAAGGCGCTGATACGGCGCAAGGTGGTGGTAATGTCGTCGACGTAGTTGATTAGGCGAATCAGTTCTCCGGAAGTTCCCATAATGATTTCAGCTCCAATGGCCCGCATGCGGGCGATGATCCTTATTATGCGCTCCGCGACTCAGTAAGAATGGCACTTGAGGGCGAACCACTATTTTCAATGGTGGGAACGAATTAGTAAAGCGACCAACGAGAGTATGCTGAGGCCCTTTCCTTTGTTAACAATGGGTTAAATCTGCGGCCTTATAGCGCTCATCGATGTTTTTAATTGGCCTTTCGTCCTTCCATCACATCTAATACAAAGATGACTGAAAAGCCTGTGAAACGCTACATCTTTGCCAGTGATTTTGACCAGACGTTGACTTTCAACGATTCGGGCTACGTGCT
Source organism: uncultured Acidobacteriota bacterium (assembly GCA_963770465.1). Taxonomy (GTDB): domain Bacteria; phylum Acidobacteriota; class Terriglobia; order Terriglobales; family Acidobacteriaceae; genus JABDBE01. The sequence goes on from CAVYQB010000001.1 coordinate 4,732, forward strand.
CAGCGAATTAGTGGGCATTCCGACCGAGGAGTTTGAGCGCAAAGCCCAAGGCATGGCGAAGCTCAACCTGGTGCAGCAAGGCGCCGAGCTTGCATACCTGTTGCTGCATGATCCCGAGTTCAAGACGCGAGTGCGTCGGGAACATCTTATTGAGGCTGGTAAAAGCGTGCGCCTGAAGGAAAACATTGCGCTGCTCTATGAAATTCTGAAGGGCGGCATTGATGGCTATCACTTCGATTTTTATGTTCTCTCGGCCGCCCCGGTCGAAGTCATTCAGTCGGCGCTCGAGGGAATTGTCCCTGCCGATCACATCTACGGAACCGAGTTCCTCTATAACGATAGCGGACAGATTGAATCCATCGCTCGCGCTACAGCCGGCTACGGGAAGGTGGCCAGGCTCGATCAGTTGCAGGCCGAGCAGCAGGTTGGGCCCGACCACATTATTTATGTGGGAGACGGCAGTTCGGATGTGCACGTCATGCTGCACGTCAATGTTCGTGACGGATTTACGATCGCGGTCTCCGAGGCTAAGCACGTTTCGCAGGTGGCGAAAAGAACCATCCTCAGCAGCAACGCGCTGGCGGTGCTCGCGCCCATCCTCGAAGACGTGGTTGGCTGGGAGAGGCCGCGTATCCGGCAGTTTTTCGAGTCCTACGGAATGCTGATTCAGGAGTGGGACCGGGTGCGAACCGACTGGCTTACGCTGCGCTCGGATCGGAGCCAGTGGTCGACCGCAGGCGCAAGCTAGTGTAGAGCGCGGGCGTCCTCGCCCGTGCCGCGCTGAGTAAAATTCATCTTTATCATCCTTTCATGTTACGCGATAAAAATCTGATTCCGCTTTCGCGCCAGCACCATCAGGCGCTCGCGTTATGCGTGCGTCTCGATCGCGCCATTCAATCAGGCGAGGTCAATCTCGAAGCCTGGCAGGCTGAGGTTCAACAGCAATTCGAAAGTGAAATCGGAGTTCATTTCGCGGTGGAAGAGAACGTACTGTTTCCGGCGGCAGCGCAGTTCCCAGACCTGCAAACACTAATAGAAAAACTTCTGACGGAACATGCCGTCCTGAAAGATTATTTCGCGCGCGCGGCTGCGCGTGAGCTCGATCTGCAAAGCTTGGCACATTTCGGACAGAAATTGACCGAACACATTCGCAAAGAAGAGCGCCAGCTCTTCGAAGGGATGCAACGGGTGATGAGCTCGTCAGAGCTGGATGGGTTAGGCGAGGCGGTGGCAGAGGCATTGAAAGATGCGGCGCACGCCTGCGCTCTGCCGAGTGAAGCAACCAGGTTGCGGCCTCGAACCACCAGTCGTTCCTGAGTCCAGATTCCTCAAGGCCCGCCGTCTCCCTAAATTGCAACTCCGTATATTCCCGCCTATGCATGCGTCCCGGAATGAAACATTCCACTAAATAAAAAAACAAGATGTGAGACTTATCACAAAGTTTTTGCTGCTCGGTCACGATAATCCAGTCATCTTGAAGTACTGACCGCAGACAACAATGTGCGGAAAAAAGTATGAACATGATGACACTCAGAAAAACAACTTCCTGGTTGCCAATTGGGTTATGCATTGCAGCCACTGCTCTGTTGTTGTTTCCGGCAGCGGCCCCAACGCTCGCGCGGGCAGCGGATAAGAGCGAGAAGAGCGAGCCGGCTGCCGCCGTGGTGCAGGACAACTCGAAGTACGTGGGCGCGCAGACCTGCAAGACATGCCACGAGGAAATCTACAACAGCTGGGAGAAAACCCCGCACTGGAAGACGACGCTCAGGAAAAATGGCGACGCCGCCAATCAGGGTTGCGAAGGCTGCCATGGTCCGGGGGCCGATCATGTGGCCGGGGGCGGCGACAAAACCAAGATATTCAGCTTCGCGGGACAATCACGGCAGGTCAGCAGCGCCCGCTGTCTGAGCTGCCACGGCGAGGCTCATGCGCAATCGCATTTTGCGGAATCGGCGCACGCCAGCAGTGAGGTCGGCTGTCTCGACTGCCACTCGCCGCATCACGCGCAGGAGAAGCAGCAACTGCTGGTGCAGAGCCAGCCGCAGCTTTGCTACGGATGCCATACCGCGGCCAAGGCGGATTTTGCCAAGCCCTATCACCATCGCGTAAACGAAGGTCTGGTGCTATGTTCCGACTGCCATAACCCGCACGGAACCGGCACAGTTCGCCAGGTGCAGACGCTGGCCAGTGGAGACGCAGCCTGCTCCAAATGCCACGTCGACAAGCAAGGGCCGTTCGTATACGAGCACGTCCCGGTCAAGACCGAGGGCTGCAGCAGTTGCCACACGCCGCATGGTTCGACCAATCCGCGGCTACTTAAGGTCAGTCTGGTGAACATGCTGTGTCTGCAGTGCCACACTTTCCCGACCGTGAGTCCAATTGGTCCGGTACACAACCAATCGGCCAAGTATCAGGCCTGCACCGTGTGTCATACGCAGATTCACGGGTCAAATTTCAGCAATGTATTTTTCAAGTAAAGAACATTCAGGTGAAGGAGAAGTGATGGCGTCGCTTAGAAAATTAGCTGGACAGTGGCTTGCTGGTTGCAGTGCTGCCGGGAATGCTTTTGGCTCAATCTTCGAACCCGGGCCAAAGCTCCCCTTCCGAAGGCGTAAACACCGGCGACTACGTGGTGCATTCGTCGATCGAAATGGGCTACCGCTACACCGATCGCGTCGGTAGCAACGATATGTATGACACGCTGGTGAATCTGCAGACCGGGCCGCGCTTTCTTAACGAAACGCTTTCGATGCAATCGCAGGACCACCAGGGCCTGTTGTTTGACGACCTCAACCTGAACAGTTTTGGCTGGGGAGGGGATCCCAACAATGCCTTGCGTCTGCGCGTCGACAAGAATAAATGGTACAACCTGCAAGGAAGTTTCCGCCGCGATCAAAGCTTTTTTGACTACGATCTGCTGGCCAACCCGCTTAACCCGCCGAGTTCCAGTCCGTCGATTCCGGCCTTGAATTCAGGTCACGCCTTTGACACTACTCGGCGCATGACCGACATCGACCTTACCTTGCTGCCGCAGTCGCGAGTAAGTTTTCGCCTGGGATTTTCACATAACAACGTGAATGGGTCGTCGTTCAGCAGCATTCATATTGGGACGGACGCCTTGCTGCTTCAACCCTTGAACACCACCATGAATTCTTACCGGATGGGAGTCGATTGGAGGGTTGCGCCACGAACCGTGCTCAGCTTCGATGAGTTTCTCGACTACTACAGAGGCGACACGGATACGGAATTGGCATCCTTTGCGCCAGCCCTGCTGCCGGGCGGAACTCCGGTGGAGTTAGGTTTAGCAATCGACACCGGCAACAAGGAACCGTGTGGATTTAAGCCGCCCGCGAATAGCCTGATTAATTCCTCGGGCACCTTGACCGATGTCAACTGCAACGCATACTTCAGCTATCTGCGCGACCAGCGGATTCGCACTTCCACCCCCACCGAGCGGCTCAGCCTGCGCAGCAATTACTTCCAGCGGGTCGACCTGGTTGGCTCGTTTTCTTATAGTGCCGCTGACATGAGTACGCCATTCGACGAATCTTTCAACGGCCTTGAGACCAGAACCACTCTTCGAGCCTTTCAAGGAACGGGAACGGCTGCGGCGAACCGAATATCTAATGTCGCAGATATTGGAGCGACTTTTCATCTGACGCAGCACGTGCGCCTGATCGAGAAAGTTTATTTTTGGGCCTACCGCATTCCGCAGAATGGTGCCTTCAGCGAGGTCGACAGCATCTGCATAAGCGCGCCAACATGTACGCTGTTGACCCCGCTGAGCGCCACCGCGCCGTCAACGACGAACACACTCACGCAGACGTCCTTTGACCAGACCCTGAAGAGAAATCAGACGGAAGTAGCCTGGGACATTTCGAAGAAAGTGGGGGTCCGCGTCGGCTTCCGCTATGGGGACCGAATCTTCAACCTGTTCAATGATTTTTCTGGAGACCAGACCTTCAACGCTTTCTCAACCACCGGACAAGACCGCTTTGTTGTTCATGAAGATACCGCGTTGTTTGGGTTCTGGGCACGACCCACGCATGCACTGCGCTTCAATTTCGATCTGGAAAACACCAGCTACGATAACGTAATTGTCCGCATGTCTCCCCGCAAGGAAGAACGTTATCGCTTCCAGACTACCTACACGCCGCGTCCCTGGGCAGTACTGGGCGGGTCCGTCAACATTCTGCAAGACTCCAATGCCAACTCCTTGACGGATTACGTAGGGCACAACCGCAATTATGGATTCACCGCTTCGCTCGCACCTCGCGAACGCTTCGGGATGGACCTGGCCTACAACTATAATGATGTGGTCCAGAATGCGCTGATTTGCTTCAACGACACGCCTCCAGTCGGAGTGAGTCTTCCTTTTGTGAATAATGCCGCCTCTTGCGCGCTGAACGAGGCAGCCAATCCCTTGCTGGCTAACTCCTACTACACCAACCACACGAATTTCGGGATGGCGGCTTTTAGAGTCAAGCCGGCTCAGCGATTGACCGCGAACTTCGGATACAGCATCACCAAAGTCGATGGCAGTATTCCGCAGTTCAACATTCTGCAACCGCTCGGCTCGTCACAATACGACTATTACCAGCCGGTGGCCAACCTGAGCGTAGATTTGGGACACAAACTGGCGTGGAATAATGGCTGGAACTACTACCAATACAATGAAGGATCGTTCGTCGGACCCACCGCGCCGCGCTATTTCCACTCAAACGCGCTGACGGAGTCCTTGCGCTACGCGTTCTGATTTTAGTTGTCGAAATTGCCTCTAGCGCACTGTCACTTTTCCCGTGAGTTTGACGTCCGCTGCTGAGCGGGCGACGAACACATCGAAATCTCCCGGCGCAACCATCCAGGTGTGAGTCTTGACGTCATAATAAGAGAACGCTCGCTGGTCTAGCCTGACAGTAATATTCTTGGTTTCACCCGGATTCAAGTTTACTTTGGCAAAACCTTTCAATTCCTTGACTGGGCGCGGGACTGGCGCATGCTGATCGCCAACGAACACTTCGGCAACGTCTGCGCCTGCGCGAGTGCCGGTGTTGGTGACGTCGAATGCAACGCTGACTTCCCGATTCGTTGACGCGGGGGAAATCGTCAGATTCTTGTACGCGAACGACGTATAAGAAAGCCCATGGCCAAAGGGGAACAGCGGCTTGACCGAAGACTTGTCGTAATGACGATAGCCGAGAAAAACTCCCTCGGTGTATTCAACTCTCTTGCTGCCAGCTTTTGGATAGTAGCTGTCATGGCTGGCATTGTCTTCCCAGCGGCGCTCGATTGAGATCGGCAACCGTCCCGAGGGATCGAATTCGCCAAAAAGCAGTTGCGCGACCGCGGTACCACCCTCCTGGCCCGGGTACCACGCTTCTAGCAACGCAGGAACATGATCCACCCAGCCTGCCATGTCAACTCCGCCACCGGAAGTCATGACTACGATGGTTTTCGTATTCGCAGCGGCGATCTGGTTGATAAGCTCGTCTTGGCCCGGTAGCAGATGAAAAGTTCGGTCGCCACTCTCGCCTTCGCTGGCCGCGTCAAAGCCGGGGGCCACGATTACCGCATCAACGCGTGCGGCCAGTGCTTTCGCCTCCGGCGTGACCAGAGTCTCAGGGCGGACAATCCCCAAGTTGGCAGTGACTTTGCCCCATCCCTTTTTTGCGCAGTAATCAAGTTCGATTTGATGCGGAGCTTGTGTCAGCGTGACCGCAGCCTCGCCTACGAAGGCATACCACTGCGTCCAATTGTCGAGGACAAGTTTCTTGTCGATATAGAGACGATAGCCGCCGTTCTCGCCCGGGCCTTGCACGAATGCTAAATACGATCCTGCAGCGCTGGGGGTAAAGAAACCGGTCCACCGAATTGAAATATCGCTAGCTGACTTCTCACCTTCGCGGGCTGGGGTGTAGCTCGCATATTCGTCGTATCGCACCAATGCAGGTTTGCCGCTCAAGTCAAGGTTATTGAAAATTTCTTCCTTTAAACCTTTCTGGCCACCACTTGCTTCGGAGGTAAATTCCATCTGCTTTGAAATTTCATCAAACGAAGGAAGACCTGGCGAATAGTAAACTTTCGCATTGTCCCCCAGATAGTTTGTTATGGCTTCGAGGTAACTCACCTTAGTGAATGGCTCGGCTTCAGCACTGCCGCCTCCGCCGGGCCGTGCGGGATAAGCGTCGGGACCGATAACCGCAATCGACTTAATGCTTCCCTTTTGCAGCGGCAAAACGTTGCCGTCGTTTTTAAGCAAAACCATTCCCGACCGAGCCGCTTCCAATGCGGCCTGCTTGCCTGCAGGATTTAGCAGGGGTATGGAACTGTCCATTTGATTGTGGTCAAGCCATCCGAATTGAATCGCGGTTCGCAGGATGCGCCTGATCTTGTCGTCGATGGTCGCTTCACTGACCTTTCCAGCCTTCACTGCTGGCAATAGGTTGGCGCGGTTCATAAACTTTCCCGACGGCATTTCCAGATCAAGGCCGCCATTAGCAGCGCCGACGCCGTCATAAGTAGCGTCCCAATCAGACATGATGATTCCCGGGAAACCCCAGTCCTTTTTTACGACGTCAATATTCAGAGATCCGTTTTGCGTCATGTGCAGGCCGTTGGTCAGGTTATACGAATCCATAATCGCGCCGACGTGCGCTTCCTTGACCGCAGCCTCGAACACCGGCAGATAAATTTCGCGCATGGTACGCTCGTCGATAATTGAGTCGCTATTGTGACGATCGAATTCGGAGTTGTTTCCCATGAAGTGCTTGATGGTGGCGCTGACGCCCTGGCTTTGCATACCGTCTATGTAGCCGATCGCGATGCGCGATGCGAGGAACGGATCTTCGCCAAAGTATTCGAAGTTGCGTCCATTTAACGGAGCACGATAGATGTTCACCCCTGGCCCCAGCATGAAATGCACTCCACGCGCGCGGGCATCTTGCCCGATGGTAGCTCCGATTCGTGACGCCATGGCGGGATCCCAAGTGGCGGCCAGGCCGATACCGCCGAACACGGTCGAAGGACCGTAATTGCGCACGCCAACTGGGCCGTCAGCCATCTTCAATCGTGGGAGGCCGATCTTATCGTTGGCGCGAATATAAAAATCGTCCACGCCACCAATGAGATCAATTTTCTCTTCCAGGGTTAGCTTCTTGATGAGTGCCTCAATGCGGGCGTCAGTATCCGATGAAGTGGTTTGTGGCTGAGACCAGCCGAGCAAAAGAGGAAATAACAACAAGGCGAGAAGCGACTGAAACTTGCGCGTCATTAGTACCTGCCTATGAAATCAAATTGAACAAACTTCCTGGGCCGCTGTTACGAGACTTTCTGCCCCATCACTTGTTCAAGCGCGAGCGTGCCCAACTCAACATCTTCACGGGAAGACAAACCGCTGATACCGACTGCGCCAGCCACCATGCCATCCTTCCAGATGGGAATGCCACCGCCCCAGCCTACGAACCTTGGATCACCGTAGTACGCGATATCGTGCCCTTTTTCTGGGTGGCGCACCTTTTCTCCGATTTCTTTTGTGGTCTTGCGTTCCCGGGCAGCGGTCCATGCTTTATTGGCAGCAATGCGGATGGAGGAGATGGGCGCGCCGTCCATACGGGCGAATGCAATCAATTCGCCGTGCGAATCGGTGACAGCCACTACTAGCGACTTTTGCAGGCGGGCAGCTTTTTCAACGATGAGGTCGACGATCTTCTGGGCTTCAGCGTAGTCGACAACAGGAACATTCCTCATGCGGATTTGGAGGAAACCGAGCTCGACCGTTCTTAGTCTCTGATAAAAAATAAAACCGAGCTGGGCAGAACCCAGCTCGGCTAGTTTCACGACAAGTTAAAAAATCAGCTTCAAAGCAAACTGGATCAGACGTGGGTTGCTGTCCCCATTGGTGGACGTCACTTCACCGAATCCGTTATTCCCCGTGCCTGTGTAGGTACCGTTGAAGCCAGTCCCTGGGGGGGCAAACTGCGGGTGATTGAACAGATTGAAGAATTCGGTTCGGAATTCAATGCCGACTCTTTCGGTGATGTTCGTCCGTTTGAATATGGCGAAATCAAAGTTGTTGATTCCGGCCGCGCGCAGCGAGGAGTCCACGCGTGATTCGGTACCGTAGCCCCACGCCGGCGGGGCTGCAAAGCAATTGACATTAAACCACTCGGTCAGGCTGCGGCTGCCCCCTTTGCTGCATCCGGCCACAACGTCAGGACGTATGTTGCCGACGCCCAAGACCGGCACCTTCCAGAGGAGTGGAGGGTCCAGCCCAAGTGATCTTGAGCGGGAAACCACGCTGGAAAGTGGTTACGCCGTCGATTCCCCAACCGGAGACGACCTTGTCTTCAAATCCTGAGGCGCCGTTCAGCCATGTCTTGCCGTGCCCAAAAGGAAGGTCGAGCACGTAACTGATGACCAGACGCTGAGACACGTCCTGAGAAGAGAGCGACCTCTCGGCATTCAGATTGTTATAGTCCTGCACTTGCCCAATCCCACCGGTTTCGTTCGAGCCTTCGAGCCAACTGGTGAGCGAATCGGTGTTGCTCAATAGCTTGGAGTTGGTATAAGCCACCAGCAGGGTGCCACCGCCTTGGAATCGGCGAGTCACGGTGGCTTGCAGTGAATTGTAAGTGCTGCCACAACATCCATATCCGCCCAGACTCAATCCGGTGTACTGAGGATACGGGCGATCAAGCTGTCCCCTGAGAATTGTGGGACTCTGAGTGGCGGCGTTGCCGATTGAGGGATTCGGACTCACCATCGGATTTGGGATTGATTGGTCAATCGTGACGGGCTGTCCGGCAAGGGACTGCGCCTCCGCCTGAGCGATGTACGAATCTGGAATTTGATTGATGTTGGTCGAATACTGCTGGAGATGGACGCCGTGTGCACCGGCATAGGCAACGTCCACAAAGAAGCCTGCCCCTAACTGGCGTTGAATATCGAGATTGAACTGTTGTACGTAGCCTGGCTTCGGGTTGATGTACGGCGACAATGTGGGGGAACCGTTAGCGGCAACAAAATATGAAGTATTTGGCACTGCATTTCTGCCCGGGGGCGGCAAAATTCCGTTTTGAAAGGGTCCCGGCGTGCAACCGGTGAGCGTCCCTGGCGCGCCGGGGTTGAAGGTGCACCCGCTTTCGTCAAGAGTGGCAATTGGCGTGATGCCATGATCCAGCGTGGCAAAGAAAGGCGTGGTCGCAAGGTTGATTACGTCGTTGTCCGGATTTTCGGCGAAAGAGATGTAGTTCGGGATCCAAAAGATGCCATAGCCCCCACGGATCACAGTTTTCTGGTCCCAACTGTACGCAAATCCGAGGCGTGGAGAGAACTCATGCAAATCTAAGGGCAGGTTATTCCTGGTCGTGTTGGGACCGTTTCCAACCAGCAGCGCATCCCCGATACAGGGAGATCCTGCAGTGCCGTTGCAGCCGGTGACGGTGGCATTGGTGACGGTCGGATCCCAGTAGCTCAAGCGGTTATAACGGTCCGACCACGTTCCTGGAAGCTCATAGCGAAGTCCCAGGTTTAAGGTCCATTTCTGGCTGACGTGCCAGGTATCAGCCCCATAAAAACCACGGTAGGTCTGACGACCGGCGGTTTGCGCGGGAACCTCAGCAGCACCTTCTGTCTGGTTCACAAAGGAAGCGGGTCCCGACTGGGCTAACCCCAGTAGAAAATCTGCAAACGGGAAGCCGGCGGTGCAGCCATTGGCGGCGGTACAATTGGGCCCTCCAATGTTAGCCGTCCAAGCGCCCGAGAAACCAAACGCGCCGCTGGCGATGTTGGTCTGGTAGTAATTGTCCAGACCCAACTCCCACTGAGCGCCGAATTGCAACGTGTGTTTTCCCCGGATGACGGTCAGAGAAGGCGAGATATTGTACTGGGTATTGTGGTCGCCGATGGCGCTGTTGCCTTGGCTCTTTCCTACGTCGCCGGGAAATGGGAACGCTGGCGTCGGTGGCGTCCGCATAATGGCGGGGACTTCGCTGTTGTAGGCCGCTGGCCATCCGAGCCCGGTGAGATCGTAGCCGGCAAGCAGTGGCGAGCGCAGGTAAATGAAACGGCTTCCTGAAATATTCAAGTCGCCGATGACGTTCGGACTGAATACGTGGTTAAAATCAATCGCGAGCGCTTTGGTGTGATAGTCCTCGGCGCAACGGTCGTTGCACAAACCAGTGCCAAAAGGATTGGTCGGAAGATCGAGCAGGCCAAAGTAAGAAAAGCGCGCGAACATACGCGTTTTGTCGGTGATGTTCACGTCGCCACGGGCTACGAATTCCGTGTTATTTCCTCCGGCGCTGGTGGGCGCGACGAAGTTGCCGACCGAGAAGTTGTTCGCCGATTGCACGGGTGCGTAGTACTTATTCCACAATGCCAGCGCCGCCGGGCTGAACTCGGATGACGGAATTATGTTCCCCACATAAGGTTGAGCGAACTCCCGTAGCCGGATTCACAGTAAAAGGGTCGTAGAGCTGAATGCTGGGAAGCAACGAGGAGAAATTGCCTGCCTCGAACGCGGCTGTTGGTATCGTGGTGGTGATGGGGTTGCCAAAGCGCTGCCGGAACTGTTCCCAACTCGTGAAAAAGAATACCTTGTCCTTAATGACTGGACCGCCAACGTTGAATCCATATTGATTCTGAACATACGGAGCAGTTGTCGTTGGGCTTGCCAGCATCTAGCTGACTCTGTTTGATGAAATAGTCGTTCGAGTTCAGAATCTTGTTGCGGAGAAATTCGTAAACTTCGCCGTGGAAGCTGTTGGTGCCAGATTTCGTGCTGAAGTTCATGATGCCGCCGGAGAACTTGCCGAACTCCGGTCCCAGGTTGTTGTACTGAACCTTGAATTCGCCGACTGAATCCTGCGTCGGAATGACGATGGGGAGGTTGATGTAGCCGATATTAAGAGGTTGGCCGTCGAGGTACTCGGCGCTCTGGTTGCCGAACGAGCCGCCCACCTGGTAATTGCCCCAGCTAAACGGATTCTGGCCGACCGGAGTACCGCCCGATCCGCCTTGCGCAACCGCCGCAGGGGAAATCGTGATCAGGTTAAAAATATTGCGGCCGTTCAGGGGAAGTTCGTTGGCCTTTCGCTCTTCGACAACTTGGCCTAGAGACGAAGTCTCTGCCTGCAACAGCGGAGTCTCGGCCGTTACTTCCACGGTTTCCGTAACCTGACCAACTGGCAAGGTGGCATTGATGTGAGTATCTTGCTGAACTTGGACCACGACATCGTTGCGGGTGAAGTGCTTGAAGCCCGCCTTTTCGACGTCCAAGCGATATTGCCCGGGGATCACGTTCACAAACTGGTATAGGCCCTCATTGCCCGTGGACTGAGTACGCGTTTCCTGCGTCCCTGTATTGGTGAGGGTGACTTGAGCCCCGGATACCGCTGCTCCTGAGGAGTCAACCACGGAGCCGTCGACCGTGCCGAAGGTGCTCTGGCCGTGAAGGGAAAGAGAAGTCGTGACCACTAAAGCTATGGAAAGACACAGCGTCCACAAATTGCGAGACGGCATACACAACCCCCACACCATTATTTTGATCGGCGAAAGTGTGAAGCACGCGAGTATTCGTTGTCAAGTAAAAAGTAATGTTTTTGCATTAGACCATCGATTTTTCGAATACAGAGAGTAATCGGATTTGCATTGGGTAATCGTTAACCGTGGGTAAACGATTACTTTGCGCTTGCATGCGGTGTTATGCTGGCTGCCCATGGCTGTCACCATGCTGGACATTGCGCGAGATCTCAACGTCTCGGTGGTGACGGTTTCGAAAGTGCTCCGAAATCAGGGACGAATCAGCGCAGCCACCCGCAAACGCGTTCTGCGCCGCGCCAAGGAACTTCATTACCAGATGAATTGGGCGGCCCGCAGTCTGGTAACACGGCGCACCTACACCATCGGACTTCTACTGCCGGACTTCACCCATCCCTTTTTTGCCGAGATTGCTCGGGCTGTGGCGCAGACTGTGCGGCCTCATGGCTATCACATCATCATTTCGTATTCTGAAGAAGATCCCAAATTGGAACTGAGTGAGGCTGATTCCCTTCTGGCCCGGCAAGTAGATGGACTGATCATTGCGTCGGCGCAACCAATGCGTCGCCTGGCTCTCTTCAAGCGAATCGAATCAAGAAAGGTACCGTACGTTTTGATCGACCGGCCCATCGCCGGGCTGCAAGCGTCTTTCGTCGGCGTCGATAACCGGGCTATCGGCAAATTGGCCACCGAACATCTCATCGCTCGCGGGTGCGTACAAATCGCGCACCTGCGTGGTCCGGCCATCGGAATCGCCGGGGAGCGTCTGCAAGGGTACCGCGAGGCATTGGCAGGCAAGGGTCTCCGTATGCCGGCAAGCTACGTCGTAAATGGTGGGCACGGAGATCAGACCGGCTACGAAGGCATGCGCCATCTGCTGCGCGCCGCGCGTCCGACTCCGGATGGGATCTTCTGTTACAACGACCCGGTTGCAATCGGCGCCATGAAGGCAATTCTGGACGCCAACCTGCGGGTGCCCCACGATATTTGCGTGGTTGGAGCAGGAAATGTTCAGTATTCGGATTTGCTGGCGGTTCCCCTTACTACGGTTGATCAGGGCACGTGCCAAATCGGCGCACAGGCCGCCGAATTACTTATGGAACGAATTACGCTGAAGCGGCCGGGGCGTCCGAAGAAAATTCTGATTTCGCCTAGGCTGGTGGAACGCGAATCGACTCGTCGATAAGGCCCGCGTGCAATAAACCTACCGGGCGCGATATCCTAGCCAACAAAGGAATCCCAAGTTGCTGAAAGTTTTACTACGCGCATCGTTCGCCATCACAGTCGTCCTGTCGGCTGCGGCGCTGGTGGGGCCTGTATTCGATGTTAACCTGCCGCGCGGACTGGATTTCATTTTGCAGAATTCACCGACTCCTCAGAAGTATCTGATCGAAACCATGCCCGGAGGGGTTGCGCTGCTCGATTACAACAACGATGGCTTGTTAGATATTTTTCTGGTCAATGGCGGACGCATAGGCAGTCCCATGCAAACGCCGGAGAATTTCGACCGTCATGATCCGCGTTATTGGAATCGCCTTTACCGACAGAACAAAGACGGCAGTTTCACCGATGTAACCGAACAAGCGGGCTTAGCGAATGCCGGAGATAGCAATTACGGCATGGGCGTGGCGGTCGGCGACTACGACAACGACGGATACCCTGATCTTTTTGTCACCAGTTACGGAAAAAATATTCTTTATCACAACAACGGCGATGGCACCTTTACCGACGTAACCGCTAAGGCCGGAGTAGGCGGAGGAGGATGGTCAGTCTCAGCCGGATTTTTCGACTACGACAACGACGGAAAATTAGATTTATTCGTCACCCGGTACATGGAATGGGATACCAAACACAACAAAGATTGCGGCGGCAATTATCACACCTATTGTCCACCCGAAGAATTCCCTGCCACGACGAACATTCTTTATCACAACAACGGCGACGGAACCTTCACCGATGTGAGCCAGCGATCAGGTATCGCCGCGAAAAAGGGGCGCGCGCTGGGCGTGGCGTTTGCCGATTACGATGAAGACGGCTTCACGGATATTTTTGTAGCCAACGACGGTATGCAACAATTTCTGTTTCATAACAATGGGAATGGAACCTTCACGGAATTGGGTCTTGAAGCTGGCGCTGCGCTTTCTGAGGACGGTCGTCGGCTGTCTGGCATGGGCGTCGTCTTTCAGGATTATGACAACGATGGGCGGCCAGACATTATCGTGACCGAATTACCGAGAGAGATTTACGGTGTTTATCACAACGACGGTGGCGGTTCATTCAGTTATCGCAGTCTGGAAACCGGTATGGGCGCGCTCTCGAGTGGAAGCTCCGGCTGGGGCGTTGGTCTCGAGGACTTCGATAATGACGGCTGGAAAGATTTGTTCGTCGCCCAAGGCCACGTGCTGGACAATGTGGAGCGCATTGATCCGTCGCTCCACTATCTCGAATTGCCGCTCGTGGCGATGAATCGCAATAACCGCTTCGAGCGCGTTGATTCAGGAAGTACCACTCCCGTAGCCGGACGTGGCGCAGCTTTCGGTGACTTGAACAATGATGGCTGGCAAGATGTGGTGATGACTTATCTCGGCGGCCATCCTCAAGTGTTTATGAACCGCGGCGGCAAGCAGCATTGGCTGGTAATTTCTCTGCGTGGCACACGCAGTAACCGTGATGGGTTTGGCGCTCGCGTCAAAATAAATGGGCAAACGCGCTTTGCAACTTCCGCTGGAAGCTATGCGTCATCGAGCGACAAGCGTCTTCATTTTGGACTGGGCACGACCGAGAAAGCGAACGTAGAAATCTTCTGGCCTTCGGGAATTCATCAGACTTTGAATGATGTCCACGCTGATCAGTTTCTAGAAGTCCGTGAACCGGAGAAACAGTGATTCACGCACTACTACTTTTTTGGTTTGCGTGGCAGACATTATCGCCCGAGGCCGCGCAGCACATGCAAGCGGGCATCGCGGCCGACAAACAAAGACAATTTGACGTTGCCATCACCGAGTTCAAGAAGGTCATTGAGCTTGCACCGTATTTCGCGGATGGTTTCGTCAGCCTCGGTCAGACTTACATGGAAAAGCACGAGATCGGTTCGGCCATCGCGCCTTTAAAACATGCGTTGGAGGTTGATCCGGATATGGCTCCTGCGCATCAGTTACTCGGCTACGCGCTGCTCGCACAAGGCTACGCCGCTGAAGCGATTCCACATCTGCAAAAGGTTGACGATAAAACTGGTCTGGGAATTGCACAAATTCAGACAGGGCAACTGCGGGAAGCAGTCGCCAATCTCCAGGCGGCCCTGGCGGCTCGGCCGAACGATCAGGATTTGCTGTATTACCTGGGTCGCGCCAGTGGTCTACTGTCGAAACAATCTATTGATACTCTGCTGGCTGCGTATCCAGACTCCGCGAGAGCGCATCAGGCGCTGGCGGAAAATTATTTCGTGCTGCGGCAAATGCCCGATGCAGAGAAAGAGTATCGCGAAGCACTACGGTTGCGACCCGATACTCCTGAGCTTCACCTTGAACTGGGTGAAGTTTATGCCGGAGCATTTCAGTGGGCTAAAGCGGAAGAAGAGTTTCGCACGCAAACCAAGCTGCAGCCGGGAAACGCCGAGGCTGCTTATCGACTGGGAACTGCGTTGTTGGAACAAGGCAAAGCGCACGAAGCGCGGCCAGAGCTTGTGCGTGCCAACAAATTGCTGCCGGATATGCCTGAGACGTTGTATTCGCTGGGAAAAGCCGCGTCACTCGAGGGAGACATGGCGACTGCTGAAAAAGAATGGACCAAGCTTCTTTCTATTGAAAAAGAAAGTGCGCTTGCGGCGCAGGCGCATTTTGCTTTGGCAAATCTTTACCGCAAACAGGGTAAGACTGCCGCCGCGCAGCATGAAATCCAGGAATTTCAAAGGTTGCAGTCCGCTTCTGGTCAGTCGCAAGCACCGGGCAAAACCGAATCTCAGCAATAACGGCGGTTATTGCATTTTCGTTCCGTGCCTCTACAGTTGTGGGGAAAATTTGCTTTCTGCACTCGCTCCTACGCTGGGACTTGCGACGCCAGACTCCGCTGACATCGCTTGAGTTGCCGCAGGCAGTACGGGGAATCCCAGCGTTTCCAGATCACGCCTCAACTGCTCAGCGGAGTGGAATTCAATCGCATGCATTCCCAGCACCCGCGCAGCTTGAACGTTATTTTCGCGATCATCGACAAATAGCGCCTCCGGCGCCGCAACGCCGACGCCTTCCAGAGTATGCCGATAAATGGCTGGATCCGGCTTGATCAATCGCACTTCAGCTGAGAATGTTTTGAATGTGAACTGCTGCATCCACGGAAGGTTATTCAAAACGTGCGTCATCAAGTCCGTAGGCATGTTAGACAACAAAGCAGTTTTGATTCCAGCCGCGTGAAGTTGGCTCAACCAATCGAGCATGACCGGGTCGGCATGCACCCAAATTTCCACCTCCAACTTACGCAGCATGTCGATTTGTTTGGCGTCCACGGAGGTATTGCATTGCGCGGCGAGCTTTAACCAATACTCTTCGGCAGTAAAGTCGCTGCGGTCGTAGGCTCCCCGACTGGCCTCCCAAAGCTTATAAAACAACTCGAAATCAACATTAAGAACTTCCGCCATTCGGCTGAACTCTTGCGGCGTGGGCGAGCGAACCAAGACCTTACCGTAGTCGAGAATTACAGCTTTGATACACGGAGAGGCATCGCGCTGTGGGGCGAATAAGGGATTCTTCTGCATTCACTTATCTTCTCCTCCCCCAAGTTTCTCGTCCACTGATTTATCGTTTACTCACTAGGCCAGTCGCGCACGTGGGAATTCCATAATTTTCCAAAAAGTGCGTATACTGAGCGGGCTCTCAGAGTATTGCGGCGCGGACAAAGGCTATAGTACAAATCCGACTGGAGAAATGCGGATTGGATCGAAACCTCGCAGGAAGGATTTTCGCCGAGGCAGCCGGCGATGACAGTAACTAACGATACTCTCGTAGTGGGCGTTGATATTGGCGGCACCAAGGTCGCGGCTGGCCTCGTCGATCGCAAGGGCGAAATAAAAAAGCAGATCCGCACCCCGATGGCGGCTAACAGGACCGCCGCTGAAGGCCTTGCTGCGGTGGTATCTGCAATTGACCTCCTGCTTGATCACGATGCGCACACACGAGATCTAATTCGCGGAATCGGCATCTGCGCGCCAGGACCGCTGGACCCCACAACTGGAGTCGTGATTAATCCTCCCAATGTTCCCTGCTGGCGCAACTTCCCTCTGGCCGCCGAGGTCGAGAAAGTCTACCGTGTACCCGTGAAAGTCGAGAACGACGCCAATGCGGCCGCACTGGCTGAAGCGTACTGGGGCGCGGGGCGCGGCTATCGCCATATTTTTTATGCGGGCATCGGCACGGGAATCGGCACTGGAATTGTGTTTGCCGGATGCATCTACAACGGCCGGACGGGAGCCGCGGCCGAGGGCGGACACATGAGTATCGATTATCATGGGCCGCCTTGCGGATGCGGCAAACCGGGCTGTATCGAGATCTTGGCCGCTGGCCCGGCCATTGCCAGAAGGGCACGCGCTAAGTTGGCGTCTGGAAAAGGGCCACAGTCCAGCATGCTCGATCTCGCCAAGGGGAACATCGATGCTGTGACCAGTGAAATGGTGGGCCACGCTTATGCTGCTGGCGATGAACTCGCCAAACAAACTTTGCAGGAAACGGTTCAACTGCTATCGCTGTGGTTGAGTAACATTGTGGATTTATTGGAACCGGACGTGATCATCATCGGCGGTGGCGTAGCGGCGATGCTGAATCCGTTTTTCGGTGAAATCTCTGCGTGGCTTTCAAAATACTGCATTAATTCACGCTGCCAGGAGATTCCCTTGCTCAAAGCGCACTATGGTGCGGACGCCGGTATTGCCGGAGGAGCGGCGCTGTGTTCAGAAAACCCAAACTCCCGATAGCATCTGAACTCGCAAGAAACGTCGGTGGTACTTTATGACAACTAACAGGAGCCCGAAATGCTGACTCGCTCACAATCATTCTTCTTACTCAGTGCAAGTGTATTTTTGCTGCTGGTGCCTCCATTGTGTGCCGCAACCGCCGAACCTTCTTCTCAAGCGCTGAACGCGGGTTGGCAGTTTCGCGCTGTTGGAACCACGGATAAGACCGAAGTCCAGCAGTGGCATCCAGCCCAGGTTCCGGGCGTAGTTCATACCGATTTGTTGCGCAATAATCTCATCCCTGACCCATTCGATCGAGACAATGAATTTCGCTTACAGTGGATTGGCCTGACTGATTGGGAATATCAAACCACGTTCCAAGTTGATTCGGCTACTCTCAGCCACGAACACATCGACTTAGTCTTTGATGGCCTCGACACTTTCGCTGACGTCTACCTAAATGATCAGTCAGTTCTCCACGCTGACAATATGTTCCGCCGCTGGAGAATTTCCGCAAAGCCGCTACTGAAGCCTGGTCAGAATACGCTTCGCATCGTTTTCCATTCTGCGATCACGAAGATGATTCCCTACGTCAAGTCGCTGCCTTACATCTTGCCATCTATATCGACCTATAACTTTGGCAACGAGGAGAACATTGCGACCGCGCCGTACACGCGCAAAGCCCCGTACCAATACGGTTGGGATTGGGGACCGCGTTTCATGACCGAAGGCATCTGGCAGCCGGTGCGGCTCGAGACATGGGATGCGTTGCGTATTGATAATTTCCACATTCACCAGCGCAAAGTCGGCTCGGACGTAGCCATTCTCACGACAGAGCTAGACATCGAAGCCAGCAAGCCTATAACGGCAAGCCTTACCCTGGCTCACGACGAAATGTCAGGCACTCAAATGGCCGATGGAACTCAGACTTTGCAGCTCGATGCGGGTGTGAATCACATTTCGTTTCCAATTCGCATTGCCGCGCCGAAGTTGTGGTATCCCGTGGGATACGGTCCGCAAAACCGCTACCGCTTTTCTGCCGTCATTCGTATGGGCCGTGATGTCGCGACCCGCGCGGAATCGAAAACTGGATTGCGTTCGGTGGAGTTACGGCGCGTCCCCGATCAGTGGGGGAAAAGTTTCGAATTCGTCGTAAACGGAATCGAAGTTTATTCCAAAGGCGCGGACGTAATTCCCTTCGACAGTTTTCCCAACCGCGTCACCCCGCAAATCCATCGCAAGATTCTCCAGGACGCTCGCGATGCCCACATGAACATGGTTCGCGAATGGGGCGGCGGCTATTACGAGTCCGACGATTTCTACGATATATGCGATGAACTGGGCATTATGGTCTGGCAAGAATTCGCCTTCGGCGGCGACATGATTCCTGGCGATGTTGCGTATCAGGAAAATGTGCGACAGGAGGCGATCGACCAGATCAAACGTCTGCGCGATCATCCCAGCATCGTGGTCTGGTGCGGAAACAACGAGGTTGAAACTGGCTGGTATCACTGGGGCAACCGACAGGAGTTTAAGGAATCCATTTCACCGGAAGCCCGCGATCGCGTCTGGCAGGACTACATCATTATGTTTGCGGACATCCTCAAAAGCACGGTCGCGCAATATACCGATCCTGTGCCTTATTGGCCAAGTTCTCCGAGCGCCAATTTCGAGGAGGTGCCTGACAATCAACACAACGGCGATATGCACTACTGGCAGGTGTGGCACGCGCAGGCGCCGGCATCAGACTACACGCTGCAATTTCCCCGCTTCATGACGGAATACGGATTCCAATCTTTTCCGGAGATGCGAACCATTCGTACATTCGCGAATAAGCCAGAAGACTTCGACATCCATTCCACCGTCATGCAGGCGCATCAAAAAAATAAAGGCGGCAATGAACGCATTCTGACCTACATGCTGCGCGAATACCGGCAGCCGAAGGATTTCGAGTCATTCGTGTATTTGAGCCAGGTGCAGCAGGCGGAGATCATCAAGATTGGCGCGGAGCATTTTCGCAGGGATCGGCCGCGTACGATGGGCGGACTTTATTGGCAGTTGAACGACTGCTGGCCCGTAGCCTCATGGGCAAGCATCGATTATTACGGGCGCTGGAAAGCTCTTCACTACTATGCTCGCCGCTTCTATGACGACGTGCTTATCTCGCCTTTTTTGCACGAGGGTAAGATCGACGTGTACGTTGTTTCTGACAAACTGCAGCCACTTTCAGGCACGATTCACACCCGGCTTCTCGATTTTTCTGGAAAGTCCGTGCTTGATGAAAGAAAAGACATTCAGATTCCCGCACAGTCGAGCGCGGTTTACCTCACTCTCAATAAAGCAGATCTTGCGGCCAAGGCCGATCCTCAACACAGTTTTCTAGTATTCGATCTGGAAGTTGGCGGAAAAAGAATTTCGCGGAACCTTATATTCTTCGATGTTACTCACAACTTGGACTTGCCGGTCGCGCCCAAGATTGAAACTGCTGTCAACAAAACTGGCTCCGACTATACCTTGACGCTGCAATCTCCACAACTCGCTCGCGGCGTTTATTTTTCTTTCGGCGATCTCGACGTCGAAAACTCAGACAATTATTTTGATCTGCTGCCTGGGGAGTCTGCCACCATTACTCTGAAGTCGTCGGCCACGCTCGATCAGCTAAAGGGCGCGATCAAAGTTATGTCGCTTACCGAGGCTTACGCGGCAAAATAATGGATCATGGCGTCTTACGGCAACGGCGCCACCGATCCAATTCTGCACTAATGCACTACTGCGCAACCGCCCGTCTTCTGTTTATGACGGAAGTGTATACTGTGCCAGAATTTCAAGCTGCCGCGCACGAGCCAGTCGTTGGTCCGAGGATTATAAGTGAACGTCATCAGCATCGGTGAGGTGCTTTGGGACATTGTCGGACAAGAAGAACACTTAGGCGGGGCTACATTTAATTTTTCAGCGCACCTCAGCAGACTGGGGCATACCGTCTCATTCATTAGTGCTGTGGGCAAGGACCAGCGGGGACAAAAAATTATCGATCGCATGGCTCAGCTTGGCCTTACCACTGAATATTTGTCCCTCGACAAAGACCACCAAACTGGTACCGCATCGGTAGCGCTCGCGACTGATGGACAGCCGAAATTCGTTCTTCACCGACCGGCTGCTTATGATTTCCCGCAGCTCACGGCGACACAGAGTGATGAACTGTTCTCGCGTCCGGTAGATTGGATTTATTTTGGAACGCTGCATCAAATTCATTCCCAGGCCCGGCATTTGACGGCCGAACTGCTTAACCGCTCATCTTCGGCACGCAGCTTTTACGATGTGAATCTGCGCGCCGATGGTTACACGCCGGTATTGATCAAACAACTGATGTCGAGGGCGACCATCGTGAAACTGAATCACGAAGAGGTCGAAGCAATTGCCCACATGTTCGACACACGACATGCGTCGTTGGAGGAATTTTGCCGAAATTATTCCGAGTTGTACAAATGGGCAGGCGTATGCGTTACTCGCGGTTCGCTCGGATGCGCGGTTCTTATGGACGGACAATTCATCGAAGCTGCCGGCTATCCCGTTCAAGTTTTGGACACAGTCGGCGCAGGTGATGCGTTTGCGGCAGCTTTTCTTCACGGTTTGGGCAAAGGGTGGCCCACCCCGGCAATTGCTGATTTTGCCAATCGTGTAGGAGCGTTGGTGGCCAGCCGCCGGGGAGCAATTCCGGACTGGACGATTGCTGAAGCTGACGCGCTTGGAACAAAACTCGGACGTCTGGAGACGGCATGAAGTTGAACGCGGTTTTGTTGAAAAGCACAGTGGTGGCCGCTTTGGGCGGTCTGCTATTTGGATTCGATACTGCCGTCATCTCGGGCACTACCGGCCAACTGTCGCAGGTCTTCCACCTGTCCTCGAAGAGTTTGGGCATTACCGTTTCCATCGCGATTTGGGGCACGGTTGTCGGTGCTATGCTGGCTGGGATACCGGGAGAACGTTTTGGTCGCCGCGACAGTTTGCGAATCATGGCGCTTTTCTATCTGGTCTCTGCGCTCGGCTGCGCTCTAGCTTGGAACTGGTCGTCTCTCGTGTTTTTTCGTTTCATTGGTGGGCTCGGCATTGGCGGGTCATCGGTGCTGGCTCCGATGTACATCGCCGAAGTGGCTCCCGCGAAATGGCGTGGAAGATTGGTGGGACTGTTTCAATTCAATGTCGTGTTCGGAATTCTGCTCGCGTATTTTTCCAACTACCTTATCGCGCTGGCGCACCCGGGGTCGGCGGAATGGCGCTGGGATTTGGGTGTGGCCGCGTTTCCCGCAGTATTGTTTTTCATAATGCTGTTTACGATTCCGCGAAGTCCGCGATGGCTGGTCAAGAAGGGGCGCGTGGCCGAGGCAAGATCGGTGCTGCAGATGACGGGGGATGAAAACTACGAGCGGGATCTGCGGGAGATCGTCGAATCGATTGATGTCGAACAGAAGCAAGCGGCTGAGAAATTATTTTCCAGGCGGTACGCGTTTCCGATATTTCTGGCTGTCAGTATTGGCATGTTCAATCAACTCTCGGGCATCAACGCCATCCTTTATTACCTGAACGACATTTTTGGCCACGCTGGATTCAGTCGAATTTCCGGCAATCTTCAAGCGGTCGCGATTGGAGCCACCAATCTCGCTTTTACTATGCTCGCGATGTCGGTGATCGATCGCATCGGTAGAAAAACATTGTTGCTGGTCGGTTCGGTCGGGACTGCAATTTGCCTGGCTGGAGTTTCCGCGATTTTCTTTTCCCATAGCCACGAGAGTCTTTTGGTGTGGCTCTTGATCGGTTACATCGCGTTCTTCGCATTTTCGCAAGGCGCCGTGATCTGGGTTTATATCTCTGAAGTTTTTCCCAACACGGTTCGGGCAAAGGGACAAAGCTTGGGCAGTTTCTCGCACTGGTTTATGAACGCTCTGATTTCTGGCATCTTTCCACTCATGGCCGCATCGTCGGGGGCGTATCCGTTTGTATTTTTCTCGGCAATGATGGTTGTGCAATTCTTCGTGGTGTTGTTCGTATACCCCGAGACCAAAGGCTTCACGTTAGAGGAAATGCAGAAGGAAATGGCGAGCGCTTAGGCCGCGCCAACTTTTTCCTAGATGGAAAAATTAGGTCCGCTCGACGGTCCCGGACCTGACGCCGGGGGCGGACCCTGCATCACCGGAGGAGGCGCGCCACCGGTTGGCATCGGGCGATCCGGCGCTTCTTCTCCAGGACGGCGGAGCGTGGGAGTGTTCGCCGGGCGTTGGTCTGATGCCTTGGCAACGCTGGGCGGCGGTTCCAGATTGACTTCTTTCGCAGTACGAAGAGTCTTTGTGCCATCAACTTTCATGGTCTCGACGCGCACGACTTCATCGCCAACCATGCGCACGAAATCTACGTCCTGCGGCGGCTCGCCGTAGATCCACTCTTCGTAATCAATCTCTCCATCTTTTTCGCGAATCTTTTTCGGCGGTCGTCCTTTGGAATAAATCAGCATTTCACGATTCATCCCTACTAAGACTTGGTGGTTCTGAATGGCTTCCTTGACTTTCGGCGGGACCGTGTCGAGATAAGCCTCCAGCGCCGTTTTAGCGTCGAAATCAAGAACCGGACGAAGCAGGTCTTTGAACTTTTGCGGAGTCAGATCGGGAACGTAGCGATCGAAAACCAGATCGACGTAGGTGCCGCGCGGATTCGCATTCTGATCACTCGGAGCGATGGGCGCCGTGCCTCCCATGGTGCCGCCAACTTCGATGTGCTGGTACCACTTCTGCTTTTTGATCGGACCACCGTTGAGCTCAAAGTGGATTCTGTCAGATTTGATTACCACACTCGTAATTCGCGCTTCGTCGCCGGGTTTCACCGCCGGTCCCCACACCGCCATTAGCCGCTGCAGGTCTTCGCCGTTGGGAGACACTACGCCGTTCCTTACCGTAAGGCCGACTTTTCCCATCGGGAACGGAGTGCGGATGTACACCAGCTCCGCATTGAATCCACGAATCAAATCCATTCGTGTTTGTTTGGAAAG
Organism: uncultured Acidobacteriota bacterium; assembly: GCA_963770465.1. Classification (GTDB taxonomy): domain Bacteria; phylum Acidobacteriota; class Terriglobia; order Terriglobales; family Acidobacteriaceae; genus JABDBE01. The sequence continues at coordinate 28,245 of CAVYQB010000001.1, forward strand.
ATGAGGCAGCGAAGAAGACGATGGTTCGTCAGAAGCAGCCGCACTCAGGCAACTGCAAAGCAGGATAAGCAGAACCGGCAACCGGCAAGGCTTCACGGGGCACCCACAGCACTATCAACCAGATTATAGCTCCGTTGGGGCAGAATCGTTGCGAGGATTTGCAGGCGACGTTTAAGCGCGAAGGACGCCAGTCGTCTGGCTTACTTCGCCGTGGACTGGATATTCAGCGCGCGCTTTATCGTTCCACGCTCTTTTTGAATTTTTTCCTGTAGCAGGGTGATGGCGTAAATCAACTGCTCCGGACGCGGCGGGCAGCCGGGAACGTAAACGTCGACGGGAATCACCTGGTTCACGCTTTGCACCAGCGCGTAATTATTGAACACTCCGCCTGAAGTCGCGCATGCTCCCATTGAGATTACCCATTTAGGTTCGGGCATCTGCTCCCACAGCTGGCGGATGACTGGAGCCATTTTGTTGGAGACGCGGCCGGCAATAATAATAAGGTCGGATTGCCGCGGCGACGGACGAAACACTTCCGCGCCGAAGCGGGCAATGTCAAAGCGCGATGCGCCCATGGACATCATCTCAATCGCGCAGCACGCCAAGCCAAATGTCATGGGCCAGATGGAATTCTTGCGCATCCAGTTGACCGCGTTGTCCATCGTGGTCAGCACCACACCTTCGGGCGTAGGATTCCCGTAAGTCAGGTCCTTGACCACTCGCTTGCCGTTTTCAAGCGCGACGTAGGGTCCGAAGTTGAGATCGCTGCTCATGTCTTCATTTTACTTGTCGGCGCGCCTCCCGTCCAAATCCGAACCTTTTCGCTTGATTTCCGAATGAGATGAAACTTTGAAACATTTATTCAGGAGCGATCACTATCCGTCAGAGAGTAACGCCGTTGCCGAGTGATCGCTCGGAGTCCAAGTTGCGACAAAACGAAAGGAAGACTTTTTATGCCAAGGAAAGCTAACTTCACCCTGCCACAACCAATTTTCAATGAGCCGGTTTTCAGCGAAGGCGTTCCAACTCCTGATCCAACTCAATTCAAGGTGCCCGAGCCGTCTGATGCCGCTCTGTACAAGCAAATCCAAAATCTGCTTACGAAAGATACGGTCAGTTTTGACCCCTCGCGCGGCAATGCCAGCGATCTCTACACTCTGCAAACTGCCTGGGGACCGCATGGCGCGGAGATTATCCAGGGGATTCAAACTGCCAAGCAGATTGTGTTTCACGTCGTAGGCGATACAGGAGCTTCGGATGTTCACAAATATCCGAACGAAATTAGAGTGTCCGACCAGGTAACCAGTGACTTCCACGCTGCCAGCGCAGCCAACCGGCCCGCGTTCCTTTATCACCTCGGTGATGTGGTCTACGATTTTGGGGAATCAAACTATTATTACGATCAGTTCTACGAACCCTATCGCAACTATCCGGCGCCGATTTGCGCAATTCCCGGAAACCACGACTCGTTCATTGTTCCGAACACGCCCGCAGCACAATATCCGCTAACAACTTTTATGCGCAATTTCTGCGCGACCGCGCCTACGGTGACGCCTGAAGCCGGATCGCTCCACCGTACGGCGATGACTCAACCTGGAGTCTATTTCACGCTGGATGCGCCATTCGTGCGTATTATTGGATTATTTAGTAATGCTTTGGAAGATCCGGGATTGATTTCTAGCGAGGGAAAAAAATGGGCGAACGTTCCTAACGTCCAATTGGATTTCCTGACTGCCCAATTGCAACGCGTCAAAAAAGAGAACTATCAGGGCGCGGTGTTGCTGGCGACGCACCATCCTGCTTTCACCTATAAGCCTCCGGCCGGGGGCAAAGGCGCCGGCGGCAATCACAGCAACAACCCTTCGATGTTGGGCGACATCGACACCATCTGCAAGGCACAAGGGGTTTATCCTCACGCGCTCCTTTCGGGGCACGCTCATAATTATCAGCGCTACACCCGTTCAGTGAACTTCAGCGGAAAAAGTTTCGATGTGCCTTTCATTGTCTGTGGGGATGGCGGCCACAACGCGACTGCCTTAGTGCAAGGCAAGAACGGCCAACCGGGACAGGAGCCAGCCAAAGGCGCGAAGGTCAGCTACCTCGATCCCAGCCCGATTGTACAAGCAAGCGGATTGGTGCTGGAGAATTACGACGACAAGGATTATGGATATCTGTTGATCACGGTTAACGCGAAACAACTCAGTATTGCCTTTCATCCGGTTAATCCGATCGGCGCGGCGCACTCTGGAGTTGACACCGTAACCATTGATCTGGCGAGCCATACGACAGTCTAAGGGCTCCAGGCGTCCTTTGTGGTTTATGCCTTAGAAAACATAAACCACAAAGGACACGGAAGTTCACAAAGGAGAAAAGCTGTTATGGGTTCAGCACGACTTTGCCGAACATTTGACTGGCTTCCAGATATTCGTGAGCTGCGCGAGCGTCCTTGAGAGGAAACGTGCGGTCAACAATAGGTTTCAGGCGTCCCGCGAAAACGTGGCTCAGGACATCGTGCAGCTCACCCATCGTGCCCATGTAAGAGCCAAGCAGGTTCAGCTGGCGCGAAAACAGGAAGCGCAGATCGAACGACACATTCGGACCAGTGGTCGCGCCGCAGGTGACAATCGTGCCTCCTGGCTTCAGAGATTTCATGCTCTCTTCCCAAGTCGCGACGCCGACGTGTTCAACCACGATGTCCACACCTTCTTTATTGGTAATCTTTCGCACTTCTTGGGAGATTTTCTGCTGGTAATGATTGATGCCGTAATCCGCTCCCAGCGTCCTGGCTCTTTCCAGTTTTTTTTCATCGCCCGCAGTGGTGATGACGCGGGCATGGAACATTTTCGCAATTTGAATGGCAGCGATGCCGACGCCTGAGCCCGCGCCCAGCACCAGCACGGTCTGACCCAGACGAATCCCCGCGCGGCCGACCAACATGTGCCAGGCAGTCAGAAATACTAGAGGCAAGCTGGCCGCGTGGTCGAAATCCAAACTGTCGGGGATGGGAATTACGTTCCCTGCCGGGACTGCGATCAATTCGCAATAGCCCCCATCGACTGCGTTGCCGAGCGCGGAGAATTCGCGGCAGTGATTCTGGAGTCCGGCAACACATTTGGCGCAGTGATTGCAAAAGTGCATTGGCGCCAAGAGCATGCGCTGCCCTGGAGTGAAGCCGGTTACGTACTCGCCCACGGATACGATTTGTCCCGCAATGTCGCTACCCAAAATGTGCGGCAGCTTCACCCCCGGCAATCCCTTGCGCACCCAGATATCGAGATGATTCAACGCGCATGCTTTCACGCGAATCAACAGCTGATCTTTGCGCGGCTGGGGGTCGGGGATATCTTCGTAGCGAAGAACCTCGGGACCTCCAAATTCATGTATACGAACCGCTTTCATGAACGTTCTTTCCTTCCTTCGAACCCGGACTTGTAAACCGTGAGGGGCTCACTCGTCGAACACCGCGACGAGTGGGGCAGCCGTTTTCGTGGTCGTATTAAATAAAATCGCAGGCCGTACCAATAAATCACAGACGCCTTGGAGTGAGCCAGCCCCCTTTCACGGTTCAACTTCAAACACGGTTCCGCAGCCGCCTTCACAAGGCTGACCGGTGCCGCCCCATTCTGTCGTGCTATAAAGATCGCCTTTGCCATCGAAAGTCAGGCTTGCCGTCGGATGGTCTCCGTCGGGAGAACCTGTAAGGTTGTAAAGAACAGTTAGCGGCCACGATTCACCGAATTTTGGAGGCTCAAGCCGAAACACTACGCCGCGGTGAGTATTCCCGCCGAGAGCCGTACTGTACAGATTGCCGACCGAATCAAAAATTACGCCAGCGCTCGGACTCGCGCCCTGCTCATCGTCGCTAAAGCCGTGCAGCCTGACTTCAAGCCAAGCCCGCGATCCTTTGGAGGGTGGCCTCAGAGAGAACACTGTGCCATACATCCCGGGCCCACCGTTGAGAGTCGTACCGTAAAGATTGCCGCGTCTGTCAAACTGCAACCCTGCCACGGGGTTGCCGCCATCGGTGCCGCTCCGCTTGAAGCGATGAAGCACTGTCTCGGTCCAAGCGCCACCTTTCGTGCTCGGCGGGTTAAGTTTAAACACCGTGCCGCAGCCCTCCCCTTCATTGTGTGGGCAGTTGAAGCCTCCGATGTACGTCGTGCCGTAGATCGCGCCCTTAGTGTCGAAGACCAGGCCGCCGTTAGGGTTGGCTCCGTCCGTGCCGCTCTTGAAGCTGTACAGCACTTTTTCTTTCCACTTGCCGCCCTTCGTCTTCGGCGGACTCAGCTCGAAAATCGTGCCGCAATTTTGGTAATAGGGCGAGTTACAGCTTCCGTAGCCGCCGCCGTACAGCGTTACCCCATAAAGATTGCCTGCGCTATCGAAGGTCAAATTGCCCTGCGGAACATAACCGTCCTTGCCGCCCTGGAAGCTGTATAGCACAGTCTCAGTCCAGTCGCCCCCTTTGGTCTGTGGCGGCGTCATTTGAAACACAACCCCGCACCCCACAGTCGTGCCCAGCAGGACGCAGCCACCGCTTCCGCCATAGGCCGTTGTGCCGTAGAGATTCCCTGCCTGGTCGAAGATCACGCCGCCAGCCGGAGTTTCGCCGTCGTTGGAGTTCTTGCCTTTGAACACGTAGAGTTGGTTCTCAGTCCACGGGTCGCCCTGCTTCGCTGGCGGCTGCAACTGGAAAACCGTGCCGCACTGCGCGATGCCAGGACAGTTATTCGCTCCGCCATCGGTGGTTGCTCCGTACAAGTTGCCCACCTTGTCAAACACCACTCCACCAGCCGGCGTGGAACCGTCCGCGCCACCCTGAAAGCTGTAGAGCACTTTTTCCTTCCATTCCGTCGCCGACAGATTGCTTGCAAATATCACTAGGGCTAAAAGGACTGCGGGCATCTGAGGCACAAAAGAAAACCAGCTGGTTGGACTCATAGTGCAAGCAACTCCGAAGTCAAACTGGCGCGGGGAACTTCGCAGTTCCGTATCATAACCCAGCGGTCGTGAGGCTGACGGGACTTCTTTCGCAGGCTACGGAGAAAATTGACTGGAGGCAGAAGTCTACCCCTTAGGCACGCCATTTCGTTTAGAAGAAGTAATGCTCAATGCCACGTAATCGTGTATTATGGCGGGGCTTTGCTCCTGACTTACACCACCGTACGGTACGCGTCACTGGCCATCGCCATAACGCTTTGGATCCTCTACTTCCACGAAATCCTGTTCCGGTCTGGCAGAATTCGGATGCACTGGCTGAAAAAGAGGCTGACTGACCTTGTGCTCATGCTTTCGATCGCACTGGTTACTTTCCTGATTTTCAGTTTTGTGGGAGGCTTCCACTCCGGTTCGCATCGTGCGCATTGAAATCCTCCTGATTGGGGTTTGTTCAGAAAACCAGTCAGCGCGATCCTGCCTGATTTAACCCCTAAAGTCCTATTGGGTCTTGCCGATATACCCAACAGCAACAATGGTGAACAGCCAGTCTTTTTTAGTGGAGAGTGAGTGCTACGTCATGCCGATAAGTGCTCTGATCGTTGACGATTCCTCGGTGATGCGAAAGATCGTGGAACGCTCGCTGCGCCAGGCGGGGATCGACATCACCAAGGTGTTCGAAGCGGGCAATGGAGCTGAAGCTCTGGTTGTCCTGGGCGAGAATGCGGTCGATCTGATTCTCTGCGATATCAACATGCCAGTCATGGATGGGCTGGAATTCATCAAACAGCTTCCCACCGTGGCCAATGCAAAAGGCGTCCCCGTAGTTATGATTACCACCGAGGGCAGCGAGTCCCACGTGGTGGAGGCTTTGTCTCACGGGGCTCGTGGGTATATCCGCAAGCCGTTCACGGCGGAGCAAGTGAAAGAACATGTGGTCCCGGTTCTGGGAGGTAAATCATGAAATCGCCGAATGATCTGCACTCTGGCAACGGCGCGCACGCGGATTGGATTCCGCTGCTCGAAACGGCAACCCGGGAAGTATTCGAGCTTATGCTGGGTTGCCAGCTCACAGTGCCGTCGGACCACCAGGAAGCGGGCAATGAAGTTACCGCGATGGTCGGATTGGCGGGGCAACTGTGCGGCGTGCTCAGTGTGCGCTGTGATGGGAAGGCGGCCGCCCTTATGACCTCCAAGATGCTGGGTGTGGAACTGGACAAGGTTGGTCCAGACATTTCTGACGCCCTCGGAGAAGTCTGCAACATGGTGGCGGGCAACTTTAAGAATAAGATTGCCGGTTTGGCCGAAGGTTGTATGCTCTCTCCACCCACAGTGGTCACGGGCAGCGACTATACTCTGCATTCTCTGGCGGAATCGCCTGGGCTTGAGCTTTCACTTCTGTTTGAACGCATGCCGCTAGTGATCTCGCTTCAGATACACAGCTAAGCTGGTCTCTTCAGGTACCCAGCTAATCTGGCGGACAAGCCGTAGTCCGTCGGAATTGGCCGACGCGATCCTCTGTCACTGGCTTAAACTCCGAGGTTAAACCGGTGTCGACGCCCCGAATACTGTAGCCACCAGGGCATGGATCTCCCCGACCGCCTCATCGAGCTCAAAGGTAAACCGCACCAGGTCCATGCCTGCCAATTCACGGTGTTCCCTTGAAAGGATGGCCCATGCGGGATCGGCCATCAAATCCACCATGTGCCGCTCATAGTATCCGTAACCCAAGCCACGCATCCGGCAAAGCAGATCGCTCAAATGCACCAGAGCCACCAGGGGCTGCGCCTTCTGGCTTAGCTCGACGGTGTGGTGATGCGCGATTACCTCGATGACATCGTCAGCTAATTTCCACTTTTCAGCCAGCGCCTGTCCCGTTTCGCAATGCGTGAATCCCATGGTGGCTTGTTCCGCCTCGCTCAACGGAATCTCCTGCTGGGAGGCGCGTTCCATGGCTGCGGCAAATTCCTTTGAAAAAGCCAGACAGTTCACCATGAAGCCCAGGTCATGGAGCAGCCCGGCCATGTAGGCTTTTTCCGCGTCGGAGTTGCTCAGCATTTCGCTGAATTTCCGGCACACCATGGCGCACCCCAGCGAATGCCTCCAAAACACGGACGGATCCAGCACCCATTTTGCCGCGGGAAAGGCTTGTCCCAGGCAGCAAGTGAGCAGCATGGTCTCGACCCGGCGTAACCCCAAGGTCAACACTGCGGCTTTAATGGATTCGGGTGGTTTGGCCAGACCGAACAACGGTGAGGCGGCCACGCGCAGGCATTGCCCCGCTATATTACTGTCGTAAGAAACCAGGCGCACCACATCGTCCAGCTTGACATTGTCACCGGAACTGCTTAACAAATTCATCAATGGCAGGAAAACCGCAGGAATCGCGGGCATAGTTTCGATTTGCTGCACGCGATCGCGGATGGTTGCGGCGGCGGATGTGCTCATAGTTTGCCACTTTTCAAGGACGGCTTCCAATAAGCAATGGTTCCGGGAAAATGTACGAGGTGAAACTGTTCATTTAATTTCATCAGCGATTCCGAAGTTCCGAGAAAGAAGTAGCCGCCAAAATTAAGATTGGAAAAAAAATGGTTAATCACCTTCGACTTCGAAACTCCGTCAAAATAGATAAGCACGTTACAGCACAAGATCAGGTCCATGCCTTTCATGAAAAGCATTTTGGAATCGTCCTGCAGATTGACCCGGCTGAAGGTGATCAGCTTTTTCACCGCCGGAAGCACCTGCAGTTTTTTCTCATCGATCACCGAGAAATACTTTCGTTTGTAATACTCGCTGGTGTTGCGCAATGCATAATCGCCATAAATGCCGGCCTTGGCAGTTTCAATGGAGCGGTCGTTGAGGTCGGTGGCGATAATTTCTACGGTCCAGCCCTGCAGCAGTTTCGCGCTTTCCTCCATCATATTCATGGCTAAGGTATAGGATTCTTCTCCAGTCGAGCAGCCGGCACTCCAGATGCGCAAGCGCTTGGTAACCTGTTTGGTTTTTTCTGCCACGATTTCCGGAAGAATTACCTTGCGAAGCGCGTCGAGTTGTGGCTGGCTGCGGAACAGGCAGGTCTCGCCAATGGTGATTTCGTTCAGCAAATGCCGGAGTTCTCCATCGCGGCTGGGTTGCGCCGTGAGCTGATCCCAGTAATCGCGCGGAGTTCGCGCTCCCAGCTGTTTCATTCTTCGCCCGCAGCCGTCGGCCAGCAGATAAAGTTTTTCCTCGGACTTGTAGATTCCCGAGACTTTGTAAACCAAATCGCGGATTTGGCGGTAAGTAGGATCAATGGCTTCGACCGCTTTCGCGGTAGCGACGGCAGTGGCTTGAGTCACGATGGTCATTTGACGGGGATCTCCAAAGCTGCGTGACTTTTAAAATCGGCGAAGGTTCTCGATCCGCGACTCTGCAGCACGCGGCGGGTGATCTCGGGCGCCAGTTGATCAAGAGGATAAGCGGCGTCGTCAAATCCCGAAGCGTGCACCAAGCCGGGCATTCCCCAGACGACGGAAGAAGCCTCGTCTTGAATGATGACGTTTCCGCCGGCCTCAAGAATATGTTGCGCGCCGAGAACGCCATCCGACCCCATGCCCGTCATTACCACTGCGAGGACGTGGGCGCCGTAAGCGGCGGCAACCGAACGAAACAATACGTCGACCGCAGGGCGGCATGAATTTTCCTGGGGGTCCTGATTCAAGCTCAGGCGACAGTCAATGCGCGACCCTATCACTCTCATATGGAAATTCCCCGGCGCGATCCAGGCATGTCCGGCGAGCGAGGATTGAACCGGCAACGCCTTCTGCCACTGGAATGGCGGAACGGCTGGCCAGTCGTCTCCGCCAGCAAGCGAGTGAAAATTGGAGGCATATGTTGGACAACAACAATGGGCACAGGAAAATCTTTGGGGATGTGGGGCAACACTTCGGCCAATGCGTTTGGACCTCCCGTTGAAGTGCCGATAGCAACGATTTCAATGGGTTGATTGAGCCGCACTCGGACCTTAGGGACGGGACGGCAAATGGGCAACGGCTGGAGTTTTAAACGGGCGATACCGCACAGCGCCTTGATTTTGGGAATGAGTTCGATGCGAATGCGCTCAAGGGCAATCGCCGGGCTGCCAGTGTTGCTGGGTTTTGTGGCGTAGTCGGAAGCGCCTAGCGAGAGTGCATCCAAGGTCGCTGCCGCCCCGCGTTCGGTAAGCGTGCTGAACATGATGACCGGCAGCTTGGGATACAATTTGCGCAGCTCCACCAGGGTCTGCAGTCCATCCATTACTGGCATTTCGATGTCGAGGGTAATCAGGTCAGGTCTGAGTAGTGCAATCTTTGACAGGGCGATTCGCCCATCGCTGGCCACGCCCACCACTTCGAGCGCCGGGTCCGCCGACAAGGTATCCGCAAGCAGCTTGCGAATTACCACCGAATCATCGACCACCAGGATGCGAATTCGAGTCATAACAAATCGCGACCAATTCGTTTCGTAATCGGGGTCGGGCTGGTCAGCCGGGAACCTGCGAATCCGGACTGACTGCCCTGGTTGCGCCAATTCGCATGGCGAGTAATCCCATGACATGATGTTTCGATCAAAGTCTCAGGCTCCCTGCCCTGCTGCTCTTGGTTTCATTGGAATTTTCTGCGTATAACTTGCTTCTGTGCCAGCCATACCCGATGGGATCTGCATTTCGATTGCGCCGTCAATGTGGGTTCCCGGCGGAACGCCATCGATCGTTGGCCGGGGCGCTCGATCTTAAAACGCCCCATTAAAGTGCTCAGCTCAGTCGCTATCGCAGCCAAATCGTGCGCCGCTTTCTGTGATTCCTGCGCCCGTTTCAAGGTATCCTCGGCGGCCTTTGTCACTCCATCGATGTTGTGCGAAATATCACCAGCCCCATTGGCTGCTTCGCTGGCATTGCGCGTCATCTCATTGGTAGTCGCGCTCTGTTCTTCGACTGCGGCTGCGATGGTAGCGGAGATGTTGTTGATCTGATTAATCACGCCGCTGACCGTCGCAATCGCCGATACCGCATCTTTAGTATCGACCTGAATGGCGGTGATTTTGCGGCTGATGTCTTCCGTGGCTTGGGCTGTCTGCTTAGCCAGTTCTTTTACTTCATTCGCGACGACGGCAAAACCCTTGCCGGCTTCACCGGCGCGGGCAGCTTCAATGGTCGCATTCAAAGCCAATAAGTTAGTCTGCTGCGCGATAGAGGTTATGACCTTGATCACCACTCCGATCTCGGCACTGGACTGGCCGAGCTTCGCGACTGTGGCATTGGCAACCTGGGCTGCACTGACGGCCGAGCCGGCCACTTTAGCCGCCTCATTGGTGTTCGCAGCGATGTTCTGGATGGTCAACGTCATCTCACCGGCACCCGTCGAAAGGCTCTGCAAATTCTCTGTGACCTGCTGCGTAGCGCGGGAGACGGAGTTCGACTGCACCGCAGTCTCTCCGGATATGGCGGTGATCTGCTGGTTGGTTTCGAGCAATTCATGGCTGGCGGTCGCCAGTTTACCAGTGTGGGCAGACACTCCACGAAGGATTTCCTGCAGCTTGTCCATAAAAAGATTGAACAGGCGGCTGACTTCGCCCAGTTCGTCATTGGCGATTCCGCCAGCCGTCTCCAGTCGCTTGGTGACATCGCCCTCCCCCTCGGCAATGTTCTGGATCATCAGAGTTATTCGTTGGAGTGACCGGGTGATGGTTCGCACCAGGGCGAAGCTGCCGAAGAACATGATCAGAAGCGATATGCCACAAATTGAAAATATCGCGCGGGTGGCGCGGACGGCCTTTTTGGTGGCGCCTAACTCGGTCTGTTTCGCGCTCTGCTCCAACTGGTCGCCCGTGTCCTCGATCTTTTCATCGAGCTCTTTGTAAAGCGCCAGGCATTGCTCTGTCGCGGCCGCCAGCGAAGGAGAATTTTTCGTGACGGCTTGAGATACGGCGTCGATTGCGCTTAAATATTTTTGCGCAATGCTGCTCTCTTCATTCAAGATCGTGCGGAGAGCCGGATTTTGCACCGAATCCCGGGCGGCGTCCACGCGTTGCGCCAAGACCTTGCCGTGTACGGACAGGTTGTCCAAGCTATCCTGCCGGTCTTGCCCCTTTTTTGTGAATATCGCGGAAATATCGTCCCGCGTCATGTCCTTGTACATGCCGGCTTCGACATGGTTGCGGATGGCTGCTCCGGTGGCGGCTACCTCGACCGTGGTTTTCTGCACCGAGGTGATGCCCCAATATCCGGTCGCGCTCACCCCGGCCACAAATATTAGTCCGGTGGCCGTCAAACCCAGGAGCTTGGTCCTGATTTTTAATTGTAAGAATCGCATTCTTATGCACCCGCACGCGCCGCCCGGCTCTGACTCTGATGCGCTTCACCGTTTACGCCGTGACTCTTATTGGCCTCGATTCGGAACTGCTCGACCAGACGCCGCAGCTGCGTGGAAGTCTCGACCAACTGTTGTGACGCTTTCTGGGTATCGGTGGCGCCGCGCGTCGTTCCTTGCGCAGCTTCGGCCACACCCGCGATATTGCTGGTGATCTCGCCGCTGCCATGCGCCGCCTCGCTGACGTTGCGCGACATTTCGTTGGTGGTGGCGTTCTGTTCTTCGACTGCCGTGGCAATGGTGTTGGATATGTCGTTAATCTGATGAATCACTCCGCTGATCGAAGCGATCGCGTCCACCGCCGCTTTGGTGTCCGTCTGGATGGCCTCAATCTTGCGGCTGATATCTTCGGTGGCTCTAGCGGTTTCCTTGGCGAGTTCTTTAACTTCATTCGCCACCACGGCGAAACCTTTACCGGCTTCCCCGGCGCGCGCCGCTTCAATGGTGGCATTCAGCGCCAGCAAATTTGTCTGCTGGGCAATCGAAGTGATGACTTTGATGACTTGCCCAATTTCGGTGGAGGAGTCTCCCAGTTTTGAAACCGTTGCGGTAGTGTCTTCGGCAACTTTCACCGCGGAGGTGGCGACCTTCGCGGCTTCGGTGGCATTCTTGGCGATTTCTTTGATGCTGGCACCCATTTCCTCAGCCCCGGTCGCGACCGTCTGCAAGTTTTGACTCACTGCCTGGGCGGCTTTTGAAACCACATCGGCCTGCGCCGAAGTTTCTTCCGAGTTGGCGGTAATTTGCTGGCTGGTGGTATTCAGTTCTTCACTCGCACTGGCTACCTGCATTGCCGAACCGGAGATGGATTGAATCATCTCGTGCAGGTTATTTTTCATGCTGTTGAGTGCAATGCCAGCCTGTCCGAGTTCGTCTTGCGAGGTAATCTTCATATCTTTGATCGCCAGGTTGTTGGCGGCGACTTCCTGAATCATTGCAAGCATCTTGTTGGCGGATGCGGAAATGGAGCGCGCCAGGCTGAAAGCGATAACAACGCCGAGCCCCACTGCGCCGATCAATATGCCGATCACCCAATACCGGGAAGACGAGTACGCTGCGGCGGATTGTTTGGCTGCGTCGTCTCCGCCTTTATTGTTGAGTTCGACGTCGTCCTGCAGATACTTTGCCGCAGCCTCGAAAGGCTGGCCCGCTTCTGACTGCTGAATCTTGACTGCCTCCGCAAACTTATTCTCTTTCGCTAATTCTCTAACCTGCGTATTCACCACGATGTATTTATCCCATTGGTCGCGGAATTCTTGGTAGAGCTTGTGTTCTTCGTCGGACGAGATCAGCGGTTCGTATTTCTTCTCATCGTCAGCGATCGTAGTCAGATCGCTGTTAATCTTGTCCTCGTAGTGTTGTTTCTTGTCGGTGGCAACCATGTAATTCAATGTGTCTTTCCTGACATCGGCGGCAGCAAGACTCAGCTCTCCGAGTACCTTGACGCTGGGCAGCCAGTTGGTTGCAATGTCCACGGTACTGCCGTTTATCCGTGAGAGTTGAACCAGGGAAAAAATTCCCAACATGACCACCAACATCAGGACCGCAGCAAATCCAAACCCCAGTTTCAGTGCAATCTTCATTTTGCTGAACCACGTCATAGATCCGCCTCGTCAGTACATTTTGAGAATAAGTTGCGCAGGCTAACCTGCTGACCAACAGTGCTATCGGACGGTTGCCGCGATTTCCTTTACGTCCGCCATCTGGCAGGCTTTTTCAATATCCAGCACATGCATGAGTCGATCGTCCAATTTATGAACTCCGAGGATCATCTCGCGCACCGGACCGCGCAGAGTTTCTGGCGGTGGCTCGAAGGTATTCTCCTCAACCTCGACCACATCGCCGATTTCATCCACCAGAAGGCTCACCGCGCCATCGTCGGAGCGCACCACCACATTCATGGCGAGCGCGCCTGCTGGCCGTGATGCCAACGCCAAGCGTGTGCGCAAATCCACCGCCGTAACAATCTGGCCGCGCAGATTGATGAGACCGCTGACCACTTCCGGGGCCAGCGGAACTTTAGTCATATCCAGAGAACGAATGACTTCCTGGACGCCTTTCAGTTCCACGCCAAAAAGCAACTTGTCCAGATAGAAGGTGCAAAACTGTGAAGTTTGAGCCATGGCTAATTCACAACCTCCGGAGGCGTTCGGACAGCCTTTGGGCGCGTAGCGGGGATGGACGCCTTGCGCAAAATAGCTGGGATATCGAGCATTTCTGTAACCCGTTCGCCAATCACCACCGAATAAAGAACCGCGGGACGAGTGGCTGGTGTTCGTACATCTGCACGATCTTCAACAATGTCCACGATGCGTTCCACCACCAAACCAAAAGTTCGGCCATCATGATTCAGCACCAGAACCTGTATCGGTCCGGAATCCACGCTGGGCAGTGCTTGCAGGTCTCGCAGCTTATTGCGCCGCTCGTCGAGCACGACACTTAAACGGATCAGGGGAAGAATCTGTCCGCGATACTGCGCCACCCACTGGCTGCCTGAAATCTCCACTTGATTTGCCGGAAACTCCTCGAGCCGGGCCAGGGTGTTGAGGGGGATGGCCATGCGCGAGTCGCCCGGGCCAGCGAATAGTAAGAACGTCTGTTTTTCTTCGTTGATTGATGCGGACTCAGTGGTTTTTCCAGTGACAGCGTGATCTTTCGTTTCCGTAATCACCCCGGCGCGCTGGGCCAGGCCAAGCACATCCAGGATGAGTGCAACCTTCCCGTCACCCATAATGCTGGATCCGGCAAAAGTTTTAACCGTTTTGAGTTGTTTGCGCAGCGGCTTAACCACAATCTCTTCGGTGTCGTTGATCTGATCCACCACCAGGCCGAACCGCCGCCCATCTGCTTGCAGCACGATGATGTTCACCGCGCCATCACCTTTGGTCGCCGCGGCTTGGTTTTCCGCAAGTTTCAGCTCGCGGTTGAGATAGACCAGGGGAAGCAGGCGTCCTCGCAAACGATACACCGGCGCGCCGTGGACCAATTCGATGCCTTTGCCGACCTCGTCAGCCTTCAGCCGCACCAGTTCGATGAGGCTCACTTGAGGAATGGCATAACGATCACCGCCGCAGGTCACCACCAGAGCTGGAATGATAGCCAGCGTCAAAGGAATTTTGACTCGAACCGTGGTGCCCTGCCCACGCGTAGATTGAACGTCGACGGTGCCGCCAATTTTCTCGACATTGGTTTTCACCACATCCATACCCACGCCGCGGCCGGAGACGTTGGTCACTTTCTCCGCAGTAGAAAATCCCGGGAGGAAGATCAAATTAAAGATTTCATGCTCTGCCATATGCGCGGCTTGGTCGGCGGTAATCACGCCACGTTCGAGCGCCTTTTTGCGAATGCGGTCGGCGTTTAGACCGGCGCCGTCGTCACTGATCTCAATGTTGACCTGTCCCCCTTCATGAAAAGCGCGCAGAATGAGCCGTCCACCTCGGGCTTTGCCTGCCTTTACGCGGTCGTCTGGAAGCTCGATTCCATGATCCACGGAATTGCGTACGAGATGGGTGAGCGGGTCTTTAATTGCCTCGATAATGGTTTTGTCCAGTTCGGTTTCCTTGCCTTCCATTTCGATGCCCACTTCTTTGCCGCAACCCAGGGCCACGTCGCGCACAGTTCGCGGGAATTGGCCCCAAATATTCCCGATGGGCTGCATGCGAGTCTTCATTACGCCTTCCTGCAACTCGGTGGTGATTAGATTCAGGCGCTGTGAGACTGCTACAAAACCAGTGTCTTTCATGCGGCTGGCGAACTGCAGAACCTGATTGCGTGCCAGCACCAACTCTCCAACCAGATTCATCACTTTGTCGAGCAGCCCCACGTCCACACGGATGGTGCTGTCGGACAGCGCAGCCTGGGTGCGGGCGGCTTGCTGAATGTTCAGTGCGTCTACAACATCTGCGGGACGCACGGCACCCTGTTCGACCAGAATTTCACCCATGTGCCGCGGGTCGCCTTTTTTTTGCATGTCTGCGGCTAACTGGATCTCGGCCTGAGTTACCCCCGTCCGCTCCATCAGAATGTCGCCGATGGGCGGCGCTACCGCAGGCTCAACAGGGATCTTCAACACTGCGGCCTCGTTCTTCGCCGGCGGTTCGGGCACCCGTTGCAATCTGGTCAGAGTTGATATCAGAACTGAATCGTCGCGTTCGCCTTCCTGGCCTGAGACTTCAATCTGGTTCAGCATCTGGCGGACGGCATCGACCATGCCGAGCAGAGCCGTAGTCAACTCCGGGTTGAGCGTAAGTTGCCCATCACGAAGCCGTGTCAGCAGGTTTTCCCCGACGTGCGCCACCTTCTCAAGCTTGGTGAAACCGAGAAATCCGCAGGTTCCCTTGATGGTATGAATGGTGCGAAAAACGCTGGCCAGCGCCTCGCGATCATGAGGATTTTTCTCCAGCCCAACTAACTCACGATCCAGCCGGTCCAGGTTCTCGTAACTTTCCACCAGAAAATCCTGAACGATATCGCTGTCACTCATCGGCTATTCCTTTCCCTGCCCGGCAAGCAAGGGTCGCAACACAGGAATGTCTCTCTTCCCTGCCCTCCAGTCCTCTATCGTCTATTTCACGGATTTCATTAGCCCTTCGACATTTCGATTTAGCGGGTGCCCAAGTCTCACCGCTTTTGCGAGACCTAGGATTGCAAAGATGTAGGACGCACCATCTCTACCGCGAGAATTCAAGAGTTGACGGGGAATGTTGCAGGCAGAAAAGGCTGCAAGCCACTATTAAGAGAGCTCGGCGGCTACGGTTGAACCTGGCTAATGAAGGTTCTTGCCCGCTACAACCGCCAGAACCGCTGGAATGAGGTCCGTTGCCGCGGCAACTTTAGTGACAAACGCGTGTGCGCCGGTAGCCAGGGCGGCCTTGGCTACTCCCTCGGAGTTGTGCTGGCTCAAGAAGACTATTCTTGATTTTGGAGCGACTTTACGCATGCGAACTGCGGCCTCAATCCCTCCGAGGGTCGGCATGCTGACGTCCAACACGATCACGTCGGGCTGAAGCTCTTGTGCGTGACGTATGCCCTCTAAGCCATCTCCAGCTTCGCATACCACTTCAAAGCCAGCTTGGGTTTCCAGGAACGCACACACCTGCTTACGAAAAACTGCGTGATCATCAACCACCAGAATTCTCAGAGACTTTTGATCGTCAGGTTCGGACACGGCATCACCAAGCTTGATAAAACCACATCCATTTACTGATCAGAGGCGCAGGCAGGCCCCGTAACAGCGACCGTGGACAACCGCAAAGCGGCGACAGGAGCGGCTAGACCCATAACCGAACATCGCGGATGAGATTAGCAGACAAACTTTTTCTGTTCGATACAGTACATCCCGTATATCAGGGAGGACGGGCCGAAATAAATAAGAGATTAAGAGCCCTGTTAATCAGGCAGGTGCTAATAAGTGAAAGCAATCGTACAATTTTGGCTTGCTGCAAATCCGAACAATATCCATTTAGATGGTCTGCGCTTGCCGCAGTTTAGTCGGCTTGCTAAGCCCTAGAGACGATGACCGAAATGATGTCCAGCGATTTAGCTGTTAGGCTAAATCAGGTTTCGCTAAAATTGGAAGCTTGTGGGAGCCCCTTTTGCAAAGTGACAACAAAGAGCAGTTAATTCAACTCGCCGCGCAGATTGCCGTCGAGAAAGACCCCAAGAAATTCCATGCCCTGGTAACCGAACTCAATGATCTTTTGCAAGCAGCAGAAAATCGACTTGATAAACAGGTCGATCACCCCCCAGCACCCGGATAAACGCTAATCGTATGTCAGGCTGATCCCAGCGCTACTGAGGCGGCTTCGGCGGGAGGGCGCTGCCGACTTCAGACGTGGTGCTGTACAAGAAACTTGCCAACACGATTTTCAGTCTGAGCCTTTTGATGAATTTTTGTGCGCAAGCGGGAATCAGCCTCTTGAGGTACCGCTAGACCTCACAGCATCTGATCCCCTATCCGCTAGGCCACGCCTCGCGCTTTAATAACTGCAGGCGCGGGCGCTGACGTCGTCCGTTCCGAATTCTGTGACAACGCGATGCGCCAGAGGTTTCAGCCACAGTAGCGCCATAAACGCGGCTATCAGGTCGCAGGCAATCATCGCCCAGAAGACCTCTGCTCCATGAACCTGTCTTAGCAAATAGCCAGGCGGCGCCGGGACCTGCAAAGCCTGCAGCCACGCCCTTCGCCGTGTACACGATTCCGTAGTTTGTCGTGGCCCACTTATTTCCGTAAAGATCACCCGTGATCGATGGAAACAGCGAGAAAATGTTGCCCCAGGCAAAGAAACATAAGCCCGACAACGCTACAAACCAAACCGGACGGTTGATCAGTTGCAGCAGAGCGTACACTGCGATTGCTTCCAGAATGAAGGCGATGAAGATAGCATTTTCGCGGCCGATATTATCGGATACCCATCCCCAGAACGGACGAGTCAATCCGTTGAGAATCCGGTCGACGGTAATTGCCAGCACCAACGCGGTCATGCCAAAAGCTACGACAATTTTGTCGACATGGTACGAAGAAGCCATGGGATTCAGTTGTGCCGTTACCACCAGGCCACCAAATGCGAGCATGGTCATCATTACGTAGATGACGTAGAACGATGGCTGTCTTAGCATCTCCCACGGGGTCATGTCGACCGCCGACGTATTTACTTTGGCTCTGATTTTCGCTTCTTTCTCTTTCCAGTTCGGCGGCGTCCATCCCTCCGGAGGTCTTGCCAGGAACAAAGAGGAAGCCAGCACCACAACTCCCTGAATAATTCCCCAGACGATGAAAGTGTGCTGGTAGTTCGTGGTCTTTCAGCATGTCCGCGATGGGCGCGATCGTCGTGGCTGTGCCTATACCGAAAGCTCCAGCGGTCAAACCGACGCATAGACCGCGATGGTCGGGAAACCATTTCAGTGCATTCCCAATGGCTCCGCCGTAGACAATTCCGGCGCCGATACCGCCCAGTCCGTACCAGAAGTAGAGGCTGTTGATCGTCTCAGCCCGCCCCGACCCGATCCATCCCAAGCCGACCATGATCGATCCCAGGCCCAGCATGAGCCGCGGTCCGATGCGATCGACCAGATATCCTTCAAAAGGTACAAGCCAGGTCTCGAGTGCGACGAACAAAGTAAACGTCCACTGCACCGCAACCAGACTGACGTGTAGATGGGCTTGTATGGGTTTGGTGAAAAGAGTCCAGGCGTATTGCAAATTGGCAATCGCCATCATTGCTACGATACCGGCCATGAGTTGGACCCAGCGGTTGGGAATACGGGAAGGATGAATTAAAGCGTTAGGATTTGTCGTCATGGATGCCTCATTGAGTTCAGCGGCACACGCGCAAACCGCCGACTGTTGCGCGTTGTGTTATATACTGGTCCGATCACCGAACCACTTTCGGGACGGACTTTACCACCGTTGCCACACAGTGTCAAGACTCTAATCCTCGTCGCTTCCCGATTTGGGACGGCGCTAAAAACAGCCATGGACGAAAGCCTCCAATCTCAAATCCAGACTTACCTGGCCCATCTTAACGGACTCATTCGCCGTGGACAGGAGCTTCGGGACGCATTGATGGCCGATCCCTCGGAGGCGGCGACCGTTGCGGCCATGAGACGCTGGCAGGAAGACTGTGGCGTGACCATCAATCAATTGTCCGGAGGCAGCAAAGCTCATTGGCTGGCCCGTTCGTTCAGCCAGGCTTTCCTGATGCGCAGCGCGGACGGACGCGCCGTGGAAGGCGCAGCTCCCGCCGAACTCGCCCAGCAATTGCTTGGTGTTCTCGGACAGGGAGTTGCCTCGCTCACGGGGACGAACGATAAGGCGATTGCAGCGGCGTCGTCCAGCGCCCCCCCACCGCGCCGTTTCGAATTCGTTCACAATACCGAACTTCGTCCCGTACTTGAGCAAGCCTATTCCGATAGCCGCGCTGCCTTGGCAGCAGGCGACTATCAGCTTGCGTTGATGACTGCGTGCGGAATTCTGGAGGCGATCGTGACCGACGCGCTCGAACACAAGGGCTCCGATGCTTTGAGTACTTATGGAGCGCCCGCAGGAAAGCTCGCCGATTGGTCGTTCGACACCCGCCTCGCCGTAGCCGAGAAGGCTGGACTTATTCGCGGCGGATGCGCCCGGCTTCCGCAAGTAGCGCGACACTACCGGGAACGCATGAACCCGGAAGGCGAGATTGCGGTGACTGCAACCGTTACCGAGCGTGATGCGCGAACTACGGGTCAGGTGCTTCATGTCATCATGAGGGATCTCGACCCCGGCCGGTAGCGCCGAAGGGCTGTCTCTCCTCTGTCAATCTTCCAGGTCCTGCCGAAACACCGGTTGTGAAGGATCCAGGCTACCGTCGATGACGCTCACCAGAAGGTTTGAATACGCATTGCTGGCTTCTGGCAGCGCTGCATAACCTCGCTCCCGCTGCAGTGCGCCGCTATCTGAGTAGACAAGCGTGAAGTAGCGGCCCGATGAATATTGAAGCTCCTGCAAACTGTTGGGCATGTCCGGATCACCCTGTTGGCCCAGCACATCCATTAGCGCAACCGTCCATTGCCTGCCTTTCGGGTCAGTGACGACCTCGCGCTCGAGGTATTGCCACTCGTCCATGCTCCATAGCGCCATATTTATTCGAGTAGCTGCTTTAACGCCATCCCAACTTGCGTAGCAGTAAAAGGTTTTGGGACGAGCAGGACTTTGCGCGCCTTGCGTGAGCGCAGGCTTGCCTCGGCCTGTTCCGGCGTGTCACTGACAATGACAACGGGAAACGCTGCGTGACTGGAGTGGGCGCGCACTGAGTCGAAAAGTGCTTCACTCATATCGTAGCTTGTACAGTCGAGCACCAGCGCGTTGGCACTGTGCTCAATAATCAAGTCATTGACGGCGCTGGTGTAGCCGGAAACAGCGACCTCATAGCCCAGGTCACGCAACGAAAACGTCAGCAACTCGGCGATCTCCGGCGTGTCGTCAATCAGCAGAACGCGTGGCAAAGTGTCTGCTACTTCTTACTGGCGCCGGTTCCAGGCAGCCGTTTCTTCTTACCTTCCGAAGGCTCCAGATCCATGACCCAGATTCGTCCGCCGGCGGTGTAGTAAGCGCGCTGATCGTTTTCGATCATCGCGCCCCAAGCCTCCAGCGTGCGCATGGCGAAGGTAACGCCCTCGAAATTGTTGCGCGCGTGGTCGAGGACCTGATTGGTATGCCAGTTGTCGGTAAGAATCGCGTCGCCCGCGTGCACGCGCAGTACGGTATAGTAGCGGTCGTAGGCCGCTTCCGGCCGCACATCGCGCGTGGCTCCGCGCTTCTTGCCTTCAGTGACGATATAACTCTCCTGTCCCTCGGGCTCGACTTCAGGCTCGTTCGGTGTTTTCGTAACTGGTTTCGTGCTCATACAGTCTCCGCCACTGCTGCGGCTTCGGTTGCAGCCGCCATGTTGACGAGGTTCTTCGCATCCGCCGCCTGAATCAAAGCCTCAGGCAACTGGACGCCCATCATTTTCCATTGCTCGTTGGCAAACTTCTGCAGATTGGCAATGTGTTCGGCGTGAAGGTGGCCAAAGCGTCCCTGCAGTTTCAGATATTCAGATACCGGGCGCATGTTCGCCGGGCGGAAGCTGTAATTGAATTCGCGCTTCTCGGGGTTCCACTCCCACATGGGATACAAACCACATTCAACCACCAGCCGGCCGAGATCGATCGAGCGCGGTGTCTCATAGACGAATCCCTTCTGGCACGGCGTGTAGACCATTAGATACGCCGCCCCCTTGTGGTTAAGGCCTTTGCGCACTTTGTTCATCAAGTCGATGGGATAACCCACGCTGGCAGTCGCGACATAGCAATGAGGATGGCCAGCCGCCATCATACGAGCAAGGTCTTTGGGATATAGTTTCTTCCCCTCCGGAACTTCCGGGCCCGGAGGCGAGAACGTTGTCATACCGCCATAGGGCGTGCGCGACGAAGCCTGGATACCGGTGTTGGCGTACTGCTCATTGTCGTAGCAGATGATCAGGCAATCG
Source organism: uncultured Acidobacteriota bacterium (assembly GCA_963770465.1). GTDB lineage: Bacteria > Acidobacteriota > Terriglobia > Terriglobales > Acidobacteriaceae > JABDBE01. The sequence continues at coordinate 49,576 of CAVYQB010000001.1, forward strand.
TGATTGCGATAGAGCGCGCCGGAAATGGAGGCGAGGCCGATGTCAGAAGCGCTGCCGTCACCCGCTTCGCAAATGATATTTGGAAACTTTCCCTTCCACTTGCCTTTGCGGATCATGGCTTCGTACGCTGCGGCCACACCGGCAGTAAAGCTGCCTGCGCTGCCAATCTGCGTGTGCGCCCACGGAACGTTGTAGGGCGTACACAGATAAGAACTGTTCGCAACATACATGCATCCCGTCGGTCCGACCAGGATGGTGTTGTCGCCCGCCGCTTTGCTCGTCATCCGATATTGAATCGACGGACCACAACCGGCGCAGGTGCGGTGTCCGGGCACGAATGGTTCGGACGATGGCAGTTCGGGATTATAAAAACGCGCGCCCTGGTTCGGGCTTTCGAGAATCGGCAGCAACTGCCGTTCAACTTCAATGGTTGCCATAATTATTCCTCCAATAAAAAACCCTATTTAGTCGCGCGCTTAGCAGCGCGGCTGAAGCCGCGCCCTTTCACGCTTCTACTCTTCGAACCCAACCCAATGCGTGCGCTTTTCAATTTTTCCGCGGCGTTGCGCGTCCAACATTTTTTCGGTCATCCAGTAAAACTCTTTCAGCACAATTGCCTCGCCGCCCATCCCAGCCATAAATGAGAGGACCAGCGGACGCTTGTCGCTTTCGTACAAGGCCGCCGCGGCTTCTGCATACAGTACGCCACCGCTGCTAACGCTGCCGAGACCCATGTTGGTTTCGATCACTCCGACCACTTTGAACTTGCTGAGAACATCTCTCACACGCTCGGTTGGGTACGGACGAATGGTTCTCAACCTGACCATGCCAACTTTCAAGCCACGCTCGCGCATGTGCTGAATGGCAAAACGCGCCGTCACTGCGTGCGCTCCTTGTAAGAAGAAGACTACCTCGGCGTCATCCGTCATAAACTCTTCGACCCATGGATCGTATTTTCGGCCAAAGATCTTCGCGAACTCCTCGTGAACTTCTTCGATGACCGCCATCGACTGCTCCATGGCGCGAGCCCGTTCCAACTGCAGCGGCGGACCCTGCTCTGGCATAATCTGCGGACCGTGCGAAACCGGATGCCGCGGATCAAGCGGATAAGGATGTTTATATGGCGGCAGGAATTCCTTTACCTGACCCGAGTCCGGCAACTCCACGTCGCCGGTGATGTGAGAGACGAAGAATCCGTCCTGACAGACCATCTGCGGCAACAGCACGCGCCGATCCTCGCCGATGCGATAGGCAATCAGGTGATTATCGAATGCCTCCTGCGCATCGCAGGACCAGCCCATAATCCATCCCATATCGCGAGTGGATAACGCGTCGGTGTGCTCAGAACCGAAATCGCCGGGAGGATCGAGTGTACGGTCCGCAATCATCATCTGCACTGGCATGCGGCTGCCTGAGATAGGCGAATAAAGTTCGTACGCAAACTGCACACCCACACCAGAGCTTCCGGTGAAAACACGCGCCCCGCTCGAAGACGCGCCGTGCGCGATGCTCAACTGCGAGTGCTCGCTGTCAGCCACAATATACTCAGCGTCGAGTTCGCCGTTGGCCACCATTTGCGCCAGCGCCATCATTGTGGCCGTGTATGGACGAATCGGGTAAGCCGCAATTACGTCCACATCGGCGTACTTCGCCGCCTGCGCCGATGCCACACAACCGTTGATTCTCACTGTTCTCTTTTTCTGCTCTGCTAGCATTGGCATAATTCACTCCGCAACATTCATCGTTCGTCGATTAATTTTTGTATGCAGATGCGTCACTGCATTGTCCTCGATCTCACTAAATATTCTTAGCCGGTCGATCGTCGAGGTGCCTCAATTCTTCCGCCTGCCGTCCATGCAAGCCGGGCGAGATAGCGAAAGCGGTATCCATTCGCACCACGCCAGTATCGAAATCGAGTTCGGGAACGCCTTCGAGACATCCGGTTGGACACTCCTCGATGCACACGCGACAGCCTTTGCAGTAGTCGACCAGAATTTTGTACATCCCGTTCGAACGTTCCGGACGCGCGATGCATGGCTCGGGACAGACCAAGTAACAATTGTCGCAGGCATTGCAGGTGCCGCAACTGAAACAGCGGTTCGCTTCTTCGACCGCCTGCTCTTCGGAGAACGCCTGAATCACTTCGTCCTGCGTCTTTTTCCGGGAGTTTGGCGGTAAGAGCTCTTGCTTCACCCGGGGGAAATGCGGGAAGTACGTCATGTTCATGCGATTCAAATCGAAGATGACGTCGACGGCAATTGTGCGAGGCTGCAACTTCTCCCCGCGTATAACTTTGTCGAGATTGAAGGCGACGCGCTTGCCGTCGCCCACCGCATTCACCACCATCAACGGCTGACCCGAGCCGAGTTGCACGATGTCACCGGCGGCAAAAAAGTTCGTATCACCGAGGCGGCCGAACTTGTCGATCTTAATGGTTCCGCGTTCGGTCTTGAATTCTGCCGGCAGCCAATTGAGCGACGCACGCTGTCCCACCGCGATAATCACATTGTCAACCGGGAAACGTTCGGCTGCGGCTTCACGATTCACAGTAATCGGCGAAGCATTGATGGCGCCCGAGAAGCGCGCCGGATGCAGTTGCAATGCCTCCACTTTGCCGTTGCCGAGCACTGCAGTCACCGCCCGTCCGTGCAGAAGCTCCACGCCTTCTTCGAGCATGTCGTGCAGGTCTTCCGGCGACGCGGGCATTTCGCTAGGATTCGCCTCGACCGTGATCATGGTCACTTCCACGGCGCCTTGGCGCAGGGCTTCGCGAGCGCAATCGATGGCAGTATTGCCACCTCCGATCACGGCGACACGCGCGCCCAGCTTTACTTTCGACGTGCCCATGCCAATGTCGCGCAGGAACGGCAGGCCGTACAGCACGCCCTCTTTATTTTCGCCCTCGGCGCGCACGCTGTTGGGTTCAGTCAAACCCACAGCGAGGACGCAGGCATCGTAGTCCTTTTTGAGAGCGTCCCAAGTAACGTCTTTGCCAACTTCGACGTTCGTCTTAATCGTCACGCCCAACTGTTCAAGACGCTCGATCTCGCGGTCGAGTATGTTCGCTGGAAGAACCCAGTCTGGAATGCCGCCGCGATTCAATCCGCCGGCTTTCGGCGACTTTTCCAGAATCGTAACTTTATAGCCGAGTCGCGCCAGTTGATAAGCGGCGCTGTGGCCCGCCGGACCTGAGCCGACGACCGCTACCTTCTTGCCGTTCGGTTTGCCAGCTTTAACCACGTCATGGGTGAGTGCTTGGCCAAGGTCGCCGAGGAAGCGCTCGACCGCGCGGATGGAGATAGCTTCGTCGTACTTTCCACGATTGCAGGCTTGCTCGCACGGATGGTAGCAAACGCGGCCCGTCACCGAGGGGAACGGCATGTCTTCTTTGATGAGCGCATAGGCATCCAGATACTTGCCGCGCTTCACCAGGTCTAAATAGCCCTGGATCTTTTCGTTAGTTCCGCACGCGTTGTTGCAAGGTGGCAACTTGTCGCGGTAAACCGGGCGGATCGAACGCCAGTTGCCGGTCGGAAACAAATCTTGCCCTTTTTCCTGCGAGGGCGCGGGGGTAATGCCCGCGAACGGCACGGTGAGCCACTCGGGGATATGAGTATTTTTCGTCGACATTTATTTAGTCCTCTCCTACACAGCTACTGGGTTCAGCGGCATGATGTGCAAATGTTCGAGTGCCGAGTGGAATGCGGTTTTATTAGCAATCATGGGCTCGATAGTTTCCAATTTGACGATGCCCGTGCTCTTTACCACTGCCGCGATCAGCGGAGCGGCGATATCAGGTGCGATAGATTTATTGCGCTCGGCCGCACCCTCGGTCGAAAGCCGGTCGAGTCCCAGTTCACCGAGCCGGTAGTACAGCCATTTGTGATCAGCGAGATGAGCGGCATCAACGCACACCAACTGGACGAGGCGTTCGGGGCCAGGCACAAAGCGAATCATGTAGTCCGGAGTGTAGTGGGTATTGATTACCAGCGTTCCGCCCGGAGGCATGCCGCGCATGTAATCCCAGCCCTTGACCATCGTTCCCTCGACCAGCACGACGATGTTGGGATGTTCGTTTTCGTAGGTCAACTCGTTTTCGAGCACTTGATCGCTCACGCGGCAATATTTGCGCGTTGGGCAATTGGTGCGATCGGGATTGTCGACGTAATTCTCCATCGCCTGGGCGTACTTGCCCTCAATACGGGCGGAGGCAGAGATGGAGTTAACAATGTCGCGGCCCTCTTTGTCCATGATGATGCCGCGCGTCCAGACAGTTAATTCTGTATAGCTCATAAATCAATCCTCGCTGAGATCACTTATTATGCGTTTTCCGATGGCTCTGGATGCTTACGACCAGCCTCCAACACTGTTATGAAATCGTTTCGTAGAACTACAAACGGTTTAACACGAGTACCATCTTGAAATTCTGCGATCGCGTTTAATGTAGCCTTCTTGCACGAACTTTCTATGTCGGCGCCGGTGAACCCGTCCGTCCGCCGCGCGAAGTCGTCAAAGTCGATGTCGGATGCCAGCGGCACACGCTTACAGCAAAGCCGCATAATGGCGGCGCGATCAGCGGCGCTGGGCTTGGCGAAGGTGAGGATATAGTCGAACCGTCCGCTACGCAGCAGCGCGCGCTCGATGCGCTCGGGACGATTAGTCGCCGCCACCAGGATCACACCTTTCACATCGCGGAGATTGTCGATCTCCCGTAACAGCTGGCTGAGAATTCTTTGATAGATGTCCGTACCAAATTGATCGGCTCCGAATCTCGGCGCGATGGCATCGATGGTGTCAAAGAACAGAATGCACGGAGCCGCCCGTCTTGCCTTTTTGAAAACTTCGCGCAGAGCTCGTTCGGACTCGCCCAACCACTTCGAATAGAGCTGCGGGCCGTCGATGGCAATAAGCGGAATCTGTTTTTCACCGGACAGTGCGCGCGCCATTGCGGTTTTGCCGGTGCCTGATGGTCCGGTCAGCAGGATGCCTCGCGGCGGGGCCAAACCCACCTGCTCATAAATTTCGTCGCGCATGTGCGAATGCTCGATCACGCCATCAAGCAATCGTTTTATCTCGTCGAGGCCTCCGAGAGAGGCAAACGTCGACGTGCTTTTCTCGATAAAGAACTCGCGAGTAGCGCTGGGTTCTACTTCTTTCAACCCGGCGAGAAAATCGTCGCGCGTGACTTGCAAATCACCCAGTTCCGCCGAGGCCGCCCGATCCGCTTCTACAGGCACGCTGGAAAGAAAGCGACGCAACGCGATCATGCCAACTTCCTGTCCCAGAGCTTCCAGATCGGCGCCGACAAAACCGTGGGAATGCTCAGCAATTTCTCGGAGGTCGACGTCAGACGCCAGAGGCATGGCTCGGGTATGGATTCTCAAAATTTGCAGACGCGCTTGAGTATTCGGAACACCGATTTCAATTTCGCGGTCAAAGCGTCCCGGCCGACGCAGCGCGGGATCGAGAACCTCGGGAATATTCGTAGCCCCAATGACGATGACCTGACCGCGAGCGACAAATCCGTCCATCAGGCTGAGTAACTGCGCGACCACGCGCTTTTCAACCTCACCCACGACCTCGGTGCGTTTCGGAGCAACGGCGTCAATTTCATCGATAAAGAGAATTGCTGGGGCGTGGCGCGCCGCTTCTTCAAAAACTTCTCGCAGCTTGGCCTCGCTTTCACCGTAAAACTTCCGCATGATCTCAGGGCCATTGAGATGAATGAAGTGCACGCGGCTTTCAGCCGCCACGGCGCGAGCCAACAAAGTTTTTCCTGTGCCCGGCGGACCGTACAACAGCACACCCTTGGGAGCGAGAATTCCCAGCCGCTCGAAGATACGCGAATATTTCAGAGGCAATTCGACCATTTCGCGTACGCGTTCAACTTCACGCTCGAGGCCGCCAATGTCTTCGTAGGACACCGCCGGAGCGCGGGCCGCGGTTTGATCGCCCTCGACCACTCTGATGTCGGTGCGCTTTCCAATCACCACCGGTCCTGAGGGAATGGTGCGCACTACCTGAAAATTAACCGCCTTCGCGAAAGTCGGCACACGCACGACTCCGCCGGCGATAACCGGAACGCCCTCCAGATCCTCAAGCATTCGGTCGGGCGCGATGGTAGCGGGTGCGGCACCAATCCACAATGGCGTCAGGCGCACGGCTACCGCCTGCTCGCTGTCGATTCGTGTAACGATCACTTGCTCCTGCAAGCCAGCGCCACAATTGCTGCGGCCGGTTCCATCGATCTGGATCATGCCGTCGTAGGCTTCAGCAGAAATCTCGGCGCGTCCAACTGCCGTGGCGCTGCCAGTGATCTTCAAAACATCGCCTGCCTTTGCGCCCATGCGCTGTAGATCCCCGGGCGACAATCGAGCAATCGCGCGGCCGACGTCTTCGACGCACGCCTCGGTGACTCGCAGCGTGAGAGTCGAAGACAAAGATGATAGGGAGTTGTCTTTCATCGTGTTGCTTGAAAGATACGCCTGTTCTGCGAATCCGTCGGACCGTGTGTTCGCTTGCTTCTCCACGCGGCTCTCATTGCGAGGCGCGACGACTGCACCGATCTCCTTAGTTTCCGGGTTAGCCAAATTAATGATCCCCACATCAGTTTCCGCGGCCTGCACTTGCGCGGCCCGAAAATGAATGCTTACGTCCAGACGCGATCACTTTCCTCACAATTGCAATCACGGACAACTACACTTCTAAAACTTTTTCAATACGATTTCTTCCACATCTTCCAGATGCCTGCGCATGGCCGACTTGGCCGCTTCGGCGTCGTGACGCTTGATAGCCGCCAAAATACGCCTGTGTCCTGAAAGTGATTTCTGTGGCCGTCCTTCCACTTGCAAAGATCGCGCCCGCGTATCACGCAAAAGGTCCATCAGAACGTCAATCACTTTCAGCACCACGCTATTGTCGGAGGCAAGCGCAATGCTGTAGTGAAATTCCGTGTCCTCGGCGACGGTGGCATCCCCATAATTCTGCTTTTCCTCTTGCCGGCGGAGGATTTCTTCCATCTCGGAAATTTCCTCGGCGGAAGCATGGGTCGCGGCCCGCGCTGCCAGCGGCGGCTCAAGCATTTTGCGAAAGTCCAGAAGTTCGGTCACCAGATCTTTGCGTTTTTGCAGAACATTGGCAAAAGGATTGACCAACGATTCGACCGAAATTTCGCGGACTATCGTACCAGCGCCCTGACGTGTTTCCACCACGCCTAGAAGTTCCAGAGTCCGGATCGCGTCGCGGATGGAACCACGGCTCACGCGAAGCATCTCTGCCAAATCGCGTTCGGAAGGAAGTTTGTCGCCAGGATGAAGTTTTTTTAGGATGATCCGTTCGATTTGCTTTGCAACTTCTTCATAGACTCGGCTGCGCCGAACTGCTTCGAAGTCGGGTTTGAAGGTCATTGACATGGCAGTGGTACGATAAGTGGACCAGTCGATTTCGGAAGTATACCTCCACTGTCAAGCGCATAACAAGCCCGCCTTAACCTTTATTGTAGGTAAAGAACACCAATTTTAGGCGGACGCCACCGCGATGCGGTTGAGGATCGGTAGGAGTCGGTTTAGCGTGACAGCGGAGCTTGAGCCGAATGTCGAGCTTCGTAAGCGGAGATTTCGGCGTCGTGTTCCAATGTTAATCCGATGTGATCCAGCCCGTGGAGCAGGCAATGGCGGCTGAATTCATCGATTGAAAACGGCGCTGTAAAGCCATGATCATCGCGGACTTGGCAATCCTCAAGGCTTACGGCTAGGGCGTAATCTGAAAATTCGGCGGCTCTGCGAGCGATTTCGCCGGTCTGCTCTTCACTCAAGATTACAGTAAGGACTCCATTATTAGCGCAGTTGTTGGCGAAGATATCTGCGAACGACGGCGCAATGACCACGCGAAAGCCGAAGTCCTGCAAAGCCCAAACTGCATGTTCACGTGAGGACCCGCAACCAAAGTTTTTTCCCGCCAGCAGAATAGTCGCTCCTTCATACCGAGAACGGTTCAGAACGAAGGATGGATCAGCCTGACCATCAGCACCGCGACGCCAGTCGAAGAAAAGAAACTTGCCGAAGCCGGTGCGGTCAATTCGCTTGAGAAACTGTTTAGGAATGATTTGATCGGTATCAACGTTGGCGCGGTAAAGCGGTGCTACCCGGCCTTTGTGCAGTCGAAAGGGTTCCATAGTTTTCCCAACGAAGCTGAAGCGTCAGTGAAAATGCCAGTTGCGAATATCGGTAAAATGTCCGGTAATGGCTGCTGCCGCCGCCATTGCTGGGCTAACCAAATGCGTGCGCCCGCCGCGTCCCTGGCGACCTTCAAAGTTTCGATTGCTGGTCGAAGCGCAGCGTTCGCCGGGCTGCAGAATGTCCGGATTCATTCCCAGGCACATGGAGCAGCCCGATTCGCGCCATTCGAATCCCGCAGCTTGAAAAATGCTGTCCAAACCTTCCTGCTCGGCGGCGCGCTTCACGGCCTGAGAACCGGGAACAATCATGGCTCGAACACTCGGAGCAACACGATACCCTTTAGCCACGCGAGCAGCGGCACGCAAATCTTCGAGGCGGGAGTTGGTACACGAGCCGATAAAAACGCGGTCCACGGAAATGTTCTGGATTTGCGTCCCCGGTTTCAGCCCCATGTATTCCAGCATGCGTTCCATAAGGATGCGATCGCCGTTTTTTGAAAGCTCGGGTATCGACCCATCAACCGGCGCCACCATTCCCGGGTTCGTTCCCCAAGTCACAAAGGGCGCGAGCCTAGCGGCGTCGATGTGCACGACTGAATCGTATTGCGCATCGGGATCCGAAGTTAAAGTTCTCCAATTGCCGACAGCCTGTTGCCAATTATCGGCCGGAGCGAAACGGCGGCCCTTAAGATACGCGAAAGTAATTTCATCAGGTGCGATGAGAGCAGCGCGGGCTCCGGCTTCGATGCTCATGTTACACAAAGTCATGCGGCCTTCCATGGAAAGCGCCCGCACAGCCGGACCGCTGTACTCGATCACATGGCCAGATGCGCCATCCGTGCCAATTTGCGCGATAACTCCGAGCGCGAGATCCTTGGCGCTGACTCCCTCGGCGAGGCTTCCGCTGACTTCGATCAACATGGTTTTTGGTTTGCGCTGCGGCAGACACTGGGTTGCGAGCACGTGCTCGACTTCCGAAGTTCCAATGCCAAATGCGAGCGCTCCAAATGCCCCGTGAGTACTGGTGTGACTGTCGCCGCAGACAATCGTCATGCCGGGTTGCGTGAGTCCCAGCTCCGGTCCTATTACATGCACGATACCCTGGTCAGGAGAGTCCATGTCGAACAGAGGAATTCCGAAGTCGCGACAATTTTGCTGCAATGCCTCAATCTGCCGCGCTGCAATTTGATCGGTTATAGGAGTGCCTCGCGGTTCAGTCGGAATGTTGTGATCGACCGTGGCAACTGTGCGATTCGGTTGGCGCACACGACGTTTTGCGGCGCGCAAACCGTCAAAGGCCTGCGGCGAAGTTACCTCGTGAACGAGATGCAGATCGATGTACAGAAGCGGAAGCTGGCCGGGAGGCACGCAGACAATATGCGCATCCCAGATTTTGTCTAATAATGTGCGTTTTGCACTCATGGTTTAATTTGCGGCGACGGGCTCGCGTACCGCAGCCTCTTGTTCAATCCGCGCCGCTACTTTCGCGCCCATCTCTGTCGTACTTAAAGCCGAGCCCGAGGCTCCAGCAATATCGGCGGAGCGATATCCGGCAGCCAGCACTGATCGAACGCTTCGCTCGATGCAATCGGCTTCGTTAGGCAATTTAAAAGAATAACGCAGCATCATTGCTACTGAAAGAATGGCACCCAAAGGATTGGCAATTCCCTTCCCCGCAATATCGGGAGCCGAGCCGTGCACCGGCTCATACAGTCCTACACGGCCTCCCAAGCTCGCCGACCCAAGCATTCCAATGGAGCCCACAATCGCACCCGCCTGATCAGAAAGAATGTCGCCGAGCATATTTTCTGTAAGCAGCACATCGAAGCTGGTGGGATGCGAAACCAGCGCCATTGCAGCCGAATCCACATACATGTGTCGGAGCTGCACGTCTGGATATTGCGTCGCCACCCGCGTCACCACGTCTCGCCAGAGCCGGGAGCAATCCAGCACGTTGGCTTTGTCAACCGAAGTGAGTTGGCGGCGGCGAGAGCGCGCGAGATCAAAAGCAACATGCGCAATGCGCTCGATTTCCGATTCGCGGTAGCACATGGTGTCGACAGCGTAGCGATCACCTTTCACGCCTTCTGTCGACCTGGGCTTCCCGAAATAAATCCCTCCCAAAAGTTCGCGCACAATGAGAACATCCGTGCCTTGCACGACCTCGGTGCGAAGCGGCGAACAGCTTTCCAATCCGGCAACGCAGACTGCTGGTCGCAGATTCGCAAAAGCTCCCAACTCGCTTCGCAGCCGGAGCAACCCTCTTTCAGGACGAAGGTTCACGGGCAGGGCATCAAACGTCGGACCTCCTACCGCGCCCAGCAAAACCGCGGTTGAATTCAGGCAAGCATGCAGGGTGTCATCCGGCAACGGATCGTTGCTCGTCTGCACGCCCGCGCCGCCGACAGGTTTGTATTGAAGGTTCAGTTCGTGACCAAAAACTTTAGCGATGCTTTCCAGCACGCGAAAGGCCTCAGCGATTACCTCGGGGCCAATACCGTCTCCAGGAAGAACAGTGATGTTCAGCAACATGAAGGTTATTGTATCCGCCTTATACTCCCCAGAAATAATCTTCCTGCTCACCGTGAGATTCCGCAGCGTTTATGGCCAACGATGCGATATTGAAATCTTTGGGAACCGGGAGTGGAACGGGAAATGTTGCTCGTGATTGCTCAGATTTTTTGCTTGATCCCGCGCCCGCGACGGCTGCGAATGCGATTTCAGTCGGCGCTGGCGCTCCATCCTGCGTGTTATCGATCAGTTTCAATAAATGATGATCTTCAACGTGCTTGATCTGATCAGCCAGGACGACAAAAGCGCGATAAATCACATCAAGCTTTTGGCGATCGAAGTGAAAGCCCAATTGTTCGCAGCGCAAGGAAAGCGCATGCCGTCCGGAGTGCTTGCCCAGAACCAGCGTGGAATCCGGCACTCCCACCGATTGTGGCGTCATAATTTCGTACGTCAGAGGATTCTTCAACATTCCATCCTGATGAATGCCGGCTTCGTGCGCGAATGCGTTACGTCCAATAATTGCTTTATTGGGCTGCACCGCGACACCGGTGATCTCGCTCAGCATCTGGCTGGTGGGATAAAGATGCTCGGTCACAACTCCGGTTTCATAGGCCAACCGGTCGGGGCGAACGCGCATGGCCATCACAATCTCTTCCAGTGAGGCATTCCCAGCGCGCTCTCCAATTCCATTGATGGTGCATTCGATCTGCTCCGCTCCAGCGGCGACGGCGGCGAGCGAATTCGCAACCGCCAGTCCGAGGTCGTTGTGGCAATGCGCCGAAACCGTGACGTCAGCGGTTGCGCACACTCTTTCTCGAATGGTTTGGATCAATTCCCCAAACTCTGCCGGCGTGGTGTAACCGACAGTGTCTGGTATGTTGAGCGTCGTGGCGCCAGCTTCGACCACGGCAGCCAGCACATCGCACAAGAAATCACGATCACTTCGAGTAGCGTCTTCGGGAGAGAATTCCACGTCATCGCAAAAAGTTTTTGCCAGGCGCACCGCCTCGGTCGCCTGCTCCAAACACCGCTGGCGCGAAATTCGCAATTTGTATTTCAGATGGATGTCTGAAGTCGCCAGAAAAATATGGATACGCGAATGTTTGGCGTTGTGCAAAGCTTGCCAGGCGCGTTCGATGTCCGCTGCGCAGGCACGGGCCAGGCCTGCGATAACAGGGCGGCGAACTGCCGCGGCGATGGCTTGCACGGCTGCGAAGTCACCCTCTGATGCGATAGGGAAACCGGCCTCGATAATATCGACACCCAGACGATCAAGCTGATGCGCCAGGCGCAGCTTCTCCTGAACATTCATGCTGCACCCAGGGGACTGTTCCCCATCCCGCAACGTGGTATCGAAAATGCGTATGCGCTTCAGCTCCATGCCTATCCTCCTCGCGGAAACCTTTATGCTAGGGCGAACAAATGAATAAGCAAAGCTTATAATGTTTGCGGTATCATTAGGTATACTTACAATATTAGCCAGGCTAATCGTTCCGATAATTTGAATTAAGAAGACAGACACATGGACCTAGCCCAATTAGAGGTTTTTCTTGCGGTAGCGCGGGAAAAGCGATTCTCGCGCGCGGCGGAAAAGCTACATCGGACGCAGTCGGCGGTGAGTCAGTCCATCCATAAGCTGGAAGCAGAAATTGGCGAACCGCTCTTTGATCGTTCTTCGCGAGACGGCCTGCTCACCGATGCGGGCCACGTGCTGCAAGAATATTCTGAGCGGCTGCTGAACCTGCGCGGCGACGCCCATGCGGCGCTAGTTGAGTTGAAAGAATTGCACAAGGGAAAGCTCACAATCGCGGCCAACGAATTTACTGCACTTTATCTGTTGCCGGTTCTAGCCGAATATCGCCGCCTGCACTCGATGATAAAAATTACCGTGAACCGCTCGTTAGGCGGCCAAATCCCCAGCGAAGTGCTGCGGCACAACTCTGAACTTGGAGTGCTGAGCTACGACCCTCAGGAACCGTTGTTACGCTCCGTGGTCGTTTACCTCGACGAGTTGATCTTCGTGGTTCCTCCGAACCATCCGCTTTCGGCTGCGCACCAGGTCAGCATCCGGCAACTCGGCGTGGAATCTTTCGTTGCGCACAACGTCGCCTCTCCATACCGCGAAAAAGTAATTCGCGCGTTTCAGCAGCACAAGACTCCATTGCACATGGATATCGCCCTACCCACGCTTCAGGCCATCAAGAGCTTTGTAGCCATGGGCAACGGCGTGGCTCTGGTACCCGAGATTAGCGTGGAAGGCGAAATAGCACGCGGAGAGCTTGTCCACGTTCCGGTTCGCGAACTTCGCCTGCACCGCAAGCTGCGATTGATCTATCGCAAGTCCGCGAGTCTCTCGCATGCGGCCAGAGCATTTCTCAAAGTTGCGGAAAGCATCGCCCGCGAGCGTCGCGGCCGCTACCGCTTTCAGCGCGAACGATAAATTCCTCTTAGCAGCAACCCATCTTCACTTGTCCTTCAACCGTGAGCGGAGGCCCGAAAGCCTCAACCGGTGCAGGAGCACCCTTCGCCACCATGATCCAGCGTCGTACCGCATCAGCTACGACCAGTACTACGCCAGCGATAAAGATGCTCATCAGGATCGTATCCAGGTAACCGGTAAATACCTGGCCGGGCTTCGACGTCAATGGCCAGAAAATATTTTTGATCCCCAGCACTCCCGCGGTAAGCGTGGTGACCCCCACGAAGCACATCGGTACCGCGGTGATCCACGCATATTTCTGCTTGCCCATGTTGATCAGGAAGGTGGTCGTCACCGCCAGCGCAATGGTCGCCAACAATTGGTTGCCAGTTCCGAACAACGGCCATATCGTGGAAATATTTCCCGTGTAGATCAAGTATCCCCAGCCGAGAACCACTAAGGAACTGGTGATCAGATTTCCCGGCAGCCAAGCATTGTTGCCGAACGGCTTGTGCACTTTACCCATCAGTTCCTGCAGAACGTAGCGCGCCACACGTGTTCCCGTGTCCACGGTAGTCAGGATGAAGAGCGCTTCAAACATGATGGCGTAGTGATACCAGTAACCCATCAGACGATCCATGCCCGGCAGCCCACGGAAAATTCCGGCCATGCCGACTGCCAGCGAAACCGCGCCACCTGTGCGCCCCGCCAGTTTCTCGCCGACTTCGCGCGAGAACATATCCAGATTTACGGTGGTCAAGCCCAGGTGGCTGAAGATCTGCGGCGTAGTGTTGATGGCAAAGTAGTCGCCCGGATGCATCGAGCAGGCCGCAATCAGCGCCAGCAAACCTACCAGCGATTCCGCAAGCATCGCTCCATATCCGATGAAGCGGGCGTCCGTTTCCTTATCCAGCATTTTCGGCGTAGTGCCCGAGGACACCAACGAGTGAAAACCCGAGATCGCGCCGCACGCGATTGTCACAAAGAGGAACGGAAACAGAGGTCCTTTGATAATCGGGCCGCCGCCATGAGTAAACTGGGTGAAATTGGGGAATTGAATGTTGGGATGAACTACGAACACGCCAATGACTAGCACGGCAATCGTGCCCAGCTTAACGTAGGTCGAAAGATAATCGCGCGGCTCCAGCACCAGCCAGACCGGAAGAACTGAAGCCACCAGGCCGTAGATCGCCATAAGAATCGTGATCTCATGGGGCGTGAACGTAAGCGCCGATGCCGCTCCGCTTTGCGCCACCCAATGTCCAGCAATTACAGCGCCTAGCAAACAAACGACACCGAAAATACTCGGGCCCGTAACCTTGATCTGCCCGGCGTGGCTTTTGAACATCCACAATCCCATGATCACGGCGATAGGAATCGTCATGCCAATCGTGAACACGCCCCATGGGCTATTCGAAAGCGCGTTGACCACGACGATGCCAAGTCCAGCCAGCGTTACCAGAAGAATGAAAAGCACTGCGATCATCGCCACCAGCCCGGCAAACGGACTGATCTCGGTGCTGGCAATATTCGCCAGCGACCGGCCGCGATGGCGCACCGAAGCCACCAGCACGGTGAAGTCTTGCACGCAACCCGCAAGCACCCCGCCGATCAGAATCCAGAGAAAGCCCGGCGCAAAGCCAAACTGCGCCGCCAGGGTAGGACCGACCAGCGGACCGGCTCCCGCGATGGCCGCGAAGTGATGGCCAAACAGTACCCACTTCGGAGAAGCGACATAATTGTGGCCATCAGGATAAACGTGCGCGGGGGTGGTGCGGCGGTCGTCAAGCGCCAGAGCCTTCGCCGCAATGAACGCACTGTAATAACGGTAGGCAATCGCATACACGCACAGCGCTCCCAACAAAACCGGGAAAGTATTCATGCCTCGCTCCAAACCATCGAAGTGGCGGCCAATCCTGCTGGCCTGTTTGACCGCATCCTACACCTATTGCGGAATCCGGCACAATTATTTCGGGGTGTTTAAGACACAAGAACGACGGCCGTGACGGCGCGTCTCGAGATTCGCCGAACTAGGATTGTTGATGCAACAGCGATGTTACGCCAATTAGGGAGCGCGTCAGTCCGTCTTGCCGCTGTCAGTCGCACTATCGGAATGCACAAATGCAAGTCTGATATTCCTCCTTAGGTCGTCAAGCCCAGATTGGCTCCCGTTCATGAACAACCACATAACCCAGTAGTTACTATCTTCAGTGAAGATGATGGAACTGAAAACATCGAGGGGCTGCTTTCTGGTTGGTACATTGACCTTGAACTGACTCGACAGATCGACCATCACCCGGTTCTGTAGCACGAATGCCCTGATCTTGTTTTGCCCGTCACCAAGGAATGGTGTCCCTGACAGCGACCTCCCAATCTGGACCCCCAACTGTCGGATCGCATCTATGTCGCTGGTCGAGTTCGGCAGGTGGACTCCCGGTAGACAGTCCGAATCAAAAGCCATAATCGCAATCAACGGATTTACATCATCGCTTCTCGTACCCTCGGGATATTGGCTGGCCGAAAGCAGTATTCTGCCGCATTCTTTCGCGATCCCGTGTTCGCGGGCCGCAGCCGGGTCGTTCCCGTACGCAAATTGATGCCCAGCTTCCACGACCTTATCTTGTGTCGCCTTGTCGGCCACGAACCATGCGGATGGGAACTGAAAGGAAAACCCAAGGGCGTCGTTCTTATACATATTGCCGGTCACGACTCCAAGGCTTAGCTGCGCAATATGCGTGGCAGATATTGTGGGAGTGGGCACGCCTTTAGCTTTTGCTGGGAACAGGCGGGCACTGCTGCCCGCTAAGACTTTTGCCTGAGTTGGATCAATAAAGTTTATAGACTCGATACTTTGCCGCAGTTCCTTGGCAAGCTTGCCATCAAAAGACACGACCATGAATTGCAACGTGTAGCCGTTCAGTGAGGTTGCGTAGATAAGCGTTTTCATTGTGCCAGCTCGGCTATCATCCTCTGATTCAGACTTCCAGAACTCTTTGCCCCCGATTTCAACTTTCTTAACTGATGCTCGCTTTGGCCCCGCCGCCGCTTTCTTAGCGTCGTCGGTCGGATTACCGGTGCTTTCAGTGGCACTGACCGTCAGAGCGGTTAAACCCTTTCGCTGGGTTTGAAGGCCAAAAATTGAGCGCGAATTTCCCATTGCCGGAAGCGCAAAATCCTGAAACTGAGCATCTTGGGGCACGGACATCGAAAATCCAAAAAACGCGTTGACATAACGCGAATCGGAAACGTATCCCGTCTCCGGTATCGGCGCTGGCCCCTGCACTATCTGAGTCAGCGCTACTATTTGGATACTTAACAAAAAAAGGAGCAGCCTTGCGCCCGCAACCGTGCTCTTAGGCCGAATCATGCCGACTAACCTCAGAGCGGTATTATGCTCTTTCCTAACCGCTGAGAACAGGTCCTTTCGCCGCCAAAGAGTTGCATTCACGACACGGTCGCCTTTCTTTACACGCAACACGCGCTACAATGTCGGGCATATTCCGGCTAAGCCCGGAAAGACAGTTGCTGCCGAACCGAAAGGATCGTGTATGCACATGGCACCAGAGAAGGCCGCTGTTACTCAGGAACAATCGCTTGTCCGCTTTGGACTCAGGCTGGCCAACTGGAGCGAGCGCTGGTTTCCCGATCCGCTGATTTTCGCGCTGCTCGGAATCGTCGTGGTCTTTGTGGTCGGACTCTTGCTTCATCAACCTGCCAGCAAGCTGGCCATCCAGGGGGGAAAGAACTTCTGGGCTCTGGTGCCGTTCACCATGCAAATGGTGATGATTATTATTGGCGGCTATGTTGTCGCCTCGACGCCGATCGTGTACCGCGCAATTCAAGCCTTAGCCGGAATTCCAAAAACGCCGCGTGGCGCGGTGGCGATGATCGCGCTCTTCTCCATGCTGACATCGCTGATCTCGTGGGGCTTGAGCCTGATTTTCAGCGGGCTCTTCGTTCGTGAACTGGCGCATCGCGTAAAAGGCATGGACTACCGCGCCGCCGGCGCCGCTGCGTATCTCGGGCTCGGAGCAGTCTGGGCGATGGGATTGTCTTCATCCGCCGCAATGCTGATGGCGACGAAATCCGCCATGCCGCCTTCGCTATTCAACATCAGCGGCCTCATTCCGCTTACACAGACTTTATTTTTGTGGCAAAGTATCGCGACGACGGTGATCCTCATAGTGCTCTCGGTGCTGATCGCGTACGCGTCCACTCCGTCGCCGGAGAATGCCAGGACCGCCGAATCCTACGGCATCAAATACGAACCAATTCGATCCAGCCTCGAGCCCAAAACTAAACCTGGAGAATGGTTGGAATACAGTCCCCTGCTCACAGTTCTGGTCGCGGTGCTTTTGTGTTGGTACTTGGCGGATGTGTTCCGAACTTCACCGCAAGGCGCACTGGCCGCGCTTGACCTCAACACTTACAACCTCATGTTCATCACTGTTGGACTTTTATTGCATTGGCGTCCCAAGCGATTCATGCGGGCTGTGGCGGAATGTGTCCCTGCCACTGGCGGAGTATTGATTCAGTTTCCGTTTTACGCCGTGATTTTCGGAATGATTGTAGGGACCGGAATCGCCGATGCCCTGGCTAAGCTTTTTGCCTCCATCAGCACGCACAACACTTATCCGTTGCTGGTTGCGATCTATTCGGCGGTCCTTGGAATTTTCATTCCCTCAGGCGGCAGCAAGTGGGTAATTGAAGCACCATACGTGTTGCAGGCCGCGAATCTGCATCAGGTGCATCTGGGATGGGTGGTGCAAATCTACAATGCGTCGGAGGCGCTGCCTAATCTGGTCAATCCCTTCTGGATGCTGCCGCTGCTCGGCATTCTGAAACTGAAGGCACGAGACATCGTTGGATATGGAGTTCTGCAGTTAATGGTGCACATTCCGGTTGTCTTTTTTCTGTGCTGGTTCTTTGCCCGCTATATTCCGTATGTGCCACCGATCAAATAGTGCGCCAGCCCATCGTGAGCGGTAGAGAAGATCTAGGGCACCCGCTCTCGGCATCCGTCTACAGACCCAAATACGCAGCTCGGATCTGTTCATTGCCAAGTAATTCTTTTGGAGTTCCCTGCAATGTAATTTCACCGTTCTCGACTACGTAACCGCGATTCGAAATGCTCAGGCCGTCAACCACGTTCTGCTCCACGATTAAGACGGTGACTCCGGACTTTCCGATCTGCTGCACCTTGGCGAATACTTCCTCGACGATTTTGGGAGCGAGGCCGAGCGAAGGTTCATCGAGCAGAAGCAGCTTGGGAGCGGCCATGAGCCCGCGCGCGATAGCAACCATTTGCTGCTCTCCGCCGGATAGCGTGCCAGCCAGTTGCCTGCGGCGTTCTTTCAAACGCGGGAAGAACTCGAATTGTTCCTCCATGGATGCTTTCAGCTTGGGGCGCACGCGTCCAATGTAAGCTCCGAGCGCAAGATTCTCTTCGACGCTCATGTGGGGAAAAAGTTGGCGGCCTTCGGGAACGTGGCTCACTCCGAGCATCACAATTTCGTGCGGCGGAAGCTTGGAAATGTCCTGACCATCGAACTTTAATTGCCCGCGCTGGCTGTGCAGCAATCCCGAGATCACGCGTAGCGTCGTCGTCTTGCCCGCTCCGTTGGCGCCAATAAGAGTCACGATTTCGCCGGCATGAATCTCCAAAGTGATGTTGAACAGCGCCTGAAAATCGCCGTAGCTGGCGCGGACGTCATCCATGGAAAGGAGAGCGTCGCTCATAACGCAATCTCCTTGTACTTGCTGCCGAGATAAGCTTCGATCACCTCGGGACGATGGACGACGTCTTTGGGCGCGCCTTCCGCGATCAGCGTGCCGTGATCGAGCACAATGACGCGGTCGGCAATGCGCATGACAACTTGCATGACGTGCTCGATTCCGCCGATGGTCGAGATTCCCCACTCCGGTAATCGCTTGAGGAGCATGGCGAGCTTAATGGCTTCCGGCGTCGGCAGGCCGGCGACAACTTCATCGAGCAAGATTAATTTGGGTTGCGTAGCCAAGGCGCGCGCAATTTCCAAACGCTTCAGCACCGGCAATCCCATGCCGCGTGCCGGCAGATGCAGCATCTTGTCCATTTCAAGGAAATGCAGGACTTTCGTGGCTTCTGCCTCGGCCTTCGATCGGCTGGAGGTGCGAAGGAAGGCGCCGAGCATCACATTTTCGAGCACGGTGAGATTACGCAGCGGCTTCACGATTTGAAACGTTCGGCCAATACCCATGCGGGCGGCGTGGTTGGGCGTGGAATGCGAAATGTCTCGTCCATCGAAATGAATGCTGCCGCTGTCGCAATGGAAGACGCCGGTAATGAGGTTGAATAAGGTAGTTTTGCCCGCGCCGTTGGGGCCGACAATAAACGTGACCTCTGCCGGCTTCACCACAAACGAAACATCGTTGATCGCCTTCAGGCCACCAAACCGTTTGCTGATGTGCTTGACCTCAAGCAGCGACATTTATTTGACCTATTCGTTGAGCGCGGCTCGGCTGGACTCTTCTTGCGCAGCCACCGGCACAGGCGCGGCGAAGGGTACTGGAGGAGCTTTCTTGAAACGCGCCAATCTGTTAGTCACGGTGCCCACTACACCTTCGGGCATGAACAGCACCACAATAACGATCAACACTCCATATATAAGAAGATGAGCTTCCTTGAACACAGTCTTGAAAATTTCCGCAGAGCTCTCCAGAATGACCGACCCAAGCAAGGGACCGAGCAACGTACCTGCGCCTCCCAGCATGGCGACGATGGCAATTTCAGTTGAAATATCCATCGCCAGAACCTGGTCGGGAACGATAAATAGAAAGATGCTGGCGTAAAGCGCGCCGCCGAAGCCCGTGATTGCGGCGCTAATTAACAGCGACCAGAGTTTGCAGCGAGCTGCGTTCACACCGACGGAGAGAGCTGTGTCCTGATCTTCGCGAATGGCCATGAGGTAATAGCCAAATCGCGAGCGTTCAATCCAAGCGGTGAGAGCGAAAGCAAACGCGGTCAACAGCACGGCCGCCCAGTAAAAGGATCTGATTGCTGAGTTCGTAAATAAGGCTGGAACCTGCGCTCCCACGTCGCCGCCGGTTACGTTTGGGAGATTCTTGGCCACGAGCCGCAAGACCTCCGCGAACGCAATCGTGCACAGCGCGAAGTACGGGCCACGCAAGCGAAATGAAATTGTGCCGATCATCCCCGCACAAATCACCGCCAGCGCGACGCCCAGAAATACTGATACCCACGGCGAAATTCCTAACTTCGAAAAGAGAGCCAGTCCATACGCACCTACGCCGAAATATGCGGCGTGTCCCAGGGACAATTGCCCGGCGTATCCGCCAACCAGGTTCCAGGCCAGTCCCAGCGCGGCAAAAAGAAAGACGCGAAAAAGAATTTGCAGAATATAGTCGGTCGGAACAAAGAGCGGAACGAACATCGCGGCAAATAAAAAAACAGCCGCGACTAGGACCTGCCAGTTTTTCATGCGCGCTGGCTCCCAAAGATTCCGCTTGGTTTCAGAGATAGCACCAGAATGAAAAGCACGAAGTCCACGGCCAGCGCCCACTCGTTGCCCCAATAAAGGCTGGTAAGGCTCTCGACGACGCCCAGCACCAACCCTGCAATGGCTGCACCTTGAATGGATCCCATGCCGCCCAGCACCACCATCACGAATGACTTGAGTTTGAATTGGTTGCCGACTTCAGGAAAAAGATAAAACACCGGAAGCAGCAAGCTACCTGCAATGCCCGCGGCAGCCGAGCCAATTCCGAACGAGACTGCCTGCACGCGGTTCACGTTGATTCCCATCAGCGGTGCCGCGTAAGGGTTTTGGGCGATGGCCCGCGCGGCGCGTCCGAACATGGTGTGCGTTACCACCCCGTAGAGAGCGGCGGCGAGCACGGCGGCGATTGCGAACGATACAAGCCATGGGGCGTTAATAGATATCTGCGGACCGAGGTGAATGTTTTTGGACAAAAGCGGAATGTTGATCTGATGATAATCAGCCCCGAAAACCAGCTGCGCACCGTCGACCAGAATCAGCGCCAAGCCCATGGTCAACAAGATCACCATAAAATCCACTTGCCCGCGAATGGGCCGCAGCAGCCCCATGTACGTGGCATATCCGACCAGGAACAGCAGAATCCCCGCGAGGGGAAACTGATAATAAGGACTGATGCCGGTCGCCTGAAACACTACGTACGTTGCGTACATTCCCATCATCAGAAAAGCACCGTGAGCGAAATTCACGATGCGCATGACTCCGAAAATTAAAGCCATGCCCATGCCAATAATCGCGTAGAGAGCGCCGGTAAGCAGGCCGTTGATGATCGCCTGGAGCGCAATGTAGAGCCAGTTAGTCATAGACTGCACCCCATCTACCCTTGGGCAAAGGCACGACGGGCCGATTCTACTCTCCAGCGCGCATGCCTGCGGCAAATCATTTGCGCTTCGACCACTCGGGCGTCGGAATGATCGGTTGACTCTCAGCCGCATCCGGTGGCCAAACCACTTTGTACTGTCCGCTCTGCACCTGAGTGATGAGAACGGGATGCTGGTTCTGCCCGTGAGCATCGAATTTCACTGGGCCAAACGGCGTGTCCGCAAGATCCACTTGTTTGACGGCATCGCGAATCGCCTGCGGTTGGTCGGACTTGGCATTGTTGATTGCCGCAGCGGCTACGAGTAGCACCGCATAAGCCTCCATCGCGTGGTAAGCGGGATGCGAACCAGCTAGCTTGAAATATTTCTGATCGAATTCCTGCGACCCCTTCCACTTCGCTGAAGGCAGCCACTGCGAAACAGAAAAAGTGTACTCCGCATATTTGCCAGCGCCTTTGTCGGTTGTAGGAAATTCTGCGGCGGCAAATCCTGTTCCCGCCGAAGTGTAATATTTCGGATTCAGATTCAATTGTTCCGACTGTCGCATCAGCGTACTGGCATCGAGCAGATACGATGCAAAGTAAATCACTTCAGGATTGTTTCCTTTCACCCGCTGCAACAGTGATTTGTAATCCGGCGAACTAGACTGATAAGACTCGCTGTCGACCACATCAAGCCCGGCGGCCTTGGCCGCTTCAGTCATCGACTTGTTATTCGCCTGACCGAAATTTGTGTTTTCGGAAACGATCGCCAGTTTTCTCGGATTGCCGTTGTTCTTCAGGAAATCGAGCGTCGCCGTTGCGAAAGATCCGGACCCGGCGCAGATGCGCACAATCCACGGCGAATTGCTCTCCATCACATTGTCCGCCACGGCGGTAGGAATAATCAGAGGAACCTGTTTCTGTGTTACCACGGGCACAATGGCACGCGTGCTCTCCGATGAGTAGGCGCCGAGAACGATGGGCACACGATCCTGGTCTACGAGTTTCGAAACGCCTTGCACCGCCTGATCGGGACGGCTTTGATCATCGTAGTAATCGAGTTCCACTTGCTTCCCCAGCACTCCGCCTTTGGCGTTGATTTCATCCAGAGCAATGGTGTAACCGTTTTTGTGCGCCTGGCCGAAAGCAGCGTTGCTGCCGGTAAGAGAAGTAATCACGCCGATTTTTAAAGTATTTCCTTCCGGGCCTTTGGACTTCTGGCATGCCGCCCAGAGGACAATCAAGGATATTGCCAACGAGAACAGAAAGAGAGATCGCTTCATATCAGCTCCTTGGAATCGGCTGGCCGCGATACTGAGTAGCAACCGTGTGCTGAAATGGAGAACGGGCGTCTCGCCCGTTTAGCCGGGCGAGGACGCCCAGCCTCTATTAAAAGAACACAGGGCAGCCTTCGACGGTCGCGTCAAATATAACTACACCGCTGCAGCACGTTTTCTTGTGATGGCTGTCACACCGCTGCGTGATTGTAATCCCATCGGCATCTTAGCTGACAAGCAGATTGGTTGCTATGAACCATGAGCAGTGATGCAGATCACAGCATCTGGTGTCGAACTCGCATAAGCTACGCCGAATCGAATGGCGCGATTGCGGCTTTTTTCAGCCGCCGCGCCGCAAACACTGTTTGCTGGACATAAATGGCAGATGGCGTTACCCTGCCAGTGTTTGAAAGGTAGGCAGATACTCGTTCAGGATTTGCGAGAGACGAATTAGCCCGATCCATGTTCCGTAGAAAAGGAGAAAAACTGTGGCTAACGCAAATGTAGCATCAAATTCCGGAGACCCTGGCATAAGTCGTTGGTGGCGAGTGGTCGGTGGCATGTCGATGAACCTGGCACTGGGCACGCTGTATGCCTGGAGCGTGTTCGTGGCTCCTTTAGAGAAAGAGTTCAAATGGAAACGCGCCGATACATCGTTGGTGTTCACGATTGCGGTGGTGGTTTTCGCACTGACATTCATAGTAGCTGGCCGGCTGCAGGATAAGCTTGGCCCCTTCAAGATTTCGCTGATTGGCGCGATTCTGGTTAGTTTGGGCTTTTTCCTTTGCGCCTATGCCGACAGTCTGACCAAGTTCTTCGTATTCTTCGGCGTGCTCGGGGGACTGGGAAACGGATTCGGATATGCCACGCCGATTCCCGTCATGTCTAAGTGGTTTCCGGACAAACGCGGCTTGGCCGTTGGGCTGGCTGTGGGTGGATACGGAGCAGGGTCGGCAATCTTTGGGCCGTTGGCCGCTAGCTACCTGATCCCACACTTTGGCTGGCGCGCCACCTTCCAGGTGTTGGGCGTCGTCTTCTTTGTGATGACGGTGTTTGGCGCGTTTCTGCTGAAGAACCCACCCGCGGGCTACAAGCCTGTCGGCTGGATGCCCGCTCCGACCTCCAAGGCGGTGGCCAGTACATACGACTTTACCCCTGGCGAAGTACTGCGCACGCCCTCGTTCTACTTACTCTGGGTGGCGTATGCGTTTGGCTGCGCGGCCGGTCTCATGGTCATCAGCCAGTTGGTGCCCTTCGCTAAGAGCGTGGGCATACCTGGGACCACCTTGGCTTCTTTTGGCTTGGTGGTGGGCGCGACAGGAAACGCCATGGGCCGGATCCTCTCGGGTTGGATGTCGGACCACCTGGGCCGCATTAACGTGTTGCGCCTGATGATTGGCATCTCCATGGTCGCTATGCCGATCCTGTATAGCGTAGGCGGCAATGTGGTCGGACTCTTCGTGATGCTGTTCATCGTGTATTGGTGCTACGGCACCCAGCTTTCGGTCAACGCCGCAACCGCAGCCGACTTCTGGGGGACCAAGAACGTGGGCATCAACTATGGAATGCTATTCACTGCCTGGGGTGTGGCCGGTCTCCTCGGTGGCCGCATCGGCGGATTGCTATATGACAAGTATCACAACTATCAGATGGCGTTTTACACGGCTTCGGCGTTAGCGGCTGTGGCGCTCATCTGCGAATTTGCGGCTAAGCGCCCGGCAGTACCGGCAGCGGCACCGGCAGCGAAGAGGGCGCCAGCGGTAGCGTAGTGACATATTGAAAGCGAGGCACGAGGGCGGTCGCACCGCGTGCTTCGCTCTCGATGATGTGATCCTTAAGGGTCCGGTATCGGGCCAGCATTACAAATTCATCCAAGGAGTGACTCGTATGGCCAAGACGGCCCAAACTCTTCAGAGGCAGAACGCAGTAACCGAGACCAACGAATCGCAGATCGCTGTCCATTGGCGCGAGGAGGAATATTACTATCCTTCGGCGAAATTTATCGGCCAGGCGAATTTGACCGATCCCAAGGTTATTGAACGATTCAGCGAGAAGAATTTTCCTGAGTGCTTCCGCGAATATGCCGATCTGCTGACTTGGGACCAGTACTGGCACACCACTCTCGATACCAGTGATCCGCCGTTTTGGAAGTGGTTCGTGGGCGGCAAGATCAATGCTTCGTACAACTGCGTAGACCGGCACCTCGCCAAGTATAAAAACAAAGCGGCTCTGATCTTTGTTCCGGAACTGGAATCGGAAGCGCCCGTATCCGTTACTTACCGCGAACTTTATGTTCGGGTGAACGAATTCGCGGCGCTACTGCGCGATTTCTGCGGTCTGAAGGCCGGAGATCGCGTCACCATTCACATGCCGATGGTTCCTGAGTTGCCGATTAGCATGTTGGCTTGCGCCCGCCTGGGGGTGATTCACTCGGTGGTGTTTGGCGGCTTCAGCGGCGAGGCTTGCGGCATGCGCGCCGCCGATTCGGCCAGCCACGTCCTGATCACGATGGATGGTTACTATCGCAATGGCAAGCTGATTGACCACAAAGTGGCCTCCGAGATCTCGCTGGATGTTTCCAAGAAGGAAGGCCACGTGGTGGACAAGGTCCTGGTCTGGAGGCGGCACGCGGGCAAGAATGCGTCCGCTTCGGAGTTTGTGAAGAATCGCGATTTCTTCGTGGACGAGATCCTGCCGAACTACGCGGGTGAAATCGTGCCTCCCGTCCCGATGGATGCGGAAGCGCCGCTATTTCTCATGTACACCAGTGGCAGCACCGGCAAGCCCAAGGGCTGCCAGCACCGTACCGGCGGCTATCTCGCCTATGTAACCGGCACCTCCAAATACATTCAGGACATTCACCCCGAGGACGTTTACTGGTGCATGGCAGACATCGGCTGGATCACGGGACATTCCTATATCGTTTACGGTCCCTTGGCGCTGGCCGCTACCAGCGTCATGTACGAAGGTGTGCCTACCTATCCCGACGCCGGCAGAGTATGGAGAATCGCCGAGCGCCTGGATGTGAACATCTTCCACACTTCGCCCACGGCCATCCGCATGCTGCGCAAGGCTGGACATGACGAGCCAAAGAAATACAACTATCACTTCAAGCACATGACTACGGTGGGAGAACCAATCGAGCCGGAGGTCTGGCGGTGGTACTACGAGGACGTCGGCAAGGGTGAGGCGGTGATTGTCGATACCTGGTGGCAGACGGAAAACGGCGGATTCCTGTGCAGCACCAAGCCGGCGTTGGATCCCATGAAACCCGGCAGCGCGGGCCCAGGCATGCCGGGAATTTATCCCGAGATTCTGGACGAAGAAGGTCACGTAGTCAGCGCCGGGTCGGGCAAGGCGGGGAACATCTGCATTCGCAATCCGTGGCCTGGGATCATGCAAACCATTTGGGGTGACCGCGACCGCTTCGTCACCCAGTACTACAAGAAATACTGCAAGAACCCTAACAGCAAAGATTGGCGGGACTGGCCGTATTTCGCGGCCGACGGAGCGGTACTGGCCATAGACGGATATTTCCGCATTCTGGGCAGAGTGGATGACGTGATCAATGTGGCCGGTCACCGACTGGGCACCAAAGAAATCGAGTCCGCATGCTTGACCGTCCCTGAAGTTGCCGAAGCCGCGGTTGTACCGGTGGTGGATGAGATCAAGGGCCGCGTTCCCGAGGTCTATGTCGCACTGCAGCCCGGAATCCAGGCCAGCCAGGAAATTACCGACAAGGTCACAAAAGCCATTGAAACCATCATTGGCAAGATCGCCCGGCCGAAGCGAGTTTATATCGTCCCCGATATGCCCAAGACTCGTTCGGGCAAACTAATGCGCCGCGTGCTCGCAGCAATTTCCAACAACTTAAATACTGGAGATATCACCACTCTGGCCAATCCCGATGTGGTCGAGAAAGTTCGCGAGATGGTGCAAGGGAAAGATATGGTCGCTCTGAAAGAAGGCCCTGAAGATTTAAAGCGCTTCGGAAGCACGGAGTAAAATTCGGAATAATCCGTAGTGTAAAAATTTTCGCTCGGGAACGGACTGTATTTTCCCTACAGTCCGCTAGCCACAACGTACAGTCTGATGTTATCGTAATCTGTCACTAAACGTGACAGCGCCAGGTAAATTACCAGGCATTTCAATTCATGCCAACCGCTCGTGGGCTGCTCTCATCTTACGAGTGAGCCGCTTCATTTAAACGAGGCAAGTCATGGCATGTTATGAGATGAAAGGAATTCGGAGCGAACTCGTCCAGTTAATCGAGAAGCAAATGCAAACCATCGCAAAAGAAACCTGCGACAACCTGACGGGAGAAGAATTGCGCGAATACGATAGCCGGAATAAGCGTATCGCCGAGTTGTACGAAGCGCTCCACCGTTCCGATTCTGCGGCCTAGGGTCGATGCGCGCCAGGATTGGACGCGTAATCAAAGTTCACCTACGCTGCAGAGCGTTGGCTTTAGGGTGTGCACTGTATCGAAGGCATTGTCGTTGATGTGGCGTTCTGAGTTCTACATCTCTGCGGAAAAAACCCACTGTGGAATTGCGCCGTCTGGAGGATCGAATCCGAGAGCTTTGCGGCAGAGTCGTCGTGGTGCCTGAGGCCGAGTTTAATCAAACCATGACGGAGCTTAGAAAAGCCCTTCGCGAACACGCCGACCGCCTTCGCTGGCTAGTTGCAGCGAGAACATCGCTCACCGAACGACGCAGACCCTCCCGCTAAGTGTGCTTACTCTTCTCGTATGTTCTTGAGACGCTGATCGTCTACTTCAAGCAGTTGATTGAGCTCATCAACCAGCTTGAGAAATTTTCGCTGATCCTGTTCGACGGCGATCAGGCAGCACAGCTCGTGAATACGGGCGTTGTCGCTTTTTTCCGTCATCAGATGAGATAGGGCAGTTATATTGCCAACGGTCTTTGTCTGTTTTCGGAAAACTCTTTTCGTAGGTTGTGAATTCTTAAGCACTTGCGGACGCCATGTAGAAAAGCCAGTTATTGAATTGTATGGCGAAATTACACGATTTGAGGACGATTGCGGATGTAAAAAATAGCTTGTGAAAAACCGCGGCTGAGAGGCAACCGATTGTGTGGTGAGCGCGGATGGACTCGAACCATCGACCCATGCCTTAACAGCCTAAGTGCAGTTGACTTTTCAGCGACTTACAAATAACTAGGAGCCGCCTCAGTCGCTGGAAGGAACGATAGGAATTGACGGTTGTAGGTTGGACTGTGGGTCGGAAATCCAAGCGGAACGCCTTCTTGTACCCACGTGCTCGCGCCTGCGATCCCTTCAGCGCCCAGCTTGAATCGCACGGGCTAGTCAGACTAATGTTTTTGCTCGAACATTTTGATAGGCGTTTTCCTTCTACGCAAAATCACCGCCCTTTCGGAGCACGCTTCTTTTTTGTCCGTGCATTCTTTTCCCTCCTGAGCATCCATGCTGTGCGCAGCGCACCAACCAGCACATCCTCGTTCGCTTTCGCGAGGCGAATGTGAGTCGCCCCCATTCTTCCCCATCCACCATGAATGGGCAGGAAAACTTCCGGTAGCTCCCGGACGAACTCAGCCTGCTGCTCCGGCGTCAGCATCAAGTTGCCGTAGCCCTGTTCCTGCGAGGCAAGCGTTGCGAAGATTCTGTCTCCCACACGGAAGTCGACTGCCCCCATGTGCGAGCCTTCCTCTGCTCCCTCGAAACTCAAAGCAATCCTGCGGAAATCTGCCACCTTCATTCAGATCACTCCGAACCAACATCAGGAATTTTATCGGATCGTTATGCGCGTGTTTGGTTCTTTCAGCGTAAATAGGCGTCGGCGTGCGTGGTGGTGTCCAAGGCCCTTCGAGGCGCTCGGTCAGCCATCCTTGCGGTAGAGGAGGTCGCGCATCGCCCGCCTCCGAGCTTCGTTGGTTTCCATCAGAGTTTTGCGTTCGTCGGCGTCCATGTTCTGCTTCGCTAGGGGAGCAGCGTGCTCAGGTTCGCTGCACGCCGGGCAGCGGTTGGCAAAGCCGGGTTTATCCGGCTTCAGTTCAAACTCTTCCCCGCAGACGGAGCATACTTGGAGAGGAAATGCCATCCTGCTGTCATGATACAACCAATGGGGCTGAGCCACCTTCTTCTGCTACCCCGCCCACAACTTCGCTTATCTCGCCCGCTGGAAGTGGATTTACCAAAATTCGTTTTTCTCTACCCTCGACTCCGACATGAGGAACACCAACCTCTTTGGATTTGCCATGAATTCCCCTCACCTGGAAATTGTAATTGAGCGGCCTTTCCTTCAGCTTAGAGCAACTTTACAAAGATTTGCTTAACGTTACATCATGCTTCGTACTCTGTGGAAACCTCGGGCTGTGCACGAGCATCTCTTGTAGAAAGGGCGTTCAGTTTCTGACCTGACTGTCCTCATAATCCGAAGAAGGTTGAACCTGCTTCTTCGACTTCTTCATAAGGAGATTTACGAAATGAAGTATCTGCGGTACCTGACATTCTTGTCGATTCTCGCCATGCTGTCCCCGCTTGGCGTATTCGCACGGGATAACAATCAACATTCGGTGGATATCCCTTCCACGGTCCAAGTCGGAGGCACGCAACTGGAACCCGGCAACTACAAAGTGAAATGGCAAGGATCCGGACCCGACATACAGGTGACCTTCCTGCGGGATGGGAAGACTGTGGCGACGGTCCCGGCAACGCTGAAGACGAATGATGGCCACGTGACGCAAGACGACATTGTGACTGACTCGGCGACTAAAACGCTCACCGAGATCGACTTCCATCGCGACAAGGAAGCCTTAGTATTTCAGCAGAGCGGTATGTAATCCTGTTTTCAAATCGCAGGACAGCCCACTTTTAGCGTACTTTCTTTAAGAAGTGGGCTGTTTCCGCGCTATTCGCCCCCGGTCGCATGTTGCGACCCGATGATTCGTATTTTCGGGAGGTCGCCCCGTGCCAAAGTTTTTGCGATTTATCCGCAAACCGCGACTGCCGAACTGCAGCATCTGCAACGAACAGGTGGAGCTTGAAACTGCGAATACGGATGAGGATGGGAAAGCCGTTCACGAAGACTGCTACGTTCAAGAGATGATGCGGCTGAAGGAAATCTACACCCCGACTAAAGCCTCGTAATGCACCCGGTCATGGTCGCCTGCCGCGTAATGGGCAAGCACCTCCCTACACAATGACAATGAGGGCTAGCAAAAAGGAGCATTTTGCCTGCTGCGCATGTGGTCGAGCATCCTCTATCTTTCGTTCGATTCTCACGGCTGCGAGACAGCTCATCGGCTGGCATGTGCCGCTGGTGATCCTGCCGGTGATGCTGCTGAGGTCCCGCTGCTACCCTCTGTACTTCGGCCGGGCAGCCGAGGTGCCATTGGCTGCCATCGCTCGCGCTGCTGACGCATAGACGGCGGCAAGCCCCGCTGCAAGCCCAAAACTACAGGTACTTTCCCACTAACGCGGAGCATCTCTCCACAAACTCACGCTCTTCTTGGTCAAACGTGTCCTTGAAATAACTATTGATAGCGAGGGCGGCGGCCACGTGATTCAGAAGTGGACCCGGGAGGCTCTGCGCCCAAGGATTCTGGACGAGCACCGGCACAACGACTTCTGATTTAGTGTGCTCCGAGCCCATGAGATATCGCGGGTCGGTGGACACGTCGTTCACCACAACCGTCTTGCCGGTCGTCGCCGCTGCTCCACACAATCCCTGGCTCAGCGGAATCCGCGTGTGCGGCGTGTCGGCACCGGAGAACGGGCCGAGCACAAGAACTTTCGGATCCTTCTTGTCGACCAGGTAGAACCCCACCCAGTTGTAGCGCACCAACTGCTCGTGTAAACAGTCCGAGATGTGTTGCATCAGTGCCTCCGGCGTGGCGCGGGACCGGGCAAAGCCTTCGAAGTCTGCCAGTAGTTGCCGGTGCTGACTCGGGCGCGCGTTGGATGGCAAGAGCTTGGGCATGCACGAGCTAAGAATAGAGTCTCGGACTGTGCGGGTGTATTGATGCCATTGGTTCAGGGCGCGGGCAGCACTCCAGCTCGTCGCGTCTGCCGTTCAATAGGCAGATCGGATCATACGGAAGATTGATACGTGTTCGGAAAATGAATCCGAGAGGGTTGTGTGGTGAGCGCGGATGGACTCGAACCATCGACCCATGCCTTAAAAGGGCATTGCTCTGCCAACTGAGCTACGCGCCCAACCTTTACAGTCAAGCACCGGCAACGGCTGTTGAAGATGCGTGGGTCCAAATGGGTCCACTCATCTCGATCACCTTGCGTTGTGCTTCCCTTTTCACTGGCATCAGTTCCTTGCGTGAACACGTCCAGCGATACTTTGCTGTCCGCGTGTCGCAGGGACTCCTGGACCGTCTTCACCATTCCCCTTCAGGAGCGTTGCACACGAATGCCGGAACACATGCCAGCGTACGTGCTTCACAATCCCAGCCCGCTTCGCAGCGGGACGGATGTGCTTTGACATCGCGCTGGATGACCAGAGCGGTTGGGTGCCGTTCTTTTCAGCCGATGCAAACACGTAATCTGTACTCTGATTGTAAGGGCAACGTGCGCGCCAGTCCAGCAAGACAGCAGACAACCCTGCGTCCATAGAACTGGTTTCTGCGATGCAGCGGTTTTCAGTGGGCCGACGTGCTGACAGACAACCGCACGGGACAGTGAATCTCTGCCGCGTGAAAATCTACGTCATCGCATTTCAAAGCCAACAGCTCAGAGACGCGTAACCCTGTGACAGCAACAAGAAACACCATTTCTCCACGTCGTGCAAATCTCTGCACAGTTTTGCCGTGGAGTTTTAAGAGTTCTCCTGCCTGTTTGTCGTCAAGCAGGGGTTCGAAAGTATGAGTGCTCATTGTGCTCCTGGAAAGGAATTGAGCCGGAAGGCGTTGCTCTCCAGCTCGTATTCATTTTTGCTTTTGGCCCGCAGTCGCGGACGAAACGTATACAGACGACAAGGACGCTAATCTTATATGTCTAGTAATTCCATAGACTATATAGTATACTGCGAAAACTTTGATTGAAGTGCCACTTTCGTAGTGGTCAACGACAGACTGTGGAGGGGTGCCGTGATCGTTTTCCTTCAGAAGACCTGGTTCCTGTGGTGGATCGCAGCGAGCTTGTTCATTTTGCGTTGGTTTCATCTGTTCGCGTTTCGCACGGACGAGAGAGCTTTCGATGAACCCGGTTCTGCCAAACCAAAATCTTCCACAGGCTCAAACCAGATTCCGTCGGGAACCGCAAGCAGTCTATTTA
Organism: uncultured Acidobacteriota bacterium; assembly: GCA_963770465.1. GTDB lineage: Bacteria > Acidobacteriota > Terriglobia > Terriglobales > Acidobacteriaceae > JABDBE01. The sequence continues at coordinate 81,584 of CAVYQB010000001.1, forward strand.
CCTGAGAGAGAAAGAACGCATGTGCTGGAGTCGTGAGACTCGGGCGCAATGAACCGATAGCCAAATTGATCAACTGGGGAGATTTCAGATGAGTCAGATTCTTTCAGAAGTACTTGCGGCAAACAAGTCCTACGCGTCGAATTTCAGAGACAAAAGCAAACTGGCATTGCCGCCAGCCCGCCGCTTCGCAATTCTCACCTGTATGGATGCCCGGCTTGATCCTGCCAAATACGCCGGCCTGGCCGAAGGGGACGCGCACGTGATCCGCAATGCGGGCGGACGGGCTAGCGACGATGCCATACGTTCGCTCGTGATTAGCTACAAACTGCTGGGCACGCGTGAATTCTTTGTCATCCACCACACCGATTGCGGCATGGAGTTTTTTACCAACGAAGTCATGCGTGGATTATTGGCTTCGAGTCTGGAGACGGCGGAATTGACTTCAAACGGCTTTCGCGACGTAGGTCGTGGTCCAGGGTCGCGCGCCGGCGAATACGTCGAGTGGTTGACGATCCACGATCAGGCGCAAGCCGTCATCGACGACGTGGAGCGCATTCGCAACCATCCATTGGTCCCCAAGTCGATCCAAGTCCACGGATTCGTCTACGACGTTCACTCCGGAAAGCTGATTGAAGTGGAAGGCACCAGCACAATCGGGAAAGCTGCATGATTGCGGGCGAGGATTTGATCTGTTCTCTCCCCTGGCATTCTTTTCGTGAACCAATGCGATAAGCCGGCAGGCCATCGTTTGCGAACTGAAAGCACGGGGAGTAACGGTATTGCTGTGCGGCGTTCGTCCAGCTTTGGCGAAGGCCATGGCGAATCTGCGCTTTCACGATTGGCTGGCGCCCGATCGTGTCTTTCCGGAGGAAGCAGAAAAGTTTTCTGCCACTCTTAAAGCGGTTCGTTACGTCTACGAACTCTTGGAAGATAATCCCTGCGACCATTGCATGCAGGCGGAGTTTGCAGGAACTGATCAGCAGCCTCTGTATTACCTGGTCTAGGGATGTGGTTTCCGTAGCGACAAAGTGTCCTTGTTGTCGGTACAATCTCAATGAAATGCAACAGCTCCCATGCCCGAATCTGACCAAAACTCGGCGTGCAAGCCCGGATTCACTTGAATGCGTCCCGGCTAAACGCCCTTTGGTTGTTGTGACAATTGAGTTTTGATTAGAACCCCAGAGGATATTCCATGCTCCGAAGAATTTTTGTTATGGCGCTGTCTTCTGCGCTTTCGGTGGGGGCTTGGGCGCTGGATGTTCCGAAAACCACGTCGCCAAAACAGGCATCCTTTCACATCAGCAATGTTTTAACGATCAAGGTCTCCAAAGGCGCGAAGAAAGTACGCGTTTGGTTCGCCGTCCCGCAAGAGGATCCCTATTCGATTGTGAGTAAATTTAATGTGAATGTGGACGGCGACTATGGGATCCAGTACGCCCGGGATTCTTGGGGCAACAGGGTGGGATACGTAGATATCGAAAACCCCACTCGGGATCAGGTGCTATTGAAAGAGGAGTTTGACTTAACCCGCACCGAGGTGCGCAACACGATCAACGCCGCTGAGACGCGGCCGCTGACCGATCAAGAGCGCTCGGCCCTGGCCGCTTACCTGCAGCCGGCGACCCACGTGATCGTTAACGACGAAATCAGGAAACTCGCTGCCTCGATCACCGGCGGCGAACAGAATCCAGTCCTGGCCGCGCGCAAACTTTATGACTGGACATACAAGAACGTGAATTACTGGGTGAAGGATCCCGAGCATCTCAAGGCTTCTCCCGTCGGCAGCTCGGAGTACTGTCTCCGCACCAAGACCGGCAATTGCACGGACTTCCACTCGCTGTTTGCATCGCTGGCGATATCCTCCGGCATCCCCGTCCGCATGGTCTACGGTTCGCTGCTAAAACCCACGTTGAACGGAATGGAAGTGGACGCAAGCTACCACTGTTGGATTCAGTTCTTTGCTCCGCGGCTAGGCTGGCTGCCGCTCGACGCTTCGCTGGCCAACATCTATTGGGAAGACATTCCGCTCAACGATAAGAACAAGAAACTGGTGGAGCTGACCACTTCAACCGGATATCACGGGGCCGACAAAGATAAAGTGGAGTACTACTTCGGCAATCTTGATGAGCGTCGCGTGGTATGGTCGATGGGCCGCGACTTGATCATGCAGCCTCCGCAGGATGACGGTCCAGTGAACTCCTTGCCGAAGATGTATGTTGAGATAGACGGCAAGCAGTCTGCGGACTGGACGCGACAATTCACCTACAAAGAACTGGGGCATTGACAACAAAGTGGAGTGTAGCCCTTTGGCCAGCGCCTCAGCATGGACTACCTAATGTCTAGTAATTCAATCGTCTATCTAGTAGACTATGCCAGTTTTTGAGTGCATTGTTGAGTTCTCCAGAGGCTGTCCACGCCGAAATATGTGATTGGGTGTGGACTGCCGGGAGCGGGAAAAACCCTCGCTCCACAGAACGTGATTTGCGATCTCAATCCAGCCAAGAGGTCACCTTATGCTGTGGAAGACTGATCCAACGTTTTATCCATCTCCTAAACTTGCCATGCAGGCACCAGTAGAAAAGCTGGCGTATGTGGCCGCTTTGAATGCCAACGGTGGCACTCAGCCTGATGCGTTGGTTGTTGTGGATGTAGACCGTGAGTCCGACAAGTACGGCCAGATCGTGGGCCGCGTTGAAATGCCGAATGTGGGGGACGAACTTCATCATTTCGGCTGGAACGCGTGCAGTTCCGCCTTGTGCCCCTATGCTCCGCACCCGCATGTCGAGCGGCGGTATCTGATTGTTCCCGGGCTACGCTCTTCGCGCATCCATGTAATCGATACCAAGGACAATCCCAAGCAGCCGAAAATTATAAAAGTGATTGAGCCAAAAGACGTGGAGGAAAGGACCGGCTACAGCCGCCCGCACACCATTCACTGCGGGCCCGACGGCATCTACCTGAGCGCTCTTGGCTCACCCAGCGGCGATGGTCCGGGCGGAATCTTTGCCTTGGATCACTACAACTTCGAGCCTCTCGGTCGATGGGAGGTCGATCGCGGTCCGCAATACTTTGGCTACGATTTCGCGTGGCACTTGGGCTACGACATTGCTGTCACCAGCGAGTGGGGCACGCCGAACATGGTTGAGAGCGGAGTGAATCCTGAACTGCTGCTCGGCGGCAAGTACGGGCACAGCCTGCATATCTGGGATCTCCGCAAACGCCGTCATCTGCAAAGCTTGGACTTGGGTGCGGAACAGCAGATGGTCCTTGAGCTGCGCGCGGCGCACGATCCGACGAAGCTTTACGGTTTTGTCGGTGTGGTCGTATCGCTGAAGGATCTTTCCAGTTCCATCTGGTTGTGGCATCGCCCGAGTGGAAGCTACGGAGGCTCGAACGGAAAATTTGAAGTGAAGAAAGTCATCGAGATTCCGGCTGAGCCGGCCGAGCCGAGCCAATTGCCTCCGCTGTTGCAGGGCTTCAAAGCTGTGCCGCCGCTGCTTACGGATATCAATCTTTCTGTGGACGATCGATTTCTGTACGCTTCCTGCTGGGGCACGGGAGAGATGCGCCAGTACGATGTCTCCGATCCGTTTAATCCCAAGCTGACCGGCTCGGTGCACGTTGGCGGCATCGTGCGTCGCGCCTCTCATCCTGCCAAACCAGGCGAGCCATTAAACGGCGGACCGCAGATGGTGGAAATCAGCCGCGACGGACGCCGCGTCTATTTCACCAATTCGCTGTACGCCGCATGGGACAAGCAGTTCTATCCCGATGGCATCCGGGGCTGGATGGTTAAGCTCGACGTCGCGCAGGACGGGGGCATTCAGCTTGACCCCAAACTATTTGCTGAGTTTGGCGATCTCCGCCCGCATCAGGTCAAACTGCAGGGTGGCGACGCCTCGTCTGACTTCTACTGCTACCCATGAATCACAACTGGCCCTGGGTTGCTCTGGCGATTCTCGGAGCGTACCACGGTCTGAATCCCGCCATGGGCTGGCTGTTTGCGCTAGCCCATGGCCTGCAGGAAAAACGGCGCTCCGCGGTAGTCGGCGCGCTCCTACCAATTGCTCTCGGACACGCTGCCGCAATCACGGCGGCGATTCTCGGCCTGCGCTTCGTTCAGCATTTTCTTCCCATGAATATTCTGAAATGGGGAGTTGCGTTATTTCTTTTCTCGCTTGGTGTCTATCGGCTCTTCCGCGCGAGCCATCCGCGTGGTGGTGGAATGAGAGTCGGAGGCAGGGATCTATTCGTTTGGTCTTTCCTCATGGCGTCTGCCCACGGCGCGGGTTTGATGCTCCTGCCAGTTCTGATGGCACAACCAATGTCAGGGATGACGCACAGCATGGCGGGAGGAACACCCGTAATCCCCTCTTCGTTGAGCGCATCCGCAATTGGATTCGCAGTGCTGATACACACGGCAAGCATGTTGACCGTGGCTGGAATCCTCGCAATAGTGTTTTTCGAGACGTATGAAAAGGTGGGCTTACGGCTGCTGCGGCACACGTGGCTCAATTTCGACCTACTGTGGGCGGTCGCGCTGCTCGTGGCAGGATGCGTGGTGCTGTTCTTTTGAGTTTGACGTCTTCCCTCCGACCATTGCATGCAAGCCGAATTCGTGGGGGCGATTCCTGGTTGCGAGTGTGATAGAGATTTAGCTCCAGTTGAGACGATTGCGGACCAATTGGCTGATCGGATCTCTTGGCTTACCGACCATCCGGGATTTACGCGTGTCAGATTGACTTGACACGCGCAGCTGCTGGTCCTAACAGGCACTGGAAGATTTCACTGCAACCTTGCCCCAGCAGGCTACTCTAAACATTATGGCGTTCGTGACCGACCGCCTTGATCATCTTGTCCTGACAGTTGAGGATCCGAGCGCACGGGCGCTGTGGAGAAACTGCTCTCGGTATATTTCCGCGAACCGGGATGACAATTTGATCGAAATCTCAAATTATGTGTGACTGCTTTTTAAAGAAAATTCTAGAAAAGGACGAAACAATGAAAAAGAGAATGATCGTGTTTGCACTCTGTTTAGCGGTCGCTTCCCCGCTGTTTGCTCAGAAGAAAGAAGAACAGCGAATTGCCAACTCGGCCACGGTGCTGCAGCAATTGCTCGCGGGGGATAAGGGCCTGCCCACTCATGTACTTGACCAAGCCGACTGTGTTGTCATCTTTCCCAGCGTCAAGAAAATAGCCGTCGGCATCGGCGGCAGCTATGGCCGCGGGGTGCTGGTTTGCCGCACAGGTCCGAACATGGACGGTCCCTGGGGAGCTCCGGCGATGTACAGACTCGACCAGGCCAGCATTGGCGTACAACTCGGGTCGACTGCAACCGATTTTGTGCTCACGGTGATGAATAAAAAGGGCGCGGAACAAATCCTGAACGGAAAAACCAAGCTGGGATCGAACGCGGCCGCGGCTGCCGGCCCCACCGGCGCTCAGGCAACGTCATACAACGCCAGTGCCATGAACGTCGACGTTTTGACTTATTCGCGGTCGAAGGGATTGTTTGCTGGCGTGTCCCTCGAAGGTGCGTCGATGGACAGCGATGACGATGCCAACAAATCTTTGTATGGTAAAGCGATCGGGGCAAAGGATATCGTCGAGGGCGGCCAAGCTGCTCCCCCGGCAGCCAAACCGTTGGACGACGTGCTCACCCAGGCGTCCCCGGCTCGCAAGTAGCTTCCGCAGCTGCTAGTACGAGATCGCGTCTCAGAGTCATGGCGCTGGAAGGGGACCGCGATCTTCCACCCGATCGACTGCAAAGACCGAAGGGGCCGCTTTTCGCAATTCAGCAGTTCAAGAAAGCGGTCCCGGGTTACCCTTAGAAGTGGCTTGGGAACTGGCGAGAGAGACATTGTAAACCCTACTATACGAATCGACATAATAGGATAAGCTGGCGGTTGTGTCAAGGGAATCACATATCAGAGCAGCCCCATGCAATTCACTCTCAGTACGGTATAGGCGATGGTTAGTACTGAGAAATGCTCTTATGAACAGTAACTCGGACGTCTCGGCGGAGGCATACTCCTTGCACACTTGCCTCCGCAAGCGCGGATTCGTCGGGCGACTCGATAAAGGACTGTGCTGGGTAGGGTGCCGGTATTTGATGGCTGAGTGGAAAGCCAGAAGTTACGTTTTCCAGGCGAACTCGAAAGACCTTGTCCCCGAAGTCGGCTTCGGCGAGATCGCCATTGATCTCCTCCAAGCCGTTTCTGGATAACTTTCTGTTAGCCGACAGACAGGAAGCGATCCAGAAATTGGGCTGGTCTAACGTCAGTTTGCAGGTTGAGGCTAGCCCTGTCACGGGGCATCTAGTGTGGATGCGCGCGGCCAAAACAGAAAGCGAAGATCTCCTTCCAGACCTCCCTAAAGATCTTGTCGCTGAATCCAGACTTCGACTTGAGCAGATCGTAAGTCCGATATTTACGGCCTCCGCCAGGCTCGGCCTTGATAAGCTTGTAGTGCCCCACGATATCCATGTGGTCTCCGGGAACAAGCACATTCTCGCCCCTGGGCCAGAACATGGACATAGTGTTGACGATGCCGTCGTTGTCCCATAGCTGAATCGGGTGTTCTGGGGCCGCGCCCAAGCCTCTGGTCACCTTGCCTCTTAGGGCCGGTTGCTGAAACGGGCCACCGGCGCAGGCGCGGTAAAATGTCCGATAGGCAATGTCGGTGCCCGCGCTCATCGCAGTATCCTTCGAGATCTCAGGATAGGTCCAGGGCTTCGTAAGCTCCAGCAGTGGGACGGGCCGATCCGGATCGAAGCGAAACGGTCGTCTCCCTAGCGTCACATATGTGCGGAATTCGATGCCCTGCCCCAGCTTCAGTTCTTTCTCACGATCGCGAACACCAAAGTGCGCCGGGCTCACCGCTTTGTCGGCTCGTGGAGGACGCGCGGTGAGGTCGTCGATCGCACGAAAGTTCGAAGCGATGTGGCGCAAATAGAGAGCGAGTTCTGACGCAGCTTCCTGCGCCTCCGCCGTGCGCACCGGACTTGGTCTGCCGTAATGCTCGTTGGCTTCTCTTAAGGCATCCTGCACGGCGCGAAACAGTTCCGCCCCAGTGAGCCAAGCGGCGCCGCCCGTGATCCAACTTTCGATCTCATCCAGGAGCAGCAGTTGTGAGCCCGCAACACCGGCGCGAAACTCCTCGACCAGCGCCCTGCGCAAGATGCCGTAGGCGTGCACCCAGTCGGCGATGTTGGTACCCCACTGGGGCACGGAGAGGAACACAACCCGACGCACGCACCTGAGAATTCTAGCCGGTTCCAGCTTGGCTCCGCCGTCAAGCACAATCGGCTGCCTACGTTGATGCAAATCCCACAGTAACCGGCGGATGTCGAGCCCGCCGGTCGAATGCCCTACCAGGATGACGTCATCGCCGTTCGAAATCACACCGCGCGCAATGCGCTTGGCAAGATAGACCCGCAATCGGGTTGCGCGCGTGACCACCGCTGCTGTGGGGAAATTGTCGAAATAGTGGAGTACCAGATTTTTAGGTAACAACTTCTGAAACAAAGGCGTGATGCCGCTGTAGTATTCAAGCTGGCCGAGCGCATCGAAACCGGCGAAGCCCGGTATAAGCACGATGTGAAAACGTTTGGTGGAAGGAGTCCTCGCGCCTTGAACGGCCATTGCTCAGAACCTCCTGAAGTCTTACGAAGATTATTCCTGACTTCTCTTGAAAATCGACTTCAATTCCAAATTGGCATGGAAGTTATTCCGAGCCAGACGTCGGCTTTGGGGAAGCGTGATGCTGTTGACCGTCTGCGGTGTTCCGATTCTCCGCAGCCCGTTTGTAGATAGCTTCCGGTGTGACGACAATTGCTCGCTCCAGCCACGGTTATTGCAACCTGATCGCCATGTTATTTCCCCCTTTTCAACGCACTTTTCGTCCGTTTATCCGCGTGGCCGTGGAAGGATCATTGCGATTGGCGCGCCAGGAAGGATGATGAAAGTGGATCACAAAGTCACCGTTATAGGAAACCACAGCATCGTCGAAAGTCAGCCGGCCGATGCGGCGCCAGTTGCTGAAAGTGCGTCTCAGCCAGAATGCTGGACCGCGCGTGGAACCCTCGTTTGTTATTTCGACATCAAATGCGAGCCTACGTTTAGGCACAGAATCTCCGCGATCGAATATGTGAGCCATGACTTCGTCGCGAAAGTCTAACCCTGCGCCCTCGATCCTGGGCTGCTCTGGCGCAACCAAAAGGCGCATAAACTCGGGGCTGCGCGTGGGCTCTGTCGGCGGCTTCCCGAGTTCGGCGATTTCGTAGAGCTGACGATTCGAGGGCTCCTGATCCACCGACTGAAAGACGGCTCCAGTAACCAGCAAAATGGGCAATCCACCGCCGCGACGCCAGGCATGAACGTCGGGAGCGTTGCGCAACTCGGCGTCGTTTATGTAATCCGTGTTCTCCCCAGCAATGTCTTGTTGGGTAATGAAACTCGCTGTCTGAAGAGGTTGCTCATGGTCCGGGTTGGTTGTGGGAAATAACTTGCCGACCATGGCTAACGAACGCGTGTGTTCGCGGCGCGTCTCGGTGCAACAGGTGGAATAGCGTGCGATGACTAATGCTTTGCTTCCTCGGCGAAAATAACCGGAATAGTCTGTCTCTTCCGTGATTTCCCAGAGACCTGTCAGACATACTCCGTTGGGGTGAAGTAAACGGCGAAAACCTTTTCTGTCGGAGCCCCAACGCAAATCCGCATGAGAATCGACGGCCCTTGCGGTAGCTTGACGAAAGAAATAATGCTTGCCCGACAGGATGCCTCGCAACACGCCCAGCAGCGTAACCTCGTAGACCGGCAAACCATTCTGAATATTGCGGGGCCAGCCTCCAGCATAAGGATTAGCCCAAATCGCGTCGCGCACCTCGGAGAAGCGCGATCCGGCGTAAGCGCGATCCGCGTCCGTGACTTCTTCTGTACCAAAGTACTGCGATTCCATCGTTCCCCCGCAGTCCAGTTAAATTTGCGGGCCTCTGCCAGGAACATCCCCCCGGCCAAGATCGTCGAAGAAATTTCGGAAGGAAGCACTATAGTTCTGTTTCTGCCCGTTCCACACCGTCTTCAGCGATTCCTGCGCGGCCCAGTATTCGAACAAAGTCTTCCACCCTTCGTTGGCAGGATGATCCCAGGCATGCGCACTGTGGAAGTTCAGGTCAAAGAAGACATTTTCCATGAACTGAAGCAAGTCAAGATAAAAGAAGAAAGCCTGCCGCTGCTCCCCACCCGCCCGAGCCGCCTCGGGGAAATCTTTGATGATGCCCATATCAAGGGCCTGCAAGTCAGGGGACTTTGCTAACGCGCGCATCAAGTTTGCGTAAGCCTCGGCGTGATGCACGAAGGCCGCGGACGGGGCTGGCGGAGCCACTTCCCAGCGGACGGAGAGGCGCACAAATAGTTCCTCCAGATCCTGCAGGTCGTTGCGGTCGATCACCGAGCGCAGAATGTGCAGCCCCAGGCGGCGGTAGCTCTCGAACTCCGACTCGGAAAAGAATTGATTGAGCGTGGACTGCTGAGGAAATTGCGAAGCGCTGCAATGATACTGCTGCACGTCGGCAGGTTCGTCGCCGGTAAGGCTGGCCTTGACGTATAAGAGCCAGCCCGGGGGCGAGTTGGGTTCAGGGTAGCGAATTCGTCCGACCACGCAATGAGCATGGCTTTGTCCAGTCTTTGGCCGGATGGGCGCGGGATCGATTTCGATCTCCACCCCGAAATCGGCGCGGCACTTGCGCACTGCACCGCCCAGCGAACCGAAGCGGTACTCGGGGTCCTCTTCGGCATCCACTGCAATCACGAAGTGAGAACGCCGGCGCACCAGTTCATAAAGCCCGAGATTCTCGAAGTTTCCTCCGTCAGATAGATTCAGATATGCGGAACGTTCGTCCGCGAACCCAAAGAGCTCGCGGATCAGCCACCACAACGCGAAGAGTGGACCGGGGCGCCGGTAAGTCGTCAAGTTGCGGGGATTACCGATCCACCATCCCAACCTCACATTAAACAGCGTTAGAAGAAACGCAGTCTGGGGCGCGGTGTGGAATCCACCGTTAGGATTCAGCGCGGCTCCGGAAATGCCCATGGCGGTGCCAAGGTGAACCCCTCCACCGAGAATTTCGCTACTCGGAACATACCCTTTTTCCGAAAGCTCCCGCGCTGACTTGTTGGCCTTGGAAGGAGGGGGGATGAAACCAGAAAAGCGTGGTGTGAATATCCACGGGACCGCTTTGCGTTCTTGCGTGGCGAGTTCCGACCCCTCAGTCACTGTAAGAGTGGCGTTGAGAATCGGATATGGCGTCCGGGCGGAGGGCGGAACTACGCACTTGAGATCGCCCAGAGGAATGTCATCCTTGGGGTCGAAGCCGGTGAAGGGATCGGGCTTACGAGCAGCGCCTGCGCTGGCGCCCATATAGCAACGCACCAGACGATTTTTATAGAAATGGTGAAGCGAGAATTCGTTGATATCGAGGCGCAGGGAAAGCACTACAAAAATAGTGACGGCAATCGCTAAGATGGCAAGCGGAAAATTGTAGGAAACCAGTGATTTTGGGAAGAAGTGCCAGTAACTACCAACGAACCCGCCCAAGAATGGACCGGGCTCGCGCCAGAGACTATGCCGGAGCAACAACTGCACGGCAAAAGCGACCAGCACCAGGAACCCCGCTATCGCAATGAACGGACCATAGCGCGCCACATAGTCAATCACGACGCTGGAGCTCGGTGCACCTTCCTCCACTCCTTTAGTCTTTACGCTCTTGCCGGCCAACACACTCATCAGAGTGCTGAGCACCCACGCTCCAGCCGCTGAGAACAGGCCAGCTCCGCTGTTTAACCACAGCTTCGCCAACCAAAACGGGGCGAAGACAGCGATAGCAAATAATCCTGTCCATATCGCAGCCACCGACAGAGTCAGAGCTCCGGCACGAGCCATCCATTCCCGGGTGGAATCCGGAAAGTCGCGTCCCATTAGCCCGATTTGCAGAGCGACCCCCAGATGCAAGACGAGCAGATAGAGCGGCGGCCCCACTGCAATTGTGTATTCCGCGCGATGCATTGACAAGCTGGTGGTGGGAACCGAGGTGAATGCTCACAGCAACAAAGAGCACCCACATGAACAGCGCGCTGACCAGTGGCATCCAAGTCAAGTGAACCCAAGCCAGCCATTTTGGCCAGCGACTGCTCCGTCCAAAACACTGCACAAAGCCGCCGCGCCATTGCAGAAGAGCGAGAAGCCCCCACAGGATCAGCGCCAGCAATCCCCAGGGACGTAGCACCAACTGCACACGATCCAGAAAAGTGACCTTGGCACTCGCGAACAAAGCCGCATACAAAAAATCTGTGGCCTTCGGCCATGAAATCAGGGCGAACAGAAGAAACACGACGCTGAGAGCCAAGGGCACGACCACAAACTTACTCACCGACTCTGTCCCTTTGCCGGGACGATACGCCGGTTCCTTTCCACTGCGCTTGCCGGGACGATTGGCGGTTGCAGTTGATTCTGAAAACTCGCGTTTGGTGATCTTCCGAAGATTTTGACCAATCAACACAACCGCAAATGCCCCCAGCGCACTGGCGATGGCAATAGCTGTCTTGGAAAAGGAGAGGTTGTCGAGCCTCGCCACAACATAAATGCCCGATCCCGGCAAAGACAGCACCAGAAACAGGGCAGCAAAAGCAGCTACGATAATGGTTTGGTTTAGTAAGGTATTGCGCAACCAAATAACCGGGATGACGATGGCATCGAGTGACAGCCCGACCCGAGGCGCGAGATAGTTGCTGTACTTGCGCAGGAAGGAAATTGGATCTGCGCTGGCGTCTTCGGGAACGTCACGCGTCAGTTTTTGATAACCGGTCTCAGGATCGCGATAAAGAACGCCTTGTAGCCACGATCCGATATAGCCTCCGCCGGAAACCGTGGAAAGATAGTCGGCTAGAGGCAGCAGCCCTTTCTCCGTAAGTCCTTGCAGCACGCCGAGCGCGAAAGTCGCGCTGCGAATGCCACCCCCCGATAAGCAAATACCGAACAGTCTTTTGTCGTGACACTCGATTTCCCAGGCGCGATTCAATGGGCCGGGAGGTTCGCCCCGCCGGCAGGAGATGTCCTTGAGTTCCGCTAGGACCACCTCGTCGATGCCTACTGCTTTCGGGTTTGGTTTCACGAGTGCAACCTTTGGGCATCCTCGGAGATGACATCGAACGCTTTTTCGCTGATCATGTACACGGCAGAAACGATGAAGTAACCTGGAATCCGCGGAAACACTGAAGCATCAACCACCCGCAATCCCTCTGTTTTGCGCACGCGGAAACGGCTATCCAGAACGGCTAGCGGATCGTCATCGGCTCCAATCTTGTTGGTGCATGAAGCGTGATGCCCCCACGCCTCGTTTTGAATAAACGCACGCAACTTCTCAGGCGTGTCGACGAGCTTTCCCGGCCACTCCTCGTCGTCAAGGAGACCTCCGAGATGTTGATTCATGTCGCGCACAAACTCCACTCCCTGCACCACCGCTTCTAGATCTTCTTGCCGAACATCATTGCCCTCGCCGAAATAATGGAAGTCAATGTCCGGCATGTCCCGAGGATCCTTCGAACGCAAGGTCACGCGTCCAGCAGTATTGTTCGTGTGAGCTTTAAGAATGGCCCAGGTAAAACGGTCGCGGTACCGCTCAAACTGTGCGGAGTATCCCGGCACATAGCCCTTGAAGGTTCCCGGAAGTCCGAAGATGTACAGGTCGGGCTCGATCTTGTCTTTGGTCGAACGCTTGATAATTCCAACCAGCGTGCCGTTCGACGCATACAATCCCTTGCCTTGTTCCCACTCGGCGAAGAATGGATCGACGGGGCCGCTCCCCGCAGGAGGCGCGAAGCTTGCGCCCTGCAACAGGGTGAACGGACGTCGCAGCCTGGAGACCACACCCACCTCGTAACGATCCTGCAAATTTTCGCCGACTCCCGGAAGATCCGCGACAACGGGAATGCCAAATTTCTCCAACTGCGCTCGCGGGCCGACACCCGAGAGCATTAGAAGCTGTGGGCTGTTGAAGGCGCCTGCCGCTAGAATCACTTCGCGCCTCGCACGGACTTGCTGTGCGGGTCCGGAAACACTGCGGCCGTTCGCCTGCGGATCAGCTTTGTACAGATGACGTCCCTCCAGGAATTCCACACCGACGGCTCGTTTTCCCTCGAATAAGACTCGCGTCGTCAACGCTCCCAGCTGTATGGTGAGGTTTCTGGGATACTCCTGCTTCGTCCGCAACAGGTACTCTCGCGGACCATTTCTTTTACCGTTGACGACCGCCAGCGGAGTGAAGGACAGGCCTTCGGGGCTGTCCTTGCAATTGCGTTCATCGTTTGGGTCCAGCCGGGTTTCCACTCGCAAAACAGGATTGCCGACGTGATCGCGAAGCACTTCCAGAACTCCGTTCAAGAGCAAGTCGATCACTTCGGGATCGATGAGCGCCAGTCGAGGATCGGCCTCGCTGGTAGAAAGCCATCCTTCGAATCCGTGGCCGTGATGCCAGTCTCGCCAATCTTCCCGGCCTGCGAAAAATTCGGTGACCGAAGATACGATTCCGTCGGCGTCGTAGGCGAGCGTGCCCGGCCGGGCAACATACCGGCAGTTTTCGAGTCGCTCGAAGTAAGCTCGCATCTTGTTCCCGCGCCAGCTTTCGTCTCCGGTAATTTCCGCAATGTAGTCCCAATCCTGGTCCTGCGGAACCACCGTGATCATCGCATTGTGCGCGGTGCAGCCGCCGAGTGTGCCTGCGCGCGGATACCAGATGCCATCCTTTTCTTCTACGAACTTGGTATCGAGTTTCTGCTGAGCGGTGTCAGCATAGTGCCGCACAAAATAGTCCCAGGAGCAATCCTTGTATTCGGTGCAGAGTCCGTTAAAAATCGGCACCTCATACATGTACCGCCCCATATCGCTCTCGGCGCAGGGGTCTCCCCCAGCTTCGAGCAGCAGCACCGTGAAGCCCGCCCGCGCAAGATTGGCCGCTAGAGGGCCTCCGCCTGCGCCGGAACCGACGATGACATAATCGAAGTCGCCGTTCATGCTGTCCTCCGCTTCGTCCGGTTGGCTAAAAGGTCTTGAGAAACTCAATCAACGCCCGCTTGTCGTCGTCGCTCAAACCCGGTTCTTCGGCGAATTTGTCTGTGCCGAAATAATGGCCGCGGTTCACTTCAAGATCGGGGCATTTGCTGAACGAGAGCAAGGGTTCGACCAGATTTCTAAAGGCCTGTTCCGCCTGTGCATCAGTGGCGTCTTTGGGCAACGATTCCAGATCATGCTTGACCTTCAACAGAAGGTCGACCACCTGGGTATCGTGCGCCAACCGTTTCACCGGATCGGGATCTTCGGAGAGCAGGTTCACGTTGGCCAGCAAGCCAACAGGCGTACCTTTGGGGATGGGGCCAATCTCGATGCCGTCGAAGCCGGAGCCGAACAGCCACGGGAACCAGCGTCTCCAGAATCCTTGCAGCGGCTGCAAGGCATCCGGCAGAAAGCCGGCAGAGACTCGCAGATAGCTGGTTTCAGTAGTACGGTCGATACGCCCCGGAATTTTGTCACCGAGTAAGTCATCTTTATCCCGTTTTTCCGGCCAGAGCATCTTTTCGATGGAATCTTGAAAAGAGTTCATTCGCGCTTCGACGGCGAGGGCTCGGGCACCATCCATAATCTTTATCGGTTCCTGAATATGCGGCTTTGGGGAACACTGAGGGTTCTCGCATCAAAATTGCCGACGCTGTTATTCAGCAGAAACGGCGCGGTTGACCACAGACTTATAAGCGATGCTGGCCGGGTAAAACCTCGTCCGCCTCCCGGCATCACGTAACTTCTCTCCTCCCCAGTGTAGGGTTGGTGAATCTTGATCGTTCCTACTGAGGGGAGATCCTTGTAAGTCTGCGAGGAGAAGTTATCCCAGATGTTACCCGCAATGGCGTTGGTCGCCAGCGGGCTGCAGGCATTGGTCTGCAACAAAGTTACAGGGACGCGCAACTCACTGGAGAGGAAATTGCCTTCGATGAAGTCATCTTTGAGAACAATTTCCCGCATCTTCTTCTTGAACTCGTCTGTCTTGGTCCAGGCCCAATACTTGTTCCAGCAATCGAGATAGTTTGCGCCAGAGCAGCCGCCAGGGTCGACGCCGGGCGCCGGTTCCGGGATCTTGCTGGAGTGGCAGCGGGCGCAGCGTTCGGCAAATACGACTTTGCCCCGGGCCAGTTGCGCTTTGTTCTTGGTGAGGTAAGCCTCGCCTCCGGGAGCGTCCTTGAGCTTGTGAGGCGCGGTGCTCTTCAGAAAGAAAAGAGCCATGTCGACGGTTTGCTGTTCCGTCGCCTCCCAATACGCTGAATTCTTCCGAGCCACAGCAATCTCTATGGGTGTAGTGCGCTTGCCTCCAATCAAGGCATTGAAGTGGAGCAACCACTCTTCGCTGAACAGGCCTATGTTGAGATACACGCGGTTAAGAGCGCCGAGAGCGCCCACCGAATCGGCGCCATCCTTGAGTACCCGCGGAGTCCAGACGGTGTCGGGCGCCTGGTAAAACTCGGTCAGCGGACCGGTTTTTACGAACTCATTGAACTGCCTGTTATTCAAGCCTCCGCCAGCCAGGGTTTCCTTGCCCCAGCGTTTAGCATGTTCCAGACGCGGCGCCAGATTGTAGACCGCGTTCATGGTGCGGGGATTGTTGATGTTGTCAGTGGAAACCAGCGAAGTATCGAGCGTGCCGGGCCGGGAGGTTTGGAACAGCTGAAACACGAAATTGCTTGGATCAGCGTTCCAGTCGAAAATCCGGTCGATCCAGAAGTACTGTGCGCCCACGTTCGAACTGAGATTTTCCCACTTGGGATTATCCGGATCAGCGGGAGGTTTTACGGGATTTGGCCCCACATGACAGAAGGCACATGACATCCCCACTCGATACGGCTTGATAAGTTTTTTGTCTGCATAAAACTTGGGGTCATCGTAGTAGGCCTTACCGTCACTCCACTTCTGCGCAGCAGCTTCATCGAAGTCGGGATTGGGGAAGAGTCGCAATCCGACAATACCGGTCGCGTAACCGTAATAAGAGCCCACGGAAAATTTCTTGCCAGCCAGCGTTTTGCCGCGCGAGCCGAGCGCGATGCCAGGATACTTCTGCTCGTCTTCAAATGGGTCGGGAGGGCAGTCCGGTCCGGTTTGGCGCTTGTCCAGCCATAACCCCCAGCGGTCAGGGTCGGGGCCCGTCGCTTCTTCAAAGCAAGGCTCGTTAACCAGGCCCAGATACTCCCAGCGATTATGCCGGCCATACTTCGGGCCTTTGTATTGCGCACCGTGGTAAGAAGACAGAGTCTTCAAAAAATCCAGCGCCCCAAAGCTGGTATTCGATATCGAATCCCAGAAGCGATCATTGCCGCCAGTCCACAAGATCCACGTGTTGCGACCTCGCACTTCATCCACATTCAGAGGAATGCCGCCGTCCATATCATGAAAGTAATCCGGATCGTTGGCATTGACGGGAGCGGCAGGCATGGACGCAGCGCTCCGATTAGCCCGGCGGGCTTCATCAAGAACCTCCCCGGATTTAGGCTCTGGCTTAGTGCAACAACTCGCTAGTAGGAGCGACATTAGCGCGCACGTTTGCAGGATTTTGGTTGCATTGCAGCGATTGCTGCTCGTATCGGGCACGGTATCCTCCCTTTGTAGAACTTAGAGGTTCACTTCAGGGGCCCATGCGGCTGGCACAACTCACTGGCGCGCCCAAGTAGATTTTCTTACCTTGGGCGGCCTCGCCGAATGATCGCAAAAGTATTCCTGTGTTCGAGCAATGTCAATAAATAATATCCGACTGGTAGTGTCTGAATTTCAGACACTACCATCCGACGTATAGAACGCATTGACCCGCTCCTGTATCGCTGATAAAATCCGCCTGCTTCCCGAAGCCTTGGAGGTCTCATGGCTGACCATAACGATCCGAATGCGGTGAACCACATCTTTTCGGATATCGACTACAGCCCCGCCGATCTCTACGATTTATTCGGATGGCCGATCAATGACGGCACCAAGGTGGTCTTGGCATTGACCTTTGCTTCCGCGCCGTCCGCCGGCGTGATGGACTCCGATCTGCTCTATCGGCTGTTGTTGACTTCTCATCCGAGAGTGGCTTGGCCAGACTCCACCAAAATTACCTTGGAGTCCGTATTGCACTATTTCGACGCGGTCAAGGACAGGTATCTCGGAGAGTTGAAAACAGCGGAGATACGCGTCACGGTGGAGACTCCAGGCCGCGTCGTCGTTAAGTTTCTAGGTTTTCCTTGCGGCGATTTCTCGATGGCTGTGGACGTTAACAAAGTCACTGCCATTCCCACTCCGGACGGCCAAGTCATCCAGGCATTCATCGGCGGACGAGATGACGCTTTCTTTAACGACTTGACAGGTTTTTTTCGTTCTATCAACTATGCGCCGCAGTTTTATCACGTGCCGCACACCATGACCGAAGCGCGCGAGTTGCCTATTCCCAAGACGCTCCTCGAGTTGGAGGGAAACGATTTATTCAATTATCGCGCCGACATGCCGGATTGGGGAGTCACTCAGCCCGACGGCACAACCCCGAAACTTAATCTGCCGCCGGGACCATGGAGTTGGAGCGGCGACAAATTCAAGAAGGACGCCGAGGGCAATTTTCGTTTCGTCTACGACGGGCGCGACTGCCGCGCCGGCCAGAATTGCAATGCGATCATTCTGGAAATACCGCATTCGTTCATCACCGCTGCTACCAGGGAAAACCGTCTCGTGAACGTATGGGGCGAAAGTTGGGTGCGCAAGGCGGCTCATAAAATCGAGAGCATCCCCGACGATCCTTCCTGGCTAAATCACCCGTGGAAGGCGGTCCGCGAAAAGGACTCCGGCGATGAGGAGCTAAAGAAATACAAACTCATCGATACTGACGGCCAACCCTTTGCCGACGCTGCCTTGAGCGAGCGCGAAGATGACCGCCAATTAGGTGCCAATAACTTCTGGCTGGGCCCGCATTTCATCAAACGCCTGGCTCACTTGGGGTGGGGCTTCGGCCCTTCGATCAGCGCCCTGGGATTGCAGACTTCCTTTGACCACGATCATTCGCCAGTTTCTGTTTACAAGACTTACGATCTGGTAGCTACTGCATTTCCATCTGTAGCAAAAACACTTTTTCAAAAGCTGAACATGCCCGATGACTCCTGGAATCCCAAGGGCTTGAACATTCCGCTGCGGCGTCCCTTTGAAATTTTCATTCCCAACGTTTGCGCCATCGATATGGACACAAATGGCACGTGGCCTTTTGGACGAAAGCTGGAAGATCAGGTGGCCACCCGCTTCCTTTCGATGTTCCTCGATATGGATGCTGAATGGAATGGCAAGAAGTATCATGTTGATCTGCTCGGCGAACAGGCTCTATGGGACAGTGCTCCAATCGTGCCGAAGACTCCGCCCAATCCGCTAAAAAACGATAAAGACTTCCTGAAGGATTTCCCCTACCTCGCGGAACCTTGGCCGGAGAAATGGTAGCCTCGATGGCCAGCCAGAGCGTTCGGTCCGCGCCACAACTCGTCGGATACAGGGAAGAATTAGCCCGAGCCGAAGAAGACATCGCCCGCCTGGAATCGCGGCGGCGTAGCCATCCGGACGATTTGGAAAAGCGAGTGCGCCTCGCCTACCGCCTGTTTCACCGCGCTTCCCTCACGGGCATCATCACCCATTTCCAAGCCGTGGAAGCAGCGATCCTCGAGGCCACGAGCGAGTTCGGGCCAAGGGAGGATTTGTGTCTTCTTAAAGCTAACCTGGATTTTCGTTTTCACCGGCTGGTGGATGTTCGGTGCGATCTGCAAATCTGTCCGCTGCTCGCCGGTCGCTTGGAGGGGCGCGTACTGCTGGCGGATCTCGACTTCCAGGAGGGGCGCTACGAAGCGGCACGAGTGGGATATGAGCGACTTCTTGAAGAAAACCGCAGCTGGGACAATCTGGCGAGGCTAGCCCACTGGAAGAGCAAGTTGGGCGAGATTACCGAGGCCTACGAGTTATATGAAGAAGCGGAAGACAACTTGACGGCCAAGCAAATGCGATCTTACGCATGGCTGGAATTGCAACGTGGAGTGTTAGCCATAACCCACGGAGATTACGCGAAAGCGTGGAGGCACTATCGAAGGGCGGATGAGAGTTATCCCGGCAACTGGCACACCGACGAGCATTTCGCCGAACTACTGGCAGCGGAAGGCAGGTTTGACGAGGCGGTAGCACTGTTTCGAAAGGTGATTGCACTTACTCTCAAGCCGGAGTTGCAACAGGCACTCGGCGAACTCTACCTGCTTAAAGGCCTGCCTCAAGAGGCTCAGCCCTGGCTGGATAGCGCGTTGGCCGCATACCTGCAATCCGCAGCGCGTGGTGAAGTGCATTATTTCCACCATCTCGCCGATTTTTACGCTGACGCCCGGCCAGAGCCGGCCGAGGCTGTGCGCTGGGCTCAGAAAGACTTCGACCTGCGCTCAAATTTTTCGACGCAGGCGGCAATGGCTTGGGCCCTCTACCGCAACGGCCAGCTTTCCCAGGCGCTCGAGTACATCCGTCTTGCGCTGTCGTCAGGCGTACGCGACGCTCAAATCTTCTCCATCGCCGCTACCTTGTTCGATGCGGCCGGAGAAACTGTCGACAGCCAGAACCATACACAGGCGGCTCTACGGATTAATCCCCAGCACCATAACTTCCATATGCACCATTGAATGTGGTTGGACAGCCCCTTTGTTTTTATCTTGACTCAAGCCCCCACCTGGAAGATTACCCAACCTCATATAGGCCGAACCTGTTCCACACATTTTTTGCGGCCCTGGCCTTAGAGTCTCTTCTTACCGCGCCGCAGCAGGGCCCAGTTTTCCGACCGCCTCTCGGCCGAACTCTGCAATACACAATGGAGTTCGTTCTATTTAGCCTCCAATTGCGCCACTGTAGAAATATGACCGGGCAAAGCGGAAGTTATGCAACGGGAAAGACTTTACACTCGCCGCCACTCTTGACCTCCGACAAACATCGACCCTACGGTACCTAAACTGTAACGCCCCGCTTCTCGCTTTCTAAACACCGCTTCAGTATCATCGTGCCAAATTTCCAAAATCTTCACAGCCTGAATCGCTCCCCCGCGGTCGCGGTTGGAAGTCACTAAGAATAGGTCGCGTCAACAACGAGCGATTGTGCGGGTTTACTTAGAACGGGGCCCTTTTTTTAGCTAAAAAGACGCTTGAAGGAGAACCATGAAAACGAGACTCGCAGTGTTTGCTCTTTCCGCATTAGCTCTGGTGACTGGGGCCAACGCGCAGCTCACACCCAGTGGCGACGCTTACACGAACACCGGATCTTCCTCTACTAACTACGGCGCTAACGCTCTGCTGAATCTGACAACCTCAGAAACGAGTTACATTCAGTTCAACCTGTCCTCAATACCCACTGGCTATACCAGTGCCGCCATCGCCAAGGCCGAGCTCAAACTTTATGTCAACGGGGTGACTACAGCAGGTAGCTTCAATGTTGACTATGTTAACGGCGCATGGTCTGAAGCGACCATTACTGCTAAGACCGCTCCCCCGTTGGGAAACACCATCGCGAGTTCAGTGCCCCTCACTTCCTCAAGTACCAACCAGTACATCCTTATCGATATTACGTCTGCGCTTCAGGCATGGCTCAACGGAACCCAAGCCAACAACGGGATTGCGCTCGTCGCCAACAGCCCGTTGAACGCGAGCTTTGACAGTAAAGAAAACACCAATATGAGTCACTCGGCGGAGCTGGACGTTGTATTCGTCAATAGCGGGCCGCAGGGGCCTCCGGGACCGCAAGGTGCGACTGGGCCACAGGGACCAATTGGTTTGACAGGAGCTATGGGACCGCAAGGGCCACAAGGTGCGACGGGCCCACAGGGACCTCAGGGCGTACCAGGAGCTACTGGACCCCAAGGACCACAAGGGCCAACGGGAGCACAGGGTTCGGCCGGCACAAACGGCGCGGGATTCAACTTCCGGAACGCTTTCGACCCGAATGCTACCTATGCCGTGAATGACGTTGTGACCTACAACGGCTCGACTTATGTGGCGATCGCGGCGAATGGTCCGAATTCTGAGACTCCAGACCAAAATACAAATGCGTGGAGCGTGATGGCCCAACAGGGCGCGACTGGGACCCAAGGCTCACAGGGACCGATAGGTTTGACGGGAGCGACAGGAGCTGCGGGACTGCAAGGGCCACAAGGTGCGACGGGCCCACAGGGACCTCAGGGTGTAACAGGATCTACCGGACCACAAGGACCACAAGGGCCAACGGGAGCACAGGGTTCGGCCGGCACGAACGGCGTGGGATTTGACTTCCGGAACGCTTTCAACCCCAATGCTACTTATGCCGTGAATGACGTTGTGAGCTACAACGGCTCGACTTATGTGGCGATCGCGGCGAATGGTCCGAATTCTGAGACTCCAGACCAAAATACTAGCGCCTGGAGCATAATGGCGCAGCAAGGAGCCACGGGTGCACAGGGACTAATGGGTTTGCCGGGACCAACCGGAGCGACGGGACCTGCCGGGCCCCAGGGGCCAGCGGGAGCCACAGGAGCGACGGGACCTTCAGGCCCGCAAGGGCCTACCGGTGCGCAAGGACCTCAAGGGCCCCCTGGGCCTCCGGGATCAATCACTCTGGGAGCGATGAATGCCGCACTTCTGCGATGGTATAGCCAGACATATCCCGCCGGAGGAATCGGTCCTCAGGGTGTCGCCTTTGACGGAGCCAATATTTGGCTGGCGAATTTCACCAGCAATACGGTGACAAAAATCGCGGCCAGCAGCGGCGCGGTTGTAGGTACTTATTCCGTTGGCACCAATCCGGAATGGGTAGCTTTCGACGGCACCAATATCTGGGTAAGCAACTGGAACAGCGCATCCGTAACCAAGCTCTTGGCCAGCAGCGGCGCTGTTCTTGGCACCTACACCGTCGGCGCGAATCCCTTCCAGTTGGCGTTTGACGGAACCAACATCTGGGTCGCAGACTTCGGAAGTGCCAGTGTGAGCAAGCTGGCAGCCAGCACTGGCGCGCTCGTGGGTACGTATACGGTCGGATCGAGTCCTTGCGGTGTCGCCTTTGACGGCGCCAATATTTGGGTCACCAACGAGAACAGTAACAACGTAACGAAGCTGTCTGCTAGCAGCGGTGCCGTTCTCGGCACCTATTCCGTTGGCACATATCCCATCGGGATTGCCTTCGACGGCGTCAACATTTGGGTAGCCAACGAGGGCGGAAACACCGTGACCAAACTTCTGGCTAGCACCGGCGCGGTTGTAGGGACGTATAATGCCGGCGGCAATCCCTATGGCGTGGCCTTCGATGGCGCCAATATCTGGGTTACGGACGAAAACAGCAGCAATAGCCTCGCCAATGGCTTGACCAAACTTCTGGCCAGCAGCGGTGCGACCCTGGGAACGTACACGGTGGGGTCTGTCCCGGTGGGGATAGCATTTGACGGGGCAAACATCTGGGTGACAAACGAAGGCAGCGGTACAGTGACCATGGTTCCAGTAAATTGACGGCGGGTGGCCTTCGATAGGGTTTCAGCTCTAACTGAAATCTACACATTGGTCTAGGCGATAACCGCTCAGCGATTCTGAATAGCTGCAATCAGGCGTGCCTGTTGGCGTTTGCACTCATCGGAAAGTTTTCCGATCCGGGGCAAACCGGAAATTGTTCTGATCCAAAAGTCGGCATATAGGAAATCACAATTGATCTCCTCGAAGAGCGTTTCTGGATAACTCCCGGTTGGCCGAAAAACTGGGAGTTCTATTCGATGGCTCGAACCGGTCGCGAACCACCGCTTCTGTCGGTGACCTTCATGCGGCCCAGGTGTTAATTCTATAGGGGACTCTGTGGAAACTGACTGTCATGCCCCGAGCGAGGCAATACTTGGCCGACGTCCTGCGACAGCGGCAATCTCGTTGAGCATGCCACTGAAAATCCAGCGATGCACCGGGTAAAGCATGTACCAATAGAGAAGCCCCGCCAATCCAGCCGGATCAAAAATAGCGGTCTGCCGAATGACAGAGCCTCGGCTATTTGGTTCAACCTCGAACCGCAGCCAAGCGCGACCTGGCACTTTCATTTCAGCGACCAGACCGAGTTCGCGATCCGGCACAAAAGTTTCCACTCGCCAGAAATCCAGGGCATCGCCCGCGGAAAGCGTGTGAGGATCGCGACGGCCGCGGCGCAATCCTACGCCGCCAAGCAGGAGATCTAAGAGTCCTCGAAACCACCAAAGAACATTGGCAAAGTACCAGCCATTCAAACCTCCGATGCGCTGAATCGGAGCAAAAGCTAAAGATGGGGAAACCGATACTTGCACTGTTCGAGAGTCGACGAGCCTGGTGCCAAGCTTCACTCCGCCCCATGACTGCGGCTTGCCCGCCGAGGAGAGAGCGCCGCACCAACTTGTCACCGCAAATTCCTGATCTTCGTGGTGAAGAGCTCTCTCTATCGCTTCTCGCAAACCTTTCGGCTTGATGTCAAAGGCTGTGAGAGCGGAGGTGTCCTGCACCAGAGTAGGGTTGCGCATACTATCAATGAGCTTGCGGCCAATACGGGCATAAACCGGCGTCACCAAGCCCAACCACAGACTTGAGAGGCGAGGCGTCAAGATCGGAACCGGAATCATCCATCGTCGAAGGCCGCATTGCCGGGCATACTCCTGCATGATCTGGCCGTAGCTGACTTGGTCGGTGCCCCCGATTTCGAAAACTCCGCACCGCTCCACCGGCAACACCAGCGCGGCCATCAAATACGCAACCACATCTTCGATCGCGATCGGCTGGGCTTTAACGGCAACCCAGCGAGGGCAAATCATCACTGGCAACCGCTGTACCAGGGCACGAATCATTTCAAACGAAAGACTGCCGGACCCAATCACGATGGATGCGCGGAATTCGATGGTTGGAATCTGTGAGCTGCGAAAGATGTCCGCAACTTCGTGACGACTACGCAGATGAGCGGACAGTGCTTGGCCTTGGTTCCCCAATCCGCCCAGATAGACAATACGTCGTACTCCAGAATCGCGCGCTATGTCGGCAAAATTTTGCGCGGCTTCGCGGTCTTCCTGTTCGAACTTACCCGGAGACCCCATGGAGTGCACCAGGTAATACGCCGTGTGTATCCCTACCATCGCCGACGCTAGTGAACTACGATCCAGGCAATCCGCTTTAACGACTTCCGTGGAAGGAGCAACTTTTGCTCTGAGAAAATCTGGACGTCGAGCCAGGCAACGAATGGGCCAGCCCTCTTTCTCCAAATCTTTTAGCAGGCGTCCGCCGATGTAGCCTGACGCTCCCGTTAACAGGACGAGCGGGCGATGATCCGCGCCCATTAAATACCCCTCATTCGGCCCACTGGGTCAGGCTCGCTCATCGTAGCATTTCCCGGTTCCATTGTTTTTCACGAAAGGCCAGTGGCCGAACACCTGGACTCCGACGACATTGTCCCGAAGATCATTGGGGCAATTAGCCAGTTTAACGTCTCGCCACTCTCCCGCTTTTCTGGAGTGATTGTCATGTTTTGCCTCTACGGGCAACTTAGACCACGGAGAGGCACCGTGTCGCGGTCACGAGAATTCTTTCTTGGTTGCGTTGGGTGACCGGTTTTCCGAGGAAGGTGCAATCCGATGGTGGCACTTCTGGTGGCACTTGGTCCTGCAATTTGGTGCTCAAGGGTGCGCGACATGCACACGCAAACAATTCCGTCCGCATGCAGATTGCCCTGATTCCATATGGTTTTTCTTATGTGCGCTGTCTTGTGCTTCTCGGTGCCACCTTAGTGGAGGACGGGAAAGAAAGGATTAAAAGGGCATTGCTCTGCCAACTGAGCTACGCGCCCACAATCCTCTAGGAGTTTACCATTCCGCGCTGAATCATTGAATATTGGAGCTGCGGTGATGCAGAAATCAAATCGGCATCACGCCGACTTCTTTTTCTACTTCGACGGTATCGACCATCACAATCGCATCCCAGGGACAGCCGTCGAGGAAACATCCGTCTGGCCCCTTGCTGATGCATTTCTTGCAGCCAATGCAAAGTATGGGATCGACCTGAATTCTGCCGAATGGCGGATGGTCTTCGTCCGGAACCCAGAACATGCAATCTTCTACCGGACAATATTCCACGCAAGCCGGCGAGCCGGCGCAGCCGGTGCAGCATTCGGTAATGACCGCCAATTCTTTCGGTTTCTTTTTTCGAGGAGTCAGAAGCCCCTTGGACTTGGGTTCAAACTTAAGCTCGTCGGGCACCATTCCGGCGGGTTTCAAGGAGTCCGCTTCAGCAGGCATGCGATCGATTATACCGTAGCCCATGCGATTTTCATCTACACCTGAGACCGGCCGTGGCTCATTTGATCCGGCGGTCATCCCGAAGGTCCGCGCTTTCTCCGACGGGCGACAGGCCCCGAGCTAGCGCTATTTAAGCCCGGGTTTCATTTCGGCTCGGCGTCTTCGACTGCATCGCCTTTCCAGCCAAAGCCTCATTGGTTTCTGATAAGATTGGCTTCCAGCCGCTAAATTCGTTTCTACACTCGCCTCTCGCCGAGAGGCGCAAGGAGCAGCTCTCATGGCAGGAAAAAGCGTCAACAAAGTCATTCTTATCGGTAATCTGGGCAAAGATCCAGAACTCAAATACACACCCAGCGGAACGCCGGTAGCCAAGTTTTCACTGGCGACGAATGAACGATTCAAGGATAAAGATGGCCAGTGGCAGGATCGCACTGAGTGGCACAACATCACCGCGTGGGCGCGCACCGCGGAGATTGCCGGCGAGTACTTGAAAAAAGGCGGGAAGGTGTACATCGAAGGCAGCCTGCGAACCCATTCGTGGGATGACAAACAGTCCGGCCAGAAAAAATACATGACCGAAATTGTTGTCAACGATATGGTATTGCTCGGTGGACGCGGCGAAGGGATGACCGACGATTCCGGCGGCGGACGCTCTCGCGGGGCTTCAGCCGGCGGAAACAATTTCGACCAGCGCAGTCCTGAACCTGAGCACGCGGCAGCCTCAACTCCCATTAGCGACGAAGATATCCCATTCTAATCGCGTGATCCGTAGAGACGTTGCTGGCAACGTCTCTACGCGTATCGTCGTTTTATTCATCGTGCCGCCCGTGAACGTTTATTCCCCGCGTAATTTAAGATTGGGTTATCTTGCCTGGCGACCACACCCCGAAACGAGTTGTCTCTCTGCAACCGAGCGCAACCGTAATTCTTGAGGCCATCGGCAAACTCGATCGCATCGTCGCCTGCACCAAATATTGCGCGGATGTTTGTCCAGAAATTAACAATCTTGATGTGATGATCGTTGCCGACTCCTGGACAGCGAGCACCGGCCAGATCGTCGCGGCGCATCCCGACTTGGTGATCGCCGCAGTGCCTTATCAAGAGAAGGCTGTAACGGAAATTCTAAAGTCGGGGGCACGTTTCCTTGGCCTGGCGCCGAAGACCCTCGCCGACATTTATACTGACATCGCTGCCATCGCAGGAGTCATGGGTGCTTCTGATCGGGCAGGGCCGCTGATTGAGGCGATGCAAGGACAAATCGAGGCGGTTCGCCTGCAAACTAATGGCTCGCAGCGTCCTCGCGTTTATTGTGAGGAATGGGGCAAGCCTTTAATCTGTTCCCAGCCGTGGGTGGCCGAACTCGTGGAGGCAGCGGGAGGAGACTTCGTCGGCACTCCGGGAAAACAAACGTCGGCTGACGTCGTTCTTTCGGAAGATCCCGATGTAGTCGTGGCCGCGTGGTGTGGTGCGGGCGACCGGGTTCCTCTGGAGAAAATCATTAATGATCGCGGCTGGACGGAGATGCGCGCCGCCAAAGAAAACCGCGTCTACTGCATTCGCGACGAATTTCTGAACACTCCCGCGCCCACTCTCGTTCAAGGCCTGCGCGCACTTGCCGCGGCAATTCATCCTGAAGACTTTCCACAACCTCACGGTCTAAGATGCATTAGCGAGAAACTGATATCTTGGTGAGCACCGCACCTCGCTCCACGATTGTCAGAAACGTTGGACTTCCCATGAAGCGAGTCGTCGCAGCTTTAATTTTCCAGGATGACAAAATTTTGGTATGCCAGCGCACGCGTCATCAGACGATGCCACTGAAGTGGGAGTTTCCCGGCGGCAAGATTGAAGAGGGCGAGCAGCCAAGAGACGCGCTTCGCCGCGAACTGGAAGAAGAGCTTGGAATCGATGCGAAGATTGGCCAGGAAGTCTCGCGAATCGTCCACGAATATCCCGGCGGAGGTTCGGTGGAGTTACGTTTTTTCCTGGTAAACGAATACCAGGGGACGATCGAGAACAAGATTTTTCGCGACATCCGCTGGTCGCGCCGCTCCGAATTATCGCAATACGACTTTCTCGAAGCAGATCTGACTTTGGTGCGGGATTTGGCGGCGGGAAAAATTATCTAACGAGGTGCGTGTACTGTTGGTGCAAAACCATTGTCATCCTGAGCGCAGCAGCCGCTCGCAAAGCGAGTGGCTGCGGAGTCGAAGGACCATGTAATGCCGTGTCGCGCAGGCGCTTCGAGGTATTTCCAGTTGCCCGCAGGATTCAGACTATTTTCTAAGAATTCCTGGCACGCCGATCCCTAGTTGAAGCACTCGTGAATCTTTCGACGCCGCTCAAGATGACAATATTTCCTGAAGTTCTTACTGCGAAGTACTATCCCTGCGCTTGAGTGTGGGACGCTCATCGGCATCCCCGTTGTTGCCAGCGTCGCCCGGATCAGTATGCGTCGTGCGTCGCAATGTAGGACCATCGCCCCCGTGGTTTCTGTCAACCTTGTGGCGGTTTTCTAACTGTGCGAGCCGTTCCTTCACATCCTGAAACTCAGAACTGTCGACTTTATATTCCTGTGCGGGTGGCAACAGCGTGTTGATCTCGTCTTGCGTCTTTGCAATGCGGTCCGGGGTTTGCGGATGAGTATCGAAAGTCTTCGCCAGTGTTCCTGGCTTATGCTTCTCGAGAGATTTCACTTTTTCGAAAAATGAGGTCAACGCCTGCGGATCGTATCCCGCTTTGTACAAATACTCGACGCCCAGAAAGTCAGCCTCCGACTCGAAGCTGCGAGTGAATCTGAGAAAGCCCATCGGTATGGCAAATCCCGCCAGGCTCTGTGCGGCATAGCCAATCCCGCCGCCGACAAAAATTAGCGGGATGGAAGCCAGTTGCAATAACTGCCCGCGTGTGTTCTCCCGAGCCAGATGGCATGCGGCGACGTGTGCAATTTCGTGCGACATCACGCCGGCCAGCTCAGCCTCGTTGTCCGCAGCCAATATCAGCCCGGAATCGACATAGAAGAAACCGCCGGGCAACGCGAATGCATTCACATCGTCGGTATCGATTACTTTGATCGTGAATGGCACCTGGGCATCGGAGTTCCTCACCAGATTTTGCCCAATGCGATTGATGTACTCCCCAATGACTGGATCGGTAACCAGTTTTGTAGTCGACTCTACCTGTGCCGCATAGCTGCGGCCCATCTCGATCTGCTTTTCCAGGCTGTACCAGTTGCCTAAGCCGCGATCGCAGCCCACCTTGCGATTGCCAATGGCGTCGATGTCGCGAAGACTTCCGTCGTGATACGTTTTGCTCGCCTTGGGCGGGATTGCAGTGGCTGGTGGAGGCGTGACAGGCGAAGGATTGGAATCCGCGGAAGACGTGTTCTGTGCAGTTCCCAAGGTCGCGATTAGGAAGAGGAAACCCACGACCATCGGGAGAACTGGACGACACATAGCCCCACCCACCCAGCGGATTGTTGCACACTTAGAAGCCGAAAAACAATCCAAAGTTGCTGGTAGCCGAAGTTTTATTTCGTCTTCAAAAAGGCTGCCACCGGCGTCACGGGCCGCCTCTCAAAGTCCAGAACCAGGCAACGCTGAGGATGGTCATGATCACGGTTGTCGCCCAGGCGGTGATGTTGTATATGCGAGAATTGACGTATTCGCCCATCAACTCCTTCTTATTCACCAATAACAGCATGAAAACCAGCACCGGCGGTACAGCCACTCCGTTCACCACTTGGGAAAGTATTGAAATTTTCACTAGTGGGAGGTTCGGCACCAGGATCACCCCTGCGCCGGCGATGATCAGGATGGTGTAGAGCCAGTAGAAAACCGGTGCTTCACCGAATTTCTTTCCTACGCCAGATTCAAATCCCAGCCCTTCGCAAACCGTATACGCAGTCGATAGCGGCAGAATGGAAGCCGCAAAAAGCGAAGCATTGAACAGCCCCACGGCAAAAAGGATGTAGGCGTAATCTCCGGCCAGAGGGCGCAGCGCTTGGGCAGCGTCTTTGGCGTCCGAAATATTGCGGTAGCCGTGCACGTACAGAGTTGCGGCGCAAGCTACGATGATGAACCACGCGACGATGTCGGTAAAAATGCAGCCGGAAATGACGTCAAGGCGCGAGGCCTTGTACTGCCGTTTGGTTACACCTTTCTCGACGATCGAAGATTGAAGATAGAACTGCATCCAGGGAGCGATGGTGGTTCCAACGACTCCGATCGACATGTACAGGTAGCCAGGAAGCATGAATGCAGCTCTGGGCGGCGGTTTTACCGTGGCGACCAAGGCGTCAATCCAGGCTGGCTTGGCAAAGAAACCCGCAAGAATGTAAGTCACATAAAAAAAAGATGCCGCCAGAAAAATCTTTTCTACGCTCTTGTACTGACCTTTGACCACGATCAGCCAGACGATCACGGCGCAAACCGGAACAGTGATGTACTTAGATAATCCGAAAAGCTCGAGGCTGCCGGCAATTCCGGCAAACTCACCAACGACGTTGCCGAAGTTGATGATTAGGATTCCAATCATCATAAAAAACGTAATACGAAGGCCGAACTCCTCGCGGATAAGATCGCTGAGCCCCTTGCCAGTGACCGCGCCCATGCGCGCGGAGATTTCCTGAACCACGATCAGCGCCAGCGTAATTGGAATTAGTGTCCACAGGAGCAGATGCCCGAACTGCGCGCCCGCAGCCGAGTAGGTGTAGATGCCGTTAGCATCGTTGTCGACGTTCGCCGTGATAAAACCCGGGCCAACAACAGCGAAAAACAGCAGGATCCGGGTCTTCGAGCGTTTCAGGAATCTCATGAGCGCAATTCGCAGACATACGAAGAAATATTGTCAAACGATCAGACAGAATAAATGGAGAACGGAAATCTGAACAGGTTAAAAGTCACTACGCTATTCACCACAGAGACACAGAGTCACGGAGAAAGAAAGTCAGAGGCGCTACTGTGACGGGCTGTAGACGAACGGTTTAGCTGGCGGTGGCCGCATGCGCCTTTTGCATTAGGCGACGGGCATGCGCGATTAGGTCGGCTACTTCGAAGGGTTTTACCAGACAGGGGACATTTTTTTCCTGCAGAAAGCTTCGCACTTCGGGCTCGGCGACCGTGGAGAATGTAAACAGCAAATGACTCTCCATGCCGGGGCAATTCGCTACCAGCCAGCCATACACCTCGCGCGCGCTGCCCACTCCCTGAGTCTTGCCGTCGATGATGACTGCATCAAATGACTGCTGGCGTAACAGCGTTTGCATCTCCTCGGCATTCATGGAGGTGACCACTTCCGCTCCAGCGCCGCTTAGTACATCACGCTCAAATTCGAGTACAGCTGCTTCGTTTTCGATCAGCAAGACACGTCCCGCGAGCGCCGCCTGGCGACGCGCGGCGGGTGCTGAAGACTGCTTACTCGCGCTTTCGCCGGCGGAGGGCAGAACAACTTCAATGATGCCGCCGCCGTTTGGTCCGTTCTCCGCGGTGATTTGCCCGCCATGCTCCTGAATAATTCCGTAGCAAATGCTCAGTCCTAGGCCGGTGCCTTTACCAACGCCCTTAGTGGTGTAAAAGGGCTCAAAAATACGATGCGGTTCCTTGATGCCAGGACCAGAATCCTGAAATTCGGCGTGGACGTTTCCATTGCTGGTGTGGACCCGCACTTTCAGAGTGCCGCCGTGGCCGGCTTCCAGCATAGCGTCTACGGCGTTATTAATGATGTTGAGAAACACCTGCTCAAGTTGATGAGGGTCGGCCGTGACTGCTGGTCCCGGCGCCTCGAATTCGCGCTCCAGTTTAAGGTTGTTTACGCGCAAATCATAATCGCGCAGGCCGAGGGTTTCATCGAGCACCTTGCAAATATCCACGTGCTCTTTCTGCGGCTTGCGCTGGCGGGCGAATGACAGCAGGCTTTGAACTACGCGATGAGTTCTTTGCGCTTGTTTGAACAACTTATTGACGTAGTCGGTGGCGCGCTCGTTCAGGCCTTCGCTTTCGAGAAGCTGCGCGTAGCCAAGAATCGCGGTCAGCGGATTATTCAGTTCGTGCGCCACGCCCGCAATCAATTGTCCGACTGCCGACATCTTTTCGCTTTGCAATAGCTGCTCTTGTGTCTTGCGCAAATCTTCGTAAGCGCGGCAGGTCTCTTCGTAGAGGCGAACCTTCTCGATGGTCGTAGCCAATTGGCGCCCAATCGCCACCAGCAGGTTTTCATCGTTGCTGCTGTAGACGCGGCTCTCGCGGCTGCTGATTCCCATCATTCCGATGGGCACGTCTTTACTCCACAACAACACCCATATCCAGGAACTGAAGCCGTCGGCGCGGATGAAGTCGGCGACTGGCGGTGGAAGATGCGGCAGGTATTCCACGGTGATCACTTCGGTACGCGAGCGAGTCACCAGTTCGCCGAAGCCGCCATGGAATTGAACTTCAGCCAGGCGGGCGCGGTCGGCACTGCGCTGTCCCCAACCGGCGCGGCGACGGAAGGTGGTCTGGTCCGCGTCGCCTAAATAAATCGATCCAGTCTGCGCGCCGAGAAGCGAAATGACCTGGCGCAAAGTCAGGTTCAGGATTTCGTCGAGATCAAAAGTTTGGGTCGCGATCACGGCCATCGCGTTCAATGCATTCAACTCGCGATTACGTTTGCGGATTTCATCTTCGGCGCGTTTTTTCTCCGTGATATCGAGCACGAACCCCTGGTAGCGTTCGATCTTGCCAGCGGCGTCGCGCGTTGCGAAGCTGCTTTGTAACACGGTGATCAGCGTCCCATCCACTCGCCGCAATGTGACTTCGAAGTTGCGCACGTAATTGTTGGCTTCAATTTCGCGGTGAAACGCATCGGTTTGTTCCGCAGAAGCTGACAGCTCGGTGTCAAGATCCATCGCCATTAGTTCGGCGCGGTTGCTGTAACCGAGCATGCGTACGAAGGCATCATTGCAGTCGAGCAATTTGCCTCCGGGCGTGGCCACAAAGACGCCTTCCTGAGCCTGCTCGAAGATCAGCCGATACTTTTCTTCCGCCGCGTAGCGTTCGGTAGTGTCATGCACCACGTGGATGGTGCCCTTCTGCTGGCTGCCATGCTCGCTATAAGACGAGGTGGAAATCATGCAGTTACCGCCGAAACACGGGTCCTGCGCTTCCTGAATTCCTTCCTGGGCAATGACGCAGTATGGGCATCCGCGCCATTGTTCGCGGCGCGGAAGAATCGATTCACAAGGCTGACCGATCACGTCCGCTGGAGCTTGCCCGAGGCGTTGCAGTAAAGCCATGTTCGCCTTCATGACAACGAACTCGGCGTCGTGGACCAGGACCAGATCTTGAATTGAGTCGAAGGTGTTGGCCCACTGACGATGGGAACGCAGAATCTGCTCTACCAGGCGGAGATTCTCGACTGCCAGTCCCAGTTGGTGGGCGCTGGTGACCAGAAACTCCATTTCATCCGGCGTGTAAGAAAGCCGGTGACGACTGCCCAGGGATAACGTCCCGATAATTGATTTCTTTCCCAGCACCGGTAGGATCACTATGTGGTGGAAGCGTTCCCTTTTCAAGTATGGCCGGGTAGCGTCGGATGCTTTTGCCGTTTCGATGACCACGGGCACGCTATCGGATAACATGCCCTTGAAGGATTCATCCAGCGGCAAAGAGGCGCGGTCCCGCACGTAGTCCGAAGAGAGCCCGATATGGCTGGTGAGCACGAGTTTGTCGTTTTCGAGCAGACGGAACCAGGCTGCCTGCACTCCCATGAGAGTTTTCAATTCCCCAAGGGCGGTCTCGGTCATCGGGCCATGCTGCTGCGACCGGGTGATGGTGGAAGTCAGTGCGTTGAGCACGCCCAGACGACGGGTGCGCATTTTGGAGTCGTCGAAGACAACCAGCAGCATGCTCAAACCAAGCAGCAGGTCGACTCCCAAGCTGAACCCCGGTGGCAGGTGGACATCCAGAAGCGGCCAATCGAGGTGCAGGAGCGCCAAGCTGACGCTCAACAGCCACGGACCTATTTCCCAACGAGCCCAGCGAAAACGGATCAATTGCAGAGCCGCTCCGAAAGTCACGAGCCTGTAAGAAACTTCCAGCACCACCCGTAGAGCAAACGAATTGGGCCAGTACACGACGCGCACTACGGAAAAAACCATTACCGCGAAAGAAAAGATCAGGACCGGAACCAACAACTTTCGCGCATGGCAATAAACGAAGACTGCGGCGGAAAACAAACACAAAGCCAGCACAAACTGCGATTGCGAGACGGCGACCGCGTAGCGCCCGGCCGAGTCCACGCCAGGATGGTGGTTGGTCCATGTGGCAACGAAATAAGCCAACCAGCCCACAATCCAGACCAGCAGGTAGCGTTCGCGGAAGGTGCGAAATACCAGCAGGCCCGCGGCCAGGATAACCAGCGCGGCGGATTCCACGGCTACGAACCTCGGGACCGGCAGGTCGACAAGGGCGTACCAGGCGAATAAGGCAGAGCTATTCATCGCGATAAGGGGTTAGCGCTCCCTTGTTATTAACATGCCGAAACCTGGAGGCAATGAGCTTTCCCGTTGCGGACCGTTACTTTCGGAACCTGCAAAGTTAGGGATTCATAATTTGGGAACTCCGAATATGGGCATAATTCGCGGTACACTGGAATCCTTATGGCCGCCGAGCGCATTCTGGTTGTCGATGACGAAGACGCCATCCGGGAAATCGTGTGTTCCATGCTAGCCGCCGCCAACTACAAGACAAAGCAGGCTTCATCCGGCCTGAAGGCTTTGGCAATGCTCGATGCTGGCGAAGAATTCGAGCTCATGCTGTCCGACCTGATGATGGCGGATCTCGACGGCATCGGACTGCTTGAACGCACCAAGGAAAGCTATCCCGATATGCCCGTGGTAATGGTCACTGCGGTGCACGATATTGCAGTTGCCCTGGCTGCTATCCGCAATGGCGCCTATGACTATCTTTTGAAGCCTTTCGAGCGCGAACAACTGCTGGCGACGGTGCGCCGCGCCTTGGAAAATCGCCACCTGAAGATGCAGAACCGCGAGTATCAAACCGGACTCGAACGAATGGTCGAGGCTCGCACCGAGCAGTTGCAGAAGGCCATGTCTGATCTCGAACGCTCCTATGGCATGACGCTGGAAGCTTTGGGCGGAGCTCTCGACTTAAAGGATGCTGAGACCGAAGGCCACTCGCGGCGGGTAACTGTGTTTACCATCGCTATCGCCCGCGCCATGGGATTATCGAAAGATCACATCGATGTGATCGCCCGCGGCGCGTTTTTACACGACATCGGCAAAATGGCGATTCCCGACGCCATCCTGCGCAAACCCGGCAAGTTGAATCCGGAAGAAGTTGCCATCATGCAGGAACACTGCTACCACGGATACCAGATTCTGAAGAAAATTCCATTCCTGAAAGAAGCCGCTGAGATCGTTTACGCCCACCAGGAACACTACGACGGAAGCGGCTATCCGCGGCGACTGAAAGGTGAAGAGATTCCCCTCGGCGCCCGAATATTCTCCGTAGCCGATACTCTCGATGCCATTACCTCCGACCGGCCTTATCGCGCAGCCCAGACGATCGCCGCCGCGCGCGAAGAAATCAAGGTGTGGTCGGGACGCCAGTTCGATCCCGAGGTCGTCGAGAAGTTCATCTCCATGCCCGAACAAATCTGGAGCGGCTTGCGCAAAGATGTCGATTCCCAGGGGTTTAACCGCTTCGCGTATTCCACGGCTAAAAGTTCGACATAACTCTTCTCCTGCAATTTGCGCCGAGCCAGACGTTCCTCTATTATCCGACGCACAGGCGCGCTGTCGTGGCGGAGGCTCAATATGAAATCTGTTGTCACTTTGCTCGCGGCGTTAATTGTTTCCGGTGCGCTGGTGCAGGCGCAGGATCGTCCCACAGTTGCAGCCCAGCCAAATACCATTTTCGTTGGCGCTGATGGAAAATTTGAGGCGAACCCGGATACTGCTTTAATTCAGTTCGACATCTCCGCCCAGGAAGAAAATTCACGCGCGGCTTACGACAGAGCCTCCAAGCAGGCCGAGCAAGTACGCCAGATCTTACGGTCGAATGGCATTGAGCCAGCAGCCGCGCAGCTTGGCTACTTTTCGATCGAGCCGATCTACGATTACAAACAGGCGAAACGCAAACTGGTGGCATACCGCGTCGATGTGAAAGTGTCTTTGAAGCTGAAAGATTTTACGAAGATTGCGCCCATCGTGCAGCAGTTGTCCGACGCTGACATCACCGACCAGCAATCGATTACTTACACGCTCGATGACATCGATGCCGCAAAGACCAAAGCCGTGGAAGACGCTTACCGCCGCGCCCGCGCATCCGCCGAAGCCGTAGCCCGCGCTGGCGGACGCACGCTAGGTGAGTTGTCTTACGCTTCGGTGGATACTTTTGAAAATGTCCGTCCCACGCCCATAATGCCAATGGCCAGAATGGGCGCGATGGCGCAAGCCGCCCCAGCGCCAACCGAGGAATTCAGTCCGCAAACCACTTCGGTGACCGCTCACGTAAACGCCATGTTCACGCTGAAGTAGAAAAGTGTGGCTCGGGCGCTCCCGCCCGTGCGGCACCGCGATCCCCCTCTCCCGCGCTCACAGTCATTAAGTGTAACGGCGATGTTACAACAGCGATTCTTGAGCTTGGTTTTCCTTCCCCCACATGCGATTATCTGACGGAGCATGTTCACTCCTCCCCTCACAAAGCGTGCGACGGCAGAGTTCATAGGAACGTGTTTCCTGGTTGCAGGGGTAGTCGGCTCGGGAATCATGGCCGAACGACTTGCTGGCGGCAGTGTCGCGCTCGCTCTTCTAGCAAACACGATAGCAACCGGGGCGATTCTTGTAGCCCTGATTTTGGCATTCGGCGGTATCTCGGGAGCGCACTTCAATCCCGCGGTCACCCTTGCTGACGCCCTGGAACACGGCATTCCATGGCGGGAAGTGCCAGCCTACACTGGAGCACAGATTTGCGGTGGTTTCACCGGAGCCGCAGTTGCTAATTTGATGTTTGGGCTGCCGCTATTTTCAATATCCCAGCATGCGAGGAGTGGCCCCGCTCAAGTCTTCAGCGAGTTTATCGCTACGTTTGGCCTGATGGCTGTGATATGGGGCTGTTCGCGCCAGCGGGCCGGTACCGTTCCGTTCGCTGTGGGGGCATACATCACTGCCGCATACTGGTTCACGTCGTCAACGTCATTCGCCAATCCCGTTGTTACCCTTGCCCGCGCTGTTTCAAATACATTTTCCGGCATTCGGCCAACAGATGCGCCCGCGTTTATTGCGGCGCAATTAACCGGAGCCATTACCGCCACACTCCTGCTTCGCTGGCTTGTTCCGTCATTACCAGAAACCGCCGAGGATATTCTTATGCCACACGGCTCTACTCAGCACGTCAAAACCTACCTATTCGCTTGTGTTCACAATGCTGGCCGTTCCCAGATGGCGGCAGCACTTTTCAATGTCTACGCAGACCAGAATCAGTGCAGGGGAATCTCAGCCGGAACGCAACCCGCCAGCCATGTCCATCCAGAAGTTGTGCAAACGATGCGTGAGATTGGCATTGACTTGAGTTCGTCCAAGCCGCAAGAGCTGACATCTGGGTTAGCACAAACAGCGTCAGTGCTTGTGACAATGGGTTGCGGGGATGCTTGTCCTTTTGTCCCCGGACTAAAGACTATCGACTGGGCACTGCCAGACCCTAAAGGTCAATCGCTCGAGTCAGTGCGGGTGATTCGCGATGAGATTCATGAGAGAGTGAAGGCATTGATTCGCAGCGACTGCGCCGACTGCTGCGTCGCTGAATGTCGCTGACGGCCTTAGCACGCACTGAGGCCGCTATTCCGATATTCGAGCTTTCACATTTGCTTTTGGCGACTCGCTAATCGAGTCGGAGGCTCCAGTCAAAGTTAGCTCGATCGCATCGGGCAGAACGGGTTTATCTTCACTGCGCCGACGAGTAGGCCCGCGTGGTAGTAGGTATACGGCTGCTGTCTAGAGGAACCTCGCGCTGGATCACAATCTCCAAGGTTGTACCCGCATCCATCTTCACATCATTTCCGTGCGTCAACATAGTGATGGCTGTTCCAATCGCGCCCCCAACTCCCGCGCCGACCAACGCGCCCTCACCACCATGGCTAATTCCGCCAACCACCGCACCGGTTCCCGCCGAACTTGCTACCGTCCCAATCTTTTCGCCTTTCTGGCTGTCGGAACGAATCGTGCCTTCCCCATCCTTCACCGAGGTTTTGTCCACGCCGGGCGCATTTTCGACCGCGCCCGGCAGAAACACGGTATAGCCGCTGGGGTAGATGAGTGTAGTGAAATGCATGAGAACTTCGGCGCGCCCTTTGAGCCGGCCGCCACGCTGGATGTGGCTGATGCGCCCTTGAACAAAGGTGCCCGCCGGAATGAGGACCCGGCCGTTGGCCACCACCGGGAAGGTTGTCTCCGCGTAAACGCCGTCGCCCTCGTGCGTGCCCTTGCTCGACACCGCATGCTTAAGCGCTACCGGAACCTTGGTGCCTGCGGGAATCGTGAGCTCAGTTGCGGCGGCGGTTGCGGCCGGATCCGGCTTGGCCGCAGGAGTGGATTGAGCTGAAACCAAAGCTGCCAGAAGCAACACGAATAGGACGCGCATGAAACACCTCTGCCGAAGTATTCGAATTCAGACGCAAGTATAAGCCGTCTCAGAACGAATTCTCGATGAAAGTACGATGCGTGAAAGTGAAGGAAAGTTAGTCGCACCCCTGATGCATTCGAATGCAAAGTTAGCGTGGCGAGCGCTTGAGCTCGTTTTCTAAGATGTTTCCCATATACTGCGATTGCAGCTTCTGAGCACACGACTCTCCACACACATACAACGTGCCCTCCTGCGCGGCGAGATCGTCATCCCACGGACACAGGTATAAAACCGGCCGGTCGTACCCAGCGAAGGAGGTCCACATCAGCCACCAGCGGTCGGACGATCCCTTGAGCAGGCCGCAGTTGGGACCGGCACATCGGTACAAGCGGATTCGGAACGTTCGAACTGGCGGCTTCCATCGCGGTGCCTGAGCGACATTAACGATTAAAGCGCAACTATTCTAGTCAATCTGAAAGCGGAACGCACGGCTCTAAAGGCAAGACAATTACGTAGCCCCGGACGCCTCGTCCGGGGAGCGGGTCAAAGCGTGGATAGCGTCATTTGTAGATCAGATACTTCTGCCGAAGCTCTTGAAATTTCTGCAGCGGCTCACGCCAGCCCTCCACAATGCGTCGCGGATCTTCGCCCGCGGCAATCGCGTCATAGGTCGATTGGTTAACCAGCAGGTCAGTCATTTTCTCCAGATGAAACTGCGCCGCATAAAGCTTGTGCAGGGCCGAGGCCAGCTCAATCCCCAATTCCGGCGCATCGAAAGCATTGCGCTCGACCACAATAATGTTGACGCCCTGACACGTCTGACCGGCGTAGTTGCTCGCGCTCGGAGTAAAACTCACCGGGACGAAGCGCACTCCGGAAATATTCCTGGCATTCAAATACTGCGCCAGTTCTGCCGCATTGATCCAAGGCGCGCCCAGCAGTTCAAAAGGAGTATCGGTTCCGCGTCCCACGGAAACATTTGTGCCTTCGACCATACCCACGCCCGGATACAGAGTTGCCTCAGTCAGACTGCGAAGATTCGGCGACGGGTTGATCCACGCTAAGCGCGGTCGAGTCGTACCAGTCGCCGCGCATCCATCCTTCCAGCGGGACAACCTGCAAGCGAGCGTTGATATTGCGTTCGGTGTTAAACAATTTCGCCAACTCACCCATGGTCATGCCATGTCGCAGAGGGACAAGTCCGTAGTTGGTGAAATTTTCGTGGCCCGGATCAGACATCGGACCTTGCACAAACGACCCGGTAATCGGATCAGGCCGGTCGAGCACGATAATTTCAATTCCTGCCTTGGCCGCGGCTTCGAGGAAATATCCCAGCGTGGTTTCGTATGTGTAGAAGCGCGTGCCGGCATCCTGAATGTCGACGACGACCGCATCCAGCGTCTTCAATATTTCAAGCGATGGCCGCCGAGCCGCATCCGTTCCCCCGTACACGCTGTAAACGGCGATACCGGTAGCTGCATCCCGCGAATTGCCGACGTTGGTCGTGTCAAGGGTGCCGGTCACTCCATGCTCGGGGCTGAAGATCACGTCCAGCGAAACTCCTGGCGCTTGCGATAGCACATCAATCGTCCGCCGTCCCTGCGAATCCACTCCGGTCTGGTTGGTCAGCAGACCAATCTTCTTCTTGGCAGCCGTTCCTCGAATCATGTCGAAACCATGGGCTTCGAGAACGTCGATTCCCGCCTGCACGGTTCCATTGCGAGATGCAAGACGGCGCGCCGCAGTTTGCGCCTCGTTATATCCGGTGATGCTTTCCCAGCGCAGTTTGTCCTTTTCGGTTACGGTAAGCGGAACAGCGGCCGCCACCGCGGTAGCAATTTTCGAGCGCAACGCGACCGCACTTCCCTTCCCGCGCGGATGAACCGCGTTCGTCAGTATGATGATGTACGTTCGCGTTGTGGGATCGATCCATAGGGAAGTGCCCGTAAACCCGGTGTGCCCAAACGATCCCACTGCCAAAAGGTCGCCGCGGTTGCTGGAGAATGGCGAATCGATGTCCCAGCCAAAGCCGCGCAGGACGGTCGAAGTGGGCGGCTGTTGCGGCGTAGTCATTTTTTCAACCATCAGCGGAGACAAAATCGTGGTGCCACTCAACAGCGCCTGCGCAAACTTCGCCAGATCGTCAGCGGTTGAGAATACGCCGGCGTGGCCTGCCACTCCTCCCATTCGTCGCGCCGTGGGATCATGAACAACTCCGCGCAGCATCTTGTCATGCTCGTCGAATTGGGTGGGCGCAATTTTCGGCCACCACGCTGCCAGCGGCAGAAAGCGCGTGTGCGTCATGTTCAGAGGAAGAAAAATATTCTTGCGGCAATATTCGTCGAGAGACATTCCCGAAACGCGCTCCACCAGCGCGCCCAGCACGATGAAATTAACGTCGCTGTACAGGAATTGCGACCCCGGGGCAAAAATCGGCTTCGTGGAATAAGCCATGTGCAATGCGGTTTCGCGGCCCTCCCAGGGCTGAGATAAATCGAGATCTTTCGGCAGACCCGAGTGATGTGTAAGCAACTCACGAACCGTAATTTCCTCTTTGCCGTTTTCCGCAAACTCCGGAAT
Source organism: uncultured Acidobacteriota bacterium (assembly GCA_963770465.1). GTDB lineage: Bacteria > Acidobacteriota > Terriglobia > Terriglobales > Acidobacteriaceae > JABDBE01. The sequence goes on from CAVYQB010000001.1 coordinate 122,147, forward strand.
GTACTTCGCTACTGGCTCGTTTCCCCGAACCTGACCCCGCTGCACCAGTTGAGTTACGGCGATAGAAGTCGCGACCACTTTGGTGAGCGAAGCCACATCGAAAATAGTATCCACCGACATAGGTTCGCGGCGCGGTTCAAGCGCCCGCTCGCCAAACGCTTTCCGATAGATCACCTGGCCATCGTGCCCGATCAGCACCACCGCGCCGGGAATCTGTTCATCACGAATGGCCTCTTGCACGATGCCATCGACCACGCCCAAAGGGCTGGGCGAAGCAGTATTCGCGCCCAGCGCTGAGGACAGCAGTGCGCCCAATAGAAACGCGGTCGTCAAAAGCCGCGAACTGAGATTAATCATGCGGATATTCAGACTCTACACAACCGCGGCGGCCGGCTCAACAAACTGAAGTAAGTAGCAGTTTCGCGTCCGGGTATAGATTGTGTGGGGCGGACATTCCTGTCTGCCAGCCTAAGCAATATGGAGTTATACACGACGGAAGTTTTGGAAAGATAGACGTTTTGCACAACGCTACAAATTCTGCTTCGTCCACTGATCAACTCGCTTCAACGCCTCGGTCAAATTTTCCAGTGAATTGGCTACACTGAAGCGCAGATAGCCCTCCCCATAGTCTCCAAACGCAGTCCCGGAAAGGCAGGCCACGCCAGCGTCTTCAAGCAGCGCATCCGCCAGCTTTTTCGATTTCCAGCCGGTTTTGGTGATGTTGGGAAAGACATAAAATGCACCTTTAGGAACCTTGCAGGAGAATCCTTTGATCCGGTTCAGTCCGGCCACAAACACGTCGCGTCGCTTCTGAAATTCCGTACGCATGCGGTCGACCGGTTGCTGGTGCCCGCGAATAGCCTCGATGCCGGCAATCTGCGTAAAGCTCGCGGTGCATGAAGTTGAATTCGTCATTAGGCGTGACATTTGAGTCGCGAGATCTGGCCTCATAACCCCGTAACCCATGCGCCACCCGGTCATGGCATAAGTTTTGGAGAAACCGTCGAGCAGTATGGTTCGCTCTTTGAAACCAGGTTCCGACATAATCGAGTAGTGGCGCGCGCCATCGAACATCAAGCGGCTGTAAATTTCATCTGAAAGCACCATGATATTTCGATACCCGATGGCTTTCGTGATGGCGGCAATATCCCGCTTGGTAAGCACGCCGCCGGTAGGATTGTGGGGTGAATTCAAGATGATTAGTTTGGTGCGATCGGTAATCAGATGAGTCAGTTCTTCCACATCGAGGCTAAAATCTTTTTCCTCCCAAAGCCGAATGGGCACCGCTTTGGCGCCGACGTAGTTGATCATCGACTCATAAATCGGAAAGCCAGGGTTGGGATAAATGACTTCATCTCCAACATCAGCTAACGCTAATAACGTGAAGAAAATAATCGGCTTGCCACCTGGAACCACAACCACCCAGTCGCTGGTAACCGCAACCCCGCGGCTGCGAGCAACGTCTTCCGCAATGGCATCGCGCAACTCCGGCAATCCGGCCGCTGGCCCATAGTGCGTCCAACCATTTTTCATGGCTTCGGCGCCGGCTTCGATTATGTCCTTGGGGGTATCAAAGTCAGGTTCGCCAATTTCCAGGTGAATAATATTTTTGCCCTGACGCTCCAGGGCGCGCGCCTTATTCAATACCTCAAAGGCAGTCTCTGTTCCCAGGCGCGACATGCGCTCAGCCAGCCGAAGTTCGTATTGCGTTGTGGTTTTCCCCATAGGCGCAAAAGTTGTCATTATATGCCTCCACCGCGGAGTGCGTCCGTCCGTGCCCCCGCCTAATAATATTCCATTTTAATCATTGTCTCGACGGAGGCAATGGCGAGTCAGGCTGAGCTGCGCCGTCGCGTCCTGCAATTTGTGTCCACCATCGATCCCCAACTCACCGATTGTCATTCCGAGCGTCGCGAGGAATCTGGGTTTCTGTCCGCGCCGGCAGAGACCTGGATTCCTCGCTTCGCTCGGAATGACAATAAGTGAGTCGGGTTAATTCTGCGGCCCAGGTTGAACGGGCAAATTTTGTTTTTCATGCCACGCTTTGTAAGCAAACACGACCGCCAGCAGTGGCGGCGCAAGCAGCACACCCCAGAAAGGAATCAGTATCCCCAGCACGATTGGAGTCAGCAAAGAAGCCCAGATCGGCACCCGCGCATTGCGTTTCATGATGTACGGCTGCAAAACAAAGCCATCGACCACGGCGATTGCGGCGTACAGCATCAGCACGTATAGCGGATGCTCCCAATCTTGCCAGCGCAAAGTTGCGGCCAGCACGGGGCCAATCAATCCCAGCACTGGGCCCAGGTGCGGCACGACCTGCAAAACCGCAGCCAGCACCGCCCACAGCGGCGCCCACGGCACTCTGAGCACATAAAGACCAATCAGCCATAACCCCCCGACCGCGATTGAATCTTGAATCTGAGCGATGAGCCAATTCTTAAGCGCGCCTCCAGTTATCCGAAAATGTTCACCCAAATTCATCAGTACCTTTGATGCTTCCTGCTACTTAAGCCGCAGCAACTCCATGCTAAACTCGAAATATACCCCTCAGCGAGGAAGCGCGGATGAAATTCGGCGTCATCATTTTTCCCGGATCGAACTGCGATCACGATGCCTATTGGACCATACAAAATGTGGCCAAACAGCCGGTCACATTCTTGTGGCACGAGTCGCACGATCTCGAAAACTGTGACGCGATAATCGTTCCCGGCGGCTTCGCCTACGGAGATTACTTGCGCACCGGTGCCATCGCCAAGTTTTCTCCGGTAATGGAGTCAGTAAAGAAATTCGCCGACGGTGGCGGCCTGGTGCTGGGGATCTGCAACGGTTTCCAGATTTTATGCGAGTCCGGACTGCTTCCCGGGGCCCTGATGCGCAATATTGGCTTGAAGTACGTTTGTAAGCCAGTCCAAGTGCGAGTTGAGACCACCGATACGCCGTTCACTCATGCCTGCCAGCAGGGCGAAGTGCTTACCATTCCCATCGGACACATGGAAGGCAACTACTTCTGCGATGGCACCACACTTGAGGAATTGCAGCGGGACCAGCGTATTGTTTTCCGTTATGCCAACCCCGAAGGCCAGAGCACGCCGGACTCTAATCCAAATGGTTCGTTGGACAATATCGCGGGCATCTGCAGCCCGGGACGCAACGTGCTCGGTATGATGCCGCACCCGGAACGCGCCAGCGAACCGGAGCTTGGCGGGACCGACGGTTTCAAGATCTTTGAATCTCTGGTCGGGGCAATGGCAGAAAAGTAGACGCCGCTTTCTCACTCGAATTTGTCCCGGAAAATAAGGCTTTCTTTTCACAGGGTGTTTTTGTTACGCTGCAGTCCCCTTCGCTTCACCGGACTGCCCGGTTCCCTATTCGTGTCTCCGGGAGGGTCCAATCCATGACAGCAACAGAGATGATCGATAGTCTCTCTGGCACACTATTGCGCGACGAACGAATTCTCAGCGCGCCCGAGAAAGAACTCCTTGCCAATCTGCTGCAGCGAACACAAACTCAATCGAGTGCTGCGGACAATGCCATCGCCGAAGCAATCGCTCGCAACGTAGGAGAACTCATTGCACAACGCGCGCTCGTAGTGTTGGGAGCAAGCATGAGCCGGCAGTTGCTCGATCAGCAGTTGACCTCGTGTTCAAAACCTTCGAACGCAAATCTGCCGGTAATCCATGCTGGATCAACACCCACGCCCCCAGCTCCATCGCCGGGCGTTTCTCCACGTCCGCCTGGCACCACTCCGCCGCCGATGAGCCTCGGATCACCGCCCACCACCCCTGGTCCGTCGCCGACTGTTTCTCCGCGTCCGCCCGGCACCACTCCACCGCCGATGAGCCTCGGATCACCACCCACACCTCCACCTCCCTCGCCGGGCGTTTCTCCGCGTCCGCCCGGCACCACTCCGCCTCCGATTTCATTTCTAACCGTGACCTCGCAGCCCACCAGGGCCGCAGTAGCCGTTCTTGAGGCCCCTGATTACGTTTCCGCTGAATGCGTAATATTCGACGAGTTTCTAACTCCGGCCGAATTAAACGCGTTGCAGCAGTACGTTCTCGCACAGGAAACGCGGTTCCAAATCAGCGAGGTACTTTCGCCAGGCGTCACTGGTTCGGCCGTTGACTACGAACAGCGACGATCGCGCGTGCTCATGGATCTGGGCGGACACGAACGAATAATCGTGGATCGTCTCCTGACCTGCTTACCCAGAGTTCTGCAGAAATGGGGCCGCGATCCATTTGCCATCTCGCGTATTGAAACCCAAACTACCGCCAGCAATCACGGCGATTTCTTCCGCTGCCACAGCGACAATGCAGCCGACGAAGTTGCGAGCAGAGAAGTAACATTTGTCTATTTCTTTCATCGCGAGCCTAAACAGTTCACCGGCGGCGAACTGCGTATCTATGACTCGCGACGGGAAAACGAAAATTACGTTCCCACCGCTAACTATCGCTCCATCGTGCCGGAGCAGAACCAGCTGGTCATGTTCGCCAGTGGGCTGTCACACGAGATTACCCCGGTCGACTGTCCCTCCGGACAGTTTGCCGATAGCCGCTTCACTGTCAATGGATGGATTCACAAATGAAAGACTCAGCTTGGCTGGCGTGGATTGAGCAGCTCGCAGTCGCACCTGCGCGCCTTGATCAAGGAAACGCACTTCCGCGATCGCTCTTCCACTGCTGCCTGGACGATCAGCCAGACCATCTGGTTCCAGTCTCGTCTCCTCCTACCAGAGTACTGGGAGGGTCTGTCTGATCGTCCGTTTTTCCTGAATCCCGAATGCAGTTTTACTCCGGATGAAAAAGCCTCGGCAGATGCATCTGCCTTCGCTAACCAAAGCGAAATGGCGCAGGGCAATACGGTTTGGGTAAAAGATCCGGGAAGCGCAGCCCTTCGACCGTTCTGGCTCGGTCCGGAACTTTGGAACATGCTTGCCGGCGCGCAACCCGGCGATCCCGCGCCTTCGGCGCTTTCGCCGCAAGCCTGCTGCACTTTAATGATGGCAAATATTCTGGTGCCTGAAAACTTCGCTTCTCGTCGACGCGAGAAGTGGGACGAGATTGTTTCTTTCATCAGGCCGAAGTTTCAGTCGCAGGGCTATGCTCCGGTCGGCGGCTTGATTCATCCATTCCACATCGCAGCCCTTCGCCGTTATTACCGTCATCAGCTTCGCACCGGAAAGCTTCGTCTCGGCGATGGCCAAAGTCCACTTCGCTACATTTCATACAACGACCCGGTCTGCCAATTCTTTCATCATCAGTTGACCGCAGCCATGAGCGCGTTCGCTGGCGGGCCGCTAAAACCTTCTTACGTTTATCTGGCGTCCTACCAAGCGGGCGCAGTTCTCGAAAAACACACCGACCGCGAGCAGTGCGACTTTCAGCGCGACTTTCTGCCTCGATTACGCACCCGAACCTCGCAACGCGACCCCATGGCCGCTTCGGCTTCATAAGAAATCCGGCACCGTCAAAGTCTTTCAGGCCATCGGCGATGCTCTGCTCTATCGCGGATGCCAACTACCACACTCGCGCGACAAGTTGGCGGAGGGTCACAACTCGACGTCGATCTTTTTTCACTATGTGAGGCAAGATTTCGCAGGCAGTCTGAATTAGCAAGGCGTCTGTCCTCACAAGGAATGTCATCCTGACCGCACGCGAAGCGAGTGGCTGCGGAGTCGAAGGACCCTGCAATGCTAGGAGCAATACAGTCACAGCAAGGAATTTCCACAAAAGAGAGTACGCCGCGAGAAGAGCTCTCAGCGCAAGACACGCTTCCACAGCAATGCAATCACGAGCAGGAAAACGCCAATCAGCAATCCGATAGCCCGCGCCCTATTAGCTCTTTCGATCATCGCTCAGCCAATCAAAGCCCAACTTCAATACGCGAGCGCGGATCGAGAAAATCACGCAACGCATCTCCAATGAAATTGAATGACAGCACAGCCAGCATAACGGCCATCGCGGGAAAGATCACGAGATGCGGCGCGTCGAACAAATGCGCGCGCCCATCGTTGAGCATGGTTCCCCAGCTGGCGGTTGGCGGCGGTACGCCCAGACCGAGAAAGCTCATGGTGGCTTCGGCGAGGATAGCGCCCGCCATGCCGATGGCCGCCTGCACAATGATCGGCTGAATAATATTGGGCAAAATGTGGCGCACGATCACCCGCAGATCACTCGCTCCCAGGGCTCGAGCGGCTTCCACGAATTCTCGCTCGCGAGCGGCAAGAACCTGCGCGCGGACCAACCGCGCATAGCCAACCCAGCCTCCAAGCGAAAGTGCCAGCACGAGATTGAAAATACCCGGACCGCGAAACGCCACGAACGCAATCGCGAGCAGAATTCCGGGGAAGGAAAGAAACGCATTCATCACGACGACATTGACGAAGCGATCGATGCGGCCACCGTAGTAACCGGCGATTGATCCCACGACGAGGCCCAAGGCCAGCGAGGCCGCCACCACGCAGCTGCCCACCAGCATGGAAATTCGCGAGCCGTAAATCAGGCGGGAGAGAATGTCGCGGCCCAGTTCGTCGGTACCGCACCAGTGACTAAACGATGGTCCTGAAAGTCGCGCTGGCAGATCAATCTGAGCAGGATCCTGCGGCGCGATCCAGGGAGCAAAGACGGCACAGACAACGAAAACCGTAACCAACACCACACCAATGGAGGCCAGCACGTTGTGGCGTGCAGCGCGTCGCAACGAAATGGCAGTGGCGGACACTCGTCGAACCCTAGCGTCTCGGTTTCTTCGCTGAATGTTTGTATTTTCGTGGTCCGACGATCTCCCGAAGCGCCAGTCGCGCTGCCTCGGTTCGGGATTTTACTCCAAGTGCCTTTACCGCTTCGTCGGCCAGTTGGATGTTCACTCGGACAGTAGTCAATTTCATAATGTTGGGGTGAAACCATCATCTACCAAGAGCACAGGTTTCACACAATCTTTCAAGCGTGGATGTCGATTGGCTGAGAAATCTTCCGAACACGGATTTGGTTTTCACGCTTACGAGTACGCGCGATGTCATAGGAGGCTTGCATCCGCATCAGCGTGTCCATTTTTACGCCGAATGCTTTTTCGATGCGGAGCGCCATGTCGCCTGAAAGATCGGCTTTGCCGTTCAGCAGGCTAGACAACGCAGGCCGCGATACCCTCAGAGCTGCCGCTGCCGCGGTGACGGACAGGCCTGCAGGACGGATAATTTCGGTCCGAATAAAATCTCCAGGATGAGGCGGGTTTTTCATTGGCATGATTTTTCTATCCTAGTGGTAGTCTTCAAGATCGAGGTCACATATTTCACGTTCTCTGGTGTCGATGCGGAATGTTAAACGAACGTTTCGGGTGACAGTAAGGCTCCACGTGCCCTTGCGGTTCCCCGTCAGCATCTGCGCCCTCCATGCCGCAAGCAAATACAACTCCTCTGCCCCTTCCATGTCGTCAAGAAAGGCAAACATCTTGCGCAGTTTGTCCGCTATACCAGGCGAAACCCCTTTCACGCTGTCTTCTGCGTAGAGCCTCTCGAGGCCCTTTTGAGCGAAGCTCCGAATCTTCACTTGTCAGAGTGTATCCTGTTGCCTAACACTTTACAACCCAAAGAACCAATTCGAACAGCGAATTTCTTGTGTTTTGACTACAAAGGGATTTTCCGTGTAAGTCGCTGGTTCATGAAGGTTACCCCTGTCAGCCTTGTCCAACTATCGCCCCGAAGAATCTCTGCTAAGCTGGAATTCAACCTGAGAATTCAGTCTTCCATCCCTAATTTCTGGAGACAAACCTATTGCGAACTGTAACCAGTAAAGCCACCGAGAATCTAAGCCGCCTGCCAACGGAACGGCCCAATAACAGCGCCGAGAATCTCGATCTGAAGTCTTCCCTTGAAATCGCCCGCATCATAAATTCGCAAGACGCTCAAGTGGCTGCCGCAGTCAAGGCAGCCTTGCCGCAAATCGCTCGAGGAATTGATGTCATTTCGGAGGCCCTGAAAAAGGGAGGCCGGCTGATTTACGTTGGCGCCGGAACCAGTGGGCGTATCGCCGCGCTCGATGCCTCCGAATGTCCGCCCACCTTCAACACACCTCGAAAGATGGTGCAGTTCATAATGGCCGGCGGCACAAAAGCACTGCACACCGCTACTGAAGCTAGCGAGGACTCCCAAGCGCTCGGCCGACGTGAAATGGCGAAAAAGAAGCCTGGCAGGAACGACGTGGTACTCGGAATCGCTGCCAGCGGGCGTACGCCCTTTACGGTGGCTGCCGTGGAATACGCGCGCGAGCACAGAGCCAAAACTATTGCCGTCACCTGCAACCCAAATTCACGTTTGGAAAAAGCCGCGCACTTCGCCATCGTCGCCGAAGTTGGACCCGAAGTCATCGCGGGTTCCAGCCGCATGAAAGCCGGCACGGCGGAGAAAATGATTTTGAATATGCTCTCCAGCAGTGCCATGACTCGCTTGGGCTATGTCTACGACAACCTGATGATCAATCTCCACGTAAAGAACTACAAGTTGCGCGAACGAGCCATGACGATTCTCGAACAGCTTGCCGGAATCAGTCGTGAGGCGGCGAAAGAGGCCTTGCGCACATCAGGAGATGATGTTCCCGTAGCGTTGGTAATGCTGCAGGCGAATGTGAGCCGTATCCAAGCTAAACGGGTTCTAAAATTTACCCACGGAAATGTTCGCCAAGCGATCAACGCCGCGAGATCTTTGTAGCGCCGGCGTCTCGCCGGCCCGAAGGTCGAGCAAAGCTCGACTTTTTCCACGTGCAATGTCGACCCCAGCAGGCCGTGCCCTTCCGATTAACCAATTCCTGTCCAGCACCAACGCGGTTCGCCTTTACAATACCCAACGTCACGATCTCGCAGCGTACGATGTCGATATGGATAAATTCGTAGTTCGCGGCGGCAATCCGCTACTCGGAACGGTTCGCGTCAGCGGCGCCAAAAACGCAGCTCTCCCAGCGATGGCCGCTGCTCTGCTTACCGATGAAACGGTCATCCTGGAAAATGTCCCGCAAGTGCGCGACATTGAGACGACGCGCAGACTCCTGTCCGCTATGGGTGCGGAAGTCGAACTCGGATACGGCCGCGCGCAGCATCGCACCACGATCTGCTGCAAGAACCTGACCTCGCCTGAAGCATCTTACGAGTTGGTAAAGACAATGCGCGCCTCCACCCTCGTGCTTGGCCCACTGGTTGCGCGTTGCGGCCGCGCTCGCGTTTCTCTCCCCGGGGGCTGCGCCATCGGAGGCCGGCCCATCGACCTCCATATCAAAGGACTCGAACTGCTAGGCGCAACCATTACGCAGGATCACGGCTACGTGGAAGCAACCGCGAAACGCTTGCGTGGCGCGGAGATTATTTTTGAAAAGATAACCGTAACTGGAACCGAAGACTTGCTGATGGCGGCAACACTGGCTGATGGGGAAACCGTGATGCAGAACTGTGCCCGCGAGCCCGAGGTTGCCGACCTGGCCGCTTTGCTGAACAGCATGGGAGCACGCATCGAAGGGGCTGGAACTTCGACCATACGCGTGAAGGGCGTTAGCAAATTGCATGGCGCGCGCCACCGAATCATCCCCGACCGCATTGAGGCGGCCACGTTCATCATCGCGGGTGCGCTCACCGGCGGGGATGTTAACGTCGCCAATTGTGATCCTGCACATCTCGGCGCGCTGCTTGAGAAGCTGCACGAAGTTGGCGTGAAGACCAGGCCTACAGCAGACTCAGTTCGCGTGATGGGCGACAATCCGCCAAAAGCTGCTGACATGGTCACGCAGGAATATCCTGGCTTCCCGACTGACGTGCAGGCGCAATACATGGTCTTGGCGACGCAAGCGGAAGGCGCTTCGATTATTACCGAGAACATCTTTGAGAATCGTTTCATGCACGCCCAGGAACTTGTCCGGATGGGTGCGAACATCAAAATCGAAGGGCGCCGGGCCGTGGTTCGTGGCAAGACGCCGCTGAGCGCTGCCGCCGTTCTGGCCTCCGATTTGCGCGCCTCCGCATCGCTGGTCTTGGCAGCACTGGTCGCCGACGGAGAAACTATCATCGATCGCGTCTATCACATCGACCGCGGCTACGAACACATTGAAGAAAAGTTGCGGGGAGTGGGGGCTCAGATCCGCCGCATCGGAGAAATCCTGCCCAAAAAGGCGGCTGCGCCTGCGGCCAGAGGGTGACCCCGGCACAGGCGCAGCATAAGGCAGAGGTTGGGAGCAGAAAGGGGAGGGACAGAACCGCAAACTGAAGCGGCGATCGTAAGGGTCCGAATGTCAGCCCTGCTGACGCTAACCCATGACCGCCTCTAGCTTTAGTACGCTCCCGAACTGGCATCAAAGTACCCCACGCCCGCAACTTCGCCAATACAGTGAATACTGTATACCCGAGTGCAAAAATCTGTATTTTGAGCGTGAACTGTGACTTAAAGTCAGGCAGCCTGCCGGGTCGCCAACTCCCGCGCGTAGTGCCGGGCTTGCGATGGCGTTCCAATAACCTTCATTTGCTGCCAGTCATAAGGTAGTTCTTGGCCGCAATCGAGACATACCACGTACATGCCAGTTAGCGCTGCGGCGGTAGAAGGACGAGCCTTATTCCGAGAACCCGGGCGGATCGTGATAGGAAAACTATAGTGGCTGTGCCAGCAACCGAAGAAAGCGTCGACCAATTTGGCGATCATATTTGACCTCCACAGCCAACAAACCTAGCCTGATCTCGCCTGGAATACAGCTGCCCTTAGGGCATTTCTACAGACATCTAATTAGATTCAGTACAGTAGGAAAAGGTTTCGTTAACCATTGATAGTGACGATGCCTGGCAGGATCGTTTCGCCGTCTTCGGGAAATCTTGGGCGAACAGAGTAAAGCCGGTGCGGGATTTTACTTAAACGCGCTCCGGCCCGGTCTTCTTTTGGGCATGACACTTGGAGACGATAGCAGAACGGAGCCGGGTGCGAAGGTCTTCGGGAAGTTCGTACAACTGGGAGTCGCGGTAGATCTCAATGGTCTTCTTCGTGGTATCGCAGACAACGTAGCAGTTGTGGCACCAAGCGAGATGATCTTCCAATTCAACCTTGGTGCGCTCGTCGATCACACCATCCAAGTAATTAGTCAACTCGCTCAGAAAATCTTTGCACTTCACTGGGTATCTCCGGTTTCAGGTTTTTCTTGTTCTTTGCCATTCGTGGTCTCGCGTCGTTGAAAGAATCGGCCAAGCCGTTCGCGCAATTGCAGGCGCGCACGCAACAGCCGGGACTTCACCGCCGGGATGCTGAGATCCAGCGCCTCCGCGGTTTCTTCCGTTGACAATCCTTCTACGTCACGCAGGACGAAGACCGTTCTAAAACTTGCCGGCAAACCTTGAATGGTGCGAGTCAGAATCTCCCGCAACTCTGCCTGGTTGTACTGCTGCTCGGGGTTCGGACTCCAATCCGCGACCTCCCGCGGCAGCGAGTCTTCCTCGGTCTTTACATCCTCATCGAGCGAAACCATGCGCTCTGGGCGACGGCGCCGCAACCGCATCAGCGCTTCGTTCACCGCAATGCGCACAAGCCAGGTATAAAACTTCGACTGCCCCTGAAACTGGTGAAGATTGCTGTAAGCTTTCAGGAACGCATCTTGCACCACATCTTCCGCGTCTTCGCGGTTCTGCGTGATGTGTTGGGCAATTCGAAATACGTTCCGATCATAACGTCGAACCAGCTCTTCAAAGGCGCTGACATCCCCGCCTTTGGCTGCTTGTACGAGCGCTAGCTCGTCAGAAACCGGCTCATCTATTTTTGGTTGGATGGTACTCATCATTCATCCGATGCAACAATTTTCAGCCCTACACGTATTAGGAACTGTTATTTTACTTGCTATCCGGCGATTGCGCGTAACTCTTTTGACGTATTGCGAATTGAACGGTTTAGGCGCAGTTTGATCCCACCGGCAGTGCCGCGTTTGGCAGTTACTTCCGTCATCAATGAAGGTCGACCGACTGGCCGTATAATCAGAAACTTGCTGGGGAAATTGCGCGAATTCGTATTCCGCGGGAGATGTGGTTAGAGCAACAATGGAAGATAAAACCGCGATTAATCAAATTGTCGAGAAGGCAATCTCTGAGGTCCTCGAGGGCCATCTTCCGCAGTTGCGGAACGAACTGGTTCGCCGCGTACTGGAGCAAGTGCAACCGCATGTTTCCGGTTCCGCAGGCGCTTCGGGAAGCTCGGCTGCTGAGCTGTTGCAGGCAGTGTCAGCCATTCATGCGGGCTCGACGCAAAAGGAAATTTTGCGGGCGCTGCTCGACAGCACTGCGGCATACAGCGGACGCGCGGCTCTCTTCGTGATCAAGTCAGGAACTGCTACGGGATGGCAAGGGCGCGGTTTCGATAACCATGAAGAGATCAAAGATTTCTCGCTGGATGTAAACAGTCCAGCTCCGAGCCAGGTGCTGCACTCGCGGTTAGCTGCGACCGCGGGAGCCGCGCAGATGGATCCCGCATTCACATCGAAATTTGGCGCGGCTGCTGAAGATAAAGCGCTGCTTCTGCCGCTGCGTCTGAAAGACAAAGTGGCCGCGTTGGTCTATGTCGACGGTGGAATCCGGTCCGATGGAAACATGGAGGCTGCCGCCGTCGAACTGCTGGTAGCGGCAACCAGCGCATGGCTCGAGGTGGCTTCGCTGAGAAAGCAGGCCCAGAAAGAAGGCGTGAGCGAGCCTGCTGCCAGCGAAAAATTCGAAGCTCCCCCGGTGCAAACGGTTTCGTCTTTCTCCGATCCATTCGCGGCTCATGCGCCGAGGCACGTGGCCGCGACTCCGGTCCCAGAACCCGCGATGGCAGAGGCCACAGCGGAAGTCGTTTCCGCACCTGCGTCCATGACGGCAGCCGCAGCCGCGCCCGCGACTGACGCGTTCGCACACCTCTCGCCGGAAAGCGCCGAGGTTCATCGCAAAGCGCAACGTTTCGCTCGCCTGTTGATGGATGAGATCAAGCTGTACAATCAGGCCAAAGTGGCCGAAGGGCGCAAGCACAAAGATTTGTACGATCGGCTCAAGGAAGACATCGACAAGAGCCGTTCAACTTACCACAAGCGCTACGAGAATACCGCCGCGGCCAGCGTGGACTACTTCACTACCGAACTCGTTCGCAGTCTGGCCGAGGATGACATTGCGCTTCTCGGACCGAATTTTCACCGCTAGTCCGTAAGCACGGGCGTCCACTTCCGTGCAGCCTCGAGGACTCAGCATTCTCCCGGTTCCACCTTTCGAAAAGAACGCGAAAGAGTGAGCCCCGAAGGTTATCAGTCAATAAATCCGGCGCTGCCATGCCGTCTATCTAGGCAGAAGCTCACATCGCTCAACAGCACTCGGCCATGCCGGCTTGCGGGGATGCAGTGATCTGTTTGCTTCACCACACCTGCGAATACTACTGGAACTACTCCGCCGTCGTCATTCAAATGAAGCGTCATGGTTGACGCACAAGAGGCGCACAGCCAGAAATATTCGTTCGATCTTAGGTTGGATGAATTGCCAGTTGGATCACTTTGCAGCAGAAAGAGCCGGCCTTCTTTTAGATTTCGGAACAGGGCGCGACACGAGGCATTACTGCATTTGGCGACCATACTTAATCCTGTCGTCAACGGGATTCTGTAAGTGTGTGACGCTCTCCGCAAATATGCAGTGACAGAAATCACAAAGCACGGTGACGCTTCACATCTGAATTTTGTTCCCTTCCCTGGGTTTCGTCTCACGCAGGTAGTTGGATTTTTATTCCCACGTTCGATTACGATGACGGCGTGGTACTCGTTGGCCGCTGCCGCGAAGACTTTTTCAGAAAGTCTACTCCGAATTTAATTCCTGAAAAAGAAAAAGTTTGTGAAAACGCTTAATGAACCGTACTCGTCGCTCTCCACCCGTCGCCGATACGAGGTCTGGTTTCTTCGTTTTGGGCTTGCGGATGGAGCAGGCGCTTGGTGGTTGCGATATTTGCTGATGAATCCCGGTCGCGGCGGCTGTGCGAATGAGCCCCGGGGTGAACCTGTGCAAGTCTGGGCTACGTGGTTTCCGCGGGATGAAAAGCCTCAAAGTTTCATCCAGGGATTCCCTTTAGAGGAGATGCAGGTCAGCGCGAGAAAGCAAAATCCATTTCATTTTCAAGTTGGCAACAATGAAATCGGAGAGGATTTTTGCCGGGGTACACTACAGGCCGACGGACATGCGATTTCGTGGGATCTGCGTTATCGTTCCGCATTTCGCGTCACCCTCAGCAACAAAGGTTGGATTGGATTCTCGCGAACTCCGCATTCCGACGCGGTTTTCTCAGGCGAGGTCACGCTCGACGATCGACATTTCAAGGCCGATCCTTTGGGTATTGGCGTTCAAGGACACAACTGCGGATACCGGCATCGCAACTTCTGGACTTGGACTCACGCACATTTTTCCACTAGCAACACTACCCCCAGCACACTAGAAGCGCTGGTATACGAAATGCCCTTGGGAATGGTTTTTCGCAAGGCCGTCCTGTGGCACGATGGGAATGAATACAGCTTCCGCAACCTGCGGGACATAAGCAGAGATCCGGATACATTTGTCTGGACGTTTCGCTGTTCTGCGAACGATGGATTGCAACTCGAAGCAGCCATCGATGGAGCCGGCCCGAGTATCCATCGGCTTCCCTACATCAAAACCGATTGCTCAGGCAGTTTCGATGTGACAAACAATAGTCTAGCCAAGGCCGTGGTTCGATTGGAGCGGCAGGGCAAAACAGTCGCGACGTTAGAGACGAATATCGGGGCGGTGTTGGAGATGGTCGGCTGCTAGCGTCCAATCTCAGGAACGCGCCTGCGCCAGACGTTCGGCAACGATGGCATACGCAGAGGGATTAAATGCCATCCCGATGTGAGTGCCAGGAACTTCGAAGTCGACCTCTGGATTCTTAGTGCGGCAGTAGCGCCAGTCCACGATTCCATCGTCGCGCGTGTAAATCGCAGTCTCGATCATCGACGCAGGCACATTCCGCTTCAATGAGTCGACAAAATTGCAGGTGCAGCGCCCGGTGTAACAATCCGGCAGCACTCCTTCGCCATGCTCCTTTAGGATTCGCTGGCGAATGGCTTCGGCCACGTTGAGAATGGGCCTGCTGGTGGCAGTGCCTCGAATGGGGGCGGCCAAAGTGATGACCGAAGCCACGTCGCGCGGCCTTTGGCCGGCTACCGAGCGCGCGATTACTCCTCCAAGGCTGTGACCAATCAAGTGAATTTTCCGTCCGGTTTCTGCCAACGCTTTTTCTATGGTGGTATTGAGCCGGCGCTGGACCAGTAGATTGGGGCACTCCGCATTAATACCGATGCCCGAAAAATACGGCCGGTATCCTATGCGCGCCAGCCAGGCGTGCAACTCCATCAGGTAGAGATCGGTTCCAAGAAAACCAGGAATAATGACCACTGCCGAGCCATCACCGCGCGGAACACCAAACCCGTAATAGACGGGGGTTGCATGCAGCAAGAGGATCTCAGCCGCGAACAGCGCTTCTGTCCACGGGGAGATGTCTGCCTGCAGATCGACCCGGTGGGTATGCGTCCACGCCCGCGATGACTTCGTAGCCTTTTTCGTTTTACGCCGCAATTTCGTCCTGAGCATTACATATCACGCTGGCGCGCCTAGCTGGGGGGGACTTGCCCCACGGATTATACCCTTCCCTTACGTTTCGCGGTTGGGGTTTTTTTCCGTCGCGCTGGCTTCTTGAGCCGGGCTTCGAGCTCGGCGACTCGCTTGCGCAAGGCGTCGAGCTCCGGTTCTGCCTCGGCCCGTTGCTGAGATGTTACCGGACCGGTTATTAGTTGCTTCATCATATCCACTGGGGACAATATGGCCGACTGGACCTCGCCCAGCCGGCTTTGGACTGCTTCTTGAACTTTTTGATACGTATCAAAGGCAGATTTTAAATACCACATCACAAACTCTTGGCGCACCTCATCGGACGCGACGATTAACTGGCGCAGCAATTCGAGCGGCAGGCCAGTCGGTTTTTCCTTTGCATCCTCGGTGATGATTTGGGTCAGCGTTACTCGGGTCAGGTCCTGGCCAGTCTTGGCATCGACAATCTGAACTTCCTTCCCTTCCCGGATGAGTCCTGCGATATCGTCGAGATTCACGTATTTGCTGGTCGAGGAATCGTACAATCTGCGATTTCCGTATTTCCTGATGATGACGGGCGCGGGCTTCACGGCTGGATCCTATCTCTTGCTGCTTCGCACATAATATAAATATATCTTGACATAAATGCCCGCCAGTCGTACATTTAAATCGATGCTGCAGTGCAGCAATATCTTGGAGGTGCTAAATGGCAACAACGGAATCTCATCGAACTCATCCTGGCGAGTCGTCGTTCGTTTCTCTGCTATCAGGCTGGGCGCAACAGGGCGTCCAAAGCTTTTTTGCCACGCAACGGATTCTCATGGACCTGGCGATGCGGCAGAATACGAGCTTGATGCACTCACTACGTCAGCAGTTATCTGATCCTCAACATTCGCCAACCGCCATTTTAGGCGAGGTGACTGCAGAGGGTGTGGCGAATTTTATCGAAGGACAAAGAGTCCTGCTCGAACTGGGACAAAAGCAAAATGAAATCCTGATGACCGGCGTTAAAGAGCGGGTTGGCGAATGGCCCCCGGCGCAGGCGATCACTGACCTGTTGCAGCGCAGCGTGGAGACTTTCATCCACATGCAACAGGAGTTCCTGAAAATTGCCGGCAAGCAAACCCACGCCTGGGTGGAGGCAGCCAAAGCCGGGAAACCAGTGCAGAGCGAGCACTTAGTGGAACTGGCCCGCGAAGCCATGGAAAACTTCGTGAAAGCGCAGAAGCACTTCATGGACGTGATTGCCGAAGAGACTGCCAAAGCCACTGGCAGCAAAGCCAGCGGCCCGAAGACCACCAAGAAGACAGAGCTGTCAAAGTTGGCGCGCGAGGCCACGGAATCGTTCATCGATGCGCAACGCAAGTTGGTTGATGTCGCGGGGCGACAGATGAACGCCAGCGTGAAAACCGCCGGCAAGACTCTGGATCTGCTGCGGCCATTTCCCTTCCTGCCATTAGCAGAGTTGACACGGGAAGGCGTGAAGAGCTACGTCGATGCGCAAAAGGAATTGATGGACGTTATGGTTAAACCGAATGGCGCCCACAAGACCGAACATCACGCGAAAAAGTCGCCCAAGAAGCATAAGGCAGCAGCGGCCTAACAGCAGGACGATGCGCAGAGCTTCATCCTGAGCGGAGTATGGCCCGCCAGGCACGCGGGCCATACAAAGTCGAAGATCCAGCATGGCCGAATGCCCTAATCTAAGAGTGTGCTAGGAACAGCCGCCTTGGCGCGTGTGAACCAGCACGGGGGAATCCAGCCGAGGCGAGTGTGGGATTAGGCGCTCGGGATTCATCGGCCCGCTCAGGATGACCGATTAACTAATCCATAATTCAGATCAAGTATCGCGCTGACCGCGCTGACCGCGCTGGCCGGACCGGCGCGCGGATACTCATCGTCCCTGGGAGGCGCAGATGAACATTCCACTAACTCCCATCCGTTTCCTCCGCTATGCGCGAGAACAATTTCCAGAGAAGATCGGCGTCGTGTGCGGCTCAGAGCGCTTTACGTACGCGCAATTCGCCGAGCGGACTGCGCGCTTGGCAGGGGCGCTGGTCGCCGCCGGAGCCAAGCCTGGCGATCGGGTGGCATTCCTTAGCACAAATTGTCATCGGCTGCTCGAGGCCTATTACGGAGTTCTTGAGGCAGGCTGTGTATTGGCCCCATTAAACATTCGCCTGGGAGCGCAGGAGCTTACTTTTGTTTTGAACGACGCCGAAGCCCGATTCCTGTTTCTAGAACCGGCCTTCGTTCCGCTGGTGGAATCGTTTCGTCATAATGTCCCTTCGATCGAATTTGCTTTCCTGCTGGATGACGGACCACAAGCCCGATGGCTGGCTCAACAAACTTATGACGAACTTTTGGCGACGTCCAACCCATTCGAATGTGACTTCATGCAAATTGATGAGGACTCTGTCGCGGAGCTTTTTTACACAAGTGGCAGCAGCGACCGTCCGAAAGGCGTGATGCTCACGCACCGCAACGTGTATCTGCACGCGTTGTCGGTAATCGCTGCGGGCCAGACTTCCACCTCTACTCTGGGCGAGATGTCTTGCAAATCAGTTTTACTCCATACTATTCCGCTCTTTCACGCGAATGGTTGGGGCATAGCCCACATCATTACGCTGGTCGGCGGCACGCACGTAATGATTCACCATTTCAATCCGGTGGAAGTGTTCCGCTTAATCGAACAGGAGCGAGTAAGCAGTTGCGCCGTAGTGCCGACGATGGCGACTGCCCTGGTGAATTCTCCACAGCGAACGAAATACGATTTGAGCAGCCTGCAAATTATCAGCATTGGCGGTGCTGCTTCGTCACCCACTTTGGTGAAAGAAGTTGAAGAGAAGCTGGGATGCACATGCATCTCCGGCTATGGTCTCACCGAGACTTGTCCTACGCTGGCAAAATCGCCGATGAAATCAGGTCTCTCCCTTCTTGGAGAGGAGCGTTACGCCCGGCAGGCGATGACAGGGTTTGCCATCCCCGGAGTGGAACTACGAGTGATCGGCCCCGACGGACGAGATGTACCGCACGATGGCGCGGTGATGGGCGAGATCGTCGCGCGAGGCGATGCAGTGATGACAGGCTATTGGAACCAGCCCGAAGCTACGGCGGGCGCAATGCAGGATGGCTGGTTTCACACAGGCGATGTCGCTGTCGTCGATCGCTACAACTACCTTCACATCGTCGATCGCAAAAAAGAAATTATCGTGAGTGGGGGCGAGAACATTTCTTCACTGGAAGTAGAAAAAGTGCTGCAGGCTCATCCAGAAGTTTACGAGGCCGTCGTGATTCCAGTCCCTGACGAAAAATGGGGCGAGATTCCCAAGGCAATCGTGGTCTTGAAGCCGGAATCAAAAGCGCGCGAGCATGACCTGCTGGAGTTTTGCCGCGCTCGGCTGTCTCATTACAAATGTCCGCGTTCCATCGACTTTGTAGAAAGTTTGCCTAAGACCGGATCCGGCAAAGTTTTGAAACGAGAGTTGCGGCAAAGGTACAACGCCGAAACGAAAACTACAGTTTCCTGACAATCGATCGAGGTGAAATATGGCGACACTTACGGCATCTCACGCCCCCAAGATTTCTGGCGGCAGCTTTCTCATTGAAGATCGCACGCCGGAGGAGGTCTTCACTCCAGAGGATTTCACGGAACAACATTTGCTGATCGCCCAAACTGCGGAAGAATTCGCAATCAAAGAGATTGTGCCTAATGCCGAGAAGATGGAACACAAGGATTTCGCGGTCAGCCGTGAACTGTTGAAGAAGGCCGGAGAACTGGGGCTGAGCGGGGTCGATGTGCCAGAACAATATGGCGGCATACAACTGGATAAGGTCACATCCGCCATCGTTGCCGACCGTCTGGCCAAGTACAGCGGCTTCAGCACGACTTGGGGCGCTCACGCCTGCATTGGAACGCTGCCCATCGTTTACTTCGGAACAGAAGAGCAAAAGAAAAAATATCTGCCGGGGCTGGCGGATGGCACAACTGTGGGCGCTTATGCGCTCTCAGAATCGTCTTCGGGATCCGATGCGCTCAACTGCCGCACCCGCGCAACACTTTCGGCCGATGGCAAACACTACCTGCTGAACGGCGAGAAGATGTGGATCACCAACGCCGGCTTTGCCGATCTATTCATTGTGTTCGCAAAGGTGGATGGAGAAAAGTTCACCGCATTCATTGTCGAGCGCGACTTCCCCGGATTCGCGGTGGGCGCGGAAGAACACAAGATGGGCATTCGCGGTTCTTCAACCTGTCCGCTCATCCTGACCGATTGCAAAGTGCCAGTGGAGAACGTTCTCGGAGAAATTGGCAAAGGACATCACATCGCCTTTAATGTGCTGAACGTGGGCCGGTTCAAGTTGGGTGCAGGTGCCATCGGCGCGGCCCGTAATTCCCTGGAGAGCGCTATCGCCTACGCCAAGCAACGCAAGGCATTCGGAAAAGTGATTGCCGATTTCGGGTTAGTACGCGAGAAACTGGCCAACATGGCTGCTGGCATTTTCACGGGAGAAGCCATGGCCTATCGAACGGTTGGCATGATTGATGCCGCTACCGAACAACTCGGCGAAGCCCACAACGACCAGGTCCAGGCGCGGAAGATTTTTGATGAATACGCGGTTGAGTGTTCCATCCTCAAGGTCTGGGGCTCGGAATTCATCGACTACGTGGTCGATGAGACCGTGCAAATTTACGGCGGATACGGCTTTGTGGAAGAGTACCACGCCGAACGCGGCTACCGCGATGCTCGCATCAACCGGATTTTCGAAGGCACGAACGAAATCAATCGTCTCGTGATTAGTGGATTTCTGCTGAAACGTGCAATGACCGGGCAGCTTCCATTAATGAGCGCCATTAAAAAGCTAATGGATGAAGTGCTGTCTGGCGCCAGGGATAATGGCGTCGAAGGCCCGTTGGCAGAAGAGAGAAAGCTAGTGGCCGCGGCAAAAAAGATCGGACTGTTTGCGGCTGGAGTTGCCACTCAAAAATACATGCAGTCGATCCAAGACCAACAAGAGATCATGGGCGCGATTGCTAACATTACGATTGAGACTTATGCCATGGAATCAGCCGTGCTGCGCGCGCAGAAACTGGCGGCGCGAAATGGCGAAACCAGCACAGCCAATGCCATTGCGATGACCCGCGTGTATATGGCGGGCGCATTCGACAAAATCGAAAGCGCCGCAACAATGGTTATTGCCGCCTCAAGTGAAGGCGACATGCTGCGTTCACAAATGGCGATTTTGCGCCGCCTGTGCAAGCACGAACCATTTGATACGATCGCCCTGCGGCAGACGATCGCGCAAAGAGTCATCGAAAATGGAAAATATAGCCTGGCATAGTATCGCCAGGAGCAAAGAACTCCACAGCGTGGGCAAAAACCTCAGACTCTCGACTTCGCTCGGGTTGCCCAGTTGTGGGGATTACTGAACTGACAGACAGCCCGCAGCTGTAGCCGACCTTATCTTTTGACAGGCTCC
The DNA here is from genome assembly GCA_963770465.1 of uncultured Acidobacteriota bacterium. Taxonomy (GTDB): domain Bacteria; phylum Acidobacteriota; class Terriglobia; order Terriglobales; family Acidobacteriaceae; genus JABDBE01. The sequence continues at coordinate 143,240 of CAVYQB010000001.1, forward strand.
GCACAGGAGCCTACACTGATGCGTGAGCGAGTAAGTGGTTGCCACTCTTTCAGATCCCCTGAACTAAGTCAGCCCATCTGAAGCTGTTCCGCCTTAGTTACCCCAACAGGTGAAAAGATTACATCGCGCAAAATTTATGCTTGCGCTTTTTTACTTCGTCTTTTTCCGCGAGCTGGCGGCACTGTGAAGCACTCAAGTTGGCATTTAGCGGATGGGATTTTGTCACGTGTACATCCTCGGATGTAAGACATCACAATCAGGCGTGACCGATGATACCGACGCCGCTTAACCCGAGTGATGTACTGAAACTGTTATCCGTGATCATAAGACCGTGAGGTAATTCGATGGATTTACGCAAATGGTCGAAATCGAATGCTCATTATAGTCGCGAGCTTTTGCATTCTGGAATTGAGGGAGCGCGTTCTGGTGGAGCAGCATTTTTACAAGGAGAGTCTTTTACTCCGTTTCTCAGCAGTTCGTTACGAAGCGCTCTAAAGCCCGCTGTTATTGGTGCATGCATTGCGGTGTTGGGCAGCCTTCCAGCATATCGCGACAGATCGGTGAGACGATCCTTGGCGTTCGGTTTGCTGGGCGGAGTGCTCGGCATGGGCGCAGGCGTCGCGTGGGAGAGCCGCCGTTTATCTGCGAGCGTTGCTGGTGCCGCTTTGAAAAATATTAGCAAGGCACGCGATGAGCATTGGCTGGCCACTCATCCCATCGACTACGCATAAAACTGGCCGAGGTCAGAGGCGCTCGAACTCCCGTCGCGGGGTCGCAAGCGCTTCGACAAATTCGGCATGCTCCTATCGGATGTCAACTCCGGAAGGTAGGGATAGGGGGCAGCAATGGTTACACGGGAAGTATTGCAAGAGCGGGTGCAGATTTCGCTTACCACGGAAAAACTGAGCGAAGAACGGATCGCGTACCTCGACGAATTGGTGAGCCAGGCTAAAACGGCCGCCGCCGTCTTCACCCAATTCACGCAAGAGGATGTTGATGGCATCGTCAAGCCCATGGTCCTCGCCGGCCTGGGGCAAGCTCACCACCTCGCGCGCCTCGCGGTTGAGGAAACCAAGCTCGGAGTGCTGGAAGACAAAGTCCTCAAGAACATGTGCGCCACCGAGTTTACCTACAACTACATCAAGGATAAACGCACCGTTGGCGTGATCCGCGAGTTTCCCGAACGCAACCTCGTAGAAATTGCCGAACCAATCGGAGTGATTTTTTCGCTCACGCCGATTACCAATCCGACATCCACCGTGCTCTTCAAATGCATCATGGCGATCAAGACGCGCAATGCTGTCATCTTCAGTCCTCATCCCAACGCGTGGCGCTGCTGCTCTGAGGCAGTGAATATCATGTATGAGACTGCGCTAAAACATGGCGCACCCGAAGGCGTTTTCAGCTGCCTGGAGTCTCATACCCTGCTGGACAACGCCTACTTGATGCAGCACAAAGACGTGGGCTTGATTGATGCCACCGGTGGTCCAGGTGCGGTGAAAGCCGCATACAGTTCGGGCAAACCGGCACTCGGCGTAGGACCGGGAAATACTCCGGTCTATCTGGAAAAAAGTGCGGAGATCAGCACCGCAGTAGTGGACATTATTCTTTCCAAAACTTTTGATAACGGAACCATCTGTGCTTCCGAGCAAACCGTAGTCATTGACGATGAGATTTATGACGTCGTGCTGAAGAAATTTGCGGAACTGGGCTCGCATATCTGCAATGAGAAAGAGACGAAACTGCTGGCGAGTTCGGTAATCGATCCCAAGACCGGGTTCATGCAACCCATCGCGATCGGACAGAAAGCAACTGACATCGCGCGTCTCGCCGGCCTGACCGTAAAGCCGGACACCAAACTACTGATCGCGCCGATTCAAGGTGTAGGGCGCAAACATCCCCTGTCAGTTGAAAAGTTGTTTCCGCTGTTGGCTGTGTATCGGGCGAAATCCGTTGACGAAGCGCTGAAGGTTTGCGTCGACGTAAACCATGCTGGCGGTTTGGGACACACCGCGGTTATTTTCTCGCGCAACGAAGAGATCATCCGCAAGTTTGGTGAATTGATGAATGCAGGACGAATCATTGTGAACTCGCCCGGCTCGATCGGAGCGCTGGGCGCGGTTTACAACGATCTGGTGCCAACTTTCTCGTTCGGATGTGGAACCGGCGGCGGCAACAGCACTACCGACAACGTAAATATCTACCACTACCTCAACATCAAGCGAGTGGCTCGGAGGACTCAAGCGCATCAGTGGTTCCGAGTTCCCAATCAGATTTATTTCAATCTGAACGCGGTGGAAAATGTGCGCCAGTTCCAATCGCGCTCCACCGTCATTGTTACCAACCCAGCCTTGGAGCAGATCGGCCACGTCGATCTTGTCCGCCGCTACATTCCCGAGGGAACCCGCATTCACGTGTCGGTGATCCCGGATGCAGAACCCGAAGTCAAGGTAATCATGCAAGGGGTTGAGGCGCTCAATTTCTACAAAGCGGACCAAATCATCGCGCTGGGCGGCGGATCGGTGATCGACGCTGCCAAGATTATGAAACTCAAATACGAATCCCCAGACGCTGATCTGGAAGAACTGGCCGCACCGTTTCTCGATCTGCGCAAGCGCGTCATCCAGTACCCAACCGAAAAAGTGAACCGTGTCCGCTTGATTGCGATCTCGACCACCAGCGGAACCGGAAGCGAAGTAACTCCATTTGCCGTACTCACCGACAAGGAGCGCGCGCGTAAGGTGACGCTGGCTGACTACTCGCTAACTCCTGATGTCGCCATCGTCGATCCGCAATTTGTTATGTCGATGCCGAAGGGCCTGACTGCCGACACTGGTATCGATTGCCTAACTCATGCGCTCGAAGCCGCAGTTTCCAGTTACGCCTCGCCATACACCGACTGCAATGCCATGCAGGCCATCCTCATGGCGTTCAAGTATCTGCCAGTTGCTTTTGAGCATCCGGGCAATGAAGAAGCGCGTTGCAACATGCACAACGCGTCGTGCATTGCGGCAATGGCGTTTTCGAACGCGTCGGTAGGCGTAAATCATGCTTTGGCGCATTCCTTTGGCGCGCACTTCGGCGTTGCTCACGGACGGGCGAATGCGCTCATGTTGCCACACGTCATTGCTTACAACGCGGCGGTGCCCACGAAGTTTGTCCCGTCGCCGTACCAGAAGGGCTATATAGCCCACAAGAAATACGCCACCATTGCTGACTTGCTGGGGCTGGGTGGCCACACGGTTGAGGAAAAAGTCAAGAATCTGGTCGTGGCGACAGAACAATTACTCGATCGATTAGGGTTCCCGCGATCCATCGCTGACTTGGGAATCTCGAAGGAAGAATTCGAGCGGGCAATGCCTGAGCTTACCAAGCTTGCCTTTGACGATCCATCGTGGCGGTCGAATCCGCGTATGCCATTGATGAGCGAACTGGCAGATCTTTTTTGGAAGGCTTATCACGGGCGAAGCCAGGTGAAAGCAGCTAGCGCATCTCAGCAAACCAAATAGAGGAGTACGTATGGTGACGACAGCAGTGTGGCTCAAGGTTGAGGAAGGACACGTTGTCCAGGCGTTGCGCGAGGCCGCAGAAAAGTTGGACAGCACCGAAAGCGAAGTAACGGTGGATTTCTCTTCCGTGCTTCGGATCGATGCCAGCGGTCTGATGGCGTTGGATGACTTTGCGAGTAGAGCTGATGACAAGGGCGTCAAGGTGACGTTGCGCGGTGTCAACGTCAGCGTCTACAAAGTGCTCAAGCTGCTAAAGCTGACCTCGCGATTTTCTTTCGTTAATTGAAGCGAGAAACAGTTGAAGCTTGATTCGGAAATTATAAGGAGCGACGATGCAAGGCCTAGACAAAGGTGACCGTCTTTCCTGGGGAGACACGGTGTTTCTCCACCTCGAACGCGAGGGCATGCCCCTCAACGTGGCCTGTGTCTGCGTCTTCGAGGGGAAGATCCCGTTCGAAGCTTGCGTCCAGTTTGTCGAGTCGAAGCTGCCGCTAATTCCCCGCTATCTCAAGCGGGTTGTGCCTCCGCTCCTTAATATTGGCCTGCCCAGCTGGGAATACGATCCGACGTTCGACATCCGAAGACACGTGTACGAGGCCACGTTGAAACACGGTTCCGACGCCGAGTTAAAGACGCTTGCCGGAAAGATGCTGAGCACGACGATGGACCGGCAGCATCCGCTTTGGGATATGACTCTGGTGCATGGACTGAAAGGTGATCGCAGTGCGCTCATCTTTCGCCTGCACCACTGCCTCGCCGATGGCATCGCCGGCGTTGGGATCATGAACGCGGTCATGGACGCAAGCCCAACCGCGCCTCGTCTGCCCAAACGAAAGCTTCGACTCCGCGTCCCGCCGCAGCCGGACCTTTTGGCTTCGATCACGAACGGATGCCTCGATTCCTATTCTGAATTCGTCAAGCGACTTCTCGCTGCCGCCGCCGATGTATCGAACATGGCCGAGCGCGCTGCCACCACCGGCGGAAACCCCGCAACCGACGAGCTCACGAATCTGCTGCCGGAACTGTCTATCTCCACCCAGCGGCTGCGGTTCAACGTTCTCTACCGCGGACCGCAAAAATTCGGCTGGGCCGAAATTCCTTTGGCAGAGGTCAAGTCCATAAAGCAGGCCTGTGGCACCAGCGTGAACGACGTCATCCTCGCGCTGGTAACAGCGACCATCCGCCGCTACCTCGAACTGCATGGTGACCGAGTTAAGGGGCGGCAGCTTCGCATGATGGTTCCCGTCAATTTGCGCGGGAACGATGGTCCGCGCGATTTAGGAAACCGCATCTCGCTGGTGCCGGTCACTGTACCGCTGGACATTCGCAACCCTCGCAAACTGCTGGCTGCCGTTCATAAAAGAACAGAGCTTCTTAAACGCGCGCATACCGCGGAATTGGTGAGCTTAGCCGGTGGTCTCATCGGCATGTTCCCCAATTCTGCGCAGGCTGTCGCCGGGCACATTATCAGCCGGTTGCCGTTCACGCCTTTCAACATGGTGTGTACCAATGTGCCGGGACCGCAACAGCCGCTGTATTTGCTCGGCCACAAGATGCTGCACTGCTATCCCTATGTTCCGGTCGGCGGCGAAATGGCGCTTAATTGCGCCATCTTGACTTATAACGGCACGGCCTATTTCGGATTCAGCGGATGCATGCATGCAGCACCAGACCTGCGGCGCCTAGAAAGATTTCTGCAGGTGAGCTTCACTGAATTGCGGGAAGCCGCGGGCGTCAAAGCCCCGCCAAAGCAAGTGAAAAAGCAAAAGAAGACAGTGCGAGCGAAGGTGAAGATTGCATCGCAGCCGGCGTCTGTGCAGGTGTCGATTCCCGTCCGTCCACTCACCATCGAGCCAACATCAGACGCAGTTTTCCCCGTTAAGGAGGAGAAAGCATTAACACAATTCGCATAGGCCAAAAGAAGGAGAGAACGTGGTGGTCCCGTCAGCTGCCGACATGACATCGTGGTTGGTTACCGGGCGTGAGCTGTTTCTGATCATTCACGTTCTAGGCGTCCTGTGTTTCGCTTACATTGTGGCCATGCGTTTGGTCCCGCTGTTCCGCGCGCAACGCGACTTGCGCTTCGACCAGCCATTGTTGCGGCTGGGAAGAGTTTTCAAATTTTGGCTAGGACAGTGGAAGCATCCGCGCTATAAGACCGCAGGGATCCTTCATATTTTCATTTTTGCGGGATTCATCGTCTTGGCCATGCGCGCCTTCACGGTGCTGATTGTTGGCGTCTCCCATAATTTCGTGATGCCCGGCCTTTCAGGAAGAGCCGGTGAAATCTACAACACAATCACGGATTACGCCGCAACCTTGGTTTTTATCTGCATGGTGGTTGCCATTATTCGCCGCCTGGCTTTCAAACCTACACGCTATGCGGTTCCGGCAAAGTTCGGCAAAGCCCACACCGCTGACGCCGTCTTCCTTCTTGCTCTGATTGCAATACTGATGGTTGCTGATAGCCTATTTGCCGCCGCCAGAGCCGCCACCGAGTCGCAGCAAGGTCAAACGTTTGAAGCCTTGGCCGTCTTTTCGCTTCCGTGGATGCTTCAAAGACTTTTCGCGTCCACCGCCGTGCTCACTCTCGGAAGAGTCTACTTCGGCGCTTACCTTCTCCACGAAGTAACGTTTTATTTCTTGCTCTGCTACCGGCCCTTTGGAATCCAGTTCCACGTGGAAACTTCCCTCTTCAATATTTACTTCGCAAAGTTAGACCGCGAGATTTTAAAGCCGGTTCGATGGGGCGTCAGCGATGAACATCTCGACCAAGTGAAATCGTTCGGAATAAAGACATTCGAAGACTTCACCTGGAAACACATGCTGGATTTCTATTCCTGCGCCGACTGCGGACGATGTTCCGACAATTGCCCGGCAAATGCGGTAGGAAGGCCGTTGTCACCGCGATTCCTCAGCATCAAGGCGAGAGACTACGCTTTCCAGCACTATCCAGTGATAGGAAGAGCGCACAATGGCACGCCGCTGATCGGCAACCAAGAGTCGGGCAGCATTTATTCAGAAGACGAGATTTGGTCGTGCACCACTTGCGGCGCATGCGAAGCAGAGTGCCCACTGCTGGTCGAGTACATCGACAAGATCGTGGATTTGAGGCGCGGCCTGATTGACGACGGTAACGTACCTCAGTCCCTGCAAAAACCGCTGAAAGCGCTGGAGAGCCGAGGCAATCCTTACGGGAAGATGGAAAAGAAAAAGGCCGACTGGACCAAGGCGAAAAATTTCCAGGAAACCTGCAACGTGAAAGTTGTGGACGGAAAAAACGGCGCGGATACTTTGTACTTCGTCGACAGCATCACCTCCTACGATGACCGCATGCAATCGATTGGCCGGGCAACGGCGAAAATCCTCAACCACATTGGCGAGAATTTCGGAATCCTCGGCGCAGCAGAAAAAGACAGCGGCCACGAAGTCCGGCGCTTCGGCGAAGAAACGCTGTTCATGGCTTTGCGGGATCACAACGTAGACGCCATTAAGGCATCCGGAGTTAAGCGCATAGTCACCGCGGACCCGCACGCCTATAACGCTTTGAAGCACGATTACAAGGATGTTCCGCCGGTCGAGCACATCAGCCAGGTGATTGCGAAAGAAGTGAAAGCCGGCAAAATCAAATTCAATCCCGTGGAAAACGAAAACAGCGTCTACACCTACCACGATCCCTGCTATCTGGGACGGCACAACCAGATTTACGACGGCCCTCGCGATGTGCTCGACGCAATCCCCGGTCTGAAGCGAGTCGAAATGAACCGCTCCCGCGACCGCTCGTTCTGCTGCGGTGGGGGCGGACTGATGCTGTTCTACGAGCCAAAAGAAGATCAGCGCATGGGTGTGAAGCGAGTCCAAATGGCTGCCGAAGCCGGAGCCAATGTGATTGTAACCGCCTGCCCCTTCTGCATGGTGAACATTGAAGACGCAATCAAGGTCGCGGGCATGGAAGGAAAGATGACCGCTATCGATCTGGCGGAACTGGTGGATCAACAAATCGCACACGCAAGTCAGGAAGTGGCGTGAAAGCTTCTGGAGGATGAATTATGGAAATTCTAGTATGCGTGCGCAGAGTACCCGACACTTCGGAAAACGAGATTGAACTCAACAGTGCGGGAAACGATATCGAGCGGGACGACTTGGTCTATTCGATCAATGAGCCCGACAACTATGCGGTCGAAGAAGCCCTTCAGATCGTCGCCCGAGTCGGCGGAAACGTCACCGTTGCCACAGTTGGCGGCGAAGATGACGAGGAAGTCCTCCGGCGCGAAATGGCCATGGGCGCGAGCCACGGCGTGCTGATCACAGACGAAGCCTTCAGCGGATCCGACGGCAAAGGCATCGCCACCATTTTGAAAGCCTTCGTGCAGAAAGGCATCTACGAGTTGATTCTGACTGGCGTCCAAGCCGAAGACGGCGGCGCACAGGTCGGCGGTATGCTGGCGGCCCTTCTCGACTACCCGTTTGCCTCTCTGGTCAATTCCATCGAAGTCCTGGATGGCAAGAAGCTGAAGGTCAGTCGCGAAATCGAAGGTGGCAACAAAGAGATCAGCGAGATCGACCTCCCGTGCGTGCTCTCGATTCAAACCGGCATCAATGAGCCACGTTATGTTGGCATGAAAGGCATCCGGCAAGTGGCCTCGATCCCTATCCCAACTTTCGGCGTGTCTGACCTTGGTTTGGACTCAAGTTCCGTAGGGGAAGCGGCCGCCAAAGTGAAAAGGGTGGACTACTTCGTCCCCGCGCTCGGCAAGGGAGCCGAAATTTTGCAGGGCAGCCGGGAAGAAAACATCGACAAAGTTCTGGAGTTAGTGGCAGCCAAAGGAGGGCTGAAATAATGGCGCGCATCTTTGCTTACATCCTGCATAGGAATGGTGTAGTCGACGATTCTGCATTCGAACTGGCGGCCGCCGCGCGAAAGATCGATCCCACCGCAACGCTCACAGCCATTGTTACCGGTTGGGGCTGCGATCTGGATGCCGCGTGCAAGACCCTCAGCGCGTCCTACCCTGAGATTTGGAAAATTGCCAATGAGGCTCTTGCCTACCCCAATGCTGAATTGATAAGGAAGGCTTTGGTCAAGATCCTGCCGAGCAACAGCATCGTGCTAGTCGCTCATGAGCATTTCGGAATCGATCTGGCGCCGGGTCTGTCCATCAAGCTGAATTCAGCTTTTGTCTCTGACGTATTGGACCTCACCGGAATCGAAGGCGTCAGCCTCAAAGCCGTCCGCCAGGAATTTGGTGGACAAGTGAGCGCTCATGTTCGTTGTGACATTTCGTCGGGCGCAGTGATCACGATTCGCCCAGGCGCATTCAAAGCGCAAGAAGGCGCTCCAATCAGCGGAGTCGTGGTCGATAAGTCCGCCGATGTTGGCCCGCTCACTGCAGGCCGGCGTTATCTCGAAACGGTCGTCGCCGAGGCGGGTGATGTCGACATCACCAAGCACAACATTCTGGTTTCGATCGGCCGTGGCATTCAGGAAAAAGAGAATGTGGCCATCGCCGAGGAGCTGGCTGACGCGCTGGGCGCAGCGGTGAGTTGCTCGCGACCCGTCGTCGACGCCAAGTGGATGGAGAAATCCCGCCAGGTGGGCTCATCCGGAAAAACCGTCAAGCCCAAAGTCTACATCGCGTGCGGCATCAGCGGCGCCTGTCAGCATTTGGCTGGCATTAAAGGCAATCCGTTTTTGATCGCCATTAACAAGAATCCCAAGGCTCCCATATTTCAGGTTGCGGATGTCGGCATTGTCGACGATCTTCTGGAATTTTTGCCGGAATTAACCAATAAAGTTCGCGAACTGCGCAGCGTCGCATAACCAAGAGAGGAACTGCCATGATCACAAGTAAAACCCTGAAGCTGAGTTTGAAGTCGCTCAAGGACTTCGCCAAGAAACGCCTGCCCGATGAGGTGCTACGCGATCTCGACGATAAGGACGAATGTCCGCTGGAAATCGTCCACCACATGTGCAGCCCGGACAAGCTGGGCATTCAACTCCTGTTCATCCCGGAAGAGTTCGGAGGCATGGGCGGCGGAACCTTCGACGTGTACTGCGTCTGCGAAGAGATGGCGCGCATCGACCTAGGCGTTGCTACGGCCGTATTGGCTACGTTCCTGGGCAGCGATCCGATCTTTGTCGGCGCCACTCCGGAACAAAAGAAATTCTGGCTGACGCGCATCGCGGAAGAGGGACTGTTGTTCGCCTACGGCGCCACTGAACCCGAAGCCGGCAGCGATTTGGGAGCACTTCGCACCACAGCCGAACCAGTCATCGAAAACAGCCGTACCGTCGGCTACAAGATCAGCGGCAATAAGCAATGGATCAGCAATGGCGGAATCGCCGATGCCTACACCATTCTCGCGAGCACGCCCGCCGGTCCCAGCTGGTTCGTGGTTGAAAAAGGCGCGAAGGGTTTCACGCACGACGAGCCTGAGGACAAGCATGGCATTCGTCTCAGCAACACTGCGGCTCTCGCTTTGGACAACGTTTATGTCGATGCAGATCGGCTGCTCGGGGGCGTCGAAGGCCAGGGACTCATTCAAGCGCAGGCCGTGTTCGGCTACACGCGCCTGATGGTCGCGGCGTTCGGCCTTGGTGGCGGGTGGGCCGCGCTCGATCGAGCTATTCCATATTCCACGAAGCGGATCCAGGCCGGAGCGCCGCTCTCAGAAAAGCAGGGCTACACCCACAAGCTGATCGTGCCCAACGTCGCGCGACTGGAAGCAGCCCGCTCCTACATCGAAGAAACCGCAGAGCGCATCGACGCCAAGACCGAAGGCAGCCTGAACACCGAGGGCGCCATCGCGAAGTACATGGCGACCGAAGCCGGGAATACAGCCGCCGAGGCCAGCATCCAGGCGCTGGGTGGATACGGTTACACGCATGAATACATGGTGGAGAAAATCAAGCGTGACGTTCGCATCACCACCATTTACGAAGGCACCTCCGAAATCATGGAGATGACCATCAGCCGCGATCGCTGGCAGTTGCACCTCAAGACGCGGGGGCAGCACTATCACGAGCGGGCGAAAGAATTCGAAGCATTGCATGCTCGCCATGCAAACGTCGGTGCTGATATCGCCGCGCTGGCGTTGCACGCCTTGGCTGAGGTTATGGAAAAAGCCCGGTCGCACGCCTGACCCGCTATCAACATATTCTTCTGCGCCTGGGCGAGCTGATTGCTTACGCCGAGTGCGCGGGAAGTTTGGCTCGTCGCGCCGCGCTCGCGGCTGACGGCAAGCTAAACGAAAAAGCTAATCGGCGCTTCGACGCGACGGCGCTGGCCGCGATCAGCCGCGTCTTTGCCCGCGATGCCGCACTCAAGGTCGGCGAAGAGGGTTTGAAATGGATCATCGGAGCCGGAGGCATCAGCGACGCCGACATCGCCGGATTCGAAACCACTTTAGGATTGCCCGCCATTCACCGCGCGCAGTCCGGTCTGATTTCTGATTTGGATTTCGTAGCAGACGTACTGTACGGCCGCACAGCCAAGCGTTTGGAGGCGGCCGCGTAACTTTTAGTGAGCGAACTTATAGGAGTCACCGTCATGGAAGACACTTCATATCGCGCCATAGCAATCGTAGGCGCGGGCGCAATCATGCCCGACGCCGCGAACGTCCCAGCCTTCTGGGAGAATGTAAAAAACGGTCGCTACAGCATCACTGACGTTGACCGTGACCGCTGGGATCCCGCGCTCTACTTCGATTCCGACCACAGTGCGCCGGACAAAACTTATTCAAAGATCGGCGGCTGGGTGCGTGACTACGTGTGGGAGCCGATGAAGTGGCGTCTAGGTGTCCCGCCACGCGTTATCGACGCCATGGATGAGGCGCAAAAATGGGCAATCGCCTGCACCCGCGAAGCGTTAGAAGACTACGGCTTTCCCAAGCGGCCGCTGAACCTCGATCGCACAGCGGTGATTCTCGGCAATGCCATGGCCGGGGAAAAACATTATTTCACCGCGTTGCGTCTGTACTTTCCGGAATACGCTCACGAACTGGCCGAGAGTACCAGCTTCGCCGGTCTGCCGGAGACATTGCGCCGCGACATTACTAGAGAACTGCACGACCGCATGGCCAACCGCATTCAGGATGTTACGGAAGACACCATGCCCGGCGAATTGGCCAACTGCATTGCCGGTCGCATCGCGAACATTTTCAACTTTCACGGGCCTAACTATGTTGTGGACGCGGCCTGCGCATCGGCGATGGCGGCCATCAGTGCGGCGGCCGAGGGATTGGTGGCGAACGATTTTGACATCGCGGTCACTGGCGGCATTGACCGCAACATGGGCGTCTCAAGCTACATCAAGTTCTGCAAAATCGGTGCGCTCTCGGCGACCGGAACTCGTCCCTATGCTGAAGGAGCCGACGGCTTCGTCATGGGCGAAGGCACCGCAATCTTTCTGCTCAAGCGTCTGGCGGATGCTGAGCGCGACGGAGACAAAATCTATGCCGTGCTGCGCGGCATAGCCGGATCGAGCGACGGCAAAGGAAAAGGCATCACTGCGCCCAACCCAGCCGGCCAGAAGTTGGCCATCGAGCGCGCCTGGCAGAATGCCGGATTATCTCCGGGTAGCGTGACTCTGATTGAAGGCCACGGCACATCGACTAGCGTGGGCGACGTCGTCGAAGTGCAAAGCATGATCGATGTCCTTAGCAGTTCCAATCTCCCTCCCGATTCCGTTGCGCTTGGTTCGGTCAAATCGAATATAGGACACCTCAAAGGAGCAGCCGGCGCTGCTGGATTGCTGAAAGCAGCCCTGGCACTTCGCGACAAGGTTCTGCCGCCCAGCGTGCACTGTGAGCATCGCAATCCGAACATTGATTTTGCCCACTCTCCCCTTTACGTCAACACCGAACTTAAACCATGGACGATGCCAGCAGATGGCGTGCGCCGCGCCGGATTGAGCGCGTTTGGTTTCGGCGGCACCAATTTCCACGCCGTGCTCGAAGAGTACATTCCTCACAGGCTGAACGGGAACGGCAAGCGGTCGGTAGCTGTTTCGGAGATACCGACGATCGCGAAAGAGTCAATCATGAATACCCAAGATGTTTCCCGCACTTCTAACACATCTTCTTATAAGGCCCCATTACGCGGAGCCCTGGTAATCGGCGCCACTTCGGAAGCCGCGCTCATCGAGCGTCTGCGCGCCGTAGAGAAAGACGCCAAGGCAGGTAAGGCGCCCACGCCCACTGCCCCCGCCGAATCCGACCTGCGCGCTCCCGAGCGCTTGGCCATTGACTACTCCGACGCCGCCGAACTGGCGAGCAAAGCAGGCAGCGCACTCAAAGCGCTGGCGGCGAATCAGCCTGCGATATGGAAAGCCCTGCGGGCACAAGGCATCTTCCGCGGGCACGGTCCCGTTCCCAAGGTAGCGTTCCTGTACACCGGTCAAGGCTCGCAGTACGCGAACATGCTGAAGGTACTTCACGACACCGAGCCAATCGTGGCCGATACCTTTGCCGAAGCCGATCGCATCATGACGCCTTTGCTCGGCAAGCCTCTTACCAAATACGTTTTCGTGGACCACGCGGACGCTGACGCAATTGCAAAGGCCGAAGAGGATCTGCGCCAAACCGAAATCACTCAACCCGCCGTACTTGCCATCGATCTCGCGCTGACCCGGCTCCTGGCAGCCTATGGCATCGAACCTGACTTCACTATGGGACACAGCCTCGGCGAATACGGAGCATTAGTAGCCGCGGGTGGCCTACCCTTTACCGATTCGCTCGAAGCCGTGAGCGCTCGCGGCCGCGGAATGACCCAGGTCGCTATGGATGACAACGGCCGCATGGCCGCAGTGTTTGCACCGCTGGAAGAAATCGAACGCATTTTGAAGACGATCAACGGCTACGTCGTGATAGCCAACGTCAACAGCAACCGTCAGGGAGTTATCGGCGGCGCAAGCAAGGCAGTCGAGCAGGCTATGGAAGCCTTCCAGAAAGCCGGCTATGATGTGGCCGCGTTACCTGTCAGCCACGCCTTCCACACATCGATTGTGGCTGGAGCCAGCAAACCCTTGCGGGAAGTTCTGCAGCGGCTGCATTTGCAATCGCCGCGCTTGCCGATCGTCGCCAATACGAACGGAGAGTTTTATCCCACCGGGCTGGATGTCGTGCCCAAGATGCTAGACATTCTCACCCTGCAAGTCGCCTCTCCCGTTCAATTCATCAAGGGCCTGCGCACGCTGTACGATGCCGGCGCCCGCGTTTTTGTTGAAGTCGGACCGAAGAAGGCATTGCAGGGATTCGCCGAAGATGTTCTCGGCGGCAACAGCGATGTGATTTCCTTGTTCACCAACCACCCGAAGGTCGGCGATATCGTCGCGTTCAACCAGGCGCTATGCGGCCTTTATGCGGCGGGACTTGGCCGCGGAATCGGGGCGGAAGCCTCGCGTGAGCAGTCATTGACCGAGGTGACGGCGGCAACAGTAGTTCCCTTCCCTTCGGAATCGTCTAAACCAATCTCTGTGCCCGCATACGCTGCCCCCTCGAACGGCGATCGCTACAACGAACTCGGCCACTTTTTCGCCGACGTTCTCGATCGTGGCTACGAAATCTATCGCGGCAAGAACGGGCGGCGGGCTACCTCTGATCCCGTGGTCATTACGGGAGCCGCATTAGGCCTGCCCGGCACCGAGCACGTGTTCGACGATGGCAACATCGGCCGCATTCTGCAAGGAGAGCAGTTCATCAATTTGATCCCCGCACCCTTCCGCCAAGCCATGCTCGACAAACACATTACTCGCCTGGTGAAAAGCGAAAACGGAGATCCGAGATTTGAGACCCTCACCGATGTCGCCGACGTCATCAAGCTGGCGGGGCGCGGAGGCGCTTTTGATCTGGAAAAAGAATTCGGAATTTCCTCTGACCGCGTAGGCGCGCTCGACATCGTCGCCCAACTTGCGATCGCTGCGGGAATCGATGCGTTACGCGATGCCGGAATTCCGCTGGTTATGCGCTATAAAACCACCACCAAAGGCACGCAACTACCGGAACGTTGGGGACTGCCAGACGCACTACGCGACGATACCGGAGTGATCTTTGCTTCCGCCTTCCCCGGATACGATGCGTTCGCCGATGAGATGGCGCGCTACTACGCCGACCACGAACGCCGCCAGCAGTTGGCCACGCTCGAAAGCTTGCTCGGCGGTGCGGTTGAGTCGAATGGTCATTCCAAGCTGGTGGAAGAACTCAAGCGGCGCATCGGTGAGATTCGCGCTGCCATCGACAAAGAACCATATGTCTTCAATCGGCGCTTCCTGCTCCGAGTCTTGTCCATGGGACACTCGCAGTTCGCCGAATTCATCGGCGCCCGCGGCCCCAACACCCAACTCAACGCTGCTTGCGCGAGCACCACGCAGGCGGTGTCGCTGGCGCAGGACTGGATCCACGCCGGGCGATGCAGCCGCGTGATTGTCATCTCAGCCGACGACGTCACCTCGGATCATCTGATCGAATGGATGGGCGCGGGCTTTCTCGCCACAGGAGCCGCCGCCACCGACGAAGTCGTCGCCGACGCTGCCATTCCCTTCGACCGCCGCCGTCACGGCATGCTGATCGGCATGGGCGCCGCAGCTTTGGTCGTAGAGAGCGCCGCTACCGCCCGCGAACGCGGAATACAGCCTATCTGTGAAGTGTTGTCCACCACCACCAATAACAGCGCCTTCCACGGCACGCGTCTCGATGTCCAGCATATCGGTCAGGTCATGGAAACCTTGGTCGCCAACGCTGAAGCGCAGAGCGGCATTTCACGTCGCCAAATCGCCCCGCAGACGGTTTTCGTTTCTCATGAAACCTACACACCGGCACGCGGCGGCAGCGCCTCTGCCGAAATTCATGCGCTCCGGAGCGTCTTCGGTAATGTCGCGGACAGCATCGTGATTGCCAACACCAAGGGCTTCACCGGTCACGCTATGGGTACCGGCATCGAAGATGTCGTCGCCGTCAAAGCGCTCGAAACCGGCTGCGTGCCTCCGGTCGCCAACTTCAAAGAAGTCGATCCCGAGCTTGGAGCGTTGAACCTTTCAAAAGGCGGTTCCTATCCCATCGAGTACGCCATTCACCTGGGCGCTGGTTTCGGTTCGCAGATCAGCATGATGCTGCTGCACTGGGTGAGGACGAAAGATGGAATCCGTCGCAGCCCGAACGCTCTCGGCTATTCCTACCGCATTGCAGATGAAACTGCATGGAGTGCCTGGCTAACTACGATCGCGGGCCGTCCCACTGCCGATCTGGAAGTAATCCACCGTACGCTGCGAGTGCGCGATCAAGCGGTCGCGGCGCGGTCCGCGGAAGTTGCTCGCACGTCACAACCCGCGCCGGCTCCAAAGCCCACGATTCCAGCGACGCCTGTAGCTCCGCCCGTCGTAAAAGCGAAGCAGGAACCGAAACCGGTTCTAATCAAGCCTGAATCAAGAGTGGAAGTTCCAGTTGCAGTCACACCTTCCGCACCACCAAAACCAGCGGCAAAGGGCGATTCGGTGAAAGAGAAAGTGCTGGCTCTGGTAGCCGAGAAAACCGGTTATCCCGTTGACATGCTTGATCTGGATCTCGATCTCGAAGCCGACTTGGGCGTCGATACAGTCAAGCAGGCTGAGGTCTTTGCCTCAATCCGCGAGAGCTACGGTATTCCGCGCGACGAAAATCGCAAGTTGCGAGACTATCCGACACTGTCGCACGTCATTCGGTTCGTCTTTGAAAAGCGACCAGACTTGGCTGCAGCTACGACCCCAGCGAAGGAGGATGTCAAACCCGCCACTCCGCCTGTGCCGGTGGTTTCGGAGAAACCGGCGACTGCTGCGACATCTGCAAAAGTCGCCGCTGGCGATTCCGTCAAAGATCGCATTCTCGCCCTCGTTGAAGAGAAGACCGGCTATCCCAAAGATATGCTGGATTTGGATCTCGACCTCGAAGCCGATCTCGGCGTCGACACGGTGAAACAAGCCGAAATGTTCGCTGCTATCCGCGAGATCTATAGCATTCCGCGTGACGAAAATCGCAAGTTGCGCGAATATCCCACGCTGGCTCACGTGATCCGTTTCGTTTTCGACAAGCGACCAGACTTGGCCGCAACCGCTCCTACTGCAGCACCTGCGGCAGAGCAAATTATAAAACCCGCCACACAAAAGCCTGCAGCCAGTCCCACCAATAATGTCGAGGACTCTGTGAAGGAACGCATTCTCGCGCTGGTCGTAGAAAAAACCGGCTATCCCAAAGACATGCTGGACCTCGAACTCGACCTCGAAGCTGATCTAGGCGTCGATACGGTGAAACAAGCAGAAATGTTCGCCGCCATCCGCGAGATTTACAACATCCCACGCGACGAAAATCGCAAGTTGCGCGATTATCCCACGCTGGCCCACGTAATCCGTTTCGTTTTTGAGAAGCGCCCGGACCTGGCTGGAGCTCTGGTGCCGGCGAAAGAGGAAGTCAAACTCACCACCCCCAGTGTCGCCGCGGTAGCTGAGAAACCGACTCCCACAGAGACATCATCACCAGTCTCGACTGCCGAAGCGGTGAAGGAACGCGTTCTCGCTCTGGTCGTAGAGAAGACTGGGTATCCAAAAGACATGTTGGATTTAGAACTCGATCTCGAAGCCGACCTTGGCGTCGACACTGTGAAGCAGGCGGAAATGTTCGCCGCCATTCGCGAGATCTACAGCATTCCACGAGACGAGAATCGCAAGCTGCGCGATTACCCCACGCTAGCGCATGTGATCCGCTTCGTTTTTGAGAAGCGCCCGGACCTGGCCGGGATACCGGCAGCTGCATCCGCGCCAATCAGCACCCAACCGACTGCATCAATAGCGCCCCAGGCGGCAACCGACGATGCTATTAAAGAAAAGGTGCTGGACATCGTGGCTGAAAAGTCAGGCTATCCCAAAGACATGTTGGACCTGGATCTCGATCTCGAAGCCGACCTCGGCATCGATACCGTGAAACAAGCAGAGATGTTCGCGGCCGTGCGAGCGGCGTACAACATTCCGCGCGATGAAAATCTCAAGCTACGCGATTTCCCGACCTTGGCCCTCGTGATCAAGTTCGCTCGCGACCGGCAGCCCGGCGTGCCCAAAGCGCCTGTGGCAGTACAGGAAAAACAAGAGCCGCCGCAAAAAAAACCGACGGTGTCTGCATCGTCAGCTTCGAAACCGACTGTAACCGCGCGTCCGATCCCCGCCAGCTTCGACGCGGCTAATCGCATTCCACGCCGCGTACCGACTCCGAACTTGCGTCCACCGCTTGCCATTTGCAAGCCGACCGGGGTGACGCTCGCATCCGGTCGTCGGGTAGTCATTATGCCTGACAAATCTGGCGTAGCGGGCGCGTTGGCGAAACAACTGCAGACGCTAGGCGTTGAAGTTCTACTCATTGATTTCAATAGCAACGCGAAGCAGGATGCAGACGCATTGCAAAATCTTCTTAAGCACTGGCTGGCCGCGGGTCCAATAGATGGAGTCTACTGGCTGCCCGCGCTGGACAACGAGGGAGCCCTCAGCTCAATGAACCTCGACAGCTGGCACGAGGCCCTGCGAGTGCGCGTCAAATCCTTGTACGCCACCATGCGTACCCTCTACGAGCAGATCGCGACGCCGAGCACGTTCCTCCTCTCTGCGACGCGGCTCGGCGGACAGCACGGCTACGACGAAGCCGGCGCGACCTCGCCGTTAGGTGGTGCGGTCGCAGGTTTCACCAAAACCTACAAGCGAGAGCACTTGGACGCTCTGGTTAAGGTGGTCGACTTTGAAGCGGAACGAAAAACATCCGAGATCGCCGATATCCTAATTGAGGAGACTCTACGCGATCCGGGCGCGGTTGAAATCGGCTACAAAGCAGGCCGGCGTTGGACCATCACGCTGCAAGAACAGCCCGCAGCCGACGGCAAGCCCGGTCTAATTCTCGACAGCAACACCGTGTTCGTGGTCACTGGCGCCGCCGGAAGTATCGTATCCGCCATCACCGCTGACTTGGCCACCGCCTCCGGAGGCACGTTTTACCTGCTCGATCTGGTGCCCGAACCCGATCCGAAGAATCCCGATCTCAGGCGCTTTGTCAGCGATAAGGACGCCCTCAAGCGCGATCTCTTCGCACGGATTCAGGCTCGGGGCGAGCGTGCCACGCCAGCGCTGGTTGAAAAAGAGCTAGCCGCACTAGAGCGAGCCCTGGCAGCCCGCAACGCCATCGATGCGGTACAAGCCGCTGGCGGCACGGCACATTATTTCAGCGTCAACCTCACCGACGCAGACGCTGTAACCAAAATCATCAACCAAGTCCGCGAGCGCAGCGGACGCATCGACGTGCTTCTTCATGCCGCCGGCATCGAGCGCAGCCATTTCTTACCTGACAAAGATGCGCGCGAATTCGATCTAGTCTTCGACGTCAAGAGCGACGGCTGGTTCAATCTTCTGCATGCCATCGGCGACATGCCTATCGGCGCAACGGTCGCGTTCAGCTCGATTGCCGGACGCTTCGGCAACGCAGGACAAACCGACTACAGCGCCGCCAACGATCTGTTGTGCAAGACCACCTCAAGTTTCCGCACAACGCGGCCAGCCACACGCGGCATCGTCATCGACTGGACCGCATGGGGCGGCATCGGTATGGCTACGCGCGGTTCCATTCCAAAGATGATGGAATTAGCGGGCATCGATATGCTTCCGCCAGAGGCCGGAATTCCATTGATCCGCCGCGAACTGACCGCTGGAGGCACTCGCGGCGAAATCGTCGTCGGTCAACGTCTCGGTGTTCTGCTGAACGAATGGGATGCCACCGGTGGACTCGATGCATCGCGAGTGGAAACTCCTCGATCCGCACCAGGGCCGATCATCGGCAAGATCGTAGGCGTCGGCGTGCACAGTGGCCTCAAAATCGAGACCTCGCTAGACCCCGCGATTCAACCTTTCCTGCACGACCATCAAATTGACGGTACGCCGGTACTGCCCGGAGTCATGGGCGTCGAGGCTTTCGCCGAAGCCGCGCTGTGCCTGCTTCCCGGCTGGCACATCGACGCCATCGAAGACGTAAACTTTCTGGCGCCGTTCAAGTTTTACCGGAAGGAACCGCGCACGGTCACAGTCGAAGCGGTTATTCGTCCCGAGCGCGACAACCTGCTTGCAGACTGCCGCTTAACCGGACAGCGCGTGTTGCCCAACCAGACGGATCCACAATTAACAACCCACTTCACAGCCAGGGTGCGGCTCACAAGGCAGACTCCGAAAGCGGTAACCGTGCCGGCGCTGGGCACGCTGATTGGACACGTCATCGAGGCTGCCGACATCTATCGGCTGTATTTCCACGGACCCGCATATCAAGTTCTGGAGCGGACCTGGTGGGATGGTCATCGCATTGTCGGACTGATGGCGAAAGGCTTGCCCGCAAATCATCTCCCGTCGGAATTGCCAACTGTTATGGCACCACGCCTGATTGAACTCTGCTTCCAAACTGCCGGAATTTGGGAGATGGGAGTTCAGGGCCGCATGGGTCTGCCCCTGCACATTGATAGCGTTTCATCATTGTTCTTGCCGCAATCACCTGACACCCGTTTGTACGCGGTGGTCAACTGCGAACAAACACGTGGCAGCTTCGACGCGGAAGTTGTAGACGCGAAAGGAAACGTCTATCTGCAGCTTAGCGGCTACCGCACGGTCGCCGTTCCGAATGCCGTGGACGCGGATGGGTTGAAAGCATTGCAGGCTGCGATGTTAATGGACGCCGTCGCTGCATGAAGAATAACTGCTCGTCCTGACGATCGCTTGGTCGGAGGACTTATGAACCACGAATTTCAACGCGTAGCCATCGTGAATCGCGGTGAAGCCGCGATGCGTTTCATCCATGCGGTCCGCGATTTTAATCAAGATAACGGCACCAACCTGCGTACGATCGCATTCTTCACCGAACCAGATCGCCACAGCATGTTTGTGCGTGAAGCCGACGAGGCCGTGTGCCTGGGTCCCGCTCAAGTCGTAGAACCGCACACCAAGCAGACCAAAAGCAGCTACGTCGATTATGGCCGGCTAGAGCACGCACTCGCGGAGGCTCGCGCCGAAGCCGTATGGGTGGGCTGGGGCTTCGTTGCGGAGCACGCGGCATTCGCCGATCTTTGTCACCAGTTAGGAGTGGTGTTCATCGGACCCAGTGGCGATGTGATGCGACGTGTCGGTGACAAAATCGCCTCGAAGCGTCTCGCCGAGCAAGCCCGAGTACCGGTGACGCCGTGGAGCAATGGGCCCGTCGAAACTATCGATGAAGCATGGATACATGCCGAGAGGTTGGGATATCCGCTTCTCATAAAGGCTACGGCGGGCGGCGGCGGCCACGGGATTCGTCTGGTGCGTTCAGCGGAGCAGCTGCCACAAGCCTTTTCAAGCGCACGCGCCGAAGCATTCAAAGCATTTGGCGATCCAACAGTTTTCATGGAGCAGCAGGTGCAACGCGCGCGCCACGTCGAAGTACAGATTATTGCCGACTACTACGGAACAACGTGGGCAGCCGGCGTACGCGACTGCACCGTCCAGCGACGCCATCAAAAAATTCTCGAGGAAGCGCCATCACCAGCGCTCTCCGCCGAGCAAGACCAGGAATTACGCGAAGCGGCGGTGCGCCTAAGCGAGGCGGTGGGATATCAGAACGCCGGTACCGTCGAATTTCTCTACGAACCGGAAATCAACCGCTTTTCGTTCATGGAGATGAACACCCGCTTGCAGGTCGAACATCCAGTCACGGAATGCACTACCGGACTCGATCTGGTCAAACTTCAAATTCACGTCGCCCGCGGTGGCCGCCTGGAAGGCGAACCCCCGCGCACTGCCGGTCATGCTATTGAGGTGCGGCTGAATGCGGAAGACCCGGACAACGGCTTTGCTCCGGCTCCGGGCGCAATTGAGCGGTTCAGAATTCTGCCCGGTCCCGGCGTTCGCATCGACACTGGCGTCGCCGAAGGCGATGCCATCCCGGCGGAGTTCGACTCCATGATCGCGAAGATCATCGCCTATGGCCGCAGTCGGAAGGAAGCCCTTTCCCGCCTGCAGCGCGCTCTGCGGGAGAGCGTCGTAGTTATCAAGGGCGGAGCCAGCAACAAATCGTTTCTGTTGGAGCTGCTAAGCCGTCCCGAGGTGCAAAGCGGAGAATTCAACAATGGATGGCTGGATCATCTGGCATCGACGGGCAAACATCTTTCCAGGCACTACGCCGATGTAGCCATAGTACAAGCCGCGATCGAATCCTATGACGCGCAGTTAGCAGTGGAGCAAGCCCAGTTTTACGCCTCGGCGGTGCGCGGGCGGCCGCAAGTTCGGAGCGACGTTGGCCGCACCGCGGAATTACGCTATCGAGGAAATTGCTACGCCCCCAAAACTTATCGCCTCGGTCCGCAGCGATACCGCATTGACGTAAACGGATCACGCATCGATGCCGAGATTGATCGCTTAGGACCGTTTGAATCCTGGATCACAGTTTTCGGCCGCCGTTTTCGCGTCGTCTCCGTAGTTCAGGGATTGAGTTACCTGATCGAGGTCGACGGTGTGTCTCACCGTATTGATCGCGATGACGGAGGCGTGGTGCACGCGCCCGCGCCGGCAGTGGTGGTTTCCATTGCGGTTAAGCCGGGCGACATCGTTGCGGTCGGAGATCGATTGGCCGTGCTCGAAGCCATGAAAATGGAAATGCAGGTGGTGGCTCCATTTGCCGGAAAAGTTCGCCAAGTGATGACTATACCGAATGTGCAGGTGGATACTGGAGCTCCGCTGCTCCAGATCGATCCCGCGACTGACACCGATACGGTCGCGGTCGCAGAGCGCGTGGTCTTTGGCGCATCGCTGCGCTCCAACGGAAACGCATCCGCTATTCAATCCACTTGCCGTCAGAGCCTCGATGAACTTTGCCAGCTCATGCTGGGCTTTGATGTGGATCCAAAGCACGCCGCGCGGTTGCTCGCTGATTGGGGCGAAAATTGCCCAGTGGACAGCGCAGAAATAAGGCAGGCCGAGGACGAGATTCTCAACATTTTTGTGGATATATGCTCGCTATTTCAAAGAGAGCCGGAAGTGAATCATCGCGTCAGCGGTGAGGAGCCTACCGCTGAAGCTTATCTATTTTCGTATTTGCGGATGCTGGAGACACGGGGTCAAGGACTGCCGGAAACCTTCGTTAGCGCGCTGCAGCGCGCGTTGGGTCACTACGGCGTTCTGACGCTGGATCGTTCGCCCGAGCTGGAAGAGAGTTTGCTCTGGATTTACAAATCACATCAACGCGTAGAGCAGCAAATCGCGCCAGTGGTAAGCGTACTCGAAAGACGTCTACGACGCCTCCAGGTTTTGTCTCCGCAAGACAAAGAGTCTTCTCGAACCCTGCTCGACCGCTTGGCTTCGCTGACCAACGGACTCTTTCCTGCCGTCACCGATCTGGCTCGCGAAGTGCGCTATCGATACTTCGACCAACCTCAATTTGAAGTAGCACGCAGGCAGGTGTACGAACAGGTGGAGAAACGTCTCGCATATATGGCAGCCAACCCCGATGCCGCCGACCGCCATGAGACCGTTCGCGCACTGATCGAATGTCCGCAGCCGCTCGCCAGCTTGCTCTCCGGCCGCTTGGCTACGGCTGACACCGCCATGCGCAAGTTGATTCTGGAAGCGCTAACTTGGCGCTACTACCGCATTCGCAAGCTCACCAACTTTCGCACTGTGGCGATGGACGGACAATGCTGTGCATCCGCGGAATACGATTACGAGGGGAAACACATTCACGTCTTTACGACTCACGCCGAGTATTCGCAACTCGCGGAAGCAGCGCGCACTCTGTTTCCCATGATTGCGGAAATCCCAGCAGATCATGACATCGTCATCGACTTTTACGTTTTCTATTCCGGCGGGTTGCGCGATCCAGAAATTACGCAGCAGGAACTGCGTTCGGTGCTGGAGCACGCGGGCTTTCCACGTTCGATCCGTCGCATTCTGGTCACGCTGGCCGTCCCTGGCCATGTCCACGGTACGGCGGGCCGGCAGGATTTCACTTTTCGGCCCAGCGAAAATGGGTATGAAGAAGACAAGTTCTATCGCGGAATCCATCCCATGCTGGGCAAACGCTTGCATCTGTGGCGGCTGAGCAATTTCAAGATTGAGCGGCTGCCATCCGTGGAAGACGTCTACCTGCTGCACGCCGTCGCACGCGACAATCCTAAAGATGAGCGCTTGTTTGCCTGCGCGGAGGTGCGTGACGTAACTCCAGTCCGTGATGCGGCCGGTCGCATCGTGCAGTTGCCGCATCTCGAACGCATGTTGAGTGAAGCGATGGCTGGCATCCGGCGGTTTCAGTCGCGAAGATCAAATTATCAGCGCCTCTATTGGAACCGCATCCTGCTGAACATCTGGCCGCCGCTGAATCTCACCCGGGAAGAATCGCGCGAACTGGTTCACAGACTTGCGCCTGCGACTGAAGGCTTGGGCCTGGAACAAGTAATCATACGTGCCCGCATTGCCAATCCCTCAACCGGGGAGTTGCGCGAAATGGTGGTGCGAATATCGAGCCCCGGTAGCAGCGACATGCTAATAACTTTCCGGCCCGCGTATACAATGCAGCCGATCCAACCGCTGGCCGAATATGAGCAAAAAGTCGTACGCATGCGCCAGCGCGGGCTCATCTATCCTTACGAGATCGTTAAAATGCTCACTCCCGCTCCGCAACATACACGAGCGGAATTCCCCCCTGGCGATTTTGTCGAGCATGACTTTGACTCCGCTGGCCGCCTCGTGCCCGTTGATCGTCCTTATGGAAAAAATAAAACCAACATCATTGTTGGCATAATTCGCAACTTCACCACGAAATACCCCGAAGGCATGACGCGGGTTCTGATTTTGGGTGATCCGAGTAAGGATTTAGGCGCCTTAGCCGAGCCAGAGTGCCGGCGTATCCTGGCAGCTGTAGATCTTGCCCACTCAATGCAAGTTCCCGTGGAGTGGTTTCCCATCTCCGCTGGTGCCAAGATTTCGATGGAAAGTGGCGTGGAAAATATGGACTGGATCGCCCGCGTCCTGCGAGGCCTGATCGAGTTTACGCAAGCTGGCGGCGAAGTAAATCTGGTGGTGAACGGAATCAATGTCGGCGCGCAACCGTATTGGAATGCCGAAGCCACCATGCTCATGCACACTCGCGGCATTCTGATCATGACCCCGAAGGCCGCCATGGTGCTCACCGGCAAGCGTGCGTTGGATTACTCCGGCAGCGTCTCCGCCGAAGATAACCAGGGAATCGGCGGCTACGATCGAATCATGGGCATCAACGGGCAGGCGCAGTATTGGGCTCGCGATATCGACGAAGCCTGCCACATTCTTATGCGCCACTACGAACACACCTACGTAGCTCCGGGCGAGCGTTTCCCGCGGCGCGACGTCACCACCGATCCCACCGATCGCGATGTGCGACTGTATCCTCACGGAAAAAATGGAGACGAAGGTTTCGAACTGATCGGCGACATCTTGTCGGACGAAACCAACCCTGGCCGCAAGAAATCTTTCGAAATTCGCAAAGTAATGACCGCGGCCATAGATCAGGACCATCCGCCACTCGAGCGCTGGGCAGGCATGCGTGCTGCGGAGACAGCTGTAGTCTGGGACGCTCATCTCGGCGGCAATCCGGTTTGTCTCATTGGCATAGAATCTCGGCCCGTACCGCGACTGGGATTTGTTCCCGCCGACGGACCTGATCAGTGGACTTCGGGAACGCTGTTCCCGCAGTCCTCCAAGAAAATCGCCCGCGCAATCAATGCAGCCAGTAACAATCGGCCGGTAGTGGTGCTGGCTAACCTTTCCGGATTTGATGGCTCTCCAGAATCAATGCGCAGATTACAGCTGGAGTACGGCGCTGAGATCGGAAGATCCGTAGTGAACTTCAAAGGCCCAATCGTCTTCTGCGTGATCTCCCGCTATCACGGCGGCGCTTACGTGGTCTTCTCGCGAGGCCTGAATGAAAACGTCGAAGTGGCAGCGTTGGAAGGAACTTATGCTTCCGTCATTGGCGGCGCTCCGGCGGCGGCGGTAGTTTTCGCCGGCGAAGTTGAGGCCAGGGCCCGCAAAGATGCGCGGCTGCAACCGTTGAATCAGGCCATCGCCGCGGCTGAGGGCGCGGAGAAAGGCCGACTGCGCGCCCAATGGGATGAGCTGTTCAAAGTCATTCACTCCGAAAAACTGGGCGAAATGGCATCCGAGTTTGACCGCGTACACAGCGTGCAGCGAGCTCTCGACGTGGGCGCGCTCAATTACATAATCCCGCCGGCCAATCTGCGTCCTTATTTAATTCATGCGGTCGAACGCGGAATCGCGAAGGAGGAAAAATCAGAATCCGCAAAACACGATACTGAGTTAGCGGAAACCGGGTTGGAAATTTCGGCAACAGAAGCGGCTTAGCAGGCTCCTGAAAACCGTTGGATTCGTATCAGAGCTTCATCAATGCTGTAAATTGATTCGTATCAGGGCATCGCTTCAGCGATGCCTAAACGATACAAAATTGATAGCGCCTTCAGGCGCGGGGAATCGCAACATCAGGCTTGCTAGCCTCGACAAAAGTGATCTCATGGACGTGTATTGGTTGGAGCAATCCGAGGCAGACGTACCTGCCGAGAACGACTGGCTAAGCGCCTACGAAGCAACCTGCCTCAACACCCTGCGCATTGCCAAGCGCCGCGCCGATTGGCGACTGGGACGCTGGACGGCAAAGTATGCAGTATCTATTTTCCAGGATTTGCCGCCACAACTTCACGTCTTCAAGAAAATGGAAATACGTCCGGCGGCGTCCGGAGCACCCGAAGTTTTTCTCTTCAACCAGCCAACCGCGCTCAGAATTTCTCTTAGCCACAGCGCCGGTCTCGCGGCTTGTGCCGTGGCGACATCTGGTCAAATAGGTTGTGACCTGGAAATGGTCGAGCAGCGTACCGCTGCTTTCGTCGGCGATTATTTCACCTCCGAAGAGCAAACCGCTGATTGCCCGTGCGTCAGATCACGACCGGCCTCGGCTCGTCACGCTGTTTTGGAGCGCGAAAGAAAGCGCGCTAAAGGCGCTCCATGAAGGGCTCCGGCTCGATACCCGATGCGTCACGGTCAACCCGTTGCCTGAATCATTCGACTTCAACGGCTGGAGTCCATTACGAGTGAGGTACTCCGAGGGCCAGTTGTTTTACGGATGGTGGCAAACCATGGACAACATCGTTCGCACCGTGGTCGCGGCTGAACCGATGCGGCCGCCCATTTCCCTTGCCGCTCCTGCACATTTTTTTGACAGCGTTTCGGCGTGCGCCTGAAGTTGGTATGGACCGCAACCAACAATTCGATTTTGATTTCATCGTCATCGGTTCCGGTTTCGGTGGCAGCGTTTCCGCACACCGGCTGATGGAAAAGGGATATCGGGTAGCAGTTATGGAAATGGGACGGCGCTGGACGCCGGAAAACCTGCCGCAGACCAGTTGGTCGCTCCGTCGCTGGCTGTGGCGTCCCAATCTTGGACTGAGAGGCTTCTTTAACATCCAATTTTTTAAACACGCAACCATTTTCCATGGCTGTGCCGTAGGGGGCGGATCAATCACTTATGCTTGCACGCTGCTCCAGCCCCCCGTAAAGAGTTTGGGGAGTTGGATCATGGACGGGACTATCTGACTGGAAAGCCGAAATGCCCCGGCACTACGAAACCGCCGCGCGCATGCTGGGGGTAACAGAGAACAAAATTCTCGGTCCCGCTGACCACCTCTTGAAAAAAGCAGCGGAAGTCGCGGGCTCCGGGCATACGTTTTACCGCACCCAGGTGAGCATCTTCCAGCCCAGGAACGGCGATGCCGGCGGCACCACTTACCCCGACCCTTACTTCGCCGGCGAAGGCCCGGCACGGACCACATGCATCGGCTGTGGAGGATGCATGATGGGCTGCCGGTTTGGGGCGAAAAATACTCTCGACCTCGGCTACCTTTATTTAGCTGAAAAGCACGGAGCACAAGTTTTCCCAGAAACCAAAGTAGTGGATGTTAGACCGCTTAACGGCTCACGCGATGGCAGCGCCGGATACGAAGTGCACACGGTTAACTCCACCGCGTGGTTTCACCACCAGCCGCGTCGCTTTACCAGCCGTGGAGTGGTCTTTGCCGCTTCGGCTCTGGGCACGATGGAGCTGCTATTTCATCTCAAAGAGAAAGGCTCATTGCCTGCGATCAGCAATCAACTTGGGCAGCACGTGCGCACCAATTCGGAATCGCTCATCGGGGCGCGCACCCCGGGATACTCCGAAGATGTTTCGCAGGGCATCGCCATCGGCTCCGGAATCTATATCGACGAGCACACACACATCGAAGCCGTGCGCTATCCAAGAGGCTCCGACGCGATGGGGTTTCTCACCACCATCCTCACCGATGGCCGTCCCGGTCCGCGGCGCATCGCACTGTGGGCAAGGAATGTCGCCGCTTCCCTGCTCTGCCACCCGTTCAAAACGTTTCGCGTGTTGCAACCCATTGGGTGGGCTCGCGAATTTGTAATTCTCCTGTGCATGCAGGCGCTCGATGGAGAGATCGCGATGTGCTGGCAGCGTCCATGGTTCTGGCCGTTTCGAAAGTTCCTGGTCACCCACGGTAAAAAGGTTCCAACCTATATTCCGAAAGCCAACGAGTTCGCCAAAACACTGGCTCAACTCACTGGCGGTTTCCCTATGAGCATGCTGCCCGAAATTCTCTTCAATGTTCCGGGTACGGCCCATTGCATTGGAGGCTGCGTGATCGCCGATTCCTCAACTCATGGCGTAATCGATGCTCGCCACCGCGTGTTCAATTACAAAAACATGTACATCTGTGACGGCTCGGTTATCGCCGCCAACCTCGGGGTCAATCCCAGCCTGACCATAACTGCCCTAACCGAACGGGCGATGAGCTTTATCCCCCCAGCAACTGAGGCCGATTGGCAGGACGCTCCTGATGGCGACAGCTCAAGGTCCGCCGCAGCCTAGCAGCAGATACCACACCTCTCCGTGCTATACTTTTAAGTCGCCTGCGTTTTTTCGAGGCAATCCCGAGGGTAATTCAGTGAACACCTCTACGGGCGTATCCTTTACGGTCAGAATCGGCATAATCAAGATCAGCACAATCTAAGTTCATAAACGCGAGGTATTTCCATGTCCGGCCACTCCAAATGGGCCACAATTAAGCATAAGAAGGGCGCGCTGGACGCCAAGCGCGGCAAGATTTTCACCCGTCTGATTAAGGAAATTTCAATTGCCGCAAAAAACGGCGGCGGCGATCCCGATAGCAATCCGCGTCTGCGCGGCGCGATTCTGGCTGCTAAAGCTGAAAATATGCCCCAGGACAATATCAAGCGGGCGATTCAGCGCGGCACCGGCGAGTTGCCGGGTGCTACCTATGAGGAGTTTTCTCTCGAAGGCTACGGCCCGGGCGGCGTGGCCATCCTGCTCGACATTAATACCGACAACCGCAACCGCACCGTCAGCGAGATTCGTCATGTGTTCGGCAAGAACGGCGGCAATATGGCGGACGCCGGGGCGGTCTCGTACATGTTCCATAAGAAGGGCGAAATCATCATTCCGAAGTCGGCGGCCAAGGAAGATGATCTGATGAGCATCGTGCTCGACGCCGGAGCTGAGGATTTGCGCGACGATGGCGACAACTGGGAGGTCTTGTCTGACACTTCGGCCTACGAGGCAGTTCTGGAGGCTGTGAAGAAGGCCGGCATTCAGCCTACCTCCTCGAGCGTGACCATGATTCCGCAGAACTACATCAAGCTGGAAGGGCCGGCCGCAAACACCATGATCCGGCTAATGGAAGCGTTTGAAGAGCACGACGACGTGCAGAACGTACACGCGAATTTCGATATCGATCAGAAATTGCTGGAAGAAGTTGCGGGGTAGGGCTCACGATCCTACAAATGACCGACTGGTCTCGGTGGCAGAGACCACTTGATACCCTCCTGTTTGTCATTCCGAGGAGCGAAGCGACGAGGAATCTGGGTTCTCGCTGGCCAGCAGAAGAACCCAGATCCCTCGCTTCGCTCGGGATGACAGCAACGAGAGATGGTGACCTGAAGGGCAGACCGAACACTGCTTTGTACTTTACCGCCGAGGCCTTAGACACTAGGATTTCATAAGTGCAAACTCAACCTATCCTCGTGACCGGAGGAGCCGGTTTTATCGGCTCCAATTTCATCCTGCAATGGCTCGCGGAAGAAAGTACTCCGGTAGTGAATCTGGACAAGCTTACGTACGCCGGGAACCTCGGCAATCTGGAAAAGGTTTCGGAAAATCCGCGTTATAGCTTCGTTCATGGAGATATCGGCGACCGAAAGTTAGTTAGCGATCTTCTGGCACGCTGCCGTCCCAGCGCCATAGTGCACTTTGCCGCTGAGAGCCATGTAGACCGCTCCATTCATGGTCCGGATGATTTTGTGCGCACCAATGTGAATGGCACGTTCAGCCTGCTCGAGGAGACGCGAGCCTATTGGACGGAATCGGCTCCCGACGAAAAAGCAAGGTTTCGCTTCTTGCACGTTTCAACCGACGAAGTCTACGGCTCGCTTGGTCCTAAAGACGCAGCTTTTTCGGAGACTACGCCGTACTCGCCCAACAGCCCGTACTCGGCCACCAAGGCTGCTTCTGATCACCTGGTCCGCGCCTACCGTCACACCTACGGCATGCCGGTCCTGACTACCAATTGCTCAAACAATTACGGTCCGTATCAATTTCCTGAAAAACTTATTCCGCTGACCATCCTCAATGCCATGAACGGCAAGCCCATCCCGGTGTATGGCGACGGCCAGAATGTGCGCGACTGGTTGTATGTTGCAGATCACTGCGATGCTATCCGCACCGTTCTCGCTCGCGGAAAAGTCGGCCAGACCTACAACGTCGGCGGACGAAATGAGAAACCAAATCTGGAGATCGTGCACGCCATCTGCTCGATTCTCGATGAATTGCGCCCGACGGATGTCGTTGTGCCGCACAGCAAACTGATTACTTACGTCCAGGATCGGCCCGGCCACGACCGCCGTTATGCCATGGACACGCGCAAGATTGAGCGGGAACTGAACTGGCAACCGAAGGAGACGTTCGAAACCGGAATCCGCAAAACGGTGGAGTGGTATCTAGCCAATGATGCATGGATTAAAGAAGTAACATCCGGCCATTACCGCGAATGGATCGCGACCCAGTATTCTGTTTGACACGCCGAAGCACGCGATGAAAACTTAATGCCGACCAAAAATCCCACGGGAACTTGCAAATACAAAGGCATCATTCTGGCGGGCGGATCGGGCACGCGTCTTTATCCTGTGACTCATGCAGTTTGCAAGAGCCTGCTGCCGATTTACGACAAGCCAATGATTTACTACCCGCTCTCCACGCTGATGCTGGCGGGAATACGCGACATTCTACTGATCTCCACCCCGGAAGACGTACCCCGCTTCCAGAATTTTTTGGGCGATGGATCGCGCTTCGGTGTGAACTTTCAATATGTAGTTCAGCCGCGGCCTGAAGGCATCGCACAGGCTTTCATTGTTGGCAAAGATTTTATCGCCTCCGCCTGCTGCGCCCTGGTTCTCGGCGACAACATTTTTTACGGACACGATCTAGTGAAGTGCGTGCAGGAAGCTGGGGCAAAGACTTCCGGCGCGCGCGTGTTCGCATACCCCGTGCAGGATCCCGAACGTTATGGCGTAGTTGAATTTGATTCCGCAGGCAAAGCTCTCAGCCTGGAGGAAAAGCCGAAGGCACCGAAGTCGCGCTACGCCGTCACCGGACTTTATTTTTACGACAACCAGGTAGTCGAGATCGCCAAAGCGCTGAAGCCTTCTGCCCGCGGAGAACTGGAGATCACCGACGTCAACAAGCAGTACATGAAACAGAAGCAATTGGACGTCGTAGTGATGGGACGAGGCATGGCATGGCTGGATACGGGTACCCACGAGTCCATGCTGGAAGCGTCTCTGTTTATCCAGACTATTGAAACCCGCCAGGGATTAATGGTTTCGTGTCCCGAGGAAATTGCTTATCGTCTGGGATATATAGGCGCCGAGCAGCTTGAGGCCACGGCAACGTCGATGAAGAACAATCGCTACGGTGCGTACTTATTGCAATTGCTGAAAGAGCAAGTTTTTTAACGATTGCAAAAAACTCAGCTGACCGGGGCCTTTCCCCTCAGTGTCTTTTTCTCTCTGTCATCTTTTCTCTCTGTCATCCTTTTTCTCTGTCATCCTTTTTCTCTGTCATCCTTTTTTCTCTGTCATCCTTTTTTCTCTGTCATCCTTCTATGAAAACGGGCGTGCCTGTCCACAGGTATTTTGCGGCGATGCGGACAGGCTTCTATTCGTGCTCGAGGCACATAAGGTATGTCCGGACTCCGCCGCTCCCTCTGAGCGTCGCTCTCGAAGAGCATGGATGACAACGAGCTGACGGATTCCCCTTACACCGCCGCAAACTTTGCTTCGTCAAACACCACGCCATGGTGCAGCAGAGCGTAGACCGCGATCAGCAACTTGCGCGCCAGCGCCACCCGCGCCACGTGCTTGTGCTTCTTGCGCAGCAAGCGTTCATAGTAACGCCGCGCCGCCGGCGAACAGCGGGTCGCCACCTGCGCCGCTTCCACCATGATCCAGCGCAGCCAGGGCGAACCCTGCCGCGTGATCCCGCCCCGCGCCGCCTTGCCTGCCGACTCCCGCACGCGCGGCACCAGCCCGGCGTAACTGCACAATGCTTCTTTGTCCGGAAAACGTTCAATCTCCCCGATTTCCGCCAACAGCATCATCGCCGAACACTCCCCGATCCCTGGAATCGTCATCAGCCACTGCGCTCGCTGGTCTTGTTTTGCTTGTTCACTTAATTGCAGGGTTTGTTTTTGAATTTCTTCGCTGTAGCCGTCCAGCAAGCGCAAGCACACGTTCACTGATTCCCGCCCCGGCGGCGGCAGCTTCACTGCCGCCAGCCACAGTCGTCCGCGCTTGCCGAATAAATCCGTCACCGGCGAACGCAGCCCCCGCTGATGCAGCACCGCGTGCACCTGGTTCTTCAGCCGCGTGCGCTGCCGCACCAGCGTGGCCCGCAGACGCACTTGCTGCCGCCGCTCCTGCGTGTCTCCATCCGCCTTCCACCACTCCGGCAACAAATCGCAGCGCAGCCAATGCGCCAAGGTCGCCGAGTCTACCCGATCGTTTTTCAGCTGGGCCGAGGCAATCGCCTTCACCCGCTGCGGATGCACCAGCACCAGCCGCGTCACCTCCCGCTCCACCACCTCGCGAAACGCCGGCCAGAAGCCGCAGGCCTCCACCGCCACCTGCACTGGCTGGCCGCGAAACTGCCGAAAATACTTGCGTAGCGCCAAACTTTCGTTGCTCACGGGTCCCGACTTTATCAGCTTGCCTCTTGCTTCCAGCGCCGTCATGTAACAAAATCTCTGGTGAAGATCTACGCCAACGTGGATCATCTGCGTGCCTCCTTCAGGGCTTGTGCTTCGAGCACGTATACTACCCTTGGAGGCACGCCTTTTTTCGTTTTCATTACATCTGAGCGCAGCGAATTCATTCGCAAAGCGAATAAATTCACGGAGTCGAAGGACCTGCTTCTGCTCGCAGCACCATACTGTCTCAGGGATTTCTCCCGATCCCCGCGTCGACGGCCTCGGTTAATTCATCTAAAAAGCGATGCCGTTCCAAACCTTCACCGCGAGACTCATCCGCTCGGCCCCTCTCTCCGGTCTCACCAAGCATCTCGAATTCGAAATGGACGGCATCCCGCGCTTCGGATTCGTAGCCGGGCAATGGCTGTCCTTCAAAACCAACAAGCCCGATGGCGAAGAGATCATCCGCGCTTACTCCATCGCTTCCCCGCCAGAGGATAACAACAGGTTTGCCTTATGTCTCAACCGCGTGCAGGACGGCTTCATGTCCAATTTTGTTTGTGACATGAAAGAAGGTGAGGAGATCAGTTGCCAGGGACCATTCGGCGATTTCATCCTGCGCCCGCCCATGCGCGATACGATTTTCATCGCCACCGGCACAGGCATCGCGCCATTTCGTTCCATGCTGCATTGGTTGTTTGCTTCAGACGCCGAATCTGAAAAAGACGGGCGAGGACGCCCGTTCTCCATTCACGCTCACCCTCGTCACCAAGGCAAGCAGCTCTACCTACTCTTCGGCAATCGCACAGAAAAAGATATCTATTACCACGATGAATTCCAGCGCCTAGCCGAAGAGCACCCAAACTTCAATTACCTACCCACACTCAGCCGCGGCGACCCGGAGTGGAAAGGCCTGCGGGGATACGTGCAAGAGCATGTCCCGGGGATAGTCGCAGGCCGCACCGACATGCATGCCTACATCTGCGGCCTCGACAAGATGGTCAAAGCCAATCGCGATCTGCTGAAATCGCTGGGCTGGGACCGGAAGTCAATCCTGTATGAAAAGTACGATTGAAAGGCCCGGATGCGAAGGCCACGGATTGGCGAGGATCTTCGCAGATCTAGAAAATGAAAAGATCCGCGATACCCGTGGCCAGCTTTTCTTAACCCAGGCCGGATTACAGGAACCGCGGATTAAGGTATCCGGGCCGAGCCCGTCCGTTCTCCGGATCAGTGGATAGAAACGACGCATCCGAAGTTTGCGGCGCCATCAGGCTCCAAGCTTCGCGATACTGTTCGTAGTGTCCGCAGCGTGCCCCGCCGTAGGGAAAAAGCAGCAACCATCTGTTCTTGATTTTTTCCACCGGAATTACGTACCAGACATCAAGCGGAATGAGGTAGGCGACCAGGATGTCGATCTCCCCGGATGTGTACTGGGTCTGCTGGCGATTGCCGCACATTCCATGCAGGCCATATCTACGATTCTGGTGATAGCCTCCCGACTTAACCTGCACCCGCCACAGGCGCTGGCCAGAGTCAAGGATGAAGTCGTAACGCTCGCTGTCGCCCCAAGGCTTGGCCACGCCAAACCCGAGACTCGCCGCTTTGTAAAAGAACGCGAGTTCCGAGAGTTCGCCGCGCCGCTTAGCCCACAGCGGCCCGCGCACCATGGTAGCTTTCATTCCGAGCAACGCCTCCCGGTTGGCTTGCCGGTCGCGCTCGAGGTTGGCCAAGACCCAGGGCGTGGAAGGCGAACGCCGTGCGACTGGATTTTTAGGAGCTTCACGCAATTGCTTGTGCGGCATTTTTCCTTTTCAACCCAATAAAAAAGGCGCGAGCCGGATTTCCGCTCGCACCCGTTTATTTTTATCTTCTATTTCCAGACTACCAAATCGCAGGGGGTAAACCCGCCAAATTTCAAACTTTATATTTCCATCCGAATCAGGCGTTTGAAAGAAAACAGACGCTCGAGGGGGCTTGACAAGATTTCTCCCAAATCGGGAAAACACCGGGTACCTGTCAAATCGCTAGGCCCCTGAATTCGCGCGAACTCTGTCATCCCGACCGGAGCGGAGCGAAGTGGAGGGACCTTGTGTTTTCATTAGGCCGGATGGCTGGCCCACTTTTGCGGTGTGCCGTGGTACGATTTAAATCAATTAATTAGTTCAACGAAATATGGGAACTACACCCGAATCCGTTCCGAAAATTATCTCCGCGCTGGCGGCGCGAACCCAACTCGGACAAATCATGCGGAGAGCGCGCATCGATCAAGCCCGGTTCGTCGTAGATCGCCGGGGGGAGCCGCAGATCGTGATTATGGGCATTAAGGACTTCCTCAAGACCATTGCGCCGGAGAAGCATGTCGTCGCCGCTATCCGGGCCGCGGCCCGAAAGCAGGGCAAGAATAAACTCTCCATGCGCGAGATCGACCGCGAAATTCGCGCTTACCGTCGCGAACGCTCCCTCTAACATCGATGAGAAAACTCCGGGTTGTGCTGGATACGAACGTGGTCGTGTCGGCGCACCTGAATGCCGAAGGCTACGAGCGGCACGTGCTGGATCTGGTGCTCGCGGGCAAGTTGCAAATCGCAGTCTCGGTTGCGATTCTCGAGGAGTACGAGGGCGTGCTGCGGCGGCCTAAATTTAGGATCGCACCGAGGCAGGTTGGCCGATCCTTGCGCTTACTCCGGAAGGCGGCCCGCGTTGTGCGTCCTCGTCACCGGCTGGAGGTGACGCGTGACCGGACGACAACCGATTTCTGGAGTGCGCCGAAGCGTCCAAAGCAGACTACCTGGTGACGGGAACAAACGCCACTTCCCCAAGCAGTGGCGGCAGACCCAAGTGGTGAATGCCCGCGAGTTGATCGAGTTAGTGGTCCCGAACTGAAACGGTAATGCGAGGGACTCAACCCGTCGGGTGCCCATTCAAGCCGACACCGCAGGCGGACGCGCCGTCATTACCAGAATGTCCGTATCATTAATCTGCACCGAGCCTGACTCTCCGCACAAATACCATCGAAAACTGCTCCAGCGCCACTGTTCAGGCGAGGCCACCAACCCGCGCTCCACCGGATTGCGATGAATGTAACGAAGCTTCTCAATCCGCTTGCGCTCTGTCCAGATATTGAAATCATAAAACCGCGCCTGCCAGAATCGTTCAGGGTGAGTTGGTGTGCCCGATGTCGGGGTGCTTGAGGTTAAGGCGCCCGAGGTTAGGGTGCCCCAGGTCTCGCCGTTTTTGCGAGACCTGGGAGCCGCCACGACGCTTCCCCCAGAACACTGCAAACTGCGAACAAACCCCAGCTTCAATGCCTGCACCGCAGTCGACAACGTCTCCCGCTGCGGTTCGCTCACCAATAAATGAACGTGTTCCGGCATGACGACATACCCCAACACCACCAGCCGATAACGTCGGCGAACCCGTTCCAGAATCTTCAGAAACAAATCACAATAAACCTCGTTCCTGAACAGAGGTCGGCGTCGGTAACAACTGAACGTCAGAAAGTGCAAGTCCCTACCGCCATAAAATCGGTGCAGGCCCTCGGTCATGAATAGAGAGTAAAAAAATCAGAGAAGGCCTGTCTGTGACAAGTGAACTTCGAGGCCAGAATCGTTCATGGTGAGTTGGTGTGCCCGACGTCAGGGTGCGCTACTTTAGGGTGCCCCAGGTCTCGCCGTCTTTGCGAGACCTGGGAGCCGTCGCCACACCGCTTCCATCAGAACCGTGCAAACTGCGAACCGACCCCAACCTGAATGCCCGTACCGGGGTCGACAAAATCGACGCAGGCTCTCGGTCATGGATAGAGCGAAGAAAAATTAGAGAAGAGGCCTGTCTGTGACAAGTGAACTTCGAGGCGGCCCTCCCAGGTCTCGCAAACCCAGCGAGACCTGGGGCACCCGGCCGCCCGTCGGGTTTCAGCTTCCTACCGGATCAGAGGCGAACATTTCGGAAAGATCAAGGAGGTAGGTAAGACCTGCTTCCCGCTTGAGCGATTCAATCGTGTGAATGTTCTCGGCAATCGATACGCAGGTATCCGATGCGAGAACAAGTGCGGTTGTGAGCAGTTGCTGCTGTGTCACTGGCGGATTACCGACAAAAAGGCGCAAACCGCTTCTCACTGGTGAAAGTATCTTATAGAACCAGTCCTTGCGGTCCTTCTCTAGTCTTGCGGCAAGGTCAATGACAGCTGGGCGAATAGTCCGGTCAACCACATCTCGAGCCTCCCGCGCGATCTCGCGATGTGTGTCGGAGGCCCCGATCAGTTTTTTCAGCTCAACCGAAGCCTTTAGCATGGAAGACCAAAACGGTGGCAACTGATCACGCAATCGGTCGCGAGCCTCAAGGATTACCTCAGGTCTGGCACTCTTCGTGCGCGGCAAGACCATCTTGACGGATTCCATCGCGAGTAGCGCAGCGAGTTGTTTAGCGGTTGCCCTATCCTGGTACTCACACATTGGCGATGAAACGTGAAAACGACCGACCACCGGCACATATCCGCTTTCTATCAATTTCAGAAAGTATTCTTCGTCTCCCCCTCTGAGCTCGGCCTCCTGGGAGAAAGATATCCTGTAGGTATTGCGTTCGCCTGGCCCGCCTTTTTTGACAAGCTCGGTGGAGACAATTCTGTTATCTGGAAAAAGCTCAGACTCCAGCACAATTCCAAAGAGTTCCGAGTAGGCGTAAGCGAATTGCATCGCCCATGCTAGGTAAAGCCTTGCGGTGTCCTGCTGTTCAATAGTGAGATCCGAGAAAGGATCCTCACCCTCTTCGGAACGTACCTTAATGGAGCGGATTCGCGCGGACGGGCTTGCAGACAGACGATACTTGGTGACAAAACTCCGGATTATTTCTATGTTGTTCGGCAGATGAACTTTCTCGAACAGAAGTGACAAGGCGACAACAGCATCCGCATCCGGGATAAACGCGCCGGAACAATACACTGCTCGAAACTTAGCAAGAGGGGTATGGACCATATGCTTACCACCACTGTGAACGTAATATGTCCGTGGCTGGCCCACCTTTGCGGTTTTTTGCAAAGGTGGGCCAGCCACGCACCCTCCGTCGGGATTTTCCATTCGCGACCGCCGACGTCGTCGTCCCCAACTTTACCAGAACGTAAAGTTGGGCCAGCCCCCTGGATGTGCTGCCGCCCGGTGGGCGCGGTATCCCGCCAGGTTACTCGCCTTCGACGGCAGCGACCATGGTCAAATTTCTATTTACCTTTCTTACCACCTGACGAACGTTCTTTGATCCACGTTGCAGCCTCGCGATCAGCCAATCGCTTTGCTGTCCAGCGAAGACCCAACGAGATGCCTGCTCAGCCTGGATCTGGTTGAAGGACTGAACGTCGCCAGCCGATGCAGTCGCAACTCGGATTTCAGGCAATCTGTTCAGTAATTTCCTGCCGCGTGGGGTGGGCCCAATCTCTTTGAGTTTGGCAACTAGGGCCATGTCGTGTTCCATTAACAGCAGGGACGACTTTGACAAAGGAAACAGGATTCGACAGTCTGGCCGCGCGATCGAAATTGTATCTATGTCCTTTCGCGCAAAATACATCGCCGCTGGGCAATCAGAGGTAATGAATCTGCCTGGGCCTGGCGCGTAATACATCGTCCATTTCATCGTTCTGAATATTCTCGAGAACTTTGCTGCCAGATTCATGAACTCCTCGCGACTGAACCCTTCGGGATCGCTTTCGTATGTTTCCAGCATCTCCTTGAGGTCGGCTTTCGTCACTTCGATCTCACGTTTCCTATCGGGCCTCAGGCCTCCGGAAACGCCAATTATCATGCGACCTGGCTTGCCCCCGGTTTCCTGCTCCCTGAGTTCGTACTCAGAAAGCCACTCACGCAGAGCCTCTAGGTTCTGCGAGTCGATCACTTGTCTTATGTGTGGAACTCTGAATCGCTGCGTCGCCACGATCAGAGACATTTGATCACGTTGTTTCCAGCTAAGATGGGACTTGCCATCGGCGAGCTGACGGAGCACGTATAGTCCCGGGTCATCAATTTCCTTTTGAAGCCTCAGTTCCAGACTGTCGTCCCAGGTTCCGTCTGCCCTCTTGAAGGAGTGATAGTTGCGTTGGGTTGCTAGGTCTTGCGGCGTCCGACAAAAAGGAGCCTGTCTGTGCCGGCCGTAGCAGATGAGCTGTGCACATCCCGGCTCAAGAAATCCATCCAGGTATGCTTTGGTCACGTAGTGGTGCTGCTTAGGACGCGGGGGCATTCTTCCCGCATTATAGGACGCGGGGGGATGATCGGAATCTCTTGCCCGGTGCTCCTGCGTTGCGGAAGACTCGCGCAGACGCGCCTTCTGTCCTTGTTTCCCGATCCGCCGCTCGTCTCGGAAGCGATGTTTGTGTTTTTGGCAGACAGTGCCGCATCCTCCTCATCTCCTCCCGCATCTAAAACCTTGACAACGATTCACTCAAGTCTTAGGATAGTACGGTTCGTAATCATAAATCTATTGATTACACAGGACTTATCTAAGTTTAGGAGGAGCCAGTTATGGCCAAGATTATAGGTATTGACCTCGGAACCACCAACTCTTGCGTGGCGGTTATGGAGGGTGGCGAACCCAAGGTTATCCCCAATGAAGAAGGTGGGCGCACTACCCCGTCGGTCGTGGGATTTACCAAGACCGGCGAGCGGTTGGTGGGGCAGGTGGCCAAGCGCCAGGCCATCACCAATCCGGAGAATACGGTTTATTCGATCAAGCGGTTTATGGGGCGCCGCTACGACGAAGTTGGCGAAGAGATCAAGATGGTGCCCTACAAAGTCGTGAAGCAGGGCGACGGCGTCGCGGTGCTGGCGCAGGGCAAGGAATATACGCCTCCGCAGGTTTCCGCCATGATTCTGCAGAAGCTGAAGAAGGCGGCGGAAGATTATTTGGGCGAGAAAGTTAACGACGCGGTGATCACCGTTCCTGCGTACTTCAACGACGCCCAGCGGCAGGCCACGAAAGATGCGGGCAAGATTGCCGGGCTGGATGTGAAGCGCATTATCAATGAGCCCACGGCGGCGGCGCTGGCGTACGGTCTCGATAAGAAGAAGGATGAGACCATCGCGGTTTACGACTTCGGCGGCGGTACGTTTGATATTTCGATCCTCGAAGTCGGCGAAGGCGTGATCGAAGTGAAAGCCACCAACGGTGACACTCACCTCGGCGGCGACAATCTTGATCAGCGCATTGTCGATTGGTTGATTGACGAATTCAAGAAGGACGAAGGTCTCGACCTGCGCGGGAAGGGCAATGAAATGGCGCTGCAGCGTCTGCGCGACGCGGCGGAGCGGGCGAAGATCGAACTCTCCACGACCATGGAGCACGAGATCAATCTGCCCTTCATCACTGCCGATGCCAGCGGTCCGAAGCACCTGGTCAAGAAGTTGACCCGGGCGAAGCTGGAATCGATGGTGGAAGACATCATTCAGCGCTCGGTCGGTCCATGCAAACAGTGCATGAAAGACGCGGGCATCGACGCCAGCAAGATCAATGAAGTCGTGCTGGTCGGCGGACAGACTCGTATGCCGCGCATTCAGGCGCTGGTAAAAGAGCTGTTCGGCAAAGAGCCGCACAAGGGCGTGAATCCGGACGAAGTAGTCGCGATCGGCGCAGCCATTCAGGGCGGCGTGCTCGGCGGCGAAGTCAAGGATCTGCTGTTGCTCGACGTGACTCCGCTGACGCTGGCGATTGAAACGCTGGGCGGAGTTGCGACGCCGATGATTCCGCGCAACACGACGATTCCGACGCGCAAGACGGAAACGTTCTCGACGGCGGCCGATAGCCAGACTTCAGTCGAAGTTCATGTGTTGCAAGGAGAGCGTCCGATGGCGGCGCAGAATCGCACGCTGGGCAAGTTCCACCTGACCGGATTGCCACCGGCTCCGCGTGGCGTGCCGCAGATCGAGGTGACGTTCGACATCGACGCCAACGGCATTCTCAACGTGACCGCGAAAGATATGGCCACGGGCAAGGACCAGAAGATCACGATCACGTCGTCTTCCGGTCTGAGCAAGGATGAAGTCGAGCGCATGGCCAAGGAAGCCGACGCACACGCGGCGGAAGACAAGGCTCAACGCGAAGCGATCGACGCCAAGAACCAACTCGACTCCATGGTCTACGGCGTCGAGAAGATGCTGCGCGAGCAGGGCGACAAAATCTCCGGCTCGGAACGGGGCGATGTCGAGAACGCAATCGCCGACGCAAAGAAAGCGTTGGAAAGCAACGACAAAGCCACAATGGAAAAGGCGCGCGAAACGCTAACGCAAGCCTCGCACAAACTGGCGGAGCAAATGTACAAAGCAACGCAAGCCCCGCAAGGCGCACCGCAAGCCGGCCCAGAAGCCGGAGCGGGCGCAGGTGGAGACCATTCGTCCAACGGCAAAGCCAAAAAAGACGAAGGCGTAATAGATGCAGAGTACGTGGACGTAGAGGACAAGAAATAACGATCGCGAAGAGCTTGGCCACGGATTGGCACGGATGGTCGCGGTTCTGGAACGAAAACAGCCGTGAAGTCTGTGAGGTCCGTGGCTGCTTTTCTTAGGGGAGATTGAAATTGCAATTTGAAGCGAACGGGCAAGTATATTTTTTGAATTACGCGGAGGACGAGAGTCGTTGGTACGTCTTCGCGCAATCCCTGACTGGGTTCAATCGGATTCCGGTTTATGTGGATGCGCCGAAGTACGAGCGTATCGGCGTGCTCGAAGCCGACAGACATAAGATCCAGAATTAAGGCCAACGCCGGGATCCTTTCGACGAGCGGAGGCGCCATTCGCGAAGCGAACGACGCCGCAGCAGGATGACAATACGAAGAGATGGCTACCACCACCAAAAAGGATTACTACGAGATCCTCGGAGTAAAGAAATCTGCCTCCGCGGAGGAGATTCGCAAAGCCTTCCGGAAACTTGCGCGCAAATACCATCCCGATGTCAATCCCGGGGACAAGGCTGCTGAGGAAAAGTTCAAGGCGCTGTCTGAAGCCAATGATGTTCTGAGCGATCCCAAGAAGCGCAAGATTTACGATCAACTCGGATTTTATTCGGACAACATTGATCCGGCCACGGCCGACGCCTATGCTCGCGCGGGCGGAGGGACTGGAGGCGGAAATTCCTCTGGCTTCCCGGGCGGCGGATTCCCAGGTGGCGGGCAGCCCCGCGGCGGGGGAAATCAGGGCGCGAATTTTGATTTCGGCGGCTTCGATTTCTCCGATCTATTCGAGGGGGGTGGGCGCGGACGCGCCTCCAGCACCAGCAGCGGGGGCGGAGGTTTCAAAGACATCTTCTCCGGCATGTTCAGCGGAGGGCGCGGAGGTGCGGTTAGTGACGAGCCGGAGCCGGGGTCGGATCTCGAGTATCAGGTCAATGTTCCCTTCTGGACGGCAATTCGCGGCGGGGTCATGCGGCTGAACATTACGCGGCGCGACGTCTGCGCCACTTGTCATGGCAAGGGATACACCGAATTGCCGGGCACTTGTCCGGAGTGCGGCGGCACCGGTCAAGTCACTCAGACTGGCGGACGCATGAAGTTCAACGTCACGTGTCCGCGCTGCCACGGTACTGGGAAAAACATAACAACCTGCTCCACCTGCCACGGCGAAGGGACTGTCGAAAAAACCGAACCGCTCGAGGTTCGCATCAAGGCCGGCACGCGTGACGGCCAGCGCATTCGCATTCCCGGCAAAGGCAATGCTGGAGCACATGGTGGCCCGACCGGCGACCTTTATGTGATTATCCGCGCCGCAGACCATCCTATTTTCCATCGCGAAGGCGACGACATTCACCTGACTGTCCCCGTCACCGTCACCGAAGCGGCGCTTGGCGCTAAAGTTGAGGTTCCGACCATCGACGGCCGCGCCATGCTGAAGATCCCGCCCGGAACCCAGTCAGGCCAGAAGCTGCGGCTGCGCGAAAAGGGCGTTCCATCGGCCACGAAAGAAGGCACGCGCGGAGATGAGATCGTCGAAATCAAGACTGCAGTCCCCATGCCCCGCGATGAGCGCTCCAAGGAAATCCTGCGCGAGTTGGCGAAGCTGAATCCCGAAGATCCCACGCGCCGAACTTTGGAAGAACGTCTAAGAAAGTTACTAACCACCCTTTGACTCCTGCTCAGGGCGAGCTCCGAACAGCAAAGGCTCAGGAAAAATTTTGTGAACCTTTGTGTCCAGTGTGGTTGACGTCCTGATTACTCCAGTACTCTCCCTACAGCACAAATTTTTTTCAGAAATTTGTTGCATCCCTGTGAATTTGCCGTAATCTCTACAGTGCGAACTAACTCCAGCGCAGCTTCCGGAATCTTACTTACCGGGAGGCCCAGAGCGGCTTTCAAGCGACGGGGTGGCTGAGAGTGATTCGCCCCAGAGGAGGAACACATAGAAATTGGCAACAGCTAGCGCGCCGCGCCAAACATTTCAGCCCGCCGTGATCCCCCCTCACCGGAAAAAATCCGTTCGCCTCACCCTGTGGCCACTCGTCGCCGCTACCTTTTTTATGGTATCGGGCGGAACTTATGGCACGGAAGATATCGTGCACGGCGCCGGCTATGGCAAAGCCATTCTGATTCTTCTCTTGACTCCGATTCTCTGGAGCCTTCCCACTGCATTCATGATTGGCGAACTGTCGAGTGCTCTGCCCTTCGAGGGCGGATACTACGCGTGGGTGCGCCGCGCCATGGGCAACTTCTGGGGATTTCAGGAAGCCTGGCTGTCGCTGGTGGCGTCGATTTTCGACATGGCGATTTACCCGACGTTGTTTGTGCTTTATCTCACGCGCCTGTTTCCCTGGTTCGCTGCGGGATCACGAGGCTGGGCCGTCGGGTTCGCGGTGGTCGTCGTTTGCGCGCTTTTGAATATTGCCGGCGTTCGCGTAGTTTCGACAACTTCGCTCTGGCTTTTCTTCGTGCTCTCTGCGCCGTTTCTTTTGATCGTGGCCATCGCGCCATTTAAGTTCGGAGCACTAGCTCATGTTGTGACCAAACCTACAGCTTCGTCTGTAGACATCCTTACGGGTCTGCTCATCTGCATGTGGAATTACATGGGCTGGGACAATGCGTCGACCATTGCGACCGAAGTGGAGCGTCCGCAGCGGACTTATCCTCGCGCCATGCTGGTTGCGGTTGCGATCGTGGCTTTGA
The DNA here is from genome assembly GCA_963770465.1 of uncultured Acidobacteriota bacterium. GTDB lineage: Bacteria > Acidobacteriota > Terriglobia > Terriglobales > Acidobacteriaceae > JABDBE01. The sequence goes on from CAVYQB010000001.1 coordinate 187,242, forward strand.
GCTACATCGTGCCCGTGGCCGCGATGTGGATGACTGGACTTTCCTCGAGCGCATGGGAGACTGGATTTTGGGCGGACATCGCAGGCCTGCTCGGCGGCCCGCTGCTTCGCGTCGGCCTCGCGCTCGGCGGAATGATCAGCGGCTTTGGAATGTTCAATGCGCTGGTGATGAGTTATTCGCGCCTGCCTTTGGCCATGGCGCAGGACGGGATGTTGCCTCGCGTCTTTGGCAAACTGCATCCTCGTTCGCGGGCGCCGTGGGTGGCGATTTGGTTTGCGCGATGGCTGGGCCTTGTGTCTTGGGTTTAGGTTTCGAGCGCCTGGTGACGATCGATATTCTTCTCTATGGCGTCAGTCTTATCGCTGGAATTCATCGCGCTCATTGTGCTTGCGCGTGCGGGAACCAGAACTGCCTCGCCCGTTCCGCGTTCCCGGCGGGATGTTCGGAGCAGTCGCAGTCGGCATTCCTCCCATGCTGCTGCTGGGATTCTCCGTAATCCGCAGCGAGACCGAGCAGGTGCTGGGAATGAGTTCGTTCGCCTTCGGAATGCTGCTTATCGCCGCTGGGGTTGTGGCCTATCTTCTGAATCACGCTCTAAAGCCCGAGGGCTGGACTCCGGCTCAGGAAAAACCCGGAAGCGGCGGCCTAAGAAATCACGCCACGGATTGCGCGGATTGGCACAGATCAACAAACCTAGATAATCGGTTTAATCCGTGGCCGCTTGCCTTTGTTGTAAATTAGAGGCGATGACCAAGCGCAAATCCAAGGGCGCGTACATGATTTCGTCGGTGGCGGAGATGTATGGCATCCATCCGCAGACGCTGCGGTTGTACGAGCGCGAAGGATTGCTGAAGCCGTCGCGCACCGAGGGCAACACTCGTCTCTATACCGACGAAGATTTGCAGCGGCTGGAATTCATCTTGTCGCTGGCGCGCGATCTGGGCGTGAACATCAGCGGGATGGCGATCATTCTGCAGATGCGCGAGCGCATGGAAGAAATGCAGCGCCAGATTCAGGATTTCGTGAAGTACATCCAGGAAGAAGTGCTGGCGCGGGCCAATGCCGCCACTGATCCTGCGCGCGGCGCCATCGTTCCGGTGCGGCGGGCGATTGTGGCGTCGCCGCAACAGCCTAATCGCAAGAAGTAGCGCGGCCCAGCCGAACTCTAATTACCCGAAATTCTAGTTTGATTCCGCACGGGCGAGGACGCCCGCGCCTACACAGCGGGCCGTCGAGTCAGGCGATTCGACGGCCCACGAGAAACGACGGAAGACTACGCCGCGTCATGTCGGCGTCTGTGTTTAAGACCCATTCCCACTATAACTCTCGGATCAATACCATACTGGTAGATGGGCGAACCCGTAGTTGGATTGGTGCAGATCGAAGCCCCGGTGACGAAACTATAGGTGTTGTCCGCTCCGTGGATCGTGCCCAGGCAGAACGTCCAAGCCCCGTCGGACGAAGGATTTGACCAATACGGTTGCTGCTGCTGCGGGCTGGCAAACTTCAGTTGCAGACTGTCGATCACGGTGCGCGGCAAACCATTCACTAGCAGTGGAGACTGCGGTCCAGGGCTGGTGGGTTGCGTATCTGATCCCTGGCCGAAAACCGTGTTCAAGACAAGCGTGTAGGCGGCCGATGGCGGGGTGTCCACCTGGAAGATGCGAACCAGGATGTTGTACTGCCCATTTGCTTCTGTTTGCAATCCACTCCCTGCTGACTGGGCAAAAGCCCAATCGCTCTGCGCCATCGCCGGCATAATCTGAAAGAAGCTGTCTTGTAGCGGGATGGCAGCTCCCCCTGACAGCCAAACGGCGGAGCGAAGCAGGGGATTGGGATTGGAATTGTCGGTGTTAAAGTTTGCATTATTCGTAGCAGCGAGGGAAAAACCCAGGTTGAGAAGGTAATTCATCGTCGTCTCCCTTGTTTGCAGAAGTTGTTTTGGGCCCTGTAGGTGCGGGGTCGAGTCTTATCCGCGAGCGTTGAAAAGTCAAGGAAAATTCCGGCGGTGTTTATGGGGAAGGCTTGGCGGCGGCGTTCAGGATTTGCAGATGGTAGCGGGGGTCGGCGCGAAGGGAGACGAATTCCGGTTCGTTCTTAATGTCGTTCAGGTCCTCGCCGCCCTGCACTGCCGCCAGCAGTGAGTGCAGAGCCTTGTCTCTCTGACCGCACAGCTCATAAACCACGGCAGAATCATAAAGAACGGTAAGGTCCTGGGTGTGGGCTTCCTCGACTGGTTCCATCGCCTTCAAGGCCGCACTTTTGTCACCAGACTTAGCGAGATACATCGCCAAGTCCGCCTTCAGGTCTGTCTGCGTGGGGCTTTTGACGATTTCGTCGCGCACCAACTGAATGGCCTGCTGGTAGGCGGCTTTGGCTTTATCCTTTTTCCCGCTGGACCAGCGGTAAGCATCGGCTAGATTGCCCCAAATCCCGGAATTATTGGCATTGAGGGCCACTGCCTTCTCGAAAGCCGGGACCGATTCGTCATACTTGCCTTGGTAGAACAAGATGGTTCCCAGGTTGGTATAAACATCAGCTGATGGCTTGATTTCGAGGGCATGTTGGAGGGTGGCGACTGCGTCGTCGTCGCGTCCTAGTGTGTGATAAGCGGCGCCGAGGTTTCGCAGCGCGGGTACGTTGTCAGGCTCAAGTTTCAAAGCCATTTCCCAAGCGGAAGCGGCTTCCTTGAAGCGGCCGGCCTGATAAGCATCCAAGCCCATCGCCATGTAGGTTTTCCAATCTTTGGGGTCCAGTTCAAGCGCACGCTTTACTTCCGCTGCGGACTGATCGGCCTTTCCGGTCTTGTTGTAGAGCAGGACGAGGTCGCGATGAGGTACGGCGCTTTTCGGATCGAGGGTGGCGGCGGTGCGGAACTGCGTTTCCGCCTCGTCTGAATCGCCGGCGCTCATCTTCACCATGCCGAGCGAGACATGGCCGGCAGCAAGATAATTATCCAAGGCGACCGCTTTGTTCGCATCTTCAGAAGCCAGCTTCATCCATTGCGGATCAGGATTAAAAGTGTTCTTGTATGCGTAGGCCTCGCTTAACGCCGCGTAGCTAACCGCAGACTGCGGATCTAGTTGGATTGCTCGCCCTAGCAGCTTGATCGCGGCATCGATATTGCCGTCGCGATCGGAATGGTCCAAGTCTTCGCGGGCGCGCCGATAGAGCGCGTAGGCATTGTCTTCTACCGGCATCTCTTGGTTAGCAGCCGGTTGAACCGGTTGTGACCGTTTGTGCCAGCGCCAGCCTGCGATTCCTGCCAGAAGCAATAGCACAAATAAAATGGCGACGAAGCCATACCTGCCGCTGCGAGAAACGCTTCTTGCGATAGCTTGGCGATCCTGCGACATCGATTGTGGCTTCGCTCGGGTGCCAGGTCAGCGGTCCATCGACCAAACCCACGGCGCTTCGCCGCAACTCGCTGCCAACTTCGGCCATGGTCTGAATGCGCTTGTCGATGTTTTTTTCCAGCATGCGCGATATCAGCGAAACCAGCGGCTTCGGAACATCCGGACGCAATTGGGTGAGGTCGCGAGGGGGGCTGAAATGAAGATTGTGCAGCAGGGCTACGGAATTCGCGCCGATGAAAGGTAGATGTCCGCTGAACATTTCGAACATCACGATGCCGAAGGAAAAAATATCGGTGCGCGTATCCACCGTTTCCCCGCGCGCCTGCTCGGGAGACATATAAGCTACAGTGCCGGTAAGCGATCCCGGCAAGGTCAAAGTGAATTGGTTGGTGCGCTCAGCGCCATTGGTGTCGCTGTCAATGGTAGCCATTGCGGGATCGAATTTGGCCAAGCCAAAATCGAGTACCTTAACCAAACCGTCTTCGGTCACCATGACGTTTCCCGGCTTCAGATCACGGTGAATGATGCCGGCGGCGTGCGCCTTGGTAAGCGCGTCGGCAATCTGAATGCTGTAACGAATGGCTTCGGGGAAAGGCAGGGCGCGCTTTTTCAGGATCGACGCGAGCGTCGCGCCGCGCACATACTCCATTACGATGAACTCGGTGTTGTCCTGCGAGTTCACTTCATAAATAGTAATGATGTTGGGATGGTTCAGGGCAGAAGCGGCCATAGCCTCGCGCTGGAAGCGGCGACGTGCCGTATGAGTTAGCGGGCGATCGCTGGGAAGAACCTTGATGGCCACGTCGCGATCCAGCCGGGTATCATGAGCGAGATAGACCACGCCCATGCCACCGGCTCCTAGATCTGCGAGCACGTTGTAATGCGAGAGCCTTCGGCCAATCACGGCTGTGTGCCTCGATGATACGTCACCCGAGATTTTACACTCAAGCCGGAATTGCTGCGTGGTTATGCACAGCTCGGAAATCTTCATGCAAATAGCGAAAAGATCGACGCTGTCGGCAATCGCGCGCCAGTTGTGCCCGCGCTGCCGCGCCGCGGGAATTTTTCGTACGTCAATCTTCGGCGGATTTCCCCGCATGCACGAAACCTGTCCCAATTGCGGTTTGAAGTTTGAGCGCGAGCAGGGATATTTTCTGGGAGCCATGTACATCAGCTACGGTCTGGCTTTGATCACCATCGTTGCGCTTTGCCTCTTGCTTTGGGCTCTGACGTCGTGGTCGTTGCAGAAAATAGCGGTGTGGGGAATTTTGCTGTTCTTGCCGCTGGCTCCCGAGCCTGGCGTTGTTCTCGCGCGTGCTTTGGATTTATCTGGATCGGGCGATTGACCCGGAATGAGCTCGGCTAGAATTCGCCAGACATAAATTTGTCATCCTGAGCGCAGCCGAAGGACCCCGTGGATGATTGTGTCACGCTGAAGTGAAAGGGCATTCCAAACAAACTGCCGACAGCACACAGTGTGAAAACTCCCTGATACTTTTCTGTGAATTACCGACACGGGGGTCCTTCGACTGCGGCGTCGTTCGCTTCGCGAACAACGCCTCCGCTCAGGATGCAAATTTAACAGGATGACAAATCTAGGTGAAAGATGGACCAAGCTCTACGGCTCATAGACCGAGCTGCCCAATCCGGCTTTGCGCGCGGATTCCTGCATGTTTTCGAGCTGTTTCTTCTGCTGCTCCAGTTGCTGTTGCATTCGTTGCACATCGTCCTGCTTCTTAACCTGCTGTTCGTTCCACTGCACGCAGTTGGCAACGCAATTTCCCGAAGCAAACTGGATAGAGGAATTCAGTTGGTCAATCTGGCTCTGCAAGGATGCGACTGAGTTCTTTTGCACTTCGATCATCGCCTTCCACCGTTCTCCTGCGCGGGTGTCGTTCGACGCAGGCGATGCGGGAGCAGGGTTGTGCTGGCCGGTGCTGATAGAGGTAGTCGAGGCCGATTCCGGGGCCGCGGGAAGGTCTTCATTGGTCAGCACTTTGCGTGTGGCGTGCCCGTCCTTAGCTTGCTGGGCTTCCTTTGCCTGCTTCTGACGCTGTTCGCGCGCCACGTCTCCCAGCGATTGTCCGTAGCCGCTGGCTGCAATAAACAAGATTGCGCCGATAACTGCGACGACTTTCCGCGCTTGACGCATGCGAGACTCCTTCAGCTCGAATAGGAACCGATCAATCCTAATGCTATCGCCCCGGGCCTGCCCCTTACGACGTTACTGTCGTGTTGGGCCCTGTGGCGTAGCGTTGGGCCATTCAGTACGCTCCCGCACTCAATTCCACCGCTCCAGTGGTACTATCCTTCGAAACATGAAAACAACACAGTTCTTCCCTGCCCTGGCTGTTCTGGTTTCGTTGTGCATGGTTATTTCAAACGCCCAGACTCGACCGGACTCTGCGCACGCGATCGTGCTGCATGCCGCGCATCTGCTGGAAATCGAGAGCGGTCGCACCTTGACGCCCGGCGAAGTGCTGGTGCAAGGTGAGCGAATTGCCGAGGTTGGAACAAAGGTGGCCCACCCCGCAGGCGCGGAAGTCATCGATTTGGGCGACAGCACTTTGTTGCCGGGTTGATTGACGCTCACGTGCATCTGTTTCTGCATCCCGGTGCGGAAGACTTGCAGACCGTGGAAGAGTCGGTGCCGCAGCGGACGATCACTGCAGTTCTGGCCGCTCGTGACGATCTCATGGCCGGGTTCACCGCGGAGCGCGACATGGGCACCGAAGGAGCGGGCTCGGCCGACACCGCAGTGCGCAACGCGATCGATCAGGGATTGGTTCCGGGACCACGCCTGCGCATCAGCGGGAACGCCATCGACATTCTCGGCGGACATGAAGATGCCAATCACTTCAATCCGGCGCAACACGTGCTTTCGAATGCGACCTATGCGAACAATTCCGCCGAACTCGTGACTGCGATTCGCGGGCAGCTCAAAGAGGGAGCGGATTTCATTAAGATTTACGAGACTGGTCCTGACACGGTTCGCGATGGCCGCTTCTCCACGATTTATCAATACACAGAAGCCGAACTCAAAGCCGCGGTCGACGAAGCTGCCCGCTCCGGCAAGCGGGTTGCGGTTCACGCTACGGGCGAGCCGGGCACGCTCTACGCGGCGCAGGCTGGCGTGGCCTCCATCGATCACGCCAATCAGCTTGAGCGACGAGACCATGCGGATCATGCGCGAAAAGCAAATCTTCGCGGTGCCGACTTTCACTATCTTCGAATACTTCTCCGAACATGCAGCCTCGCCCGAGCTGGGAGCACGTGATCGCCAGATGCTCGACTTGCATGCGCTTGAATTTCGCAAGCAACTGGCGGCTGGTGTACCCATGGCTGTTGGATCGGACGTTGGCCCGTTTCCTCACGGCACGCAGGCGCGCGAGTTTGAGCTGATGGTGAAATACGGAATGACTCCGCTGGCCGCGCTGCAAGCCGATCTGATCAATGGAGCCAAATTGCTGGGCTGGCAAGGACAGATTGGCGAACTGAAACCCGGCTACTTTGCCGATGTGATCGCCGTCCCCGGAGATCCGTCTCAGGACATCAGCGTATTGAAAAGAGTGAGTTTTGTGATGAAGGGCGGCGTGGTGTACCGCAAGTGAACGAGGCGGAGTTTGCCCATGCGAACGCTTTACCAGCGCGATCTGGCGTATATCCACGCAACGGCATTTGAAGACCTCGCACGCGGTGCAGCCGGGGAGATTGTGCGGCGCCTTCAAAGTTCTAGGACTCCGGTCCGAAGAGTAATGGATGTCGGCTGTGGCGCCGGACCTTTGACAAAAGCGCTCATGGATGCAGGGTTCGACGTAACAGGCGTAGATACTTCTGCCGAGCTGCTGGAGCTTGCTCGCGCCAATGCTCCGACCGCACACTTCGTGCACGCGTCCGCGTATGAAGTAGAAATTCGCGGTTACGACGCGGTGGTTGCTCTAGGCGAACCTTTGACCTACCACGCCGAGGATGCCGACGCCAATAGTCTCGTAAGCCATTTCTTTCAGCGTGTCGCCGAGGCCTTGCCTGAAGGAGGCATGTTCATCTTCGACATCATTGGGCTTGGCGAGCGTTCTCTGGCCGGACGCACTTGGTGGTCAGGTGACGACTGGGCCGTACTTGTTGACACGACAGAAAATCAGTCGGAGAGGACGTTGGTTAGGGACATAGAAATGTTTCGCCGCGTCGGTAAGCTGTACCGGCGCAGCCATGAGGCTCACAGAGTGCGGCTTTTCGACGTCCGGGAACTGTGCCATCGGCTCGTTTCTTACGGCTTCGCGATTGAAACGGCGCAGTCGTATGGTCCACTGCCACTCCCTCCTCGCCGGTGCGCGTTCTTTGCTACGCGACTGGCTGCAACCGATCTGCGATCTGACGCAAATCGAAAATGACCGAACAGGAGGAGAAGCGCCGGTCAACAACTCCCTGTGATATAAAATTCTTCTGGACTCGCCGCTGAGGCGAGCTGGAGTCTCACGATGATTTGCTTGTGGCCCTTCCCTTCTCCCATCTCGGCGCTGCAGGTATGTTGCGCAGGCTAGTCCTTATCTGCGTATTCTTCTTTGCGTTTGCTACCACCGCATTTGCCCAGGGTGGACCTCCCTATTACACGAATGATCCGGGCACGCCCGGCAACCTTAATTGGGAGATCAATTTTGGATATATGCCATTTTTGTATAGCAACCAATCGGTCTCGCACACGCCTGACGTTGATATTAATTTTGGCGTCGGCGAGCGTGTCCAACTCACTTACGAAAATGCCTGGCTACGAGTTCGCGATTCGGGGGCACCGGCGAAATTCGGCCTGGGACAATCGAACCGAGGTCTGAAGTGGCGCTTCTACGATGCCGGGAACGACAAGCTTTCGATCTCGATTTTTCCCCAGGGTTTTCTGAATAATCCTAACGATGCGGTCCGCCGCGGAATCACTTCTCCGAGGGATTCGTTCCTGATGCCTATTGAGTTTTCCAACAGATTTGGCCCAATCGATGTGGATTATGAAACGGGATATCTATACGTCCACAAAGGACCGGCCGGCTGGATCAACGGCCTTGTCGTGGGGCACACTTTCCCTTCGAAACTCGAGCTCGACATGGTTCTATTCCCAAGGCAGTTCCACCTGCGTTCGCACAGCCCACGCTTGAAGTCGGGCCGACTTACAACTGAGGGGGAGAATAATGGCGCGATTGGCGTTTAGCCATTAATAAGAGAGTTGAATAGGGGTTAGCGCGAACGGTCCAACACCTGCCGCAGAATCAGCAACTCAATCTTCCTGCGCGATTCTCTGATCTCCTGAATCTCGTCGCGCAGTCTCTTGATCTCCATGTCTCTTTGACGAAGATAGGCTTCATGTCTTTCCAGAAACAGCGCCAGTATCTCGTTCTCTCCGCCCATCGCTCGGACTGGCGTGGCATCGCGCATAGCCGCAGTCGGTAGTGACTGCGCAGTGTTTTCGGCAAATCGTGCTTCGGGAGCTTCGGTACTGTCGCTTGGCAAAAGCCCAAGAAATTCCAACCCAAAACAATAGCCGTTGCGATCGCGGATTGATGCAGCCACGCGAACGCGTTCGGAGGTTTCGAATTCCACCTGCATCAAATCGCCCGGCTGCAGCGGCACTCCGCCATAAAGCGCCATGCCGCCGCGGCTGATCTCCGTCGTTAGTCCGGGAATGGCTATTTCGGAAACGTCACTGGCCGTAATGATGCGGACCGGTAGCTGCACCGGATGCCGCTGCCAACGTCGAGTGTTTTCGGGGGCCATCTATTTAAGGGGGTGCACCTGGAGAAAATAAAAAGCGCCGCCCAAACAGAGCATTCCGAGGGCGAGTGCTCCCGCCGCGAATCGCAAGTACCGCCTGCGCGGGCGATGTTCGCAACTCGATGCCTCTCGCAGCTTCTCCATCCACCTCTGTTCCTCGGCCTCCTGCTTCGCGGCGTCCTTGTCTAAGGACGACTGAATAGCCGCTCCCAATCTGCGGCGATCGTCTACGGGAAGCGCCACAAAGCGAAACGGCTGCTGCGTGCTGGTGACCGGACTCAGCATTTCCGCTGCACCCAGTACGGCGCCGGTGCGAGTGAGGAACATTAGCTTGACCTGCGAGCCTTGATCAATCGGTCCAGGCAAGGAAAGCAATCCGCCATTGACCGAAAGCACCTGCAGATGCGCGGAAGCGCGTTGACCATCGTGAAAGCGAAGCACCGCCGGGGTTAAGTCTGCGAGATACACTCGCGGTGCGCGAAGTTGAGCGTGCACTTGGGAGAGGCCGTCCATAGTCGAACACAGTATGTTATGCAGCAGCTTGCAGCGGGAGATTACGAAAGATGTTGTACGAATTCCATCCCGGGAATTCGGCCCACATCTCTGCTTTCGTAATATGTTCCGGCATCGGCACGCGTGACATAGTTAAAGCGATGGTCAACTTCCCCCAGCCCAACCGTAAAATACGCGCTCCTCGTGTCAACCTGTGGGGAACCGCTTCTGCGAACATCCAGCTCGAAAATGGACGCCAACTTTGGGCCAAGATGCTTCGGATTTCAATTACCGGAGGATTGCTCGACGTGGCCAAGTGCCTCGACGAGGGAGTCACCGTCAACCTGACCGTGCACCTGACTGGGCGCACCGTACGGGGCAAAGCGGCCATGCTGTTTCCCATGTGGGCGGAGCAGGGCTACCATCAACCTTTCGCTTTCAGCGATCTGCGAGAAGACCAATTGCTCGCGCTCCAAGCCGAAATCTCAGAACTGCTGAAGCAGGCCAAGCCGTTGGCAGCAGGACGGCCGAGCTACGGCTTCAGGCCTCGCGTCGCCGCTAAATCGGAGTAAATTTATCCGAACTCGCAGCCCTAATGTTGTGACTTTTCCAGCAACTCTTTCAGATACTGCTGCCAGACGGCTGCCCAGGTGTGCGTGCCGTGCCCATGGGTTTGGTCGGAGATGGGAATCAGCACGAAACGGCCATTCTTCACACGTTTGATTTCACGTTCGGCGATGCCGAGTTCTGGCGGATTGATGAAATCGTCGGCCGAATTCACGAACATTACCGGAGCGATGATTTTCTCGAGCTGCGACGAAGGATCATAGTTGCGCGAGGCATTCACTGCGTAGAGCAGGTCGTTGGCATCGTGGCTGGCAACGAATCGCTTTGCAGATTCATCAACGGATGCGTCGGTCGCCTCGCGAGTAGGAAAGTTCTTCTGCATCTGCAGGGGTGCTGCGCCCGCGATATAAAATATGTCGGCCGCGGTCACCATCGCCGCGTGCGGCTGGGTCGTGTAGTCGCCGTTTTTCCAATCGGGATCGTTGCGAATGCCGTCCATCAGCGCCTTGCGCCACAGCCGATTGCGTCCCGCAATCGCCACCGGTTGACAGGCCAATGGCATCATCGCGTCCATAAAATCGGGATAAGTTTCGCCCCAAACCCAAGCATGCATGCAGCCCATGGACGTGCCGAGGATCAGGCGCAGATGGTTCACGCCCAATCCTTTTTCCAGCAACTCGTGCTGCAGCGAAACCATGTCTGCGTAATCGTATTGGGGAAAATGAGCGTGCAGGCCGTCGCTCGGCTTGCTGGATTTTCCGTGGCCGACGTTATCCGGCAGAATGACGTAGTAGCGGGTGATGTCAAGCAACTGCCCCGGCCCAAATAGCACACCCGCAAATTGTGGCGCCAGGAATTGTTCTCCCGTGCCACTCGTGCCGTGTAACAGCAGCACCGCATTCGTTACTTTGCCCTTCGCATCGCGCGTAAGAGTTCCGAAGGTGGCATAGTGCATACGCAATCCACGTAGCTCTTCACCGGACGTGAAATGAAAATCGGAGACAACGTAATCGCCTTGGGTAGGAGCAAGCAGCAGGTTTGCCTGCTGAGCCGGTAGAAACACTTCGCTACAAAGCAGGACGGCTAAAGACGCGAACTTGAGTACGTTGAAATAAGCGCGCATGGTGACACCTCGTTTCCGCGGCAGAGTATCACAGAAACCTTTACTTGAAGGCCTCGACGTACAGTGAATGAGGAAGCTCCCTGGAATCTTCCGGCTCGTAAGGGGGAACGCTCTCCCGGTACAGTCGACTGCGTCCCTCCGCCGATTCCTCCACATCACGGAATCCTGCGGCTCGGAGGATTTCGTCGAGGTAGCTCAGATCGAAAGCCGTGCGGTGCTGCCCGTCGCAGAAAACAAAGTTTGAAAACCTGCCTCCCAGAGAGTCGAAGTGCCGCGGATAGTCACTGAACCATTCGGGACGTTCTTGCCGGTAGGCAACAATCGCGCTCGTCAAACTCGGAACCACTAGACGGATCCCACCACCCGGCCGCAAGACTCTGAGGCATTCTGTTAGAAGTTGCCGCAATTCGTCCGGATAAAAATGTTCGAACATGTGCGTGGAATAAATGGAATCGGCGGAACTCGCGGGAAACGGCAACCCATTTCTAATGTCCAGCCACAAATCGATTTTGTTGAAAGGGTTGGCATCGATATTCACGAAGCCTGAAAGATACTTGGGCCCGCAACCCAGATGAAGGTGTCTCGCCCCGTTCGATTTGCGAACGCAATTAAGACACTTTCGCGCAAAATGATTGGGTAGAGTTGCCTTGCCAATGCCCCAGAACACGATGTCCTTGTAACGTTGGTGAAGCAATCCACCTCCAGAGGAGCGTGCCAGCTTATCGGCTCGCAGTGCATGGCAGCGCCCAGTTAAGTCTGAAAATTGGCGGAAGCGAGTGGGAGTCGAACCCACCATCGCCGCCGAAAGACGACGATCAACGGTTTTGAAGACCGCAATGGTCACCGGACCACATGCGCTTCCGTGATGTGATTCTAAAGGAAGCGACGGAATGGTGGTGGTTGCCCGTGGAGGTGGCGATCTATCCTTTGAGCGGCTGTCAGCAGGTTACTTTCGTAACTTTGATCCCCGTGACACATCGCCTTATGCTTGGCGGCCAGCCAGGAGGCTCCTTACTATGCAAGCTCCAGATGAGATTCAAGCTATGTTCGGCACTCCGGGAGAGCCGGTTCCGACGGTCGCGGCCAAAGACATCAGAGCCTGTTGGAAGCTTGGACGGAATGTCATCGCAAGGAGCGGGCGCAAACCTGGTCAAGTTGCTATAGGAATTGAATTGCTGCAGCACGTTTGCAGCCCTGGAGCCGATGTACGCGCGGTTTCGTTTCGCTGCATGAGATTCCAGATGCTCGACATGCTGCAGGGGAACCTGCTTAGCGGGTGGCTCGCTCGTCCCCTTCGAGAGATTGCCTTCTTGATCGTCGCGAAAGTCCCGATGAAATGGTGGGCGATCGGAGTCCCTCGGCGCGGTTTATTTTAGGCAAGTCACAGAGTTTTAACCTTGCGTCCTTCGTTATAAATCAGCCGCTTCATTGCAGTTCGGTCGTGGCGCCTTCAAACTGATTCCGGCTCGGGTCAGCCAAATTTCTCATGGTGGATCCCATTTCTCGCCGATGCACTCCTAATGAAAAATGCTGGTTGGACGATAGATCAACAAGAACAGGGCAGTGTGTGTCCCGCGATATGGAAGCTTGTTCGCCGATTGGAAAGCAGGCTGAAGTCCGCCGCTCCCAGGTCTCGCGAAGACGGCGAGACCTGGGGCACCCATTTTTATTGGCTCCGAATGGGCACTTACCACACGGGGAGCCCATTCGATTGCGCTTTGAATTTGGAAAGGAACTTCTGCGATGAGTGACAGCGACATCGTCCAAGATTTTCTGGTGGAGAGTTACGAGAACCTGGACCGGCTTGACCGGGATTTGGTTGGCCTCGAGAAAAATCCGCAGGATAAAGAGGCGCTGGCCGGCGTGTTTCGCACCATCCACACCATCAAGGGCACGTGCGGTTTTCTGGGGTTCAACAAGCTGGAAAAGGTGGCGCACGTTGGCGAGAATCTGCTCACGCGACTGCGGGACGGCCAGTTGACCCTGAATCCGGAAATCACCACCGCTCTGCTGAGTATGGTGGATGCGATCCGCCAGATGTTGAAGGAGATCAAAGCGACCGGCCAGGACGGCGATGCGGATTATCCGGAGCTGCGAGAAACTTTAACCCGGCTGCAGACTCCCGCCGGCGTTCACGCACAGGCATCGCCGGCAAAGGCTTCCGATTCCACGCCGCTGCCCAGCGCGGATGTATCTGCAATCATAAATTCGGTACCGCCGGAACCTGCTTCCGAACCAGTTGCTCCTGCCGCTCAAGCTCATCCGAGGAAAGACCCTGCGCTGCATAAACCCGTGCGAGGAAAAATCGGTGGGGTGCTGGTGGAGCGCGGACAGGTACAGCCTGCCGACATCGAAAGGGCGCTGGCAGAGCAGGAACTGGGGGATCGGCGGCGTCTGGGCGAGATTCTCGTTGCTTTAGGGTTGGCCAAATCGGAAGACGTGCTGGCAGCGCAGCAAAGTCTGGAAGTCAAAACGCAGAGCACGGCGGCTGACACTATTCGTGTGGGCGTCAACTTACTGGATAAGCTGATGACCCTGGTCGGCGAATTGGTGCTGGCGCGCAACCAGTTGATGCAACTCACGAATGCGCTGGACGACACCGGACTGCAGGGCGTTTCGGAACGCATGAATCTCATCGCCACCGAACTGCAAGAGCAGGTTATGAAGACTCGCATGCAGCCTATTGGAAATATTTGGGGCCAGTTCCCGCGCACCGTGCGCGACGTCGCACTCGGTTGCGGCAAGGAGGTGGAGATCGAGATGGTGGGCAAGGAGACGGAACTCGACAAGACCATCATCGAAGCGATCAAAGATCCGCTTACGCATTTGGTGCGCAACTCTGTCGACCACGGCATCGAACTGCCGGAGGAGCGTGTAAAGTCGGGCAAAGACCGCGCTGGGCGGCTGGTTCTGCGGGCTTTTCACGAAGGCGGGCAAGTCAATATCGAAATCAGCGATGACGGCGCTGGGCTGAATGGAGAGCGCATCCGCAAAAAAGCAGTGGAGCGTGGCTTGATCACCGCTGAACAGGCCGGACGCATGCCGGAGCGGGAAATTTTCAACATGATTTTTCTTCCCGGATTTTCCACGGCGGAAAAGGTGACCAACGTTTCCGGCCGCGGTGTGGGCATGGATGTCGTGAAAACGAATATCGAAAAGATTGGCGGCAACGTGGAGGTTCATTCGACGCGAGGGGCGGGCACTACGGTTCGGGTAAAGATTCCCCTGACCTTGGCCATCATACCGGCGCTGGTTGTGACTTGTGGCGGCGACCGCTACGCGATTCCGCAAGTCAGCTTGCTGGAACTGGTGCGGATCGAAGCCGAGCAGGCGCATAACGCCGTGGAAATGGTTCACGGCGTACCTGTCTATCGCCTGCGCGGAAGGCTGCTGCCGCTCGTCTACCTGGATCGCGAATTAAGAGTCGCCATGGATGCACCGACTGAAAATGCAGAGACCAAAGCCAACAGCGAAGCCCAGAACGTAAGCATCGTGGTGTTGCAGGCCGACGATCGGCAATTTGGCCTGGTGGTTGACGAGATTAATGACACCGAGGAAATCGTGGTGAAGCCGCTGCGCAAACAGCTCAAGACGATTAAGACCTTTGCTGGCTCCAGCATTATGGGCGACGGCAAAGTGGCGCTCATTCTGGATGTGCTTGGCCTGGCGCAGCGGGCCAGTGTGGTGACGGAAACCCATGATCGCGCGGTGACTGAAAAAGCTGGAGAAGCAGCGGCCAACGGTGCTGAAAAACAGACCTTCTTATTGTTTGCCGGACCCGGCGATTCGCGTATGGCCATCCCGCTGAGCACGCTGGCGCGGCTCGAGGAGTTTCCTGTGGCGCAAGTGGAAATGTCCGGCACGCAGTGGGTGACGCAGTATCGCGGCCAGATTCTGCCATTGGTTCGTTTGGACGTAGTGATGGAAGAGCGCCGCCACAAACTGCTAGCCATGCGATCCTTGCCCACTGCCGATTCGGGGCCGATTCAAGTGCTGGTGCTTAATCACGAGGAGCGGTCGTTTGGTTTAGTGGTGGACCGGATTCTGGATATTGTCGAAGACCGCGCTGACGTAAAGACAGCGGCAACGCGGAAATCGGTGCTCTATTCCGTGGTGATCGGCGACCGGGTTACGGAATTGCTGGACATCCCGGCAATTCTGCGCAGCGCGGATGTATACGCTGTAGGGTCCGGCCAGTCGGCCAGAGCAGCCGAGACTGCGCACTGAGCCATGGGGCGTTTCGTAACTGTGAATGTTTTATCTGGACGAGGCTTTTGCCGGGAAGAACGCTGGCCGACACGGATTCGATTTTCGTTCTACCAGCAATCCACGGGATGCGTACCTCAGTCATCAATCGCTCTAAAGTCTGACCCCACTGCGCCGATGAAAAACTCGTACGTGCTGCAAATACGGGCTATATGGTCTCAAGAAGTCGGCCGGTGCAGTTTATCTCCGCAGTGTGGTGCCGAAAGGTGTGTTTTTTATGGCTTGGTTCAGAAAAATGAGCATGGGCGTGAAACTGGGACTGGGTTTTGCGTCAGTGCTGGTATTGGTGCTTATCCTGGGAGTTTTCTCGCTGGTGAAACTCTCCAGAACAAATAGCAACACCGTCGATATCGCAACCAACTGGCTGCCGAGCGTGCGCACCATCGCCGAGTTGCGATTTGATGTCGCAGCCCTCAGGCGCGACACATTGAATTACGTCATGGCTACCAACAAAAAGCCGCACTACGAGCAAAAGATGCAAGGCGAGCTGATCACGATATCCGAAGATGAGAAAAAATACGAGCTGCTGATCTCTTCCGACGAAGAACGTAAGCTCTATCAACAATTCCGCGATCAGTGGGATAAATACACCACCGTGAATGCACGGGTGGTGGAGTTAGCAAAACAGAATAAGAATGTAGAGGCCATAAGCCTGGCGCAGTCGGAAGGCAGCCAGTTGTTCGAAGCTGCGGCAAAATATTTGCAGGAAGATGTTGATCTCAATAATAAGGGCGCGAACGATGCCGCAAGCCAGGCTGCCGCCACCTACTCCTCCGCTCGCTACTGGGTTATCGGTTTGCTCGCCGCAGTCGTCGTGGTTGGGGTCGTAATAGCCATTAGCATGACCCGCACTCTAACTGGCGCAGCCATTAGAGAGAAGCTGGCCGCAGACGAAGTGGCCCAGGGAGCAGAACGCGAGAAGCTGGCAGCCCAAGAACTGGGACAAAAAGTGGACAGCATTCTGGCGGTGGTTTCCGCTGCTGGCCACGGGGACCTCACCCAAGAGATCCAAGTGCACGGCAGCGATGCCATCGGACAAATGGGCGAAGGATTAGGAAAGTTCTTCGCCGACCTCCGGCAAAGCATCGGCAGCATCGGGGCCAGCTCCATGAATCTGGCATCGGCCTCTGAAGAATTGACCACCGTCAGCCAGCAGATGAGCGCCAACGCGGAAGAAACTTCGGCGCAGACGAAGGTAGTCTCTGGCGCGACCCTGCAGGTCAGCCAGAATCTCCAGACCGTCGCCACCGGAGCGGAAGAAATGGGCGCCAGCATCAAGGAAATCGCCAAGAATGCCACCGAGGCCGCCAAGATCGCAAACTCCGCTGTCAGAGCTGCCGAAACCGCGAATGCCACCGTGTCCAAACTCGGCGAGTCTTCTGCGGAGATCGGGCAAGTGATTAAGGTCATCACTTCCATCGCTCAGCAGACTAATCTACTCGCGCTCAACGCTACCATCGAAGCCGCCCGCGCCGGTGAAGCAGGAAAAGGTTTTGCAGTCGTCGCCAACGAAGTGAAAGAGCTGGCTAAGAAAACCGCCAAGGCCACGGAAGACATCAGCCGTAAAATTGA
The DNA here is from genome assembly GCA_963770465.1 of uncultured Acidobacteriota bacterium. Classification (GTDB taxonomy): domain Bacteria; phylum Acidobacteriota; class Terriglobia; order Terriglobales; family Acidobacteriaceae; genus JABDBE01. Next base: position 204,375 of record CAVYQB010000001.1, read on the forward strand.
AACCATTCAGGTGGACGCCAAAGCCGCCGTCGATTCGATCGGATCCATCAGCGAAGTCATCAATCAGATTAACGGCATCTCCAACACCATTGCTACGGCCGTCGAGGAGCAGAACGCCACGACCAATGAGATGGCCCGCAACGTCAGCGAGGCAGCGCACGGCAGCGGCGAGATTACCAGCAACATTGCCGGGGTGGCAGAAGCTGCGGCGAGCACTTCGCGAGGCGCGACGGATACACAGAAAGCAGCCCAGCAACTGGTAGAAACCTCCGTCGAACTGCGGCGCCTAGTCGAGCGATTCAAGATTAACGACGACCAGGGCGGCCATGTTGGCGGCGCAGGCACTTCAGCCAAGAGCATGCTGGCGCGCGCTGGGGTTTAGCAGACGGAAACAGCGCACATCGCAAATTTGTCTGAATCATTTAGGGGAAGGAAGAAATGAAACTTACACTGGGGAAGAAAGTGGGACTGGGATTTGGAGTTGTCCTCGCCCATGATTCTGATCACAGTCCATGAGCTTACTGTGAGGGCGAGTGCAGATTAAGGAAGACCCATGACCTCACCTTCGACGTGCGAGTCCCAACGGTCACGTCATTGAAAGTGACTTGGAGAGACTGTGAATCAGACCCAGAGCAAGGGCCGTCAAGTCGTTCTCGCTGGGAACCAATCCGTCCGAACGGAGGACGCGAGAAAATTATTCGATCCACGTGGGAGCACATCGGCAAGTGACATTGCCGACTCTTGATCAGACGGTCCCCCACTGGAGTCTTCAGGCAAATCGTGACCGGCTGGCCGAGATCAAACGGCAGCTTTATCGCGCACCGTCCAGGAAACGGCCATGGGACATGCCGCCGACAGCGACTCGCGATGCCTTGCTGAAGGCGGGAAACGAATTTGCCGACAAGGCTACCACCGGCCACAGAGGCCATCAAGTCCACGGTTAGTCATGGACGATTCCTTTGCCACAATATTGGAAAAAGCAGGAATCCTCGCATGCGGCCAATCGTTCGATCACTCTGACGACGATACTGACCACTTCCCTGGCACTGGTCATCGGAACTGTCGTCGGTTTCTTCATCATCCGCGACATTAATGCCGGAGCCAAGCGGGAGAAGTTGGCTGCAGATGAAGTGGCCAAGGCGCGGAGCGTGAAAGGAAGCAGCCCAGCAGCTGGAGAAAAAAGTGGACAGCATTCTGACCGTGGTGTCCGCCGCGGGACAGGGTGACCTCACCCATGAGATCGAAGTGCGCGGCAGCGATGCCATCGGGCAAATGGGCGAAGGACTAGGAAAATTCTTTGCCGACCTGCGGCAAAGCATCGGCAGCATCGGGGCCAGCGCCATGAATCTGGCGTCGGCTTCGGAAGAGTTGACCACGGTCAGCCAGCAGATGAGCGCCAACGCCGAAGAAACTTCGGCGCAGACCAAAGTGGTTTCCGGCGCAACGTTGCAGGTCAGCCAGAACCTTCAGACCGTAGCCACCGGGGCGGAAGAAATGGGCGCCAGCATCAAGGAGATCGCCAAGAACGCCACTGAAGCCGCTAAGATCGCAAACTCAGCTGTCAGAGCCGCCGAGACCGCGAATTCCACGGTGTCCAAGCTGGGAGATTCTTCGGCGGAGATCGGGCAAGTGATCAAGGTCATCACTTCGATCGCGCAACAGACCAACTTGCTGGCACTCAACGCGACCATTGAAGCGGCCCGTGCTGGCGAGGCGGGAAAAGGTTTTGCAGTAGTAGCCAACGAAGTGAAAGAGCTGGCCAAGAAAACCGCCAAAGCCACGGAAGACATCAGCCGCAAAATCGAAACCATTCAGGTCGACGCCAAAGCGGCCGTCGATTCGATTGGCACCATCAGCGAAGTCATCAACCAGATCAATGGCATCTCCAATACCATCGCTACGGCCGTGGAAGAGCAGAACGCCACGACTAATGAAATGGCTCGCAACGTCAGCGAAGCCGCGCACGGCAGCGGAGAAATTACCAGCAACATTGCCGGTGTGGCAGAAGCTGCCGACAGCACTTCGCGGGGCGCATCTGACACCCAGAAAGCGGCTCAGCAACTGGTGGCGACTTCTGCCGAGCTTCGCCGCCTGGTTGAGCAATTCAAAATTGATGAAAGCGGCAACGAACGTGGCGCGCGCGCCCAGCAGCCGCATAGCAAGGGGGCTCGGGCGGGCGCGTAGACTGAGGCGCATGGGATCGTCAGAAACGAGTGTCTGCAGTTATCGATTCGGGCGCGAGCGGAGTCTGCAACGCAATCATATTATCATTCCGAGCGGAGCGAGGAATCCAGGTGTCTGCTGGTGCCAGCCGAAAACCCGGATCCCTCGCGTTGCTCGGGATGACAGGATTATTTTGATCGGGACGACAAGAAAAGAATGTATTTAGTCGGCATCGCCGTGTTGGCGTTCCACGGACCAGATGCTTGCCTGATCTTTCTCGAAGGGATAGACGTGAACCATCCAATTGAAAATTACGGGATGGAACGTCCCTCCGGCGGCGTCGCAAGCTTCCTGCGTCGTGATTGAACCCCGCAAACCAAACTGCGGATGCGGCAACATCACTTCCCTTTTCCTGCCGGTTGGAGGCGCACAGAAATTCACATGCTCGTGCCACTGCGCTACGCTCAGCGGAATGCGCTCGTCCAGTTGCTCTTCTCCCAGCCGCTTGGGCGCGGTATACATGACACCGATCAGCTTGTAATCGTCGCCGTGCTTTTCGTAGAGCAATGAAGTCGGATGCTCGGGATTGAATTTGAAGGCGGCCTCCATGGCGTATCCGTAATTCGTGAAGTGATACATCTTCTGTGAAATCTCAGGATGGAATATCTGATAGCCGTCGGCTAGCGCGGCGTGATAGTCCACGTATTTGTCTGAGGTCTTGCGCGCAATTTCGACAACCTGCTGCGCGCGCTCGGAGTCGCCGGGCTTGGACTGGCGCAACGCCGTCATTTTCATGTGCGGGCCCATGTCCATGTGGCCTTCCATGGAATTCATCACGTGAGCGCTGGTTTCGCTGTCGGCGTCGCCGCCAGCGCTCTTGTCAGCAGACGCAGGCATGTTTTTCATGCCCGACATGTCCATGCCCTGCATGCTTTGTTGCGAGCTGTTCTGCGATTGTGCGCACGCTGCGCTGGCCAACACGCCAAAAATAAGAAAAGCTGCGATCCGGTTATGCATAAGAGGCCTCACCCTTGTGTTCAATATTAAGCCTCTCGCAGCTACTTGGTTTCTACAATATTCCTCCGGCGCGTGTGATTACAGAGGTAACTAGCATTCATCCGCCCACACCGGATCTCTACAGCTTGGCGCGCAGCAGGCTGATTACGTCGTCTGAAGTAATTACGCCGGTTAGCTTGCTGTGCTCGTTGATTACGGGCAGCGTGATCAGATTGTATTTATCGAATAGTTCGGAGAACACATTCTCGCTGGCATTCTCGCGGCACGAGATCAGCGGCTCCTGGGTGAGCGAGAGCAGAGCGGTTTCTGGCAAGGCCAGCACTAATTTTGCCAGCGGAACCGCGCCCGCCAGCGTGCCCTTTGAATCGATCAGGTAAATCGTGCTTGCGGTTTCGATGCCGCCTTCAAACTTGCGCAAAGCTTCGACTGCGTCGACTACGCGGGCGTCGAGGGGCAGAGCCATGTAGTCTGTGTTCATTCGCCCGGCGGCAGTGTTCTCCCGGTGCTCAAGGAGCTCTTCCATTTCTTGCCGCTCCTGCGGAGCCATTTCTTGCAGAATATCCGCAGAAGTTTCCTCGGGCAGGTCGGCCAAGAGATCGGCGGCCGCGTCCGGATCCATTTCTTCGACGATGTCAGCGGCGCGGTCGGAATCGAGCGACTCGACAATCGCCTTCTGAACCTTGGGTTCAACTTCTTCCAAAGCCTCGGCGGCAACTTCCTCGTCGAGGGTTTCAAACACCGCTTCGCGCTCGTCGGGCGCCAGTTCTTCGACGATGTCGGCGATGTCGGCGGGATGCAAGCGGGCAAGCCGCTCGTGGGAAATCTTGAGTTTCACTCGCCGAGCGGGATCGGTTTCGATGAGATCGACGAAGTCCCAGGGGATGGCACGCTCGGGAATCTGACGCAGCAAAGCCCGCAACGCGTTGACCGGAACAATGCCTTTCAGCAAGCGGCGAACGGCTCCTCGGGCGCCGACATCTACTGAACCCACCCGCAGCACCGGCTGGCTACCAGGGTCCCTGTGCAATTCGACGTCATTGACGCGAACTACTTTGCGGCCGTGGACATCGATGATTTGCTGGTCGAGCAGATCGCGCGCTAGAAGAAACAGACCTTCCGAGCCGTCCGCCATGGGCCAGGTCGAAGCTGCACTGGCAACCCGCAGGCCGCCGTTGATTGAGTCCACCGAACTGAATGGGAGTACCTTGTCGCCGGATTTGGTGCGAACGATCAGCACCGCGATGCGGGCACGGTCCTCTTGCGGGGCAACCGCGAGTTCGCGCACACGTCCGCATTGCCCGCCAGTCGGATCAAAGACCGGCTGTCCCAACAACTCGGTTAGGGCGACATTGGACATTGCTCACAGAGAATACCCAAGTGCGAGACAGGAAGCCAGAAGGCTTTTAGTTTTTTCTCGTATTAAGATTTACAAAGCTCGGGAGCCGGGGGAAGACTCAGGCAGTTTCTCTGATCAACCCACAAATCGGGACACTTCTAATGTGGTACGACAAACCTCAACCATCTCGTTGACATTTCCACAGCCGCAAGGCAAACTACCCAATCCGCTGACTGGAGGTTTTTCAGCGCTCGCTAAGCGAAAGTGCGGCGCCAAAATCGGATCGGCGGAGGTTACAGGTTTGTGAGCTAGTTCGCAAACATTTTGCCATGACCGAACTCCGGGTCTCTTATACGCTGGATTCGACGCTGGAGACCGTCGATAACGCGGAGCAAACAGCCAGCCGAATTGCGGCTGAAACCGGATTCGATGACGATCAGGTCATGCAGATTTCCATGGCTGTGCGCGAAGCCGCGGTGAATGCCGTGCTTCATGGCAACGCTTATGATCCGGAAAAGAAAGTCAAACTCGATTTCGAACGGACCAGCAAAGAATTAGTGATTACCATTCGCGATCAGGGCAAAGGGTTGGATCTGGCCAAGATTCCCGATCCCCTGGCTCCGGAAAATTTATTGAAGACTTCAGGCCGCGGAATTTTTCTTATACGCTCGTTTATGGACGAGGTGCAAATTAACCCGTCCCAGACGGGCACCGAAATTAAACTCGTAAAACACGTCCACGGTCCAGCCGAGGACGCTAAGGAGGCATCTCAGTGACCATGAAGAGCAGTACTCGTCAGGTGGATGGAGTCAGCATTGTCGATTGCAGTGGCCGAATCACGCTCGGCGAAGGCAGCGTGATCCTTCGTGACACGGTGCGTGAGCTGCTGTCAAAAGGCCAAAAAAAGATTCTGTTGAATTTGGGCGAAGTGACCTACATCGACAGCTCGGGGATCGGTGAACTGGTTAGCGCCTTTACCACCGTGCGCAACCAGGGTGGAGAACTCAAACTGCTGAACCTGACCAAGAAAGTTCACGACCTGCTGCAAATTACTAAGCTGTATACCGTCTTCGACGTGAGAGATGACGAAGCGGGCGCGGTGAAGGCGTTCAGCTAGAAGAATTGTCCTGATTTGCCAATGAAGGCGCGGGCGTCCACGCCCGTGCCTTTTTCTGTTTCGGGAAAACTCAGTCTTTTATTCCTGCCGCGGCATGGTTAGTGGCGCTGCGCGCCCTACAATGATTTTGTATCGCGGCTTGAACTCACCCGAGATTGTGTGCCTATCCTTCCAAACGAACTTCGCTGCGCACTGCTGCATGGACTGATGTCACTATTCCTGACAGTGCTCTTCCCTGTTTCTTTATTTGCCAGCGACTGCATTCCGATTACCGAGGCACGACAGCACATTGGCGAGGATCAGTGCGTCACTGGGAAAGTATTGCGCGTAAAACATATCGGCAGAGGCGTTACGCTCTTCGATTTCTGTCAGGATTCGATGGTGTGCCCGTTCACCGTCGTGGTTTTTCCGCACGACCTGAAACGCATTGGAAACGTAAGCCAATTACAGAATCAAGTGATCGAGATCCATGGGCCGGTGAAGGAATACGACGGACGGGCCGAGATTGTGCTTAATCAGTTGCGGCAACTCGGCGGCACGGGCCTGCGCATTCCACCTCTACCGAAAAATTTCGATGTAGAGAATAAGGGCAAATATAGAGCGGGAACATTCAGCCTGCCTAAGGCCCCGTATAAAACCTATCCGAAGAAACAGACGGCAGCGATTCCGATAAACGTGCCCTCCGATGCTGAGTCGGTTGAAAGTTCCGCCGCACCGCAATAAGTTGCCGCGTTAATTCGTTCGGCTCTCCGACCTGTGCTCCCAACAAGAATGTCATTCCGAGCGCAGCGAGGAATCTGCAGTCTTTGGACCAAAACAAGTCCAGATTCTTTTCTTTGCTCGGGATTTAAGGGAAGTGCTCGGTGAAGCTAATCACAACGCTTGGTGATGTGGGTCGTGGCGCAACAAGTTTTTCGGCTGTACGGTTCTCTTTGGACGCCCTTCGATCGTGATCCGATTTAAAGCAAGGGGTTGGTTATGGACAACTTCGGTTACAGCAGGTGCTCGCAGTGCGACGAAGAGTATTTCATCCAGGACGGTTCGAGGTGTGCACGCTGTCTTGGCTTGGGCGCTCTGCCGATTGAGAACGAAGACATCGCGGAAGAATCGGGGAGAATTATTCTTGCTGTTCCCGCAGCCGCATAGGGCTCGTCGCCAATTCACAACGGGTTCGGTCGCGAAGCGCCGACTCGTTTCCAAAGTTGACCTATACCATCCCCTTTCTTAATTCTTCTAGCGAATAAAACGTTCCCCGCCAAACCACCCCGCCGCGAGCCAGAGTCAGAATCATGGAACGCAGCATGATGTAAACGAATAGCGCCGCGCCGACGGGATGCAGGACAAAATAATATGCCGGAATGTCGGATTCCCACGACATGCCCACGTATATGCCGAAGATGGACGCGAGTGCGACGGTGTAAGGCAAACGTGCCCATCCGTGAGCGATGCAGATTCCTACAAACGGCATTAGGTTCAGGAACGCCAGCGGCAAACGCTGACAACAGCGCGCGCCACCACTGAAACGACATAATGGCGAAGGAATTCTTGGTGAGATTGTTTACCATCCCCATGGCGCCATGCGCCCATCGTAGCGAAATCAGGTCGGCCCCGTAGACGTTGCGCTGCGCGTAGCCGGAGTTCTTCACGATTTTGCCCAGTTTCATGTCATCGACCACTTCGAAGCGCAATGCCTGGTAGCTGCCCACGGCGTCGTAAACGCGGCGGCGAATCAGGTTGAACGCGCCCACTCCCATGTGATCTTTGGTCTTGGGATCAGCCACCTTCCATGGACGATGCCCGAAGACAAAAAGTGTCTGGAAGAAAGCAATCATCATTCGTTCGCCTGGGCTTTTCATGATCATGCGGGGAAACAAAACCAAATGATCTGCTGATTCTGCCTCTGCATAGGCTAAGGCGCGGCTCAACACATCGGGACGAAATAGCACATCGGCATCGGTGAACAGCAGCCAATCGCCATTGGCTTGATTGGCGGCGGTCCACATGGCGTGCGCCTTTCCCATCCACCCAGAGGGCAATTCAGTGATGTGAATAATTTTGAGGCGTTCTCTGGCTTCCGGCGTGAGAGCAATTTGATTCATCACTTCGCCGGTGCGGTCGGTAGACCGATCGTTGACAGCGATCACTTCATAATTGTCGTAATCAAGTTTCAGCAGCGTGGAGAGAGCGGGCGCGATGTGGGCTTCTTCGTTACGGGCGGGGACAATGATGCTGACTCGAGGTTTGCCCGCTGGTTTGCGATTCCACTCGGGACGCGAGATGTCTGCGACTTTGGGCATGCCCAGAGCGGCATCCACCAGGCGCGAAAACCACACGAGAGCAAGAATGCTGCCCGCGATCCAATGGAAGATTGCCCAATGAAAATGAATCATTCCGGCTGGCCGCGGAGCGCCGCAAGCTGGTTATCTATTCGTACCTCGGGAGCGAATCGCATGCCATAAAACAGTATGGCAGAAGAAATAGCCATCGCGACGATCGGCAGAATGAAGGCAGCCTGCAGCGATCGGCGATCGGCCACGTATCCCATGAGCGTTGGCGAAGGAACGTCGCCCAAAAGATGGAAGACGAAAATATTAACCGCGATGGCGGTGGCGCGGATGTGAGCTCCTACGGAGTTAACCAGCGCGGTATTCAGGGGCGAAGTATTCAACAGCAACAGAAATGCGGCCAGGGCGATGGCCGGGATCATCAGCCGTCCTTTATTAAATAGGCCGACGATCATGACCGGCACGCCGAGCCCCATGCTGACGGCAGACACAAAATAGTAGGAACCTTTCATCCGAGGCAGGAGGCGGTCACCGAGCCAGCCTCCGGCTAAAGACGCTAGAATGCCGTCGACCACGACAATTTTGCCGAACATCAGATTCGCCGACTCCAGGCTATAGCCGCGCACGCGCGACAAAAATGTCGGCATCCACACCTGTACTCCTCCCAGCGAAAATGTTCCCGCAGACATACCTAGGGTGACCATCCAGAAGGCAGGGTTGCGCGCCAGGCCACGAAGGGTTGCGCGGTCGGGAGTTTCTTTCAACGAGTCGAACTGTCCGCGAGGCGGTTCGGGAATGAACAATAAAGCGAGCGCCAGCAGGAAGCCGGGAATCGCGGCGACATAAAACGGGAGAACGCCATCCGAAATGCGGACCGAGCTTGCCACCGAGCAGATAACCCGCAGCGGTGCCGACCGGAATCGCCAGGTAAAACACACCGAAGATGCGGCCGCGTTTGTTCTCAGGAAACAAGATCGGCGACAAAAGTGGGTGCGATCGTGACGAACGTTGCCTCTCCCACGCCGACCAGAGTGTGTCGCACTAGGAGTTCCCAGTACGTGTGTGTGATTGCAGTGAGCAAGGTTAGGGCGCTCCAGAAGACCGCGCCCAGAATGATGATCATCTTGCGGGAATAGCGGTCGGCCAGCGGTCCGGTAAAGGGCGCCGCGATCATGTAGAAGCCAAGAAAGGCGCTGGTGAGGTAGCCCACCTGCGTGTTGGTGAGATGGAATTCGCTCTGCACCAGCGGCTGCACTGCAAACAAAACCGAACGGTCGATGTAGTTGAGGAGATTCAGCGCCGTGAGCAGGACGAGCGCGGTCCAAGGATAAAGTTTCGTCGGGGACACTTGGCGAAGAATATCACGCTGAAGCCGCTCCTTAGTCCGGAGGACAGAGGAGGTCAAGAGCTTATCGCAGAGTTCGCTGAGAAGAGCCGCAGAGGCCGCTAAGAAGATATCTTCGAAAAAGTCGGTTTCACTTTCGAACCTTCCCTTTCGGCCTTGGCCAGCGTGCTACTATTACCGTCGAAATGCCGCCGCGCGGTCGAAAATCTCCTTTTACCTCAGCCCACACTGGACGCGCCCATCGCACCACGTCATCCAAAACCCGGTTCACAATGTTTTCCTGGAAGATTCCGAGATTGCGGTATGTCTGCAAGTATTCCTTTAACGATTTCAGTTCCAGGCAATGTTTATCGGGCATATAGCTAATGGTTAGCACACCAAAGTCGGGCAGCCCCGTTTTCGGGCAAACTGAGGTGAATTCTGGGTCATCTACGACGATTTCGTATCCGACAAACTGGTTCGGCCAAGTCTCGATCTCCGGGAACTCGGCATCCAGCCCCGCCTGGGCATGTACTGAGGTGTAACTGGGAGTTTTGGGCATGCTGATATTGTAAACAGTACCTGTACCAAAGCTCCAAATGGGGCAACGATTTGCGCGTCAATTTGCCGGGCCGCGCATCTAATTTGGCAGGTTCCGTTTAACGCTTCCAGAGATAGCAAGTGATACATTAATTGGTCAGCCATTCTGCCAATTAACAGGGACGATGACGAGCAATAATGCGAGTTTTTTATCCCGGCACCGTTGGATCGCTGCGACCGTTGCAATCGTCGCCGCGGTGATATTGTTTGCGTCTTTGTCCCGGGATCCGGCGGTTCCGGTGCGGGCAGTAGCAGCGCAGCGGGGCACAATTCGCAGCCTAGTTTCGACCAATGGCAAGGTTGAGCCCCTTGAGAACTTCGAGGCTCATGCGCCGATTGGGACCACGGTGAAAAAGCTTCTAGTACGGGAAGGCGATCACGTTAAAAAGGGGCAGCTTCTAGTGCAGCTTAATGATGCAAAAGCTCATAGCCAAGCGGCGCAAGCGCAGGCTCAGGTTTTGGCTGCGGATGCCGACCTTAGCGGTATCCAGAGCGGCGGGAATCGCGAGGAAGTCTTGACTCTCGAATCGCAAATCGTGAAAGCGCGTACCGCCAGCGACACTGCGCAACGCAACTTGGACGCTCTGAAGCGCCTGCAGCAGGAAAATGCTGCGTCTCCGGGCGAGATTAAAAACGCGGAGGACCAGGTCCAACGTGCCAATGCGGACCTGGATCTTCTTCTGCAAAAGCAGAAAGGCCGTTATTCGCAGCCCGAAATCAGCCGGGTAGAAGCGCAGAAGTCGCAAGCCCAGGCCGCGTATACGGCTGCGGAAGACGTGCTGAGTGAATTAAATATCCGCGCTCCGTTTGATGGCGTCGTCTATTCGTTGCCGGTCTTGCAGGGCTCGTATGTGAATCCCGGTGACTTGGTTTTGCAAGAAGCCGATCTCGCCAAAGTTCGGGTTCGAGCCTTCGTCGATGAGCCTGATATTGGACGACTGGCCCCTGGAGACAAAATCGACGTGACTTGGGATGCAATGCCGGAACGGACATGGCAAGGCACTGTGACCGTAATTCCGGCGGTCATAAAACTTCATGGCACCCGGAACGTCGGAGAGACGACCTGCGTTGTCGATAACCACGATTTCAAATTGTTGCCTAACGTAAATGTGGGCGTGACGATTATTACCGCGGAACATCGCGACGTGCTTACTGTGCCTCGCGAGGCGATGCGTCAGGAAGACAGCAAAACTTACGTCTACCAGATCGTGAACAACGAATTGCGTCAGCGATATATACAAACTTCGATCTCCAATTTGACCGAAGTGGAAGTGACCGGCGGGCTGACGGAGAATGCTTTGGTCGCGCTCGGTCCTACAAATTCCAAACCGTTGCACAACGGATTAGCGGTAAAGGTGGTTCATTAAAAAGATGTCTTTATTCAGAAAACTTCTCGATCATTTTTTTGCTTGGACTTCTTCCTTCCATCTGCCGCGGCGGATGCTGCGGACAGCAAACTGCTGGCTGAGGGACGTGTGGATGACGCCATCGCGTCGTTGCAACACAAAGTCAGTAGCTCGCCCAACGACGCTGATTCATACAATCTGCTTTGTCGTGCGTACTATTCACTGAGCGATTGGGATCAAGAGCGTTTCCGAATGCGAGAAAGCAGTAGCGTGGGATCCGGGGAATGCTAAGTATCATCTGTGGTTGGGGCGCAGCTACGGCGAAAAGGCCGAGCACTCGGGATTACTGGCTGCGGTCAAGCTGGCCAAGAGAGTTCGCGAAGAGTTCGAAACTGCGGTACGGCTGGATCCGAATAACGTAGAAGCGCGGGCTGATTTGGCGGAGTTCTATATGGAGGCTCCGGCAATCATGGGCGGCGGACGCGACAAGGCCGAAGCTCAGGCCCAGCAACTCGCCATCGCCGATCCGGTCAAGGCTGGTTGGCTGCAAGGGACAGCTGGCGGAAAAATATAAGGATCAAGCTTCGGCGGAGAACGAATATCGCACCGCCATCCAAACCAGCCACGGCGCGGCGGGTGCGTGGTTGAATTTAGCTTCCTTTTATCGCCGGGTTTCGCGCTTCGATGCAATGGAAGATGCTATTGCGCATGCCAGTTCTGCTCCGATGAATCAGCCACAAGTTCTGATTGAGTGCGCGCAGATGCTGCTCCGTTCCAATCGCAATCTTCCGGAAGCGACCGAATTGTTGCGTCGCTATCTGATGTCGGGTCCCAACGTGGAAGCCGCTCCTGCATTCCAGGCACATTATCTGCTGGGCACAGCGCTTGAGCAGCAAGGCGATAAACCGGCGGCGGCACTGGAGTATCGCGCTGTCGCTTTCGCTGGCGCGAAGCTTCACGCTCGCTCAGAGCGCGTTGGACCGACCTGAATAGCCAAGTGGCTCAAATGGGGAATTAAGGATTTCTTCCGCGTTTAGTGTTGATGGCGTCCCGTCGACCGGAATCCTTATCATTTGTCCTTACCAAAACCGTTAAAGTAGCGGGTATAAGTGCTCAGGTCTTCGGCTGAGAGCCACGCTGCTGCCGTGGTACGCAACCGATCAGCCCAGCTTCCTCTGCCAGTTCGAAAGCCGACCATTCGCGGCCGGAACGGCCAAGATACTTCTCAAGCGCGATGCGCACCAGATCCGATTCTGTTTGTCCGCTGGTTCGGGAACGATGGCGAAGGCGCGCTCCCAATTCTTCAGGGATTCGTGATCGTAATGCGTTCGGAACTCATGTCAGACGTTATAGCAGATACGTCTGATCGGCGAAGTGTTCCATCACGTCGTTTACAATCGCCTTTGCTCAAAATTTACTTATGCCCAAAACTTGGAAGACCAAGCTGATTCACCCTGACGCGCACGCGCCGGAAGGGTTTCGTTCTTTATCCACGCCGGTATATCGCGGCTCGACTGTACTATTTCCCAATGCATCGGCAGTGCAGGATACGTGGGACCAGTACGAAGTTGGCTATACCTATGGCCTCTATGGCACGCCGACGACCTTGGAACTGGCGGCCCGCATTTGCGAGCTGGAAAAAGGTTTTCGCACTTTCATCACGCCTGGCGGACAAGGCGCGATTGCCCTGATCAACTTTGCTTTTCTTAAGGAGGGTGATCATGTTCTGGTTCCAGAAAGTGTTTACACGCCAAACCGCAAATTTGCCGTGGAAGTTCTGCGGCGCTTCGGTGTTGAAGTTAGTTTTTATGTGCCAACTATTGGTGCGGGAATCGAGTCGCTCTTCCGCAGTAACACGCGCCTGATATGGTGCGAAAGCCCAGGTTCGATCACCATGGAAGTGCAGGATGTGCCTGCGATCGCCGACGCGGCGCATGGCATCGGAGCCATGGTGGTGCTCGACAATACCTGGGCTGCCGGCATTTATTTCGACGCTTTCGCTCATGGGGTCGACGTCACCATGCAAGCTCTGACGAAATACGTCGGCGGACACAGCGATTTGTTGCTCGGCTCGATTACTGTGCGCGACGAAGCTTCTTATAAACGCCTGGGCTCAACTCATCAACTCGTAGGCTGCGCAGCGTCACCCGACGATTGCAGCCTGGCGCTGCGTGGGATGAAGACGCTTTCCGTACGTCTGAGTGCGCTGGAGCAGTCCGCTCTGGATTTGGCGAAATGGCTGGCGCAGCGTCCCGAGATCGAATTGGTATTGCATCCCGCGCTGCCATCGTGTCCCGGCCATGAATTCTGGAAGCGCGACTTCACCGGGTCGGCCGGACTGTTTTCTATTGTGTTCCAACGCGAGTTTACCAAGCAGCAGGTTTTGCATTTTGTGGATGCCTTGGAATTGTTTGAGATCGGATATAGCTGGGCGGGCGTGACCAGCCTGGCGGTCGCTTACGATTTCCATTCCGCGAAAAATCGTCCGGACTACGGCCATCGCATCGTGCGCCTCAACATTGGCCTCGAAGATGTAGGGGATCTTCGGGCGGACCTGGCGCAGGCGTTGCAGTCGATGCGATGAAGGGCTGACTCGCGTTCCCACGTCTCGAAAAAGCGTCGAGACGTGGGGCACCCTAGGACGCTGTGACTGGGAACGGTTCTTGACACACAATTGCTGCCCGATATCAGCGGGTCTTGGCAATAAATTCGAGGTAGATCAGGACGCACGCAACCCACGCCACGACGATAATTGCGACCTTTTTCAACAGAGACATGACATAAAGTTTACTCCGCTTTTTCGCTCTCGGTGGTACTCGCAATACTTCGCTTGCGACTGGCGATATCGGTGGTGCAGGCAAGAACCGAGATCCCTCGCTTCGCTCGGGATGACAGGCGCGTGGGGAGGACAAGCGCGGGGTGGTGACAGGCGCGTGCGGGCGACGAGCTGACGCGGTCGCTGAGCTGGCTCCGCCGGTGTGGTCAACTGCACTCATTTACAATCGCGTATCGGTTCCGAATTTTCGGAGGGTGAATCCATGAAGACTTACCGGCGCGTGTCGCGCCTTTTCGTGCTGTCCTGTGGTCTCTTATTTTTGTGCGGAGTTGTTTCCGCTGAGCAGGTGCCACTCAAGCGAGCCGTGGAGTTGGCGCTGGCGCATAGCACCACCATGCAGGCCTCGCTCATCGACGAGCAGCGCGCCTTTGCCTCCTATCATGAAGCCCGCTATCAATACTTACCGCAACTGACGATTGGATCGGGATTAGGCAAGTCCTACGGTTACCCGCTTAGCCTTGAGGGATCGGCGCCTTCAATCGTCAACACTACGGCGCAGTCTGCGTTGATCAATCCCGCACTGAAAGATTTTGTTCGCGCCGCCAGGACCGAATACGAAGCCAGCGGCGTCCAGACTAAAGACCAGCGCAATCAGGTTATTCAAGACACGGTATTGAAGTATGCCGAACTGAGCAAATGGGAAACGCTGATGACCCACTTGAGCCATGATTACGAAGATGCGCTCAAGATGGAACAGGCCGTCAATGAGCGGATTTCGGCGGGCGTGGATAATCCGTTGCTGCGCAATCAGGCGCGGCTCAACGCCGCTCGAGTGTACTTGCATATCGCGCAGGCCCAGGGTGCAATCGACGTGCTGCGAAATGAGCTGGCGCAATTGACCGGGCTTCCCGCGGCTGCGATCGAAACCGTGCCCGAGTCTATCCCGCCTTTGCCTGAAGTGAAGCAGGAGGAGAATCTTGCCGCCAAGGCTGCGCAGCAAAGTCCCTTGATTCAACTGGCTGCTCTGCGCGCCACTAGCCTTGGCTTCCGCGCCCGCGGAGAACACCGGTCAATGTGGCCCACCGTTGATTTCGCGGCGCAGTACGCGCTGTTGGCGTCATTCAACAATTATCAGAATTTCTTTCGCCTAGGAAGCTTCCAACCAAACAATGCTACGGTCGGGGTGGCGATTCGGTTTCCTTTCTTGAATCCTTCGCAACATGCCCGCGCTCAGGCCGCCGACGCTACCGCGCTGCATGCGAGGAAAGTCGTTGAGGCAACCAAGAATCAGGTGTCGGACCAGACTTTGAAATTGCAACGTTCGGTCGAGCAACTGGCCGCTGCCCAGCAGGTTGTCGAACTCGAATACCAAATCGCGAAATCCAATCTCGATGCGGTACAGATTCGGGTCGAGTCTGGAAGCGCGACTTTGCATGATTTGGACGACGCCCGCAATCAAGCCAACGAACATTACGACGCCGTGCAGGATACGAACTTCGAGCTGCAGCGGGCGCGCATCAGCCTGCTCCGGACGACGGGCGATTTGGAAGCGTGGGTCGGCGTAGGGAAATGAGTGAGCGGAGACTTAAATCAAAGGCAGCGGACAAGAATGTCCGCTCTACACGGTAGGGCAGCGGACAGGAGTGTCCGCTGTACACGATCTATTGAGAAGAATTGATTCTGTTGCGCACGGCCGCGATCATGAGCGGAGGCAGTTCTGCATAGCCTTCATCGAGCACGTATTGCTGCCCATCCGTGAACATCCAGCTTAAGAGGTCACTAATGGCATTATTGCGGCGGAAATCGCTCTGGCGCAAGTAAAGCCAACTGAAACTGGTAATGGGAAAAGAATCAGGCTGGGGTGCGTTGGTCAATGATGCGGAAAAGTTGTTCCAGTGCCCCTGCTCGACCGCAATGCAGGCAGCGGTGAGCGACTCTTTTGAAGCCTTAACGAAATGCCCGGATGAGTTCAGAACGGCGGCCTGCTGTGCGTTTTTCTTCGCCGCGTATTGAAGCTCCACGTATCCGATCGATCCAGGATGGTGTTCTACCGCGTCTAACAGCTCGGAACTAAACTGTGTCGGGCTTCCCACCGGCCAGTTGGGGGAGCTCGTGATTCCAATTTGCATTCGGAATCTGAAATTAGTCTTTGATAGAAAGCTGGTAAAAACGTAGTTCGATCCTCTACCGCCCTGCCGGTAAATCACCTTGATCGGAAGATTCGGCAACACAATGCCGGGATTAAGCTGGGCGATGAGCGGATCATTCCAGGTTTTCACGTTGCCCAGAAAGATTTCCGCCAGAACTTGTCCGGACAAGCGAAGTTCTGAGCGAATGTGGGGCAGGTTGTAAATGGGCACAATCCCAACCAACACGACCGGCAATGCGATTAAACCTTGATTGATTTGCTTATCGCTGAGCGGTTCCTCGCCGGCACCAAAATCTCCGCTCCCCAGCGAAATCTGATTTAGACCTTCGCTGGTTCCGACTGGCAGATACTGCATCTGCACCTGAGACTTGCGCTTGTTGTATTCCCGCCCCCATTTGGCGAAAAGAGCCACGGGAATTGTCGATCCGGAGCCGACCAGGACGGTGGTTTGCTGGGCTGAAGTGGGTAAGGAAAAAACCGCAAGGCAAAGCATGAACGCCCACCATCTCTGCACTTTTGCAGAGCAGGGTCCTTGTCGCATGGCAAAGAAATGTGTTCTTTCCACCTAGGTCGTCTTTCGGTATAAATGGCGGAAAACTTTAGCGTGGCCGTCCGGGGTCAGGTTTCCCTGCTTGGCGCATAAAACACTCCATTCACCACAAACTCATTGCTTCTGGCGAGCTTTGGCACGTAAAGTCAGTCACATAGCGTGGGGTCGCGGATCTAACCGCCGGCGCCCATTTACTTCAAATGGCCCGCCTCCGGTTCCGCCATGGGGAAAGTGTTAAAATAACAATTACGCCTATATGCCATTAAAAACACTGCTTTTGAATCCGCCATCCTTTGAGAATTTCGACGGGGGAGCTGGCTCGCGATGGCCAGCTACCCGTGAAATTGAAAGTTATTGGTATCCGGTTTGGCTGGCCTACCCTGCCGGCATGCTTGAGGGTGCGCGCCTGCTGGACGCCCCTTCGCATCACGTTTCAGCGGAAGAAACCATTAACATTGCCCGCGATTACGAATTCCTCGTGCTTTTCACCAGTACTCCGGGATTTCCCGGCGATATCCGCCTGGTAAAGAAGATCAAGGAAACCAATCCTAAGATTAGGATCGCGTTCGTGGGACCGCACGTCACTGTGTTGCCCGAACGGTCGCTTAAGGAGTGTCGTGAGATTGATTTTGTGGTGCGCAAGGAATTCGACTACGCGGTTTGCGAGTTCGCCAATGGCAAGCCGCTAGATGAAATTCTGGGCATTTCGTTTTTGAAGAATGGAGCGGTCGTGCATACGCCGGACCGTCCCGAAGTTCAGGATCTTGATTCCCTGCCCCATGTCACCGAGGTTTATCGTCGCGACTTGGACGTCACCCGATATAACGTGCCATTCCTGCTCTATCCTTACGTATCTCTTTACACGACGCGCGGCTGCCCGGCTCAATGCACATTCTGCCTGTGGCCGCAGACTTTGAGCGGACATCCGTGGCGCAAGCGTTCGACTGATGACGTGGCTCGCGAGATGGCCAAAGCCAAGGAACTCTGGCCCGATGTGCGAGAGTTTTTCTTCGACGACGACACTTTCAATATTCAGAAGGTTCGCACTATTGAGCTTTGCGAAAAATTAAAGCCTCTGAAGCTGACCTGGTCCTGTACTTCGAGGGTCACCACCGATTACGAAACCTTGAAAGCCATGAAGGAAGCTGGCTGCCGTCTCCTGATTGTGGGATACGAATCCGGCGACCCACAGATTTTGAAGAACATCAAGAAGGGTGCGACCGTCGAACGCGCGCGGCAGTTCACCAAGGATTGCCACAAATTGGGCTTGGTCGTTCACGGTGATTTCATTCTTGGGCTGCCAGGAGAAACTCACGAAACCATTCGTACCACGGTTGCGTTCGCCAAGGAACTGGACGTGGAAACGATTCAAGTTTCCGTGGCCCACGCCTATCCTGGAACCGAACTGTACGATTTTGCGGTGAAGAATGGCTTCATGGTCGGCGACAACAAGATGGTCGACGAGGGCGGACATCAACTGGCTCACATTCAATATCCAGGCTTGCCGGCGGATGACATTATGGAAGCGGTACATCGTTTTTACGATGAATACTATTTCCGGCCCAAGGCTGTATTCCGCATTCTGCGAAAAGCAGCTTTTAACAGCGTGGATCGCAAGCGCCTTTACAAAGAAGCGAAATCTTTTCTCAAGCTGCGCGCTTCGCGTCACAAATGGGTGAAAGACAAACGCGAGAAGGACGATTCCGCCGCCGCAGTGGCCGCAGCTAAGGCCTAGCAGGCTGCGCTGAAGCCGGGATTTGGTAGCACGACGGCGTGGATGTTTTTTTGCATATTGGCCATCAGAGACTCGTATCAGGGCATGCCTTCAGGCATGCCGTAAGATCGCTTCATCTGGCCCGCCTTCAGGCGCTGGAATCTGCTGATCGGCGCGGGGATTCAATTACAGAGGCAGTTCGTCCAGCCGCCGCACGGGCGTGGACGCCCGCGCCTACACCAAATCAGAGCGCCGCCAGGGAAAGACAATTTGACCTTCCGTAAGTATCTGGTGCTCGCCGGTGTGACGCTGTGCGCGTCCATCGGCGATTCGCTGCTCTCCCGGGGCATGAAGCAGTTGGGCAGCATCTCCTTGCATCATCCTTCTGATTTGATCCTGGCTGTGCTGAATCCTTCGGTCGCAGTGGGAATTTTTCTTCTGCTGGGATTTTTCGCTTCCTACATGACGGCCCTGTCCTGGGCTGACCTGACGTATGTTCTTCCCGCGACTTCTCTTGGCTACGTGCTGCTCACCCTGATTGCGAAATTTTATCTGCACGAAGCGGTGACCACCTCGCGATGGATTGGAGTGCTCCTGATTTCCGCCGGCGTGGGATTTGTCACGCGCGGCCCCGCACTCACTCGCCAACCCGACGCTCACCCCGATCATGTGAAATACGGAACTGCTTCCGCGGGAAATAGGCCATGAAGCAAATGTATGCATGGGGCGCGATTGCCGCGATTGTTTTGTCGTCGACCACCGGCGACGTTCTACTCTCCCGGGCCATGAAGCAGGTCGGCGACGTGGGCGCGCTGTGGCGGCGGAGTGGCTTGTGGACGGTGCTGGCACGGGTTCTGCGTAACCTGAATTTCCTGCTGGGCGTTCTCGCCATGACTACGGCCTTCTACAGCTTGCTGTTTGGACTCTCGTGGGGCGATGTCAGCCTGATCGCGCCCGCGTCGGCGTCCCTCACATTTGTAACCAATGCAGTCGCCGCTAGAATTTTCCTCCATGAACGCGTAGACCGACGCCGATGGATAGCAGCTTTACTGGTTGCCGGCGGCGTAGTGCTGCTGGCTGCATGAGGCTACTGGTTTTTTCCACGCGCTCGTGAACAGCCGCGTTGTCCGCTCTGGCCAACCCATATACTATGACCAAACCCAATGATGTTTGCTGACCTGGCATTATCAAGGCGTTTGGAGCGCGCAGAGGGCCAGTCCTGTGTCGAGTTCGCGGACGCGCAACGTCGCTTGCATCCTGAGAGCAGCGCCGATTGGATTGAATGCGCAGGAGCTTACGCTGTTTTCAGTGGGGTCGACTCTCCTATAACACAGAGTTTTGGGCTGGGGATATTCGAGGAACTCAGCGCAACCTCGCTGGACGTAATTGAGCGCTTTTTTCTCGATCGCGGCGCACCGGTGCTTCATGAAGTGAGTCCGCTCGCTGGGGTCGCCGCGCTGGACTTGCTTTGCCAACGAAATTACCGGCCGATTGAGATTAGCAGCGTCCTCTACCGGTCTGTCGAGCCCTCCGACAGTAAGCGCGATAGTCGTATCTGGGTGCGCGTTATCGAACCAGAAGAAGCTCAACTGTGGGCTGAAGTAAGCGCTAGAGGGTGGGCGCATGAGCATCCAGAACTTCTGGATACCATTTTGCAGCTCGGAGCCATAATGTCTGCCCGGCAGCAGAGTACATGCTTTCTCGCAGAAATTGACGGGAAGCCTGGCGCCGCTGGTGTGCTTAGCATGCATGACAGAGTGGCGCTGTTTGCGGGTGCGTCGACCGTTCCAGAGATGCGGCGTCGTGGTCTGCAAGCCGCGCTGCTACAGGAGCGAATGCGCTACGCCTCCGATCACGGATGCAATATCGCGATGATGGTGGCCGTGCCGGGCAGCGACTCCCAGCGCAATGCCGAACGTAGCGGGTTCCGGATCGCGTACACGCGCGCAAAGTGGAAGTTGTACTCTTAGGCGACAGATATAATCGCACCAGTGATCCCACCTTACACTGACGCTCGAAACAGCTGGTTTTGGATACTGCTTACGTTTTACGCGACAGGATTTACGGGGACAGACGGGACTGTCCCTGAACTTTTGCCCACACCGATCCATTTCCCGATTTGGGAACCCACCCCGCTGCCCCTCCACTTTCTCGTTGATCCCCTTCCTTCATCCACGATATTGTAGGAATACATAGGTTATCTATAAGATAATCTACGTTCTTTGACAACCTGACACGAATGCATCTCCTGACGGCGCCAACTGCTGAGTCCGACCAATCCCGGGGAAGGCGAAAACCCTTGCCAGCGCTCCACCTGTGTTCCGAAACGGAACTGCGGGCTGTTGGGCGCATACATTTAACTCCAATGTTTGGAATATTTTGCTTGTAACTACCTTAAGAACCATACATCTAGAAGGTAAGAAAAATTCCGATCGTTTGTTTTCTGGATTTTAGGCTGAAATGAGAGTTTTTTTTTAAGGGAAATTTTGCACCAGATTTTGTGCACTCGAACCCAGTTGAACCTCGAAGCCACCGGTGAGGCTATTCAAACAACTGCATGAATCCAGACGCAGCAAGATTTGGCGCAAGGAACGACGCGTCCCCGATCCCGGCGGCTCGCGCTACGGATTCCGCTGCCATGTTGCCGCTGCGGACTGCGCCTTCCATGGTGGCAGGCCATCCGGTTGCGATCCAGTCTCCGGCTAGAAAAACTCTTGGCCAAACTGTTTCCGTGTGAGGACGGAACGTGTCCACGCCGGGCTGCGGCGAATAAGTTGCGTGAACTTCCTTGATCACCGTTGATTTCACTAGCTTCGCATCGCGTGCGCGGGGGAAAAAGTCGCGCAGTTCCGCCAACGCGAGATCGATGATTTGCTCCCGCGACTTTTCGACCAAAGTCTTCGAGGAGCTCACCACCAGCTCAACGTAGCTGCCACCTGCTTTGTCGGTTCGTCCCAGCAACTTTGATTTGTGGAACATCCACTGAATGGTTCGATCCAATAAAACTGCGTGATCAAGGACGGTGATCTGACGATCGAACCACAGATGAATCCCGGTGATAGGCGAGGTTTCAAATCGCGCCAGCACTCGCCGCAACGACTCTGTGTTCGCGGTCTGTGGAAGTAGGCGGGACAGAACATCAAAGGGCACGGCGAATACGACGGAGTCAAAGTTCATCTCATCGCCCGACACTAGCAGGTTCACTTTGTCGGACGCTGGCGAAAAAGATTCTACGCTGCAGCGAAAGCGGATCTCGCCGCCACGCGCGCTGATGTAATCGCCAGCCACGCCATATAACTCGGTCAAAGGAACGCTGGGCACTCCCATCCGGCCAGCCGCGGGCGACTTCAGAAAGGATTCACGCACCACTTGCGCCGCGTACGGGACCGACATGCGATCCAACTCTTCATTCAACGCGCTCACTAGTATCGGCTTCCAGAACCGCTCGATGGCTTGCTTGGTCTGCCCTAGACGGTGTAACCATGTTAGAAAAGATTCTCCGTTGTCACGTGGGTTAGCCGGAGCGAGAAATGTCATGGCCGCGGCAACAGAAAGTTTGTCCGAAAAACTCAGGCAGGAGGCGCGCAAGAAAGCGGGCGCGTTATGAAACGGCGCGGGTAGTTTCGACGGTTCAATCGTGGAAGCGCGACCGCCCGGTTCAAGAAAAGTCAAACGGTCGTACCAGCGGATCTTATTTTCGACACCCAACTGCTCGTAAAACTTGATCAGGTTAGTGCAGCATCCGAGCAGCACATGCTGGCAGTTGTCCACCACTTCGCCGGTGCCGGGATGCTGATATGAGGAAGCGCGTCCGCCAAGATAGGGACGGCGTTCAAAGAGAGTGACGCGAAAG
Organism: uncultured Acidobacteriota bacterium; assembly: GCA_963770465.1. Taxonomy (GTDB): domain Bacteria; phylum Acidobacteriota; class Terriglobia; order Terriglobales; family Acidobacteriaceae; genus JABDBE01. The sequence continues at coordinate 226,605 of CAVYQB010000001.1, forward strand.
CCGCTGCTGGCAAGGGCGCAGCCAGCAGCCAGCCCTGCCAAGCCACCTCCCACCACGGCGACTCGGGAATTTTGTGCCGAGCTCTGATTCATCAGGAGAGGCGTTTCAAGAAGCCTTTAGCGAGAATCGCGAGCTTTTCGCGGACGGTGAGGCTGACCTTAACACTGAACACGTCGTACTGGCGCAGCGCGATTTTTTCGAGCAGCCGCTGATAGATCGTCATCAGCACCCAAAGGGCGGGCTGGCTGTCCTCTTCGACGAGGGGAATGAGTTCGTCTCCGGCGCGATAGTACTCGCGCGCGCGGTCGGCTTCCATGGCCAGTAGAGGACTGAATAAAGCGGGTCCGGTTGCAGTGCGTAATGCCGAAAGTGAAATCCCGAACTTATCCAGATCTTCTTGTGGCAGATAGACGCGGCCCATCGCGGCATCTTCTTTAACGTCGCGAATAATGTTGGTGAGTTGAAAGGCCAGTCCCAACCGTTCCGCCAACGATTCAGCAGCCGGGTCGCGATAGCCAAATACATGAATGCAAACCAATCCGACGACGGAGGCCACGCGATAACAATACTGATACAGATCGTCAAAAGTTCGATAGTGAACGGCCAGTTCGCGTGGTGCGGGCGCCCCCGCCCGCAAACTCTCATCGCTGGCCGGAACCCCTTCGAGATCCATTGCGGTGCCGTATGCCAACTCATCGAGCAATCCAAGACGAATGTTGTAGCGGCGTTGCGCGTCCGTTAAAGCCAGCAGGACAGGCTCATCGGTGGGCTGGCCGGATTGGGCGCGGTGAAATGCATCCAGCCATTCTGTAAGTTTCTGCCGTCGCTCAAATTGCGAAAGCGATTCATCGTCGGCAATGTCGTCACAACGCCGCATGAACGCGTAAACGGCGCACAGCGCCTGCCGCTTCGCCCGAGGCAGAACTAGAAAGGCATAGTAGAAATTCTTGGCGGCTGAGCGCGTGATGCTGCGGCAAACCGAATAAGCAACCGCAAGCTGCGATTCCGTAGGCGCGAAAGGTGTGGGAGCGGATTGCACAGCGGAACTCATTTCCGTTTTCCCCGCAGCATTTTCCTCCATGCCACACGCACGACCAGCGTCAGTTTGCGCGATTTCGAAATTGCTGGACGCCTGCCGAGCACATTGTATCCCTGCGCCTCAATAGCGTTTAAAATTTCCTGCCCGCCGCGGCTGAACAATTCGATATCGATCGCCAGATCGCTGTCCACTTTCTGTATCAGAGGCAATCCGCGTCGGAACCAATCGCGCGCGCGATTTACCTCGAAGCGCATCATGTCGCAAAAAGCCGAGGTATTGCGTTGCGCCGCAATGTCATTTTCGGTGACACCAAAGCGGCGTAAGTCTTCGAGCGGAAGATAGACGCGGCCGTTTGAATAATCGACGCTGACGTCCTGCCAGAAATTCGCCAGTTGCAAAGCGGTGCAGGTGAAATCGGACAGCGCCTGGCGCTCCGCGTCGCGGTAACCGCAAACGTAGAGCACCAAATGTCCCACGGGATTGGCGGAGTAATGGCAGTAATTTAGTACATCGTCGAATGTGGCATAGCGCGAAACTCTTTGATCCTGACGAAACGCGGTCAGCAGATCAACAAAAGTTTGTTTGGGAATTTCGCACTTGCGCACCGTCTCCGCTAATGCGACAAATACCGGATGTCGTGGGCTTCCCGCATAGCAGGCATCGAGTTCGGCCTCCCACTGATCGAGCAATCGCAGCGAGGCATTCGCATCGCCGACTTCGTCGCCCAGATCATCCGAGATCCGGCAATAGGCATAAACATTGAAGAAATCCTGCCGCAACCGCTCAGGCAAAAACCAGCTTGCCACCGAAAAATTTTCATAATGCGAGCGCGCGAGCCGTCGGCAGTACTCTTGCGCCTCAGCCAGCGTTGGGGCTTGCGCGGGAATCGCATATTCAGCTGGAAGCGCGCTCCATCCCGAGGTTGAAGGAATTGCCGCCGTCCGGGAATCGCTGGCAAGGGATGACATAATCGTTAGTGCAGGCGCGGGCGTCCACGCCGTGCAGCGGAAAACTCCTCAGTGCCCGGGAATGATGGCAGTCTTGATATCGCCATTGCGATTCAGCATGTGATGGAAAACCTGCTGCAGCCGCGAAAGTGGCGCTTCGCCAGTAATGTAATCAGTGGAACGAATTTTCTTTTCCGCAATCAAAGCAAATGCCCTGCGCACGGTCTCCGGCGTGTGATGGAATGTGGCTTTGAGTGTGACCTCAGAGTAGTGCAGCCGGTTGGTGTCAAGTTGCACTTTGGTTCCGCTGGCGCATCCGCCGAAAAAGTTTACCGTGCCGCCTTTGCGCACCATATCAATGGCCAGTTCCCAGGCTTCTGGACGCCCCACGGCCTCGATCACCACGTCGCTGCCCCGCGTTTCCGGAGAGAGCCTGCGCACCGCTTCGACGGGATCTTTCACTTTGGTGATCTGCACCACATCGTGCGCGCCCATGTGCTTCGCCGCCTGCACTTGCGCATCGCGTTTCACCACGGAAATCACATTGCAGCCAACCGCCTTGGCGACTTGAATAAACATCAGGCCGATGGGACCGCCTCCCACCACGGTTACCGTGTCGCCAATTTCTACTCCGGTTTCGTGCAGCCCGCGCAGCACACACGCCAACGGCTCAACCATGGCCGCTTCTTCGTAACTCACATCCGGCGGAATGGCCAGCATATTGATTTCGACAATGCGCCGCGGAATGCGAATGTATTCTGCATAGGCGCCGTTGTTAAACAACAGATCTTCGCAAAGGTTGGCCTGATGTTTGGAGCAATAAAAACACATCTGACACGGCGCGGAATTCAAGGCGACCACGCGCATGCCTTTCTTGAACGCGCGTACTCCCGGGCCGACTTCTTCAATCACTCCGGCCAGTTCGTGCCCAAACAGCGCCGGTGGGACAATCATGCGGGCATGGTAGCCACGCTGATACACCTTCAGATCCGTGCCACAAGTCAGCGCGACCTGCACTTTGACCAGCACTTCACCCTCGCCCACGCGGGGGATGGGGACTCGCTCGATTTTTACGTCCTCCTTGCCATAGAGGACGGCTGCTGTCATCTTTCCGTTCACTTATTTCCTTCCCACGAACTGCCCGCTTGAATCACAATCTTCATCGAATCCGGTTGCGGATGAGCTGCCAGTTGCAGCGCTTCCACACTGTCCGACAAAGAGAAGCGGTGGCTGATTAAGCCTTCCAAGTCCATCTCTCGGCCCATGACAAAACGAGCCGAGGCATCCTGCAATTCCACGGATGCGCTGTACGATCCCAATAATTTCTTTTCGTCGACGCAAACCGAGGCTGGATCAATCGTAGCCTCACCCCGAACCGTCTGTGCGAATAGCAAAATCCGTCCTCCCGGACGCACTGCATCCATGGCAGTCCGAATCAGGGCGTTGCCCCCTACTGCCAGTATGGCAGCATCGGCGCCCCGGCCTTCGGTCTGCTCCCGCACCGTTTTTACCGTGTCGGCGCGGGAAGCATCGATCACATTGGTTAAACCGTACGTTTTAGATATTGTAAGCCTCCGGGGATACAAATCGGAAGTCATTACCCGGGACCCTGCCCTTTTGGCCAATGTACTCAATATGATACCGATAGGCCCCTGCCCAATTACTAGAACCCTTTCGCCGTCGACAAGTTGCAGCGTTTCGATTCCCTTCATGCAGGTATTTACCGGCTCGACAAAGCATGCTTGCTCGAACGACACTCCATCGGGAATACGAACTGTTCCCTGACGAACGATCCAATCCATCACCCGAACATACTCGGCAAAGCCGCCACCGGCAGGCTCAAAGCCAGCCGTGCAGCCAACCTTCTTGTACGTCTCGCACTGGGCAAAAGTTTTATGGCGGCAGTAGAAGCATTCTCCACACGGAATATGATGGAAGACGACCACCCGGTCTCCTGGCTTGAACTGGCTGACTTCCGCGCCCACGGCGGCTACTACGCCTGACGTCTCATGTCCGAAAATTCGCGGGGCCGAATGCGATCCGCTGGCGATTTTCTTCAGATCGGTTCCGCAGATGCCACAGGTGTGGACCCGTAGCAGCAGCTCTCCGCGCCCGATCTTTGGCACCGGGACAGTTTCCACGCGAACATCGTTCACGCCACGGTAAACCGCTGCCCGCATGGTTGCCGGGATCGCCTGCTTGGTTCCATCCAGAGTAAATTGTTTTGCAATCGCCATCAGTCAGTTCACAGCCTTAGATATTGGATGCAACTCCGGGTGCGAAACTTCTGGTTTCTTTGCACCCTTGATGTATCGATTCAACTCGGCGCAAAGCGCCTGGGATGCTTTGGCGCTGTTCGGGCGAGCTGAATCACTCGTCGCCAGAGCCACGGACGAAGCACGGCATAGATCACAAACCTGCCGCTTCGAAACCTGCCCTCGCGATCGACAAAGCGATCCATCACAGGCATGGCGAAATTGCTCTCATCGGAGATAGTTTTCACCGCCATGAAGCGAACATTCCGCGCCTGCGCGCCGCGAGCCACGGCGGCGGCCTCCATATCGACGGCCTGGGCCCGGTACGACTCAGCGAGTTTCCGTTTCTGTTCCGCCCCCGCAACAGTGGAGGCGCTGACCAGGACACCGGAACCGGTGCTGGTTTCCACGCTGCTGCCGTCTCTGGCGTCAACCACTCGGCTCGGCGAAAAAATCTCACCCACCTTTAATGCGGGATCAAGCCCGCCGGCGAAACCCACCGATTGCACCAGTTCGGGTTGATACAGCGCGATCACGGCTTCAGTAGCGCGGCGCGCAGCTTCCGCTCCGACCCCTCCGCAAATCAGCACAGTGTCACCGTTTTCAAAGAACTTGAACCTCCGGCCTTCGTATTCGCGTTCGACGCCGCGCCAGTGTTTAATCAGCGGACGCACTTCACGTTCGAGAGCGGCAACCATCGCAACTTTAATTGTATTTGCCATCCTTGCAAACGCATCCTGATCGCAGCCACGGAATCTTCAAGTCATCCTGAGCGAAGCGAAGGATCTCTGCATTCTCTCGCCTCAGTTCCAATAAACCGCGCTACGGCCTCCCGATCTTGCCGACTATCTCTTCTACTAGTGTATAAGGATCGCGCTTATGTTCGGCCACTTCAGTGGCGTAGCGCGCGACATTGCCATCTTCCATGTGTTCGCGAGCCTTTTCCAGCAGCGCGTCGCGCAGCATCTCGACCAGCCGCTCCTGCCAATTTTCAATGTTGTGCTGCAGGACGAGATTTTCTTTCTTCAGATATTCCTCGTACTCGGCAATGGCCGCGACCAGTTCACTGATCCCGGTTCCGTCACTGGCCACGGTCTTCACGATCGGCGGAGTCCAATGATCGCTGCGTGCCGCCAGCGACTGCAGGGCTCGGATTTCGCGCTCCACCCGCTCGGCGCCGTCACGATCGCTCTTGTTAATCACAAAAATGTCAGCAATCTCCATGATGCCGGCCTTGATGCTCTGCACGTCATCGCCCATGCCCGGAACCAGAATTACTACAGTGATATCGGCCAGCCTCACGATATCAACTTCATCCTGCCCCACGCCGACGGTTTCGATCATAATCAGATCACGGCCGGAAGCATCCATTACTGTCGTGACATCGGCGGTGGTTCGCGCCAGACCGCCGAGCGAGCCGCGCGTCGCCATGCTGCGAATGTAAATCCCAGGATCAGAAAAATGATCCTGCATGCGAATACGATCGCCGAGAATCGCCCCGCCTGTATAAGGACTGGTGGGATCGACTGCGATGATTCCCACCGTGCGCTCTTCTTTGCGATAGTGCTTGGCCAGTTGATCGACGAGCGTGCTCTTGCCGGCGCCGGGCGCACCGGTAAGGCCAAGAATCCGCGCGTGCCCGGTTTGCGGAAACAGCGCCTTCAGCAGCTCGGCGCTGCCTGGGGAGCGGTTCTCAACCATGCTGATAGCGCGCGCCAGAGTCCTCGGATCGCCGGAACGCAGCTGTTTAATAAATGGTTGGAAGTCGTGGCTCAATCTGTCAGTGTAAAGCAGGCGATGAAAAAGGAGAAAATCGTGGTCGCGGACACCGGCGATCAAACGAGTCTGGATGCCCTGTAGTCATACCGTAATTCATACTTTATTCATACTGTGGAAGATGCTATAATTGCAGTAGTCGCGGAGTGCACATGCCCAGATCGAGCGCAGCACGCAAGGCAAAGAAAACGTTCTCACTTTCCCGCCAATCGGTGATGTACTTGGAATCCCTTCGCAGGGAAAAACGAAGTAAGTCTGTTTCCTCAGTTCTGGAAGAGATCATTCGTCAGCAGCAACAAGCAAAAGAGATGGAACGCGTCTCAGCCTCGGTTACTCGCTATTACGATTCGCTCAGCCCTGAGGAGATCGCCGAAGATCGTGCCTGGGGAGATTTCGCCGCAACCCAATTCCCCACCGAGGAATAACCATGAAGCGAATGCCTCTGCGTGGAGAAATCTGGTACGTCAAGCTTCCAACCGATCCACTAGAAAAATCTGCGCGGCCCGTCGTCATTGTTTCTTTAGACGCCAGAAACCGGCATTCGGGCGCCGACACAGTCCTGGTCGCGCCCGTAACTGGCTCTGTGGAAAAGGACGTCGAAACCCACATCCAGTTGTCGCCGGGGGAGACTGGCCTTCACGCTTCCAGCATCCGCTGTGAAGATCTGACTGTTGTGAAAAAGGAATTCCTCGTCGAACCGAAGTTCGCGCTACGCGCGCTGAGCAACACACGAGTTTGCCAGATCGCCGACAAGGTGCGGATGGCCATGGGCTGCACGGCAAAATCTTAGTCCTTCAGCAACTGCCGCGCGATCACCAATCGCTGCACTTCGCTCGTCCCTTCTCCAATGGTGCACAGCTTCACGTCGCGATAGAACTTTTCCGCCGGATAATCTTTGATGAACCCGTATCCGCCGTGGATCTGCACGCCTTCGTTGGCGCAACGGACGGCCACTTCGCTGGCATACAGCTTCGCCATGGACGACTCCAGCGTGCTCTTCGAGCCGGCGTCTTTCATGGACGCCGCCCGGAACGTCAGCAGTTTGGCCGCTTCGATCTCCGTCGCCATATCCGCCAGCTTCCACTGGATTGCCTGGAATTCGCTGATCGCTTTGCCGAACTGTTTGCGTTGCTTGGAATATTTCAGCGCCGCTTCATATGCGCCTTCCGCCATGCCAAGGGACAGTGCCGCAATCGAAATGCGTCCACCGTCCAGCACGCGCATGGCGTCGACGAAGCCTGCGCCCTCTATGCCGAGGAGATTTTCGGCAGGAATAACGCAGTCTTCGAAGATCAACTCAGCCGTATCACTTGCCCGTAGCCCTAGCTTGTTTTCTTTTTTTCCTGGCCGAAATCCCTTCGCATCCTTTTCTACAATGAAGGCCGACAGGCCGTGCGTGTGCGCCGCGCGATCGGTCACCGCGATCACCACCAGAACGTCGGCGTAGTGTCCGTTGGTGCAAAAAGTTTTGGTACCGTTTAGCACCCAGTGGTGTCCCTTGCGCACAGCGGTCATTCGCGCGCTGCCCGCATCTGAGCCGGAAGATGGCTCCGTGAGTCCCCACGCTCCGATGTGCTCGCCAGTTGCGAGCTTGCTCACATATTTCTTTTTCTGCTCCTCGGTGCCGGCGAGAAAAATATGGTTCGAGCACAGCGACGTGTGCGCGGCCACGATAATGCCTACTGAACCGTCCACGCGCGAAAGTTCTTCGATGGCGGTGACGTATTCGATGTATCCCATACCCGCGCCACCGTATTCCGTGGGAAAAACCGTACCCAGCAGGCCCAGCTTGCCAAGTTCTTTGACTGTGGCCAGCGGGAATTCCCCCGCCTCGTCCCACTTCATGACGTTAGGTGCGATCTCGCGCTCGGCAAACTCGCGCACGCTCTTCTTTAGCTGCAGCTGTTCTTCATTCAGTAGAAAATCCAAGCTTCCTCCGGATCGAGTACGGGGCGCCGAGTCGGAGATTCCATCCGCACGCGGCGGGTGCAAAACATTTGATTAGAACATAGCCACAGCGCGACCGAAAGTTACGATCGGTTTTCATCAAGCTGGAACTGGGCCGGTGCGTAGCGAAATGAACTGCTGAAACACTTCGTTCGAAAGCAGCCGGCCCCGCGGCGTCAGTCGAATTACGTCTCCCTGTCTTTCCATCAATCCCATCTGTGCCAAATCGGCGATGATCCCGGAAACACCTGTGATCGCATCCTCCCCGAATTGCGCAGCCACCTGCCCCAGGTTAATGCCGCAGATCAGGCGCAGACTCAAAAAAAATGTTTCTTCGAGCGCCTCGCGGGCCGAAGTTTGAGAGCGATGCAGCGCTCCCCCGGCAATATATGCCTCCAGCGAATCCGGAGTAGAGAATCGGACTGCATCGCCGTTCAATCCGGCTATCATCGAGTGCGCATCGATACCAAATCCTAAATACGGCTGCCGCGTCCAATATTTCAGATTGTGGCGCGACTCGTATCCTGTGCGGGCAAAGTTCGAGATCTCATATTGCCGCACTCCCGCCGCTTCCAGCTTCTCGCACGCCGCCAGATACAAATCCGCAGTGAGATCTTCATCTGGCACAAAGTGCGCGTGATACTTTGCGCCGCCAGCGATTAGTTCGCGGCCCAGACGCGAATCATCGTCGACTTCGAGCATGTAGATGCTCACATGCGGCACCTCGCTGGTAATGGTTTGCTCAACGGAACACGCCCAGCTATCGCCAGTCTGATGCGGCAGGCCGGCAATCAGATCGATATTTATGTTCGTAATCCCGGCTGCGCGCAAGCGGGCAATGTCATCGAGTACGGTCTTGCGGTCGTGCAAACGCCCGACCGACGACGCTTCGTGATCGACAAACGATTGCACTCCCAGGCTCACACGATTCACGCCGCAGCGTTGGAGGGCTTCGATCACAGCTGCATTGAGTGTCCCGGGAGCGCATTCAACGGTAATCTCTGCCCCCGCTTGCAGCTCAAAATTTTGCGCAATGGTGACAAACAGGCGCTGCAGTTCGGTTACATCGAGTACAGTAGGAGTTCCGCCACCCAGATAAATAGAGTCGACAATGCGTTCATAGAGCCCCTCCATCTGTGCTACAGTCTCGTTGGCACCTTTGATGTCAGCGCACACGCGGTCAACGTATCGCTGGAATACCGAATGCGAAAAGACGTCGGAAGCAAAGTTGCAATAGCTGCACTTGGTGCGACAGAACGGCACCGACACATAGAGGCCGAGGGACATTTGTAATGATTATCCCATTTTCGTGGCGCGCCGCGCTGCCAGACTGCATCGCAGTAACGCTCTCGCTTAAACTCTCAGAACATAGTCGTAAGCGCCGGGTTTCTACCGTAGAGACTTCAAAATAGGAATTACACACTGACAATGCTTCCGCGCGTGGTTATCACTGGAATGGGCGTCGTGAGCCCCAATGGCACAGGCAAGGAAGCGTTTTGCCGTGCCATTCTGGCGGGCAAATCTGGAGTGAAACGCATTTCGCGCTTTGATGCCTCCGACTTGCCAGTGCATATTGCGGGAGAGATTCCTGAATTCGACGAACTTGCCTGGGTGGACGCTCGCGAACGCAAGCACGTATCGCGCGTCGTCCCCTTGGCCGTTGCCGCCTCAAGCGAGGCCATCGGGGATGCAGGACTGGATCCGGCGAGCATGTCGATGGACGAGAAACGCGAAATCGGCGTGATCCTTGGCACCGGTGGCGGCGCGCAGGAATTCTCTGAAGAGCAATACCGGTTATGGCACTCGGGCCAGGTAAAGCACGTGAGTCTGTTCTGCATTCCGAGCGGAACCATGGGCACGATTCCGAGCGAAATCAGCATGCGCTTTGGCTTTCGCGGCTACAGCCACGTGGTCACTGCAGGCTGCACTTCATCCACGGATGCCATCGGTTATGCGTACCAACATATTCAGGCCGGCGTGCAGCCCATGTTTCTGGTAGGTGGCGTAGATTCGCCGATTACTGCAGGCATCATCAAGGGCTACACTTTGTTGCGTGCTCTAACGCAATCCTGGAACCAAGCTCCAGAACGCGCCTCCCGGCCATTTTCTGCCGACCGTGACGGTTTTGTAATCGCCGAGGGTTCGTGGATGTTTATCCTAGAAGATTACGTGCACGCTCGCGCTCGTAGCGCCCGCATTTACGCCGAGATCGCAGGATACGCTTCCACTTGCGAAGCTTTCCATCGCGTGCGAATGAGCGATTCGCCGGAAGAGCCAGCCCGCGCGATTACTCTTGCTCTCGAAGAAGCGCGCATCGCTGCGGAGGACGTGCAATACGTGAATCTGCACGGCACCTCTACTGAAATGAACGACCGCGTGGAGACTCGCGCCCTGAAACTGGCTCTGGGGGCGGCTGCGAGCCGGATTCCAATGTCCGGACTCAAATCGCAGATCGGACACGCGCAGGGCGCTTGCGGCTCAGCCAGCATGGCAGCAACTCTGATAGCCATGGAGCACGGAAAGATTCCGCCGACCATTAACCTCGACGTTCCCGACCCCGAATGTGATTTGGATTACGTACCCGACGTCGGCCGTGAAGCTGAAATAGAACACGCCATCTGCAACTGCGTGGGATTTGGATCCAAGAACTCGGCGCTGGTACTTAGAAAAATCGCGTAGAACTACACCTAGTTGCGAATCCATATGACGGGCGAGGACGCCCGTCCTCCACTGCTAGTTGCTTCTGCTAACATCTATTTCGAGCTCGAAGGAAACTTAGATGGTACGCGGCATAGTTCCTCGCCAACCCGCAAAGACCGGACGTCATGAGGGCACACGACGCTCGGTACAGAAAAAGGCCTTGCTTCGTCCGATGCAATCGGCCAACACACAACTCTCGAAGAAGCCGCCGGTAAGGAAAAGCGCAAAGGGTTACAACCCTCTGGCGCCCGAACGTGTGGCTGACATTTTGAAGCGGCTCGACCAGCTTTATCCCGATGTGACTTGCGCTCTCACGCACAAAAATGCGTGGGAATTGTTGGTCGCGACTATCTTATCGGCTCAGTCCACCGATGTAAACGTCAACCGGGTAACTCCGGAATTGTTCCGCAAATACCCGACAGTCGCGGACTTTGCCGCGCTCACGCCCGAGCAACTGGAGCCCGATATACGCTCGACCGGATTTTTCCGCAACAAGTCAAAGGCGGTTGTGGGTGCTGCGAAGCTATTGGTGAGCGAATTCGGCGGACAGGTTCCGGACGACGTTGCCAAGCTTCTCACTTTGCCGGGAGTAGCGCGCAAAACAGCCAACGTCGTGCTGGGTACGTGGTTTCGCAAAGCCGAAGGTGTAGTGGTGGACACGCACGTGACCCGCATCGCGCGCAGACTCGAGCTGACGAAGAACTCTGATCCTGTAAAGATTGAACAGGATTTAATGAAAGCGATCCCGCGCGAAAAGTGGATTTTATTCGCGCACCAACTCATTTGGCATGGCCGCAAATTGTGTATGGCACGAGGGCCCAAATGCGTCGATTGTGCCTTGGAGAATATTTGTCACGCGGGAGATAAAACCTGGAGCACGGTCGAGATCCATAAGGATGCGAAGCTGTAGCCGCCTACTGCTGAGCGTGGGCGACTGCTGGAACCAATTGCTCGGTGGCTCCGATAACACGACCTTGCCCGGATTCTTGCAGGAATGCGACTACGCGCAGATTGCTTGCATCCGTTCCGGGTTCAAGTTTCAACTGCAGATCCTGGGCAAAGGTTTTTCCTTTTCGCAGCGTGCCCACCTTCACCATGCTTTTTACTACAGCCGTATGTGACAACTTGCGTCCGGCGTTCTCGCCTCGAGCAACTTGCGACTCCGCACGATTAAGAGCGACAGCAACGTAGACATCCGCGTCCCGCATTTTGAAAGACGGTAGCAGCGCGTCGGTTTCCAGATGAGCCAGCAAACCATTGTTCGAACCTATCGACACCGAGGATAGCCTCACCCCGACCTTTGGCTCGGCTAAAGCTTTGGCCAGTGCTTTCTGGGCTAGAGCCGCGTCGCTGCCGACGAACTGACTGCTTCCGTCCACGATCATTTGAGGAGTATAGGGTTCACTCAGACCGAGCCGCCTGGCATACACGCCCTGGCGATCACTGTAGAAGCGCGCAGAATATGGGTCCCTCCAGCCCTCATGGTTCCAGTAGTCGACGTGTTCGCTAAGAACTATCATCTCTTCTCCTGCTACGGGTTGCTGATCCAATTTCTGCAGGAGCTGATCTGCCGGCGGACAACTTGAGCAGCCTTCCGAAGTAAACAATTCAACGAGCACCGGAGTGCGTCCATTAGAACTTGATGGCAGGTCAGACGCCTGCAGGGTTACGACCGTAAGCAGTACGGAAAAAAGAACAATTTTCATCGCGGTCCTCGATTACTCCCCATTGCTTGGTTGGATGCGCTAACCGGCTGAAAGTTAGCAGACTCGTGGGAAAGCCGTCTAAGACCAGCGAAACCAACGCAAGGCGAGGACGAAAGAAATTCCTCCCCACAGCAGGAGAACCAACATGCGGCCAACCTGACTGCTGAGTGATGCGCCCTCGAGAATAGTAGCGCGCAGCGCGTCATTAAGAGCGGTGAGAGGAAGCGCGTGGATGAAGGGATGGATGACCGCAGGAAAACGCTCATACGAGAAAAATACGCCAGAGAATATCCACATCGGCATCATGATCAGGTTGATTAGCCCGCTGATGCTTTCAATTTTTTTGGCGCGGCTGGCGGTGAGCAAACCTAGTCCGGAGAATCCCAAGGCGCCGAGCGCTCCAATCGAGAGAATCGCTAGCACCGAACCAAGAACTCGCATATGGAACACCAGCACACCGAAGCCGAGGAGAACTCCGGTTTCAATTACCATGAACAATAAACGGCTGCTGGCCAGAGCCAACAGAAAGTCGCTGCGCCGCATGGGCGTGGCCACGAAGCGCTTGAGCAGCTTGCGTTGCCGCATGTCGACCAGCGCAAATCCGACTCCCCACATGGCAGCGTTCATCACGTTCATGCCGATTAGCCCGGGGATTAGAAAGTCAATGTAGCGTGATCCCGGCTCACTTGAAATAACAGCAGTTGTGGACAGCGGGTTCTTGCGGCCTGACGCGGCTTGCAAAGCGTCATCCACCTCAGCCCGTGAAAGTACACTCTCCGGACGCGCCGGATCGTAGAGATACTGCAACCCTCCCTTACCATCGCTTTCGATTACGAGATCATACTTGCCGATGCGAAATCCTCGCTGCGCTTGCGGAGCGTCGAGCACTTCGGCGCGAATCAAGGATTTCTGCGGCGAGCGCTCGAGAAGCGCCAGCGTGCTCTGCGCTTCTGGTCCTGCCACAATGGCAATCGAGGTAACGTCTGCCGGCTTGTTGCGGAAGGCAATCCCCAGTCCTAAAGCCAGCAGCAGCGGGAATCCAAACACCCAGAACATCACCTCGGGCTCACGCACCATTTCTTTCATGCGCGCCATCAGCAAGTGGCTGTAACCCGCCCAGCGGCCGTTGCGCAACGGCTTAGACGGCGCGGATCTAGCGGGCGCTGCGGGAGTTTGTTGAGCAATAGTCATGCTGGCCTATTTCCGATTGCAAACGTCACCATCATTCCTCTCGCAAGTGGCGGCCTGTGAGGTTGACAAATACGTCTTCAAGACTCGCTTGTCGCGTGGTAAGGCGCAGAAGTTGCGAGCCATATTTCTTCACCACGTCGAGCAATGCAGGAATGGTCAGGTGCGGCTCGCGCACCGTCAGGCTGACCAAACCATTGTCGTGACGGACCGACTCCACACCTGGCAGCCCTCGCCAAGCATTCTCGTTCGTGCCAAGGACGCTGCCACTGGCCTCGAACTCCACGACGTGATGCCCACCCAGTCGTTCGATCAAATCGGCGGGCGTGCCTTCGGCAATGACCTGGCCATGGTCCACGATCACAAGCCGGTCGCACAGGCGTTCAGCTTCGTCCATGTAATGCGTGGTCAGCAGAACGGTGCCTCCGGCTCGCTGAAAGTTGCGAATGATGTCCCACAACTGGCGGCGGCTTTGCGGATCGAGTCCAGTGGTCGGCTCGTCGAGAAAGAGAATTTTGGGATTTCCCACCAGCGCGGTTGCGACCGCTAAACGCTGGCGTTGACCGCCGGAAAGTTTGCCCACAAATGCGTCGGCCTTTTCACCGAGTTGCAAATCGTCTAAAACTTCTTCGGAAGAACGGGGCTCACGATAAAAGCTGGCAAACAGTTCGATGGTCTCGCGGACGGTTAGCTTCTCCGACAGCCGCGTTTCCTGCAATGAAATGCCGAGCAACTCGCGCATTTCGCGTGAATTCTTCCGCCATGCCCGCCCGAAAATCGTCACCTCGCCGGAAGTGGGATCGAGCAGGCCTTCAAGGATTTCGATGGTCGTTGTCTTCCCTGCTCCATTGGGTCCTAGAAGACCGAAGCATTCCCCAGCTTGGATTTCGAGGTTGAGTCCGCGCACGGCTTCGACCTTGCCGTCGTAAGTCTTGCGCAGATCGCGGCATTGTATGGCTGCAGGCACGCGACGATTCTAACGTAAGCTCGTTGAGCTTTTGTTAATTTTGCTTTGACAATTAAACCGCCTTGGTCGTTTAGAATGTTGGTCGGCCTGCTGACATCGGAGTCGTATGCGAGTCCCCACGACGCGGCTTCACTTGACGCTACTCTTCCCGAATGCCCGTGCGTCGTTTGCAACTTGTCAGCTGAACGTTCTTGAAAGGAAATCTGCCTATGTTTAGGAAGGTCTGGTTAATTGCAACTTTGTCGCTGCTTTTGTGTGCTGCGGTCGCCTCTGCGCAGGAGACGCGCCATTTCACCTTTCACTATGGCTTTACGGTGAAAGACATTCCCGCCGGCGAAAAGGTTCGAATCTGGATTCCTCAAGCGCATTCCGATGCATTTCAGACGGTGAAAGTCGTCTCTGCCACGGGCGATGTCTCTCTTAAGAAGACTCACGAGTCGAAGTTCGGAAACGAAATGTATTACGCCGATGTATCTAAAGCGAAGCAATCGGAGTTGCATTTCGAAATTGTTTATGACGTCATCCGCCACGAGCGGCTCACGCTGGGCGTTTATTCCCCGCATCTCGAAGCAGTAAAACTTAGCGACCGCGAAAGAAAGGAATTTCTGGCTCCGGATGCCCTCGTGCCGACGACCGGCTTGCCCGCGGAATTGGCGGTGAAGGTCACCGAAGGCAAGGCTACGCCGCTAGACAAGGCGCGCGCCATCTACGATTACGTTTTCACCACCATGCGTTATGACAAGACTGGCACCGGTTGGGGACGGGGTGACGTGCTCTACGCTTGCGACGCCAAGAAGGGCAACTGCACCGATTTTCATTCACTGTTCATTGCCATGGCGCGTTCGCAAGGAATTCCGGCGCGCTTTGAGATCGGATTTCCCCTGCCTCCTGACAAGCATTCGGCAGAAATTCCTGGCTACCATTGCTGGGCTGATTTCTTCGAACCGCAGCATGGATGGATACCTATCGATATTTCTGAAGCATGGAAGCATCCGGAGAAGAAGGATTATTTCTTCGGCGCTCACGATGTCAATCGTGTGGAATTTACCATGGGACGCGATTTGGAATTGAGCCCGAAGCAAGATGGAAAGCCGCTGAATTATTTTGTGTATCCCTACGTCGAGGTCGCGGGAAAGGAATATCCCAATGTTTCGACCGCGTTCTCTTTTGCCGACGTCGACAACGGCGTTGCGGCAGCGCGCTAATTTCCCCGTAGGTTGGAGATCAGTGGCCGTCTGGATCCTGTTTGCCGCTAAACATTGTGTGTTGCGCTGGCGGCATGGGCTGATCGCCTTTACGATCACGCCAGAGGATTGCATTTAGCACCTCGGGATTCGCCGCATCGGGACGGGAAAAATCCATCGCAGCGGATTCTCCTGCACCCTGTCCTTTGGACGGATTGATCTGATAAATCAGACCATTCTCGCGATTGCTCCAGTCGGCTGTGAATGCTGGCTGGTTGCCTGCGCCCACAAATAGCGGGGCTAGCGTCGGCGCGTGAGCGTCATTCTGATTCATCGGCGGCAGCCCCAGCAAACTTTCCATCGTGTGAATCATGCCTACCGTGGTGTAAAAACGATGGTCGACAAATGGTTGCTCCGCAGTCCCGGGCGAATATTTGCTGATCACCAAAGCAATCGAGCGATGAGCGTCGACGTGATCGGCGCCGTTCTGGGCGTCGTCTTCGAGAATGAAAATCGCTGTGTCGTCCCAGTAAGGGCTGTGCGACACAGCTTCCACTACCCGACCAACCGCGAGGTCGTTATCCGCGACACTGGCGGCGGGGCGCGGCTTTCCCGGAGTCGTACCGTGGGTATGGTCATCTGGCAAATACAACAACGTGAAAGCAGGTAGCTCAGTTGCACCCTTTCCTTCCTTGCGTGCGCGCACAAAGCCATCGAACTCATTGAGAAATTCATCAGCCCGTAGTTGGTCGGGATACTCGGTATTGAAATCAGGAAAAAGCGGATCGAAATGATCGCGCAGCATCGCCTTGGTGGCTTTTTCCGCTTTTACCATTGGAACCGGCCACGGCCACGGACTCGACGAACCGTGCGGCTGGCCAACATTCGGCGGCAACGGTTCTCCTTTATTTACTGACTCCTTTGCGCAATTCGAAGTGGACGGTGGACCACCTTCGTGCACTGCCATCTTGTTTTCTGTCGGCTTGCACCACTCCGCATAAATAAACTCTCCATAGTCGCGGTAGGTGATCGCGTGGCTGGCCACATTATCCCAAATGTAGCCGGTGCCAGGGTCGTTCACATCGGGCTCATTTTCATCGAGCGGAATTTCATCGATCACACTGCCCTGAAAATCGTAACTCCGTTCCTTTCCGCGATAATTGATCTGCCAGTTCTGCTCGTTGTAATCGCTGGTAATTGCAGCCGTTGACCAGTCATGCCCATCGCCAGAGACTTCGCCGCTGTCGTAGAAATTGTCAAGCAAACCGAATTGCAGCGCCAGCTTATGTTGATTGGGCGTTACGTCTGCGCCGTACATGACGAGTGACGGGTCGCCGTTGCCCGCTTTCAAATCGCCGAATACCTGATCGTAAGTGCGATTCTCTTTGATGATGTAGATCACGTGATGAATGGGATTCGAATTGTGCGCGAATTGGATTGCGCCTGGGCTGGAGTGCACTAGATTGCTCTCTTCTACCACGCGCGTGAGCTCGGGCAGTTGCTTTTCAATGTCCGAAATTTTGAGGCGAGCAATCGAACCGTAGAGCAAAGTTGGAATGTACGGATGCTCGCGAGGCCACTTCTCGGCTGTTAGATTGTTCTTGCCATTGTTCGGGCCGGTTCCCTGGCCCTTGGAAGTAGCGATGAGCAAATCGTCGCCAGCGCTGGTTATGGCGCTGGGATACCAGTCTGTAGGAATAAAGCCAGAGGCGGGTTGAAGTGGAATATCGGATGGTTGCGCGGCCCGATTGTAGAACGTAGCGTGGGTGTAGAAAGTCGCGATCGCATTCACCGAAGCATTCGCGACGAACAGCCGGTCTCCAGATTTGGATAGGGCCAACGCAATGGGATACGTTCCGGCGTACTTCTGCCCGGGAAGAGTTGTGTCGAGCAGCCATTGAGGTACGCCGGTGCCAGTGGACACTACCGCTACTCTATCCACGTTCGAGAGCGCTACGTAGAGAAAGTTCTCATCCGGGCTCAGCAACATAGCCGTGGGATGCGAGCCTGGGGCGATGGGATCTTTTGGCTCGTTTAGCGAAATCCAGCGGGTGACACTTCCTTTCTCCAAATTGAGTTCGGCTACTCGGGAAGCATTCCACAGACTGCACCAGGCGCGGCGGCCATCGTGCGATGAAACCACGCTAAAAGGAAATGAAGACGGAATCATTTCGCGCGTGCTGACGTCGAATTGCTCGGTCACGTTGCCGCTCTTCGAGTCAATGAGGATGACGTTGTCGGAAAGATTGTTGGCAATGAGGAGCTTGTCAGGCGCGCCGCGGCTGGAAATCACTGCCAGCCCAGCAGGATACGGAATCGCGGTACCATCGTTTGCCTTGCGTGCTCCTTTTGCGATTTTCTTACCCGCGGGGGCGGCCTGCGGAGGAATCTTTAGGAAGCGATCCCAGGCCAACTTGCCCTTGTGAAAGCGATAAACTGCAATTCCATTTCCCGTGTCATTGGGCTGCTCACCAGTGGGATCGGTGATGGAGCCGATCGAAGCGTAAAGATGCTTGCCATCAGAACTGAATGCTAGTCCAAGGAAATAACTCTGGTGAGCTTGTTCGGCGAGGCGTTCTTCAGGAAAATCGGTGAGTTGGTTTGTGCTCAGATCGAGTATGGCGATCGATTGGTGTGCCTGATTTTGCTGGGTACCGTAACCGTCGTTAAGAATTGCGGCGTAACGATGATCTGGACTAGCCGCAATCGCAGCGGCGAAGCCGTTCAGTGATCGCAAAACACCTGGTGAAGGGACGGCCAAGCTCTTGCTCGTGGGCAGAAGAATATGTCGGGGTTCTGTAGTGTTTTGAGCTAGAAGCGGATTGATTACTGCGACAGCAAACAAGAACGCGAGCAGCCGTAGGGTTTTGTGCACAGCTCTTCTCCTAGGTCGTGGAGACCGGGCGTCTCCGCCCGGTTGGACGGGCGAGGACGCCCGTCCTCCATTAAAAATAAAATCGGCTAAAAATAAAACCGGCCAGATGAGCTGACCGGTTTTGGTTTCTTGATTTCGTAACTTTAACGTGTGTCGGTGCTGGCCTGATGCACCGGAGGCTCGGTGGACACATTGTGGCGCACGTCCGCGCCCCGCACCCAGAAGATCACGTCCTCTGCAATATTGGTTGCATGATCGGCTACGCGCTCCAGATTGCGGGCAACCAGCAGCGCGTCCAGCGCCTGCCGGGTGACCTCAGGGCGCTCATTCATGGTTTTGACCAGAGTGATGAAAGCTTCATCTTTCATGCGGTCGACGACGTTATCCATTTCAAGAACGGCTTGCGCCAGTTCGGCTTTGCCTTCAATGAATGACTCCAGGGAACGGCGCACCATAGCTGATACAGCCGCCGCCATGCGGGGAATGTCTACCGGCAAATCTGCTTGAGGGAGCTCAGCCAGATCCATGGCGCGTTCCGCGATATTGACCGCCTGATCACCGACCCGTTCCAGATCCGAGTTGATCTTGGTAACTGCGAGGATGAAACGCAAATCCACCGCGATAGGCTGCTGCAGCGCGAGCAGATCGAAGGCCAGTTCGTCAATTTCCCGCTCCGCCACATTGATCTGAGATTCGCCTTCGAGCACCATATGGCAACGAGCCAGATCGCGGTCGATGTAAGCTTGGCACGCGCGGTCCACAGCCTGCTCGGCCAATCCGCCCATGCGAAGCAAACGGTTGCGAAGCTCGTCCAGTCCTTGCTGAAAGCGGGTGCGCATTATCCAAACCTGCCTGTAATGTAATCCTCCGTACGCTTGTCGGACGGAGTGGTGAAAATCTTTTCGGTTTTGTCGAGTTCGATCAACTTGCCCAATAGAAAAAATCCGGTGAACTCGGCCACACGAGATGCCTGCTGCATATTGTGCGTCACTATTACAATTGTAAACTTTTCTTTGAGCTGGAAGATCAATTCTTCGATCTTGCCGGTTGATATCGGATCGAGGGCCGAACAGGGCTCGTCCATGAGTAGCACTTGCGGCTCAACTGCCAGCGCGCGGGCGATGCAAAGCCGCTGCTGCTGTCCGCCCGACAGGCTTGCGCCCGACTTTTTGCGCAGAGAATCTTTCACTTCGTCCCACAGTGCCGAGAGTTTCAGCGAGCGCTCCACAATCTCATCCAGCCGGGAGTGGTCATGAAAACCGTTGAGTTTTAATCCGGCAGCGACGTTGTCATAAATCGACATGGTCGGAAACGGATTAGGCTTTTGAAATACCATGCCGATCCGGCGGCGAACTTGTACGGCGGAGGTGCCGTTGTATACGTCGAGTTCGCCTATTTGAACCCTGCCCGAAGCCCGGGCATCGGGAACGGTCTCATGCATGCGATTAAGACAGCGTACGAATGTAGATTTGCCGCATCCCGAAGGCCCGATGATCGCGGTTGCATGATTAGCCGGCGCTTCCATGCTGATGTCATAAAGCGCCTGGGTTTTTCCGAACCAGGCATTGAGCTTGTCGACTTTGATCCCCACACCCATGCTTCAGTTCGCTCCCTTGAGCATTCCACGGCCGGCTGCAATGCGCACGGCACTCACCGCCAACACGATCAGTACGATCAAGATTAACGCTCCCGCCCAAGCCTGGCGATGCCATTCATCGAATGGAGAAATCGCATAGGTGAAAATCTGTAATGACAGTGCGGCGGTCGGCTGATTGATTTTCCAGTTCCAGTACTGATTGCCAAATGCGGTGAACAGTAGCGGAGCAGTCTCTCCGGCCACCCGCGCAAAAGCTAGCATAACACCGGTGATCACGCCCGAAGTGGCGGTGCGCAGCGTAATCGACAGCGTAGTGCGCCAGCGAGGGACACCCAGTCCGTAAGCCGCTTCCCGCACCGCATTGGGGACCAGCAAAAGCATTTCTTCGGTGGTGCGAGTGATGGTCGGAATCATCATGATTGCCAGCGCGACTCCGCCTGCCAATGCAGAAAAATGGCCCTGCGTAAGTACTACAATCGCGTAGGCAACAATTCCGACTACGATCGAAGGAACGCCATTTAATACGTCCGCAGTGAAGCGAATTACATTTCCGAACTGGTTGCGGCCATATTCCGCGAGATAAATTCCGGCGCCGATTCCGATGGGGACACCGATGACGCTGGCGATCAACAAAATAAATGCCGAACCGGCTATAGCGTTAGCCATGCCGCCGCCGGCTTCGCCGACCGGCTTAGGCGTTTGCGTGAGAAAGGCCCAATTAATGGAACCAATGCCTTTATAGACCAGGTATCCGAAGACTGCGCCCAGCGGGAGTAAGACCAGAACTACGGCTGCAACGGCTGCAGCTGTGGCAAAGGAATCCAAACTTCTGCGCCGCAAGCTGATTCGGCCAGCGGCAAAGTCGGAGTTGGTAGAGGCGGTTTCAGGCATGGCTTCTGGCCACCGTGCCGCGTGTTACTGTCCAAACCAGAAACTGCGCCAGAATATTAACGATAATGGTGACGATGAACAGAGCCAACCCAATCTCAATGAGCGCGCTGAGGTAAATGTTACCAGTGGCCTCGCTAAACTCATTGGCGATCACGCTAGCCATGGTGTATCCCGGTGCGAACAGCGAGGACGCAATTTCCGGACGGTTCCCAATCACCATAGTTACCGCCATGGTCTCGCCCAGCGCCCGGCCGAGGCCCAAAATTACTCCGCCGAGAATTCCTGCCCGCGCGTTGCGTAACACGCCGGTGCGAATCATTTCCCAGCGGGTCGCACCCAGCGCCAGCACAGCTTCTCTTTGTTGTTGAGGGACGGCTGTCATCACTTCTCGCGTAATTGAAGAGACAATAGGCACTACCATAATGGCCAGAATAATTCCTGCCGCCAGCATGCCTATGCCGTATGGCGGACCCTCGAATGGACCTTGAAATCCAAACCGGTGCGCAATCCCTGATGTCCAACCAAAATAGTGCGCCAAAAAAGGCTCGCCATATTGTCGCAGCAGAGGCACCAACACGAAGATAGCCCACAGTCCGTAAATAACGCTGGGAATCGCGGCGAGAAGTTCCGTGGTAAAGGCCAGTGGTCCTCGCAGCCAAGGCGGAGACATTTCCGTGATGAACACAGCGACACCAATCGCGAGAGGCACCGCAATCAGTAGCGCGAGGAAAGATGACACGAGCGTGCCGAAGACAAATGGCAAGGCTCCGAACTGTTCGTTGACGGGATCCCACTCACTGCGGAAGAAAAACTTCAGACCGAAGGCGTGCCACGACAATTTTGATCCGCTGATTAATTCGTAGACAATCAGTCCGACAAGTGCGAGCACGCACAGCCCGCAAGCCATCATCGCCAAATGGAAAACCCCGTCAGCCACTCGGCTGCTGCCAGCTTTAAGTAAAGGCTCGGGTATCGCGTCGGAATCTGCCGCAACCACTGGTTTTGCAACAGGTTGCGGTCCCGACAATGGTGGCGCTCCTAGGGCTCGATTGGCCATCTATTGGCAGGCTAGCAGAATGTTGTTACAGCAGTGTTAAAATAGGCGCTTGTCGCTCTGCGGATGAGCTTGCAAGTCGCATTTCCTGGGGAATAACTTTTCACATTTCTGGATTGCATTTGGCGGGCTTCCCGTGTAATTTGTCGTTCCCTTAGGTTTAAGTTGAATATGCCGATTGACCTAAAACGCAGCCGCATAACTTTTCAGAAACTTGGGCGTGAGGTGACCAAACTAGCCCGCAAACCTGCGCCCGAAAGCGTGCATAAGTTTCGCACAAACAGCCGCCGCGTCGAGGCGGTGCTTAGCGAAGTAGTCCCTGAACTGAATCGGAACGACAAAAAGTTGCTGAAGTTGTTGTCTCGATTGCGCAAAAAAGCAGGTCGAGTAAGGGATTTGGATGTGGAGATTGCGTCCCTTCGAAGCCTGAAGATTCCAGGGGGCAACGGCCATAAATCGCAGTTTGTTGATACGTTGGTGCAGGAGCGCGCCAAACGCGAAGAAACACTCGCTAAAGCTTTCGATCGTAAAACCACAGTCAAACTGCGAAAACGGCTGAAGCGCGCCACCGACGAACTTGATATTCCGAAGAACGCCGAGCCACTGACTTTGACTCTAAGTAAATTGGCGAAGCTCAGCCCAGATCATGCCCCGCTGACGGAAAAAACGCTTCACCAATACCGGATTATTGGCAAGCGGGCGCGATACATCGCTGAATTGGCGGACAATGACTCCGAGGCCAAGCGCGTCGTGGACCAACTCAAGCACATGCAGGACGTCATCGGCGACTGGCATGACTGGCTGAAACTGACGCAGAAAGCGGAAGAATTATTCGGCGGGATTCGGGAGTCAGCGCTGGTCGCCATGTTGCGAAATGTAACCCAGGCAAAGTTCCGAGAAAGCGTGGATGCGGTTGCTGAAACTCGCGCTTCCCTTTTTAGCAAGAAATCCCAACCCACTGACGCCACTGCTGCCCCAGCGCGAAAGCCTCCCGTAGAATCTGTCGGCATAAGCGCGGCAGCCTGAGCCTTCAAACAAGCAACAGAATTTATGTTCTGGCAAATCCAAGACGCGAAAGCCCGATTCAGTGAATTGCTGGAAGCCGCCATCAAGAACGGTCCTCAGGTAATCACCCGTCGCGGCATTGAGACTGCGGTTCTTGTTCCCATTCAACAATGGCGTCGCCTACAAGATTCTTCTCACCCTAGTCTTAAGGAGTTGCTGGTTAGGCCCAGCCCGAGGTTTGAGAACTTAGTTCCTAAGCGCCGCAGAGTTGGTCGACGATCAATCGTCGAATTCCGGTGAATGCTTGAGTTCGGAATCACGTTCGTACTCAAAACGATTCCTTAGCCCGATCGCGTAAACTCTTTCACATTTCTTCCAGCTGTTCACTTTTCGGCGGTACACTGTTTGCCTTCCGCCATGCCGACCTTAGCCGCCGTTGATATTGGATCGAACTCTGTTCGGCTGAAAATCGCGCGACTCACCAAACACAGGCTTGTCGAGATTCACGAAGACCGCGAAGTCACGCGCCTGGGCGAGTCTGTATTCCGCAGCAGTTTTCTCTCGCCCGAAGCAATAGCCGTTACGGTCAAGGTTCTGCGCCGGTTTCATCGCGCAGTGCAGAATGCGGGTGCGGATTCCGTGCGCGTGGTGGCCACGAGCGCACTGCGCGACGCGCGAAATGCCAGAGCATTTCTCGAGTGGGTGCGCTCGACCACTGGTTGGGACGTCAACATCATTTCCGGATTGGAGGAAGCCCGACTGATTCACCTAGGCCTGGTTTCAACTCTGCGAGTGAATTCCTCTCCGGTGCTGATGGCCGACTTAGGTGGCGGCAGTTGCGAGCTGACTGTTTCGAGTGAAGGTCACATTCGCAATACGGTCAGCCTTCCGCTGGGCGCGGTGCGTCTGACCAACGACTTCTTGCCTCACGACCCGCCCCGCAAATCGGAGATGCGGCAGTTGCGTGGATTCATATCACGCGAAATGGAGCGCATCGCCGAGCGGATTAAACGGGCCCGTCCGAACGTTGTGATTGCGACCTCCGGGACGGCCGAGTCGCTGGCAGCAATCTGCCATGGCCTCTATAAAACCAAAGGATCTCGCGCGGCCACGGTATCGAAGACACAGTTGCGACGCATCGCCAAGCTGCTGGCGCGGCTGCCTCTCGAAGACCGCAAAAAATTGTCTGGAGTGGGTCCGCGGCGCGCCGAAATTATCGTTCCCGGCGCGGCCGTTTACCTCGCGCTTCTGGAGCGTTGCCAGTTGCAAGGATTTCGCTATTCGCCGCTCGGATTGCGCGATGGGCTGTTGGCGCAAATGGCGGCAGAGTACGATCGCACTACACGCTCAGGAAAACAGATCGAATCTGAACGATGGGATTCGCTCCGGGCCGCCGTCGCGCACTATCGCGTGGATATGCGCCATGCGATGAATGTGCGTGCCTCGGCTATGCATCTTTTCACCACGCTAAAATCGGTGCACACTCTGCCGCCGGAGTATCAGGAATGGCTCTCCGCGGCAGCCATGCTGTACGAGGTTGGAGACTATGTGAACCGTAACGGACGCCATCGGCACACGTACTACATTATTTCGCACTCGGAAATATTGGGCTACACGCCGGAACAGAGACAGATTATCGGCGCCATCGCGCGCTATCTGGGTAAATCACGACCCACCCCTGGGGATGCGCCCTTCAAAGCATTATCCAGCACGGATCAGGAGTCCGTGCTTAAGGCTTCCCTGCTGCTGCGTTTAGCCCGTGCCTTGAATCTCAGCCGTACAGCGGCCGTACGCACTGTCCGCGTTCGCGTACACGAAGGCGAAGTTAAATTGACGCTGGTTACCAAGCAACGCAGCAGCGTCGATCTGGAACTGTGGGCGGTCGAGAAAGAAAAGAATTATTTTCGCGAAGTCTTCGGGCGCGAGCTTTCAGCAGCGGCGGAGTAAAGCGAACGCAAAACCTTCGGGGTGACGCTCCAATTTAAAAGCGCGGAGTTACGATCCAATTCCACTTTTGCCACTGCTCCCTTTTTCAAATCGGTTCCAGCTTCGCATCCGTTCTCGCTGATAGTGCGGCCCAGAAACTCGCTCAGATTGGGATTGTGGCCGACCACCATAATTGCCTCTTGTTTGGCATACTTTTCCAGCAACCTGCGAAAATCCGCGAATGAAGCGCCGGGCCGCAGCGCATCTTCAAATTGCAGTTTGCCCTCGTAGCTGAGCTCATTGCCCACCAGGGAGGCGGTCTGGGCGGCACGTTTCAACGGACTTGAAATGATCGTGTCCACCTGAACATCCAATGCAGCCAGGGCCCGCCCTACGATGCCGCACTGCTCGATTCCCTCTTTGTCGAGAGCGCGTTTCTCGTCCTTCTTCGGGTTAGCTAGCGGCTTGCCGGCGTTGGCGTGACGCAGAAAGTAGACAATCATGCCGCGTTATCTTTCCTTTCTAACCAATGTTCTTCTCGCTCGGGGACTCGGCGGCTCTGGAATCGCTTCCAAAACTTGCTTGCCCTCAGCCAGGCTGATCAGGAAATCCTGAGCGCTAAAGCCCGGCGCGGGCGGTTTGCGCTTGCCCTGCGCCTGCCAGGCGCGGACATAGCTGCCATCTTTTTGCAAAATGCGCGACTTGATGTTGTCCGCCAAGTACGACTCCAGAATCTCATGGCGTACGCGCTCTCGCAATAATGCATCCTTGACCGGGAACATCACTTCAACTCGCTCGTAGAAATTGCGTGGCATCCAATCTGCGCTTGCCAGATAAGCTTCCTCTTCGCCACCATTAGCAAAATAAAAAATGCGACTGTGCTCGAGAAAGCGGCCGACGACACTTCGCACCCGGATATTATCGCTCACGCCGCGTACTCCCGGCCGCAGAGCGCACATGCCGCGGACAATCAGATCAATTTTAACGCCTGCCTGCGACGCCCGGTACAAAGCCATAATAATGTTCTTATCCAGAAGCGCGTTCATCTTCGCAATGATGTGCGCCGGGCGCCCGTGACGGGCATGCTCTGCCTCGCGGGCAATCAGCGCAAGACAACGCTCTGCCAGATCGAGCGGAGCGACGATTAGCGGCTCGTAACTGGGATGTTCTGCATACGCAGTGAGGAAACTGAATACATCGTGAACGACACCGGTAATTTCCGGGTCGGCTGTCAGCAAACTAACGTCGGTATAAATGCGCGCCGTGGTGGTGTTGTAGTTGCCCGTGCCCAGATGCGCATAGCGACGCATAACGCCGTCCGGGTCCTGGCGCACCAGCAGCGACAGCTTGCAGTGGGTTTTCAGGCCGACCAGGCCGTGAAAAACCTGCACTCCCGCATCCTCTAAATCACGCGCCCATCGGATATTGGAAGCTTCGTCAAAACGGGCTTTGAGTTCCACCACAGCCGTGACTTCTTTCTTTGAAGCTGCCGACATCAGTGCGGGAACGATTAACGAATGCTCGCTCGTGCGATAAAGCGTTTGCTTCATGGAGAGCACTCGCGGATCCTCGGCGGCCGCTTCGATAAACGAAACTACCGCGTCATAGGAATCGAACGGATGGTGAAGCAGCACGTCGTGGCGGCGCAGTTCTTCGAAAAGATCCTGCGATTTCGCCGTGAGGCGGAGTTCACGCGGCAGAAAAGGTTTGAACTTGAGCTCGGGATGCTCGGTTTGCTCGTAAATGTTGAACAAGCGAGAAAGGTTTGCCGGACCATTGACGGAGAAGACCTGCCACGGCTCCAGTTCGAAGTTCGTGCGCAAGCGCTCGATTATTTCGGGATCAGCTTCGGACTCAATTTCCAGGCGGACCGCATCGCCCTTGCGACGGTTATGCAGTTCGGTGCGCACCGACTCCAGCAAATTACGCGACTCTTCCTCGGCTAAGTAGAGATTGCTATTGCGGGTAACCCGAAACGCGGCGGAAGAAACGATGTCGTAGCCGTGATACATCTGGGCGGCATGGTAGGCGACCAGGTCGGCAAGGAAAATGAAGTCGGCGGTTCCCTCGGAAGGAACGCGGATCAGCCGTGGCAACGCGCGCGGCACCGTCACCACGCCGATATACGTCATCGACGAACGCCGCCGCCGGCGCAGCAGAAACGCGACGCACAGAGCCTTGTTGATCACGCGTGGGAAAGGATGGGCCGGATCCACTGTGACCGGCGTCAGCAGCAGATCGAGTTCTTTCTCGCAGAATTCGTCGATAAACGCACGGGCCTTGGCATCCAGTTCGTGCAAACCGAGCACCCGGATGCCGTTCTCGGCCAGCTTGGGACGCAGCTTTTCATTCCAGCAGCGGTATTGATCGTCAACGAACTCATGGGTTTCGCGCGAAACTATGTCGCGCTCTTGCAGCAGAGTCAGCCCGTCCGGCCCGGCTTCTGTGTATCCATCTTCAATTTGCTGCACAAGTCCGGCGACTCGGACTTCGAAGAATTCATCCAGATTGCTGGCGGTAATAGAAAGAAACTTGACCCGCTCCAGTAGCGGATTTCGCTCATCCTGCGCTTCTTCCAGCACGCGGCGATTGAACGCCAGCCAGGAAGCTTCGCGGTTGATGTAATACGCCGGATTATCAAGTGACGCGCGAACCATAAATTATGACGATACAAATCGGATGCTTAAATCTTGCTTGCGGTTTCACTTCTGAGAGGACGCTGGAATCGTATGCGCAGCCATCGCCGCAATTCGTTCTGCGATCACGAATTGTAACTCTGCGCCTGCTAGGAGGCCCAGAAATATATTGCCTGTCCAACCGTAACCGAGTCTTAGTTTTCCGCTGAATATTCAGAAACTGACGGCGTTTTCCAGCCGATTGCAGAGCGGGAACTGCAATCGCTGCCCGAAATAAGAAAATAACATTCCATCCTAGGCAACAGTATAAGGCATGACTTAGGGCAGTGTCGTTTTGCAAGAAGGCCAGTTTGAACTGGCGCGCATTTGGCTCGGCGCAGCGTCCTCAAAGCGGCCGATGTTATAGCGAGAGGAATCAGGGCAGGGGATAAAGGTATCTGGAGATCATTCGCGAGGCTGTCATTAACGACCAAAATTACCACCGTTACCTTCCTAACGCCGGGGTCCGAATGCAACAATACACGCCAAGGGGAAAGAAATCTGTGTCGCAAATCCGCGCGTTTCTGGTGTTATCGGGTCTACTGCTGCTCATTCCGGGCGGCTCTGCACAGATGAAGCCTGGAGACCGGAGAAAATCATATGGCGAGACGCGGGCCTCGGTTATCGAATCGCTTTTGGCCACTCTCTATCCCGGTTCTGAACTTGATTGGGATTCGGAGTTGCTGCGCATTCCCGGTGAGAATCCTCATGTCTTCGGAGTAGGGGTCTCGGTAGGGGGCAGCCGCACGAATGGAGGTTTGGAAGGAGTAGCCACGGTTGAATTCGACGGGAAAAAAGAAGTGTTCATCTCTGAGGCGCAAAACTTTCAGCGCAGCGACAACCCGGTTTTTCCGACTTTATTGGTAGTGTTCCGTGCAGACTCTTCCGGACCATTCAGAAATACAAGAGGCTCAGCTTGATCCGAAGGAGCCGCTGACGCAGATCAAGGACTTTTCCATTCGCGATTGGTCCCAGAACGAATGGCCCACTGTGGATATTCGATACAATACCCATGTCTTCAGCCCATCTTCGTTCGCGACTATCAGTGGAAGTCTTTTTTTGACGCAAACAGCGGCCAGTTTGTCAGCCGTCTGCCGCTGGGTATTACAAGCAAAGTAAGGGGCGGCCCGAGCGACAGCTTGTGTTTGGTGTCAGCCGCAGCGGTCCCAACACGGTGCAGATTGGAACTCGTTTTGGCCACGAAACACATCCCAATACGAGCACTGACCCCTGAGCTGTCGACGCTCACGTGCTGTTATCACAGTGGGTGCACTGACTCCCTGGCCAACAAGCGGCGTATTGTTGAGGTAACATCTCGCTTCAATCATCGTCAGGTCGATGAGCGTTAATTCCTGCCTACATCATCCACGACTACGACTGGTCGGTACGTTAGAGCGTGAACTGTCCGCGGGGACCGTACGTGACAACTTGCTGCGTTACCGAACCTGCTTGATCTCAGCCTTTACCTTGGCGACGACGCTTTCGGGCAGCGGAGCGTAAGTTAGTTCCGCGGTCATTTTCTGGCCGTCATCCACCATCCAATTCAGGAAGTCGGCAATGATCTTGCCCTTCGCAGCGTCTTTGGATTGAGCCGGGATTAACAACCAGGTGAAGCTCGAAATCGGGTAAGCATCTTTTCCCGGAGCATTGGTGATTGACACGCGAAAATCAGCAGGCATATTTTTGACCGATGCAGCCGCGGCGGTAACGCTGTCCAAACTCGCCTTTACGAAATTCCCGGCAGCATTCTTCACGGTGCCGTAGGGAATCTTATTCTGCACGGCGTAAATCAGTTCGATGTATCCGATGGAACCTTGCATCTGGCGAATCATGCCAGCGACGCCCTCGTTGCCTTTGCCGCCCAGGCCAACCGGCCACTTGACCGAAGTTCCTTTGCCCACTTGGCCCTGCCATTCCGGACTTACCTTGGAAAGGTAATCGGTGAAAATAAAAGTGGTGCCGCTGCCGTCAGAGCGATGAATTACGACGATGGGCTCATCTTTCGGAAAAGTGACCCCAGGATTCGCGCTCGCGATTGCCTTGTCATTCCAGTTTGTAATGCGGCCCATGAAGATTCCCGCGAGCACCTCCGGCGTAAACTTGAGTTCCGCACTGATGCCTGAAACGTTATACGCAGGAACCACTGCGCCCAACACTGTGGGCACGTGCAGAATCTTGGTCTTGGCTTGAGCTAGCTGTTCGTCTGTCATGGGGCCATCGCTGGCGCCAAAATCGACGGTTCCAGCTAATACTTGACGAATGCCGCCGCCGCTCCCGATCGACTGATAGTTGAATTGAATATCGGAATGGAGCATCGTGGTACTTACTGAACCACTTCGAATACATGGGGTACGGAAAGGTTGCGCCAGCTCCATTTAATGTAGTTTGCGCAAAGGCAGGCAGACACAGGGCAAGACACAAAAGCGCGATGCGACGAATCACGCGATGATTCCTCCTCGGAAATTTAGTCGATCTTAGGCTGCGCGTTCATTGTTACAGAGCGGTTACAGAATTGTAAATTTCCCGTAAATCACAAAGAAAAGCTTGGACTTACGCTCAGTTGCCGGATACCGGCCGAGTGTCGAGACGCGCGATTTCCTGCTCGAAGAGAGGGTTTTTAGGAAACTGATCGCGCAACGAAATCAAAAGTTGGCGGGCCCGCGGTTTATCTTTTTCCCGGACGTAAGCAATCGCCAGCAGGATGCGTGCGAAGGGCGCGAGATAGTGGCCGCGCTCGGCGGTCAATTGCAAATCAGCGATTCCCTGCTGTTTGTCTCCGGCAACGCCGCCCAAACGTATGAGCCATCGCACCGGAGCTGCCATGCTGCCAATAATGTATTGGCTCACGCCTGTGGCAAGATGCGCGTCATAACAATCTGGGTCTACCGCCATCAATTGTTGAGCCCACGCAGTCGCTTCTTTCGTGTAGCGCAGCGAGGCAAGATTGCGCTTCTCGATCAGGCCTGCATAGTCCGCCTTCAGGCCAGATGAAATCGTAAGCGCGAACAAGGCGTCCCGATCTTTTGGAAACCTCGCCAAGCGCGCCTGAGCAAGCTTGTCCGCCTGATCCAGAGCCGCATAGAATTTGTCGCGCACGGCAGGATCAGGCGTCAACTGTTTGCGGGCTGCGAACGTCTTGTCATCCGCATAGAACTGCGCTGCCAGCACACCCAGTCGATTGAACTCCGAAAAAAGATATCCGGCCGCGTCGCACGCCGGGCCCGTAGGGTCATCGGGATGCTGTCGCTCCCAGGAGACGAATAGCTGATGCGCCGAGGTGAATTCCAGGTCATAAAGCAGGCTGAATCCTTGATCTAAGGAAACCGCGCTGGCGACACTATCGACCGCTGGGGCCGTGCGGCTTGTGAAAAGTATCGCTGCGATGCCAACTAATATCGACTGCCATGCTCGCTTTCTAAGTCCAAAGTTCATTTAGATTGCTGCTTCTCAGTACTGCAACCGAATTAGATGCCTGCCAGCATCGCACAATCGTATGATTTGCAAAAAGATTGTAAAACCAGCAGTACTTGAGCAGCTGCCCGTTTGACGCCTTTTCAGCCCTTTGTTAGCTTGGAGGGTTTCCTCGTCCTTCTATACTGCGCCTGCAAGAAGCCAAGCAGAAAGAGAATTCTTATGGCACTGAAATTCCGCGGAGTGGATTTTATCGGATTCGACGCGCTGCTCACCGACGACGAGCGCCTGGTCCGCGATACCTCCCGCCAATTTATCGAAGACAATCTCATTCCCATCATCGAAGAATGCAATCGCGCCGGCCGCTTTCCCCGTGAACTGGTTAAGCCGATGGCCGATCTAGGCTTTTACGGGGCCAGCCTGAAAGGCTACGGTTGCGCGGGAATGTCCAATGTTGAATACGGTCTGGTGATGCAGGAACTGGAACGCGGCGATTCAGGAATACGCTCATTCGTCAGCGTGCAATCCGCGTTGGTCATGTATCCCATTTATGCATTTGGCAGCGAAGAGCAAAAGCAAACCTGGCTGCCACCGCTGCAGAAAGGAGACAAACTCGGCTGCTTCGGACTTACCGAGCCCGACTTCGGCTCAAATCCCGGCGGCATGCGCACCCGCGCTCGCAAAGTCGGAAAAGAGTACGTCCTCAACGGCGAAAAAATGTGGATCACTTCTGGCTCGATTGCAGACGTCGCCGTGATCTGGGCCAAGGTCGAGGATGAAGATAATAAGGTCCGCGGATTTCTGGTCGAGACTGATCGCCCCGGCTTTCACGCCGAAGACATTCACGGCAAGTGGTCGCTGCGTGCGTCCGTCACTTCAGGCTTGTCTATGCAAGATGTGCACATTCCCGAGGCAAATCTCCTGCCGGAAAGCGGCGGTTTGAAGTCGCCACTGATGTGCCTCAATCAAGCGCGCTACGGAATCGCGTGGGGAGGGGTTGGCGCAGCCATGGCCTGCTACGACTGCGCCCTGCAGTACGCGCAGTTGCGCAAACAATTCCACGATAAGCCGATCGCGTCGCATCAACTGGTGCAGGAAAAATTAACCTGGATGATCAGCGAAATTACCAAGGCCCAGTTGCTCGTGTTGCAGGTAGGACGCCTCAAGGACCAGGACAAAGCCGGATTCCAACATATTTCCATGGCCAAGCGAAATAATGTCTGGATGGCGCTGGAGTGCGCGCGAATGTCACGCGACATTCTCGGCGCCAACGGCGTAGCCGACGAATACCCGCTCATGCGCCACATGATGAATCTGGAATCGGTAAAAACGTATGAAGGAACGCACGACATTCACACGTTGATCATCGGACAGAGCGTGACTGGGATCGACGCGTTCTAGCGACGAGAAGAAACGCGTACTGCGCAGGAAAGGTCAGCGCAAGATCAGTCGCCGCAAGGAACCTGACGGGTCGCGCAGCCCGGTTTACGCAATCGGCACTTGTTTTCCCGGTTAGTTTGAGGTCTAATTTGCCAACCTAGCCCGTTCCCCCGGGTTTGCGGAGATAAATCAATGAAGCGATCGATTTCTGTCACGCTAGTGGGGATAACTGCGTTCTTGGGCTCTCTCCTTACCCTGGCGCTAATAATATTTGCGGCAGCTATATCGGCGTTCTCTAGCGCTTCCAACTCTGACACGATGGCGCCTGATGTGAAAACAGCTGGCATGATAGGGCTGGCATTTGTCACCCTTCTCTCGATCTGGGGTATAGCCACGGGCATTGCGGTTTTCTTTCTGAAGCGTTGGGCCCGAATTTCGATCATTGTGTTCGGAGTCTTCCTTATTTTTGTTGGGTTTTTCGGCGGCCTCATGATTCTCGTCATCCCGCTGCCTTCCACGGACCCAAACGCCCTCGGTTCGTTCGTGGCGATTAAACTCGGCATCGCTGTGTTTTACCTTTTGATAGGGGCGATGGGTCTTTGGTGGGTGCTTTTATTTAACTCGCGATCCGTTAGGACGCAGTTCGCGGGTGATCAATTGGTGGAAGAGGCCCGGCCCGCTCAGTATCTCAATTATTGCCTGGCTGTTTATCGTTGGCTGTCTGTTTTTACCGCTTACTCTGCGTGATGCGCTGGCCCATGGCTTTCTTGGGGCTACTGCTTACGGGATGGAGCAGCGGCTGCTATGTGTGCACTCTTGACGCAGCATTTCAGCTGTATGTTGGGATCGGACTGTTGCGGCTAAACCCTCGCTCCCGGGTGCTGGCAATCTACTATTCTGCTCTGTGGAGCAGTGAACGGCGATCCTGTTCTATTCTCTGCCGGGGCACGAGACGAGAATCGCTGCCATGATGAAGGCGATGCCACACTCGCTTCCATCAACGAAACCCGTCGATAACGCCCGTTCCTCACTGGCCGATCGAAGCGATGATAGTGACGATTATGATTATCCAGATTTATTTTCTGATCACTCGAAAACCCGCCTTCTGCTCCTCACCATCCTAGCGGGTCCGAAAATGGACTAGAGACTCTTAGGATCCACTGCCATTTTGAGGGTTCATCGGGAAAGGCTTTTCGCGCTAAACCCCATTCCCACGGTCGCGGATCAGCGATAGAAATTCTGTTCTGGTTTCCTGCTCATTGCGGAAGCAGCCCAGCATAGACGACGTTACCGCCGCTGAATGCTGTTTCTCCACGCCGCGCATCATCATGCAGAGATGGCGTGCCTCAATCACTACTCCCACACCTTGCGGTTCGATCGCTTTCTGAATGGTCTCGGCAATCTGAGTGGTAAGCCGTTCCTGGATTTGCAAACGCCGCGAAAAAATCTCGATCAGCCGCGGAATTTTACTCAGACCGATCACCTTGCCATTCGGAATGTAGGCCACATGCACCTTGCCGAAAAAAGGAAGAATGTGGTGTTCGCACAAGCTGAACATTTCCACGTCTTTGACGATGACCATCTCGTCGTAGGTCACCGTGAACAATGCTTTCTTGAGCATGGCTTCAGCGTCTTCTTTGTAGCCTTTAGTCAGGTGCTCGTAGGCGCGATGCACCCGGTCTGGCGTACGCACCAAACCTTCTCGCGTTGGGTCTTCCCCAAGGCGCACGATCATCTCGCGCACCAGGTCTTCAAAGCTGGCTCCGGTCAATGTGACGGTTTCAACCGATGGCGTCATGGTCTCCTGATTTCGCGGGATTGAGTAATTTTGCAAGCCTGTCGTCCTGAGCATAGCGAAGGATCTCTGTACCGGCACGCTGCGGCAGCGGGAATCCTTCGCTACGCTCAGAATGACAGGTCGTCGGATTACTCAATCACCTGATTTTTTCCCCAGTATTCGAACGAATTCATCATGGTTTCTTCAAACCGTACCTTTTGCAGATGAGCGTGTTTGAAGCCACGCTGCAAAATATCGTAGATCGCGATACAGAGGTTTTCCGTGGTAGGCACGTTCTGCGCAAACTCGGGCAGGGTATTCAGGTTTTGCAGATCGAAGCGTTCCAGTATCTCGACTGTGCACAAAACCATCTAAGATCAGTCAGATTACAAACCATGCCCGTACTCTGGTTGACCGGACCACTCACAGTGATTTCGAGCGTGTAGTTATGTCCATGGCCATACGGATTGTTGCACTTGCCGTAAATCGCAGCATTTTCGCTCTTCCGACATGGCGTCGCTATGCAGACGATGCGAGGCCGAAAACATGTACCGGCGGCTCAGGTATGCCTTCATGCTTCTCCGTAGAAATCGACAAACAACTCAGGAGTCTCGTACACGCGTACTCGATGCAATTGCGCAGCCTGCAATTTCGGCGCGAGGCGTTGCCAGATGGTTATAGCAAGATTCTCCGTAGTCGGAATTTTGGTGAAGAACTCGGGGACTTCTTTATTTAAGAATCGATGGTCAAGAGCATCCAGCACCTCACGGCTCATCGTTTCCTTCAACTGCCTGAGGTCGAGCACAAAACCGGAACGCGGGTCCACTTCCCCTTTTACCGTGACTTCGAGTGTGTAATTGTGCCCGTGCCCATTAGGGTTATTGCACTTTCCGAAGATGCGCCGATTTTCTTCCGCAGTGAATTCGGGATTGTCATAATAATGCGAAGCGGAAAACTCAGCTTTACGGGTTAGATAGACCATTCTGTGACCTTGATCCGAAGTCGCATAACTTAGCGCGGAGACGGGCGAGGACGCCCGTCTTCCAACGGCTCAACGAAAATGAAAATCTTGTCGGCTCTTGTTGAATCGCATCTTTGGCACGTCGCTTCTCGCCATCAAAGCAGAATTCAGGTTAGCCTCGTAGGAACGGCCCTTCCACGATACAGTTCCCTTCGCATATGCCATTTTTGACTGCAGCAACAAATAGGAAAACAATGGCAATCCAAAGACCGCAAACAAGGTTGCATCCCAGGAAAAATGCGCCCGCCTAATTCGCTGGAAGAAAAATTCATATAGAACCATCGCCAGGATCAACGCAATTCCGGCTGGATACCATTTGCCAAGCAGGCCCGTCGCAACCGCGACAGCGAGACTGCCGACGATCAGCACGAACTCGGTCAGCCGCAGGGTCGCCAATCGAACTGGGGAATCGAACAGCAGTACGAGGTTCTTCGTCCAACCTTCTTTCAGTTGAGCAAAGCTGCGATACATCCGGGTTCGCACGGCATCGCCGCCGTAACGAAAAAAGATTTTGCGGGCCGAAGCTTTCACTGCCCGGGCCAAGGCAACGTCCTCAAGCAAGTCTGCGCCGATCGCTGCATGTCCGCCGACTGCTTCGTACGCCTCGCGTGAAATGAGGATGTACTGTCCATTAGCTGCGGCCGCACTAGACGCCGGATTATTCACGTCGGACGGACGGTAACTCGAGGCCAGTTCGGCGAAGATTACCGGCATCACTGCTTTCTCCCAGAAGCTGTGAACTTCCTGTTCGGGAGAATAGGAAAGCAAAGCCGCTTTCTGCTGATGCGCTTCGGCCACGCTAGCGGCCAAAGAGCCGGGGAGATGAACCGTATCTGCGTCAGTAAATAAAAACCATTCGCCTCGCGCCTGACTGGCTCCAGCGACCAGAGCATTGTTCTTCCCACTCCGGCCGCGAAGTAGAACTTCCGGACTGATCACCCGAGCCCTAGGAAATGACTCTGCAATTTCACGCGTGCGATCGATCGATCCGTCATCGACTACGATGATTTCAAAGCGAACGCCAGTCTGGGCAACCAGGGATTGCAGGCACGATCCCAGGCAAGCCTCTTCATTTCGTGCCGGCACGATTACCGACACTATTGGCTGCTCCGATACGGAATCTCGCGCCGTCATAGCCGAATTAGGTATTATAGCTTTGTGCGACGCGCCTGCATTCTTCTTGCTATCACCACAATTTGGCTGGGCGGCTGCTATCGCGGCTCCCGGCCCCCTCGTATTGGCACTGCGGCGCCTGATTTTACCGCCCAGGATTCCGACCGCAAGGTCACCCTCAGTGACCTTCACGGGAAGGTTGTAGTCTTGAATTTCTGGGCTACCTGGTGTGCTCCCTGCGTGGAAGAGATGCCTTCACTGGTCCAGTTACAGCAACGCTTTAAGGATAAGGGCATAACTGTAGTGGGAATAAGCGTAGATGTCGACGGCGACGCTTATCATAAGTTCCTCAAAGACTACAAAATCGACTTTCCCACGGTCCGCGATCCTGACCAAAAAACCAGTAACCTTTACGGCAGTTTTAAATGGCCGGAAACCTATGTCATCGATCGCAATGGCATAGTGCGCCGCAAATTTATCGGCGCTGTGGAGTGGAGCCAGCCCGAGATCGTCGATTTCCTGACGAAGCTTTAGCTAAAAAAATTTAACAAAAATGCCCTTCTGAGACCGCCCCGGCTACAGGGGCTAGGTGTACAATTCCGCTCTCCAAACATTGGCGGTGGAATTATGGCGGCTAGCAAACAAACTTTCGCAGCGAAGGACTGCGTTGCTCCTCAACCTTCGATACCTGATCAAGAAATTCTCGATCAGATAACTCGCAGCGCACAATATGCTACTGGCGCAAGCGGCGCAGCGCTGATCCTTTCGGATGGAAAGATTATGTCGTGCCGTGCCTGTTCCGGCAGCCTCGCGCCGCCTGTCGGTACGACTTTAAATACGGAAACCGGATTCACCGCGGCTTGTGTGCGTACCGCCGCCGCGGTGCGATGCGACGACACTCAGGCTGATCCAAGGGTCGATGGCTCGAGTTGCAAGGAGTTAGGTATAGGCTCGATTCTGGCGGTCCCAATTTTCAATGGGCCCGGTGTGACCGGCGTTCTCGAAGTGCTATCCAATACGCCGCAAAGCTTCACCGACAGACACGCCGCGGGATTGCAGTTGTTAGGACGGTTGGTCGAGACATTGTCAAATTATGACTCACCCATTAGTGTCTCGTTTCAATCCGCCATTTCTGACGTAAAGCCACGCGAAATTGAGCCTGGATCTGCGACCATAAATGACCCGAAAATAGTTTGTATCTCGTGCAGGCAGGAGAACCCTCAGGGCAGCCAGTTCTGTAATCGCTGCGGGGTCATATTGTTCAGCTTTCTTGGACCCGAAGATGCGAAGGTGGACCAAAGCCCAGCAGTCGTATCGGATTCGAGCAACAACGAGGATCTGAAACAAATCCGCAAGGTCATTGCGGGCAATGGCTTACCCGCTACGTGGAATGAGATCTCGAAGCGGCTTCTGGCGGATCAAACTGTCCGGCAGCCGGTCATGGCCACGACGGATCCGCCCAATAAAACCGAGGGCGACATGAAAGATATCGGGATGGAGGGTGGCGCGCAAGAAACGACTCTGCTCAAAACTGGCATGAGAACGGCAGTCCGGCGGAGATTATGGCTCTGACCGAAGGCGATCAAGGAAGGGACGGCGACCGGATCGGGCCGGTTTGACCCGGCCACCAACCGAGTTCATAATGCAATTCAGGCCCGCCCCCAGCGCCGCCAAGTAATTGAGACCAGCCCAAGGAGTGCAAAGCAATGTTAGAAAAAGGCGATGGCATTATGTCAACCTATGTAGGCGCGGTTGAAAATTTTCGTAAATCGGCCACGACGTTTATGCAGCACGTGGATCTGTTGTCCCAGGCTCGCGATGCCTATCAGCAAGCCCTGACTGCAAGTGCAGAGTTGCGCACGGTGCTGGACGCTGGGGATGAGAACTTGCGTTCCCTAATGGCCCAGATGGAGCAAGCTCTCAGTCTCCATATGACGAAGCCGGCGATCGACAGGCCGACCCTCGACAAGAAGAAGCCTGAACCAGTAAAGGCGGAGCCCACAAAAGCAAATGGGGAAAGCACGGGCGGAGTCAGAGCATTTCCGTGACGAACTCCTATGCGAGGTAGCATTATGAGTTACTTTTGCTTGCGCCTGCTCGTTGTCTTATTTCTGACACTCTCTGCAGTATCGGGGCAGAACAACGCACCGCCTCAGCTTCAACCACGGCCAGTTGGACCCGCAGTTCCCACCCCGGGCGGCACTGACCGGCAGATCACACTCGATGTGCAAGTGGCAGACAAATCCGGCGCACCGGTTCGCGGACTGCAAAAACAGGACTTCACTGTTCTAGACGATAAGCAGGCAAAGCCCATCCAGTCGTTTCATGCCGTGGATGGATCTTCAGATGTGGAAATAGTTCTGGTCATGGACGCCGTTAACGCTTCATTCACCGCCGTAAGTTATGAACGCAGTGAGCTCAAAAAGTTTCTGCTGCAGAATGGCGGTAAGCTCGCGCAACCAGTGTCGCTCGTCGTCTTCACTGACAATGGAACCAAGATGCAGGAAGGCTCCTCTCGCGATGGAAACGCTTTGGCGTCTCTCTACGACCAATACGAAACCGGGTTGCGCTACTTGAATCGATCTCAAGGACTTTACGGTGCGGGAGAGCGGTTTGACATGTCGATCAAAACGCTGCTGTCTCTCGTCTCGTATGAGGAAAAGCAACCGGGGCGGAAACTGATGATCTGGTTCAGTCCGGGATGGCCCATGCTTTCAGGACCGAATGTTCAACTTTCCAACAAAGACGAGCATGAGATCTTTAACTCGATCGTGATCGCTTCTACCGGCCTGAGGCAAGCCCGAATCACTGTTTATAGTATTGACCCGCTCGGCCCGCAAGAGGCCGGTAGCATCAGGGTTTCGTACTACGAAGACTTTTTGAAAGGTATTACCTCAGCTTCGCACGTGTGGCCCGGCAATCTCGGCTTACAGGTGCTAGCAGTTCAGACCGGAGGGCGCGTGCTCAATTCCTCCAATGATCTCACAAGCGCAATCGCCAATTGCGTG
This sequence comes from uncultured Acidobacteriota bacterium, assembly GCA_963770465.1. Lineage (GTDB taxonomy): Bacteria > Acidobacteriota > Terriglobia > Terriglobales > Acidobacteriaceae > JABDBE01. The sequence continues at coordinate 266,047 of CAVYQB010000001.1, forward strand.
AGCGACGCCAATGCCTTTTACACACTCTCATTCGATATCGACAAGCCTGATCACGCTGACGAATACCACGCACTGCAAATCAAGATCGACAAGCCAGGAATGACCGTCCGTACGCGCACTGGCTACTATGCTGAACCCTAGGCAACCCGGAGTTATACTGTTTTTGTCCCACTAAAACAGTTTTATTCAAAGGTGGCCCATGATGAAAATATCTTTATATTCTCTTCTGCTAGCCGCTTCCGCAATCGCAGTTTCCCTTGCCCAGGACGCTAGTCAAGCCCCGCCGTCGCAGCATCCACCGATGTCGTTTACCTCGGGCACCGTCATTCGCGCGGAACTCGACAAGACGATCGATGCCAAAAAAGCAAAAGTCGGAGACCCGGTTTCAGCCAAAACCACCGACGATCTCAAAACTAATCCGCCTAACCTGGCTACGAAAGGCTGCCGAATCATTGGACACGTTGCCGAGGTCACGCCCCATCAAGGCTCTTCTGAATCCACGCTCGGAATCGTATTCGACAAACTGGTGTTGAAAGACGGCTTTGAGATGGCGCTTCCGGCGAAGATCCAGGCCATCGGTTTTCCGGATTCGACCGTCCCCGTAAACGACGATCAAACCATCAACAAAATGGGAGGCAACGTTGGCACCACGCAATCGGCAACCACAATTGGTGCTGGCAGTGGCCAGCCTAGCGGATATGGAGGTCAGCGAATGCCGGGAGGAATGCCCACCAATAGGGATGCCAAGATTCCATTCAATGCGCAAGGCGCGATTGGAATGTCCGGAGTGGAATTGGGTACGGGTAGCGCGCAGGAATCACTGCTGACTTCGAAGAAGCACAATGTGAAAATCGAAACTGGGATGCAGATGATTCTGCGCACGCAATAGCATCAGCCCTGCTTAGAAGGTGAATCGTACTGAGAACTGCAGCACGCGAGGAAGGCCGTCCGGGCTGATTTCCTGCAGGGTTCCGAAGTTTCCCGGCCCGGAGTTGGGCACTAGATAGCAAGTCTGATTCAGTGTCGTTCCATCGCCGCATTTAGATCCGATGGGATTGTATTGCAGTTGGTTGATCCCATTACCATTTTGTACGTAGTAATTGGCGTGGTTGAACACGTTGAATGCCTGCACTTGAAATTGCAATTCCTTCCCTTCTCTGATGGAAAAACTTCGGCCCAGTCCAACATCGATTCGTTGCAGCCACGGGCCGTAAAAAGAATTCAGGCCAATTCCCGGCGTGGGGCCCGCGCCATTGATGCCACCCGCCGTGTTCGCCGTGTCCTGGTTAAATGCGGTGTCATTCAGATTTCCATTGGCGCCATCGCAATTGCTGAATGACAAAGTTGAACTGGTGCACGCGGGGCTTAGCAAAGCCGCGTAGGGACGGCCAGAGGAGAATTCCATGACGCTGCTCAACATCCAGCCCGAGAGCAATGCGCGGCCCGCTTCTGAACCCGTCAGAGTTTCCAGATGAGGCCGGTAAACCGCGGCCAAGCTAATCCGATGCCGTTGGTCCAAAAGCGAAGGAGCATGGGTGTTGGCGAAGTCAAACTGATCGTTGAAGTCCATTCCATCCAATTGAATGCTCTTGGCGAAAGTATAAGAGAGTTGCAGCGAGAGGCCGCGTGACATGCGGCGCTGCACCTGCACGAACATGGAGTCATAGTAATTTTGCCCGGGGCTGATTAGTTCGTTGATTTGGCCGAAGTTGGGATTGATGCGGCCTTCGCTCAGCAGACCGTTGTCCATGTTCGGGAGAGTGATGGTTGGCCCGCTGCAAGGCGCTGTGATTGCGCCGGGAGGACAAACGATATAAGTCGTCATACCTTGCAACGGATTTAAGTTCAAGTCATAGGCGCTGCCGGAAAGCAAATGCACGCCATGATTCCACATGGTGCCAATGCTCACCGTCGTGCTCTCGAAAATCTCCCGCTCAACCTGCAGACTAGCCTGCAATATGTAGGGCGCTCGAAACTGCGGAGAAACCAGGGAAATATCCGGGGAGGCCGCGAATAGCGGGGAATTGGCTGGAAGGACATTCGGGAATGTCGGTAGCTGTTGATTCGGCGCGCCTGCTTCATAGCTGGCACTCACAGAAGACTGTTGTGATGCCAAGCCATTCGACACAACTGCGTTGCGATAGTTCAGTCCGTTCATATTGGTATAGAACTGCCCGAATCCTCCGCGCACCACGGTCTTGGACATGGGCTGCCAGGCAAATCCAAAGCGCGGAGCCAGGCGCAGAAACTGGTTTGGATACTGTCCCGTGAGCGGGAACGCGGGATTTTCCGCCGGCTGCGGGTAGACCTGGAAGTCCTCGCGCAGGCCCAGTTCGAGCGTCAACTTGGACAAAGCGTGAAAAGTATCCTGCACATAGAACCCGTAGTAAGGCACCGAAAAAGCAAAGGTCGGATTTCCCGAAGATTGACTGAACACGTTGTATTCGCCCAGCGCAAGAGCTTCGAGATTGGAAAATTCATAACTGCCAAGGAAAGACCCGCGATCGACTGCTTCGTTGGGGTCTGCGCCGCCATCGTTGTTGTCTGAGTCGCGGGCGCGACTCATGTCGAAACCGAATTGCAACGTGTGTTTGCCAATCACGTAGTCGACCCGGTCAGAGAGAGAATACTGTCGCTCAAAAACCTTTCCCACGGAGAACGGAGCGTTGCCCAGAATAAACGGAGCGGGGCTATCCAGAATTAATGTGGGCGTGTTTGGAGCCGATCCGGTTGGTGTGGAGATTTCGTTGTCCTGCGAAGTGCCCGCGTGAAATTCGTTCAGCAGGTTGGAAGAGAACGTGTGCGTCCATCCCAGACTGGCCTGAAAAGTATGCACGTAGGCGTTAGCCAGGGTTTGCGTTCCATAGTTTCCCACGGTCGGATCGGCGATGACGCCTCCGGGCGAATTGAATCGGTTTAAATTCAAGCTGAGAAACAAGGCATCACGAGATGTTGGCTGATAGTCGAGCCGGGGCGTAATCACCCAATCGTCGCGCTTTCTGGCTTTGGTGCCGAGATTAGAATTCAGCGCGTTCAGAGTGTTTGACACCTGCTGCAGATATACGGGATTGTTCGGATCGGGCGCGGTGTCGCTGCCCGGAACAGGCAAGGGCCCATTCGGCGGAGGTAATGTCGTCCCGGCCGGAATTGCGAAATTAGCGCTCAAGAAAGAAGCCAGGTTCGCCGGCGTACTCGTTAGCGCGGGGTTGATGACAGAAATCGGATTGTTCCGCAGTTGCTGTTCATAATCCACGAAGAACCATAAGCGGTCGCGCCAGATGGGGCCGCCCACCCCGGCGCCAAATTGCTGCAAATTATCTTCCGGCTTGGGAAAGCCCGCGGCTTTATCAATGGCGTCGTTGGCTGCCGTCGCGGAGTTCCGGTCGTAATAAAACGCAGTGCCGTGAAACGCATTGCTTCCTGACCGCGTCACAGCGTTCACGAATCCCGCTCCGCCTCCGTAGATCGCCGAATACGGGCTGACCGAAACTTGAAACTCCTGGATCGCGTCCTCGCCATACAGATACGGAATGCGATATCGCCCGATAATGTCAGCGAAGTAGTTGTTGGTACCGTTGCTTCCGTCGACCGTGAAGGCATTGGAACCATTTCCGTTGGCGTATCCAGAATCTTCGCCACCTTGTTGTCCAGCGATGCTTACGAGACCGGTGTCGCCGTCATAGGTGGTATTGGGAGTAAGCAGCGTGAAGTCAGTGTAACGACGCCCGTTGAGCGGCAACTCTTCGATAAACGTTCTCTCCAACACGGTGCTAGCGGATGATTCCGCTGGCCGCAGCATTGGCGCAGAGCCGGTGACCTTCACCGCATCTCCGCTCGCACCCACCTGCATCTTCAGGTCCAGCGATGTGGTGGTTCCCACGAGCAAATGGGCCTGGCTGAGCACATCGCGAAAACCTTTAGCACTGGCGGCGATCGCATAAAGCCCCGGGCTGAGGGCCGGAAAATCGTAAATTCCGGAGTGGTTTGTAGTGGCGGATAATTTGACGCCAGTCTCAAGATTTTTCAAGATCACCGAAGCCCCACCGACTACGGCGCCACTTTGGTCGGTGATCCGTCCGCTGAGAGATCCCGTCAAAACTACATTTTGGGCAGCTAGAAAGACACAGCTAACCGACACAACCAGAATGGTTTGCATCGCCAACCAAGTAATCGCCGAAAGCGACCCGGCTTCGTCTTTCATCCCCTTTCGTCGTAGCCGTTGATTGCCCGCGAACCCCACGTTAGTGCGGATCGGCATATTTCTCTTGGGTTCTCGCTGCATTGCACTACTCCCCACTTAGGCTGAGGACACTACACGGGTATATGGCGGAACGTACTGACTAGAAAAAATATAGCAGGAGCCACGGTGCTACTACCACAAGTAGTGCCATACCAAACAAGTGGCGGCCATTTCCTAATCCGAATCGCATCCAGATGGGAACCCATGGCACCCACTTTTCATCCATATTGAGTATTCAAAATGCGCTCTTTGATATTTCCGGGGCGCAGCGTAATTGTTCGCGGAGGTACGATTGAGACCGATTATCAAGAACCTTATTGGCGCCGTGCTGTGCAGTTTTTTATTAATCCCGAGCTTAGCGGCTCAAGATGCACATTTCCACAATGCGCCCTCATCCAGTTCTCAGGAAAAAAATCCATATGCCGGACAACCGCAGGCGATCGCAGCTGGGGCAAAACTTTACAGCATGAACTGCGGCTCTTGTCATGGAAACAATGGGCGCGGCAGCGGCAATGTTCCGGCGTTAAGAGTGGGGCCAACCCAATCGGCAGCCGACGGTGAGGTCTTCTGGTTCATCACCACCGGGTCAGTCAATAACGGCATGCCGTCATGGGGTCAGCTGTCGGAACAAAAACGTTGGCAGATCGTTACATACTTGAAGTCGCTGAAGAATTCGCCTGACACGCAGACGGTCGATTCCTCGGCCGCAAACCTAAAAGCAGCCAAGACCAACGCACCTCCGCCGAAACCGCCCTTCACAGACTTTCGTTTTGAGGAACCCGGGAAGACCCGAAAGATCACCGTCCAGGATTTGCCAGCACCGTACGCAACCGAGACAGCGAGCAATGGACCTAAAGTAGTCGCCCGTCCGCGCAATGCATGGCCCAAGGCGCCTGCCGGCTTTACCGTCCAGCAATATGCCACGGGATTAGATAATCCGAGGCTGATCAGGACCGCTCCCAACGGAGACGTTTTCCTGGCGGAAAGCAGCAGCGGGAAAATTCGGGTATTCCGCGGCATCACTAGCGATGGCAAACCCAATCAGACTGATGTTTTCGCCACCGGACTGGATGAACCCTACGGCATCGCTTTCTATCCTCCCGGCGACAATCCTGAATGGATTTACGTCGGCGACACTGATGCGGTTCTCCGTTTCCCTTACAAGAACGGAGACTTGAAGGCCAGCGGTCCGGCCCAGCACATTGCGGATCTGCCTCATGGCACCGGCCACTGGACTCGCGACGTGCAGTTCACCGCCGACGGAAGGAAGATGTTCGTGGCGGTTGGCTCGGCGTCGAACGTGGACGATCCCGACACTTCGCCGGATGAAAAGAATCGGGCCGACATTCTGGAATTTAATCCCGATGGCTCGGGGATGCAGATCTACGCGTCGGGAATTCGAAATCCCGGCGGCGGGCTGGCGATTCAACCTAAGACAGGCGAATTGTGGTGCTCGGTGAATGAACGCGACGGGTTGGGCGATAACCTCGTGCCCGACTACATCACGCACGTGGAAGAAGGCGGCTTCTATGGCTGGCCGTGGTGGTATATGGGCGGCCATCAGGACCCGCGCCATCAGGGCAAGCATCCCGAGTTGAAGGATAAAACGACAGTACCCGATGTGCTGTTGCAGCCTCACAACGCGTCGCTACAGATGACCTTCTATGAAGGCACGCAGTTCCCCGCGGAATATCAGGGAGACATTTTCGCCTCGCAGCACGGTTCTTGGAACCGCTCGGTGCGCGCGGGATACGAAGTAATTCGCGTGCCTCTTCATCAGACGGGCCGCGCCAGTGGCGAGTACGAAGATTTTCTTACCGGCTTCGTAATTGACAATGGACGCGTCTGGGGAAGGCCAGTTGGTATCACGGTGGCTCAGGATGGGTCGCTGCTGGTAACCGATGACGGCTCGAATTCCATCTGGCGCGTCAGCTACAACGGGAACCGCGCAAGCAATGATGCAAGCCACGACACGCATAGATCATCGAAGTAGAAAATCGGTGATAGTGCTGCTTAGCGCCGTGTTCGCGCTGGGATTATGCGCGTTTCAGTTCGGCGATCGCAATGAGCTGAACAAGATGCCTTACGCGGAAGTACAGCCTCTGGCCTCCGATCTTGCAAAAGCCAGGACCCTAGCCAAGCAAGGAAACATCGACTTGCTTGTCGGACAAGTAGAGCCCGGCGATACGGTCCGCATACGAGGCGAGATCACCGACGCAAACTGTTATCTCGGCAGCCACGTGCACGCTTACGATCACGCATTCTGCGCGAAGCTTTGCACCACGGCCGGAAGCCCGCTGGTTTTCATCGCCGATAAAGACTCGAAGGTTTATCTCGTGCTCAGCGTAAAGAACGGAGTCCGGTTGCCGGAAAACATTCTCGATCGCATCGGCGTTCCCGGAATCGTAGTCGAAGGCAAACCATTCGAAGCCAGCGGAATACATGCTTTAGCCGTTCAAGACTTAGCCCCTTAAACGCGCCAACTCAAAGACGCGAAGCCCCTTGGTAGCGCCGGCGTCCGGCCGGCTGTCACCTGCTACGTTGCAGGACATGACCGGACGCGATACCATTAAACCTCGCGATGCAGCGTGGTAAGGTCCTCAAGCATCGACATCGCCCCATAGTTGATTCGACAGTGCGGAAGTGGTGGAACTGGCAGACACACCATCTTGAGGGGGTGGCGCCGAAAGGCGTGGGGGTTCAAATCCCCCCTTCCGCACCAGATCTAAAAGAGCTGTAACCCCGCCACCGTCCATTTAACAGTCCGTTAAGCGGATTCATTGCAACAGACCTGCGTAGTTGGTTTTCCGGTCCGCGTCGGGAATTCCACGACCGTAGCCATCAACCCATTGATCGTTGCGATGGTATTGAGTGCCGCATCAATTCCTTCTGCGCTTCAGGACCAGCATGCGGACAGTCAATAATCTTTGAAATCCGATACCCTATTAGAGAAGGAGTCTTCTCAATGGCCCTTTCCTCTCCATCCACCACCCAGCAGTGGAGCGCGGCTCGCTACGCCGCAAACGCTGATTTCGTGCCCGCACTCGGCCAGCCTGTGCTGGATTTGCTGCAGCCGCAACCAGGAGAGCGCATCCTCGATTTGGGTTGCGGCGACGGAACTCTAACGGAAAAGTTGGTGGCGTCGGGTGCGCGGGTGGTGGGCATCGACAGTTCTGCGGACATGATCGCAGCCGCACGCCAGCGCGGTCTTGACGCGAGAATCATGGATGCCAGAGCACTGGTCTTCGAGAACGAATTCGATGCGGTCTTTTCCAATGCCGTCCTGCATTGGATCAGGGACAATCCTGACGCGGCGATTGCAGGTGCTTTCCGCGCCCTCAGGTCTGGAGGAAGGTTCGTGGGTGAGTTGGGCGGCCATGCAAACGTCGCCGCGATTACTGTCGCGTTAGTGGCTACACTGGAGCGCCGAGGCATCAAGGACGCACCGGCGTGGATTCCGTGGTACTTCCCGACCGTCGAAGACTATGAAGCCCGGCTGCGGCTGGCTGGGTTCGTGCCGCAAAGCGTGCAACTGCTTCCGCGCCCCACGCTGCTACCGACCGGAATGCGGGCATGGCTCGACACATTCGCTAACCCGTTCTGTGCTGCGCTGCCGGGCGAGGAGCGCGACGGTTTCCTCGATGAAGTCACGGCCCTGCTTAAGCCCGTCCTGTGCGATGCGGCTGGAAACTGGACAGCGGATTATACTCGCCTTCGCTTTGCTGCTGTCAAACCTTGAAGCGAGCCCTGAGTAGGAATAAGCGTGGCTTATTGATAGCAATCCCACGAGACAGCTTATTGATTGACGTGCCAAATGCGAGTTGAGGGACGTAACAACCTCGACCCTTCCAGCCCGCGAATCGTGCAAGTTCCCTGCGACGTCGTTGAAGATACGTGTGAAGGGCTTCTCAAATCCCCCTTCCGCGCCAGTTTTCAAAACTGATTTGGGCTGCCTCAATCCAATATCCGATACCATCAGTGGTACCATTGCTCAATTTGAAAGGCAGCCATGAGTAAAGTCGTTTACGTGTCTAAGTCGACGTATTGAACGCAAACGTGGGCCCTTACGCATCGCGCATTTGCCGGGCGAGCCTCTACCCGTTGTCTACAGCGTGCATGGAGCTATCGCGGAGCATTACAAAGTTGATCCGGCGACCCTGAAAGAATCCCATGCCGCCACCATTGACTACGTTATCTCCGCCACTGCAGGTTGAATGATGGGTACATTCGGAGGCGCGCTGGAAGCGCGTCAAATTAACGCCAGCGACGGTCGGCTCACCGCAGACGTGACTGGAGAAGTCGAAGAAGAGGAAGGGGTGCTGGTCATCCGCCGGATTCACGTTGCCATGAAGTTGGCAGCCCCGGAAGATACCAGAGAGAAAGTAGAGCGTGCACATGCAGTCTACCCAATGAAGTGCCCACTCTACCGCACCCTGCACAACGCCATCGAACTCACATCGTCCTACGAACTGATAGCGACGCCGTCATCATGACTCAATTCCGATCAGGTTCACGGTGATTCAGTCGTATTGTCCTATACAAATGTTGGGTGGCGTCCTGCATTCGCCGCCGAGCCAACAGCAGCCTTCGCTCGGCTGTCACTTGGCTGATCCCGAGAATCAGAGCCGCTTCCGCCAAGCTGTGGCGTTGAACATCGCATAGCAGAAACACCTCTCGACAACCCCGCCGCAATTGCAAAGCATGTAGCAACATGACCCGCATCACTGCAGATGAAACAGTTTCCTTTTCCATGAAATACCGCTGCTGAGAATGTTTAAGTCGAAAGGCTTGGGTCATAACTCAGGTCTTCACCGGTTTAGTTTTGTTTGTTATCGCAATAGTGCATTTGCAGGGAACCTCGTTTCATTGAGAACATTCGGTGGTGAGTAGAGATGAGGTGGTCCACACGGATTCCCCGCCCCCAGCTGAAGGCGCGGGCCTCGGAATGACCTCGGGCAGAAACCCTCGCATCCCTTGATCTCCCATGACGCAGGTGTAGAATAGCTGCCACTTAGGCGCACCTTGAGGCCAGGCCTTGCAATTCCACGAATTCAACGAGGTTTACCTGGAGCGGCTCTGTTCCGGCGACTTCCGGACAGAGAGCCATTTTGTCGCCTATTTCAGTGAACTGATCCAATTGAAGCTGCGTTCCAGGGTCAAATCTCCTCAGGCAGTGGAAGACTTGCGCCAGGAAACTTTCGCCCGAGTCTTCACCACTTTGCGTAGCCAGGGGATAAGACAACCGGAACGGTTAGGAGCCTTTGTGAACTCTGTCTGCAACAACGTATTGCTCGAGCATTATCGGTCGGCTAGCCGGGAGAATCCGGCCGAAGAGGAAGAAGGTGCAAATATTCCAGATCCGTCGCTGGATGTGGTGGCCATTCTCTCGCATAAAGAAATGGAGCAGAAAGTCCGCCAGGTTCTGGACGAGTTATCGGAACGCGACCGGCGCCTGCTGCGAGAGATATTTCTCGAAGAACGCGACAAAGACGCGGTATGCCGGGACTTTGGCGTAGACCGGGACTACCTCCGGGTGCTGCTGCATCGTGCCAAGCAGGCATTTAAGGCGGTCTATGTAAAGAGTTTACCTTCCGGCATAACCAGATCCGCGGCGAGTTAAGGATGAAACGGTCTGCATAGTTTTTGCACTATCCATACGAGGGGGAAGTAAAGAATGGACCATAGCGAGTCAATTCGCTTAATGGCTGCGGAAAAGTACTTGCTGGGAGAGCTTACGCCGGAATTACAGGACCAATTCGAAGAACATTTTTTTGAATGTCAGGAGTGCGCGCTCGACGTACGAGCCGGTGCCGCGCTCGTAGAGCACAGTAAGGTCGTGCTGGCGCAACCGCTTGCTGTATCTCCAGTCAGGGTTCCGGTTCCCGCGACTCCCAATTGGTTCGGATGGCTCCGACCGGCGCTGGTCGTCCCGGTTTTGGCTGTCCTCGTAGCGGTGGTTGCGTATCAGAATCTCGTGACCTATCCCCAGCTAAAGCAATTGGCCAGCAGCCCGCAGATTCTGCCATGGGCCTCGATCAACGTCAGCACGCGTGGCACGAATACGATCCAGATCTCGCCCCGCGCTGGAGAAGGCTTTCATCTGCTGGTGAACATCCCCCCGGACAGCCACTACACTTCATACACTTTTGACTTGTCCAGCCCGTCAGGAAGACTAGAATGGTCGCGCACTATTCCCGCGGCCTCATCCGACGAGGCCCGGTCGATCTATGTTCCCGGAGCGAATCAGGAGCAAGGCATTTATAAATTAGCGGTGCGCGGAAATACTGCCAGCGGCGAAAGTTCGGATCTCGGCCATTATTCGGTTGAAGTACAAATCCAGAAGTAGCTCAATCCGAGCGGAGGAAACGACCCAATGGCTACACTAGTATTCATGCTCCCCAAAACAGAGCCATCTCACACCTACTACGCCTCAGCCCATCTTCTAAGTGCGGAATTCGAAGAACCCCTGCAAGAGCGGATCGCGCCGCGCGCTCACGTGAAATTGCCCAAGGACGGCCACCCCGAGTTTAAACAGGCTGATCCCTTCCGACTGGACGGATTAATTTCCTACCGCTCTGGATACACGCACGTCGCTGGGCACAAGAGCCCGAAACCGGGGCACGGATTTACCACGCTCTCAACTTCTGTCGTCGAGGACATCAATGTTCTCGAGGTGATCACGGCTGATCGCGTAGTGGCGCAGATTTCCACGGAGCACCCTGTCTACGACCCTGACAATGGACAAACTGATGCGGTGCCCTCAGTGACCTTTTTAGGTACGCGTTTCGACAATCTGAGAATCGGCGGCCACAAAGTCGAACTGGAACCGCACCTGGATATTCTTGGACCCAAACCCGCCAATGCGAAATCCTACTTTGAAGAAGAAGAGGTCATTGACCGCATTGCCTCTCAATACAAGAATATTAACGAGACGAGAAAACTCCCCGACTGGGCCGGCGAGCAATACCAATGGGATCCGGACGCTGCAGTTAGAAAGGGTCAAGTGAAATGCTCATTGGTAAACAGCGTGACCGGTGCTCCCGGAATACACTTTGGACACGTGCTCGACATACCCCACTTTGGCAAGATATTCCTCGCCGAGCTAACCCTGAAGCGCGAAAAAAACGGCGGACCCGGCCCGGACAAATACGCCTTCCACCTGACCATGATTCGCATGGAGCTAGGCTGTCTCGCACAGGGCACCGGCGGCGTTTCGAACGCCGAGTCAAACGGCCAAGGCGGCCAAGGCGGGGGAAACTAGAGTGGGCCGGAGGCGGACACCTCGCTTTAGGCTGTGCGGGGACTGGACTGATCTACCGAGTATCTGATCTTCGCATAGGCCAAATTGATATTGCGGGTCCACTTCTTGATCGAGACGGGATCCTTGATTTCGCGCGCCAACGCGAGCGCTCGCTGATAGTAGGAAATTGCTGTGAAATAATCGTGGCGGTGCAGGTACACGTTGCCAATGTTGGCCAGCACAACCTGATAATTGTGGACTACGCCAGCGTCATAGTTCACGCGCTCTGCCTTGCGGAACAGCTCCATTGCTTTCTCGTCGTCTCCCAAGCCTAGATAGCAGACTGCGAGTTCGCCCCATACCATCGCGATCCGCAATGGCGCGCCAGCACTTTCGAAGATAGCGAGCGACTCCTGGAGCCAGGGCATCGCTTCCTCATAGTGTTCCTGAATCATCAGATTCTTGCCGATACCCCAAAGGGCATTGCCGCGCAAACGCCAGTCGTCGACCAGTTCCGTGAGCTCCAGAGCCGAGCGGAACAACTTGTCAGACGAAATATAGTCTTTCTGAAGAAAGAAGATGAAGCCTCGGGAAAGATGGATATCGCCCAGAAGTCTTAGTAAATTCGCATTGTGGGCCATAACTTCTGCTTCTCCGAGCAGTCGGTGCGACGGCTCGTAGCGGCCTAGAAAACCCAAGTAGGACCCACGGTACATTCTGAGGGCGGCCGTCGACTCAATGTCCTCGGCGGGCGGTGCTGCCAGAGACTCAAGATATTTCAAGGCCTGCTCAACGTGGCCGCGGCCATTTAAGATATCAGCCCGAATGAAGCGAAGCTGCCAGAGTTCGGCTGTATTATCTTTGTCGCCGAGCCGTTGAATTTCTGCCTCTGCGATTTTGTTCGCGGCATCAAAATCGCCAAGGCGCAACAGCTCGCGTGCTTGGTCGTGGGCGGACAGTGCCATAGCCTCTTTCAGAATTCGTCAAACGCCAGAAAATGGGTTGTCACTCCGAAATTGTCTCTCGGAATGACAACCATAAGAAATTACCTTAGCCGGACTACCCAGGGTCGCCGCCCTGCCCGTCCGACTCTGGCGGGTGAAAGGGTTCAGGTTGTGGGTTGTCGGCGGTAGTCACATGCCGATTGCCGGTGCCGTCCAGCCCCACGGATGGCACAGTAGCTGCCCTGCTGTAGCAACCGAACAGCAGTAACACGGAGGTGAAACAACCAAACATACGTCGTGAACTAAACATACTTTGGCCTCCTTGGGCGAGGAATTATACAGAAAGTTTTCAGGTTTTCAAGTTAAAATCTAGCCGCGATCGAATCTGCCATGCCTCCCTCAAGCCAACGCCAAAAGCACCATCGGCGCCGACAGCTAACCTGCGCCCGGGCGCGAGTTTACGACATCGTGGCGCTCATCCTGGGGATGGCCCTGCTGACGGGTTGCTCGCGTCGGCGCGATCCCCAGGCTGCATTCGAGCACGCAAGGCAAACCCTTCGTAAGGGCGACACTGTGGCTGCGGCGTTGGAAGCGGAGAGAGGTTACAAAGATTTCCACGCCGTTAGCCCTGAGTGGGCGTGGAAGTTTTGCATCCTCAAAGCAAGGGTGCTGCACGTGCGTGGCATGGATAACGAAGGACTAAAACTCCTTCTTACCGAGTCAGCCCCGCCTCCTACAGGGGAATTGGCGGTTCAAAAATTGAGATGGGAAGGCCTTGCGTACGCTACCCTGCACAGGTTCACGGAGGCGGACCAGGCGTTTAAGGAGGCTGAGCGGCTCTGCATGGCGAATCAATATCCCGTCTGCGCTGATGTAGTAGGTGCACAGGGTGTTCTAGAAATGGATCGAGGTCGCTATGCGCAAGCGCAAGCGTTCTTTGAACGGGTTCTGGTTGCCGCTCGATCAAGTGGAGATAAATTCTGGGAAGCGAACGCATTATTGGATCTGAGTTGGTGCGCCGAGTCGCAGACGCATTTTGATGAGGCGCTCGATTGGGCTGACACCGCCCTCCAGATTTCTGTGGCCAGAGGCTACGACAGCCTCTCGCAGAATGCGCTGGGTAATATCGCATGGGCTTACTACAAACTTGGCGACTCCGACAAAGCCCAAGAAATGTTTATCGAGGCCAGTAAACAAGCTGAGAAACTTGGCCAGGCGGCTAGCCATGTAGGTTGGATCACCAATGTCGCCTACATTGACCTCGACGCTGGGAAGTTCTCCGTCGCAGAACAGGCGTTCCAACAGTCACTCAAGCTGGCCCAGGGGATCAAGAGTCGGGAAGACATCATCAACTCGCTGATCGCGCTGGCATTTGTTTCCGAACAAACCGGCAAGCTTGACGACGCCAAACGCTACGCCGCCGAAGCGCTCTCCATGGCGCAAGCCGACGGCAACAAGCGCGATCAAATCTATCCACGGCTTGTGCAGGGACAAGTGGCCGCGCAACAGCATGACGTCTCCGCCGCCGAGAACGCGTTCCGCGAGGTTGCACAGTCTGAAGATAGCCCAGTGTTTCTGAAGTGGGAGGCGGAGCGCTCGCTCGCCCGGCTCTATGAAGACATAAACCAGCCAGACTCGGCCAATCGGGAATACCAGGCGGCGCTCAGTACTTTTGAGGCTGCCCGCTCTGAACTCCAGCACGAAGATTCCCGGCTGCCATTTCTTACCAACGCTTCCCGCATTTACGACGACTACATTCATTTTCTGATCACTCGGGGAAAGACTAATCAGGCCTTGCAGGTTGCCGACTACAGCCGCGCCCGCACCCTTACCGAAGGATTAGGATTGTTGCCCAAAACCAGCTCATTCGCTCCCGATCCGCTGAATGCGCAACAAGCGGCCAAACGCGCCGGTGGCGCAATTCTTTTTTATTGGCTGGGCGAGAAGCAATCGTATCTCTGGGCGATCACACCGCAGAAGACAAGTCTGTTTCCGCTGCCCTCCAAATCGGAAATCGACGCGGCGGTGCAGCGCTATCGAAAGGCTCTGGTTGGCCCGCAGGATGTACTTGAAACCGCGAACGCTGACGGCATCGCGCTCTACCGAATGCTTATCGCCCCTGCGCAGTCTCTGCTGACGAAAGACGCGCCGGTTTTCATTATTCCGGATGGCAGCTTAAACAATCTTAATTTTGAGACGTTGTTAGTGCCCGAGCCCAAGCTGCACTATTGGATTGAAGATGCGACCATCGCCGATGCCAACTCACTCCGCCTGCTGGCAGCCTCGCATCATGCTTCATCACAGACGACGGCCAAGCTTCTGCTCGTAGGCGACGCGGTTGCTCCCAATCCCGAATACGGAGAATTGCCCAAGGCAGAAATAGAAATCGAGAATATCGAAAAACATTTTCTGCCGGCGAGCCGCGAGGTTCTCACGCGAGCGCAAGCGACAGCTCCAGCCTATCTGACCGGTTCTCCCGAACAGTTCGCGTATATCCATTTCGTCGCTCATGGAACCGCCAGCCGATTGAGCCCGTTAGATTCCGCCGTAATTCTGTCAAAAGCTTCTGCCCAGGAAGATTCATTCAAGCTGTACGCGCGCGATATAATCCGCCACCCATTGCACGCGCAGCTGGTAACTATTTCGACTTGCTACGGCGCAGGGGCTCGCGCTTATACCGGCGAGGGATTAGTGGGACTCTCGTGGGCTTTTCTGTTCGCCGGCGCGCATAACGTGATTGGCGCGCTGTGGGAAGTCAGCGACGCTTCCACGCCGCGGCTTATGGACCAGCTCTATGCCGAACTCAAAAAAGGCCAGAGCTCGCAAGCGGCGCTTCGTTCGGCAAAGCTTTCTCTGCTTCACTCCAATGATTTTCACAAGCCGTTCTACTGGGCGCCATTTCAGCTCTACACGGGTACATAAAAAACTTTTACCCGAAGCGCGCCTTATGGTCTTTGAGAATGCAGCGATCCATGACTACGAAAATCCCCGCCTTACGGGCCTTCTCCGCAGCCTTTTCGTTGACCACTTCCTCCTGCATCCAAATTGCGGGAACTTTTAGCTGAATCGCCTGATCCACGGCCTCGTCTACGAACTCCGGCCGGCGAAAGATATTCACGATATCGATTTTCTCAGGAACATCGAGCAACGACGGATACGCCTTCTCGCCAAGCGCACCTTTGATTTTCGGATTAACCGGAATGATGTGATAGCCGTTCGTCTGCATGTAGGCAGACACTCCATAGCTCGGGCGCAAGGGATTGTTCGAGAGTCCGACGACCGCGATTGTTTTGGAGCGCTTCAGCAGTTCGGCGATGGCATCAGGTTTCGGCGACGTGGACATAGGAGGCTATTGTAGCGACGGCCGCAACCGGATGCCAATTCAATCAAGTCGTTCGCCACAAACAGCTGTGCTGGCGCGTTAATCTTTGCCGGATGTCTCGAGCTTCTGTCGAAACATTCTAGTTGCCAGTTTGCGCACCGTGTCCGAGACCTCTTTATTGCCTGAAAGGTTTCTAAGATCGGCGGTGAGGAGGTGCTTTATCAGCCCCAGAGAAACATCAATGGGTGTGCGCGGATTAAACGTAAGGTTTCGCAGAATGGCGTACTGCTTTATGAATCGCCGCTTCATCGTGATGCCGCGCAGAACGGCCTCAAGCACATTCTTCTGGTTAGCAAACTTCTCAACCTCGCTGTCGGTAACCTTCGGAGATTCAAGCACGGCGAGGGCGACCAGTTTTGTGCCGTCACGAATGAGCAGCGAGCGTTCTTCTTTGGTTCCTTTCATAGCCAGCTGAATGCGTCCCTTAATGTCGAGTTTCGCGATTTTCTGCAGCGCGCTGCCTCGCTCTTCTTCGACGCTCAAGAAAACCTTTTTCTTCACAGGAGCTTTCTTGGCGGCGGCGGCGGTGCCATGCGCTGCGCTGGAAGCAACAGTCTGAGGTTGTGCTTCATGTTGTGGTTCTTCAGAAGCATCGGAAGAAGTGTGCGCGATTTCCTCGATTCCGCCGATCGGTTGGAAAGGTTTATCTGCGTCGGCCGCGATTTCGGCCGCGTGCTCGGCCAGGTATGCCGCGACGTGTTCTTCAGGAACCTCCGCGCCTGATTCAGTGTCCGCCGGGGCGGGAGCGCTCTGCTCCGTTGCGTTCGTTTGTTCCGGTACCGCGGCCGTCGTCGCCACTTCCGAGGCGTTCGTCACTGCTGGTGCTAGCCCGGAAAGTTTCGCCGCTACAACCGCCGATTGCGTCGGGTTAGTGTGCGGATTAGAACTAAGCGATTTCAGAATTTTCTGAGACTTATTGACTCGCTCGCTCTTGAGCAGGGTCTCGATCATATATCGCGAAGCGGCAGCAGCCAGTTCGACTAGCCATTCCTCAGGCACCGCGGGGTTCTCGAGTAATGCGGGAAGCAATGTTGGTCGAAGATTTCCCGGAGCGACCATGTAAGCCAGCACTTCTTTCGGCGTATGCGGATCGGATGCCGCCGCCAGCGAAGAGGCCTCGTCCCATCCTGCCAAAGTCAGGCGGGCGCGCTCGGCAAATATTTTGGTCTGTGTCGCCAGGTAAACCAGGATTTCAATCATCTCCTGAGGAGGAACGTGAAGCGCGCCGCGAGCAGCGGTTTGCATCACGTTCGACGACGCGCCCGAGGAACGAATGACATCGATCATGCGTGGCATAGGGTTAGTTTGCTCCGTAAAATGCTGGACAGTACAGGATCAAGCCAGAGCGCACGCTTTTGCCAGCAATTTGCTGCGCGGTCATGTTACGAAAGGCACGTCGACGCCGGCGTTTTGCTGATACCGCGCCTCAAATTAAACACTGTCATCCCGAGCGAAGCGAGGGATTCAGGTGTTTGCCGGCGCAATCGGTGATGCACGCAAGAACCTAGATCCCTCGCTTCGCTCGGGATGACACTCTATATCTAAATAGTCACAGCTTCGAGTTCCTTAACCACCCGCTCCAGTTGCTTGACCAGAGAATTCACATCTCTATTCCGAAATTCATCCACTAAAGACCGGTAGTACCAAAGCGTGCCATCGCGTTTTCCTTGAAACCGTTCCCACACCGGTTCGCCGAACTCGCGATAGTCCGCGAGAATAGAGCGTGCATTGTGCAACTTGTCAGCAGCCGAAACCAGACGGATATCTGCATCTGCGGTTTGCAAATGCTTCAGGTAATCTTCTTTGCGCTGCCGCCATGGCGGCTTGGGATCTAGATCGGTGTCAGTGCAACCTTCGACTACATGAGCGACGCGTTCGCCGAAGCGGCGACGAATTTCGTCGAGCATAGGTGCGCCACCGCAGTCCTCGACCACATCGTGCAGGAGTGCCGCGATGGCCAGATCTTCATCGCCTCCCGCTTCGAGCACCAGACCGGTAACGCTTAACAGATGCGCAATGTAAGGAACAGCCGTGGCTTTCCGAGTCTGGCCGTCATGCTTGCGCTTGGCAAAGAGTAAGGCTTCCTCGAAACGCGGGCCAAGCGTGACTGTTTTGTTTTTGGGTTTCATCAGAAGGCTACCTTGTATTGATCAAGACTACGTCGCTGTTATGCTTGTTTTTCGCTGCGCCGCATCTGCAGGTAGGCACGGATAAAAGGCTGCAGATCGCCGTCGATTACGCGATCCACATCGCCGACTTCCATCTTCGTGCGATGGTCTTTAATTAGACGATAAGGCTGCAAGGTGTAAGAGCGAATTTGCGAGCCGAAATCGATGTCGAGTTTTGAGTCTTCAATCTTTTTCGTCGCTGCGCGTTTTTTCTCCAGCTCATTTTCGTAAAGCTTGGAGCGAAGCATGCTCATGGCGCGATCTTTGTTCTTGTGCTGCGAACGCTCGTTCTGGCAAGCAGCCACGAGCCCAGTGGGAATGTGGGTTATGCGCACAGCAGAGTCGGTGGTGTTGACGTGCTGTCCGCCTTTGCCGCTGGAACGGTAGGTGTCGATGCGCAAATCTTCCGGCTTGATGACGATGTCAATGCTGTCGTCAATCTCTGGCGAGACAAAGACGCTGGCGAAAGACGTGTGCCGGCGCTTGGCTTGATCGAACGGAGAAATGCGCACCAGGCGATGCACACCAATTTCGCTGGTTAACAGACCAAAAGCATACTCACCGTTGACCGCGAAAGTCGCGGATTTCAGGCCTGCTTCTTCGCCAGGTTGATAGTCGTAGAGCACGGTTTCAAAACCCTGGCGCTCGGCCCATCGCAAATACATTCGCAGCAGCATGTCAGCCCAATCCTGCGATTCCGTGCCTCCCGCGCCCGGATGAATGGTGACAATCGCATTGCGAGCATCATTCTCGCCCGAGAGCAAAGTCTCGGTTTCGAGGCGGTCGACCAGTTGACGCAGCGAGTCGATTTCGCGGCGCAAGTCGGCGTCGACGCTTTCGCCTTCGCGAGCCAGGTCGAAGTATGCGGCAATGTCGTCGCTGTGGCGGATAAGGTTGGTCTCGTTGGCCAACATATCTTCCAGGCGCTTTTTCTCGCGCATGACCGTCTGGGATTTTTGTGGATTCGACCAAAGATTGGGGTCGGAGGCTTGCTTTTCGATCTCGGTCAGGCGCTGGCGCAGATTGCCCGCGTCAAAGATACTCCCGAAGTTCGCGGACTTTATCTTTCAGGACTGCATATTCTTTTTCAAGTTCTTCTACCATGATTTTTCCTCTTGCGATTTAATGCGGGACGCGTTTGCAAACATCCCCAGTCATGCTGTCATCCCGAGCGAAGCGAGGGATCTAGGTTCTCGGTGCCGCCGGCAAAAACCCGGATTCCTCGTCGCTGCGCTCCTCGGAATGACAAGAGAATATGGATTGAGAGACTACCTTGCTGCCTCTTATTTACCGGGCTTCGCGGCACCGTGGACAAACCGCATCAACAGCGCCGCTATCGAAATTATCGCACACAGATAGGCGAACCAATCGCCGTGACGAGTATAGAACGTAGTCGAGTTGATAAGCGCATACGGAGCCCGCAGCGCAGTACGAGTTTTGCGTGGTGCACTGGCCACGATGCGTCCATCAGGGTCAATAGCGGCAGTCACGCCTGTATTGGTATCGAGCAGCAGCCACCTGTCATTTTCAACGGCGCGCATGCGCGATTGCTTGAGATGCTGCGCGTAGGCGCCGCTGTCTCCATACCAGCCGTCGTTCGAAATATTCACCAGCACCTGCGCTCCGTTCCTGACAAACTGCCGAATCTCATCCGGAAAAATGGATTCGTAGCAGATGAACACGCCGAGCTTTGTGCCGCCCGCATCCAAAGGCTCACGGGATTTGCCTCGGGAAAAATCTCCAACTTCCTTAGTCAGGCCAGCGGCAAAAGAAAATACTTGCCGGAATGGAACGTATTCGCCGAATGGCACCAGGTGAACCTTGTCATAACGCGCGGCCCATTCGCCACTCGCGCTCACGAGCGCGGCGGAGTTATACATTTCGGTGGCCTTGCCCGGAGTGGCGTTACGAATGCCGATGCTGCCTGCGAGCAGCCAGGCATTGGCCTGGCGCGCAACATTGCTGACGGCATCGCGGAACAGTGGATCACTGTTATAGAACGGCGCAGGGTTCTCCGGCCAAACAATCAAATCGGGATGCGGCACGCCCGGCACACCCTGCGAATCCAGACTAACGTCGGCGAGATCGCGCAGGGTGTCGTTGAAATAAGGCTTGGTCCAATCGGAACCTTCAAGGATAGGCACATTGGCCTGCACCAAAACCGCGGTATGATCAGCTGGAATTGCGGGCGCAGGAACCAATCTTCCCGCCTGCAAAACTATGGCGGCAACGACGGTTGCCAGCAAGAGCGTTTTCCGTTTTTCACGCGAGACCAAAAACGCGGCAGCGAAAGCCGCGTTCACCAGCATAATTTCGAATGACAATCCGTAAACGCCGGTTACTGAGGCGATCCGGCTAAGCGGAATGTTATCCACCTGAGTTGTACCCAGCAGGCCCCAGGGGAAGCCCGTGATGCGTGTGCGCGCCAGTTCCACAGCAACCCAGAGCACGGGCGAGAGCAGCAACACTCTCAAATTAATTGGACCTTTGCCTGCGATCAGGCTCAGCAACAGTCCGAAGAGACCGTGGTAAATCGCCAGATAGAGACAAAACAGAATCAGAATGCCGATTCCGGCTGGTACGCTGACGCCGCCATATTGGTGCATGACGCTGTAAATCCAATAGCAGGTCCCGGCATACCACAGAATTCCGCAAGCATATCCGAGTAAAAAACCTTGCACAGGAGTGGCCGCCAGCAACTTCATTCCTGCGCGAAGTTGGAGTGTGTCGGGCTGTCGCGCCCGCAGAATTGCGATCAGCAAGGGCGTCACCGCCACCCAGCCAAGCATGTAGAGATTCGGAAGCGGAAAGATCAGAATCTGCAAAGCAGCCGAAAGCAACACCAGCAGCCAGGCACTCTTATGAATGTGGAGCACATCAGCAGGATAGCAAAAGGCAGGCTTCAGGCTTTCGGCTTCAGGATCGGGTTCGCCGTTACTTTGCAGGTGACAAAGTCGACAATTTCTTTTGTCACGTAATGTGGCGGATGAACTTGGAAAATTGGATGACCCGCCACTGGTTTCAGCGAAACGTTCGTCCAAGCCGGATTATCGCAGTTCGTCTCTTTTGCATTATGCAAAATCACGGCGTCGGCTCGGTCCAGAAACTCTTGAGCTGATCGTTTGAAATCGGCCGTCGCCGGATCAAGTACCGTAAGGTAAAGATCCGGACGAACGAATTTCATGATGCTGTTGGACTCTAAAATCACGTTCTCCGCCTCAGCGATACGTCGGCGGATGGTTGGGACGGCTTCCGCCAGGCGACCTTGTTCAGTCCGCACCCACCACGCGCGAACTGCACCGGCGACGAGAAAGCGCGACGTATCGGATTCGCCGGAACGATCTTTCTCTTCTGAAATAGCCCACGAGTGATCGTCGGTCGCGCAGTGGCAGGATTCGCCGTTCAACGAACACACTCCGTGGCCGTACTGTGTAATCTTGAACGCGGTCCAATGGCATTCGGGCAGCGCTGTAATCAGGCCGGCGACGACGCTGGTCTTGCCTACGCTGCGGGAATGTCCGCCGATGACGACGATTGCCATAGGGTTAATCGTTGGTGCGGCGACGGCAAGATGCCATCGCGACAGCCGCCGAGACGGCGTCGCTATTTTTTCTTAGCCAAGCGCGCCAGAAACGCCAACTCTTTCAGATATACTCGCAACGGTCTTGCCGGCGTCCCCCAAAACGCAATTCCCTTCCCTTTTAGAATTTTGTAGGGGAGCACTCCGGTCTGTCCTCCCAGCATTACTCCTTCTTCGATGCGCGCGTGTTCGGCAACGCCAACCTGGCCGCCGAACACGACATTTTTTTCTACCGTGATACTTCCGGAGAGCCCGGTTTGGGCGGCGATTACGACGTCTTCTCCGATCTCGCAGTTGTGGCCAATATGTACCAGATTGTCGATCTTCGCCCCTCGCCGGATGCGGGTGGCGTCCAGCGCTCCGCGATCTATAGTGGTGTTGGCACCGATTTCGACATCATCTTCAATTTCCAGGCGGCCGATCTGCGGAAACTTTTCGTAACGGCCAGTTGCCTGGTCGCGCACATAGCCAAAGCCGTCGCTGCCGAGCACGGCGCCAGCATGAACGATTACGCGGTCTCCAAGACGCACACCAGGATAAATCGTCACGTTTGGATAAAGATCACAACTCGCCCCGATGTTTGCGTTAGCGCCAATCACGCTGCCTGCGCCGATTCGCGTGTTCTCCCCAAAGTGCGTGCCTTCGCAGATGATGACCCGCTCTTCAATCGTAACTCTCTCAGCGAAACGTGCAGACGGATGCACGACGGCGCTGGGATGAATTCCAGTCTTGCGCTGTGGTCTAGGACAAAGCAAGTGCGCAGCACGGGCAAAGGCCAGGCGCGGCTGGGCCGCAAGCAGTACAGGCTTACCATTCATCTTTCCCGCGGCGAAATCACCAGCAATCAGCGCAGAGGCACCTGACTCCAGCGCAGCAGAAAGATTTTTTTCCTGGTCAACGAAAATCAAATCACCTGGCCGCGCCGACCGAACGCTCGCAATACCTGTAAGTTGCACGCTGTCATCTCCAATCACGCGGGCTTGCACAAATTCGGCAACCTCTTTGACGGAGCGCGCCCTAACTAAAGTCATCGCACCTTTTTATACGTTTGCCGCAGGAAAGGAAAGCTGGGGCTAGAATGTCGAAATGGAGCGAAAGGTCTTCTGGATCAGCTTCACCGTACTCGGGCTGGTGGCAGACTTCATTTTGCCGCTGTGGTGGGCGCTCGCGGCAACTATTCCGATCGTTTATGTGAGCTGGTGGATCGCGTATAGAAGCGACTGGTTTTGACTTTCGCAAGAATTCTCGTTCGACAGCGCAACACTTCATGGTTGACCAGCCAGTGCGCGCAGTATCGTTCCAGCCCCCTAATGACCGGGCTCGCGTTTGTACGCTCGCTAGTGCTTGGGTTGACTGTCGGTGACAGCGCTGGCGGCTGCAATAGTTTGGGCCTGGTGTCCGAGATGACTTCGATCTGACTGGAGCAGCGGCCTTCGCTAATCGCCCTGAAGTGTGAGCGATCGGGATTTTCGTAGACCTCGGCACGTTGTGCGACGTTCACTTCACCTCGGCATAAATCTTTCGCTTTTGCCACGCTATTGTTCGCGCAGGTGGCACTATGCGCCAGGATTGGCAACTTTTCTTACTGTGGCAGACCGGGGCTGTGTGATGTTTAGCATCAATTGGAGCAACTGGAAGTGGATTTTGGCATCGGGAGACTCAGAGAACCTACGAACTCTCATGGATCATCCGGGGATGGATGCGCCATTCGCTTTGGCCATAACAGCGGGCCTTCGTCATCTGGAGTTTGCTGCAGCACAAACAAGCTCGCAATTACGCGGACACTCATTCTTAGGCGCCGGTACTCATTCTTTAGTACAAGCGGCTGTTCCCTCAGGCCGCGTCTTCCACCGGCGATGCACCCATAGCCATTGATCCGGATAGCGTCGCACGTAATCTTCAATCACTTTCGTGAACAACGCTGTGTTAGCGAGCGCGTCCGCATCGTCATCGCCGGTACGCACGAGATTTATTGCAGGATCGAAGCGCAGCCGGTATTTCCCCAAGGCTGAATTCCAAATGGTGAAGCCAGGAACTACGGCAGCATCGGTTCGCAACGCGATTCTCGCCAACCCACTCGCGGTGCACGCCGGGATCCCGAAGAAATCGACAAACACACCCTGCGGCGGAGTCATGTTCGTGTCCATGAGAATGCCTACGGTTTCGCCAGCCTTCATGGCGCCGAGCAGTCCGCGCACAAAGTCGTCTTTATCGACCATGGAGTTCCCGTGCATGGTGCGATACTCGCGAGTCAGCCGGTCGAGGTAAACGTTGTCCAGCGACCGCATCACGACATGCAAAGGGTGCCCGTGGATAGAATGCGCGAAAGCAGAAAGCTCCCATGCCCCCAAGTGAGCGGTGAGAAAAAGCACGCCTTTGCCTCGCGATAACGCACGTTCAAAGTTTTCGAATCCATCGTAGACAACAACCTTGCTGACATTCTCCCGCGTGTATTTAGGAAACAGGCAGACTTCCGCCAACTGGCGTCCGAAAGAAGTAAAAACGCCGCGTAATATTTTGGCGCGCTCGCGACGGCTTTTCTCGGGAAAAGCCAAGGCGAGGTTGTGCATGCCCACGCGTCTAAGGCGGACATGAAGCAGGTAGATCTTCCAGCCGAGAGTAAT
Source organism: uncultured Acidobacteriota bacterium (assembly GCA_963770465.1). Classification (GTDB taxonomy): domain Bacteria; phylum Acidobacteriota; class Terriglobia; order Terriglobales; family Acidobacteriaceae; genus JABDBE01. The sequence continues at coordinate 290,225 of CAVYQB010000001.1, forward strand.
GCCCGCAGCGCGTGCCAAAGGACGAGGCAACGCTCCGATGAATTTAATGATCAGCCAGGCGAGCGCGTACTCGAGTCGCTGACGCATTTTGGCGGAAATCGTGACTGTAGAACTCGCGCTAGCATCACGTCGAAGAAATCGCGCGGCGTTCTCCTGCGAAACTGATTCCTTTATTTGCTGGCCTCCTTGGCCCATTTGGCTAAGGTTTGCAGAAACGGATACGCGTCCGCCGGCGGCTCAACTTCCCCTTCCAGCGACGCCTTCGAAGTTACCATATGCCCATAAAACTCCCGCGTGCTGTCTTTGTCCTGACGAATGACGGCGCCATTCAACTCCAAGCCGGCAAACACACCGCGGGCGCGAGAATAACTGAGGACTTGGGCGCGCATCTTCCAATCGGTATCAGCCGCTGCATGGCGACCCACCGGCCCCGCAGCCACGCTGGCGTCGGCCCCGAGCTTGAACTGGCTGGAGAGAAGCTTTTGCATTCCCCCGTTATTCATAATGAGCATGACCAAATCGACTGCCTGGCCACCGATCTGCAGCCCGAAGCTTCCACCTTTTACGCTAAAGAACGCCGGGGCGCTCCATCCTTTGGGAGTGCGGCAACTGGCGAGTCCGCGGCCGTAGTGGGCTCCCACAACAAAGCCTCCTTTTAGCATGGAGGGAACCACAGCTACACATTCGGCCGAGCCAAGCACCTCCGCAGGGATGCCTTGGTCAGGCGCCGATTCGATTTCATTCAAAACGTCGGCTGCCGCTTGTACTCGGTCTTTGGCTTTGCTTTCTTTACCGTCCGTCTTTTCGTCAGCCGCAACGGCCATAGCCGATAAAGCAATCACAATCCCTAACAGCAAAAATCTCTTCATTTCACCACAGCCTTCCCGGAGAAGATTCTGGAAATAAGTTGTAACTGATTCTAAAGGATTTTAGCGGTTAGGAAATGATGGCGGGGTGGAAAACAAGTGGAATGTTGATGACTGAGGCACGCGCAAAAAAAATGCGAGGTTGGCAACGGTGACCCTAATCTCCGCTCCCAACCCCGTCTCCCAGGTTCTGTGGTAGGTGAAACGAGTATGCGTCAGGACCGCGAAGCCGACAAGATTACAAGGGTCATTGTACTTTGGTAACCAACAGCCGGCCCACTTGCGAAAGGTCTTGCTTCACAATTTCACACCATTCTCGTCCTCACCGCTGTCCGCATCCGCGTCCTCACCGGAGTCATCGCTGTTCTTGTAAAGCTTGTAGTCCATCTCGACTTGGTCGGCTTCCGTTTTTCGGCCCAGGCTATCGAGAGCTTTAATCAAGCAGGGTCGCGCCATGTTCCAATGCGGATCCATATCAAGCATTTCGCGAAATTCAGTCACTGCATCCGAAAACAGATTGAATTGGCACATGGTGTAGCCCAGGTTTTGCCGAACTGCCATATTTCGCGGAGCCAAAGCCTTGGCCTTATTGAGAGCCGCCAGCGCCTGCTGAGGGTGTCCCCATTTCGTGTAAAGATTGCCAAGATTGTAGTAATACATAGCAACGTTGGGGTCCAGTTCGATGGCTCGCTTGTACGCCGCCTCGGCTTTGCCCCACCCATTCTCGCCGTTGGCCCACTGATTCTGTTGAGCCAGTGCAAGCGCTTGATTGTTCAGATCCTTTGCTTCTTTGTTGCTCCCCGCCTCAAGGTCGGATAGGTCTTCAACTTTACCTCCGCCCGCAGCGGCTCCCCCTGAATCCTGCATTTGAAGGGTTGAGGACAGGGCCAGGTACTTGTGCGCTTCGGCATTGGTAGGTTGCAGACGCAGTGCCTGCTTTGCCTCAACCGCTACCTGAGAACCTTGCTCGAGCCGGTAATAAATCTGCGCCAGCCGCACGTGCGCATAGGCAAAGCCAGGATCCAGTTCAGCAGATCGGACGAAAGCGGTCTTCGCAGCGTCGAAATCGCGGGTGGCGAAATGCAGATTACCAAGCGCTGCGTAAAGGCTCGCATCCTGATTATGCAGAGACATCAGGCCCTCCAGAGCATGGCGTGCCGCAGCGTAATCTTTGACACTAAACGCCTGAGCCGCGGCGGTCAGTGCCTGAGGGATCTCCGAGGGACTGGAAACGTCCGGGTGCGAAAGCACATTGGGCAAGGCGGCCACAACTTCGGGCGCGACCTGAGCATCCTTCAGTGACTTCAGATGCGCGTCGTCAGCGGCAAACGATATTCCGCGAGCCTGAATCTCATACAATACGTCGGGCACGGCCATGCCCGCAATTTGCCATTCCACGAGAGTGGTCGTCGAGAGCGGATCCTGCGCTGGACGCTTCGCATCCTGATTGCCCTGCGCGGCGCGCCGCGCGCGAAAGGCGCGGGCTGCATCACCGACTGATTCCGTTTCTTGAGCGTAGGACGAAGGAGCCGACGAGATTACCACGGCAACGCAAAAGGCTGCGCACAAACATTCCGACCACCGCAGGTGGAGGAATCTCCGAGAAGGATTGCTATGCAGATGTAGTGATCGCGGTCCGGAAATCCTGGACCAGGCAATAGCTGGCAAGAGAAAGTTTTTCATTATCTCTCTCCATCGCAAAGGGATAGTTTTAATCTGCCGTGGGGAACGGCAGGCATTACGAATGGCCTGAAACTACTTGGCCGTGACCAGATTATGCGTAATAGCGTGCACCGACAGCGCGATCCGGTTCTGCACGCCGACTTTTCGCATCAGCTTGGCAACATGCGCCTTCACCGTGCGCTCTTCAATGCCTAGCGCAGAGCCGATTTCTTTGTTGGAGCGGCCCGCCACCAGCATTTCCAGAACTTCTTTTTCGCGGTCGGTGAATGTGACCCGTCCTGCCGGGAACATCCGTCCCGGAGACGACGACACGCGCTCGATGAACATGGAAAGCACTTTTCGGGGAGCCCATACCGAACCCTCATTAACCACCCGAATGGCTTGCACAAACTCGGCTGGCGCCGCCGCTTCGTCTACGTATCCCTTCGCGCCGGAAGCAATCGCCTTCAGAATGGTTTCATCGTCGATGCCGGAACCTGTCACAATAATCCGCAGGTCGGGGCGCGTAGCTTTCAGGCTGGCCATCAGGTCGAATAGGTTTTGGCCGTTGCGATTGCCCAGCAGGATGAGATCAACGCCCTGCAAGTTGCCAATGTCGGGAAGCGAGGCCGAAATCAGCTCGAAATCGACTTCGTTGTCAAATAGAGCCCTGAATCCCACGAACCGCAGTGGATCGCTTTCCACTACGGCAATACGGATCGGCGACTTTTTTACCGGTGCAGCTTTCGCGGCCATTGCAGATTTCATAGCTTTCCTACTCGAGTAGATGGGGCTAGCATAGCTGTATTCGTTTCGGATAGAAAGTGCTGTAAGCCTTTGCTAATTACGGCAGTAACATAGGCATACCACATTGAAGAGGAGGCGGAATACTGATGCAATTACTTTTCCGGTTACCATCTCAGCGGCAGATGGCGGCGATTACGGTGTTAATAATAGCGGCGGCGCTGGCTTCCGCGGCACAGACAGCTTATCAGCCGAAGTTTAAGGGCGACCCGGCGCGCTCCGATTCCGAAGCCAACGCCCTCGGATACATGCGCACGGTCACCCGGGCGCAAAAGCAATATTACAAAAAGAATGACAAATATGCCTCCAGCTTGATGGAATTGGTCCACACTGGTTCTTTCACCCGCCGCATGGCCGAAACCGATCGCGGCGATTATCACGTAAGCTTTCATTCCCGGAAAGATGGCTACGAGTTGACACTCACTCCCAAACAACTGGATGCCGAACACCGTTCCTTCTACGCCAATGAGGATGGGGTCATCCACGGCGACGAGCAAAAAGCCGCGGATGAGAATTCGCCGGTCGTGAAGTAACTGACTCTTGGAGCCTGCGCAGTTGCTTTTGGGAAGGGCCCGACTTCAGTCGGGCCGGTAAACCGCTGGAATCTGTCCGCGCTTTAGCGCCCGAGGTTAGCTTTTTGCGTCCATGACGATTTTTTTTTGCGACTGCTCTTACCCCGCACGGGCGAGGGGTATCATTCACAGGTACCCATCTGAACGCTTTTTGCTAAACATGGCACAATGTAGGACCAAAAGATGAAAATCAAAGTTGATCCCACTTGTGATTGTGATCGTATTGAAGGTTGTGCTAAGTGTTTGGCTGAACCTACCGAAGTGCAACTCTTGGACCTTCAAAATGCTTGCCCACATTTGATGGTCGATGACACGTACCACTGCACGAGTTGCTTCAAATTGCTGAGCCCCGAACAAGTAATAATCAAAAGCCGTCTAGCGTCACGCAGCGTAATGTAGGTTGTTCAACAGAACCCGATATTAACGTAGCATTCTCGGCTTCTGCGGAACCCGGTTCGAGTACCAATCCCTTACTGAGGACGCCCGCGCATACCCTCACTAAGCCGGAGGACCCGGCTTAATGCTCACTGCCTTGTCGTCGCGGTAGGTGACGCTAAGCGGATTGCCGCCGTTCGGGTAATTTACCGTGCGGTTTCCAGCCTCGCCGCTTGAACTTTCCGGAATGCCAATGCCCACGGCAAAATCCGCTTGCAGTTCGCTCATGCCGGGTTTCACTTGATGTTGATCAATCGCAGTCCAGACGTCACTGGGCCAATGATTGTAGAGCTCATGCGGATCCTGAATGAAGAGCATATCGTCCGAATAAAATTTGTATTCCCCACCCTTTGTCGATCCAATCGGAAAAGCGTACACCTTGCCGTCTTTGTCAAAGACTGCCATGACCTGGCGCTCGCCCGGACTCTGCGGCGCGGCTGCACTGATAACATCTTTGATCTGCAATTTTTCGAGCGGCAAAAGCTTCCCCGCCTCATGCGAAAAATCCACGCGATGCCGCGCCGTATCGTAGGAATAATAGGTATATCCGTAACCGACTTTGACCCACACCGGCTGCTGGGTTAACTGACGCGCCGATTTCAAATCGTAGGGATAAAGTTTTTTCGGCGTAACGTAGTAATCGGCATTTAGGTGAGATCGTATACTTATGGTTGCCTGCTTCAACTCTTGTAGCCGGCTCTCGTGTCGTTGATACAAAATGAAAATGAGCCTGGCGCCCGATATGACGACGGCCACCAGCATCACCAACTGAAGTCTTTGCTTGAGTTCAGGACTCATAGCGTCAAAGCGTACGTTACCAAGCTAGCATCCGAACACTGCTTCGATGCGGTAAACTTAATAGAGGGATGAGGAGAAACCAATGGCTGCCGTGACTGAAGGCGATGTTCTAAGCGCTTTGAAGCAGTGCTACGACCCCGAGATTCCGGTGAACATCGTGGATCTGGGTCTAATCTACGCAGTGCGCCTGGAGTCTGTAGCCGACGATCGTCAAGATGTTTCGGTAGACTTGACCCTCACCTCGCCCGGCTGCCCCTCACATGTCATGATCGGCGAACAGGTAAAAGCCCGCCTGGAGCAATTGCCCGGCATCCGCACCGCAACCGTAAACGTTGTATGGACTCCGCCGTGGACCCCAGAACGTTTGAGTCCCGAGGCCAGAACTCAGTTGGGTATCGAATAGCCTGCGGCTTCACTGGCCTGAATCCTGGGTTGTCCCCCAATATCATTTATGGAAACGTCGAGGCAATCGACACCACCTCCGATGGGATTCTTGTCGTCCGTGTTAGTGTTCGCAGCCTTTTCGTTAGTGCTGTGGCTGACACTCGCAGTTGCAATTCCGTGGCTGCATAAAACCTTCGGTATTCCTTCGATTATCGGCTGGTACATCAGCGGCACCGCGTTCGTACTATTGCCCATACTCGCGTTTGGTGTGGTGAAGGCGTGGCAGGAACTGCCCACACGTAACCTTGGCGAGCTATGTAAACGGCTGAGACTCACCGCAATAACGGGCCGCGACTTCGCGTGGGCCGCGGGCGGGTTGTTCATCATCGCCTGTGGGTCTGCCGTGATTTTCGAACTCGCTCGTCAGGTAGATCCTGGTTTTCGTTCCTCACCTGAGTTCCTCCGGACGCCACCAGGTTGGGGCGCCTGGGTGTTCCTAGCATGGATTCCATTGTTTCTTAGCAACATCCTGGGTGAAGAACTGTGCTGGCGTGGTTACGTTCTACCCCGGCAGGAAGCCGCATTCGGCCGCACCGCATGGCTGTTAAACGGTGCGATGTGGTGCGGATTCCACTGGAGTTTCGGTTGGCAGGTTATGTTGCTCGTGCTGCCGATCACATTGCTCCTACCGTGGATCGTGCAGCGGCGACGGAACACATTCGTGGGCATAATAATTCACGGGGTGTTCAATGCTGCCGGGTTTGTGCTCGCTATCAGCGGTCGGGGCAATTTGTAATGTCATCAGATCGCATGCCCCGGCGCCCGCGTCCTCACATCTGGCTTCGATGCTATTAACAGCAACGCTCCAATCCGTTTGAACGCGCGCAAATCCTCCAAACTATGAAACGACTTCGTCTGATAATCATCCGGCGTAGGCGTATCATCCGGAATCCGCCGCGCTTCCACATTCTCAAAACCATGTTTCTTGAGCAGTTCGATGTACTCCGCCTCCGAGCGCACGTGCACCGGCACTTTGAGCTTGTCCACCCATTGCAGCGAGTAAGGATTGTCTTTGTACAGATTAATCAGAATGAACATGCGCCCGTGCGGCGCCATCACCCGGAACAACTCGGTCAGCGCCCGCTCCTGATCGGGATAGTAATAAAACGATTCGACGGAAAGCACCTTGTCGAAAAAGTTTTCCTCCCACGGAATCTCCTGAGCCGATCCCCAGACATACAGAATATTTTCGAAATCCTTCGAAGCCGCACGAGCTTGACGGATCATCTCATCCGAAACATCGACGCCCACAACTTGGCCGAAACCGTCAGGTCCTTCAGCAACCAATCGCGCCAACAGCCGCGTCGCCCAGCCCGAGCCGCATCCCAGATCAAGCACGCGTTCTCCTGGACGAAGCTCCATAATCCGTATGGTCTTCGCCGTAATGTCAAGGTGATGGCGTTCCATCTTCTCGCCTTCACCCTCCGCGGCCCAGCGATTAAATTCGTTCTGCAAACGCTCATCGGGAGTTGCGGAATGGTCAGCCAAGTTATTCTCCTTTGTGGACCTTTGTGTCCTTTGTGGTTAAAAATTCAAATGCATGAACCACAAAGAACACAAAGGTTCACAAAGGATATGCTACATTTGCCTTCCTCATGGCTTCAAATCCCGAGCCACCGTCCGAACCCGAGCCTGAACTTCTCTATTGCCCGAAATGTGCCGCCGAGGTCCGCGACCCGCTAACCTGCGGCGACTGCTCCGCCGTAATCTGCCGCCAGTGCGGCACTCCGCTCGAATCCGCCGACGAATTGGGAATGGGATGATTCATGGGAATCCCAGTCGCATCTCCGCCGTCGACAAAATCCGACGCTAAACCCACGCTGGTTCGCGGCCTGACGTTGCTCGATTCCGTTCTGCTGCTCGCCAGCGGCATCATCGGCTCATCAATTTTTCTCACCGCCAAAGACATCGCCGGCCCGCTGCCGCAGCCTATCCTCTTCCTCGGAGTCTGGGTGCTAGGCGGCATAATTTCGCTATTCGGCTGCGTAGCTTTCGCTGAACTAGGCTCGATGTTCCCCGACTCCGGCGGCCAATACATCTATCTGCGCGAGGCCTACGGCGACCTGCCCGCATTCCTCTACGGATGGATGCTCTTCAGCGTGGCCAACGGCGGCTCCATAGCCGCGCTAGCGGTAGCGTCGGCCGCATACATGGGCCAGGTCGTTCCCGTAATTTCGCAGGAGCACGTAGTATTCTCAGCGCTCGGCATCACGCTGACCCGCGCACACGTGGTTGGCCTGCTCCTGATCGCGGTTCTCACTTATGTGAATGTTGTAGGACTGCGTTGGGGAGCCCTAATGCAAAACCTCTCCACCTGGACCAAGTTCGCAGCCATGGCAACTTTCGTCGTTCTGGGATTCGCCCTTGGCAAAGGCCATTGGTCAAACTTCAGCAGCCACGGCGCCAGCTTGACCATGGGCCTCAGCCCCGGCCAATTTATCTCTGCAATGGGCATCGGCCTGATCGCAGTCTTCTGGGCTTACGACGGATGGGTCTACATCACCTGGGTTGCAGGCGAAGTCAAAGAGCCACGCCGCAATGTGCCCTTAGCGATGGTGTTGGGCATCCTCGTGGTCGGCGTAATCTACATGGCGATGAACCTGACCTACGTCTACGCCATGCCGTTAAATGAAATCGCCCAACATGAGACCATCGCCCACGCGGCCGCGACAGTTCTGTTTTCCCCGCGTGCCGCGATCTGGCTCTCCGCCACCATCGCCATCTCCTGCTTCAGCGCCGCCGCCACCTGCACACTCTCGGGCGCGCGTGTTTACCTAGCCATGGCGCAGGACGGCGTTTTCTTCAAGCGCATGGCCGTCATCCACCCCAAGTGGCGCACCCCAGCATTCAGCCTGATCGGACAAGGAGCCTGGGCGGCAATCTTAACGCTAAGCGGACGCTACGACCAGCTCTACACTTACGTGATCTTCGGGATGGTGCTCTCCTACACGCTAACCGTGATCGCCCTGTTCATCCTGCGCTGGAAGCGCCCCGACATCCCGCGCCCCTACCGCTGTGCCGGTTACCCGTGGCTGCCCGCAATCTACGTCCTGGTCGGCACCGCCTGGACATTGAACACCATCATCACCCGCCCACTCGAAGCCTTCTGGGGAACAACAATAGTTCTAATCGGCGTCCCCGGATATCTGTACTGGAAGCGCAGCGCCAAGACATCATTGACCTAGAAAAATGCTTATAGCTTGAGGAACGAAGCCTTCGGAAAGGCATGGCTTAGTCATGTCGACAAAAACAATCTGTCATCCCGAGCGCAGCCATCGGATTCGCGAAGCGAATTCAATGGCGGAGTCGAGGGACCTGGTGTTATCCCCGCATCCGAGAACCGTCCCCAACCCCCATCAACCACCAAGCCTCCCGATACTTCTCATACTGCCCCACCGAACTCTCCCCCTCGGGATAAAACCGCAAACACTTGCGCGGCGCAAAAGCGGTAACCGGAACCACATACCACAAATCCAAAGGCACAATGTAAGCCGCCAGAAAATCAATCTCATCTTCCGTATAAGCCGCCGTACAACCCCGCGCCGTAATCGAAAACCGCCGCTCTCCCACATATCGCGTAGACTTCACCTGCACCCGCCACAACCGCCGCCCCGAATCCACAATCAAGTCATACCGCTCGCTGTCCCCCCAAGGCGTAGCCACGCTCAACCCCAGCCCAGTAGCCTTATGCAAAAACGCCGCCTCAGCCTGCTCCCCATCCCGCTTCCGAGTAACAGAAGAAGCAAATATCTCCCCCACCAGCTCCCCACTCGCAAATAAAGAAATCCCCACCGCGCGATCCATCCCCACAGTCATCGAATACCCCAATCCTTTTTATGATCCCCGGGTTCACCGTCATATTCAGTGAAGAACCTGCCGTCCAAAAAAAGCTCCTGTCATCCTGAGCGGAGCGAAGGATCCATGCATTTTGTCCGGAAGCCGCAAAACTTCACCGACAGAAAAAGCGCAGCCCGAAAGCCACGCCCGTGATTATCATCTAGATATACAATGCAAAATAAGAATATCACACTAGCTAGACCAAAACTATTAAATTCACAAGAACCGTGCAGCACGGCCTAGACAAAAAATCTGTCATCCCGAGCGCAGCCATCGGATTCGCAAAGCGAATCGAATGGCGGAGTCGAGGGACCTTGTGTTCTCCATGCACCCCATCAATGCAGGCGCCAGCGTCCACGCCCGTGCAATCAGAAATGCAAGAGAAAACTTGAAGGAGCGCGACTTCAGCCGCGCCAAAAAGATTTGCATCCACGGCAACGGATCGGGGAAGAAAGTGCGGAGGCGAAGCAGCACAACTGTCCTTAACCCAGGTTGGCGTCCACAGAACGGACGCGAACCTGGGGCACCAGGCACATCACTCTGTGACCTCTGTTACAGACATGACGCGCTCACTCCTATCTCATTAATACGTCCCGCCTCTCCGAAGAGCGGTTTCCGCCAGTTGCGAATGTCGCACCCCCTGAGGCAGATGACCAGAATTTCCCGGGAAACATAATTTCGTCACACCGATTTAGCCTCTGGAGGTCAGTCATGAAACGCATCAGCATCTCGGTTTTGGTTTTATGCGCGTGCTTCGTGTCCGTGGCATGGAGTCAGCAGCCAGCGGCCACATGCTGCAACGACTGGAGCGAGTTCCACCGCACCAACATGCAGCGCCGGAACCCGTATGAGAACGTGCTTAACGTCAACAACGTCGGGAGCCTCGGCGTGAAATGGAGCTACGCCTACGGCGGCGGTGATGGCTCACCCGCTGTGAAGAATGAGGTGGTTTATATCGGCTCGGACGACGACAACGTGTACGCACTGAACGGCCGCACTGGCGTCAAGCTGTGGAGCTACACCACCGGCGGCCCTGTGGAGTCCTCGCCCGCCGTGAAGAATGGGGTCGTTTATGTTGGCTCGGACGACAGCAACGTGTACGCGCTGAACGCCAAGGGCGGCGGCCTGCTGTGGAGCTACAAAACCGGCTTCTATGTGATTTCCTCGCCCACGGTGGCGAATGGGGTGGTTTATGTCGGCTCAGACGACGGCAACGTGTACGCGCTGAACGCCAGCACTGGTGCGTTGCTGTGGAGCGCTCCCTTTGGTTTTCATTCCTCGCCCACGGTGGCGAATGGGGTGGTTTATGTCGCCTTGGGGGAGAAAGTGTACGCGCTGAACGCCAGCACCGGCTCCCTGCTGTGGAGCTACACCACCGGCAACGACGTGTATTCCTCGCCCGCCGTGGCCAATGGGGTGGTTTATGTTGGCTCCGACGACGGCAACCTGTACGCGCTGAGCGCCAGCACCGGCGCCAAGCTGTGGAGCTACGCCACCAGCGGCGTCGTGTATTCCTCGCCCGCGGTGGCGAATGGGGTGGTTTATGTCGGCTCGGACAACAACAAAGTGTACGCGCTGAACGCTAGCACCGGTGCCCTGCTGTGGAGCTACGCCACCGGCGGCTATGCGGATTCCTCGCCCGCCGTGGCGAATGGGGTGGTTTATGTCGGCTCGTACGACAGCAAAGTGTACGCGCTGAACGCCAAGACCGGCGTACTGCTGTGGAGCCACAGGACCGGCAGCCATGTGGATTCCTCTCCCGCCGTGGCGGATGGGCGGGTCTATGTCGGCTCGTACGATGGCAAGGTTTACTCCTTCGGCCTGAAGAAGGGTCAGGAAAAGGAGGGTGCAGCTTCCAAACGGCCTTGAACCCAGAAGCAGATTGCCGTCAGTCTCATAGCAGCACCGGGCTGCGCGGCAATGATCAGAATTGCCGGGAAACGGATTTCCGTCAGATAAATTTATTTTTTGGAGGTAGCCATGAAACGCATCAGCATTTTGGTTTTGATTTTATTCGCGAGCTTCGTGTCCGTGGCATGGAGTCAGCAGCCAGCGAGCAGACCCTGCAACAATTGGAGCGAGTTCCACCGGGCCAATATGGAGCGCTGGAACCCATGTGAGAATGTGCTCAACGTCAACAATGTTGGGAGCCTCCACAAGAAGTGGAGCTACAAGACCGGCAGCTATGTGTATTCCTCGCCCGCCGTGGCGAATGGAGTGGTTTATGTCGGCTCGGAGGACCACAAGCTGTACGCGCTGAACGCCCGCACTGGCGCCCTGCTGTGGAGCTACGACACGGGAGGCACCGTGACGTCCTCGCCTGCCGTGGCGAATGGGGTGGTTTATGTCGGCTCGGGCTTCCGAACCTTCAGCGTGTACGCGCTGAACGCCAGCACGGGCGCCAAGCTGTGGAGCTACCGCACCAGCAACGACGTGGATGCCCCGCCCGTCGTGAAGGGCGGGGTGGTTTATATCGGCTCGTACGACGGCAACGTGTACGCGCTGAACGCCAGCACCGGCGCCAAGCTATGGAGCTACGCCACCGGCAGCACTTATTCCTCGCCTGCCGTGGCGAATGCTGTGGTTTATGTCGGCTCGTTCGACGGCAGCGTGTACGCGCTGAACGCCAGCACCGGCGCCCTGCTGTGGAGCTACACCACCGGCAACATAGTGTGGTCCTCGCCCGCCGTGGCAAATGGGGTGGTGTATGTCGGTTCCTACGACAACAACGTGTACGCGCTGAACGCCAGCACCGGCGCCAAGCTATGGAGCTACGCCACCGGCGACCTTGTGTATTCCTCGCCCGCCGTGGTGAATGGGGTGGTTTATGTCGGCTCGAGGGACCACAACGTGTACGCGTTGAACGCCAGCACCGGCGCCCTGCTGTGGAGCTACGCCACCGGCTCCTATGTGTTGTCCTCGCCCGCCGTGGCGAATGGCGTGGTCTATGGTGGCTCGTACGACGGCAGCGTGTACGCGCTGAACGCCAGCACCGGCGCCATGCTGTGGAGCTACCGCACCGGCAGCTCGGTGTGGTCCTCGCCCGCCGTGGCAAATGGGATGGTTTATGTCGGCTCGGACGACCACAAGGTTTATGCCTTCGACCTGAAGAAGTAACTTGATCTGGAGGAGCCGGGGCGGCTTCGACCGTCCCGGACGGGAAACCGGGGACAGACGGGACGTACCCCAATTTCACGTCGAAACCAACAAAACACAAGAAAGGCCCCGCTCTCGTGGGGCCTTTGCTGATAATTACTGGACGCTGTCCGTCATTTCCAGCATAGCGCGGCGCCAGGCTTTGTCAAGAAGATTTAGCTTGCGCCGAGTAACCCCGGAGGGCAAGGGAGTTGAACCCTAGCGGCTGATAGGCAACTCGACTGTTTGACGGACAGCGTCCAGTATCCACTGGCAATACCCTCCAAACAGTGTCCGCACAGCAAATTGCAGGTCTTCAGCGCGGGCCGAGGTGGAATTCACGCTGAAAAAGTTAGGAATGTTCCCAATGTGGGCACACCCGCCCAAACAAAAAACCCCACTCTCGCGAGCGGGGCCTTTGATCCAAGCTAGAAGCTAGGAGCTAAGAGCTAGAAGCTGCTCTTAGTACATGCCTTCCATCCCACCGCCATGTCCGCCGCCCATTGGAGCGTTCTTCTTCTCCTCAGGGATTTCGGAGATCAGGGCTTCGGTCGTCAGCATCAACGAGGCAATCGATCCGGCATTCTGCAGCGCGGTGCGCACGACCTTCGTCGGATCGAGCACGCCCGCCTTGACCAGATCTTCGTACTCGCCGGTCAGGGCGTTGTAGCCGTAGTTTGCATCTTTCGAGTCGTTGACTTTGCCCAGGACGATGGCGCCTTCTTCGCCGGCGTTCTCGGCGATCTGCCGCAGCGGTTCCTGGATAGCGCGGCGCACGATGTTCACGCCGATCTGCTCATCGCCCTCGAGCTTCAGCCTTCTCGAGTGCGGGGACGCAGCGCGCCAGTGCCACTCCGCCGCCGGGGACAATTCCTTCCTCGACTGCGGCGCGGGTTGCGTGCATGGCATCTTCGACGCGAGCCTTCTTCTCTTTCATTTCGGTCTCGGTCGCAGCGCCAACCTTAATTACAGCCACGCCACCAACCAGCTTCGCCAACCGCTCTTGCAGCTTCTCGCGGTCGTAGTCGCTGGTGGTCTTTTCGATCTGGCCACGAATTTCCTTTACCCGGCCCTGAATGTCGGCGGGCTTGCCTTTGCCTTCGACAATGGTGGTGTTGTCCTTGTCGATGGTGATCTTCTTGGCCTGGCCGAGATCGCTGATCTGAACGTTTTCCAGCTTGATGCCGAGATCCTCAGTGATGGCCTTGCCACCAGTGAGTTTCGCGATGTCATCCAGCATGGCCTTGCGGCGATCGCCGAAGCCCGGCGCCTTAACGGCGGCGACTTGCAGCGTGCCACGCAGCTTGTTCACGACGAGAGTTGCGAGCGCTTCGCCTTCGACGTCTTCAGCGATAATCAGCAACGGACGGCTGCTCTTGGCGATCTGCTCGAGCAGAGGGAGAAGATCTTTCATCGAGCTGATCTTCTTTTCGTGAATCAGGATGTAAGCGTTCTCGAGCGCGGCTTCCATGCGCTCGGGATCGGTCACGAAATAAGGAGAGAGATAGCCGCGGTCGAACTGCATGCCTTCGACCACTTCGAGTTGCGTCTCGAGCGTCTTGGCTTCTTCCACGGTGATGACGCCGTCTTTGCCAACTTTCTTCATGGCCTCGGCAATGATCTTGCCGATGGTCTCGTCGTTGTTGGCGCTGATGGTGCCGACTTGGCCAATCATGTCGCCGGTCACGGGCTTGGAGAACTTGTCGAGCTCGCCCTTGATGCGGTTGCCTTCCTTATCGAGGCTGCCGCAGATTGCGATGACAGCCTTCTCGATGCCGCGCTTCATCGCCATCGGGTTAGCGCCGGCAGCAACCGTCTTTACGCCTTCGCGGAAGATGGCCTGAGCCAGAACAGTCGCGGTGGTGGTGCCGTCGCCCGCGATGTCCGAGGTCTTCGACGCCACTTCACGAACCATCTGCGCGCCGGTGTTTTCCTGCGCGTCCTTCAATTCGATTTCCTTGGCGACGGTGACGCCGTCCTTGGTAATGGTCGGCGAACCGAATTTCTTTTCAATAACCACGTTGCGGCCCTTGGGGCCGAGAGTAACCTTTACTGCATCGGCAAGAAGATTTACGCCGCGCAGAATTGCCTGGCGCGACTCTTCTCCGTGAATGATTTGCTTTGCCATAATTCTTTTTCTCCTGAAAGTTTTAGAATTTAAACTGTCATCCTGAGCAACGCGTTTTCTGCGTTGCGAAGGATCCGGGTTCGTCACCGCGCGCAATCGCGTTTACCGATTGCAATGAAGCGCGAGACGAACATCCTTATTGCTGCTACTTGCGTGAGCCCGCCATTTCCTTCTTCGCAGGCGCGCCGGTCACGATACCAAGAACCTCTTCCTCGCGCATGATGATGTAATCCTCACCATCCAACTTGATCTCGGTGCCGGAATACTTCCCAAACAAAATGTGATCGCCTTCCTTAACCGCGAGAGGAAATACTTTCCCCTCGTCGTTACTCTTACCGCGACCAACCGAGATAACTTCGCCCTCCGAAGGCTTATCCTTAGCGCTATCCGGAATAATTATGCCGCCACGGGTGGTGCCTACTTCTTCTATGCGACGGACCAGAACGCGGTCGTGCAGTGGGGTGAATTTCGTAGCCATGCGTACAGCTCCTTTCGTTCGTATTCAATTAAGATTTAGGGTAAAGTGCTAGAGATATCGGTCGCCAACCTTGGATCGAAACTTTGTTAGCACTCATTGTTTGTGAGTGCTAAGTATAAGCCGTGGCCTCGATTGATGTCAAGCGCCGGGCGGCTGTGGCAGGCTAAGTTACTTGTATACAAGTATTTGAGGTGATTGTTTAAGTTCGACGCGGAGGGAGATGCTCTCATGAAAACGAGATTCTGGTCGATTGCGGTAGGCACCCTCTGCCTCTTCGTGGTTTCCTCCGCCTTGGCTGACCCCGGCGACAAGAAATCCCAGTACGACTACCCTGTAGCGCAATTAAGCTTTCTGGTGATTAAAGACGCGAACGGAAAACCGGTGCGCAACGCGGGCGTCGTCATGCATGGAGTGGGCAAGCACGACAAGCAGGATCGCGGCGGCATCGAACTCAAAACCGACGAGAACGGGAAGGCCAGCTTTGAAGGCGTCCCTTATGGCAAGCTGCGCGTGCAGGTGCTGGCGCCGGGATTCCAAACCTTCGGCGAAGATTACGAAATAAATCAGCCCACCATGGAAATCACAATCAAGCTGAAGCGTCCCGAGGGGCAGTATTCGATTTACGGGAGTCAGCAAAACGATCCCAAAGACAACAAGCCGCCCACGCCGCCCGATCCAAGTGCGAAGCCGCAACCTTAGATAATCCCGAGATTAGTTGGTATGCGCGCCAGAGACTCGCCCTTTCGCAGAGAACGCGAAAGAGTAGGGCACCGAAATTTAATTATCCTGGAATCTTGCTTATATAAAGGGTGGGCCACCCTTTTTCGTTAGGGGGTGAGTTTGAAAATGACTCCGCCGCCATACGCTCCGCCTTCTGATGTGGTGCCGTAAAGGTTTCCTGCTTTGTCCAGGACGAGGGTTCCGTAGGGAATCTTTCCGTCTTTTCCGGAGAAACTGTGAAGCACGGTTTCTTTGCCAGTCGTGTCGATCTTGAACACGACGCCGAAGTCCGCGGAGCCTCCCTGCGGTGTCGTGCCATAGAGATTGCCCGCGGAATCGCGAATCAGGCTCGCCTCTATTGGAAAGCCGCCATCGGCGCCGCCGGTGAAGCTGTACAGCACGGTTTCCTGGCCACTAGTATCGACCTTGAAAACCGTCCCCGCAGACTGGCTTCCTCCGTCAAAGGTTGTGCCATAGAGATTGCCGTGCGCATCGCGAATCAATCCTGATTCTGGGAAGTCCCCGTCGCTAGCGCCGGTAAAGTTGTAAAGGATGGTTTCTTGGCCAGTTGGGTCGACTTTGAATACGCTGCCAGCGAAGGAAGGGCCTCCGTTAATGGTAGTGCCGTAGAGGTTGCCCTTGGCGTCCCGGAGCAAACCTGCTTGTGGAAAGGCTCCGTCGGGTGAGCCCATAAAACTGTAGAGTATGGTTCTCTTGCCAGTGGAGTCGATTTTAAACACGGTCCCGGCGTTGTCGGGGCCACCGTTAGGCGTCATGCCGTAAAGATTGCCAGAGGGGTCCCGAACGACGCCTGCGAGAGGAAAGCCGTCCCCGCCCGTTCCGTTGAAACGATACAGAACAACCTCTTTGCCCGATGCATCTACTTTGAACACGGTGCCGCAACACTGTTGTGAAACTCCACCCCAGATGGTGGTGCCATAGAGGTTGCCGGAAGAATCCCTGACCAGCGTGCCATAGTCAGGAAATACTCCATCGCCTCCAAATTGGCTGAAGCTATGAAGGACTTTTTCCTTTCCGGACGCATCGATTCTGAATACCGTCCCGGAAGCGAAAGCTCCGTCGTATTGGGTCGTACCGTAGAGGTTGCCTTTCGCGTCGAGGACCACGCCTGCGTAAGGATTGATACCGCCAGTGCCAGATCTGAATTGGTAGAGCACCGTGAAAGTCTGAGCCGGTGCAACTGTGGCCAAAACACAGTTGAGTAATGGGCAAATGGCGAAATACAGCCCAGCCTTTTTTGTCAGGAACAAAACCCGGTTTGCGAGTTGAATGATGTTCGCCATGCAATGCCTATGGAGTGACCTTGAAGACTACGCCGCCACCGTAGGTTCCTCCGTATAGCGTAGTGCCGTAAAGGTTACCCTTGGAATCGCGGACCACGCCCATTTCTGGCTCGCTGCCATCTTTGACGGAGAAAGTATGCAGGATAGTTTCTTTACCGCTGGAGTCGAGCTTGAACACAGTGCCGAAGTATGAGCTGCGGCGGTACTCCGTGGCGCCATAGAGGTTGCCGAGGCGATCAGCTACGAGGCCAGCCGATGGAGCGACACCGTCGCCGCTGCCTCCAAAACTGTGGAGTATCGTCTCAGCATTATTGGTGTCGAGTTTAAATACAATGCCGTCACCGAACGCCCCGCCCTGATGTGTCGTGCCATAAAGATTGCCCGCTGTGTCTCGCACCAGGGTTCCGTAGGGCAGCATACCGTTTGACCCGCCAAAGCTGTACAGGATGCTTTCAGTTCCGCTGGAATCGATCTTGTAAACAGTTCCAAGGGAACCTTGACCCCCGCCGTAGGTT
This sequence comes from uncultured Acidobacteriota bacterium, assembly GCA_963770465.1. Classification (GTDB taxonomy): domain Bacteria; phylum Acidobacteriota; class Terriglobia; order Terriglobales; family Acidobacteriaceae; genus JABDBE01. Next base: position 307,923 of record CAVYQB010000001.1, read on the forward strand.
GTTCCGTAGAGGTTTCCTTGGGCGTCGCGTAGCAAAGATCCGTACGCGGGGAAAGATCCGTCGTCATAGTAAGAATCATCATTGAAGCTGTGAAGTATGGTCTCGTGGCCTGAGGAATTGATTTTGAACAGGGTACCGCCGCCGTAATCTCCGCCCTCTGCGGTTGTTCCATAAAGGTTCCCCGCCGCGGCCCGCACTACGCCTTGCCAGGGATTTGCCCCATCCCCAGCGGTTCCTGTGAATTGATAGAGAACGGTCTCTTTGCCAGCCGGATCAACTTTGAACACGGTTCCACAGCCATTCGGGCCGCACGCGCCTCCGAAGACGCCGCCATATTCTGTAGTGCCGTAAAGGTTGCCAGTGGTGTCGCTGGTGAGCGGAGAAATCGGAGTGGCTCCATCACCTCCGGTTCCAGTGAAGCTGTGCAGCACGGTTTCTTTGCCATCCGGACTTATTTTGAAAACTGTGCCGTAGCTGTAGGCGCCGTCGATCATGGTGGTGCCGTAGAGATTTCCCTGGGCGTCAAGAATTAAACTCGCAGAAGGGATGGAGCCGTCGCGTCCGGACTTGAACTGGTAGAGCAAACGAAAAGTTTGCGCGCGGCTGATCGGAGCTATCGCCAGCACTATTAGCGTTAATGCCAGCTTAGGCACGGCGTTGACAACGATTCCGCGGCTTCGATTACGTAGACACCGAGTGCTCACTACGACTCCTTTTTTAAACCCTCAAGACAGGAATTTCTCGGTTGCGAAAACGGCGGCTAGTCTATCCGATTTTGTTGAATTGGGATAGAGTGAAATGATTTTCGTATGCGGTTACACCCAGGTTAGCGCCCAAAAAGCGGGCGCGAACCTGGGGCACCCGTGCCGATCAGAATGTTGAGGGGAATTCATGGACTACTTATTGAAGACGGAGCCGACGGTTTATTCTTTCGCCGACCTGGAAGGTGAGAAGGTCACGATTTGGGACGGGGTTACTAATCCCGTGGCGGTGAAACATCTGCGCGAGATGAAGCCCGGAGAGCGGCTGGTGATTTACGAGACTGGCGATCACAAGAGCGCGGTGGGAACGGCGTCCGTGGTTTCAGTTGATGCGAGTGATCCCAAAACTCCTCTGGTGAAAATTAAAGTTGGGAAGCGGTTGGGTACGCCGGTGACTCTGGCGGAAGTTAAAGCTGACAAGCGGTTCGCGGATTCGCCGCTGGTGCGGCAGGGCCGGCTCAGCGTGGTTCCGTTGAGCAAGGAGCAGTATAAGTTTCTGACCGGCGAGTGAGTGTCGGCCCTTTGTCATTCCGAGGAGCGAAGGCGACGAGGAATCTGGGTTTCCGCTTGCAGCCGCAAAAACCTAGATCCCTTGCTTCGCTCGGGATGACAGAAATTCGCCCGGATGACAGAAATTCGCTCGGGATGACAAAACTCTTCTTACTCACGCGTGCAGGTCGCGGCGGATTAGCATGGAGTCGACGAAAAAGCCGATGCCTACGCTTAATGGAATGATTCCGAAGGCGGCGGCTATCCAGGCATCCGATTCGGCTCGGGCGATCAGTCCGAAGGTGAGAATGTAGCCTAGTGAACCCATCACCAGCAGAGTTCCGGAGCGGCGCGAACGGGCGGCTTCGGGAAGTTCGGGTTGCATGGGGACATTCACTCCTCTTGCAAGCGCGGCGAGGCGCTCTTCGGTGCGCAGTTTGCGGACGTGATAAAACGTGTACATTGCGGCCATGGGAATGCCGAAGATCATGATTACCGCTGCCAGACCTACCAAATTTCCGTCCATGGTGTGCTCCTTTGTTGGCGTAAGACCGCTTTCACTTTTTGATACGGAAGGAATTTAGGAAAAGTTCCGTTATTGGCTGGCGTTCTTCCCGACGGGCGGGGACGCCCGTCCTCCATTATTTACTTAAGTCAGGATTTTGCGGAGCTCTCGGCGGAGGATTTTGCCTGACGGTGTTCTGGGCAGCGTGTCCACAAAATGGATCTGGCGCGGTTGCTTGTAGGGGGTGAGACGTTCGGCTACGAATCCGCAGAGGTCTTGTTCAAGCTTGCTGGAGGCGACTGAGCCTTCGCGCAGCACGATAAACGCTACGGGGATTTCACCGGCGCAGGCGTCGGCGCGGCCTACCACGCCGCAATCGCGGACTGCGGGATGCTCGAGCAATAATGCTTCGACCTCAGCCGGCGCGACCGGGAAGCCTTTGTACTTGATCATTTCTTTGCGGCGATCGACCACGAAATAAAAATCGTCGGCGTCGCGGGTCACGATGTCGCCGGACCAATACCATCCATCGCGAAGCACGGCTGCGGTAGCTTCGGGATTGTTCCAGTATCCCAGCATGAATTGCGGGCCGCGCATGACCAGCTCGCCGGGCTGGCCGGGTGCGGCTTCGTTTTCATCGGCGTCGGTGGCAGTCACCACGCGGCAGTCGGTTTGCGCCAGCGGCTGTCCGATAGATTCAGGCCGGTAGAGTTCGGGCTCGAGATATCCCACATGCGTGACCGGAGAAGCCTCGGTCATGCCGTAGCCCTGGCACACGAGGACTCCGGTGAGCTCGGTGAAACGGCGGGCCAGTTCAGGGGCAAGCGGCGCGGCTCCGGATTTCACCCAGCGCAGGCGATGGTTCGAGGGAAACTGTCCGGCCTCGGCGGCTTGACACATGGCGTTCATGGCCGGAGGCACGGCGGGCATCATGGTTACGTATTCATCGACGATCAGCGAGAGCAACTGAGGAATGTTGAAGCGCGGCATCAGCAGCAGCGTTCCGCCTAGTGTTAGCACTGGATTCAGAACCACGTTCAGACCGTAGATGTGATAAAGCGGGAGAAAGCAGAGGGCGACATCGTTGCCCGATATCTCGCTGGCGTGCGGCCCGATGAATTGAAAAACATTTGCCACCAGATTGAAGTGCGAGAGCATCACGCCCTTGGGGAGGCCGGTGGTTCCGCTGGAGTACGGTAGCGCCGCGAGCATTTCATCCGATGGCTTATCAAGTTTGGGAAGCGCCACCGTGACCGGACGCAGCAAATTGGCAAATGGCTCCGCGCCTGATGACGGCTGTCGCGTTGTGTACACGCGGCGGAGTTTGCTGAGGCCGCCGAGGTTGATTTCCTGCAGCAGCGCGCCATCGCTGATTAGGACTGCGGCGCCAGAGTTCTCCAACTGATAGCGTACTTCGCGCTCGCGATAGCTCGGGTTCAGCAAAGTTGGAATGGCTCCGGCCATCGTCGCCGCATGATAGACAGCGCAGAACTCCCAGCAGTTCGGCAGGTAAATCGCGATCACTTCACCGGGCTTCACGCCCGCTGCGACCAGTCCCAGCGCGATGTTCTCGACCAGTTCTCCGTACTCGGAGTAGGTAATGCGGCGGCCGCAGGCGCTGTCGTCACAGGATGAATCAATGATCGCGGTTTTGTGCGGGACGCGCGAACATGATTCCAAGATGATGTCGTGGATAAAGCGGCCCTGCGGGTCGGCGTAGAGGCGAGTGCGGAACATGCGGATGTGATTCTAGCGCGAAGCCTCGAAGGGTTCCACGTAGAACGATTGGTGCGGGCGATTTGTTTGGACAGTTGTACGCGCTAACGTGGGTCACCCGCCCTGTGTAACGCCTGGAGAATTCCCTGACAGATTAGGATTATCGGAGTTAGCAATATTGACTGCAGAACAAATAAAGCAGAAAGGAAAAAGCAAAAGAAAAGCTTGGGATGCGAATCAAATACAGAGTTGCCTGCTGGTGACTCTAGCCACTGATCCAGTACAGACATGATCCCAAACGATATGGAATGAAGCAGCACCACTGCCCTTTGCCAAACGTCGTAGTGTTGCTTATTTCCGACGCTACCGAAAGCGATTGCCATGGGAAACTCGACTAGGCACGCGATCGCAAATGCCCTGACGCACCGACGTAGTATCGTCACAGTTCCCCCGCAATCTCATAGTCACATTCGCAAGGCTTCCCGGTCATGAAAGTCGACGCATCAATGCCTCCATATCAACTGGCTAGCTTGCGCAAGAAGGCGGATTCGTCCATGCGATATTTGAAGGCTTTGCGGCCATCGATGAAAACGACTGGGACTTCGTCGGTGAACTGGCGGCGGAGTTGGTCGTCGCTGTCGACATCGATTTCCTGCCAGGCGAAGCCGCCGCGACGCTGCAGTTTGGTCAGGGTCTCTTTGACGATTTCGCAAAGGTGGCAGCCTTTGCGCGAGTAGACGACAACCTGACGGAGGCCAGACATTGGGGTGAGTTTAGCAATTGTCGCGATTTAGTTCTAGCAGGTTCGTGATCGGGTCAGGACGCTAATTCGGGAACACCTCAGCTTTTCAACCTTCGCGCACATGGTCCAAAAACTGGCGCAGCAGCGTCCCTACTTCTTCTGGCCGCTCCCATGGAGAATAATGTCCTGCCTTGGGGATCACATTCATCCGGCTGCCGCGGATGTTTCGCTGCATGAACTCGGCCTCTGCTGGGCCTGCGAACAAGTCCTCATCTCCCGTCAAAATCAACGTTGGTACATTGATGGTCTTCAGCGTTTCTACGGAATCTGGTCGCTCGGCCATACCCCTTTGCACTGACGCTACATCCTGGGGAGACATCTTGCGCATCATTTGCAATGCGCCTTCGACCAGGTCCGGACGCATGCTGCGCGTGGTTTCGCCGATCAACTTAGGCAGCAGGCTTTCGAAGAATGGCTCGGTGCCGCGCTCTGTAACTTCGGCGGCTGCCTGCAGGCGGGCTGCGCGTGCTTCGGGAGCGTCCGCCTGAGCTTTGGTATTGCACAGCACCAGCGCGTCCACCCGCGCACTCTGTCTGCGCCAGAATTCGAATAGCACGTAGCCGCCGATTGAGACTCCGACAAAAGGTGCGCGCCCGACCTCCGCGTCATCCAGAACACGGGCCAGATCCTCGGCTTGTTTTTGCATTGTGGCTGGACCCTCGCCTACGCCGGAGTCGCCGTGGCCGCGCAGATCAGGAAGGATGAGGCGGTAGCGGGAGATCAAAGCCTGAGCCGCTGGCTTCCAGAAATCATGATTGGCGGGAAAAGGATGGAGCAATACGACTGGTGGGCCGCTTCCGATGACTTCATAGAATATTTCGGCATCGTTGCTGGTGATTTGAGGCATGCCAAATTTAAACACAGGCAAGCTTTAATAGCGAAGACGACACCGCTAATGGCGCACGAGGCTTATCGAATCACGAAGGATTGGTTACTTGCATCCCCGCCGGAGCCGGCAATCGCAGGGGCTCTTCCGGCATAACGATCCACGCAATCGGATATGCCAGGAAGCCCACGCCGGTCATAATCGCAACGAACAGCCAAACCAGCCGCACGAGGCTGACGTCTAAATCAAAATATTCCGCGAGTCCGGCGCAGACGCCGGCAATTTTCCGGTCCGTGCGCGGCCGTACCAGCCGCTTTCGGGCGGTGACGGCGCCTACTCGAACGCCACAGTAGGCGCAAACATTGGCGTCATCCTGAATTACCTTGCCGCAATAATTGCAGTACATAGCTTGTCCCCCTTCGTCTAATGCTGAATACGTTCCTTAGCTTGGTATAGTTCCGATTTTACGCTTGCTCTGGCTCCGAATATTGCACTATCGAGCGACCGAACAGCTTTCTGGACCGCAAATTGGAAGCTCGCCACTGATCAATCTTTGCGCGGTTACGAGTAATTCTTTCCTAGCTTGGCGAAGACATAACACGCTGAGGTACCGCAAAAAGGTTATGGCGCAATCATTTAGATAACTACTGCTTTGGTCACTCGGTTGCGATGATGCTGTACACCGCCTTCGTCAGTTGGGTCTCGGGAGTTTCAGATGTCAGAAGTCATCGATAATGCACCGCAAGAGTTCTGGCGTCCCCCGATCGTCCAGACTGACACACCAGTTCCGGCTATGGTCGACGTCTGCGACCGTTGCGAATCCGAATTCATGGTCGGCGCGAAGTTCTGCCATGGTTGCGGTGCGGCGCGTCAGCGAACTCTCCACTCCTACTCTGGACACATCTGGACGCGCTCCCTCGATTTGCTGCAGGCCCTGGAATTCCAGAACGTAAAAGAATGGCTTGGACTGTCGATCGCATCGCTCATTGCGTTTTTCGCAGGCGTAGGCTGTCTGTTAGCCGCCGTTGCTGTGGGCATGATTTACTCGGTGCAGAATCTGGCCGATTTTCAAGCCATTCAGTCCTGGCGGATGCAATGGCTACTGGCGGCCCTGGCATTTTTCGTCGCAGGAATACTGCTGAAGCAGGCTGGTGCCGCGAAGAAGTAGTTCACAGCATAAGACGAGCTCCCTCCCTCAGTCCCTCCCCACTATTTTGTCATCCTCCCCTGCACTACCGGTATCACGGCCCGCAGGCACGGACCCATATCCCTCGCGTTGCTCGGGATGACATTTTGCATAACTCCTGAAACCGAAGCCTTAAGCCTGCATTTCATCCCACGGGGTCCGGATCCGCCGGGATTATGCGCCGTTGTTGCTGCATCCGATAAAGATGATGCACCGGCCCAATGCCATGCCCTAAAGGATGCGCATGGCTGATGGCCGCCGCAACATAAGCTTTGGCTAGCAGAACTGCCTCTGGCAATCCCCGCCCCAAGGCCAGATGGCAAGCCACCGAGGTGGAAAAGGCGCATCCCGTCCCATGGGTGGAGTTCGACTTCAGCCGCGCCGACTTGAATATTTCCTGCTCGACACCGCGTTTGCCAATAAAACTCAAAAGATCGATGGCTTTTTCCAGATGTCCACCGGTGATCACCACGGCCGAGGCACCCATCTCGTGAAGCTTTCGGGCCGCCGCCCGCATCTGCTCCGTATCTGTAACCGTCAATCCGGTCAGGGCCGACGCTTCGTCGAGATTGGGAGTGACCACCGCAGCCAGCGGCAGCAGCCGCTCGGTCATCAAGCGCAAACCCGCCGCATCGACCAGATCAGAGCCGGAAGAGCTCTTCAGAATCGGGTCCAACACTACATTCGGCATTTTCTGCGATGTCAGGAAATCAGCCACCGCTCGTGCCACTTTCCCGGATCCCAGCATTCCCACGTGCACGGCCGCAATCTCGATGTCGGATGCCAGTTCAGCGAGCGTCTCCGACACTAGCCCGGCGTCCACGGCTTCAACTCGTCGAACTCCCACCGTCGACTGAACCGTTAACCCGGTGATGCAAGCGACCCCATAGCAGCCGAGGGCTGCGATGGTCTTTATGTCGGCTGTGATCCCGGCGCCGGAACCAGGGTCAAATCCGGCTATCGTTAATACAACTGGCGGCGTCTGAGCCATATTTGAAATGTACCGAAAACCTGCTGCCTTGCAAATTGTCTGGATCGGCAAAAAGCGCGCAAACCAAGTATTGCAGCGTCAACTAGATTAGGATTTTCATATAACTGCTTGAAAATAAAGACAGTGCAAATACTTCACACCAGAGCAGACACTGGTTATTTACTAATTTATAAACATGTAACTTGCTGCAACACAGGGACATCATCGCTTTTACTCAAGCACTACAGCAAGTTACGTAAGTTATCCATAACTATCCCGTAACATTGGTACAGACAATTCTGGATTGACACCACCCGGCTAGGCCTATAGCATCTTCAAATCACATCACG
>CAVYQB010000002.1:0-65820 GCA_963770465.1 uncultured Acidobacteriota bacterium
TTCAGGTACTCCCTTGTGTAGCGCCGATTCAACTCCGCGAGCCTGCAGCCAGAAGCCTGAAGCCTGAAGCCAGCAATTTCATCCTTCCAACTTAGCCGTCATCGTAATATTCGCTTTTAGCACCTTGGAAACCGGACAGCCACTCTTGGCGTTCTCAGCGGCTTTTTGAAATGCAGCCTGGTCGGCATTGGGCACGTGGCCTACGACGTCTAGATGTACCGCAGTGATGGCCCAGCCTGAATCGAGTTTTTCCATGGTGAGTGTCGCGGTCGTTTCAATGCTGGATGCGGTCAAATTTGCGGCGCCCAGCTGTCCAGAAAGCGCCATCGAGAAGCAGCCCGCGTGCGCCGCCGCAATCAATTCTTCAGGATTTGTACCGGGAGTGTTTTCGAATCGCGTGCTGAAAGAATAAGGTGTATTGTTCAATACACCGCTGGATGACGACACCGCACCCTTCCCATCCTTTAGTCCGCCTTTCCAGACCGCACTTGCCTTGCGTTGCATTTCGTTCTCCTCAGTTATGAAGTAAGTGACCAACCATTGTAGATGCAAGCGAGGGAAGGTGTCAGGTCGTCGAAGCGAGAATGCTACCTGGAAATCTGAATACTGAGCGCGACCTTTAATAGAAGTCGGAGCAACTCAGATAGAAGCCGCAATTAGGGCAACTCAATTTACAGCGATGCTCACGCAATTCGGTCGAGCAATTGGGGCAGAAGCGCGATGCCACGGCGGGATCAGACTTTCGGTCGGCGGCTTTGTTATCACGCATTTCGGAAATGATTGGACCGGATACTGGTTCACTCATAGAGGACGCGTTTACTTTTGAATCGCTAAGCGACTTTTGTGCCGCCGCCAAATCTAACCTCTTGATCGATGACAGGAGAAGTGCTGTTCCAGGAATCAGCGATAATTCGCCATACGCCGAGGCGACGCCATACGCGTAAAAACTCTCCCGCCTCGCTGACGCTTGTACTCCCCGATTGAGATGAAACGTTATACCGGCCTATCTCAATGGCCATGTCTCCCGAAGTTTCCACCCGCGTAGTCTCGAAGCGCAGGTTCTGATATCCTGAGTCGCCATACTGACGCAGCATGCGCTCAATCCCTTTCGTTCCCTGCGACGACTCATGATGTGAAACCATCAAGGTGCCATCAGAGGCGAATAGCGCTGCTGCTTGATCGTAGTTTCCAGTATTGAATGCCGTACAAAAATCCTGGGTAAGTCCACGAATGGTTGACTCAGAATCGAGCAGCGGATTGACGCTGCTAAAGGGAGGGCGATACATCGAACTACCTCCTGGGGGACAGGATTAATACCCTCCTGATTGGTCTGCGGTGAGAGCCAATCAAGACGTTACATCCATTGTAGCGCAAAAATCATGGTGGAAAACTCTGAGGTCGTAGTATCCGGCGCTGGCTGACACGAATCGCGCGATGTCTCCGAAGGGCTTCCAATCTCTACGAAAAACAACCTCGATGTGAGCAGAAACCATAAAAAGTTGCTGGCGATAACGAACCAACCTGGAGACCTATCTTTGGTAGGTGTTCTGCCGTGACCTATAACGCAGGTATCTATTTTGATACTGTTTAGAATGAGAGCCAAGTGTCCCTACTCTCCCCCATTTTTTTCGTAGCTAAATCTAAATTGACATTTTGATGACGTGCAAGAACTTGAAACATTACGCCCCGGCTTGCAAGAGATTCTGAACCGGCCCATTCGCGATCTTGGCCTGAAGATCGAGGGTTCGCCGTTGCAACCCCTGATTCAGCAGTTGTATTGCGAACTCGAAAAGAAAGGCTTGCTCAAATTTCATCCACTTTGCTATTTGAGCGACGAGTGGGGCTGTCCATCCGGCGAACCGGTAATTGGCATTCCTTTCTATCTTGCCAATGTGGATCTTGGCTATCTGGAAAAGCAGACGAATGACCTCGAAGACGCGCGCGAAATCATGATGTATCTCAGGCACGAAGCAGGGCACGCATTCAACTATGCCTATAAGCTTCATCGCACGCCGGAGTGGAAACAGCTGTTTGGTCCGTTTCGCCGTCCATATCACGACAACTATCGGCCGATTCCATTCTCTCGAAACTTTGTCCGGCACTTGGCGGGATGGTACGCGCAGAAACATCCCGATGAAGATTTCGCTGAAACCTTTGCGGTGTGGCTGACTCCGCGTTCCGCGTGGCGCAAGCGCTATCGGGGCTGGGGTGCGATGGCGAAGCTGCGGTACATGAACCGGATCGCCAGAAAATTAGGAAATGTGGATCCGGTCCGCCGCCGTGGACACACGGACATCACGGTCGATGAAATGGAAGCCACAGTGGCCGAGTTTTACCAGCGGGTCAACGGTGAAACTCCGCTGATAGATCTGGCGCTCGATACCGACTTGCGCGACATTTTCGACGCCTCCAAAAGACGCAAGACAGCGAAGCCGGCGCATGAATTTCTGCACGCGCAAAGGAAAGCCGTGGTGGACAAGGTTGCTTATTGGACCGGAGCTCAGCGTCCGCTGATCAAGAAATTGATTGAGGTGATTGAAAAGAGAATCGAAGAGCTTAATTTGTTTACTGACAGCGAGCGCGAATCCGAACACTTGATCCAGATCACGGTTTACGTCACCGCTCTAGCCATGAATTACATGGCGCGAGGAAAGTTTGTTCATCCATGATTGCACTTAAAGATAAAAGCTATTTGCTTAGAGTCTGGGGGGACAATGATTAGCGCGAAACTCAAAGTCGCGGTTCTTTATGACATCTGGGAGGACGACACGGCTGTCGCAGAAGTTGTCCCGGAAGAAAAGCCCGCGCGCAAGACAAAATCAAAACGCAAGCCACGAATCGAAAAAGAAGATCGCGAAGAGATTTTCGAAGCGCTCGAGAAGCTTGGTCACGAACCGTTTTACCAGGTGCTTGACGGGCGTCCGCAGTGCCTGCCAGCGCTGGCAAAGTGTGACGCGGATTTGGTTTTTAATCTGACCGAGTCTTTTGCAGGTGACGACACCAAGGAGATGAATGTTGCAGCTTATATGGACCTGCTCGAAATGCGCTATACCGGAGGCGGTCCGCATGCGCATTTCCTGGCACAGGATAAAGGCACGGCGAAGAAGATGTTCCAATTTCACGGCATCAAGACGCCATTTTTTGCGACGTCCTATCGCGGGCGGATCGAACATGCTCACGACATCTCGTTTCCTCTGATCGTGAAGCCGGTTTCGGAGGATGGTTCCATCGGCATCAACGCCGATGCCGTAGTTAACAGCGTGAAAGAGCTAATGGAGCGGGTGGAATACATTCAGAACGAATTCGACTCACCCGCGTTGATCGAAGAATATATCGAAGGCCGTGAAATATACGCCGCTATTCTCGGAAGCTACGAAAATACTGAAACCCTGCCGCTGGTAGAGCTCGACCTTTCACGGCTGCCCAAAGGCACTCCCAAGATTGCCAGCTACGACGTCAAGTTTGAAAAAGATACTCAAGCCCACAAGTTGACGAAATCACACCTGGCGACTGATCTCGAGCCGGAGACGGTTACCCGGTTGCAAGAAACCGCGCTGGCGGCGTACCGCGCAGTCAAGTTACGCGACTATGGCCGCATTGACATGCGTCTTACGGAGAAAGGTGAAGTGTACGTGATCGAGGCCAATCCGAATCCCTGGCTTTCGAGCAAGCAAGAATTCGCCATGGCCGCTAAAGCCTCGGGGCGGTCGTACACACAGCTAATCGGTGAGATTGTGGAGATCGCAGTGCAGCGATACGCACCGCGAATGGCAGAAACCATCGTTTGAAAATCTTAAGCTACTTTTTTTCTCTTTTGCCGCGTCACCATCTGCACTACGGGCAGCGGCAACTGTAAGATGCGAGCCGTGGTTTCCCGCTTGGAAAACGCTCGAATGGCAATGCCACTCCCATTGGGAAACGGGTCGGACACCGCTTCGAACTCCTGACCATAAATACGTATCCGCTTGGATTGTGCGTATCCCATTTTCTGAAGTTGATCGCACACTTCGTATACTTCGGATGAGTGCTGGTTCGTCATTTGGATATTAGTATTCACGATAATTTATTGTATCGGATAAACCGATGCCTCGTCTGCGGCTGCCATCACGATTCAGTGTGATACGAATAAGTGCTTTGTTTTCCTATGCCTGACGTATTCTGACCAAACTTGGCGTTAAACTGATTTCAACAGCTCCATGTGGCACGCCAGCTCCTACAATTACCCGGCTTTACGCTGTTTATTGTTGTATTCGAACGTCCCACAAATTTCCGCGTGTAGTTTTGCATGGTACACACACTCGTAAGGAAATTATCAAGGCCGTGTCATCCTCTCCGGCTTCATCAACTGATCAAACTCCTCGCCCGTCAGATAGCCGAGCTTCAATGCGGCCTCGCGCAAGCTGCTGTGCTCCACGTGCGCAGTGTGCGCAATTTTAGCGGCCTTGTCGTATCCCACCTTTGGTGCAAGCGCGGTCACCAGCATCAGAGAATTCTTCACGTACCAATCGACTTTGGCGCGATCAACCTCGATGCCTTTAATCATGTACTCCACATATCCGTGGCAGGCGTCGGCAAGCAACGTAACCGAATGCAGAAAGTTGTAAATGATCACGGGCTTGAATACGTTGAGTTCGAAATTGCCTTGTGAGCCCGCGAATCCCACGGCAGCGGTCGCGCCTTGCACCTGCACGCAAACCATGGTCATGGCCTCGCACTGTGTGGGATTCACTTTACCCGGCATGATCGAAGACCCGGGCTCGTTCTCTGGAATCGATAATTCGCCAAGGCCACAACGCGGGCCCGAAGCCAGCCAGCGGATGTCATTCGAAATCTTCATCAGCGAAGCGGCCAGCGTCTGCAGAGCGCCTTGCGCAAAGACGATCTCATCGTGCGCCGAAAGCGCCGCGAACTTGTTGCGGATGCGAGCGGAAGGGAAGTCCGGTGAGTTCGGCAATCTTCTTGGCAGCTCGTTCGGCAAATTCAGGATGAGCGTTTAACCCTGTGCCCACGGCAGTTCCCCCAATGGCTAGGTCGTAAAGGCCACCGAGTACTTGCTCCAACCGCTTGATATCCCGCTCTAGCAGACTGGCCCATCCGCCAAATTCTTGCCCAAAAGTCAGAGGGACGGCATCCTGCAAATGCGTGCGTCCGATCTTTACCACGTCATTGAATTCTTTCGCTTTAGCAGCAATCGCGTCATGAACGCTTTGGATTGCGGGAATCAGCGTGTTCTTTACTCGCTGCGCCGCCGCAATGTGCATCGCCGCCGGAAATGTGTCATTCGACGACTGCGACATATTGACGTGGTCATTGGGATGAATTGGTTTCTTGGAGCCCATCTCGCCGCCCGCCAGCTCAATGGCGCGGTTGGAGATGACCTCATTTACGTTCATGTTGGTCTGCGTGCCGCTGCCCGTCTGCCAGATGCGCAGCGGAAACTGATCGTCAAGCTTGCCAGCAATGACCTCGTCCGCAGCCTGCACGATGAGCTTAGCTTTGTCGGCGGGAAGTTTGCCCAAGTCCTGGTTAACCAGCGCGCATGCCTTCTTGAGGACGCCGAACGCATGAATCAGTTCCGGCGGCATGACGTCGCGCCCAATGTTGAAGTGAAGCAGCGAGCGCTGCGTCTGCGCCCCCCAGTAAACGTTGGCCGGGACCTCGATCTGTCCCATGCTGTCAGATTCAGTGCGTGTGCGAGCGGCGGGTTCCACGTAAGTTGCCATAGGCTCTTTCGATTACACCAACGGACGGAGACACCGGAAAATTATATCGCGGATAACTTGGAGGAATGTGATTGTAAACACTGGTTTGTGTGACACGGCCCACGAAGCCAGAACCTGAGGGTGGCACCATGCTAAAATCCTTATCTCCAAAGAGCCAATTTATTGTGGGCGTGCTCTGCGGCTATGTAGGGACGATCATTTGACCAGCAAACTAAGCTCCGAGATTGCGCTGCAGATTCCCGAGACGCTTCCGCGCGCCCAGCTGGAGTCACGCTCCGACACCCAGGTGGACGTACTCGTCATCGGAGCCGGGCCTACCGGTCTTGCCTGCGCCATCGAAGCGCAAAGATCCGGATTCAAAGTCATCGCAATTGACAAAGGCTGCGTGGTTAATTCCATCTTCAACTACCCAGCTAACATGACTTTCTTTACCACGCCGGAGTTGCTCGAGATCGGCGATATCCCTTTCAGCACTGCCAATCAAAAACCTACTCGCCAAGAGGCGCTCGAATATTACCGCAAGGTGGCTGAGCATTATCATCTGCCAATCGCGCAGTATCAATGGGTGAAGACGGTGAATGGACAGGACGGCGATTTTCAGGTTGCGACCGTCGATCGGCTTGGCCGAATTTACGATTACCGCACCCACAAATTGATCGTTGCTACCGGATACTACGACCTCGCGAACATGCTCAATATTCCCGGCGAGGACCTACCAAAAGTATTTCATTACTATCGTGAGCCGCATCCCTATTTCGACAACGACGTGATGGTAATTGGCGGAAAGAATTCAGCCGCGATTGCCGCGCTGGATCTGTGGCGCCACGGAGCCCGTGTAACGCTTGTCTATCGTGGGCAGAAACTGCATCACCACGTCAAATACTGGATCCTGCCTGACATCGAGAATCGCATCAAGCATGGCGAGATCAAGGCGTATTTCAGCAGTTCAGTGGGAGAGATCGCGCCGGATCAAGTGTTAATTTACACGCCTGAAGGCGTGGTGCACGTGAAGAACGATTTCGTCTTTGCCCTGACGGGATACCATCCTGATTACGATTTCTTGCGCTCCATGGGCATCGAGCTTTCGGCCGACCAGTGCCGCCCCGTATGCGACCCGGAAACTCTGGAAAGCAATGTCCCAGGTATCTACGTGGCCGGAGTGATCGTGGCCGGCTCTCGAACCAACGAAATCTTCATCGAAAACGGACGCTTCCACGGCCAGCTAATCGCCAAGCATCTGCGCTATAAATTAGGCAAAGCCTAGTATTGTCATCCTGAGCGGAGTGCCTGTTGCGCGAAGCGCAACAGGCGCGCAGTCGAAGGACCCCAGTGATGTGTCCGCCAATTGAATACAACAAGGCATTCTGACAACCTGCTCGATCTTTAAGCCAGCGTGACCGCTTCCTCACCCAATTGCTGATTAATCAAACGTGACACCAAGGGTTTGAGCTCTTCTCCCGTCTTTTGCAGCACGAAAGCCTGATTCGCGTCCGCCCAGTCCAGCTTGAAACTCGTGGCCAGCGCTGAAATCCATATCTGCCGCACCGGCGCGTTAGGCGAGATAACGAACCGCGAGCCATCGTCGAACGAGATGTGCAGCGCTCCCGATTGATCCTCCACTTCAAGATCGGCCGACTCTTCCGCCGTAATCAAACTCTGTTTCAACGACTCCAGCGCAGCGTCAGCCCGTTTGCGAAAATCGTTCTCATCAAGCATGAAGAGATTATAGAAGCTCTAAGCCGTGAGCTCTCACCCTACTTACGCCGACTGATTAGCCAGGAGCCAGAAGCTAGCAGCTATTTCAGCAAATATTCCTTCACAAACATTACCGTCGCATAGAACTGATAATCCTGATTTTTCTTCTTGCCGAAGCCATGGCCTTCATCCTTCGCCATCAGCCACCAAACCGGCGTGCCATTCTGTCTAACAACCGAAACCATCTGCTCCGATTCTGTAACCGGAACCCGAGGATCATTCTTTCCCGCAATAATGAAGATCGGCTTGCTAATGTTTTTCGCTTTGTTCGCGGGCGCAATGCCTTCCAAATACTCGCGCATCTTCGGATCGCGTTCGTCTCCATATTCCACGCGCCGCAAATCCTGCCGGTAGCCCGACGTGTGTTCGAGAAAAGTGACCAGGTTCGAGGGGCCAACAACATCCACCGAGCAGCAGATGCGGTCGTTGTAATTGGTCGCGACCGCAAGGGTCATGAAGCCTCCATAACTCCCGCCTGTAATCAGCACTCGGCCAGAATCCAGATCAGGCTGAGTCTGAATCCAATCCAGCAGGGTATTAATGTCGCGATAAGAACCCTCGCGCAACATTCCATTGTCGAGACCAATAAACGTTTTACCATAGCCCGCCGACCCGCGCACATTGGGAGCAATCATCGCAATGCCGAGTTCTTTCATGTAGTAATCCCAACGACCGGGAAAACTTGGCCGGAACTGCGCCTCGGGCCCGCCGTGAATATTAATGATGACCGGCCGCTTGCCACTGAACTTCGCTGGCGGCTTGTAGAGGAATCCGCTGATCGCGCGACCGTCCCACGACTTCCAGTGGATGAGCTCAGGCTCCGGAAAGTCTCCAGTATTCAATCCACCGGTTTCGCTGAAAGTCCAGCGTTCCACTTTTCCGGTTCTCACGTCGAGCGAATAAGCATCCGAACTCGATCGCGCCGATGACAAGCTGAACCCCAGATCGCGATTATTTGCCTGCCAGTGCACGCCCGAGATAACACCCTTAGGCACGCCCGTGACGGGTTTATCCTTACGACCGGCGGTATCGAACAGGTGCAGCACGCTGAAGCCATCTTCATTTGTCACAAAAGCGATGGTCTTGCCATCCCGCGAAAGATCAAATTCCTCCACATCCCATGGAATGCTGCTGCTGAGATAAGTATGCTGCTTGGTGCTCAAATCGATATAGGTGAGCCGCTGAAACTCGGAGTCTTTGTCAGTCGTAACGTAAATGCCCTTTCCGTCTTTTCTAAAACGCCCCGTACCGTAAGAAATCTTGTCCGCGCCGCCCTTCGGCGTAATCAATGTCTTCGCGCCGCTGTTCGCATCTACGGTCCACAGATAGCTTTCTTGAGCCGAAATTAACTCAGATACCAGAATACTTCGCCCATCCGGAGACCAATCCAGCGCAGTCCAGCCTCCGCCACTAAGCTGGGCGAGCAAATGATCGCTCTTCGGATTCGCCGGATCGATGACGTATAAATCGACGTCATTTCCTGTCCGGCGCGTGGAGCCATAAGCCAGCTTGTCCCCGGCGTACGACCATACCGGATCGGTGTTGCGAGACTTGCCGTCGGTAAGCAAGGTAGTGTCACCGGTAGAAAAATCGTAACGGTAGAGTTGAAAAAACTCTCCGCCGCCAATGTCCTTAGAGAACACGAAAGATGCGCCGCTGGTTGGCGAGTACCACGCTCCTGAAATCCGGTCGGGGTAGAAAGTTAACTGTGTGCGCGCACCGCCCGGCATTTTTACCAGGTGCACCTGCGCCGTATCCGCAAAACGCGTAGTGATCAGCATCTGTCGCGCCGCCGGATCCCAACTCTGCAAGTTTGCCGCGCGAAAATTGGTATATCGGTCGACGGTTTCCGCTAACGAAGCAGGAACGGGAGGAACGCCCTCAACCACGAGGTTCTCGTTGGGAACAACAACATCGCTTTGCGAAAAAGCCGTGACAGTGAGCAACAGCAACAGCGTCAAACGCAACGCAGATTTCATTAATGTCTCCAGACGTAGATCCCTCTAGTTGTGAAGGGGCGCGGCTTCAGCCGTGCCGTAAGTTATCAAAGTAATAGCGGCGCGGCTGAAAGGCCGTGCCCACTGAAATACCAACCGCCCATTTGTTTCTCAGACTACGCAAGCGCACCGACTCAACCCAGCCCATCAATCTTCGCCGCCATAATAAAATCACTCTCGGTCAGCCCATTGATTTTGTGAGTCCACAATGTGATCTCAACTTTGCCCCACGCGAGCATAATGTCAGGATGATGCCCCTGCTCCTCGGCCAAGGCTCCTACGCGGTTCACAAAATCCAAAGCCTGTTTGAAATCACGAAACGTGAAAGTGCGGTTGAGGTGATGCTCGTCGACGACCTTCCACTGCGGTACTTGCTGATGAAGGGTTTCGAGTTCTTTACCTTTTAGCGCGGGCACGCCGCCGCGACAGGGTACGCAGGTCTTGCTGGCGAGAGATGCCATAGAAAAATCTCCGCCCACATTGTAGCCGTTAAGCGGACCACAGAGCGATGCCGACCCCAGGTGGCGTGTAGGTGCGGGCGTCTGGCCCGGGCAGGTCGAGCGAGGCTCGACAAG
Source organism: uncultured Acidobacteriota bacterium (assembly GCA_963770465.1). Taxonomy (GTDB): domain Bacteria; phylum Acidobacteriota; class Terriglobia; order Terriglobales; family Acidobacteriaceae; genus JABDBE01. The sequence continues at coordinate 10,051 of CAVYQB010000002.1, forward strand.
TCTCGCCCAACTCACATCTGAAAAGGTTCGTCGGGATCAGGCTCACGCACCGGCACATCAGGATTTTCAGGTCCCGCAGGCGGTTCCTTTATCGGAGGCGGGGAAGGCTCAGGTAACTGGCGCAGATCAAATTGCATACCCTTAGGATGCCGGGAACGTCGGTTACGCTGCGCGCGGCCCTTTGAATTTGCCCGCCGCCAAAATTCGTCCTGAGCGCTGCCAACCCCGGGCCAGAATGTACATCCTATTGGCTCTATGGCTCAGCGAAAGCGAAAACTAAAGGGCGCGCAATCCGGACGCGCCACAGCCCACGACAACGCCCGCGAACTGGGACGCTCCGATCTACCTGCCGTCCTGTTTGACCTCGACGGAACGCTCATCGACAGTGTTTACCATCACGTTATCACCTGGTCCGAAGCGCTTGAGAGCGCAGGCATTGTCTTTGCAAAATGGAAGATTCATCGCCGCGTTGGCATGAGCGGCAAATCTTTCGTCCAGGAATTATTGCGTGAAATGCCGAAGAAACCTCGGGTAAATATCGATCGCCTTGAACAACAGCATGACAGCAAGTTTTTCCGGATGATTCCGCGCTTGAAGCCGTTGCCGGGATCCAATGAACTGCTAGCCCATCTCTCGCGCCATAAAGTTCGAATTGCAATTGCGACCACCGGCAATCGCAAACACACCGAGGCAATCCTGAAGCTGCTGAAAATTCCTGCGGGCATGCCTGTTGTTACCGGAGATGACGTTGAAAAAGCCAAACCGTCGCCAGACGTTTTCGTAGCCGCGGCGGAGAGTTTGAATGCCGATATATCGGACTGCATCGTCGTCGGCGACAGCGTCTGGGACCTGCTTGCAGCTGGACGCAAAAGCGCCCTTGGGGTCGGCCTTTTGTCCGGAGGGTATGGGCAGGAGGACCTCGAACGCGCCGGGGCTTTCCGCGTTTACTCCGATCCCAGCGATTTGCTCATGCACATCGAGCAGCTAGGCCTTCCCGGAGAGTGAAGCCAGCAAACTGTTACCCCACTTCACAATCTGAGCCTCAGCCATGGTCCGGATCCTTTTGTCGAATATACAAGGTGAACACCAGTTAAGATACGGTGTAGATACACACGACGATGCGGCCCAGCTTCTTTGTGTGAAACGTACGCGTTTACTTCCCAAAAAACTTCCCGACACCCACCCGCACCTCGACGGTATTAATACCCGGGTTCGGATCGCTCAACCCCGCATTCGAAATGTGCAAATATCGCAGCTCCAAACTAAAAGTGTGTTTGTCGCCGAGCACATGCATCCCCAGCGCAGCCGACGGAGTGAAGTTCACACCCGAAGTTCCAGTCGGAACGTGATGGTTGGTAAACAGCGCGCCGCCACCCAATTCAAAGTAAGGCTCAATCCGCCCGCGAGCCGCGAAGTCCCACTTCAATCCCAGCGGATTAAATCCCGCTCCGTAAGCGGTGTTGTAACGCTGGAAAACCATAAACAGCGGCACCGCATCGACTGCGTATTCAAATCTTCCATTGAGAAATCCGGGACCATGAGGCCGAGTCAAAATCCATCCGTAGCGCAAGCCTACATTCCAAACCTTGGTATCTGATGTTCCGCCAGGAACCGAGGGCCCGCCGCCCGTCCACAACTCGATTTCGTGGCCACCATCTTCGGGACGAGCTTGCGCCCAGGCAACTGAACTCGCGCAAAGCAGAGCCAATGCGATCAGGAGTTTTTTCATTAGTTCAAAACCGCAGTGCGAAGCCAAAACCGAAGGCGGCTATTACTCCCTGATTAAAGCACGGATCAGGCAAACCGATGGCCATGCGAACTCATGTAGCCCGGAGGTCGTCGTCCGGGAGACCGCAGCCAATATGCATTTTCAACCTCCGTTCGATCGTACCCAATCTCCATACCGTTTCAGCGCGAGGTCGTTCCTCTCATTGTGCAGCGGTCCCGGTTCGGTCATAGGGTAAAAACCAAATTTCTGATGCCCTATATAATCCGCCTCCAAGGCAAACTGATAGAAATCGCCACTTTGCCCAGTTCGATAAACCTCTTTCAGCAACTGCAGAAGCGTAGCCGCACAAATCGGATCCTGCCGCGCGGCGAATTGGAGTGCGGCGGACCTGCGAACATCCCATTCGGGGTCGTCCAACAACTTGGCCAGTGCAGGCTTGAGCTGACTAAAGTCCTGACGCCGCTTCTGAAATCCAAGTGTAATGCTCCATCCGCGCATCTTCGGATCGCGATCTCCCGCCAGCTTGATAATGTACGCAGTGGGGAGAAGATCGCGGCTCGCTGAAAGCGCATCGAGGGCATACAGTCGAAGGTTCGCGTTCCAGTTCCACCAGTTCAAGTCCGCAAGTAAGTCCTTCGGTGCCGGCGCGTAGGGCAGCAGCTCCATAAGCACCCCAACATAGCGCTGTGGCTCCTTCTGAAACCTGGGAACCAGCAAGGGAATCAGGCCAAGCGCCTTGCCGCTGGGCGTAAAGCTTTGACTAGAAGGTCGGAAGTACGGAGCCGGGTGCACGGAATAGTTGATCAAGGTCCGCAGAGCTTCATCCGAACATTGCCCATCGGAAAAGGAAATTCTCTGCAAATCATCAAACAGACCGGGAAGCTCAGACTCTCGCATTCCCCCGGATACGTACAGGCCACGGGCAATCGCTCCCGGGTCCGTGCTTCGCAGGTCTTGCAAAATCAGAGGCTCCGTCTGCTGCGGATAGGCGCCAAACAGCATGAGCGAGATGCGCTGAGCAATCATGTTGGGATATCCGGGTTGCGTGCCCCCTTTCATCCATTCCTCCGGGGTCTTGCTCTTCTCATACCCGTCGAGCGGGCCGACAAACACCATCATCCAGTTGTCCAGCGCGTAGAAACGTTTGTGCAGATCAGAGAAAATATCACGATAGACATGCGGAATCTGGGCAGCCCGCTGCGGGTCCGGCATTCGCGCAATGCGGTCCAGTTCGAGCCAAAATTTGTATTCCCTGTCTTGTACCTCGCGGTCGTAGAAGCTCGCCATCTGAGGCGACCAGCACTTTTGCGCAGCGGCGACATTTAGTCCAAGCAACAACCACGCAACAGCACAACGGGCGAGCCGTCTCAGGGCCATGGTTGATCAACCTCTGTTTTCCATCGTGATCCTACAAACTTAATCCACCATCCACCACCATAATTTGCCCAGTAATAAAATGAGGCGCGTTTGCAAAGAACAACACCGCCGCCGCAATCTCCTCGCCAGTGCCATTCCTTTGCATCGGAGTCTGCTGCGCCATCCGCTTCATAAATGCCGTCGCCGATTTTTCTCCCAAGTCAATCATCCCCGGCGCCACACAGTTCACGGCAATCTCCGGCGCCAATGCCTTCGCCATCACCTTTGTCAGCATATGCAAGGCAGCTTTCGAAGAACAATAGTGCGCGTGGCTGGCCCACGGCTGTATCCCGCCCAGCGAACCCATGTTGATAATTTTTCCCCGCCGTTCGCGCAACAATTTCAAAGCTTCACGAGAAACCAGAAATGGACCGCGCACATTCGAAGCAAACATCGCGTCCCACTGCTTCAAAGTTAACTTCTCGAACTCAACTGTCTCGTAATTCGCGGCGTTGTTGATCAGGATGTCGAGCCCGCCCAGCTCTTTGCGCGTTTCTTTAATGGCAGCCTTGACGTTTTTCTCATCGGTAACATCGCAGCGCAGAGCCAGCGCCCGCACTCCAAAGCTGCTCAGATCGATCACGGTATGCTGAGCCTCTCGCCCCGAGTGCAGAAAAGTAATGGCCACATCCGCACCCGCCCCGGCTAAAGCCAGCGCCGACGCCCGTCCCAGACGTCGCGCCCCGCCGGTAATCAAAACCGTTTTCCCTTTCAATGTCTTTGCGGATCTCTCGCTCATAAACGGATTGTACCGAACCCGGCTGAATCATCGACTCCCCGGCTTTCAGTATCGTAAATTGATCGCCTCCGCCATTTGTTAGAATGTTCGCGAGATGATTGATACTTTTCTGGTTCCTGATAAAACTGTGGTGAGCGCTAAAGGCGACGGTCCCTCTGTTGACGTTAGCAGTGCATCGAATCGTGTTTTTCTGCTTACTCTGAACATTACGGGCATCGTTGAACAGGAGTCGTTGGATGTAAGCGTCCACTCATCGACCGATGGCTCCGCATGGAGTCCGAAACCCGTCACCAATTTTCCCCAGAAGTTTTATCAGGCGCAGCATCCGCTGCTGCTCGATTTAACTGGGCAGGCGGAGGTCAAGTTTTTGCGCGCTCACTGGGAGGTCAGCCGCTGGGGTCGCGGCAGCGAGACACCGATGTTCGAATTCAATGTGACTATCAAGGAAGTGCCCAGCGACATTCTGCAGGAAGCTACTGCTGAAGCTAAGGCGATGGTTTAGAGTTTGGCGATTGGCGATTTCCGATTAACAATGCCTGCCTAAAAGTTGATCTCTCCAATCTCGGTCTTGTCCGCTATATTGAATTACAACATGTGGTCGGACATTAAAGATTCCATCGCCGTGGTTCGCCCGGCGCGAAACATCGCGGGAGCGCTACGCCTGCCGGGGGATAAATCTATTTCTCACCGCTACGCGATGCTGGCGGCTATCTCCGGGGGAACGAGCCGGCTGGAGAATTTTTCTACTGGCGCAGATTGCGCGAGCACATTGGGATGCTTGGCCGCGCTGGGAGCGGATGTACAACGAAAAGAAAATGCCGTTTTGATTCAGGGGCACGGACCCAGGCTGCGGGTTCCTGGCGGGCCGCTGGATTGCGGTAACTCCGGATCGACCATGCGGATGTTGAGCGGCATTTTGGCCGGACAGGAGTTCAGCAGTGAGTTGCTGGGCGACGAATCACTGTCGCGGCGCCCCATGGCGCGCATCATCGGGCCACTGGAACAAATGGGAGCGACAATCTTTGCTCAAGATGGAGGTCGGCCACCATTGCAGATTACCGGCGGGCATCTGACTGCGATTGAATACAAGATGCCCGTGGCCAGCGCGCAGGTGAAGTCTGCTCTACTGTTTGCTGGCTTGTTCGCCGAGGGAGAAACTCGCGTGGAGGAACCGGTTCGCACGCGGGATCACGGGGAACTGGCGCTGCGAGCCTTCGGTGCTGAAGTGAAACAAGACGGAAATCAAGTAACCATCGCAGGCGGACAAAAGCTGCATGCAATCAACGCGGAGATTCCTGGCGATCTTTCAAGTGCGGCATTTTTCCTTTGCGCGGCGGCATTGTTCCCCGGATCGCGGCTGTTGATCAGCGGTTTGCTGATGAATCCCACGCGAGCCCGCCTGCTCGATATCCTGATAATGATGGGAGTCGGCATCACCGTCGCCCAGTTGGAAGACCAACACGGAGAGTTGGTGGCAAGCGTCGAAGTTGATGGACGCGATTTGCGCGGTGGAACGATTGCGGGCGCGGATACGGCGGCGCTAATCGACGAGATTCCAGTATTGGCTGCGATCGCCCCATACACTGCGGCTGGATTCGAAGTCCGCGATGCCAAGGAATTACGCGTGAAAGAATCTGACCGGATTGCCTCGATCGTGACCAATCTGCGAGCTATGGGCGCCGAGGTCGAGGAACTTGAGGACGGGCTGAAAATTCCTGGTGGGCAAAGATTGCATGGAGCCGAAATCGATTCTTTCGGGGATCACAGGATCGCAATGGCGTTCGCAGTGGCAGCCTTGCGCGCGGAAGGCGAAACCACGATTCGCAACGCCAATGCGGCTGTGATCTCGCTTCCGGGATTCTTTGGGGCGCTCGAAAGCCTATCGCAAAGGTAGCTCTTGGACTCCGGTGCTACCAAGAGCGCTCAGGGTCCCGCTCACCAGCCATCAGCGAGACCCGGTAGCAAAACTATTCGCGGCAATTATCAGATATGTTCGGTTTTCCCGCGGAATGTAACCGTGCCGTTTTTCTGATTCTCCTGGTCAACGTCCTGGTTGGTAAGAGTGCGCGCGGCTTTTTTTCCGCCGGTTGAACTCGCCATCAGGTTGACGACGCTCTCGTTGCTCGGCCATGAGGCAAAGGCTACGTCGAATGCATGAGCTTTCTGTCCGCGCCTTCCCTCACGCGGCGACTCGGCCGGGGTCTCAGCTTCTCCCGAAGGACCGAACCAAGTGGGCTGGGTGTATGGCGGCGACCAGATGGCTTGGGTGTACGCGCCGGCCGGCGGTTGCGAAAATGTGGAAAGCGTGGCGTCTGTCGCACCAGCTACGTTGCCAAACGTGGCATTGCTGGCTCCTACTGCAGAAGGCGACACGGTGGCAAGAGTCACAGTGGGAGTCGTGACTAGCGGGACGAACGGTGCGGCATAAACGCCGTAAGCAGGAACCCAGTTGCTGGCTGTGCCGCCCATTACCGTGGCTTGCGCGGCGGCGAATCCGCACAGCAATACAATCAAGCAGAACGTGCTAAGCGAACGCATACGATCCTCCACAGATTTTGACTGTCTGTCGTGACTTCTCTCCGCGAAGTTTCTCGCAGTGTTACGTCATCAGACGAGAGCATCATAACCCGAAAACTGGCTCTGGGCGCGGGTTTTATTACGATCCGACGTAGCGGGCATAGAGACTTCTGGCTATAGTCTTATCGGTGGTGCCCTTGATGATGGCCCTCCCGTCGGGGAATAAAGTCATCTCATAAGGTTCACGCCAGAACTTTAGAACGAAGTCGTTGTGGCGAACCGTGCCCAGGGGTTTGAGTTGCTCGCTCATCAATGCCAGATCGACGGGGCGGTGGCGTTCATGAATCTGTACGGAGTTGCGTCCGCATAACGTAATGTGAGGACGGCCTTCGCCGGCGAGATAAGGGAACTCGTGCTCGCCGCAGGTTCGGCAATCGGCGCGGGGGTGATCCGCAGCCACTTCGGCGCGTTCATTTCTCCACACATCAAAAGAAAGCAGGGTTCGTCGGACCCATTCGTCTGCGCCGACCAACAACTTTATCGCCTCTGAGGCAGCGATCGAGGCGGCTAAATTCACTGCTGAGTTCAAAATTCCCGCAGTTTCGCAAGTTTCAAAAGTGCCCTGCGGAGGATCAGAGAAGATGCAAGTCAGGCAGGCGGTCTTGCCGGGAAGCACATTCATGGTCACGCCGTAGCTGCCAACGGCTGCGGTGTAAATCCATGGCGTGGAATTCTTGACCGCGAAATCGTTGATGAGATAACGAGTCTCGAAGTTATCGGTGCCGTCGAGGATAAGCTGCGCACCATCAAGCAAAGCTTCAACATTGGCGGGGATCAAATCGGCGACCCGTGGCTCGATCGCGATAGCAGAATTGAAGGCCGTAATTTTTCTAGCAGCAGCGATTGCCTTCGGCAGGGATTCAGCCGCGTCAGACTCATCGAAGAGAGATTGCCGCTGCAGATTGCTGGGCTCGACATAATCGCGATCGATGATGCGAATCGTGCCCACCCCCGCGCGAGCCAGCAGGGAAGCAAGCGCCGAGCCGGTTGCTCCGCAGCCTACAATAGCAATGTGCGACGCGGTCAGCTTGCGCTGGCCTTCAACTCCGATTTCGCGAAAAAGCACCTGCCGCGAATATCTCTCGTCCAGTTCCAAAGGGGTCATCCGTTATCGCGCTACAAACTATTATGATGGGTGCCACGCTGTTTGCAAAACCGAAGCGTTGGCAGGAGCGGTGAGAGCTGCAGGGTTACATAACAACGCGAAACAACAAAGCCGCAATCCAGCGCGGGGTACAACATTGTTCTTTACGGCTTCATCGAACTAGATATCGGATAAATGAGCAGGGAGCCTGTTTGCCACTGAGGGGGAGTTTGTTCACGGCCCTGATTGCGCTGGCGCTCGCGGCAATGTGTGCCGTGAATGCGCCTGCCGACTCCTTTCAACAAACGCCATCCGAAGGTCAGGCAGCTGAACCGCAGCCGCCGGTAATTCCTAGCGAAGACGCGATGGCCAAGTACCAGGGACTTATCGTCGCCGAGATACGTTGGCCTGACATTCCCGCCGCCGTCGATCAGAAGCGCTGGCGCGAACTCATACCGCAACAGCAGGGTCAGCCGCTGGACCGCGAACTCATCCAGGAAAGCATTCACAAACTTCACCAGACGGGTCGTTTCGCAGACCTCCGGGTTGAAGCCGAATTCGCGCCCGGGGATCAAGTAATCTTATCGTTCTTTACTACGCCAAACTACTTCGTGGGCAGTGTGATTGTTCACGGTGCGCCAACCCGACCTTCCGCCGGACAAATCGCGAATGCTTCGAAATTTCAGTTAGGAGAATTGTTCAGTTCCGATCAGCTCGAACGCGCCCGGTCAAACATTCGCGACCTGATGCACGACAACGGTTACTACCTCTTCTCTATCAGCGACAAAGAGCGAAAATATCCCGATCGGCAGCAGATCGACATAATTTTCGAAATTGCTCCCGGACCTCGGGCGCGGGTGGGAAATGTGACCGTTACCGGCAACCCGGGGTATTCGCAGTCACAGATTCAGGACATCGCAAAAATGCGTTCTGGCTTCCAGGTTTCAGCGCAGCGGGTGAGTAATGCCTTGGATCGGCTGCGCAAGAAATATCAGAAGCAGAATCGTTTGCTGGCCCAGGTTTCAATTTCCAAGAAATCCTACCGTGAAGCGGCGAATGCGGTCGATTACACCTTCGACATCGTCCCTGGGCCTAAGGTGCAAGTGACCGCGGAAGGCTTCAAGATCAGGCGCAGCGTGCTTAAACAAAGCGTGCCAATCTTCGAAGAGAATGCAGTTGACGAGGACTTGCTGAGCGAAGGGCGTCGAAATCTCTTGAACTATCTTCAGAGCCGCGGTTACTTCGAGGCCAAGGTAGGTTTGAAGCAGAATTCAGATACGACTGGAGACCAGCTGCAAATTGTCTATGTTATCGATGCCGGCGCGCGGCATCGGTTGGTAAAACTGGAATTTACTGGGAACAAATATTTTTTGACGGAGCGGTTGCGATCTCGTATGCAGGTGCGTCCGGCGGCGCGCTTCGAGTCGCGGGGGCGTTTCAGCCAGGCATTGCTAAACAGCGATAGTCGGGGGCTCGAGGATCTTTACCAGGCCAACGGTTTCGAACAGGTCAAGATAACGAGCAAAGTCGTTGATGACTACGAAGGGCATGAAAATGATCTGGCGCTCATAATCACGGTGGACGAAGGTCCGCAAACCTTGGTGGGGACCCTCCACATTGAGGGCAACCACGCGTTTGCTGCAGCACAGCTTAAAGCCCTTATCAATACGGCGGAGGGTGAGCCCTTTTCCGAATTCAATATCTCCCAAGACCGCGACAATCTTCTCAACTACTATTTCAATCACGGATTCCCCCGGGCCAGCTTCGAGGCGTCCGCAAAACCTATTCCGGATAAACCCAATCGCATGGATGTGACTTTCAAGATCCGTGAAGGAGAGCAGGTCTTCGTGGACCATGTCTACGTCTCCGGATTGCACTTTACCAGGCCATTTGTTGTGCAACGCGAACTGCGAGTGAAAGCCGGCGACCCGCTGAGTCAGCTCGATATGCTGCAAACTCAGCAGCGCCTTTACGATCTCGGTATCTTCAATCAGGTCGGAACAGGGGTGCAAAACCCCGACGGCAACGAGCCAGATAAGAATGTCCTAGTCGACGTAGAGGAAGCTAAACGCTACACCTTCAATTACGGCGTGGGATTGGAATTCCAAACCGGTCAGCCCTCCGCTGTGGGCACCAATCAAGCTAAGGGCGAAACGGGAGTAAGCCCGCGAGTTTCCTTGGATGTGACCCGGCTGAATTTCCGCGGCCGCGACCATACGATTACCTTCAAAGCCGACGTGGGAAGCCTGCAGCAGCGCGGCCTCATCAGCTACACCGCGCCACGTTGGTTCAACTCTCAGAACTGGAAGTTATCTCTCACTGCGTTCTACGACAACACTCTTGACGTCACGACATTTACCTCTCAACGGCTGGAGGGGTCCGTACAAGCCGAGCAGACAGTCAGCAAAGCGACGACCATGGATTATCGCTTCACTTATCGTCGGGTCAAGGCCAGCAATATAAACATCAGTCCTGCTGAAATCCCGCTGCTTTCGCTTCCGGTCCGCGTGGGTGAACCTGGCTTTAGCTACATCCGCAACAAACGTGACAATAATCTTGAGAGCACCAAAGGAAGCTACACTACGGTCGATGCAGGGGTCGCGTCCAGTTACTTTGGCTCGGAAGCAGATTTCAGCAGGATCCTGGCGGAGAATTCGACATATCATTCATTCGGTAAGAACCGGCCTACAGAGAAGAAATTCGTCTTCGCGCGTTCGTTGCGAATCGGTGTAGAAACCGCCTTTGGCAATACCGCCATCCTTCCGCCTGGGCAGGCCTGTCCGGGTTCAATCCTAACCAGCTGTCCGTCGGTAACCGTCATTCCCCTGGCCGAGCGATTTTTTTCCGGCGGCGGCAACTCTCACCGCGGCTTCGGGTTAAATCAAGCAGGTCCGCGCGACCCGGTTACCGGATTCCCGGTCGGCGGGAGCGGACTATTCCTGAATAACGTGGAAATGCGCTTCCCGCCAACGACCCTGCCTTACTTTCAGGATAACCTGAGCTTCGCCATTTTCGAGGATGCGGGAAACGTCTTCACCGACGGCCGGACCATGCTGGACAACCTGCTCCGCTGGCGCCAGAAAGATCCGCAGCTCTGCTTGCAGCCAGGCACGGCGAGCCAATGCGATTACAGCTATGTCTCGCACGCCGTCGGAGTCGGTGTGCGTTATAAGACGCCAATCGGTCCGGTGCGTTTCGATTTCGGGTACAATTTAAATCCGCCAGCGTTTCCAAGTTGCCAAGCGTCACCCAGCTTTACAGGCCAGGCGACATCATCATATTGTGTGACTAACACAGCGAATGCTACCGGGACGTCCACGCTGCCATATTTCGTGCCGCAGCACGCCTCGCACTTTAACGTTTACTTTAGTATTGGGCAAAGTTTCTGATGAAAACAAAGCGGTCAATTCTGGCGTGTATTATCTCCCTGGCAGTTGCTTTGCCTATTCATGCTGGCGACGTTCTGGATCGCATCGTCGCCACGGTGAACAACCACATCATCCTGCAGAGCGAGTGGCAGGACGCTATTCGCTACGAGGCGTTCCTCTCTGACCATCCTCTCGATCAAGTAAACGCGGAAGATCGCAAAGCCGCATTGGATCGGCTTATCGACCAGGAATTATTGCGCGAGCAGATGCGTTCTTCGGACTTTCCCCATGCTAGCAGCGAAGTGGTCAACCAGCGCATTCAGGAGATTCGTAAGCAATATGGCGATACCGATAACGAAGTTGGCTGGAAAGCTGCGCTTGGCCGCTACGGATTGACCGAGGACGAAGTGCGCCGCCGCGTGGCTTTGCAGCAGGACTTATTGGGCTTAGTCGACGCTCGATTGCGCCCTAACGTGATTATCGATTCCAAAAGCATTGAAAGTTACTACAACCAGGAACTTCTTCCCCAACTCCGGCAATCCGGAGGGCAACAGGCTCCGCTGGCCGAAGTCACGACAAAAATTAAGGAATTACTTACCCAGCAGAAGATGAATCAGATGTTGGTAGCCTGGCTGCATGATCTTCGTTCGGGAAGCCGAATCAGCACGGAGACAGAGCCGCAGGAGTCTGAAGGCCAGTTGCAATGAGCGAAGCCCGCGCGAAGTTCTGGCGCAGCTTCCGGAATTCTGTGCTGCTCGCTGGACTTGCAAGTTTCATCCTGCTGGGAGCTGTCGCTTGGTACGCAACCACCGATTCATTCCAGAGTCTTGTGCGGCGCCGCGTCGTGACTGAGTTGGAGCGCGTCACTGGCGGGCAGGTAAATCTCGGCAGTATCCACACCATACCGTTTCGCTTCCAGGTGGAAATGCGCGACCTCACGATTCGCGGACGCGAATCGGTAGGCGAAGTTCCTTACGTCCATGTCGACCGTATAGTCGCGCGCGTCAAGGTGATTTCAACCTTGGGTGCTGAATTCGGATTTCGGTCTGTTGTTCTCGACCATCCTGTGGTTCACATCATTTCTTATTCTGACGGCAGCACCAATCAGCCGGCCCGTAATATCAACCGAACTTCAAACACCACATCGGTCGAACAATTATTCTCGCTCTCGATCAGTCAACTCGAGATACGCCGAGGTGAGGTGATTTGGAATGATAAGCGGATTCCGATTGACTTCACCGCCAACGATATTTCCGCGGATATGAGCTATTCCTATCTGCACCGCCAGTACGATGGAAATCTTTTGCTGGGGAAAATCGATACCAGATTCGCAGATTATCGCCCTATCGCATGGATGGCCGAGGCCCACTTCATTTTGCATCAGGACGGCATCGACGTAAGGTCATTCAGGGCAACCTCCGGGCGTTCCCGGCTGCAAGGCAGCGGCCGCCTGGTTAACCTCCGCAAGCCGAATGTGGTGGCGAAGTACGATTTCAATGTCGACCTTGCCGAAGCCAGCGCGATTGCCCGCCGTAGTGAAATAAGGCAAGGCATTTTCCATGCGACCGGCGAAGGCGCTTGGTCCTTGGTGAATTTTGCTTCGACCGGCCAACTGTCGGTCAAGAACTTCGACTGGCGGGATAAATCGGTTGGTTTACGTGGCGCCAACTTGATTGGCGACTACACGTTCAATCCTGAACGGCTTACAGTTTCCAAACTGCAGGCAGGATTGTTGGGAGGAGAAGTAGTTGGCGATGCTGAAATCGTTAACTGGCTCAAGTCAACGCCGACAAAACAGTCGTCAAAAATTAACCCCTCCGAGGAGCAAAAGGGAAGTGTTCGGCTTCGCTTCAGAAATGTCTCAGCTGCTGAAATCGCAACTGCCTTATCCACACCGGCGCGCCCACTCCACCGCCTGAAAGTGGCAGGAGCTGCCAGCGGAACCATTGAGTCACAGTGGCGTGGCTCCATACGCAACACGCAGAGTGACATCACCGTGGACGTCGCCGCCCCAGCACAACTGAAGGCGGAAGAATTGCCGCTCACTGCCCACGCGACCGCGAAATACCGTGCTGCTCCCGGGGAATTAGAGGTTCTTGAATTAAGTGCATCCACTCGCGCCACCCAGGTTCGCGCTGCTGGTACTCTTTCTTCCACCGCTGCCATGAATCTTTCGGTGACGACCTCCGACCTCAGTGAATGGCAACCCGCTCTCACCGCCGTGGGTTACCAGGAGCGGATACCCGTCGTGCTGCAAGGGCACGCGTCATTCAATGGCACAGCCACAGGCAGCATTACTGCCATCGCATTTGCTGGAAGGCTGCAATCCGAAGATTTCGATCTGGTTATCCCGGCCACATCGCGCTCGCCCAAAAAAAATGTGCACTGCGATTCGCTACTTGCTGATATTCAGCTTTCTCCGCATGCTTTTGCTGCGCACAATGGCAGGCTGCACCATGGCCAAACTACCGTCGCCTTTGATATCAGCACGGGATTGCAAGACCGGCAATTTATTGACTCAAGCCCCATTGCCGCCCGCGTCGACATACGCGACGCCGATGCCGACGAAATTCTGGCCTTTGCCGGATATGACTTGCCGGTCAGTGGCACCCTAAACCTGGTTGCGAGAGTCGAAGGAACGAAGGCAAATCCAGAGGGAAATGGACACCTTGAACTCGCAGACGCTGTTGTCGGCGGAAAACCTGTTCAACATCTGGATTCTAAGTTCCAACTCAACCGCGAAGAAATTTCTTTCGATGATTTTCGGCTCGCTTACTACGACGCGCATGTTTCCGGAGCGGGTTCCTACAACATTTCCAGCCATGCCTTCCGCTTCAATGTGAAGGGTGACAACTTCGATCTGGCTGGCATTCCGCGGCTGCAAAGCACCCGCGTGAAGGTGGATGGACGCATGGATTTCACCGCCCAGGCTTCCGGCACTTTGGAGCAGCCGGCGATCAATGCGAACATCCATTTACGCGATCTGGCTTTTGACCATGACCGGGCGGGCGACTATATTTTCGAGGCCGTAACTCACGGGTCCGAGTTGCAGGTGAGTGGGCATTCTCAATTTAAAGATGCAGAACTGAACATTGACGGCAACGTTCAGCTGCGCGCAGATTGGCCAACCACAATCAATCTTCATTTCAATCATCTCAATGTGGATTCGGTGCTTAACAGTTACTTAAAGCGGCGAGTCACTGGCCAATCCGCGGTTGCAGGAGACCTGTTGTTGCGAGGCCCGCTGCGCCAGCCTCGCGAACTCGAAGTGATCGGCAACCTCAGCGATTTCTTTGCTGACGTTGAGCACATTAAAGTTCGCAATAACGGTGCCATCAGTTTCGCCATTTCGAATCAGTTTCTGCGGCTGCAACAGTTCCATTTGATAGGCGAAGGCACCGATCTTACAGTCGGCGGGACAGTTCGACTGAACGGCGAGCATGACCTCGACCTGCGCGCCCTGGGCCATGGGAGTCTCTCGCTCATTCAAGATTTCAATACCGACTTCACCACATCGGGCGAAGTGGCGATTGATTTAACGGTTGGGGGAACAATACACAAGCCTACGACGCAAGGCCGTTTGGAAATTACGAATGGCTCCATCGCTTACAGCGATTTGCCCAGCGCGCTGAGCTCGTTGAACGGATCCGCAGTATTCAATCAAGACCGGCTGCAGATCGAAACTCTCACCGCCCGCGTGGGTGGCGGTAATGTCACCTTTGGTGGATATGCTACCGCGTACAACCGTCAGCTCAATTTCAATCTGACAATGCAGGCGCAAGATGTGCGTTTGCGCTATCCGCCGGGGATAAGCTCCACAGCCAATGCAGACTTGCGATGGGCGGGTTCTGCCGCCGCTTCCGTGCTGTCCGGAGATGTGACCGTCAACAAACTTGCCGTGACTCCGGGATTCGATTTCGGCGCCAGCTTAGCGCGCGCCGCCCAGAGTTCGGCGCTGCCGCAAACTAACCCTTTGCTGAACCGCATACGCATGGACGTGCACATCACCACCACTCCAGAGCTGCAGATGCAGACCGCCGTGCTCCGCCTCTCCGGAGCTGCGGATTTGCGTCTGCGGGGCACGGCCGCGAAACCTGTAGTGCTAGGCCGAGTTGATGTCACCGAAGGCGAAGTATATTTCAGCGGAACCAAGTACCGGTTGGAACGAGGCCAGGTAACCTTTACCAACCCGGTGACGACCGTGCCTGTGCTCGATCTCCAGGCTTCAACTCACGTTCGCGATTACGACATCACGGTCAATCTGAATGGAGGAATGGCCAAAATGAATTTGACTTATCATTCTGAGCCGCCTCTGCCTGTGGCAGACATCATCAGTTTGTTGGCGCTTGGTCAAACCCAGCAGCAATCGGCGCAATTGCAACAGTCTGGGCAGTCGCCATTCGCCCAGCAAGCCTCCAGCGCCATCCTGGCCGATGCTCTGAACTCCGCAATTAGCAACCGTTCCAGGAGCCTGTTTGGGATTAGTCACATTCGGGTCGATCCGCAAGGCATCAACACAGAAACTTCTCCGACAACAACTTCGCCCGCGGTCACCATTGAGCAGCAGGTCAAGGACAACCTTACTTTGACCTATACCAGCAACGTTTCCCAAACCTCGCAGCAGATTATTCAGGCGGAGTATAACCTGACGCGAAATATCTCCATTCTCGGGTTGCGCGACTATAACGGAGTAGTCAGCTTCGAATTGCGCATCCGCCAACGCAAGAAGTGATCGCTTTTCACCCTCTCCGTTTGTCACTCGCTTTCCGTTTGTTACTCCCTAGTTGTTCCTCCATTTGTGACTCCGTTTTTGCCTTCCATTTGTGATTCCGTTGTTGCTCCCTGCATGTGCCATTCCGTTGTTCCTTCCTCCCATTGTCATTCCGAGCGAAGCGAGGAATCTGGGTTTCGGTCGGCGCCGGCAAACACCTAGATCCCTCGCGTTGCTCGGGAGGACAAAACAGAAAATTCTGCAGGAAATTTGCAATTTCCCGACGTTGCAACGTTCCGACAATTGAACCTGGGTACAGAACCATTTGATATCGGAGAAGAAGTGTAATGCGGAAACAGAAGGGTTTTTCCCTCATTGAGTTGCTGATTGTAGTGGCGATTATCCTGATCATCGCCGCCATCGCCATTCCCAACCTGCTGCGGGCCAGGATTTCGGCCAACGAATCATCAGCAGCCAGCTCAGTTCGGACTGTGAACACGGCGCAAGTGTCGTATCAATCGACGTACCCCGGCGCGGGCTACGCGAGTTCAATGGCATCGCTAGGTCCTCCCGCTGCTACCGGTTGCCCAGGCAGCGGCCCGGTTGCCACCAATGCGTGTCTGATCGATTTCGGACTGGCGAGCGCGAC
This sequence comes from uncultured Acidobacteriota bacterium, assembly GCA_963770465.1. Classification (GTDB taxonomy): domain Bacteria; phylum Acidobacteriota; class Terriglobia; order Terriglobales; family Acidobacteriaceae; genus JABDBE01. The sequence continues at coordinate 26,324 of CAVYQB010000002.1, forward strand.
CACCCCGGCAACGGCGAAAACCGGCTACTATTTTGGCCTGGGAGTGCCTGCTGGTGGCCCGCCAAACCCGGCGTACACAATTGGCGGCGCTCCCGCCAAATTCAACCAGACTGGCGTGCGCGGGTTTTGCTCAAATGAGGACGGGGTCATCCGTGTCGCTCCGTCGTGGAATGCCGCGCCGGCGACGGCAACTGCAACTTGCTTGACCGCTCCTTACGCACAGCTGCAGTAAACTCGACCGGATGTGGCAAAGAAGTTAACTGCTGCTCAGACTGAAGAATTACTCAACCCTGACTTGCCTTCTTGCTCGCGCGCTTTGCCTTGATCCAACCTTCCTTCACGATTTGGCGCGCCCGGCCGATGGCAAGAGAATCTGGCGGAACATTATCCGTGATGCAGGACGCGGCGCCCACGTAAGCGCCTTTTGCGATCTTGACCGGGGCCACCAGAGTCGAGTCGCTGCCGATAAATACGCCGTCTTCGATTATGGTGGTGTGCTTGCGCACTCCATCGTAGTTGCAAGTGATAGTTCCGGCTCCGATGTTTACGCCTTCGCCGATTTCGGCATCGCCGAGGTAGGTCAGGTGATTGGCCTTGGATCCTTTGCCCAACCGGGTTTTCTTGGTCTCGACAAAATTCCCAACGTGTGCGCCTTCGCCAATCTCACTTCCCGGACGGAGGTGAGAATAGGGGCCAAGCATTGCACCATTCGCCACGCGAGCCTCCTCAAGAACGCAACCTGGGCGGATGAGCACACTGTCACCAATCACGGAGTTGTTAATCACACTGTAAGAACGAATGCGGCAATCGCCGCCAATGCGGGACTTCCCACGAATCTGCACAAACGGTTCAATCGTTGTATCGGGACCAACCGCGACATCCGAATCAATCACGCAGGTTTGCGGATAAAAAATCGTGACCCCTTCGGTCATCAGTTGGCGGCACTTTGCCAAACGCATGCGCTGATCGATGTCCACCATTTCACCGCGCGTGTTGCTGCCCAAAATTTCGTGGGGATCGCTCGCCGCCACTGCCATCACGCGCTCTTTCGCTTTGCGCAGGATCGCAGCCATGTCGGTGAGATAAAACTCCCGGTGAGGATTGTCGTTGCTCAATTTATCGATGTTTGAGAAAAGAACCTTCCCATCGAATGCGTAAAAGCCTGCATTGACTTCAGTTATTTTTCGCTGCGCCGGCGTTGCCGACTTCTCCTCGATGATGGCCTTCACGTCCGCACTTCTCGGGCTATTGCGAATCACTCTTCCATAGCCGGTTGGATCGTAAAGTTGCGCCGTCAGAATTGTCATCGCTGGCTGCTTGGAGCTATGAAAGTCGCGAAGTTTCTGGATGGTTTGAGTGCTAATTAACGGAGCGTCTCCCGACAGCACGATGACCTGATCGTAAGAAGCCAGTGCTTTACGCGCGACCATCAAGGCGTGGCCGGTGCCCCGCTGTTCTTCCTGCTCAATGAAATTGATGCCAGTATCAGCGACCGCTTGACGGACTCGCTCCGCTTCGTGACCAACGATGGCATATACATCCTGTGGGGGAACCACCTTTGTCGCCGCAGCGATCACATGGGCCAGAAGCGTTTTTCCGCCGACCTCATGCAGAACTTTCGGATGTTTAGATTTAAGGCGTGTCCCCTTGCCCGCAGCCATAATCGCGATGGCGACACGCGGAGCGTTGCTCTTAGTTTTTGCTTTTGACATTCGCTCCAATCATACCCGAGTCAATGTAGGCGCGACGGTCAGTGTAGGCGCGGGCGTCCCGCCCGTGCGAGGACGCCTGTGCCTACACTCTAGATGCCCGCGAACTGGATTGTTTTTTGAGCACGAGCTTCATCAGGTCCTGCGCGATTCGACCGGTGTCATGCCGGACAACTTCACGCTCGTCAAGATAGTCGCCAAAAACCGGGGTAACTCCCAACGCTCGAATGGCTTCTTCGTCGACGACGACCTGCGCGGCGCCTTCCAGCGCGTACTTGGCTTTCAACTGATCGGAGATCGGCGCAGTATTCAGCAAAGCGTAGTTAAAAATCTGTGCCTGCGCGTGTTTATTGAGCGCCCGAATGTGATCGGCTGCGCTGCGTCCCAGACTCTCGTTAGCCTGGGTCATCAAGTTGCAGACGTAAACCTTGGTTGCTGCGGAGGACGCAATAGCTTTGGCAATCCCGCGGACCAGCAGATTGGGAATCAGGCTGGTAAATAGTGAGCCAGGGCCAATCGTGATCAGATCGGCGCGAGCGATTGCGTCCAAGGTTTGAGGAAGAGGTTCAACGTCAGGCGGCACCAGAAACAGTTCTTGGATGCGTCCTTTGCTGGCGGTAATTTTGGTTTCGCCGCGTACCCGGGTTCCGTCGTCCATAAGGGCTTCCAACTCAACGTTAGAAGTCGTAGCTGGATAGATGTGTCCGCGCGTGACCAGGATTTCTGAAGACAAGCGGACGGCTTCGCTGAAATCCTTTGTGATTGACGTAAGAGCGGTGAGAAAAAGATTTCCAAAGCTATGGCCCTCGAGGCCCGAACCTTTGACGAACCGGTGCTGAAACAGCTTGGAGAGTAAAGCCTCATCCTCGGACAGAGCGACGATACAGTTGCGAACGTCGCCTGGCGGCAACATATTAAATTCTTTGCGCAGGCGACCGCTCGAACCGCCATCGTCACTAACCGTGACTACGGCAGAAAGGTCGGCAATTACTGGTTTGCCTGGTTCCGAAAATGTTGGTTTATCGACAGATGGACTGACGAACCACTTCAGTCCTTTCAGCAGCGTGGAAAGCCCGGTGCCTCCACCAATGGCAACAACCCGCAAACCATGGCTTCCACTACCAGACACCGAGCGCTGCAAAGGGTCGGGCTGTTCCTTGGAGTAGCCCATCAGGGCTTCCTTACCGCTCCTCGTCCACGTCGACATCCGCCGTCGAAGTTTCAGCCCCAGGGTCTGGATACAACAATTCTGTAAAGCGGGGGTCTTCGGCTAGATTCTGAAAGTCGGAATCGTTTCGCGCCTGAAAGCGCAGGCCGGGATTCAGACGAATGGCTTCGTCGAGATGGCGCAATGAATCTTCAACGTGGCCGGTCAGACAATCCAACGCTGCCAGTCCGTAGGCTACGTAATCGGATTTCGGCGATTGCTTGGAGAGTTTGTCCAGATGTTCGCGGGCTCCGACGTAGTCGCCAACATTCATCAGGGAAACAGCGTAATCGTAGTGTTCTTCGGGATTCCTGAACTGGGTAACTGCGCGCTCGGTCTGCTGATTGCACGCATTCAGGTGAACCGTAGCTCGATCTGCCAGTTCCTTGCTGCCGCCGGAAAGAACCTTTTGCAGGTAGGTCTTTGCTTTGTCGAATTTGTGCTCTTGCATGGCGCGCAAACCGGCTTCGTAATTTTGCACAGTCTGTGCAAAACGTGGATCATCGCCTACCGATTTCTTAGGTGTGGCCTTCTGTGCCATTTGCAAAATTCTTCCTGTGCTCTTCGTAAGTACACCTCTTATCTGTAGCTTATGGTTAAATTAGCGAACCGTCATTGACGATTGTTGCCCAGCATCAAGTTCAGCTTTGTGACCCTTGGTTCTGACGCCCATTTTCGCCGCTGTGGAAATCGGCACTAATTGGATGCAGCGGCGGTTTCCAGGTTTACCTGCCGCCACTGGCCATTCATTATCCCCTTGCGAATCTGGGCGGCCGTCTTGCCCTTCTGATGTTCAGAATAAGAATAGTACAGCTCTTTCAAGCAGATATCGCAGCGCGCCCCATGAGTGCTTTCGAAACAGCTGTGCAAACTGTTATGCCCCATCCGGTCGCAATAGCAGTAGCAGGGCTGCTGGTGCAGCACGGTAGGGATCTTCGCAGCCAAATCATAGGCATGCGTTTGATAGCGATTTTGAGCGTTATCTCCCCACAACTGGTCCTTATCGAGGATGGCAGGGAGTTTCACGCCCTTAGCAGGTGGTCCCGCATTAAAGGCGGGAACCACTCCCTCCTGCTGGGAAGTCGCCCAGGGAGCTGATACTGTCAGGGTGATCAAAAAAACAAAAGCTAATGCCAGCCCGCGCTTCATCATACGAACAATATTGTAACCTGAATCCCGCAGACGGAGTAGTCAGCCCCTGCCGTCCGACCTCGACGAATCATCTCTACACAGACGGCCTAATCCGTATAGAATTGGAAATATCATGCCCGAACAGGCAGACCCTTTAAAATCCCACGCGCTGCAAAATGGAAATCCTATTCTTCCTATTCCTTCGCGCGCTATGGTTCTGTCTGTCTGGTTGCGCGATCTGATCATCTCGCTCGCCATTTCCTGTTTCATCATCATCTTTCTCTATCAACCGGTAAAAGTTGAAGGCACAAGTATGATGCCCTCGCTCGAAGATCAGGAACGAATCTTCGTGAATAAGTTCGTGTACCGGATCGAGCCTATCCAGCGCGGCGATATCATCGTTTTTCGTTATCCGCGAGATCCGTCAAAGAGCTTTATTAAACGCGTGATTGGCCTCGCCGGCGACCGTATTCAAATCGATGCTGGCAGAGTATATGTGAATGGCACAGCCATCGATGAAGTTTACGTGCCACGCTCCTACGAGGACGAACGATCCTATCCCGAAATAATCGTTCCTTCAGACAGTTATTTTGTGTTGGGCGATCATCGTAGCTTGTCGAATGACAGCCGCGATTTTGGCCCGGTCGGTCAGACCTACATCTATGGCAAGGCCGTCTTCGGCTACTGGCCGATGGACAAGATGGGACGAGTTAGATAAAGCGAATCCAAGCGATGCGTTTGCACTTTCATCTTCGGCGGCACGCCAAGGCCGGCACTGTGGAGATCAATCCGGAGAGCTGGTTTCGCGTGAAATATGAGGCGTTCAACGCTGCCCAGAACGCCAACTCCTCCCGCAACGACGACGATCTTTTTTTCGATGTGGTCGAATGCACCTCCGACGCCTGCGAGCGCCGCCGCACTCCACGCAAACCATCGGATGGTTTTTGGCGTTCGGCCTAGTGTCTCTTAAGAAACATCCGCGATTTTCACAGACATTTTCTTTTGCGCATTTCCGCACCCCTGCTAGAATCTATAAAATCCACTCCTTGGAGCGAGAATGCAGGCTATCCTTGCGCTGGAAGACGGCCGCGTCTTCCGCGGCAAAGGCTACGGAGCCAAAGGCGAATGTTACGGGGAAGTAGTTTTTAATACTTCCATCACCGGCTATCAGGAAATTTTCACCGACCCTTCCTACGCTGGCCAAATCGTCGTTCTCACCAATCCTGAAATCGGAAACTACGGAACCAACCCAGAAGACAACGAAGCTACGCGGCCATATATCGAGGGCCTGATCGTACGCGAGTTCTCCCGCGTTAGCTCAAACTGGCGTTCGCAGCAGGTTGCTGAAGAGTATCTCGAACAGTTCAGGGTTCCTGTACTTGCCGATATTGATACGAGGGCGCTGGTGCGCCATCTGCGCGACCACGGCGTAATGCGGGGCGTCATATCAACGCTTGAAACTGACATCGAAAAATTAATCGCCAAGGCCCGCGCGCTTCCGAAGATGGATGGCACCGATCTGGCGAAGGTGGTTAGCACCAAAAGCACCTACGTCTGGGAAATGGGCGAGCGTTCTCATCTTCCTGAAGAAGTGGTAGGAGTCAAAGACCAGCCGGAGCGCTTCCACGTGGTCGCCTACGATTACGGCATCAAGCAAAACATTTTGCGCAAGCTGCGCGGCGAAGGCTGCAAGGTCACGGTAGTTCCCGCGGAAACCAAAGCAGAAGACGTGCTCGCGCTGAAGCCCGACGGAGTTTTCCTCTCGAATGGCCCCGGCGATCCCGAGCCCTGCACCTATGCAGTCGACAACATCAGGCGACTCATGGGACGGCAACCAATCTTTGGCATCTGTCTAGGCCATCAACTAACCGGCATCGCATTAGGCGGGAAAACGTTCAAGCTGAAGTTCGGCCACCACGGCGGCAATCATCCGGTAAAGCAACTGAACACCGGCAAGATCGAGATCACCGCCCACAACCATAATTTCGCCGTCGATCCCGATTCGCTGCCGCAAAGCGAAGTCGAACTAACCCACATGGATCTCAACGACAACACACTCGAAGGCATGCGCCACCGGAATCTCCCGCTATTCACGGTGCAGTACCACCCCGAGGCATCGCCCGGCCCGCATGACTCGCATTATCTGTTCAAAGACTTCGTGAAGATGATGGAGGAATGGAAAGGGTGAAATGCGCGGTCATTTTCGTGATTTGTGTGACTCTGGCCAGCGCGGCTGTGGCAGCGTGCGTCGAAGTTCAGGCGGGGCCGCAGAACTCATCCGGACATCTCCGAGTCGCCATCAGTTTGCAGGGGCAACCCGTGAAAGGCGTCAAGGTTGATTTTTATGCCCATGGCACAACGCCGGTGCTCTTCGAGGCCGTCAGCGACGACGGCGGCATTGTCGTCCCGCCGAAGCTCCGGCCGGGAGATTACGATGTTGTGGCTGCGCTTGATGAGGAAATTCGCAATTTCCTTTGGCTACGCGTGGTTCGCGAGGGCGGAACGAAAACGCTTTCCATCGATTTGACGGGGGACTATGAGAGTGCTCATCCGGAACTCCAGATGAAGACTATGGCGGCTTTTGAGTTGCCGGTCCGTGACCGTATCCAGGCATTCGAGGGAGTAGTACTAGATCCTTCTGGAGCGACTGTACCAGGAACTAAGATCGTCATAATCAAGATGGGAGTACCGGCCAAGGACTTTATCCTCCCACTCAGAACAGGTCCAAACGGTCATTTTCAGGCACACTACCCGAAGGCCGTTACGTTGGCTTCTTTTTTTCGAACGGATTCCGCAACGCAAAGGTCCCATTTGAGATTACAAAGGATGGTTCCGGAGATCTGCAGATCCTTCTGCAGATCGGGGTGTGTTAGATTCCCGAGCTTTGATGGGGCGCGCATTCAGGCGCGCCGCAAGTGCGCCACAGAATTGTTGCGAACGGCCAACGACAAACGACCAACGACTGGTTTTAAATGCCCAAACGCACTGACATCTCGAAAATCCTGATTCTCGGCTCTGGCCCCATCATCATTGGCCAGTCGGCGGAGTTTGATTACTCCGGCACGCAGGCTTGCAAGGCGCTCAAGGCGGAAGGATTTGAGGTAGTGCTGGCGAACTCGAATCCGGCCACTATCATGACCGACCCCGAGGTTGCCGACCGCACTTACATTGAGCCGCTCACTCGCGAATACCTCGAAGAAATAATTCGGGTCGAGCGCGAACTCTCGCCGAGCGCGGGTTTCGCCGTTCTCCCTACGGTTGGCGGACAGACCGCTCTCAATCTCGCGATCGAGCTCTCGGATAGCGGTATTTTAGAAAAATACAACGTGCATCTTATTGGCGCGCAAATCAGCGCCATCAAGAAAGCCGAAGACCGGCTGTTCTTCAAAGATGCGATGCAGAAGATCGGCCTCGATGTTCCCAAGTCCGCCCTCGTAAACAATCTGAAAGATGGCCTGGAGTTCGCCGGCAAAATTGGCTTCCCAGTCATCGTCCGCCCATCGTTCACACTGGGCGGAAGTGGCGGCGGCATCGGCTACAACCGCGAAGAGTTGATGGAAGTGCTCGCTCGCGGTCTCGATTTTTCTCCCGTACACGAAGCGCTGATCGAAGAGTCGGTGTTGGGATGGAAAGAATACGAACTTGAGGTGATGCGCGACCTCAAAGATAACGTCATCATCATTTGCTCAATTGAAAACTTCGATCCCATGGGCGTGCATACCGGAGATTCAATAACCGTCGCTCCGGCCCAGACTCTCACTGACCGCGAATATCAAGCCATGCGCGACGCGGCCATTGCCGTGATTCGCGAGATCGGCGTTGAGACCGGCGGATCGAATATTCAATTCGGCGTTCATCCCACCACCGGCCGCATGGTGGTAATCGAGATGAATCCACGAGTCTCGCGGTCGTCAGCGCTGGCCTCGAAAGCAACCGGATTCCCCATCGCGAAAATTGCCGCGAAGCTGGCAGTGGGTTACACGCTGGATGAAATTCCTAACGACATTACGCGCAAGACGCCGGCTTGCTTCGAGCCCACGCTCGATTACGTCGTGGTGAAAATTCCCAAGTGGCAGTTCGAGAAATTCCCCGGAGCAGACGAGAACCTCGGTCCGCAGATGAAATCCATGGGCGAAGTTATGGCCATCGGCCGCACTTTCAAAGAAGCCCTAATGAAAGCCGTGCGCGCACTCGACACGGGAAAGCGCATCGGCGGAGAAAAAATCGAACCGAAGATTCTGACTCAGAGGCTAGTAACACCGCATCCCGAGCGGCTCTCGTACGTTCGTTACGCGTTGCGGCAAGGCCACACCGTTAAGCAACTGGCGAAGATGACTTCGATTGATCCGTGGTTTCTTTACCAGCTCAAAGAAATTAACGACATGCAGCTCGAGCTGGAAAAACATCCCATGGAATCGATCCCGACCGACGTGCTGCGCGAAGCCAAGCGCATGGGATTCTCCGACGGACGCCTCGCAGCAACCTGGCGTCTAAACGGCAAAGGCGACTTGGACAAAGTTCGCCACCAGCGCAAGAAGCACGGCATCAAGCCGGTGTACAAGCGCGTGGATACTTGCGCAGCCGAATTTGAAAGCTATACGCCTTACCTCTATTCCACATACGAAGAAGAGGATGAGGCGACGCCAACCGCGAAAAAGAAAGTTATCATCCTGGGCAGCGGACCCAATCGCATAGGGCAGGGAATTGAATTCGATTACTGCTGCTGCCATGCGGCATTCGCTCTGCGCGACGACGACTACGAGACGATCATGATCAACTGCAATCCCGAGACCGTCTCCACCGACTACGACACCAGCGACCGCCTGTACTTCGAGCCCTTGACCCTCGAAGATGTGCTCGCGATTTGCGAACACGAATCATCATCGGGAGCGCCAGTCGGAGTCATCGTGCAATTTGGCGGGCAGACGCCGTTGAACCTTTCTCTGCCATTGAAAGCCGCGGGTGTCAGCATCATCGGCACCGCTCCGGAGCATATCGATTTGGCTGAAGATCGCAAACGCTTTGGCAAGTTGCTTGACGAACTCGATATCCCGCAAGCGCCAGGCGCTATGGCAGCCTCGATCGAAGAAGCCGTCGCCGGCGCAAATAGAGTTGGATACCCTGTGCTAGTGCGGCCCTCATACGTTCTCGGCGGACGCGCCATGGTCATCGCCTACGACGAAGAAACCGTTGTCCGCTACATGAAAGAGGCAGTCGAATATTCGCAGGACCGCCCCGTGCTCATCGATCATTTCCTCGAAGATGCAATCGAAGTGGACGTAGACGCGCTCTCGGATAGCGAAGACGTGGTCATCGGCGGAATCATGCAACACATCGAGGAAGCCGGCATCCACTCCGGCGATTCCTCCTGCGTGCTGCCAGCCGTCGACATTCCCCAGCCTTTGATGGACCGCATGCGCGAGTACACATTCAAATTGGCCCGAGCTCTGCAAGTAGTTGGTCTCATGAATATCCAATTTGCAATTCCTCGCAGCAATGGTCATTCCAAATCCGACGGCGACAAAGTTTATGTGCTGGAAGTGAATCCACGAGCCTCGCGGACGGTCCCGTTTGTGTCGAAGGCAACCGGCGTGCCCATGGCCAAGATCGCCGCTCGGCTGATGACGGGGCGCAAGCTGCGAGAATTCCTGCCGGAATTCATCGAGCGCCGGGCCGACCTCGACACCGGACATTGCTACTACGTGAAATCTCCAGTTTTCCCCTGGAACAAATTCCCCGGCGTGGATACCGTCCTCGGCCCGGAGATGAAATCCACCGGCGAGGTCATGGGAGTGGCCGACAACTTCGGCGAAGCCTTTGCCAAAGCGCAAACCGCAGCCGGACAGAAATTGCCGACCCAAGGCACGGTCTTCGTCAGTGTCACCGATCATGACAAACAGCAGGTGGCAGACGTTGCCCGCAAGTTCGTAGACATGGGCTTCAAACTCGTGGCCACGGCGGGCACTGCCGACGTGCTGGAGAACGCCGGCATGACGGTTGAGCGGGTCTATAAAGTGAAGGAAGGCCGTCCCAACGTGGTCGATTTGATAAAAGGCGAGCGAATTCAGCTCATCATCAACACGCCCCATGGCGTTGATCCCTTTTTCGATGAGAAGGCCATCCGCCGCGCCGCCGTCAGCGCGCGCATACCCACTATCACAACGCTATCCGCCGCCCGCGCCGCAGCTGAAGGAATTTTTGCTCTGCAGCGGGGACAGATTAGAGTGCAGGCGCTGCAAAAGCTGCACGCGGAGCGACATTCAGCCAGACGGTAGCTAGTTTCAATCGCCGCAGACTCCGTTTCCGCTGTATTCTACAAGGTGCTTAAACCAGGAGCGTAAAATCCAATGCTACTTCATGGCATCTTTCCGCCCATTACTACCCCGTTTTATCCTGACGGAAACATTTATTTCAAAAAGCTCGAAGCCAATGTCGAACGCTACTCGAAGACGCCGGTCGCGGGCATAGTTGCACTCGGTTCGACCGGAGAAGCGATCATGCTGTCCGACCAGGAGCGCCGTGATGTGCTCAAGGGCACTCGCGAGGCAGCCGCACCGAATAAAGTGTTGATCGCCGGAACTGGGATTGAATCCGCGATCGAGACTCTACGCCTGACCGAATACGCCGCCGAACTAGGCTACGACGTTGCCATGGTTCGGACGCCTCACTACTACAAGAAGCAAATGCAGCCCGCCAATATACTGGCTTTTTATCGTACCGTGGCCGACTGCTCGCCATTGCCCGTGATCATCTACAATTTTCCGCAGGCAACCGGTTACGACATTCCGGTCGAGTTGGTCGTCGAATTGGCGGAACATCCGAACCTGATCGGAATTAAGGAATCCTGCGGCGACGTCGAAAAAGTCCGGCGCATGGTTGCGGGCACGCGGCATGTAAAGCGCAGCACCACGGTCACCGAAACATTCGACGCAGTAACTCCAAGGATGCTGAAGGCTTCAGCGAACGACAACGGACAGGGCAGGGAACTGATACCAGTGGGTGTGCTCGCTGGCTCAGCAGAAGAAAAGCTGGACGAATCACGCTCGTCCAAACCATTGCCCGGCCGTGGTCCTTCTTCCGCCGCAGTCACCGTGATCTCCGGTTTAAAGACGCGGCAAAAAGAAGTCGGATTTCAAGTGCTCGTCGGCGCTGCGCAATCCCTTGAACCATCCTTCCAGGTCGGCGCGGTGGGCGCGATTCTCGCCTTCGCCGACGCCGCCCCAACGGCGTGCTATGAAATTCATGCTGCGTGGAAAGAAGGCGACATTGAACTCGCCCGCTTGAAACAGGCGCGGATCGCGCACGCGGCCCAGCGTGTGGTTGGCGGGTTAGGCATTCCCGGCATGAAGCATGCCATGGATTTCAACGGTTACTTTGGCGGTCCGTCTCGTTTGCCGTTGTTGCCGCTGACGGCCGACTTGAAAGCCGAAGTTGAGCAATTGATGGCCGACATCCGGAACTGACGGAGTGTCGTATGAGAAAGGCCTCCGACAAATTCTCCGGACCTCGCCCGCTACAGGAATCAGAAGAGATGAAAGCGTGGGCGGCGGCGTTGGCGGCCGAAACAGCAACGTGGCCACAGGTTCGGTCGCGGTTCTTCTTTGGATTCACTGCACTCTACCGGGAGGATAAGATCTTTGCACTACTGCCGCGCACACGCGCTCTCGAACCCCAGAACTCGATAGCCTTCAAATTGGAATCCGCCGGGCCGCGCATTATGACGCGCGCGCGGCGCGATTCTCGGATCGGATTCACCGAGATGCACAAAGCGCGCTGGTTTACGTTCGCAGTGAGCGCCAAGGGTGACCTTCGCGATCTTTTGGAGTGGCTGCTGCGGGCGTACGAGGCGGCGCTTTAGGTCGTCGTCACTGCCGCTTGTGATTCACATCACAGGCGCGCTATAATTTGAACGAACGTTCGAACATTGCATGGCATTGTCCTCCTCACAGACGTCGGCCGTTTCAGTCCGCCGCCGTGCCAACATTGCGCCGCCAGCTGCTGGAAGCCGTTTTGACCGCCGGTTAGGCAAGATATTGGCGCACGCGACCGAAGTTTTTTACGAAAAAGGATATGAGGGCGCGTCCATGCGCGACCTCGCTCGCTCCAGCGGCATGTCTCTGTCGGGCCTCTATTATTATTTTGAGTCCAAAGAGAAACTCCTCTACCTGATCCAGAAGCACACTTTCAGCACTATCGTTGACAATCTGCGTGAACGTCTCGACAAAGTGTCCGACCCGGAACAGCGCATTCGCATTTTCATTCTCAACCATCTGGAATATTTTCTGACAAATCAGAAGGCGATGAAGGTGCTTTCGCACGAGGCCGAGGTGCTGAAAAACGGCTTCGGGACCGAGATCGCTTCTCTGAAACGTGCGTACTACCGGATGTGTGTGGGTTTGCTCGACGACTTCAAGGCCGCAGAGAAACTGGAATTTTCTACCCGCATAGCAGTGCTGAGTTTGTTCGGCATGATGAATTGGATTTATACCTGGTACAACCCACGCGTCGACGCCGACGCGGAACATTTAGCGCGTGGGATGAGTGAACTTTTCTTGCGAGGAATCGGCGGCGTTACGCAGCGTTCCGCGCTGCCAAGCAAGAAATCTCAAAAGAAAAAAGCGGCATCGAACTAATTCAGACTTAAAAGGAGCATGGAATATGGCTACAACGTTGCAGCCTGCAGCTGCAGAGACGAAGCAACTGGTGAACTACCGCGCCGATGGCGGAGTGGCAGTGATCGAGATGTTCGATCCTCCCGCCAACACTTACACCTACGAAATGAATCGCCAGCTCGATGACGCTATTTTGAAAGCGCGCATGGACAACGGTGTCTACGTCATTGTGCTCACCGGATCCGGCGACAAATTCTTTTCTGCCGGCGCGAACATCAAAATGCTGGCCAGCGTAGACCCCACGTTCAAGTATTACTTTTGCCTGCACGCCAACGAGATGCTGCTTCGGTTAGAGCACACTCCGAAGCTGGTAATCGCTGCGATCAACGGACACTGCGTCGGCGGCGGCCTCGAAATCGCGATGGCTGCCGACATTCGCATTGCGCGGCAAGACGCCGGAAAAATCGGTTTGCCAGAAGTGAATTTGGGTGTGCTACCTGGAACCGGCGGCACGCAGCGGCTTTCGCGAATGGTAGGAAAAAGCAAGGCGATTGAGTTGATGGTCACAGGGAACACTTTCTCTTTTGAAGAAGCGAAAGAATTCGGAATCATCAACGACATTTTTGAGCGCGACGGTTTCATGGAAAACATCATGGAATACGCTCGCCAGTTCTGCCCGCCAAATAAAGCCGCCAAGGCTGTGGGACGAATCAAGCGCGCGGTACAGACGGGTTGGGAAATTCCCATGGAGTCCGCACTGGCCGTCGAACGGGAAAATCAACAGCTACTTTTCCAGAGCGAAGACGCGAAGGAAGGTCTGGCCGCATATGTCGAAAAACGGCCGGCAGTATTCAAAGCGAAATAGAACAATGGAGGACCGGGCGAGGGCGCCCGGCCTCCATTAGTTTTTATCGATCGGAAAACGATGATCACAGCCACCAAAACCAAACTGTCCCCCGGGCGCCTTCTTATCGACGGCCAGTGGAGCGCAGCTGCGAAGAACTTCGACACCACCAACCCTGCAACCGGCGAGGTTCTAACCCAGATTGCCGAAGCCTCATCAACCGATGTTGATCGCGCGGTCGACGCAGCCCGCCGCGCTTTCGAAGACCGCAGCGGTCCTTGGCGCAAGATGTCCGCTAGTGAGCGCGGACGCCTGATCTGGCATCTCGCCGACTTGCTCGAAAAGAACATCGACGAGTTTGCCGAACTCGAAACCCTCGACAACGGCAAGCCAATTTTCGAGTCTCGATACGTTGACATGCCCATGGTGATCGACGTTCTTCGCTACTACGCGGGCTGGGCAACAAAGATTCACGGCGAAACGGTCAACACAGTAGAAACCGCATTCACCTATACCTTGCGCGAACCCGTGGGCGTTGTTGGACTGATCGTGCCGTGGAATTTCCCGCTCCTTTTAGCTTCGTGGAAGCTTGGCCCCGCGCTGGCTTGCGGCAACACAATTGTCTGGAAGCCCGCGAGCCTAACTTCACTGACGGCGCTTCGCTTCGGCGAATTGGCAGTTGAGGCGGGCGTGCCTGCAGGAGTTCTGAACATTGTTACCGGCCGTTCGGAAGTCGGAAGAACAATTGTTCGCCACCCCGGAATCGACAAAATTGCCTTCACCGGATCGACTGACGTAGGCAAGGAAATCATGCGCAGCGCCGCCGACAGCATGAAGCGCTTGACCCTCGAACTGGGCGGCAAATCGCCAAACATCGTCTTTGCCGATTCCGACATTGACAACGCCGTCAAAGGCGCGATCACTGGAATCTTTTACGGCAAAGGCGAAGTCTGCAACGCAGGCTCGCGATTGTTCGTCGAGAGCAAAGTGCAGGACGAATTCCTGGAAAAACTTGTTGCCCGAGCCAAGAAGATGCAGCCTGCGGATCCGCTTGATCCGAAAACCCGCATGGGCGCGATCGTCAGTCAGGAGCAAATGCAAACCGTTCTCGGCTACATCGAATCGGGGAAAAAAGAAGGCGCGAAGCTAATAGCGGGCGGAAACCGCGTTTCCGTAGACGGTGGCAAAGGCTTCTTCATCGAGCCCACGATTTTCGGCGGCGTGAAGAATGAAATGAAAATCGCGCAAGAAGAAATCTTCGGCCCCGTACTCGCAACACTAACTTTCGATGATGTAGATGAAGTCATCAAACAAGCGAACAGCAACCCATACGGCCTGGCGGCCGCTGTTTGGACGCGCGATGTGAAAAAAGCGCATTCCGTTTCCCGCCAGCTGCGCGCCGGCACGGTCTGGATCAACACTTACGGCTTGATGGATGCGTCGTTACCGTTCGGCGGCTACAAAAGTTCGGGTTTCGGCCGTGAGCTGGGCGTGCATGCAATCGAGCACTACACCGAGCTGAAAACAGTTTGGCTCAATATGGCGTAGAGACGTTGCTAGCAACGTCTCTACAGTTGAAAGAAAATCGGACTTGCAGAGGTCTTATGCCAGGTAAAGTTGCAAAAATCGGAACGTTCAGTGACTGGGTCGGGCTGTTCGACGATTGGCGAAAAGATATCGGCGTCAACCACGACGAGATTGCCAACTTTAAATTCGACACGCTTTACGGAGCGATCGAAACCGATGAAATTCAGTTCGGCGCCTTCAAAGGCCGCCGCAAGTGGGAAAACCTGCGCCAGGTGCCTACGCAGCAGATGCGCGATGCTCTCATCAACCTGATTGTCTATCAGGGCGACACCGAATTTGCCAGCGTAGAACAGCAACGGCATCTTTTCGAGATGGCGCCGACCGATTGGGATCGCAAGGCGCTCACTCGCGTGATGATCGAAGAAATGCGCCACGGCTGGCAAATGTGCGCGCTGCTGATCGATCACTTCGGTTATTCGGGCAAAGTCGAAGCACAAAAAATGCTCGAACGCCGCGCCTTCGATAACAAACGCCTGCTGGGAGCGTTCAACGTCGATGTTGATAACTGGATGGATTTCTTCACCTACACAGACTTCGTCGACCGCGACGGAAAATTCCAGTTGCAGATGCTGAAGTACTCGGCCTTCGCCCCGCTCGGACGCTCGATGTCCTATATGTTGCGGGAAGAGGCATTCCACATGGGCACCGGCAATGACGGGCTCCGCCGCATCGTCGAAGCCGGCGTCATCCCTACGTGGCTCATTCAAAAATATCTCAACAAATGGATTTCCAGTTCATACGACCTGTTCGGTACCGATAACTCTTCATCGGCGCATTGGGCGTACGTGTGGGGAGTCAAGGGCCGTTACGATGAACCGAAAAATACGCAAGAAGCCAAGGTAGACGAACTGAACGACTACAATCGCCACCTGTATCGCGACGAAGTTGCCGGATTAATCCAGCGCTTCAACAGCGTTCTGAGGCCGGGCGAGCCCAAGCTCTACGCGCCCGACATCAAGTTCAATCGCAACATCGGGCGCTGGGCAGGACAAAAGTTTCACGCCCAAACCGGCGAACTGTTAGATGAAAAGGCCTACCAGCAGCACCTGCAAGATTTCATGCCTTCAGCTGAAGACAAAAAACTTTTGCTGGACATAATTGCCAACGAGAAAAAATGGATCGCGCCAAAAGAAGGGGCACGGGATCCGTTAACGACAATCGGCGAAGTTCGTAAGTCGGCGATTAATCTGTAGCTGGTATTAAAGCCGGAATCCAAATGCGGTACGGCTGTGTGGCGCGGGCCCCTCGCCCGAGGAGACATGACCAATGGCGACACAACTAGCTACTAAGTGTTCCCGTATTGCTGTGGACGTTCAGGCTCCGGTCGCTCGTATTACGCTGAATAATCCGCCGCTGAACATCATTGACATTCTTATGATGGAAGAGCTGGCCGAGACGTTAATCGCAGTCGAGTCTCGCAGTGACATCGCAACCACGATCCTAAGCGGTTCGCAAAAAGCGTTCTCCGTTGGAGTCGATGTTGCGGCTCACGTCCCGGAGAAAATCGAGCAAATGCTCGCAAAGTTTCACACGGTGATTCGCGCTTTAGTAAGCTCAAGAAAGGTCACGATCGCCGCCGTGCATGGCCACTGTCTGGGCGGAGGCGCAGAACTGGCGATGGTTTGCGATCTGGTATTTACATCTGAGCTAGCGATCTGGGGGTTTCCTGAGATCAAACTGGGATGTTATCCGCCGGTCGCGGTCACGGCACTCGCGGCACTCGTAGGACAAAAGCACGCTGCCGATCTTGTCCTCACCGGACGCAGCATCACGGGCAAAGAGGCGGCAAGCATGGGCCTGGCAAATTCCGTTGTGCCCGAAATCGATCTGGAACACGCCGTGCAGAACACGGTAGATCATCTTTCGCAACTCAGTTCCGCCGCCCTTGCCATCACCAAGAAAGCGATCTATGCCTGGGACTCAATCCACTTCGACAAAGGCCTAGCCCGGGCGGAAAAGATTTACTTCGACGAATTAATGAAAACGGAAGACGCGCAGGAGGGAATCAACGCGTTTCTTGAGAAGCGGCCGCCGATGTGGAGAAGCCGTTAAGAGCCTATAGCCAGAAGCTAGCAGCCAGAAGCTAGAAGCTAAGTTTAATGAAAAAAGAACTCGTAGAACTTCGCGTTAACGGTCGCTTTCGCGAGCTCGCTTTCGAGCCTAGCAAGCTGCTGCTCGATGTATTGCGGCAGGACCTCGATCTCACCGGCTCCAAGCGAGGCTGTGACGACTCCTCTTGCGGTGCCTGCACTGTACTCATCGACGGTACCCCGATGATGTCGTGCACGCTGTTGGCCGCCAGTTGCGAAGGTCAGGAGATTACGACGGTCGAGGGCGTAAGCCAACACGGCAGTCTCGCCGCGATTCAGAAAGCTTATGGCGACTGGGGCGGAGCACAGTGCGGCTACTGTACTCCGGGATTCATCATGACCGTCAAGCATCTGCTTGCCCAAAATTCAACGCCAACAGAGCAAGAAATTCGCAGCGCGCTCAGCGGAAATCTCTGCCGCTGTACCGGCTACAGCCAGATGTATCAGGCCATAAAGGCCGCGATTGATGCGGAGCAAAAGGGAATGGCTGCCGCGAAATGACAGCTCACTTTAGTTTTGTCATTCCGAGCGAAGCGAGGAATCTGTAGTGGCCAACGACCAAGGACAAACGATTAACGGTTTCTCCATCATCGGCAAACCCACCGCCATGGTCGACGCCGCCGGCAAAACGACCGGCGCCGGCAAGTACACTGACGACCTCAGCCTGCCCGGCATGCTCATTGGCAGAATCCTGCATTCTCCGTATCCACACGCCCGCATCAAAAACATAGACACGAGCCGCGCCGAGAACTTGGAAGGCGTGGTCGCGGTGGTAACGGGAAAAGATGCGCCAAATCCCTACGGTATTCTTCCCGTCGGCCATGACGAATATGCCCTCGCGCTCGACAAAGTCCGATACGTCGGCGACAACGTTGCCTGTGTCGCTGCAGTCGATGAAGCTACGGCAGATCAAGCGCTGGAATTAATTGATGTCGAATACGAATTGCTGCCAGCCTATTTCGATCCCGAAGAATCGATGAAGGCCGAGACCGATTTAATTCACGACAACAAGCCGCACAACCTCGAAAAAGATTACCACCACGTATTCGGAGACCCCGAGAACGGTTTTGCCGAGGCCGATCAGATCGCTGAAGCCCGCTTCATCGCTAACGAAGTCACGCACGCCGCCATGGAACCCCACTGCACGCTTGCGGCGTTCGAAATCGACCCGTACACGGGTAATCGCGGGCGGCTAACGGTGCAGTCTTCAACGCAGGTTCCGTACTACCTGCAACACAAGCTCTCACTGGTGCTCGAAATGCCGATGGCGCAAATTCGCGTCATCAAACCGCTAGTGGGCGGAGGCTTCGGAGGCAAGAGTGAAGTCATCCCACTCGAAATCATCGCTGCCATTGCGGCACGAAAGGCGCTTGCTCCGGTCAAAATCACATACACGCGCGAAGAAGTTTTCTGGGCCCACCGCGGACGCCCTCGCACCATCATCGATCTGAAGACTGGAATCAAGAATGACGGCCGGATCACCGCTGTGAAAGCGCGCGTGGTCCAGGATGGGGGAGCCTATTGTTCCTACGGAGTCGTAACCATCTTATATTCCGGTGCGCTGTTGGGCGCGCTATACGACATTCCGAATATTCAATACGACGGATATCGCGTTCTAACCAACAAGCCAGTGTGCGGAGCTATGCGCGGCCACGGCACGGTCAACGTTCGATTCGCTTTCGAATCGCAACTGGACGAACTTGCAGCGAAGGTGGGCATTGATCCAGCCGAGATTCGCCAACGCAATCTGCTTCAGCCTCCTTGCATCACGGTGAATGGCCTACGCGTGCAGAGCTACGGACTTCCTGAATGTATCGAAAAGACGGTCGAGCGCTCAGGCTGGAAACAGCGCAAAGGCAAGCTGGCCAAGGGCCGCGGCTTGGGCATTGCGTGCAGTCACTACGTAAGCGGCGCGGCCAATTCCATTATCCGTTCTGACATGCCGCATTCTACCGTGAACATCAAAATTGATCGTGACGGCGGAGTCGTTGTCTACACGGGCGCCTCGGAAATCGGCCAAGGTTCAGACACCATGACCGCTCAAATTGCCGCGGAAACTCTGGGCTGCTCTCTCGGGCGAATCAAAATTGTTGCCGCCGACACTGATCTCACACCCATCGATATCGGTTCCTACTCCAGTCGTGTGACCTTCATGGCTGGCAACGCCACCTTGCGAGCCTCCGCAGAAGTTAAAAAACAAATCGCTCTGGCTGCCGCGCGCAAAATGAACTGCGCTCCCGAGGATTTGATTTTTCGCAACGACGTTGTCTACAAGCAGGGAAGCGCTCCCCCGATTATTTCGAAAGCGTGCAGACGAAGAAGTCACCCAATCTGGAGCCTCTGTCAGTGGCCGCGTTGAAGGACAAATCCTCCGTGGCTCTCTACAGCAAAAGCGCAAAGACGAAGGCCCCAAAGACTGGATGACGTTCGAAGAAGCCGTCGTCGCCGCCATCGATTTCCACGGCGCGCTAACCGGAACCGGCTCCTACGCACCGCCGCCTGATGCGAGAGGCGGCAAACACAAAGGCGCAGGAGTCGGACCATCGCCTGCCTACTCTTATTCCGCTCAGGTCGCTGAAGTCAGCGTCGACGAAGACACCGGCGAAGTGACCGTCCACAAAGTGTGGGCCGCGCACGATTGTGGCCGCGCGCTGAATCCGGTCTCTGTCGAAGGCCAGATCATCGGCTCGGTTTGGATGGGTATGGGCCAGGCACTCACCGAAGAAATGGTTTGGAAAGAAGGCATGCTGATGAACCCGGGCCTGCTCGAATACCGCAGCCCGTCGTCGGTGGAATCGCCCGAGGTCGAACCGATTATCGTGGAGAGCATCGACCCCGAAGGCCCGTTCGGCGCCAAAGAATGCAGCGAAGGCTCGCTCGCAGCGACTATCCCGGCAATCGCCAACGCGATCTACGACGCCGTTGGCGTCCGCCTGCACGAGTCGCCATTCACGCCCGAACGCGTGCTATCGGCACTGCGCGCGAAGAAAAACACGAAAGTTATCAATCTGACTGAAGGCGTCGATCCCACATCCCCCGCAAGATTCCGTGAACATGGCGGATCGCTGTGGTTTCGCGGCAAAGGACCAAAGCGCCATCCGCTGGATCCGTCGCGGCGCGAAACCACAGTCCCAGCGGGAGGTGACGATTGAGTCTCCCGCAATTCAAGTTGCTGCGCCCGCGCACCGTGGACGAAGCTGTTTCGCTGCTGGCGAAACACGGCGACCGTGTGGCTGCGGGCGACTTGCCCGCGCATGTCCCGGCACACAACGTCCGCATCGTTGCCGGAGGCACTGACCTCATTCCATCCATGCGGCAAAAATTGTTCGAGCCTCAATATGTGCTCGACATCCGCCACATCGCGGAACTGAAAGGCATTCGCGAGCAGCAGGGAACTGGCGTCGAAATCGGAGCTTTAACCTCGCTCACGACCATCGAACATTCCTACTTGCTGCGCCGTCGTTACCCCGTGCTTACCGAGGCCGCTGCGACCGTCGCATCCCCTCTACTGCGCAACATGGGTACGATTGGTGGGAACGTTTGTCTCGATACGCGCTGTCTCTGGTACAACCAGTCGCTCACCTGGCGAAAAGGTTGCGGCTTCTGCATAAAGAAGGATGGAGACCTGTGCCACGTGGCGCCCGGAGGAACCAAATGCTGGGCCGCATTCTCCGGCGACACGCCGCCCGCGCTGCTGTGTTTGAATGCCGAAATTGAAATCGCCAGCTCATCCGGATTGCGGCGTTTGCCGTTGCGCGAGTTTTACACGAACGACGGCGTCGCGTATCGCAATTTGCAACCGAATGAACTGGTCACGCGAGTATTCCTGCCCGAGTCTTCGGCCGACTATCGTGGTGTGTATCGAAAGTTGCGGGTACGAGGATCCATCGACTATCCGCTCGCCGGAGTCGCCGTCGTCATGAAGCGTTCGAACGGACACGTCGCCGACGCGCGTCTTGCGATCACTGCTGTCAACCCCGCGCCGCTCTTGGTTAAAGGAGCAAGCGAACTGCTAGCCGGAAAAATAGTGGATGAAGCGCTGGCAGAAGCCGTGGGAAACTTGGCAGCGAAAACCGCGAAGCCGCTGACCACTTCGGCGCTCACGCCCGAGTATCGGCGTGAGATGATCCGAGTCTTTACGAAACGGGCTATCCTTCAGGCGGCCAACGAAAGGAATTAAGCCAACGACCAACGACGAAAGACCAACGACCAATTGATCACTGACTGCCACATCCACATCCAGCCGCTCGAAATGTTCAAGCCGCAAGCCCTTGAACTGATGAAGAAGAAGCGCGCGAACTACGAGCAAATCGCTGAATTCTGCCGCTCTCCCAAAGCATTTCTGAAGCATCTCGATCAAGCCGGAATCGATCGTGCAATGCTAATCAATTACGTCGCCCCGGAGGTCATCGGCTTCACCTCTGGCGTGAACCAGTTCGTCGCAGACTACGTCAAACAGAATCCCAAGCGGTTGCTCTCGTGCGGCAGCCTGCACCCACGTCACACTGCAAACGTAATGGCCGATGTGGAACAACTGCTTCGGCTGAAGATCCAGATGATCAAAATTCATCCGCCCCACCAGTTGCTTTTTCCCAACGATTACCTGACCGGAATGAAGGAGTTGGAAATTATTTATCGCGCCGCTGAAGCCAACGGTATTCCGGTGATGTTTCACACCGGAACGTCCATCTTTCCCGGCGCCCGCAACAAATACGGCGATCCCATTTACATCGACGACGTCGCCGTCGACTTCCCAAAGCTGAAAATCTTGCTCGCCCACGGCGGGCGCCCGCTCTGGATGCACACCGCATTCTTCCTGCTGCGCCGCCATCCAAACGTCTACCTCGACATCAGTGGAATTCCACCGAAGACGCTGTTGAAATATTTTCCACGCTTGCAGGAGATTGCCAACAAGACATTATTTGGCACAGACTGGCCAGGACCCGGTGTCCCCGATATCAAGCAGAACCTGGAAGAATTTCTCGCCCTGCCATTGCCGCCAGAAACAAAACAACAAATCACAAGTCAGACCGCGCTGCGGATTTGGCCCGCCGCGTAAAAATCTTAAATCGCAGAGACCGCTGAGAACGCCGCAGAGCTCGCTGAGAGCGGCGCAGATTTCCAATCCGCGGTCTTTGCGCGATTTTCTCAGCGGCCTCTGCGATTTAGGATTTTGCGCCCTCATCGAGAGGTAAAAAGATGCCCCATCTTTTCTTTCTTAGTCTTCAGATAATCCTCGGCATGGCTACTGGGCTTGACCTCGCAGGGAACTCGTTCCACCACTGCAACGTCTCCCCGTTCCAGCGCCGCAACCTTGTCTGGATTATTCGACAGCAATCGCACCTTCGACACGCCCAACGCCTTCAGAATCCCAGCCGGCAGAGCGAACCCGCGCAGATCCGCTTCGAATCCCAAACGTTCATTTGCCTCCACGGTATCCAGTCCCGAGTCCTGCAGTTCATAAGCCTGTAACTTGGCCATGAGGCCAATGCCGCGCCCTTCCTGCTGTTCGTAGATCACCACACCCGCGCCTTGCTCAGCGATCATAGAAAGCGCCATCTCCAATTGCTGACGGCAGTCGCAACGCAGCGAGCCAAAAACGTCTCCCGTGAGGCACTGCGAGTGAATACGCACCAGCGGCGGCGCCGAATGAATGTCTCCCATCACCAGAGCCACAGCCTCTTCTTTACGCGTGGCATCTTTCGGGGAAGCCGTGCCCTCGCCATTCGCGCCTTCGAAACCAAAGATGCGGAACGTCCCCCAACGGGTAGGGAACTCCGCCGACGCTACCTGCCGAACCGGAAATGTATTCACAACAAGATTATAACGGGCGCCCGTGTAGGCGCGAGCGTCTCGCACCCGCAATCGAGCGAAGCTCGACCGGAACTCCGTCAAATATTTGACCATCTTTTGACAGCCCCGTGACAACCCCGTGACAGACCTTTCCGCTCGGATGTTAAGCTTGCCGACCAAGACCCCTCGCCTGCCTTGGAGGCAATCACGCTGACTAGGAGCAAATATATGTATTACAAGACACTCCACCGCGCTTCGTTGCTGATTTTCTCTATCCTGCTGATCGCTTCCCAGCAGGGCGCTGCACAAGCTGGCAAACTCGATCCGACATTCGGCAAAGGCGGCATTGTAACCACGGATTTCGGAGACCAAAGCCAATCCAGCAATGCGGCTAGCGCTAACTCTGTCATCATTCAGCCCGACGGAAAAATTCTCGTGTGCGGCGGAATCCCCGGCAGCAGCGGTTTTCCTGTCCCTGCCGTAGCCCGCTACCACACCAACGGGAGTTTGGACAAAAGCTTCGGAACTTCTGGCATCGTGAGCACCCCGAGTATCGAGGACGTCCCATTTACGGCGATCGCCCTGCAAGCGGACGGCAAGATCGTAGCCTCAGCAGGAGGTTTCAATGCATTTGTCGTCCGGTACACTTCCAACGGGGTGCTCGATACGACTTTCGGGACAGCCGGGATCGTGACTCTTAGCTTTATCAATGGCCCTGCGTCGAGCGGGGTGCTTATCCAACCCGATGGCAAGATCCTGGTGGCGGATCGTGATTTATTCCGTTTTCTGTCCGACGGCCAGTTTGATACCAGCTTCGGCACAGGGGGCACGGCGAGGACCGCTGGTTATCCGGCTACTGGGCTCGCGCTTCTTCCTAACGGCAAGATCCTGGTTGCGTCTTCCTTTTCGGGCAGCGGGTTCATCTCTCAATATGATTCGAATGGCGGTCTCGATACCACCTTCGGAATTGACGGCCAGCTGGCTAGCCCCGGAACTGCAGCCGCTTTGGTGCTTCTCGGAACTGGGAATTTTCTCGCCGGCGGGAGTCTGACGAACAACACCATCCAACCATTCGCCGGCACTGTGGCCTCTAGTTTTGCGGTATCTCGCTACCTGGCTGCGGGAGTGACGGACGCCAGTTTCGGAACCAATGGAGGCACGGCCACTTCGGTTCCCAATTTTCCAATCGTGGCAACTTCGGCTTTGGCCCTTGAGCCGAATGGTGACATTGTGATTTTCGGCACCGCTACCCAAACCACAGAGCCGGTGTTTGCACTGGCTCGATACACCTCCAACGGCCAACTCGACACTACATTCGGAACCGACGGCACCGTCGTCACCGCATTCGGAACCTCGCAAAATCCTCCGTCTGTCAGTGCCAACGGCCTGACAATCCAACCAGACGGCAAGATCGTCGCGGTTGGAGGCTACGTTATCAGCGTGCCCCATGGTTTCGATACCGCGTTCAAGGTAGCTCGGTACCTGAGTAAATAGATGGCTGGGGCAGGAACTCCGCAGTTCCTGCCTCTTCCATGTCTACCAGGCCGCATAACGATACCGTCGCGGCCGCGCCGGCAGGACTTTTATCAGCACCACCCCAGCCACAAATCCGCCAACATGCGCCCAGAACGCGATTCCGCCATTCGTCTGGCTGGTCTCCGCAATTGAAGTCGCAGCTCCGCTCAGAAATTGCATGAAGAACCAATATCCCAGCACCAGCCACGCCGGAAGATGAAAGAAAAATATTGGCGGAAACCACATCATCACCCGCGCTTTCGGATACAGCACGAAATAAGCGCCCATCACGCCGGCAATCGCGCCGCTCGCGCCGACGCTGGGCAACCTCGATCCCGCATTTAACAAAATGTGCGTAATCGCTGCCGCGAACCCGCAAACCAAATAAAAAAGCAAATAGCTGAAGTGTCCAAGATAATCTTCAATGTTGTCGCCGAATATCCAAAGAAACCACATGTTGCCGATCAGGTGTAGCCACGACGCATGCAAAAACATCGAGGTGAGAATGGGAAGAAACAACCCAGTCAGCGAAGACGCGGGCCAGGCCGCCAACACGTGGTCGAAACGCCACGGTACCACTCCAAAATGGTAGATAAAACTGTTCAGAGCCCCACGACCCTGTTCGCTCACCGACAATTCAAACAAGAAGACCAGCGTGTTCAAAGCAATAACGAAATACGTAACAAACGGAGTGCTGAACCGAGGCGTGTCATCGCGGATGGGAATCATGAAGGATTAGATTACGTAATCTGATAATTTGGTAGTTGGGTAATTCAACACGACCACGTTGTCAATCCGAGGAGCGCGACTCCCAACAATGTTTGTCATTCCGAGGAGCGCAACTCCAAACAACGCTTGTCATTCCGAGGAGCGCAAGCGACGAGGAATCTGGGTGTTGCTCTTTGCCCGGGAGTACGACAAAGTGATTTCCCAACAGCGTCGCGATTCTGCGCGGGTCGCTACGCTTACAAGAATACCAGCTTCGATTATGAAGCAGGTTGTGTCCAGCTTCTAAATCACCAAATTAGCAATTACGCAATTGCGAATTTACTCCATGAATGCAGTCCTCATCATCGACAAGCCAGCCGGGCTGACCTCCCATGATGTCGTCAACCGCGTACGCCGAATTCTGCACGAGCGCTCAGTCGGACATTTGGGAACACTAGACCCACTGGCCACGGGAGTTCTGCCTTTGGTGATTGGAAACCTTACCCGACTGGCGCAGTTTTACACTTCGTCCGAGAAAACCTACGAAGGCACAATTCGCTTCGGCTTTGCCACCGACACATACGACGCCGAAGGCGAAGCCACGAGCACAAGCCAAGCCGTCATTTTATCCTTGCCAGAGGTCCGCCAACTCGCGATCCGGTTTCAAGGGAAGATCGAACAGATACCGCCTCCGTTCTCAGCCAAGAAAATTCACGGCGTGCCCGCCTACAAGCTAGCTCGCAAGCACGCCGACTTTGAGCTGAAAGCCGGTGCCAGTTGAGATTAAGCAATTCGAAATCACCGAGGTCGCCAACGACCGCGCCACATTCCGCGCCCGCGTTGCCTCCGGAACCTACATGCGCTCTGTAGCCCACGACATGGGCCAACTGATGGGCTGCGGCGCCCATTTGGAGTCATTACGGCGAACCGCAGTAGCAGAATTCGAATTGACGGATGCTCACACGCTGGAAGAACTGCAAGCAGCACACGAGTCGGGTCAGACCGAAGAACTCTTCATTCATCCGCGCAAACTCTTGCCGCAACTGCCAAGCATCACCGCAAATGAGGAAATGGCCGCACGCATCCGCGCCGGACGCCCAGTGAACATGCCCGAACTCTCCCAATCGAGACTCGTCAAGGTGTTCATCGGACAAAGGGAACTGATCGCCATCGCAACCCGCGTCGCGGGCACATTGTTCCACGCCAAGATCGTCTTATCGGCTGAGAAGCAACTGGCGCAACGGGAGGCAACGTAGTCGAACCCACCATCAGCGCCCCATTCCATGCAGTGTCCAGGTCAAAACGGCCGGTTTGAAAAAGGTTCACTTACGCTATGAAGCTGTCGAATAGGTAAACAGGCTTCCGAATGAGGTTTTAAGCCTCAAATAGAGCGTTTCTGAGGCACGAGGAAGGGAAGTGTCGTCATACTCGAAGATCGCTCTCCGCGTCGTCGTGCGAGGCTCTGAGGTCAACTAGTCGGGGCTGTTTTCGAGGCTATTAAATCTAATTTTCAATCATTGAACTCGATGCTGACATCATCGAGATAAAAGATAAGGTAAGCGCTTGCGCTTAGAATAGTTCCTCTTACATACACACGCGACCCAGCGTGGGCAAACTTCAACCTGGGATACTGTTCAACGTCAAAATTTTGGCAAAAGATTGTCGCGCCGCCGTACGACTTACCATTATCGTACTCTAACACGAGCATCCACTTTTTCTCGGTCTTCTCAGAAGGTCTATCTCTGTGTATCCCTTTGAAGATTGCCGGCCAACGTACCTTCAGACCTCGATACGCTGTAATTGCCGCGCCTTGCTGGAAAGGAGGTAAGGCCTCGATTTGCTCACGTATCTCCGTCGGAGTCGGCTTGTCGGAATAGCCGTCGTTCCTAGGTGCCGAGGAGGTGGGCGTCGGAGACGGCGTTACAGAGGTCGGACGGCGGAAGACGCGCAGAAATAGTCCGCCGATCAATAGACAAACGGAAACGCCGATTCCCGAAAACAACCATTCTTTATTCTGTGACAGCCAACTCAGCATCGCGTACAGCGTAAACCAAAAACAGACATTTTTGTATATAGAACACTATAACGGTATGTTCTTCGGGCCTATTGAATCGAAGGAGAGCGGCAAAGGCGGCTGATGATAATTGCAGAACGGACGACCCGGATCGCACGGCCGCGGGCAAGGTTTACCGCGAACGACGAGGGCGCATTGATGGAGCTTAAGCTTGTCGCGACGTTGCCTGTATGCGGCCTGCCGAGCTGCGTTCGATGCGTGATGACGGCGCCTGCCCATTTCGTAACAAATGTTACGAAATCCAGATGAGCACCGATAGATAACCTTCGTCGCGTCACAGGGGTGCTACAATTTTGCCCATGAAATCTGGCCACTGGTTCGAGACTCTTCGGGCCATTCTTGAAGTGCTGTACTTCGTCGCGGGAATTGCGATTGCAGGTGCCGCGTTCTGGGGTCTGCAGCAGATCAGACTCACAAAACAGATCGCGACGAAAAACGCTAAGCGTGAGGATCTGAAGTTCGCTGCCGAGAGGTGCCAATACTATGCTGACACCGTTGTCGATTTATGGGTCAAGCTCAATGCCGAACACGAAAGGCTCAAGTTGACCGTATTTACGACACCTATACGATTTGAGGTTGTAAACGGCGAGATAGAATTAAGCGGCAAACTCAACATTCCAGATGTGAATAAACAGACCCTCCAAGTTGGTTTTCCTTTACTTGCGTACATGAACAGCCTTGAAGCCTTCGCTATACCGTTCGCTGCAGGAGTGGCAGACGACGATTTAGGCTTCCAGGAAACAGCTCGGGCTTTTTGTGAGTCAGTGCAGCGAATAATCGTAGCGTTTGTTATTTCAAGGATGGTAGGTCCCAGGTACGAGAGCTGCATAAGGCTCTATGACTGTTGGAGCAAGCGGCTGAAAACCGACGATCTGAGAAAACAAATGAAGGACCTAGAAGGTAAGATCAAGGCAACACCAATCTCCAAAATCAACCCCGTAGGAGGGGTTTGAAAAGTTCCTTTCCAGCCGCAGCAACCTTCGCACGTCTCCAAAGAGTGGATACTGAAGGACCCGACGCGGAGATCGGCCGGCCGAGAATCTTTCCTTCGGCTCGTGCCTTGCGTAATCCAGCTTTAGTGCGCTCACGAATCAAACTCAACTCAAACTGAGCAACTGCGGCAAGGACTCCGAAAATCAATTCACCAGTTGGCGTGGAGAGGTCGATATTATCGCTCCACGAAATGAAGGCGACTTCCGCTTTCTTCAGCTCGTCGATGATATTGAAGAGGTGCTTCACAGAACGGCCTAAGCGGTCGATCTTCCAAACGAGCAAGGCCTGAGCATCGATCAATCCCTTAGTGAGGTCACGCATCATGCGATCAAACTGCGGACGTGATTCTGTGGATCCGGAGGCGTGATCGACGTACTCGCGAACGATCTTCCATCCCTTGAGCTTCGCTAGTGCTCGAAGATCGCGCAATTGATTCTCAAGATTCTGCTCACCGTTGCCTTTGCTAACCCTCGCGTATAAAACAACAAATTGGATGTGCATGAATCCTTCTCCTTAAGTTGAAAAACAGGGGAGGGAATTGGCGTCACTTCCCTTTGATCGCGCCAAATTTCGCGAGCTTGCAGACGTACCAAGAGACGTTCTCCTTCGGCATTGAGCGAGCGAATTGCTTAATGAGTTCTCCCGTCGTCTTCGGAGCTTTTGCAATGGAAGCGAGGACACGAGACGATTGAGACTTCCTGCCGCTCTCCTCCAGGTGCTTCACACCCTTCGCGGTAATCGAATAAGTTTTCATTTAGTGAGCCTCCCGACTCATGAGGTGAGCGTATTTCAAACCGTACCTTTTGCCAGCCGCCTGAAAGCTCGGCGAAGGATGAGCGAACGGAGATAGGACACAGCGGAGGTTACCGGACCTCGGAGACATGTACTTTAGTAACTAGGACTTGACTTGACGTAATCGAAGGGAGTAACGTGTTTTCGCTTGATTATTGCGCTAATTAGAAGGGTTTCGTGCAGTGTTTATGCGGGTCCGAGAGTTTATGTCCGATAATAGGTATTATGTAAAGTTAGCAAAGTGGCCCCTCGAAACCCTCACTTCGATTCAGATTCGAGTTCTTTGACTTGGCGGCTCGTGATTCGCGGAGAATTGGGAGGAAGTTCAATCACGTGGATTCCATTCACCATGCGCGTACGCATGGTTGGGCGCAGCCCCTTGCGCACCAGTTCGCAGACTGCCTCACTCAGGCTCAGAGAGCGGTTCTCCGCATAGCTCCGCACCGCTTGAAAAACGTCATCGTCAAGGTTAAGAGTCTTGCGCATAAGGATGACTGTCTACGACGTCGGCTTTAGCAGTTTTTGCAGATCTTCGCGGAATCGCCTGAGCGCGTCTAATCGTTCAGTTGTGGCTTCAACCATTTCCTGCTTGGCCTGGAAAACCGGACGCCCGCCGCTTTCCACCAAAACCCCTATCGCCTCTCCCATCTGCCAACCCGGCGTCCCCAGCATTTGCAAGCCGTCAGTCCCGGGCACGAGCAGCGCGATGCATCCATCGCGAACCACGCCCACACACTTAGGAAAGCGGTCAAAGACCTTCAACTCGAATCCCGCCACGTAGATTTTTTGAAGTTGTTCCGCCGGATCAGGCATGGAAAAGATTGAGTCATTGAGAGATTGAGTCATCGGGTGATTTGGAATCTCTCAATGACTCAATCACTCAATGACTCAATTCCTACATCTTATATCGGCCCAAATCCTCGTCATTCAGGCCTTCCAACCACTTCCTCAGCTCCTCGCTGGTTACGCGGTCCGAGGCCGTAGTGGCCAACTTGGAATTCTTGAGAACTTCATCCTCCACGAAGATCGGGCAATCCACTCGCAGCGCCAGCGCCAGCGCGTCCGAAGGCCGCGAATCAATGCTCACAATCCGTCCGTCGCGCTCCAGCCAAATCACCGCATAAAACGTGTCTTCCCGCAGCTCCGTAACCACAACCTTATGGACCATCGTGTCGAGCCCGACGAGCACGTTCTTGATCAAGTCGTGAGTCATGGGACGCGGCGTGCTCACCTTTTCAATCTCCAGCGCGATGGCATTGGCCTCGTAAATCCCCACCCAGATCGGTAGCACGGTGTCCGTCCCCGCATCTTTTAGGATCACGATTGGCATATTTGTCACCGGATCCATTAGCAAGCCCCGAATTTTCATCTCGACTTCCATCGTGATCTCCGAAAAGCTCCTTATACCACCAATTCGCCCAAAAGGCTGTTGGGAAAACTGCCGGTCGTTACTACCGTTACATATTCACCCGGACTGAGTTTTGTGTCCGCAGGCGCCGTAAAATTGAAGACCTTGTTCTGCGAAGTACGGCTACTCCACTGCCCGCGCGCGTTATTACGACTTTCAACCATTACTTCAAGTGTCAACCCGATACATCTTTCATTACGCTGCTTCTGAATCATACGCTGCTTCTCGTTTAGCACAGCCAATCGGCGCACTTTTTCCTCGTCCGGGATTGCGTCCTGCAAACTCAACGCGGGAGTGTTCGGCCGCGGCGAATACTTGAATCCAAAGATGGCGTCGTATTCGACTTCATCCAGCAGCGACAAAGTTTCCTCAAACTCAGCCTCGGTCTCGCCTGGAAACCCGACAATGATATCGCTGGTAATGCTGATCGCCCGCCGCGCGGCCTTAATCCATGAGATGCGTTCCAGGTACTCCTCGCGCGTATAAAGTCTTTGCATCGCAGCCAGCACGCGTGCCGAACCGCTTTGCACTGGCAGATGCACGTGATCGCACAAGGTAGGGACGGCATCGATCGCCTCGATAATGTCCTGCCCAAAATCTCGAGGATGAGAAGTAGTAAACCGCACCCGCCTGATCCCGGAAACCTCGCCCACTGCAGCCAGCAACTCCGCGAAGCTCCGCTTCCCTGCCGGATCTTTGTACGAATTCACGTTCTGCCCCAGCAACTGAATTTCGGTGTATCCAAGATCGGCCATCTGCCGAGCCTCCGACAATACCGAATCTGACGTCCGGCTACGCTCCTTACCGCGCGTAAACGGGACTACGCAGTAGGCGCAGAACTTGTCGCAACCTTCAATGATGGTGATGTAACCGCGATGCGGGTTGGTGCGCGCCGTGAATTCAGTCTCGAAACATTCGTCAGTTTCGCGATCGTCCAATCCGGTGACGCGCTGCTTCCCTGCCTCAATTTGGATCAGCATCTGCGGCAGGTTTCGATACGACGCCGACCCGCAGACCAGCGAAACATAGGGCGCGCGCTCAAAAATCTTTTCGCCTTCCTGCTGCGCCACGCATCCCAGCACGCCGAAGCGTTTGCCCTGTTTATAAAATTTCTTGTAATCGTTAAGCCGGTTGAACACCTTCTGCTCGGCCTTGTCGCGAATGGAGCAAGTATTGTAGAGAACCAGTTCAGCCTCGGCGACAGTCTCGACCTGCCGGTACCCCTCGGATACCAGCGTCCCCACGACTTTTTCCGAGTCGTGCGCATTCATCTGGCACCCAAAGGTTTCGAGATAAAAAGTCTTCTGGGGCTCACCCGACATACGTAAAGCCAGTATAACGCAGGGTCGCGGAGATGACCTTACCAGACCCGCTTGACCCCATAACCGTCGAACACAACATCGTTGCTCACAATCGCTAAATTCTCCGCCAACGCTTGCGCGATCAGCATGCGGTCGAACGGATCCTTGTGCGGCCCCGGCAACAAGCCGGCCCGAATGCTGTGGTCAGCGCTTACCGGCAGAGTCTCAAACCGCTCCCGCTCAAGGTGCGCGATGAAGTCATGAGCCAGGTCGAGGGCAATCGGAAGCTTTCCCAGGCGCACCTTGGTGGCAATTTCCCAGACAGAAGCGGCGCTCACCAGAACGTCATTGTTTTTGTTGGCGATGAGTTTGCGCGCGGAAGCCGGCAAGGAAGCGTCTTCAGCCAGCCACCAGAGCAGGGTGTGCGTATCCAGCAGAAGACGCATAGAGCGCTACTCCCAGCGCTTCAGTTCGTCCTGAGGCAAAGGCTCGAAGAACTCGGGGCCCACATGAATCTTTCCCTTCAAGGCTCCGGGCTTGCGGTTGCCGCGCGAATCCTCGATCGCCACCAGCCGTACGACCGGCTTCGATCCCCGCGCGATGACGATTTCCTCTCCCCGGCAAGCCTTCTCAATCAGCCGCGAGAGCTGAGTCTTCGCCTTGTGAATGGTGATGGTTTCCATGGCAGCATTAGCTAATGTAGATTAGCTAATATAGGATTTGCTGTCAACGCCTTCGCAGCATTTTGACTATTTTGTTCATTTTATCTAAAATAGACATCATGCGAACTGTCTCTGCGACGGATGCCAAGCAGCGGCTGGCTGCGCTTCTGGACGCCGCCCAGCGCGAACCGGTTGTCATTCGCCGCCAAAACCGTGACGTTGCCGTGATCATGTCAGCCGAGGAATACGAAAGGATGCGCGACCTCAACGCCGCGGAATTCCAGCGCTTTTGCGATCGCATGGGAGCTCAGGCCAAGGCTCGCGGCATGACTGAATCGGTCCTGAAGAAATTGTTGAAGAATTGATGCGTGAGCGCGAGCGCATCGTCGCCGACACTAATTGCCTGGTTAGCCGACTCCTGCTGCCCTCCTCAGTTCCGGGCCATGCGGTCCGCAAGGCCGCCGACTCCGGACTCTTACTCGTGTCCGAAGCCACCATGAACGAGCTCGCCGACGTTCTCGCCCGCCCTAAATTTGACCGCTACATCAGTCTTGCCGACCGCCAGCAGTTCCTGCGATTGCTTGGGCGGCTGGCTGAGTTCGTGCCGATTGTGTATCCGCTCCGCGAATGCCGCGATCCCAAGGATGACAAGTTTCTCGAAGTAGCTCTGAATGGCAAGGCCGGCTTGATTCTTACGGGAGACGCCGATCTGCTGGCTCTGCACCCGTGGCAGGGCATCGCAATCCTGCCTCCGGCGCAATATCTCAGGCGCTGAGGTAGCGCGGGCGGGTAGTGTCTTAATTTGCCTATGTGTTTCGATTTTCCTCTTCCTTCAAATTAAGACACTACCGGGCACACGGCACAATTGACAAAACAATTACAACCTGTTGACAACCTCACCGCAGCCACGAGTTCTACTTCGCAGTGTCGCCGGCCAAGGGTCAGTGAAGAGACAATTCAGTAGGCACGCAACTCGCGCGGACCCGCAGCCGATTTCAATCCAAAAGTGAGGAGAAGTCCATGAAACTATTTGCTGGCAGGCTGGTATTTCTAGTGGTCATCGCTTCGTCAACTCTTGCCTTGGCCCAGGCGGGCCATCTTGATCGGACATTTGGGACAGGAGGAATCTTCACCACGAACTTCACGCAGGGCGATGCAACGATGGACGTCGCGGTGGCGATTCAGAGTGACGGCAAGATCGTGGTTGGCGGATCGACTCCGGGCGGCGGGGCTCTGGCCCGCCTCAACACCAATGGAACCCTTGACTCCAGCTTCGGCAAGGGTGGCATCGTGAACAACAGCTTTGGCCTCGGCGTTGTCGTTGGCGTAGCTATACAGCCCGACGGGAAAATCCTGGCAGCGGCGGGTGGGTTCCTCGGAGGGTCTGTCGGCCGATTTAACCCCGACGGCAGTCTCGATACCACTTTTGGCAATGGCGGTTTTGCTACCTCGAAATCAATCGACTCTGGGCCCGGCATACGCAGTGCTTTCGCCTTGCAATCCGATGGCAAGATCCTGGTCACCGGTGCCGGTCTCATAGGGCGCTATACCAGCGAGGGTCAACTGGATACAACCTTCGGCAGCGCCGGTATCGCCCCTTTGACCTCCACGATTGCAACCGCAATGGCTTTGCAATCGGATGGCAAGATCCTGGTAACGACAGGCTTAGGGGCGCCGACTGAACTGTTTTCGTCACCATTTTTGCCAAGCTCACAAGCGGCTGCGATTGCACGCTACAACCCAAACGGCAGGCTGGATAAGACTTTCGGCATCTCGGGACAGGCAGCTTGCGTGGACTCGGCGAACGGCATCGCGATTCAAAGCGATGGCAAAATCGTTGTGGCTGGCACCATCCCAAGCAAGCTCATGACTCTCACGAGCGGTGGCATTACTGTGGCAGACAACCAGATGGGTTTTGGATTGGTCCGCTATAACTCCGATGGCACGTTGGATACCCGCTTCGGCACTGACGGCGGCGTCGCCACCGGATTTGGAAATAACTTTCCCGCGGGTTCGGCCTTCGCGCTTGCGATTCAATCCAATGGCGAGATTGTGGTGGCGGGACAGGCAGGCCAGGGCAACGGGTATTTCAATTCCTCGTCGTTCGCACTAGCCCGCTACACGACCAGCGGGCAGCTCGACGCCTCCTTCGGGTCCAATGGCAAGGTGCTCACCGCCATAGGCCAAGGCCACATCTCATTCATCTCGGCCCTGGCTCTGCAGAGCGACGGCAAAATCGTTGCCGCGGGAAACTTCGGCCCTCCCGCGCAAGACGATTTCGTTGATAACTTCGCCGTAGCGCGCTATCTGGCCCAGTAGAAGCCACTAGCGAGGCACAAGCAGGGTGCCCCACCCTTGTCTCTCCAGTTTTTGGGGGCTGGCCCACCTTTACATTCCTTGTAAAGGCGGGAACGATGAGGTCGGCGGTCACGAGCGGAAAATCGGGACGCGGGCTGCATTAGTCTCCACCTTTGCAAAACCGAGGCTGTTGCCAAACTCGTGCCGTCCGCTGAAAGCGGACTCGGTTGTCCCACTTTCGCTCCCGGCGCCGCCGTGCCGGGCTATCAGATTCCGCCGCTACGCGGCTAGAGCAGAGTTTTTCTCACCGTCGCGCCGTTTTGTAACAGCCTCGAGGAAACTCGGGGACTGGACGGGACGTTTCTTTCGCCCCGCCGGGGCTGGTCGTCTTCCGCTTTTTCCCACGGCTTGCGCCGTGGGCTGCATTCTTACGCCGCTTCGCGGCTCGGGGCTGATGCTTTCGGTCACCTCACCGCAACACCTTCAGCGGACAAATTGCCATCTGCACCGGCCCATTGTCCCGGCAGCGTGGCGTCACAATCTTGCTCGGTCCGTATTCATCGTAAGGACAAGCCATCTGACACCATCCCTCGCGATACTTCTCCCACATCGACCTCCCCGATGCACGCGGCCTGAAGGACAGGTGCGTCCGTTTCTTTAGCTTCTTTACCGGAATGACATACCACGCATCTTCCGGCACCAGGTACGCCACCAGAAAGTCAATCTGAGTCTCGTCGTAAGGCGCCAGCGTGGTGCCGGTAATTGCTACCGCGTATCCGCGCGCTGAGCGTCCTCGCGTCGACTTCACCTGCACCCGCCAAAAGCAATGTCCGGAATCAAGAATGAAGTCATAACGCTCTTCTCCCCACGGCTTAGCCACACCAAAGCCCATGCTCGAAGCTTTCACTAGGAACCGCGCCTCGGCCACTTCTCCGTGGCGTTTCTGCGTATCGAGGCCAATTCCCTGAATATCGAAACCTTGTTCGCGCTCATTATCGTATTGCTGATTTTCAATTTGCATGACGACAAAGGCGCAGCCGTTTAAGCTGCGCCTGAGTTCCCTTTCATAATTATGTGGCAAACGAAAACGCGACCCAAGCCTCGCTCAAGAAGCGAGGCTACGGCCGCGTCTGATCTACCATCAATAGGCTAACTGGCTCCGCGCCGTTTGAAACAACAAAATCCAAACCGCGTCCCATTCCGGGAATTGATTTACAGCGGGTGCCCCAGGTCTCGCCGTCGTTGCGAGACCTGGGATTGCTCAATCGCCAATTTAGTTTGTGCGAGTGTCGATAGTCTCTCCTTTTTCCAGGAATAGCTGCATCCAGCCAAACACGCGCACCCATCCCTGAGAATGATCCGTCGCTGCCTTGGTATTTCCCGCAAATCCCTCGTGACGAACTCTAACCATCGTGCCCGTGCCAACTTTATGAGGGCCATCGTGACGCAAGCCGTGAACATTCTGCGGCTCCAGCTCCCAACGAACCACCGTTCTCAACTCGGGAGACGAAGGCACGGACCAGGTGTGAACCAGTAGGTGCGGCGGATCGATTTCAAGATATTCGCCGTCCTTGCGAAACGACTTACCGTCCGCGCCAACGCCAACGCTCGACCATTTGCCGCCGACACGAAGATCGGCCTTCCACTCGGTGATGCGATACACGCCTTGCTGACCCCACCATTGCAGAGTCTGGCTCGGATCGGTAATCGCTTGAAAGACACGCTCCGGCGGCGCGGCAATAAAAATTTCGGCGACGACCGTGTTTTGATCTGGGGTGATTTCGCTTGTAGCCATGAAATTTCCTGTAGAGGTTGTAACCATCGTGTTTGCTCCTTATTTGCGTTCCAAAAAGTTCTTGAAAGCCGCGACCAGACCGGGCCAGCCCTGGCTATATCCGGCGCGCGTAGACGGCATTTGCGCCAATCCGCTATGAGTAACTTTGACTCGGGTGCCAGTCGATGTTGGCGTCAAATCCCAGCGAACCACGGTTTCGATCGCGGGATTTTCGTGCCAGTTCGCGAACCAGGTATATGCGAGAGTGCGTGGCGGATCGACTTCCAGCACTTTTCCGTGATGCTCGAATTCGCGCGAAGTGCCGTCAGGACTGGCGACACCCTTTTCGTGCGAGATGAATTGCCACTTGCCTCCGGGACGCGCGTCCATCTCCCAGACGGTCATTTCGAAATTGCCGCCGGAACCCCACTTCATCGCTTGATCGCGAGTAATCAAAGCTTGAAAAACGCGTTCCGGCGGAGCGGCGACGTCGATTTCGCTGATAATGGCATCCTGGTCCGGCGTGATTCGAGTTGTGGCCACGGGGTCTCCTTAGCTTGATTATTTTGTTCGGGTGTAGAGACGTAGCAAGCTACGTCTCTACGGTGAATCGAGAACGTTCCTTGCGAACGACGAGTCCTATTTGCGCGTTAAATCGAAGACTTGCTTCATCTGCTTCCCGTGGTCGGAAAAGTTCCACTCCTCGGTGTGGTGATTGGCGTCTAGCATGGCGATTACGACGTGATCCATGTGGCCCGTTTGCGGATTTCCGAGATTGGTGGCATCCAAGAAATTGAAAGTGATCGTCTTGCCGTCGGGTGAACCGCTGGCCTGCATGCGTGGCTGATTGCCCGCCGTACAGTAGTGGGTCAGCAGCAGGCGGTCAGGTCCGTCGAAGTGAATCATGGAAATCATGTCTTCGCCGTGGCCGTTGATTTCGCTCATCAGCGCAGACCCTCCAGCGGTCATGCGGTAGGAAACCTGTACCGGCTCGCCCTGCGAGTTCTTCCCTTCCCAAGCGCCGGCGAGAGATTTCAGTTGGTCAAACGATTTCTGCGCATCGGTCTGCGCGAGGACGGCAGTGGTGGAGAGCATCAGAAGCATGCAGATGGCAAATATTTTCATTTTCTTTCCTCCGGAAAAATTATTTGTGTTTTGCCCGATGTTGGGCGTTTTCTTTTTCGTACTCGGCCTCTACAAAGGTTTTCAAATTCGTCAAACTGGCTTGCCAGAACACGCGATATCGTTCCAGCCACGAATCGACAGCCTTCAACGGCTCCGGATTGAGCTGATAAAAGCGATGGCGGCCTTCGCGCCTTTCTTCAACGAGATGAGCTTTACGTAACTGACGGAGATGTTTCGAAATGGCAGGCCGCGAAACCGGAAACGCTCGCGCGATTTGCCCGGCTGGCAGACTGCCCTGCCGCAGAAGATCGAGCATAGCGCGACGGGTGGGATCGGCCAGGGCGCTGAACGCTTCCGCCTGATATGTAACCGATCGGTTTCGCATAATGTGTAACTGTACGGTTACATAATCAGGATGTCAAGAGAAAAATTTGGCGAGTGGAGGAGCGAAAAGACAGTCACGTCAACGGCAGCCGGACAGGAGGGCCCGCCCTACGCGCCAGGCTTGGTTATCAAATCGAGAAATGCCTGATGCACGCGAGTGTCCGCGCTGAGTTCTGGATGGAAAGTTGCTGCCATAACTTTCCCCTGGCGCACGGCGACCGGATCGTCGTCTTCGGTGGCGATGACTTTTACATCTGGGCCAACGCGCTCGATTTTAGGCGCGCGAATGAAAACCATTTCAATGGGTGAATCGCCAAGTCGCCCTTCGCGGATGGAGCTGTCGATCTGCCGGCCATAGGCATTGCGGCGGATGCGAATGTCAAGCGCGCCGAGACCCGATTGCTTCGGATTTTCCACTTCGTTGGCTAAGAGAATCGCGCCAGCGCAGGTTCCGAACGTCGGCTTCACGCGAACGAACTGCTTCAGCTTTTCGAATCCGGTTTCGCCGAGCAATTTTAAGAACGTGCCCGATTCTCCACCAGGAATTACCAGACCGTCGATTTCATCCAATTGCTCGGGCTTCTTTACTAAGACAACTTCAGCGCCCAACTCTTCGAGCCGTTTGCGGTGGGCGTCGAAATCGCCCTGGAGAGCCAGGACACCAACTTTCATGGTGGATCAATTTTACAGGAATAGAAAAGGATCAACATTTCCGTGCAAGCGGAGTTTTGCACGGACACCAGCGCAGAGGCCGGTTTCCCACTCCGTCGGTTGAGTTTTTCGATTAATCTATTGACTATGAACACGACCTCTCTCACCTTCAATCTTCACAACTCTTCGCTCGCCTACAGCGGCGAGCGTGCCGGCGAAAAACGCATTTCGACCGCGGTCAGCAAGGTTCCGCAAGTCACGATTGCATTCTGGATCATTAAGATTGCCGCAACCACTCTCGGGGAGACCGGAGGAGACGCGTTATCCATGACCTTGAAGCTGGGGTACGCGCTCAGCACGATCATTTTTCTGGGGTTCTTCCTGGTGGCTGTCGCGGCGCAAATCAAAGCGACGTCGTTTCATCGGTTCTTATATTGGACGGTCATCGTCGCCACTACCACCACGGTTGGAACTACGCTGGCGGATTTTACGGACCGGTCTCTTGGCGTGGGCTATGCCGGAGGCTCGCTGATCCTGCTTGCGGGACTCATGGTGGTTCTGGGGTTGTGGAGGTGGTCGGCGGGAGAGATTTCGTTTCGCGATATTTCCTCAGCGAAAGTTGAGATGTTTTATTGGACCACAATCCTCTTTTCGAACACCTTGGGCACTGCCCTCGGGGACTGGCTGGCGGACACGCAAGGAGTGGGTTATGAGCGCGGAGCGCTGGTCTTCGCTGGGGCGTTGACGCTCGTTGCCGCCGCTTATTTCTTCACGAAAACTTCGCGCACGCTTCTATTCTGGGCGGCTTTCATCTTGACCCGGCCGCTGGGCGCGACTCT
>CAVYQB010000003.1:0-234202 GCA_963770465.1 uncultured Acidobacteriota bacterium
GTTGACCGCATCGCGCTCGCTGCCAGAGGCAATGGTCATCGCTACCCTCCTCGGCCGCGCGGAGAGAGCTGATTCGCTTCTTAACGGCGTCCAAGGAGTCGCGGTCGGACTGAAGGGTCCATTTGGGCGCCAATGCGTCCAGCACACCGACGCTTTTGCCGGTGTCGTCCCAGGCTTTATCGAACAGTTTCTTTGCCGCTTCCCTCCTGGCAGCATCCGTTCCCGCGAGAACAACCTGGCGCCCCTTGTTCATGGTCGCGTTCAGATACACCCGAACATCCTTAATGGCCGCGACCGTTGGGAAGCGTATATCGAGCGCGCGGTCCTGGCTGGCCTTGACCTCCGACGACTTGATGTAGCTCATAACAGCACTGAAGACCATCAAGGCAAGGATCACTCCAAAGCCCAGTCCCAGTTTCTTTCCAAGTGTGAGTTTCAATTCATTCTCCTTTGAAGATCTGGTGAATTCAAAATCAGAAAACTTTTCTTGCAACCTTCCCAATGCCCTGATCACAAATGCGGCAACCTACTGCCCTGCAACTGCGGCCTCCGCCGTCATCTCGCAGGCCTTTTGCGTGTCAAGCACCAGCATCAGCCGGTCATTCAGTTTGTGTACGCCCGTAATCACCTCCCGGACCGTGCCGCGCAGGGTTTCGGGGGGACGCTCGAAGGTGGTGTCGTCGACTTCGACCACGTCGCCGATTTCATCCACCAGCAGGCTGACCGCACCGTCGTCAGAACGCACTACGACGTTCATCGCGGGCGCGTCCGGCGGGCGCGGCTCGATGTCAAGCCGCCGCCGCAGATCGACTGCGGTAACGATTTGGCCGCGCAGGTTGATGAGGCCACTGACCACCCCCGGCGCCAGCGGCACCTTGGTGACCTGGAGCGAGCGAATGACTTCCTGAACGCTTTTCAATTCCACGCCGAAAAGCAGCTTATCCAGGTAGAAGGTGCAAAACTGTGAAGTTTGCGCCATGTTAGTTTCGAGCCTCCGCCGCTTTCGTTGCCGGATTGGAGCGCTCAACATGCGACTCCGCGATTCGCAGAATGGCCGGGATGTCGAGCAATTCCGTTACCCGGTCGCCGATCACGACCGAATAGAGAACCGCGGGCCGAGTCGCCGCCGACTTCACGTCCGCCCGGTCTTCGACGATGTCCAGAATCCGTTCCACCACCAAGCCGAACGAGCGCCCCTCATGATTCAAAACCAGCACTTGAATCGGTCCTGAATCGATCGCCGGCAAAGCCTGCAGGGCCCGCAGCCTCTGCCGCCGTTCTTCCAGCACAACATTGAGCCGAATCAAAGGCAGGATTTGGCCACGATACTGGGTAACCCACTGGATCCCCGACATTTCAACCTGCGCCACCGGAAACTCTTCCAGCCGCGCCAGAGTGCTGAGCGCTATGGCCATGCGCGAATCGCCCGGACCCGCGAAGAGCAGGAAGGTTTGTTTGTCTCCCGCCGTCGCCACCGCTTCCGTGATTTTTTCAGTCATGGCGCGGTCCCGCGTTTCCGTGACCACGCTGGCGCGCTGCGCCAGGCCCAGCACGTCGAGGATGAGGGCTACTTTGCCGTCTCCCATGATGCTGGAGCCGGCAAAGGTCTTCACGGTCTTGAGTTGTTTGCGCAACGGCTTGACGACAATTTCTTCGGTGTCGTTAATCTGATCCACCACCAATCCGAACTGGCGATCATCGGCTTGCAGCACAACGATGTTGACCGCGCCGTCGTTTTCCGCAGTGGAATTCGCATCCGTCGGCAGTTTAAGTTCCCGGCTGAGATACACCAGAGGAAGCAGACGTCCACGCAGCCGGTATACCGGCGCGCCGTGAACCAACTCGATGCCCTTGCCAACCTTGTCGGCCTCGAGCCGCACCAGTTCGAGCAAGCTCACCTGAGGAATGGCATAGCGATCGCCGCCGCAAGTCACCACCAGCGCGGGAATGATAGCTAGGGTCAAGGGAATCTTTACGCGCACGGTGGTGCCCCGACCTGGGGTAGATTGAACGTCCACGGTGCCTCCAATTCTTTCGACGTTCGTCTTCACCACATCCATTCCGACGCCGCGGCCCGACACGTTGGTCACCTTTTCCGCGGTGGAGAATCCGGGCAGGAAGATCAGATTGAAGATTTCCCGTTCCGTCATGCGGGGCGCCTGTTCCGCGGTGATGACTCCGCGCTCCAGGGCTTTCTTGCGAATCCGCTCCGCAT
Organism: uncultured Acidobacteriota bacterium; assembly: GCA_963770465.1. Taxonomy (GTDB): domain Bacteria; phylum Acidobacteriota; class Terriglobia; order Terriglobales; family Acidobacteriaceae; genus JABDBE01. Next base: position 2,216 of record CAVYQB010000003.1, read on the forward strand.
TCAACCCGGCGCCGTCATCGCTGATTTCGATATTGACCTGCCCGCCCTCGTGAAAGGCCCGCAGGATCAGGCGTCCGGCTCGATCTTTGCCCGCCTTTACCCGGTCTTTGGGAAGTTCGATGCCATGGTCCACGGAGTTGCGCACTAGATGCGTAAGCGGATCTTTGATTGCCTCGATGATAGTTTTGTCAAGTTCGGTTTCCTTGCCCTCCATCTCGATGCCGACCTCTTTTCCGCACCCCAACGCGACGTCGCGCACGGTGCGCGGAAACTGGCTCCAGACGTTTCCGATAGGTTGCATGCGGGTCTTCATCACTTCTCCCTGCAACTCAGTGGCGATAAGGTTCATGCGCTGGCAGACGGTATGAAGGTTGGTGTCCTGTACTGTATTTGCGATTTGCAGGAGCTGGTTGCGCGCCAGCACCAGCTCCCCGACCAGAGTCATCAAATTGTCGAGAAGATTTACCCCAACCCGGATAGTCTCGGGTGCAGTGTCGCGTGGCCTAGTCTCCAGGATGTGCTGGGCCGCCATGACGTCTTCCGGCTTGGCCAATCCCAAGCCCACAGGAATTTTGCCCAAACGCCGGCGATCTCCTTTTTCCTGCTCTTGCATGGCCAGAGCGAGGTCCTCGGCTTGTACCGCACCGCGCTCGACCAGCAAGCCGCCAATCTTTCCCTTCGCGGGCTGTGGTTGCGATTCGTCGCCTTTCTTACGAGGCTTCGCGGGCGGTTCAACTGGTGCCGGCAGGGCAGCTTCCTCCCGCGAGGGCAGGTCATCTTCTTTCGGAGACAATGAGCCCTCTTCCAACTTCTCCGGTTTCTCAACTCGGAGTGGAGAAGGTTGCGCAGTCGCGTCAGCAGTGCTCCCGGCGTCTCCCACAACCACAGTTTGCAGTCGGGTCAGCGTTTCCCGCAGTTCTGGGTAATCGATCTCGCCATCCTGGCCAGTCGACTCGATTTTCTTAAGCATCTGCCGGACCGCATCCACCATTCCCAGCAGCGCCGTCGTACGCTCCGGGTTGAGTGTGAGTTGCCCGTCCCGCAAGCGGGTCAGCAGGTTCTCCCCAACGTGGGCGACCTTTTCCAATCTGTTGAAGCCCAGGAAACCGCAGGTGCCCTTGATGGTGTGAATGGTACGAAACACGCCCGCCAGCGCGTCCCGATCATGTGGGTTTTTCTCCAGGCCGACAAGGTCGCGGTCAAGCCGATCCAGGTTCTCGTAACTTTCAAACAGAAAATCCTTGACGATCTCACTCTCGGTCATGGCTGTCGTCCTTTTCAAATTTGGAAGATTCCTGATTACCGAAAGGCTACCTGTCGCTGCCTCGTAGCTGCGGTTCTTGATATCGGGTTTTCCTCAGGTGATTGCGCCACTATGATCACCATCGGCGGTGGAACTCGAAGCTTTGTAGGGAAATAGAGAAAAATGATCCGCTGCTGTCAGGAAAACAGGCAACGTGGAAAGTGCGCCTCGGCAACTTGGAAGGCTCTACATAAAGCCAGCACCGATGGCGAATTTCACCATATCGGCGCGCGAGGTTATCTGGAGTTTCAGGGCAATGCGACTGCGGTAGGTTTCAACGGATTTTATGCTGATCTTGAGCTCAGCGGCGATTTCCTTTTGGGTATGCCCGAATGCAATCCGCCGCAACACCTCGGTTTCCCGCTCGCTCAGGGTTTTTGGAGAAGGACGAGCTGCGGCCCACCGGAGTCCTAGTGCCGCCTCAGTGAATTGGGGATCTATATACTTGAGCCCATCGCGAACCGCCGACAAACAAGCTTTCAAGTCCACGGGCATCGCTCCACAGGAGATGACGCCGAAGGCCCCGGCGTGGAGTAATGCCAAACTGAATACGCGATCTTCTTCTGTTAGGAGAACCACCGCCCGGCTTCGCGGGCAGTTAGTTCTGAACTGCCGAAGCGTTCGGAGTATGGACGGGCGCAGACGCGGAGTGAAGACCACGAGGATGTCCGGCACCAACTTCACGGCGACAGCCGGAAGCGACGACAGAGGCGTCTGCCCAATCTCGCCGAACTCGTTCCAGCTCTTAATGAGCAGCTCGAAACCAGTGCCGATTATTCTGCTCTCCGATGCGATTAACAGTCGGCATGCGGTGGTCAAAGTGGAATCAACCCTCGTAGTGTTTATGATTGATTCCTAGCTTCTGCATTTTCGACTGCAGCGTGGTTCGCGGTAGTCCGAGTCGGACGGCGGCTCCGTCGGGCCCGGAGAGAAGTCCCCGGGTCCCACGCAGCACGCGTATGATGTGTTGGCGATCAGTCATTTGCAGCGTTTCATCCGTCTCTGCGCTTTCAGGTTGCGGCCACAGTTCCGCCAATGGCACGTGCAATGTGGAATCCGTGGTTAGGATAACTGATCGTTCCACCAGATTCTCCAGTTCTCGAATGTTTCCAGGCCAGTTCCACTGCATCATCTTGTTCAGCGTTTCGCTGGGAATCGAATTAATTTGCTTGCCCATCCGGCGTGCCAACTTCTGCACGAAATAGCGCACGAGCAGCGGAATATCCTGGCGCCTCTGGCGCAGCGGAGGCATGCGGATGGGGAAAACATGCAAGCGGTAGAAGAGGTCGCTGCGGAACTCCCGTTCAGCCATGCTCTTGGCAAGGTCCCGGTTGGTCGCTGCAATCAGCCGCACATTCACGTGGATTGTTCGCGTGCTCCCAAGGCGTTCGAATTCCTGATCCTGCAACACGCGCAGTAGCTTGGGCTGGAGTTCCAGGGGAATGTCTCCGACCTCGTCGAGGAAGAGTGTTCCCAAGTCAGCCAGTTCGAGCCGACCAAGTTTCTGGCTGACCGCGCCCGTGAAAGCGCCTTTCTCATGCCCAAACAATTCGCTTTCCAACAGTCCCGTGGGAATCGCAGCGCAATTCATCTTGATAAAGTTGCGGTCCCTGCGCTCACTCATCCGGTGAACGGCGCGGGCGATCAATTCCTTACCAGTGCCGGTCTCTCCGAGGATCAGCACCGTGGCGTCGGTCGGCGCAACCGTTTTCACTAGGTTCAACACTTTCAGGATCTCCGGGTCATCGCCAATGATTTCCTCAAAGTTCAATTCGCTCTGTATTTCGTTTTCCAGATAGAGTTTCTCTTGTTTCAGTTTGTTCTTTAGTTCTTTGAGATCTTGGTGGGCCCGTGTGTTCTCGATTGAGACCGCTAACTGGCTGGCGATCTGCGTCAGCATATTCAAGTCACTGGCGTCCACCGATTGTTCCTTTGTGCTGCCCAGATTGAGCGACCCCAGGACTCCTTTATCGCTCCTCAACGGAATGCAACACAGCGAGTGCAGTCCTGCTTGCAGTGCGTGCCTCGCAAAAGGAGAATCGATGGCCGCCAAGTCGGAACCGTTGAAGAACTTCGTTTCCCTGTCCTGAATTGCGCGGCTCGCCGGTACTTCGTATAGGGGCACCGCTGCTTCCGTTCCGCCAATCTCTTGACCGGACGGGGAGGCCAGTGGATGGATGCGAAGTGCTACACCTTCTTGCAAAGCAAGGCTTCCGTAATCGTAATTAGCAATCTTGCGAATGCCTTCCCCGATCGCGGGAAGCAACAGTCCCAGATCCGTGTGGGTAATGAGCGCAGCGTTGACTTTCAGCAAAGCCTGCATACGCTCTTTCTCTTTTTTCAGAGCTTGCCGGGACAACTCATTCTCCACGGCCAGCGCCATCAATGCTGCTCCCCGCTCCATCAGTTGGAGATCTGTGGTTCCGTATGCCCACTCGCGCGAACTCGCGATACCAAAAACACCCAATTTTTCCCGCGCTGTGGTTAAGGGCACCAGACAGTAGGAGCAAAAACCGCGTTGTCGCAACCCGTCAAAAGTTGCGGGAAATCTCGTTTCCTGGCCTAAATCCGGGAAGAGCAGTGGTCGCTGATTCTGCCAGACCCAGCCGCTGGCTGTATCAACCCCGGCTTCTTCTGCTGGCACAGCAGGAGTGGCACCCCCTTCCCACAGGTGTAGGCGCATAGTGTCGAAGGTCGCGTCGTGAAGGGAGAGGTTGATGAAGTCGAAGCTGACGACTTTCTGCAGAGTCTGTGCCATCTCCTGGAACAGGCGACGGAGTGTCCGGTGGTTGACCGTGAGATCCACCATTTCTGATAGTGCTTCATCGCTGCGACGATTGGTTTCAGAATCCGGGTGACTTTCGAAACTCATTTACAACGATCCAATGCGGTGAGTGTCGTCATAACGTGTCGATTGGGGTTTGCAATCTGAAGCTGTCGCCTGACATCACCGAACGCTTGATGAAAGTCTCCAACTGGGTGACATTGCCTGGCCAATCGTAATTCAGCAGAGCGTCCATCGTTTCAGATGGAATGGTTCGGATTTCTTTATTCATACGGCGCGCGAACTTCTGCACGAAATACTGCACCAGCAAGGGAATATCTTCCCGTCTTTCGCGCAGTGGTGGAATCTGGATGGAGAATGTCTTGATTTGATCGTACAAATCCTGGTGCAATCGATTTTCAGCCAACTCCTTAAGATCGTGTCTGGTTGCTGCGATCAAACGCACATTCACACGGATATTACCGTTGCCTGATCGTTCGAACTCACCCCGTTTCAGCACCTCAAGCAGCCTCGATTGAAGATCCAGCGGGATTCGTGCGAGTTCATCTAAAAACAGCGTTCCCTTGTTAGCCAGCTCCAACCGACTGGTCCCTGCGCTGATCGCCTTATGGGGCGCTCCCTTCTCCTTTCCAAGCAGGTTCTGCTCCAGCAGCCCTGGCGGGGTCACACTGTGAATCTTGACGAAGCTCTCGTGCCTGCGAGCGCTGATACGATGGATGGCTCGGGCGATTGATTCCTTTCCCGACCCGGGTTCGCCGGCAATTAATACCGGAGAATCGCTTGGCGCCACCCGCATAGCTGCGGCCAGGACTTGTTTTAACGCAGGGCTATCCCCCACAATCTCCTCATCTAGAATCACAAGAGAAAAACTATCATCGCGCGTAAGGGAAAAACTATTGTGGCTTTGCGCAAAACACTAAGCGTAGGTGAAGCGTAGCTTTAGGAACGTGTAGCGTTTGGAGAGAATGCTGATGCTGACCGCATCGCATGCTCATGTTGTCTAGGTCTCGACTTGACAACTGCAATTGGGGGTGTAGATTAAGCAGCGCCATCCAAAGAGAGCATCCGGTCGGCTAATGGGCCAAGGAGGTCTTCGCCAATGATCTCCGCAAATGCGGTAGTTACAGGTTCCTACGACTACGGCGAGGTGGCAAAATCCGCATTGATCGCTATTGCCGCCTCCTATGCTGCGCTCGATCTTGCCGGGCGAGTAACCTCCGCCAGCGGCCGGGCTCGCGCGGCCTGGTTGACCGGTGGCGCCATTTCGATGGGCATCGGCATCTGGGCGATGCAATTCAAGGCGTTGCTGGCCTTCCGTCTGCCTGTGTCCGTGTCGTATTACTGGCCGTCAGTTCTGGCGTCACTCTTGCTAGCCATCCTTGCGTCTGCGGTCGTGCTGTACTTGGTAAGCCGCCACAAAATGGGCCTGGTCGAGGCCTTAACCGGTAGCGTCATCGTGGGCGGCGCCGGCTTCGGCATGTACTACGTCGGCATCGCTGCAATGCGATTGCCTGCTATCATCCTGTTTTCCCCCCTTCTGCTGGCCGTTTCTGTTTTGCTCGGAATCTTGTTTTCTCTGCTTGCGCTGCTCATGGCATTCGATCTCCGAGAAGAGACTAGATGGGCTGTGCGGCGAAGGCTTGGCAGCGCCGTGGTTATGGGAGTTGCTCTCTGCTCGGCGCAATACACCGGCATGGCTGCCCTAAGGTTCATGCCCGGCCCGCCTCCGGACCTATTCCGGGCCGTAAGCATCTCTCCTCTGTTCAACGATGGGGTTGCGTTTGTGACCTTGATCGTGCTCGTGGCCGCCAGCATGACATCGTCACTGGACAGGCGGGCGGAAGCGAAAGTCCAGCGGCTTAACCAAGACTTGGAGCGTCGCGTTGCTGAGCGGACCTTACAGCTTGAAACGTCCAACCAAGCGCTGAGAAAGGAAATAGCCGAGCGTGAGAGGGCAGAAGAAGCCTTGCGAGAAAGTGACGATCGAATGCGGCTCGTGATCGACACGATCCCACAGCAGATCTGGAGCGGACCGTCCGACGGCTCGCTGGATTTCTGCAATGAACGATGGCGCTCCTACGTAGGTCTCACGCAGGAAGAACTGCAAGGCGACGGTTGGCAGAGCATGCTTCATCCCGATGATCGGGAGCGCGTACTAAAGGCCTGGCGCGAATCCGTGGCAACCGGCGCCCCCTACGAGCAGGAAGAGCGTCATCGTGGGGCCGATGGGCAGTATCGATGGTTTCTGGCGCGTGGCGTGCCACTGAGCGACTCCACAGGACACATTGTCAGATGGTACGGTACAAATACCGATATCGAAGACCGGAAGCAAGCTGAATGGGCGTTGCAAGACGTGCGGTCACAGCTTTCTCACGCCACGCGCGTGATGATGATGGGGGAACTGGTTGCCGCAATTGCTCACGAGGTCAACCAGCCCCTTGCGGCAATCGTCCTTAATGCCAATTTCTGTTTAAGCCAGTTCGCGAGTGCGACTCCTGACTCCGTCAAGTTGCGCGAGGCAATCTCGGAGGTTGTGAATGACGGCACCCGGGCGAGTGCCGTCATTTCAAGAATGCGCGCACTCTTGCAGAAGGGCGCTCCGGAGCGAGCTACAGTGGACATGAATGAAATTATTCAAGAGGTCACCATTCTGTTGCGAGGTGAACTGACCCGGAACCGTGTATTGTTGCGGACTGATCTCGCCGCCGATCTTCCACACCTGAACGGCGACCGGGTGCAATTGCAGCAAGTCATGATCAACTTGGTCATGAATGGCATCGAAGCCATGCGTTCGCTTGTGCATCAGCCGCGCGAGCTTCTCATTAAGTCAGCCAGGAACCATAACGAGGTGCTCATTCAGGTCCGGGATTCTGGAGAGGGACTCGATGCGCAGCAAGCGGAGCATATCTTCCAGCCATTCTTTACCACCAAACCTGAGGGTATCGGAATGGGATTATCAGTCAGCCGATCTATTGTGGAGTCCCATGGAGGCTGTTTGTGGGTAGAGTCAGGTACCAAGGGAGCGCTTTTTCAATTTACGTTGCACGCCCAAGCGTGAGTCGTGTTTCATGACTGAGCCGGCACCCGTTGTTTTTGTAGTGGATGACGATCCATCGCTTCGTCGGGCGATTCAGCGTGTCGTCGAGTCTGAAGGGTTCCAAGTAGAGCTCTTCGGGTCCGCCCAAGAGTTTCTGCGGAGCAAACCGCCGGATGTAACTAGCTGCCTCGTCCTTGACGTCAGACTAGGGAGAGTAGGCGGTCTCGAATTGCAGCGCCAATTGGCTGACGCCAACATTCCCATTCCCATTATCTTCATCACTGCCCATGGCGATGTCCGAATGAGTGTAGAGGCCATGAAGGCGGGAGCAGTCGAATTCCTCCAAAAGCCATTCCGCGATCAAGAGCTGCTGGAGGCCATTCACCAAGCGCTGGATCGAGACGAGAGGAGACGCGTACAAGAGGCAGAAGTTGCAAAGCTGCGGGAGCGCTATGAATCACTGACGCCTCGCGAACGGGAGGTGCTGCCTCTGGTTGTTTCGGGTCTGCTCGGCAAACAAATAGCCGCCGAAATTGGAGCTAGCGAAGCAACGGTGAGAGTTCATCGGAGCCAAATCATGCGAAAGATGGGTGCCGAATCATTGCCTGAACTGGTGAGAATGGCTGAAAAGTTGCGGGACTTCTCGACAGGCAAAGAAAGATCGTGACCCACTACTGGGTGCGATTGTAATTCGCGTATAGCTGTTAAAAAATCGCCTTCACGCCAACAGCCCGGTCGTTTGAGTCTACGAATGCTGGGCGGCCCACGCAGCGGGAGTAAGCGCTGGTAGCCGCTGGATTGCGACATCAGCAAGTCCGGGAAGGATCGCGGCCAGATAGTCGCGTACGGAGATTCTCAGCCGTCGGCAGCTTTCCACGACTGACAGGATCGCTGCAACCTTCGGCCCCGCTTGTGGGCTGCCGATGTGCAACCAATTCTTTCGACCAAGAGCTATCGGACGCATCGAGTTCTCCGCCAGGTTGGTACTTAGCTCTAGTTCGGGATACTCCAAGAAGCGGGTGAGCTTCTTCCACAGTGCGAGCGCATACTGGCAGGCCTTGCTAAGTGCGCTGGAAGGCAAAGCAGCAGACTGCGCTGCGTCGATCTTGCTACGGATCTCATCCAAGAGAGGTTTGGCTGTTTCCTGACGATGGACATGACGCGCCGCAGCAGTCAGCGCTTTGTGGCGAGCTTCGGCATCAACGGCAAACAGTTCGTCCATCTGAGCCACAATCGGGGTTGCAACCGGATCTCGGGGATTTAGCCGCACTGCTTCGAAAAACTGCCTTCTAGCATGAGACCAACAAGCGGCATGTACCATCCTCGGCCCACCGATTTGGTCATACGCTGCATAGCCGTCGGTTTGGAGAATGCCTTCGAACTGTCCGAGGAACCGCTTCGGTCCATCGCGTCCGCGACCTAGACGGAAGTCGAACACCACGCTTCCTCCGGGGCGACTGTATTGCCAGAGGTACGCTTGGTGGTTCTTACCTCGGCCCTCGCGTGTCTGGACATCGACTGGGGTTTCATCCGCCTGAATGTAACTTCCGCTGATCAACTCTCGTCTCATTACCGCGACCATCGGGATCAGCAACTCGCCGACTTTGAGGACCCAGCCGTCCAGCGTTACGCGGCTGATTTCCAAGCCGAGGTCCCTTTCCAGAATCATGCTCTGCCGATGCAAGGGCGTGTGATTGCAATACTTGCTGATGACCGTGTCGATGACGATCCGGTCACTCGCCAGGCACTTCTCGATGATCCGTGGTGGCAGCGGTGCCGAAACCACTCCGAGTTCCTCACACGACCGGCAAGCCCGTTTCTCTCGTTTCGTGACCAGCACGAAGTACTTCGCTGGCTGCACATCCAACTGGGAACTCTCCTCGTAGCCGATCACTACTGTTTCCTTGCCGCAACGTTCGCACACGCGCTGATCCGGCGCGCAAGGCAGAATCCGCTCTACGCGAGGAAGATTCGGAGGCAACTCCTGGCGGCCTGGATGCTTACAGGATGTCTTTGTCGAGCGCCGCACTGTCTCGGATTTACTCTCGGCCTCCATGATCACATCACTGATGACCGGCTGAAGTTCGAACAGCACCATTTGCGCGTGGGAGAGCTTTTCGCCAACCGCTCCATACTGCTCGATCCGCATCAGCCGCAGACGCTCTTCCAGCACGCGAATCCTCAGCTCTGCGTACTGCAACTGGCCCTTCAGTCGTGCGATGAGTTCCAGATCGGCTGGCGCTGAAGAAATGGGAGGCGCACTCACAATGGGTTACTGATTTACCAGAGTCGATCGAAACTTTCAAACAGCTCACGCGGCTACATGTCCTTCGGGAGGAGTGTTCCGGTACCACCGCTTGTGCTTGGTTTTGACCAGATCAATCCCACCTAACAATTGTGACAGTTCCTCGTGGCTCAGGACAACCTTGCCCTGGGCATCGCCGGATTGCGGCCAAGTGAAACGCCCTTTCTCCAACCTCTTGGCACAGACCCAGAGTCCGCTTCCATCCCAAACGAGGACCTTCAACCGATTGCGCTGGGCGTTGCAGAACAAGAACAGGTGCCCACTGAGAGGCTCACACGACAATCGATCTCGGACCAGACCGTACAGCCCTTCGAACCCCTTGCTTCGTCTGTCTTGCTTGAAGGTTTCCGAAGGTGATGCATCGCTGTGATTGACGTTCCGCACTCCCTGATACTTTTGCGAAACTCCTGATAAACCCGGGTCACGATGCTAGCTTTTTCCTCGATGTCGGGAGCAAAAGCGCCCAGCGAGTCGACGACAACCCATACAGGCTTCGCCTCGCGGATCATCTGCGCGAGCTGTGCTGGTTCCCATCTGGACGGAGCGTCGTTGAAGTTCCACAGCAGCAAGTCCTCAGGCACTCCCGTCAAGCCGAGATGCCGTGACAGGCGGGTTACCATCTCTTCCACGTCTCCGAGTCCGTTCTCGAAATCGAGATAGAGCACCCGGCCCGTAGAAACGGGACGACCCAGAAAAGGGACTCCGGCAGTGATACAGATTGCCGCTTGATACAGGAGCGGACTCTTGCCCAGTCCCGAGTCCCCCACGACAATGCTAAGACTTCGTTGCGGGATCAGTCCGCCGATCAGGAAAGAACCGCAGTCTAACTCTTTGCACCGTTGCTTCAATTCGCCGGGAGTGTAGATTCCCCATTTGCGCTTCAACTCCGACATTGCCACAGCCTGCGCGGCGTCCATTAGCCGCGACAGCTCCCGCACCTGGCGGGTCGCGTCCCCAATTGGATGATGCGCTCAACTTCAGTCGCAGGAATTCGCACCAGCCTCCCCAGTTTTACGACAGTCACTTTCTTTTCCCGTATCCAGCGCCGGACGCATGCTGGCGTGATGCGAAGTGAAGCGGCAAATTCTCCGACTCGCAGAAGGGTTTGTTCAGACATTTGTGATGACTCCTCTGTGATGTTTCACAAAGTGAACTCTAGGACTACTAGTGGAGACGGGGCAATCTGCAGGAAACTGGCGCGGATAAATTATCGGTAAAAAAACAGCGGAATTTATTACCCATTGACTTTCGTGGCTCGGTTGGGGTGAAGCGCCTCGTATTGGGAGACAAGTTCAGGCGCGTATTTCCGGAGTACCGTTTTGAGGCTCCGCAAACCGGCTTTCAAGTTTTGCTCGCAGTTCGCAGAGTGAGCTTTCCCGCATGGACAAAACTTCCGCATCGCCTTTCCTTGGCTGTTCGCGCTTGATTGCAACTGAAACTCGAATGCTAGGACGAACGACTGACGCTTGTGTGGCCGTCCGACAGGACGTTTTTGCAAGCCGACAATCAGCGGTTCGAGATCATCGCGTTCGTCACCCATCTGCGACAGTTCCTGTGCCTTTTTAATTGCCTCCATGAGATTAACCGGAGTTCTCGGCGGGTACATCCAGTCCAACAGTTCAACGACGTTCCGAAGATACGGAATTGCGCTATTCAGGGTTCGGACGATCTCGGATTCGTCCGCTTTTCCCGGCCGCGGACTTGCTAGGGCAATAGCCTGCCACATCAACGAAAGCCCTGCGTTGAAATTCTCCAAAAAGGCATGGCTGAGGGCGAATATCACTGGCCGAGACGGATCGTTCGGCAGGCCCAACTCAGCTACCTGCAAAGGCTGAAAGCCCATTGCCACCTCCCGTGCGTCGCGGCTCCTGGCAGGCGGACTGGGATGCTCCTCGCCGTTCGCTGCGACTCTAAAGCGCAGTCTATCGCACTCGGTAACACGTGGTACAACGTTCAAATTGTGGCTTGCTAATAACCTAACGTTAGGTTTATGATATTTCCGAATGGAACAAATAAACAAAGCGGCGAGCCTCATGGGCAAGCGCAGCGCCAGGGCGAGAAAGAAGAAGTGGGGCAAGGTGGAATTCGAGCGGCGTATGCGCGAATGGGGCAAGCTGGGTGGCAGACCGAAGGGAAGCGGCAAGAAGACAAAGAAAGCGAGGTGAATTGTGAGTATCTATAAACGTGGTGGCGTGTATTGGTACAAGTTCCAATGGAAGGGCGTGCCGGTTCGAGAGTCCACGAAGCAGGGGAATGACAAAGTGGCTCGGCAGATGGAGGCTGCGCACCGCACATCTCTAGCGAAAGGTGAAGTGGGGATTCGAGACAAGAAGCCAGTTCCCACACTCGCGGAATTTTGCAAGAAACGCTTTGAGCCGTGGGGTGAATCAACCGCGACCCGGAAAACGTGGCGTGACTTTTATCGTGTCGGCCTTCTGGCCATCAAGGGGTATGCGCCGCTCGCGAACCTAACTCTTGACGCTATTGGAAGCGAGAAAATTGCCGACTTTGCGAGCCATCGGCAGGCGCAGGGTCTGCAAGTTAGCTCGGTAAACAGTTCGCTGCGAATTTTGCGCCGCGTGTTGAGAGTCGCCGTGGAATGGGGTGAACTGGGCACCGCGCCCAAAGTGAAACTGCTTTCTGGCGAGCGTCATAGGGAGCGTGTTCTAACTGCTGACGAGGAAGCGCGGTATCTCGGGGCCGCGAGCGGATTATTGGCTGACGTGGCCACGGTTCTTGTGGACACCGGACTGCGCCCCGAGGAGTGCTACAGGCTCACGTGGGAATCCATAACATGGGTGAACGGTCGCAACGGAACGTTGCTAGTCACCCACGGTAAGACCAAAGCAGCGCGTCGTATGCTTCCCATGACTCCGCGCGTCAGGGCACTGCTGGAAGCACGCTGGAAGTCCGCCGGGAAACCCTTAGAAGGCTGGGTGTGGCCTGCGCCCACTAAGAGCGAGCACCTGGAGCCGAGCAGTCTGAAAAAGCAGCACGCAAAGGCGTTGAAACTCTCGAAGGTTCGTCCGTTCGTGCTCTACACGCTGCGACACACGTTCTTGACTCGGCTGGGTGCATCCGGTTGTGACGTGTGGACCCTCGCCCGGATCGCTGGGCACAGCTCAATTGGTATCTCCGCTCGCTACGTTCACCCTTCGGAGGATGCGGTCCTCACAGCCATGTCCCGGCTAGGTGGGCACAATTCTGGGCACAGCGATAAACTGGTGACGCAGAACGACAACACCAATGCTCTGCTATCGGATTGATTGCACGACAGATAATTGGTGGGCAGTGCAGGACTCGAACCTGCGACCTCCTGCTTGTAAGGCAGGCGCTCTAACCAACTGAGCTAACCGCCCCGTCGGCGGGTACATCGCAATGCCATCCGTTACAACTGTCATTCCGAGCGAAGCGAGGAATCCGGGTGTTTGCCGGTGCTGGCAATTCCGCTGGCACAGGCAAGAACCTAAATTCCTCGCTTACCTCGGAATGACAGATGTGCGGCAGCGACTCCAGCAAGTATACGTGAGAGCCCCGGGCTTGGCACTCCACTCGGCGAAAGCTCCCGCTAATTTGATATCGCTTCCTGCTGCTAAACTGGCGCGTGCGGCGTTTGATCGTCAATGCGGATGATTTCGGGCTCACTCAAGGTGTGAACCGGGCCATCGTGGAAGCCTATAGCCACGGCATCGTGACCTCCTCCACCCTTATGGCCAATGGTCGGGCCTTTGATGACGCGGTTCAACGCGCCACATCTGCGACGCGGCTGAACGTCGGTTGCCACGTGGTATTGGTGGATGGCTCACCTGTCTTTGAAAAAAAACCGACAGCCACGACTCTGTCCAATGAACAATTCAAAGATGGCCGCTTTTACGAAACACTGAATGCCTTCGCTCTGCGCCTGCTCAGGGGCCGAATCAACGCGGACGATATCGAGGCCGAAGCCACCGCGCAGATCCGCAAACTGCAGGCCGCCGGCGTAGTCGTATCGCATCTCGACACTCACAAACATACGCACATACTGCCGCGAGTGCTGCGTCCTTTGCTGGTTGCGGCACGGGCATGCGGCGTTCCGGCACTGCGCAATCCATTCGGACCGGTGCACATATCCGTCGTGGCCAGTCGCCCCCGCTTGTGGAAGCGGTTCAGCCAGGTCACAGTGCTGAACCGGCTGGGAAAGTCCTTTCGCAAATCCGTCACCGCCGCAGGCATGTTCACTCCTGATGGAACGGTAGGCATTGTGGCTACCGGTGCGATGGATATCCCACTGTTCGAAAGCATCGTCAAGAGCCTTCCCGAAGGCACATGGGAACTGGTTTGCCATCCGGGCTATAACGATGCCGAACTGGCCGGTATCCGCACCCGGCTGCGCGATTCGCGGGTACAAGAACTACGCTTGCTGACTTCTCCCGAAGCCCGTGAAATATTAGCTCGAAGTGGGGTTGAATTAATTTCGTACCGCGACCTGGCCTGAGAGCGGTTCGAACGTACACGACCTTTAGATTTGGACCATGACCCAAATTGCCGCGACGCAGCTGCAAGAGCCAAGTTATGATATGGCATCCCCTGAAAACACGGCATAAGACAGTAGAAAAACATGGATAGAAGACCGGAAAAGCGGCTCGCGACCGTCATCCCCGTGCGGATTTGGGGTATGGATGCCGACAGTCGTCCATTTTTTCAGAACGTCAACGCCACCAACATCAGTAGCGATGGCGCGACTTTCTCAGGAATCAGCCATCCATTGAAGGCTGGTGACGTGATTGGCGTGCAGTACGGTGAAAAGAAAGTCCGCTGCAAAGTAATTTGGGTAATTGATTCCGGCGTGGAACGCCAGATTGAAGCCGGGGTAGAAATTTTGCCCGGACAGAAGACCCCTTGGCTGGATCTTGCCAAGCAGGAGAAAAGCGGCGCGGCGCCGTCAAAAAATAAACGACGATGGGCTCGTCATAAAGTTTGGTTCCCCTTGGAGATTGGCTTCGAGGATTCCCGTCGCACTCACATGCAGACAAATGCCACTGACATTGGCGGTCGCGGTTGTTATGTAGAAACTTTGCTTCCGTTGCCCATGGGCACAAGAGTGAAAATTACCTTCTGGATGGACGATGAAAAGATCCAAACCAGTGGCGTAGTCAGAGCTAGCGATGGAGGAGTAGGCATGGGAATCGAATTCACCCAGCTCGACGACTATGTTCAGGAGAGGCTGCAGAAACATCTGGAAAAACTCGACGCCGGACTTCGGCGCCATGCAGCCGCAAAAAGCGCCACCAGCGCGGAGTCATAGTTCCACTTCTGGCTTCAATTGTCTGCAATTCCGCAAAATCTGAATCCCACCACAGAAGCCACCATCGAATCAGAAAGAGTCGTATAGCCTAGCTTTGAGAGGATTGGGATGAAGATTGGAATCACCTGCTATCCGACCTACGGCGGCAGCGGAGTAGTCGCGACCGAGCTGGGCGTCGAACTAGCCGAGCGCGGACACGAGATTCATTTCATTTCCTATGCTCAGCCCATCCGCCTGACTGAACTTCATCCCAACATTCACTATCACGAGGTCGATGTCTCGCGTTATCCGCTATTCGAATATCCTCCATACGATTTGGCTTTGGCCACGCGCATGGCGGAAGTTTCCGAACTTTACGCTCTCGATCTTCTGCATGTGCATTACGCGATTCCGCATTCCGTAAGTGCATTGTTGGCTCGCCAGATGCTGGCTGCCAAGCCCAGGGGACAGAAACTGCCTTTCGTGACCACGCTTCATGGCACCGACATTACATTGGTAGGTCTGGATCGGTCATATCTACCGATTACTCGCTTCTCCATTGAGCAAAGCGATGGTGTTACTGCCATCTCACAATATTTACGTGAGCGCACGCTGCGCGAGTTCGATGTAAAAAACAATATTCAGGTCATCTACAACTTCGTGAATTGCGATGTCTACATCCGCGATCCCGGAGCTGCGCAGCGCCGCAAGGAATATGCTCCCAACGGAGAACGTATTCTGGTGCACCTTTCGAACTTTCGCCCGGTGAAACGCATTACCGATACGATCGAAATCCTGGATCGAGTGCGCAAGAAGATTCCCGCAAAACTGCTGCTGATCGGCGATGGACCCGATCGCTCGCGCGCCGAGTGGCTGGCGGTCCAAAAGGGCATTCACAACGACGTCCTGTTTCTGGGCAAGCAGGATAACGTGCACGAGAAATTGGCTCTCGCCGATTTAATTCTTATGCCGAGCGAACTGGAATCATTCGGCCTAGCCGCTCTGGAAGCGATGGCTTGCGAGGCCGTGCCTATCGCGACTCGCGTAGGCGGCGTCCCCGAGGTAATCGAGCACGGCAAGAGTGGATTTTTGGCCAACGTGGGCGATGTGGATACGATGGCTGGCTACGCGATCGAACTGCTGAGCGACGAGAACCGTTTGCGCGAAATGGGCAAGGCTTGTCGCGAAGTCGCGCAATCCCGGTTTTGTGCCTCCAAGATCATTCCCCAGTATGAAGATTTTTATCGCCGCGTGCTGGAACGTTCTTCGTAGAGCGCGGCGAGCAAAGATT
This sequence comes from uncultured Acidobacteriota bacterium, assembly GCA_963770465.1. Lineage (GTDB taxonomy): Bacteria > Acidobacteriota > Terriglobia > Terriglobales > Acidobacteriaceae > JABDBE01. The sequence continues at coordinate 18,200 of CAVYQB010000003.1, forward strand.
CTTCGCTCGGTAGAATCGGTAAACGCAAACGAATCATGGTTCCTTTGCCTTCATGACTGTCGATGGTCATGCGCGCCGTTTCTCCGTACAAAACCTTCAGTCTCTCGGCCACATTTGCCAATCCAATTCCGGTTCCCCCCAACCCGCTTGGTTTTTCCAAAATGTTGGCCGCACCCATGCCCACCCCGTCGTCCTCCACTTCAATGATCACCTGGGAATCGGTCAACCGGCTTCGCAAAACGATGCTGCCACCTTCAATCTTTGACGCGAGCCCATGCTTGATCGAGTTTTCCACCAGCGGCTGCAGAAGCATGCTTGGCACCATCACGTCTAGCGACCCCGGCTCCAGTTCCTTCGTGACCTGCAATTTGTCGCGACCGAAACGAACCACCTCAATATCGAGGTAATTGTCGATGAACTCCAACTCTTCGCGCAACGGAACGAAGGCATCGCCGCTGCTCAGCAGCCTGCGCAAAATTGTAGCCAGCTTGATGATCAACTCGCGCGCCGTATCAGGATCGAAGCGAACTAGCGATGAAACTGAGTTGAGAGTATTGAACAGAAAGTGCGGGTTGATCTGATTTTGTAGCGCCGCCATGCGCGCGTGTAAGAGCAGCCGTTCCTGTTCTTCCAGCTTGATCTGAATACGCACGCTGTTCCAGATCTTCAGCTCAATTCCAATGGCGATAATCGAAGTGGCATAAATCGCGATCCACACCCATGGATTCAGACTTTCAGCAGTAAGGCCTTCCAGCGTGAACGTGGCGTGCGGAAGGAATCGAGAAAGTTCGGTGTGCACGAACCGCAGTGCCACGATTGTCACAAAAAACATTACCTGCCAATCGAACAACCGAGGCGTGGGAAGATTTCGACGGATCATTCGATAAACGCTGAGGTCGATGAACGGAGAGAACGACCAGATATCTTCGCGATCCGGCGCAAGCGTGCGCAGTTGTCCGGCAATAAAACCGCAGAGCACATTAAACGGCAGCGTCGCCCATTCTCCGTGCAACAACGCCGGCAGCGCGATAAAAGCGCCGCCCAGCATGCCGGTAAACCGTCCTGCTATCACACCCAGTAAAATTGTGGTCTCAAACGACAGGTCGCCTGCCAGAAAACTGTTTTGCATGAACCGTATCCACACCGCGACGGCCAGCGGAATGCCGATCCACAGCACCAGATAAATCTGCTGCTTCAACGAGCGATTTTCGCGAAACAACAAAGATTTGAATTCGACAGAGCGCACAAGAGTGCTGGCAACGGCCGCGGCGACGCCAAGCTTAATCAGAAGATTTACGAGGATGAGCCGCTGTTCCATTTTTAACCGATCATGATTGGCCGAATGAAGCCCGCTGAGGAGAATGTAGCATGAAGCCGATCGCAAAAGACGTGCCTGGCTGAGCCAGTCGGCTTTACGTGCCTGTCGAACCAACGATTCGTATCAGGGCACACCTTATAGGAGTGTCAGCAAGCAAGGACCTCTAACCGGCGCCTTCAGCCGCTGACGTCGAACCGTTTAGCCTGAAAGTCGTGCTGCAAGTTCACTCAGCGCAGTTTGTAGTCCTTCAATCTGCGCCGGGCCGCCTTGCGCCATGTCTTTACTGCCACCGCCGCGCCCGCCGAGTCGCGCAAGTGTTTCTTTCATGAGTGCTCCCATATCGAACGGCTGCCCCGGGGACTGAGCAAAGACTAACGCGGGCTGACCAGCAAGTGACGCCAAGAAATGCAACTACTCCCGCACTCTGCCGAGTCAATCGTTGTCCCAGTAACTTGATGAATGTGAGATCGCGATCGGGAAAAACGCACACGATAAACTTCCGTCCGCCGTACTCGGCGCTTTCGGCAAGTAAGCGCTTGGCATACAAATCAGCGAACTCTTCCATTAAATGTTCACGTTCTCTGCGAGAAGCCCGCGATTCATCCTGAATTTTGCGTATCTGCTGCGCAGTATCCCAAACGTGGCTGGAAAGCAATCCCGCCGACTCCGCCAGCACCGTGTAATCATGTCGAGCCGTAGCCACGGCACGCTTGCCGCAAACAAATTCCACTCGCCAACCTTGCCGCGTTTTTTCTGTCTTTCGCACCAGGATGGAACCGATCTGTCCCGTGGACGAAACATGCGTGCCCCCGCACGCGGTCACATCAAAGTCATTCACCTCGATAAGCCGAAGCTGGTCTCGTTCAACCGGTGGAATTTTGCGCAGTCCCAAACCTCTCGCTTCTTCCTGCGTCACAAAACGAATGCTTACCGCGCGGTTCTCCATGACGACATCATTCGCTAATGCCTCCGCGGATTCGACCTGCGCAGCGTTGAGATTCTTCGTATCCAAGTCAATCGAACAAGATTCCGCGCCCATATGAAAAGAAACCGTGGGCATGTTGAACAGCCGCAAGAACGCCGCTGACAGAACGTGCTGACCCGAATGCTGCTGCATATGATCGCGGCGACGCTCAATGTCAATCAGGCCGTGAACATGAGCGCCCTTCGCAAGGGACGGTAAATTCTCGAGGACATGCAGGATTTGCCCATCGTCTGTTTCCATCACCTCGATCACGCGCAGCTTGGTACCTATCGCCTCCTGAGGACAAATCCATCCCGTATCAAAAACCTGCCCGCCACTGGTCGGATAAAACGCAGTACGATCCAGAATCACAGAAGAGCGAGAATCAGAAGTCGCGGCAACATCCACCACTTCCGCATCGAATTCATAGAGAAAAGAATTTTGATAATAGAGACGTTCAGCCATATATCCGGGTTCGTAGCGCCGGCATCCTGCCCCCGGAGGCGCAACGCATCACGCCAGCAGGCAGAACAGCGCCGACACTAATAAGGTCCAATAATTCCAGCGATGTGCCGCGATGCAAGCGCCGATTCGCGTTCCAACTGCGTATGGCTATCGATCACATCCAAATATTTCAACCCCGAGCCCGTATTGAACAGCACCACAGTGTCATCAGGACCGAAGAAAGTACTGGCGCGCAACTTGCGATAGGCCGCGAGCGCGGCCGCTCCTTCCGGCGCAGGAAAAATTCCCTCCACGCGAGCCCATTGGCGAAACGCGTCCATAATCTCATCGTCAGTCACGGATAGCGCAACGCCTCCGCTCTTCTTGAGAATATCGAGAATCAAATAATCTCCATACGGCTTAGGCACGCGCAGGCCGGCAGCCAAAGTAGCGGCGTTCGTCCAGAATTCGGAAGTGGGCGTCGCGTCGTCCCAAGCTTTCGCAATTGGCGCGCAGCCCGCCGCTTGCACTGCGATCATTTGCGGACGTTCCGCACCAATCCAACCCAGGTCCTGCATCTCCTCAAACGCTTTCCACATCCCAATCAGTCCCACTCCCCCTCCCGTGGGATAAATGATTCCCTGCGGCATTCGCCATCCCAATTGTTCAGCCACTTCGTAACCCATGGTCTTCTTGCCCTCCACGCGAAAAGGCTCCTTGAGCGTGGATACATCGAACCAGCCTTCTTTTTCTTTTCTCTCAGCCAACATGCGTGCGCAATCGCTGATGAGTCCGTCGACCAGAGTGACGTGCACACCATAGCTTTCGCATTCCACTCGATTCGCCAGTGGCACATCTTTGGGCATGAAGATGTGCGCCTCGATCCCTGCCGCCGCCGCATACGCTGCCAGCGCGCTGCCTGCATTGCCCGCAGAAGGCGCCGCCAATTTTTTCAGGCCATAGGATTTCGCCATGGTTACCGCGACCGACATGCCCCGAGCTTTGAACGAACCGGTCGGGTTTAACCCCTCGTCTTTTATAAAGACATTGGGAAATTCGCGGGACGGCAACATCGGCGTGAAACCCTCGCCCAAAGTCACCGGCTCAGCCTCCGGCAAAACTTCGGCGTAGCGCCACATCGTGGGAGTGCGCCCGGCGAGCGAACCAGTAGTGAATTTAGATTTCAGCGCGGAAAGTTTATAGCGGACGTAAAGCACACCGCCATCTTTAGGGCAGACTGTCTGCGGACGCGCCGCATCAATCGATGCCCCACATTTTGTGCATTCGAGATAAGCGATACGAGCCACGCTCAAAAGTTTAGCATTCGCGCAGAGGTTTAATGGAGGCGCCTCCATCATGTCTTTCTGGAAGAGCCTACGTACCGAAAACTAACCTCTCCAACACGGGACCAAGAGCTATCACCGGAAGGTAACTTAATGCCGTTACGATTAGCACAAAGGCCGTAAGCACAACTCCGAACGAAAGAGAATCTGTAGGAAGCGTCCCTAAGGAAGCCGGAGTAATTTTCTGTCTGGCGAACAGACCGGCGAATGCCAGGGCAGGGATGGCCAAGCCAAACCTCCCAGCCATCATGGCCATCGCGGTAGTGAAGTTGTAGAAAATCGTATTGGAGCTGAGACCCGCGAATGCCTGTCCGTTATTGGCAAAGCAAGACGCGAATGCAAATAGGATTTCAGTTAGACCATGAGGCCCGCTGTTCGTCTGCAGCCCGGAAAGTCCCGCTCGACTGCTGACGTGCGAGTGCGGTCAGTGGAAGAATCAAAAGAGGCGCAGCCAAGCGCGTACAACATCACCATTTTGTTTTCGCACGGGCCGATCTTCTTGCCCAGATATTCGGGTGTGCGGCCAACCATGAGACCAGCGAGAAAGACCGCGATTGCGGCGGCCATCACCATTCCCATGAGACCTGTACCCAGTCCTCCGAAAACCACTTCCCCGAGAAGAAGGTTCGCCAGCAGAACCAATCCACCAAGCGATGTGTAACTATCGTGCATCGAGTTGTTGGATCCGGTGGCCGTGTTTGAGGTCACAACCGCAGTCAGTGCGGAGCCGCCAATTCCAAAGCGAACCTCTTTACCTTCCATGTTTCCGCCAGATTGCAGCCCGCTGTGATGAGAGTCCACGCTGCGGAGGAGAGGATTGCCTCCCTGCTCCGAGTAATGAACAAACAATAATCCAACCGTAAAAAGAAACATCATTACCCAATAAAGAAGCCAGCCTTGCTGAGGGCGGTTCACCATTCTGCCGAAGGTATTGGTCATGGCTGCGGGCAAGAGTACGATTGCCAACATTTCCACGAGGTTCGTCAACGGAGTTGGGTTTTCATAAGGATGAGCGCCATTGGCGTTGAAAAAACCGCCTCCGTTCGTCCCCAGATTCTTGATGATTTCAAGCGCGGCTACGGGCCCTTGCGCTATGACCTGTTTGGTGTGCTCAAGCGAAGTTGCCACTGTGTAGTCATGGAAGTTCATGGGAACTCCCTGCCACACAAGAAACACAGCTCCGATGAGTGCTCCCGGCAGAAGCACCCAAAGCAGAGCCCGAGTCAGATCGACCCAAAAATTACCGAGTGTTTCTGAAAGCTGCGCGGCCAGCCCGCGGATAAAAGCGATACCAATCGCCAGTCCCGCAGCGCCAGCCAGAAAGTTCTGCACGCACAGGCCAGCCATCTGGCTAAAGTAGCTCATGGTGTTTTCCCCGCCATAGGCTTGCCAGGTGGTGGTCGTCGAGAAACTGATCGCCGTGTTCATCGCCAAGTCTGGCGACATCGGCGTGGTCTGGTACTGAGGAAAAAACCAGGGAAGAAAAGTTTGCAGCCTAAGAACGGAATACAGCAGGAGCGTGCCAACCAGACCGAAGACGACGAGACACATCGTGTACTCCGCGCTGGACATTTCTACGTTCGGGTCGACCTTGGTGATGCGATAGATCAGTCTTTCAATCGGAAGGCACAATCCATCAAGCGCAGTTGTTTTCCTGGAAAAGACCTGCTCAAGATATCCGCCCAGCGGTTGCACCAGGGCGGTAACGATGAGTAGAAACACGGCGTATTGCAGCGCACTGTAGAGATCCATTACACATTCTCAGCGCAAACGCCTTTATGACTAGCCATGGCCGAGACCGCGAAGTTTCACCTGGCCTCAGCCTGCCGTCTCAGTGGGTAACGCTGATCAAGTTCGAGGTTCAGCTCTAAAACGTTCACCCGCGGCTCACCAAGGAACCCCCATTGCCGAGCCTCGGTGTGCGCGGCTATGAGTTGCTGCAGTTTCCCTGCGTCAACTCCGCGCTCTTTTGCAACCCGTGGCACCTGGAACGCCGCTGATGCGGGCGAAATATCAGGATCCAGGCCGGAAGCCGACGTGGTTACCAAATCAACCGGCACCGGCTGGCCGGGATTGTCTGCCTGATTCGTTGCGACGTCAGCTTTCACGCGGTCAATGAGGTGTTGATTCGTAGGGCCAAGTTGGGAGCCGTTGGAATTGGCCGCGTCATATCCATTTCCCGCCGCCGATGGGCGCGAATGAAAATAAGCCGGACCGACGAATGCCTGCCCGATAATTCGCGAGCCCACGACTTTTCCATTTTGCACAATCAGTTGCCCATTGGCTTTATCTTTGAAAAACAATTGCGCCAGCCCCGTAATCACTAATGGATAAATGATTCCCAGCAGAACCGTGGTTACGATCGTCATCAGCACCGAGATTATTAAATTCTTTTTCATGACAATCCTCTCACGCCATGCCCACGCGCGTAATGAACATATCAATCAGCTTGATTCCTACAAACGGCACAATGATGCCGCCAACGCCGTAGATCCACAGATTCCGCCGCAGCAGGACAGCAGCCCCCATGGGCCGATATTTCACGCCGCGAAGAGCAAGGGGGATCAAAGCCACAATAATCAGCGCATTGAAAATGACCGCTGACAAAATTGCCGACTGCGGAGTTTTGAGTTGCATGATGTTCAGCGTGTTGAGCACGGGGAACGTGGCGGCGAACATCGCCGGAATAATCGCGAAATATTTGGCTACGTCATTGGCGATTGAAAAAGTGGTAAGGGCGCCGCGAGTCATCAGCAGTTGTTTGCCGATTTCAACGATCTCGATCAGCTTGGTCGGATTCGAATCAAGATCGACCATGTTTCCGGCTTCTTTTGCCGCTTGCGTTCCAGTGTTCATGGCTACGCCGACGTCAGCCTGAGCCAAAGCCGGTGCGTCGTTCGTACCATCGCCGGTCATTGCTACGAGCTTTCCTTGCTTCTGCTCGCCGCGGATCAAATCCATTTTGTCTTTCGGGGTTGCCTCCGCGAGGAAATCATCCACGCCCGCTTCTCTTGCGATGGCGGCTGCAGTCAGAGGATTGTCTCCGGTAATCATCACAGTCTTGATACCCATCGCGCGCAACTGATCGAAGCGTTCGCGCATTCCACCTTTCACAATATCTTTCAGGTGAATCACGCCGAGAGCGCGGCGATTTTCAGCGACGACCAGCGGCGTTCCTCCGGAGCGCGCAATGGTTTCCACAGCTGCCTGAATTTCTTTGGGAAGCACGGTTCCGTGTTGAGCGAGATATTTTGTAATGGCATCGACCGCGCCCTTGCGAATTTCACGGCCATCCAAGTCCACGCCGGACATGCGGGTCTGCGCAGTAAATGGAATGAACGTGGCTTCTTGAGAAGCAAGTTCTCGACCGCGCAGACCATAGCTCTCCTTGGCCAGCACAACGATCGAGCGGCCTTCAGGGGTTTCATCCGCCAATGATGAAAGCTGCGCGGCGTCCGCCATCTGTGCCGCAGTGATTCCGGGCGCAGCCACAAATTCGGAGGCTTGCCGATTCCCGAGAGTGATCGTTCCAGTTTTATCGAGCAAAAGAGTATTGACGTCGCCGGCAGCTTCAACCGCGCGTCCAGACATGGCCAACACGTTGTGTTGCACCAACCGGTCCATGCCGGCAATTCCAATGGCAGAAAGCAGTCCGCCAATGGTAGTCGGAATCAGACAAACCAGCAGTGACACTAGTACGAACACGGTCTGCGGCGAACCGGAATAAATTGCAAACGGCTGCAGGGTGACGACAGCCAGCAGGAAAATAATCGTCAGGCCCGGCCAGCAAGAATGTTCAAGGCGATTTCGTTGGGCGTCTTCTGCCGCTCGGCGCCTTCGACTAAGCGCAATCATGCGATCAAGAAACGTCTCGCCGGGGTTGGACGTAATCTTGATCTTGAGCCAATCCGAAAGCACGCGCGTACCGCCCGTCACCGCCGACCGATCACCTCCGGCTTCGCGAATCACAGGAGCAGACTCACCTGTGATTGCAGATTCGTCCACGGAAGCTACACCTTCAAGAATTTCACCATCACTGGGAATGAACTCGCTAGCGACAACTCTGACCAAGTCCCCGGAGCGCAGTTTGGAACTGGCGATTTGTTCAGTCGTGCCGTTCGGCAGGAGACGATTGGCAATGGTTTCGGCGCGAGCTTTGCGCAGAGAGTCGGCTTGCGCCTTGCCGCGTCCCTCGGCCATGGCCTCGGCAAAATTCGCGAACAAGACCGTAAACCACAACCACAGCGTGATCTGCAGGTTAAAACCGAAAGCTCCCTGATGGCGCGTGCGTCGCGAATCAACAGAATGGTCGTCGCCACACTGCCTACTTCGACCACAAACATTACAGGGTTCTTCATCATGTTCCGCGGGTCCAGCTTAACCAGCGAATCCACAGTCGCGCGGCGCACGATGTTCATGTCCCAAATGGATTTTGATTTCCGTTCTGCCATATTTCCTCAGAAAGTTTTGCCGACCGACATCAACAAGTGCTCAAGTACCGGACCCAGGCTTAGCGCCGGGAAAAAGGTCAGCGCACCAACAATCAGAATCACGCCCACCAGCAGCACGCTGAACAACGGCGTGGTCACCGGAAAGGTGCCCAGCGATGGCGGAACATATTTCTTCTTGGCCAGATTGCCGGCGATGGCCAGCATCGGAATGATCATGAAGAAGCGGCCGATCAGCATGGTCATTGCGCCCGCGCTGTTGTACCAGGAGTGTTCCCGTTCAACCCACCGAAGGCCGAGCCGTTGTTTCCCGCCATGGATGTGAACGCATATAAAATTTGCGTCAGTCCATGAGGGCCCGGATTGCTGATGCTGGATGTGCCAAAGCCCTCCACAGAAGAAATTGCGGCCAACACCAGAATCACAACCGGAAAAACCAGCGTGACCAGCATCGCCATCTTCACGTCATAGGCTTCAATCTTCTTGCCGAGATATTCCGGCGTGCGGCCGACCATCAATCCCGCGATAAACACCGCCAGCACAACATAGATGAGAATGCCGTAGAGACCAGCGCCCACTCCTCCGAAAACGGTCTCGCTGAGCATGATGTTCGCCAGCGGAACCATTCCGCCGAGGGGTGTGTAAGAATCGTGCCAACCGTTGATCGCTCCGCAACTGGCGTCGGTCGTGACCGTGGCAAAGAGCGCAGAATCAGCAATACCAAAGCGAGCTTCCTTGCCTTCCATGTTGCCGCCTGGCTGCAACGCCGTAACTCGCTGGTCCGCTCCTTTCAGCAGCGGATTGCCCCGCGCCTCCGCCCAATAAGCCGTTGTGACTCCGGCTAGGAACAGGAAAGCCATGGCTGCCCACACCGCCCATCCGTGGCGTTGGGATCCAGTCATGCGTCCAAGCGTGTAGGTCAAGCCTGCGGGGATAGCGAAAATCGAGAGCACCTGCAGATAATTGCTGAGCGGCGTGGGGTTCTCGAATGGATGCGAACTGTTCGCATTAAAGAAGCCACCGCCATTGGTGCCGAGCATCTTGATGGCTTCCTGCGATGCGACCGGCCCTTGTGCGATCGTCTGATCGGTGACAGTGTCCATCACCGGCTTGCCGTCTTGTCCGACCATCGGCTTTCCATCCGCACCGGTCTTCTGCACTTGCTGGGATTCAATCAGCTTTGCCGTGTCGTACGGCTTTAGGTTCTGCACGACTCCTTGTGAAACCAGCGCCAGCGCGTAAATTACGCACATTGGCAGCAGCAGCCACAGGGTGGACCGCGTCATGTCCACCCAGAAGTTCCCGATAGTTTCTTTTTCCCGCCGTGCAATACCGCGCACGAACGCGATGGCCAACGCAATGCCAACTGCCGCCGACGTGAAGTTGTGGTATGCCAGCCCCGCCATCTGCGTGAGGTAACTCATCGTGGCCTCGCCCGCGTAATTCTGCCAATTGGTATTAGTGGTGAATGACGCGGCGGTGTTGAAGGCCAAGTCCTGAGCAACTGCGCCAAACTTCTGCGGATTCAAGGGCAGCCACTGCTGCACGCGCTCGATCAAATACAGCAGCAGCATGGAAACGCCGCTGAACATCAACATAGCGACGGCATATTCCGTCCAGCGCATCTCATGATTCTCGTCGACCCCGGTCACGCGATATAGCAAACGTTCCACAGGCCGGGCAATCGGATCAAGGAACGTTCGTTCCCGATTGAACACCCGGGCCATAAACACGCCCAGTGGTTTCGTCAACGCTAAGATCAACGCCAGGAACAGGAGTATCTGAATCCATCCATTCGCAGTCATCAGAACTTCTCCGGCATCAATAATGCGTAGAGCAGATAGACCATCAACAAAACGCAGACAACCAGCATGAGGATTGATTCAAGACTCATGATATCTCCCTCAGCGAATCCGATCGCAGAATCGTACGTAGCCAATGGCAGCGGCAAAAAATACCAGCGTAGCGGCAATGAAAATAATGTCTTTCATGAATGTTCTCCCAAGCTTGCGAGTGAACTCACCAAGCACCCTGCTTGCGGCCCCACCACCAGACCAGTCCCAGGGTCGCCGTATTTTGTTGTTTGCTCAGCACGCCTTGCGTGCTCGTCAGGAATGACGGCTGATTCGAGAAATCGCGACGCCACTCATATCGCATCAGGAAACCGGCTGTCACGTTGTAATCAAACGTTGCGGTGGTTTCTTTTAAAGCCTGCGTCAGTCCGCTAAAAAGGCCTCCGCGGTCGGACATATATTCTGCGCGCCCGCCCAAGCTGAATTTGGGGCTAAGCTGATATTTGAGATACGCGGCGCCGCCATCGACATGCGACGGAGCTGACGACTCACCCGGCGCGGAATTTCTCCACAACCGTTCAATTGCGTAATCGCCTTCCAGTGCAAGGCTGAGTTTCGGAGTCGCCTGCCAGCTCACATAACTGTCTAAGATGTTCAGCCGGCCATTGGGTGCAGGAATGATCGGCGCAAAACTAAGCCCGGGCTGTACCGGAATCGGCGACGTGGGCGGCACGCTGATGCGATCAGGATGCTCCTGCCCCAAGTAGTAATTCATCGTCCAACTAATTTTTTTGTTAGGGGTCGCCGTCCAGCCAAATAACTCATCTTTGAAAGCATTCGTTGGTTCGACCTGATTGGTGCCGTTGACGACCCAGTAATTCAAGGCGAAACGATCGTTGACGGGATAAGTGACGCGCAAGCCCATATGGTAGAAAGGCAAGTAATCAAACCAGAATGACCGCGAGTAGTTGATTTGATCTTTGGTGTAATTGCCTTCGATCCCGAGCGAACTCGCCCATTTTCCGAAATCCACATTCAATCCGCGACCCACGGGGACAATATAGGTTCCGTAAGCCTGAAAAATATTTCGATAAATATCCGGCCGTGGTTCGTTAAGAGGATTTCCCTGCAGCGTGTCCGTCGCTTGTCCAAATTGCAGATCGAGTCGCCCACCCAGACGCCGCCCATCCGTCGCATCCGCCGGATGATCGAATATCACACTGGCCTGATTCAGGCTGAAGCTGTTACTCAAAACGTCGTAAGCGCGCAGCAGATTAACTCGGCCGATGGGAGCATTAAAGTTGTACTCGTAATATCCATCCACCCCAACGTTAATGGTCGTATCGCGCATATATTTCAGAGTGGCTTTGTCCTGAGGAGTGAGCGCCAACACTTCGGCAGGGACAGGCTTCGGGTCCGCGCTTGAGGTCGCCACCGCGCTCTGAATGCCCGGCGAACCGGCTGGTTGCTGCGAATTTGTTTGTAGCTCTTTCACCATGCGCTTCAACTCGGCGACCTCGCCTTCAAGTTCGCCCACTCGTTGTTGCAGCCCTTCAGTTGTTGGCGTTGGGCCAGGCGTAGTGTTTTGGCCGAGAGCCCGCTGCGACAATAAGCATTCGCCAGCGACCACCATTAACAACATCCCCCAAACACCCCGGCTGAGAATGCCACGTAGAACATCCCACAATTCACGAGTCATAGCTACGCTCCTGTCGAAAGATCGCCAGAAGCATAGATACTAGAACTTGATCAATACCGCTAGATCACACCTAAGTTTCGTTCTTCACAATGAACCTCGGAAAGTTCAAAACGGAACCTTTGTGCCTCGCATAGACAGGCTCTACCCATCCGAACTCTTGACAACGCGAAACGGATTCTCCTGCGAGCAGCACGCCTAGAATTTGACCAGAATCTCCATGTCCACGAACTGCTCATCGCGGCGCAAATCGGGGAACCAGACGCTGCTGCCCTGAGCGCCGCAAGCCGTTTGCGCGGCGCTGAGGGTGAATGCACCCGACGTGTTTCCGTCGTTGCAAGCAAAAAATTGCGGATATCCATTATTTGTGTAAGGCACTCCGCCCGAGCCCGGCGGGGTAACTCCGTTGCGGCCCGACCAGTACGGCACATTGGCATGGCGATAGTCGTATTCCCAGCGGAAGGTGAGGTACTGGCTGGGCATGTAATCAAATGTAAGCGACGAATCCCAAGCCTTGAACGGGTCCGAAGGATTGCCGGTAAAGTACGGTGCGTTGATCGCAGCCGACTCTGCCGTTTCTCCGTTGATGGGAGGGTCCAGAACCAGATAGCGTCCGGGATTGTTGATCTGGCCACCGCCGAGCGTCAAGCCGAACCGGTCTCTATGGAACCAGAAGCGGTTGTAGAGCATGTAACCGATAAAACTCTGCTTAGGATTTATTCCCGCTTTGAAATAGTCGCCTCCGACGGATTTCGGATCCTTGCTGTCACCGTGAACAACCGACGCCCTGTAAGTAGACGCCCGTGGACGTAGTTGTGCTGGGACCGAACTCGCACCCCATATCGCCGGTAAACGAAAACGCCATCTTGTCGAGAGTTTTTTCCGGATGGTCGTAATACTTTATCTCGATACTGTCGTCGGTGTGGATGCGGCCGCGATTGGGTATGTAAAGGTCATCGTGCCCGAGCCCGTAGTTGTTCGAGATGACATTCATCCAAGGATAAGGAGTCCATTTAATCTGTCCACCTAGACCTTTCCTTGAGTTTGCTGAACCGTACGACTGCCATCCATTGATGAACCACGGCTCAATCTTTAAATGCGGGTTGGGAAAAATCTGAACTCTCAAACCGTTAAAGAACCAGGGTGTATTCGATGACACATACGACGGCTGATACGCCCAGTTATCGAAGTTGTAATAGCTGAACAGTCCGATGTAAGAGAGGAAAATGCCGGCGTCGACGTTGATACCGTCGAGCGCATTGAAGTGGTATCCACCGTATGCTTCCGAGAGGTACCGATAAGCAGTATCGAGGTCCCACTGACCCTTCGCCGGACTGGGATCGTTGCGCGGCGTAGTTTCCGAATACATGCCGAACTGAGTCATGAATCGGGCGCGAACGTTGTCATAGTGGAAGTCTCCGCCTACTCCAAGTTGCTCCAACTGGACCTCGTTCGACCGAAATATTTCGCTTGACCCACTTATCGTGTTGTCTATCGGTTTGTTGAAATCGTAAGTGTAAGTAACATCGGCCCGGATTTCCGGAGTGAAAAATTTCGAATCGAACGCCGCATCTTTGGTGCGCGGATTGCCGTTCAGCCAAGTCCAGTCCCAGTCCGAGAAAGGTGCGATTTTGCCTGCGTTTGCGACTGTAGTCGATTTTCGCCGGACGTTCTGCGCCACCGCTGCCTCAGCCGGTGCTGGAATCGGATGAGGTGCCAGCGGCGAGGTCCCCTTTGCGCTGTGAACGACGGTGGTCGGCCGCTCTGCTTGCCTCATGCTGCTTAAGCGCAGCTTCGAGCTGCTCGATCCGTTTCTTCATCGTAGCCAGCTCTTGGATGATCTCTTGCTCGGATTCCGCTGTCGGCGCTCCGGTCGCTTGCTGGTCGGGCGACACCGATGCAGCAGTCGGCGTATCAGCGGCAGTCTGTTGGCCATGAAGCGGCAGCGTCACCAATGCTGCGGCCACGACAATGAAGGCAGCTCGCTTGCTCGTCTCGACTGCAGTCTTACGCATGGGGCTCTTGGAATTCATGACTATCAGTTCTCCTCGCCGCTTGGCTGGACTGAACCTCGCGAAATAGACTCTCAGCGGCCGTTGCGATGCGCCGCTTTCTTTCACAAGCGCAACAAGAAAGCGCAGCATAAAAACCGCCGCGCCTGCGCACACGGATATAAAGACCAACGGCATGGCTGATCGCCCGTCCAAAAATTGTCAGGGATACTTCTCACCCTTATTGAACAACTGCTGACCTAAGGGTTGGCTAAAGGTTTCGTAAAGATTTCATAAAGGATCTAAACTAGCAGCCCCAATCTGCTTCGCCGGGAGTGGCAAAATACTCACGATTGGCTTGGCGGGTCTCAGATGTCGCCGCCAGTTCCAACAGGGTTAGCCGAGCAGCCGCAATCATCAATTTGCGTTCGTTTTGAGGAGCTTGTTCCCAGGAATAATCTGCTTGCCGGCTGGCGTGTCCGTGGAAGTCATTTTCCAGCGCCTCGTGATAATGATGAAAAACCTTTGCCAGATCTTCCGCGGATACATTGTGTAGTGTAGACATAAACTCCTTTGCCTTTCTTATTTCCCTAGCAAGCAGACTCACTCATCTCCGCTCGCTCGTACCTCAATGATTGGATAACGAAAGGCGTAAAGATTGAATAAAGAGTTCGTAGAATGTTCGTTAAGAGGAATTGCTTTGGAAAATCAGACTTTACGCGCCAGGCTCGAAGCGGTAGCCAACCCAGGGCTCGGTAACGATGTAGCGCGGCGACGATGCTTCCGGCTCCAGCTTCTTGCGTAACTGACCAACAAATACCCGCAGATATTCAACCTGTTCCGTACTCTGCCCGCCCCAGATCGCGCTGAGCAAAGTGCGATGAGTTATTACTTTGCGAGGTTGGCGCGCGAGATAAACCAGAAGATCGAATTCCTTTGGCGTCAGACGAACATCGCGGTCACGTAACGCAACTTTATGCGCCGCCAGATCAATTCGGAAATCACCCACTTCGATGAGAGATTCCTGCTCGCTCTCGCTTTCAGCGGGAACACGGCGTAAATTGGCGCGTACTCTTGCCAGTAATTCTTCGATCCCGAACGGCTTGGTGACGTAGTCGTCGGCGCCAGCATCGAGCGCCCGCACCTTGGTTTTCTCCTCGCCCTTCACCGATAGCACAATGATGGGGATCTTGCTTGAAAGCCGCAATCGCCGGCACAACTCGAGTCCGTCCATATGGGGCATGGAAAGGTCGGTGATCACCAGATCCGGGGTCCAGTCTTTCATGATTTCAAGCGCGGTCTCGCCGTCATTAGCCACGCGAATGTCGTAGCCATGGCTGGACAGACTGGTGCGCAACACCCGCGGAATCTGCGGTTCATCGTCCACTACGAGGATACGGCGATGTTCATTCATGGGTTCACGCAGGTTCCTGGGTAACAATGTGTACGTCGACCGCGGGCGCATCTCGCAGGAATTTGTTGATGGCCGTCAGATACAAATATTTTCTCCATCCACCGGTAGCCGATCGTCCAAACACAACCTGGGTGACGTGTTTTTCGCGCACAAAATCAGCTACAGCATGCGCCACGCTGCTCGCCTTCAGTTTGGTTATTTGCGCGCCCACGTTCGTGGCGAAATTAAGATTCGCTGCCAGAGTTTTTTGGTTGGGCTCATTGTCATCCTGGCCGAGATCGACATACACGACGTGCAATTCGCCGCCCATGGCTTGAGCCATACGGGCGCCCCGCGC
Source organism: uncultured Acidobacteriota bacterium (assembly GCA_963770465.1). Taxonomy (GTDB): domain Bacteria; phylum Acidobacteriota; class Terriglobia; order Terriglobales; family Acidobacteriaceae; genus JABDBE01. The sequence goes on from CAVYQB010000003.1 coordinate 33,948, forward strand.
GATCAGATACTGTGCCGCCGGGTTGGAACTGATGCAAACCGCAATCCGCTCGCGCACGGCAACAGTCCCGCTGGCTTCATCTTTTTCGCGATACGATTCCAGACTCTGATCCACAGCCTGCGCGACCTGGCGGAGAGCCAACTCCCGCAACGCAATCAGATTTTCCGGACGAAAGAAATTACCCAGCGCCCGGCCGACCCGGTCAAGCGGATAAATATCACCACGGCGCATGCGGCTCTGCAAGGCTTCCGGAGTCAGGTCCGACATCACCACTTCATTGACGCGCTTAAGCACCCAATCCGGCACCGTCTCCCGAACCGTAATCCCCGTAAGGCCCTGCACCGTCGGAGTCACGCTATCCAAATGCTGAATGTTCATCGTCGACAGCACATCAATCCCGGCGTCCAGCAATTCCAGCACATCCTGATACCGCTTTCCGTGTTTGCTGCCCTCCACATTGGTGTGGGCCAACTCGTCTACCAGGACGACACTTGGCTTTCGGGCGAGAATGGCGTCAACGTCCATTTCTTCGAACACAGTGCCTTTGTACTCCAGCTTCTTTCGAGGGACAGCTTCGAGCTTGGCTGCCAGTTCCGCAGTCGCCTTGCGCCCGTGGGTTTCAATCACTCCAATGACGACATCCTCGCCGCGGGCGTGCCGGCGAATCGCTTCACTCAACATGCTGAAGGTCTTGCCGACACCCGGCGCGTATCCCAGAAAGAGCTTGAATACGCCACCCTTCTTCGTGGGATCGGCCTCCTCCAACCATTGCTCGGGAGTTTTGGTCATCGCGGCTATTGTCGTCGAGCAGATTCAAAATGTCGAATGCAGGCACGAACGTCCCGCGCTCGTGCAGACTCGAAAGCATCCTCCAGAATTCATACTTAGTCAGAGTCTCCCGAAGATCAGCTACAATCGGCGGCGTGAACCAAGTGCGACTCAAGTTCGCCATGCGCTATGCCGCGACCGCGGTTGCTGTGCTGGTCCTGGTTGTGTTTTATCACCTCATAATCAAGGTGAATCCCACCACGGTCGCGCTGAGTTTCCTGATTGGCGTTCTGATCGTCTCAGCAAACTGGGGCTTGCGGCCCGCCGTCTTCATGGCGCTGATCGCAACCTTGGCGTTCAACTATTACTTCCTTCCCCCTATTGGCACGCTGACCATCGCCGATCCGCAGAATTGGGTCGCCCTGCTTGCCTTTCTGGTCACAGCCATCATTGCCAGCCAACTTGCCGAGCGCGCCCGCCGTGAAGCAGAAAGAGCGAACGAGCGCCGTCGCGAGGCCGAGCGCTTGTACAGATTCAGCCAGCAACTGCTTTCCAGTGACAACGTAATCGAACTGCTGAATGCGATCCCACACTACATCGTAGACTCTTTCGGCGCAAAAGCCGCGGCCATCGCATTACCGAACCGGCCCGATGTCTACCGGTCAAGCCCAGCCACTCACGAATTGGAGCGCCACGATCTGCAATTGGTGTGCATGCGCGGCGAACCGATGACTAATCCTGAAAAACACATGGCAGTTATGCCTCTCCGCATGGGCCTTCGCGTCGTCGGTAGCATGGGCGTTTCCGGAGCGTTGCTTTCCCGAGAAACTCTGGAAGCCATGAGCAGCCTGATTGCCATCGCTATCGAACGCGCCGGCGCGGTAGAAAAACTAAGTCGCGCTGAGGCTTCGCGCGAAAGTGAGCAACTGCGGTCGGCTTTGCTTGATTCAGTCACCCACGAATTTCGTACGCCGCTAACATCCATCAAAGCCTCCGCCACTTCAATGCTCTCGAATCCCGCGCTGGACGCGGCTCAACGTCTCGAACTTCTCACCGTAATTAATGAAGAAAGTGACCGTTTGAACCGCCTGGTTGGCGAAGCTGCAGAAATGGCGCAGCTTGATGCAAACAGGGTCGAGCTGCAATTAGGCGCGCATCCTATTCAGAAAGCGGTCGATGCCGCGCTTGAAAAAGCAAAAGCAGCGTTAGGACAGCATCTGGTTGACGTCCGCTTGCCAGCTAACTTGCCACTAGTTCGAATGGATCAAGACCGCGTCACCGAAGTCATTACTCAGCTTCTCGAAAACGCCGCCAAGTATTCGTCACCAGAATCTCCCATCCAAATCACCGGAGAAGTGAGTAACCGCATGGTGATGACCAGCGTTGCCGACCAAGGGCCTGGGATCGATGATTTCGAACAGTCATTGATATTCGAAAAATTCTATCGCGGTCGAGGTCAGCGCCTGCACGTCCAAGGCACAGGTATGGGCCTGGCTATTGCCAAAGCAATCGTCGAAGCCCATGGCGGAAAAATTGGTGTCACCAGCCAGCCCGGCCACGGCTCAGTCTTCTACTTCACCTTGCCAGTCGCATAAGTAAGAACGTGTAGGCGCGGGCGTCACGCCCGTACGGCGGCCCAACGCAAACCACATGTCACTAAGAAAAATAAATCCCTCGCCCAAGCGCCGGATAACGCGCCAAGGCGAGGGATCTGACTCTACGGCAGGTAATAACGGAACGACGTCAAGAACATATTCTCTGTCGCGTTCGGAGTTCCGCCTACGCCACGCCAAACATTGCGGTCAATGTAGGAGTACTGCGGTCCCCATTGAATTCTGCCTTTCGGGCCAGAATAAAACCGATACCAAAACCCGATCGTGCCTTCAAAGATGTCCCGCGTATCCCCGTTGCAATTGGACAGCCCCCCGGGATTGAATCCGCCGGTAAGAGGCGTGCCCACTGAACCGGGAACCGGAATGGTGGCAGTGCCGGTTGTGGTACTGCCTGCCGGGGGAGGGGTGACAACCGTGACGGTCGTGGAGGCTGGGACCGTCTCGGTGCCGCAACCAGAGTTATTGAACAGTGTCGATCCGTAGCCAACCCCCTTGCCCGAGCTGCTGAGAAAAGCGGTGCGCTCTTCATATTCGCCACCAACGTTGGCGTAAACATCCAGCCTCGGAGAGTGCCATTCCAGCGTGCCCAGCGCTTGATAATTCCTTACCGGAACCAAAACGCCATCCGGACGAGCAACAACGTCGACAAGTCCAGCGGTGCCATAACGTCCGGTGCCGTTGCCGCCGAGGAAATGCACACCTATATCAACGTGCTTGGCGATGGTCCCGCGTATGTTGGCGCCGATACCGCCGTCAGGCGCGGAGTTGTTAACGCACCCACTGCGGAAGGCTTACTCGCCGTCGCCAGCGGATAAATCCGGTCGCGGAAATCGGTGAATATTCCGAATACCTCGAAATGTCCCCAACCCGGCTCGAAGGCAAGCTTGCCGACGAAGTCGGGCGAAGGATTGAAAGAGTAGTTTGCTGTTGGATTGTAAAGACCGCCGCTCGCCCCCTGCGAGCCGATGATAAAGTTGTTGCTGGCGCCGTGGCCACCCAGAGTCGCCTGCGAATCTTCTACCGAGAAGCCCAGCCACGCCTTATTGCTGATGTCCTTGGTCACTCGGAAACCATATTGCCGGGCCCAGCTGAAGCCAACGTTATACTGTGGATCGATTGTCATCGGCAATGCTTCCGTGCGATTGTCCAACCCCTTCTTGGTTTCGGTCACCAGGCTCCACATTTGCCCGCCGGTAAAACTCCAACCATTGGTCAATGCCGCCTGGGCGAATGCCTGTCGCACACGAAGCCCGTAGCTGTTGCTCTCGTTGTTATTCGATGTAATCCCTGCAGTCAGGAAATCTGTCTCAACATAGCCCGTCAACTTAGCGCTACTGAGTTTGCCCTCGGCCAACATCGAAAGACGCGACTGGCGGCCGGATCCGAAGAATTCCGAGATGTTACTTTGCGCCGCGCCCGGGAAGGTTATCGAGTTGAACGGCGTGTTAATATCGGCGCCGAGTGCGTGCTGCCGCCACACTGTTTCTGCCGCCAGGAAGCCACCCGGAGTTATTGTGATCCCTTTGTAATGGATGGCGAGCGGGCTCTCAATTTCGGCTTGCAGATTCTTCTGCGTCTCCTGCAATGAAAGCGCTGCATTGGTGGCATTCTGCTTCAGATCAGCCACGTCCGTGTGCACTGCGGCCACGTCCTGCTGAGCCTGCGCGGTTTGCGAAGCCGCGGTATCGGCTTTCTGCTCGGCTTGAGTAGCCGCGCCTTGTACCTGACTTACCTGCTGTTGCAACTGCTGAATTGCCGCATCCCGGCTTTTCAACTGATTCATGAGTTGTAGGATTTGCTGCTGCTGCGCGTCGATCGCCTGCTTCATCTCACTGAGTTGGGTCGAAACGCTGGGCGCCGCCTTTCTAGTGGCCGCTCTTTTCTTGGTAGTGGTACTGCTCGCCGTGCTTGTATCTTGCGCTGCGACCGGTGCGAAAACGATAAATACCATGGCAAACGCCAACGCCAAAGCCATTCCTTGCTTCATTATTTCCTCCGAGTCATCAAGATGGACAATCAGCCAAAAATATTGACAGCACGTCTCTTGCTGGACGTTTGGGACCGTTGATGCTATCGGGCATTTATTAAAAATTGATGAACATCTGATGAATTATGGGTGAATTGGCGGGAATTGCGTGGTCCTTGCGAAGAAGGACAGATCAGCAGAGCTCAAACACCTCCATTTTGGCCTGCCGAATTTCGTAGCCAGAAAATATGTCAGATCAATTCAGCAAGCCAAGACATCCAGCTCCTTAGCCGCGCCACTCCTTTGATCGTTAGTTGTTGCTCAATTGTCCACACAATTCCATTGGCCGAACCCGTTGGCCGACGGCGTATTGCTCACTGCGAAGTTTATGGGCGCCTGAACTGTCTCCAACTGGCTGTCAAGGGAGTAACGTCCGCGTTACACTGCTAATTCGCCGGATGTGGCACACTCGTTCTGCGGAGCGACGATGAACCATCTCGAATTCACGCTTCTTGTCGCGGCGGGATCTTTCGTAGCTGGACTGCTCGGATCGCTCACCGGTCTCGGCGGTGGCGTCGTCCTCGTTCCCCTCCTCACCCTCTTTTTCAAAGTCGACATCCGCTACGCCATCGGAGCGTCCCTGGTTTCCGTAATCGCAACTTCCTCCGGCGCGGCCGCTGCCTACGTGAAAGAAGGATTCTCCAACATCCGCATCGGCATGTTCCTTGAAATCGCGACCACTATCGGCGCGCTCGCCGGAGCCTTTCTGGCCGCTTTCATTTCCACCCGAGCTCTTGCTGTCATCTTTGGTGTGATGCTTCTATATTCCGCATACCTCTCCAGAAAGCCGCGACCCCGAGCGCAGCGCAATCTTCCGCCCGATCCTTTGGCAACTCGACTTCGCATGAACGGAGACTTCCCCTCCGAAGAAGGAGGAATGCGGCGTTACAACGTGCAGCGCGTTCCCGCAGGTTTCAGCCTGATGTTCGGCGCAGGCGCGCTGTCGGGACTGCTCGGCATCGGTTCAGGCGCAGTGAAAGTCCTCGCCATGGATCAGGCCATGAAAATTCCGTTCAAGGTCTCGACCACCACCAGCAACTTTATGATCGGCGTCACCGCCGCCGCCAGCGCCGGAGTCTATCTCAACCGCGGCTACGTCGATCCCGGCCTCGCCATGCCGGTAATGCTCGGCGTCCTCGCCGGCTCAATGTTCGGCGCGCGTATATTGATAAAGGCCGAAACGAAAATCTTGCGAGTCGTATTCAGCCTCGTAATCGCCGTTCTCGGCTTGCAAATGCTTTACAAAGGCCTGACCGGAGGAATCTGAATTGGCAGAAACTGCAGAGCAGCACGGCTGGACAGATCAGAAGCTGGAGAACATCGTCGGCAATCTTCTTCGTACCGGAGTCTCACTAGCCGCCGTAGTCGTGTTCATCGGAGGAATAATTTATCTAAAGCGTCACGGCCGCGAGCCCGTAAACTACCGCGTCTTCCAAGGCGAACCCACCGACCTAAAAACTGTCCCCGGAATAATTCGCAGCGCCTTAGGACTACACGGCCGCGGCATAATCCAATTCGGACTGCTCCTGCTGATCGCCACCCCAGTCTTCCGCGTAGCCCTATCCATCTGGGGATTCGCCGCCGAAAAAGATCACATGTACACGCTCTTCACCATCATAGTATTGATAGTCCTCCTCTACAGCCTGCTAGGCTCCGGCTCAGCCTTCTAAACAAAACATAGAGACCGGAGGACGCGCGGACTCGCCCATAGGATTGCCCAGTGTAGGGACGGGACGCCTCGCGAGCCTGCCCTGAGCGAAGTCAAAGGGTCCATGCGGAGCAAAGCTCCGCAGCGCATTCGCGGCAGGAAACCTTCCAACCCATAGCCGCACACGACAGCCGCAGAACTTTCACTCGAATACCAAAAAGTTGACCTACCCCCTCCCCCCTGATCTTTTGAGATCATGGGATTAGGGCGACACTAAGGCCAAAATCTTTGAGGAATAACGAGTTGCAGGCAAAATATTTCGGAATAAAGACTTAGCTGGAATGATTCCTGAAATGACCCTTAGGGACGTTCTCGGATTTGAAGTTATCGGTTGTCAATGAGCTAATCTATGCGCTGACAGATAATATCTTCTAGAAAGATCGGCGTCAATGCGAAAATGAAACGAGATGATACGGCGATCGCCGTCGCGAACCAAAGACTAGCCTTTCGCTTGTGCACGGTCTGTGATCGGCGGGTACTGGGTTCGGTCTTCGGTCGGTCAACCGCTCATTCACCAAACGCGAAACTAGAAGACTAGCTCCGCGTAGACAGGAAGGTAGCGGTAAATGTCTTTATAGGCGCGCACGAGTTCCTCTGGTAGTTCGAACTGCTTGAGCGTCCATCGCCCCGATGCTGGCATGGCCTGGTCCAAATGTATCCTCTCCTTGCGGGTCAGTAGCGGCACGTTGATTCGAAAAGGCTCATCTCTTGGAGAAAATCGAATGTAGGGGAAGTCCCGCAGGGGACCTTTGGGACGACAAAGCAGGTCCCGGTCGTCGTCGTTGCCCAACATGCCGCCAATTGTGAGCATTTCATGACCGTCGGCGTAAGAGAAGTTAAAGAGCGGAATGTATTCTAAATCGCGTGAGGATAGGCCCGAGGTAATGGCTCGCAACAGAACATCCCGGTTCCGGAGTACTAATTGCGACTCCGCAAAATCCTTAACTGAGACACTTGATCCAAGATATGGGCCGGCCTCGTTTCGGAAATGGTTTCTCCACCTTCTCGGCGTTCCATTTTCTATCGGTGGCTCTGCATCGACCGTCACGATAAGAATAGAGTGCCTTCGCAGAGACGCTGCTGCCAACCAAACGTCCGCCAGATGTTCCCGGAGAATAACGCTGTCGTAGTCCAGCCAGAGTATGTGGCCGCTGCGGCGTCTGCCGAGCGCGGGAATAAAATCGCCGATCTTACCTAACTTGACATCGACACAACGAAACGGCTGGTTGAACTTTACCCGCTTCCGAGCTTGTTCACTTCGCTCAACGCTGAGGAGGCGTTTTATTCCAAGGACCTTGTGAAGCATTATGAAATCGATGAAGTAGATGGAACCAAGCCCTGTATATTGGAAATCTCGAATGGGAAACCCCAAGTGCGCGAGTGTCTCCAGGGTCTCGAGCAGCATCCTCCTTTCAACCTGCTTCGCAGGCCGCAGCTCATAGGGCACTTTCAAGAAGCTTGGGATTGGCCCAGTCACTCAGGACACTCCGTTTTTAGGAAATGCTTGAAAGTGTAGCGCCCGATCTTGTTTGGCGACCATTTCCACTTCTTCAGCACCTTTCTGATTCGCTCAATATCCGCGAGCTCAGCGTCATACTGGACCTTTACTGTCGTCTTTGGCGGAGTCGCCGGCTTCTTCACCTCGAACGGCGTAGGCCGTTCCGAAGCTAGTTGCCGGATGTCGGTTTGCACAACCCTCTCTGCGATTCGTCTTTCTGGAGTCTCTTCATTCAGCTCTTGCGGATACATGCCGTTCAAAAACGAGATGATAGGGCGTGCCACAATCGCCATCTCAATTTTCGCGGCTTGATACACAGGTGACTCCACATTCAGTCCTCGCTTAGTAGTGGTCCACGGCAAAGCCAGTGGATCGCGCGAACGAAAGACTACTACACCCACGAATCCGTTGTACTTGCTGTGGAACTGAGGCATTCCCTCGCCCCATCCGGTTAGCTCGGTTTTGTTTGCAGGGAGCACAACCCTGCCGTTGCATAGAACGTACCACCCCGCTCTCTCTCGTTCCCATTCAGAATCTTTACGTGCGGCCAATGAGGCAAAGATGCGGACCTTGACGTCTCCCCTTGTAAACCCGACTTGCCCCGGCTTGCTTTCAGGCGATTGTCCAATTGCTATCTCGATCGGCTCAATCGCCTTTCCGTTGAGAAACACGCGAACCGAGTCCTCGAGGAAAAGAGCGTAAGTTTGTGCGATTGCGTTGCTAAGGCGCCCTTCGAACGCGCCATCGCGCATGCGCATTCGCACCTCGTCTCTGAGATTTGAGAAGACGATTTCTGTCCCCTGACGTCTGCGCGCGGTTCCGTTCTTAAGGAAGGTGACCGGAATCTTCCAGTCGTCCATCGTCTGGTCGCGCTCCGCCCATTTTTCCACGTTTAGATCGGCATGAAACCCGCCTCCTTCGGTGTGGGACGTGATCTCGAACTCCTCCCCGATCTTGAAAATTGCGCGCTTGAGCCCAATTCCATAAGCTCCCAGCTGGCCGAGCTGTGCGTTGGCGTCGTGGCCGAACGTGAATGTTTCTGTCAGGACCTGATCCAGCGGGATGCCGCCGCATGTGTCGTTGATGTTTATCGTCTTGTTGTCGAGCGTTAGCTCAACTTTGGGCAGGTCAGGCTTTCGCTGTCGGGGCCCAGTTCGCTCTCTGAGTATGTCGCGTGCCGGATCTATGTCCTTGTACCGGACAAGCGAGTCGATGGAATTGTCTATGAGGTCCAGTATGCAGTCTTCCAGGGAAATGTCCCGCGTGAACATTTCCATGAAGAACCGCTTTCTCGGAAAGGCGTTCGCTAAAGTGGTGGCCATTCGGTCGACTCCCCTGTGCGCCTAACGGACTGAAGGCGCTCACAAACAAGTTGGCAATTACTTTTCACTAGGTCGCAGGCGGCGAATCTCATGCCGTTCCGAGCGGCTATGACGACGCCAGTCCCGCTCCCGCTGAACGGATCCACGTAGAGCCCACCTCTTCTACCGCTGATTTCGAAGATTCTCTGGAAGAAGACAGCCGGAAGCTCGTTTGCGGGCCGGTTTTTTCGACGGGCATGTCTCACAGGAGCTAGGTCATCCCAAAAATCACTCAGGTTAACGCCCCTCTGCTCGACGATGTGGAGATACCCGCCGTAGTCCTTCACATACTCGCCGCAGTGACGGCATTCGGCGAGCGGAAGGCGAGGTCTTCTGAACCTGCGAGGTCTTCCCTTGCTGAACATCAGCAGGGAGTAATGTGCCGGGTATAATCGTCGGCCACGAACGAAACCATTTTTCATCGAGACGGCGATCCAGTGCTGGAATCTGAGCGCTTTATCAAGTTCGGGACCGAGACGCATGGCCCAAATCGGCAAATGGTATAAGTACAAGGTGCCCCCATTCTCCAGGACACGTGTGCTCTCAGAAAGAATCTGCCTCAGATATTCGAGATACTCCGCTTCAGGCTTCCGGTCGAGGGCCGGTTGCCTCCGAGAATAGTTCTTCCCGAGATTAAATGGGGGATCAACAAAGACGAGAGAAGCTGATCCGGCCTTCAAGGACTTTAGGAACAGTAGCGCGTCGCCATGGGTTACGGTACCCGACGCTCGCGTGCCGCTGAATTTGCGAACGAGCTTCGGCGGTTTGGTCAATTGCGTTATGGCTCGGAATTCTTGGTTCAAGGGAACACCGAATTCTACCGCACGAATCGCCATGTTCGATGCGCAAATCCGCTCTCAGTTCTTGACAGTCATGGTTTCCGAGTCGACGGCTTTCTTGCCGGATACGCCTTCTAGTCCGGCGAGGATGCCGCGGTAGTCGTTCTTATCGCACTGCAATGCGAGACCGCCTTTTTTGTCTCCGTCGGCCCAGATCAATCCGATGTAGTGTTTCTTGGATTTGCTCAGCGCGATCAATGCGCCCACGCCCAGGGTGAAGACGCCAACCGCAACCGCAGTGCCGATTCGGCGGTGAACGTCCTGGCCGTAGCTGATCTCGGTGATCGCCGACGCAGGTATCGTTACTACGTCAGCCTTGTCTCTGGTGAAGCGAACCTGGTTGGTTTCGATGTGGATCTTCATGCCGGTTCCGGCCTTGGCATCAGGCAGCGAACCTCCGTCGTAGGTAACCTTGTAGCCGTTTTCTGAGGCGAACATCGCGATCGGCATTGCGATGCAAAGGACAGCAGCGAGCACATGTTTCATGTGGTCTCCTGGACTCTGAATCTGATTTTCCTGGGGAAAAGTACTACGGGGCCCGACAGCTTTGGGGGAAGGAGAACAGTACTCCGGGAACCTCAGGGAGTCAAGGGGCTTAATGGGTAATCCCATCTTTGCGCAAAGGAGGCCTTGCGACGAGTGGGTCAGCCTCAGTCAGCTCGCTCTAGAATGTTAGGAAAATCGTGATGCAATAGCTTATAGCTAATCACACAAAACAAAATGTTCCACATGGAACACAAGGCCAACTCGCCTCGCGTTCCACGTGGAAACTTTTTGCTTCACTTACTCTTACGAACCTTCGGGCGCGTGCAGCACGCGGAAGGTGTTGCCGCCGTTCGACCACACCAGCAGCAGCGCGTCTTTGCCTTTAGGCACGCTGGCTAATGCCTGCTGAACATCGGACGCGCTTTGCACATCGTGGCGGTTGACCTGCATGATGACGTCGCCGCGTTGCAGTCCGGCGTTGTCGGCGGAGCTGCCCGGCTGCACCTGTTCGATCACCGCGCCATGCACTTCGCGAGGAGCTTGCAGTTGCTGGCGAAGATCAGGCGTCATGTCGCTGAGGCCAACGCCCCAGTGCATTTTTCCGTGATCGGCCTCGCCAACTTCGTTGCCGGCTTTGTCGCGGCTGCCCATGGCTTCGAGCGTGACCGGAAGATTTACGTCCTTGCCATCGCGCATAACTTCTAGCTTGATGGTCGTGCCGGGGCGCTTCTGTCCAACTTCGACTTGCAGTTCGCCAGCGTCGCTGACTTTCTTGCCATCGAGTTGCGTGATCACGTCGCCGACTTTGAGTCCGGCTTTGCCCGCGGGTGAATCGGGTTCGACCTGAGTCACGACCGCGCCGCTGGCATCGTTCACGTCAAAGAACTTTGCGTTCTCGGGCGTGACGTCGCTGATGCCAATGCCCATGTAGCCATGCGTGACTTTGCCGTCGCGGATGAGTTCATCCACGGTGGGCTTCACGATCTGCGTGGGAATTGCGAAACCCATTCCGGCGAATTGGCCGGACGAAGAGATGAGGAAGGTGTTGATGCCGACGACTTCGCCGCGGGCGTCGACCAGCGGGCCGCCGGAGTTGCCGGGGTTGATGGCCGCATCTGTCTGGATGAATTCGCCGGGCTTGCGGGCGTTATCCGAGAACGGATTGGGCCGGTTGAGCGCGCTGACGATGCCGCGCGTTACGGTGAAGCGGAAGCCGAAAGGATTTCCGAAGGCGAGCACGGTTTGTCCGGGATGCAGCGCCGTCGAATCGCCCCAGGGAATGCTGGGCAGACTGCCGCCATCCACTTTGATTACGGCGAGATCAGTCAGAGGATCTGCGCCAATCAGTTTGGCCTTCAGGATTTTTCGGTTGCTCATGGTGACGCGGATGTCGACTGCGCCATCGATGACGTGGTTGTTGGTGACGATGTAACCGTCAGGCGAAATGATTACGCCGCTGCCGATGCCATGCTCGATCTGCGGCTGCTGGTGGCCGTGCGGGCCTTGACCAAAGCCTGGTCCGAAGAATCGCTGGATGTCGTCGGGGATTTCTGGTTGCTGTTGATCGTCCGCGTCAGCTTTGCTGTGCGAAGTTACGGCGACGTTGACGATGGCTGGAGTTACTCTTGCGGCCAAAGTTTCCATCGCTTGATCGAGTGAGAGTAATGTTCCGACGCTGTTGTCGTCGAGTGGCGACGCAGCCGGGGCTGCAGTCGCGGCTCGCGCGGCTGCGGGTTTTGCGGTTTCGTAAGTTACCACGGATGCGAGAGCTGCGATCGCGACCAGCGATACAGCCATGCGTCCGATGGATGTTTTTGTGATCCAGTTTTTCATTTTGTTTTCCTTCTCCTTAAGTTCATTCATTGGGGCTAAAGCCCTAAATTTGTTTGGCGTTGTCGGCGCGGCTGAAGCCGCGCTTCTTCAAAGCTTCCTCGTCGCTTCTCCCACCCTTTCGCAGAGAACGCGAAAGAGTGGGGCACCCTGTGCGCTATTTATTTACTGCTCAGCGAACAACTAATTATTTAGTTTCTTATCGCGAACTCGTGTCGTGCTTCATGCTTTCCTTTCTTCTTAAATTTGTTTTGTGGGAATTATTGGATTCGAGGCTTGCGTTGCGTGCACTACCATTATGCGCCAGACGCTGATTCCGTAAATCGGCCCAACTTTTTCGTATTGCACAGTTCTGCATCACTACAAAAAATGCCTGGTTGGTTGGTGCTTCATCGAACGTCACTAATACGGTCGACCTTAAGGCCTCGGATTCTGGTTGATGGAATTCGGCTTCCAGCAGGCCTGCAGAGTTTTGCGCCGCAGTTTTGTTGTCGCGCGGAACGGACTCGTCCGCAGTTTGCCGCGCGAGTAAAGTTTTGCGGGCTGGGGTTGCATTCTTCCGAATCTTCCTAGGCGACGTCTTGACGCGCCGACTGTTGACCGGTTGGCTGGCCGTGACAGCAGAGTTCTCGTGGAAACTTGTCAAAGTTGCTACTGGTTGCTTTTCAAACCGGCGCTCGTTTGAGGCCAGCGTAGCGTGAGCCGGATTGGCTGCGGCGAGTGCGAACCCCGAGGCCGCGTCAGTGGAATTTTGGAATGCTACCAGTTCGGGCGCGTGGGAAAACGAAACCAGGCTGACTATGAAAGCTGCAGCTACCGAATAGAGAGCCGGCTTCCAGACGCGGGTTCCGCTGGAATGATTCGCGTCCAGGATTCGGGAGACGCGCAGCGAGGTTTGGCGCATGCGGTTTACTATGGCGTGTGCCAAAGCTAATCCGCGGCGCAGGAAAGTTTTCTCGGCTATCGACACCAGGCATTGGGCGTAGCCGTGCGGATTTCCGGTCAACGCGAGAACCGCATCGTCGCAAGCCATTTCTCGCTCCAGGGCTAGATGACTCTCAATCCACCACACGGCGGGATGGAAGAAGAGAAGCGCTTTCAGGATCTGCTGGGCTAGGTTCGTCCAATCGTCAAAGCGGCGCAGATGCGCTAATTCGTGAATCAAAATCGAGTTCAACTCTGGGCTCGAAAGTTCGTACAGGGCCCATGACGGAATGACTACCAGCGGCTTAAAGAAGCCGATGGCTGTGGGCACTTGCAGGCGATCGGAGTGGCACAACGTCACTCGCCTCACGCTTTGAAATTCGCGCAGCGTGGCCTGCAACAAAGGATCAAGCGTGGCCGGGTCGATGGCGGCGCAACTTGCGCGCAGCGTTCGCAACTGCACCAGGCCTACGCCCACTCTGAGTAGCAACACTCCGGCGATTGCCGCCCATATAAAGAGGATGTCGAGCGCCCAGGAGCCTGGGACGATGATGGCTGATGAACCAGCGTGTGCCGAACCGGAAACCGCGCTGAGCACGGGGAGTGCGGCGATCGCGAGCAAGGCAGAGAACCATACGGCAAAGCGCGTGCTGGAATTTCGCCGGCCGGTTACGCGCAGCAGAATCCAGGCGAACAGGCCGATGGCGATCCCTTCCATCATGCAGTTCAGCATGCGCTCGGCGGACAATTGGGCCAGTTGGTTGAGCTGCGTCATTTATTTACTCAGTCCCGTTTTTTGTTTCGTGCGGCTGGGTCTGTTCCAGCAACTGGCGGAGACGCTGCAGTTCTTCGGCGTCGACGCCACGGTCTTCCAAAATATTGAGCACCAGCATTTCGTGCGAATTCTTAAAAAAGCGATGCGCCAGATGACTGATCTCCGAGCGCGTGGCTTCAGAGCGCGCCACCAGCGGCCGGTAGACGTGGGCGCGGCCATCCTTTATATGGCGCACGTAACCCTTTTTTTCGAGGATGCGGATGGTGGTCAACACCGAGTTGTAGGCCAGTTGCGATTTCTTGGGGAGCGCATCCAGCACCTGCTGAACGGTGGATGGGCCCTGTTGCCAGAGCACATCCATAAGCCGGAGTTCAGCTTCCGTCAAAGTTGGTGATTTGGTTGGGGGCAAGAGCCAGTCTCCATTCGTTAATTATTAGACGCGATAGGGGGCTAAAAAGGTCAACTAATTATTTAGTTGCATGGGCGGGAGGGGTTGGTTGCATGGGAGATGACGAAAATGACCATAACCCTCAAAATCCCGTCAATGAGCGTAATTCGACGACGCCTGGGGCACATCACCAAACAAGGGAGTTCGATGATGCGCTTCTTGCTGGTGGAAGCGGCACAGGTGACGGTGCGCAGTGTGCCGGAGTGGCGCAGCAAGTATCTCCACTTGATGATGCGGCGAGGACGGAAGACCGCCAAGGTCGCCATGGCCCGGAAGCTGGCGGTTCGTCTGTATTGGATGTGGCGCAAGGGATGGGATTACCAGCAGTGGAACAAGTTCGGTTCGCACGCAGGACAGCCCGGAAATCGCCATGGTGTGCAGTAGAACACCGAGTTATTGATTGGGCGTCCTGCTCCTCTTCAGCGAGGAGTTCGAAGTAGTAATCATGATCGCAGTTGCAGACCGAAGAGATGCATGGGTCGGACTGAGTCCTGACCTGAAAACGATTACGAGCGAGCCTACGGTTGGAAAAGGCAACACCATCTAAGAGAGCAAAATGGCGCTCTTCTTTGAGTGCATGCTGCAGTGTGCTCGAAAAGTGCTTGACACGGGCCGACATTGTCAGAGATGTCAGAGAGGCGATTTTGCAACAGCTACGGATTGTCGTCGCAGGATTCACGTTGGGAGTATACTGGCAGCCGCCTGGAAGCTGGGCCCCCCGGAAGCTTTCATGTCTTAAAGCTTAACCCCCGCTTGAAGTCCGCCAAGTTTTGAGGAGGCATCTATGCCTAGCAAGAAGACTCTGATCCTGCTGATCATGACTTTGGTTGTGGTTTCCGGCTTTCTGGCCACCGCAGCGCCCGCCTTCACAACCAGCAAAGAGAAGGTGTTGCATAGCTTCAACGGCGAAGACGGGCAGTATCCCGCTGGCTTGATCTTCGATGCCTCCGGCAATCTCTACGGCACGACAGACGTTGGCGGCAAATATGATTACGGCACGGTGTTCGAGTTGTCACCCAAAACCGGCGGAGGCTGGGCGGAGACGGTTCTGCATAACTTCGACTATAACCACAAGGACGGGGTCTTTCCTGAACCCACCCTGATCTTCGATCACTCCGGCAATCTCTACGGCACGACCGACCTAGGCGGCAAATATGAGTACGGGACGGCGTTCGAGTTATCACCTAAGACGGGCGGGGGCTGGACCGAGACGGTTCTGCACAGCTTCAACCACAACGGCAAGGACGGGACCTATCCCTACGCGGGCCTGATCGTCGATGCCAACGGCAATCTCTACGGCACGACTTGGGAAGGCGGGAAATCTTCGCCTGAATGCAAAGCCGGGTGCGGGACGGTGTTCGAGTTGTCGCCCAAAACGCGTGGAGGCTGGACCGAGACGATTCTGCATAGCTTCAACGACAAGGACGGGGTCAGTCCTGAAGCCAGCCTGATTTTCGATGCCTCCGGCAATCTCTACGGCACGACATTCCTCGGCGGCAAAAATGGAGCGGGGACGGTGTTCGAGTTATCACCCAAGGCGGGCGGGGGCTGGACGGAGAAGGTCCTGCATAACTACGGCGAGGGCTCGGACGGGGTGTATCCCGTTGCCAGCTTGATCTTCGATGCCTCGGGCAATCTCTACAGCACGACCTCCAGCGGTGGCAGGGATGGCTATGGGACGGTGTTCGAGCTGTCGCCCAAAACGGGCGGGGGTTGGACCGAGACGATCCTGCATCACTTCAACAATGGCGGCAATGGCGGGTACATTCCCTTCGCTGCCCTGATCCTGGATGCCTCGAGCAATCTCTACGGCGCAACCTCCGCGGGCGGCAAATATGGGTCCAACGGCGCCGGGGGAACGGTATTCGAGTTATCACCCAAAACAGGCGGGGGCTGGACGGAGACCGTGCTGCATAGCTTCGGCAACGGTACGGACGGAAACTCACCCGCCTCTGCCCTAATCTTCGACTCCTCCGGCAATCTCTATGGCACGACCTCCGTCGGCGGCGAATATGGCAACGGAACGGTGTTTGAGGTCTCGCCCTAGAGGCGGAGTTAGCGCCGATAGTCGGCGGGGCGGTGACTAGCCTGGAGTGGGGGACTGGGTATGCTCCCCTCAGTTTTACGTAATCAGATGGGATGAGAAGGCCGGTCTCCGACGGGATGCTGTAGGCTCCCAAGTTATCGACGTGCTTTAAGCACAAGAGATAAAGGAGACCGGCAATGAAAAAGATTAGCACCGTGGCAGTGAAGCCGAGCAAGAATATTTCTCGGGAGAAGCTGACGATCGGTCTGGACTTGGGTGATTGGTCGAGTTGGTATTGCGTGCTGGATGAAGCGGGTGAAGTGCTGCTGGAACAGAAGCTGGGCACGACTCCCAAAGCGATGCAGGAAGTGTTCGGAGCCATGCCGCGCTGCCGCATCGCGTTGGAAACTGGATGCATTCGCCGTGGGTGAGCCGGCTGCTGAGCGAGTTGGGACACGAAGTGATCGTGGCGCATGCGCGCAATGTGCGCTTGATCGGAGAGAGCCGGAAGAAGGATGACCGGCTGGATGCGCGAACGCTGGCGCGGTTGGCGCGCATCGATCCGCAGTTGCTGAGTCCGGTGAAGCATCGCAGCGCGAGAGCGCAAGCTGATCTGACGGTGATCCGGGCGCGAGCCGGGCTGGTGCGATCACGGACGGCACTGATCAATACTGCGCGAGGACTGACTAAGTCTTACGGGGAGCGGTTGCGGGGATGTAACCCGCGCAACATGAATCCCGAGAAAGCCCAACAGCTGAGCCCGGAACTGCAAAGCGCACTGGAGCCATTGCTGGCCGCCATCGAATCGCTCAGCGAACGAATTCACGAATACAACCAGCAGATCGAGAAGATCGCCAGGGAAAGTTATCCGCAGGTGGCGCGACTGGAACAGGTGAAGGGAGTGGGGACGCTGATCGCGCTCCTCTTTGAGGGGATTTTGTGTGACGGCGATTTATCGCCAGTCCACCCATTTGAACAATCCCCCATCAAGGTTTCAAAACGATGCGCGTAGAAATGGGGCCAATCGACGGGACAGTCACTCGGGGCCATTTTGTCCCGTGTTCGTGGAGCGGGACAAATTGGCCCATCAGAGCTAGCGGTGTCACCTTCTTAACTTGTTGATTCCGGGAAGAAAGATGGGCCCGCAATCCGGTTACGCAATTGCAAACTAGTGTTCGACCTCTCCCGCACTTTGTCGGGCTTGGCGCCCGGCTAGAGGACACTAGCTTATGAAGAAGTTCGTTTTGTTTTGTTTGCTGTTGACGGTCACATTCGGCTATGCCGATGACACTAAGATTTCGCCCGAACTGCAGGGATATAACTCCAGCCAACCTGTGCAGGTAATCGTGCAGTATGCGCCCGGAACCCAGCCTGGAACGCAGACCAGTTGCAGCGGGCTGCTCGGGCTGGTGGATTGCGTGGTAGGCGATCTCTTGAACATCGTAGGCCAGTTGCCTCTGATCAACGGGGTTGTCGCTTTGGTAGACGGCACGGGCATTGTGAATCTCTCGAATCAGTCGAATGTCGTTTACATCAGTTCGGACCGGCCGTTGTCTACCCTCGATGTTGCGCCTCCGGCGGTTAACGCGGAAGTCGCGTGGCAGTCGGGTTACACCGGCACCGGCGTCGGCGTGGCCTTGATCGACAGCGGTGTGAACAGTCACCCGGACCTTTACACTGGTATTCTTCCCATCTCGCGAGTGGTGTACAACCAATCTTTCGTGTCCGGGACATCGAGTACGGCCGACCAGTACGGCCACGGAACGCACATCGCGGGCCTGATCGCAGGCGATGGTTTGGCTTCGACCGGACCGGCGTTCTCTCAGACATTCATGGGAATTGCGCCGGGAGCGAAGATCATCAACCTGCGAGTGCTGGATGCGAACGGCGGAGCGACTGACAGCGAAGTGATCGCTGCCATCAATCAGGCGATCTCGCTGAAGTCGAGGTACAACATCCGCGTGATCAACCTGTCGCTTGGACGGGCGATCTACGAGAGCTACCAACTGGATCCTTTGTGCCAGGCGGTCGAAAAGGCCTGGAAAAGCGGAATCGTCGTAGTGGTCGCCGCGGGAAATAACGGACGCTACCTGCCCACTTCTGGGTATGGCACCGTCACCGCTCCCGGAAACGACCCATACGTGATCACGGTGGGCGCGATGAAACCGATGGGAACGCCGCAGCGCACGGATGATCTGATTGCCAGCTACAGCTCGAAGGGTCCGACGGTGGTCGATCGTATCGTCAAGCCGGACTTGGTCGCTCCCGGCAATTTGCTGGTCTCCACCGATACTCCGGGGACTACGCTGGAAACCACCGAAACCAGCAACCTGGTTCCGTACAATCTTTACGAGTTCGGAGGCAGTTCGTCGCCCTCGGCATATTACTTCACGCTGAGCGGAACAAGTATGGCGACCGGCGTGGTTAGCGGAGCGGTTGCAGATCTGCTGCAAGCGCAGCCGCGTCTCACGCCCGATCAGGTCAAGGCGCGACTGATGAAGACGGCGTACAAGACATTTCCGCAATCGAGCAGCGTGTACGATCCGACGACTGGAAACACATATACGGACCAATACGACATGTTCACCGTCGGCGCAGGGTATCTGGACATCGCGGCGGCATTGGCCAGCACCGACGTGGCAAACGGGACGGCAATGTCTCCTGTCGCAAACTACGACACGACTTCAGGCAACGTTTATCTGACCTTCGATCCGTCGTCGGTTTGGGGAAATTCGGCGTTGTGGGGAAGTTCGACGGTGTGGGGGTCGAATCAATTCACAAGTGCAACTTCTGCGCTGTGGGGATCGTCGGCTCTATGGGGCTCATCTGCTCTCTGGGGCAGCAGCGCATTGTGGGGTAGCAGTGCGATGTGGGGGTCGTCCGCTCTGTGGGGTTCATCTGCCCTGTGGGGTAGCAGCGCGATGTGGGGCAGCAGCGCATTGTGGGGTAGCAGCGTAGCGGGCGGAGAATAATATTGGGTTTGTCCGAAGCCGGTGGGATGCATTAGGAATGTCTGAGAGATCTTTCGAAGAGATGGGTCTCTTGGAGAAATTGCAGCCTTAGCTTGGGAAACTCGGGTAGCTATGCTCGATGCGAAAGTGAGATACTCGGCGACCGGTTCGGCGAGTTGCCTGCTCTTCGACAGCGACGTGCTGCTGGAGAAGGTCCAGAACGCGTCGATTAGTATGTTGCGGTCCGCGACTGCGGCGATGAGAGTTCGAAGGCCGGAGGTTGCGGCGTGTTGGGTCGATATGGCGGGCGCGTGTGTCGCTTACAATGGCGCGGATGTACCGCTCACCTGCGCCATCGGAGTGGGAACATCCGGCCCGATTGACAGTGACGACATTGCCGCCGTTGAAGCTTTCTACGACTCCCGCAATTCACCCGTACGCATCGCAATCTCTGGTCGAACTCACGATGGAGTGAACGGGTTGTTAGCGGGCCGCGGATATACGGCCGGAGTGGCAATGGAAAACTGGTGGAGGCCACTCACCGATATGCCGGGCAGGGCAATCCCGGATAACATTCAAGTTCAGCCAGCCACCAGAGACGAGGCTGAGCTGTGGGTGCGCACGGTGGCCGCGGGCTTTCCAGGAATCCGATGCACCGGTGGACGAGTCCACGCTGCCTCCCAGGATACTCGACACTTTCTACTGTTTTGGATTTGCTGACGGGGCGCAACCGCTCCTGGTGCGACTGAAACGGTGAAGTTGCGGGCGGGGGCGTTCTCCACATCAACGGAGACACGGCGCATATGCGGACCACAAGTTGCCGGTTCGTGCACCGGCGCAACGGTGTGCAAACGGCGTTGTTGACGGTCAGGTTGCAGATGGCAATGGAGGCTGGGTGCCGGTTTGCTTTCTCCAGCACCGATGGCATTGGAGCCTCGGCGCGAAACCTGGAGCGCTTCGGGTTGCAGCCGCTCTCGATCAGCTTCTTAATGTCCCGGATGGCGATTTATCTTCAGCAGTCCGCCTGAAGCTTGCCAACTTGCTCTCCGATTGACGAGGATAGCTTTTTCGCCCCAGATCGATCTCCGCATCCGCTCTATTCCCGAACACCGGCGGACTTCAGAGAACTTGTCAGAGTGTCACTGGCTAGGGGTTGGACAGCAACTTTCTCAATGCGGCGATTTCCTCTTGCTTGGCGGCGATGCTCTTTCGATAAAATTCTCGGTCGGAACGGCTGGCGTCCGGCCCAGGGCTCTGCTGCAACAGCTCGGTGAGTTCTTGACGACGGGCGGGTAGGGCTTCGTTCTTGTAGTAGTCGAGGAACTCGCGGTCCGATGGAACGAACTTGCCATTCTGATAAAGATAGATGTGTTCCATGTAAGGAGTGGGCGCCGCCACGCCTCCGAACGGTTCCAGTGCCTCGCTCAACGTAACTTCATTCCTTCCGTTGTGCTTGATGTCCCGGATAATAGCGCTGAGCTCGCCCAGGCCCAAACCGCCTTCCCCGCCCGTTAGATAGGCCGTTTTAAGATGGCCGTGATCGTTTTCAACTGCCAATAGTATGGTTGGACGCATGCGACCGGTAATGTCCAACAGACACACAAACTGCACGCTGCCATCCCCTTTCAAGTCAACAAGCCTGTAGTCGACGACGACTTCCCCATCTACGTCTAGCTTATGAATGTTGTCGGGGTCCTTATGTGGCTCCGCCATGAGGACGGCTGTCGCGAACTGCTGAGCGGCTTTCTGATCGGGAAGAAGTTTTTCGAGTTCCGCAAGCGATTGCTTGTTCCAGTTCACTCTCAGGATTTCCTCCACGGTGGCGGCTTTCGTCTGCGAGGCCGCGATAAGAGTCAACGCCATCGTGAACATGAGCCCGATGTGCCTCAACATTACCGTCTCTCCTTTGATTCTCTTCGGGACTCTATTTATATGCCGTGTTTGCTGAACGAGCAATTCTGTCGCGTCAGCGGCTAAAGCCTTCACTGATCTGAAGAATTGACCGCAGCGCTTGAAGCGCTGCGCCACCCAAACCAGGGTTTTCAATTTACGGCGCGGCTGGAAGCCGCGCCCCTTCAAATCGCATCGCGAACCGCGTTTCGCTGGCTCGTGGATGAAATGTCTGATAACATTTCGGCTCGATTTCGGCTATGCGAAACCTGTTCTTCCATTCTAAAGCGCCTCAGCCGGTGAGCGTTCCGGTGCCTGCCGAGGTTCCGGAAGTTCGCGGGGCGGAGCTGTCTTCGGTGTATCACGGGCAGCGGATCGCGGGCGACTTCTACGACTTTTTTCGGGTGAGTCCTAATCGCGTTCTCTTTGGTCTGCTGGATGCCGCGGGCGGTATGGAGCAGACACGCGCCATCCTCACGGCGGTGCAACAGACTTTCCGTTCAGCCGGAACTGAATTGTTTTCGCGGCCGGAGTTCAATGAAACCGATGCCATGATTGAGTTGTGCCAGGGATTGAACCACACCGTGATCACGGCAGCCGCGGGTGTGCACTCGTGTCCGGCGTTTGCTGGCTGCTACGACGAAACTCTCGGCATTGTTTGTTACTTCAACGCAGGTCATACTGCCGGGCTGGCGCGGGATGCCAACGGCATAGCTGAACTTCACGCCACTGGCTTGCCTCTCGGGCTGTTCTCTCACGCCACATCCGATGCTTCCATGGTCGCTCTCGAGCCGGGTGCCGCTCTTCTTCTGGTGTCGCGTGGCATTGTCGAAGCAAAATACAAGTCGGAAGAATTCGGATTGCAGCGCGCGAAAGAGGTGCTACAGCAATCGCCCCGAGCGGCGAGTGCGAAGGAGCTGTGCGCGTCCGTCATTGATCAGGTGCAGCAATTCATGCGGGCCAAGCCAACGCACGACGACGTAACTGCGCTCGCCCTCGCGCGACATTCTTGAGATCCTCACAGCTTGCATCATCGATGCTGCAGGCGAACACCTAGATCCCTCGCGTTGCTCGGGATGACAGTGCGCTAAGAGTGCGTTGCTCGGGACGACATGTGTGCTGTGGGCCTGGGCACGCGCGTTCCGCGCAGCGCCTAACAGCACATGACAAACAGTCGACAAACACTTGACAATCAAATGACATTCCCGCCGCATCGGCGCGTCACTCGCTGCGTCTAACCCTACAACTGAGCTCAGTGAACACACTTACCACGCGGTAAATCGTAAGTGGCTGAAGTACGAATGCCGCTACGGCAGTGGTTTGACAGCGGGCGGTCAAAGGGAATTTGCCGGTCCAACGTGGCCAAATTTTTGAAAAAAGTTATGGAGAATATCATGAAAAAAACATTATCTCTACTCGCACTATTCTTGACGTTGGCTATTCCGTCAGGGTTGTGGGCTCAGCAGGCGGGCTATTCGCAGACCAACCTGGTCTCGAATACTGCCGGCGTAGGCAATACAACTGACACTCAACTGGCCAACCCGTGGGGAATTGCGTTCCTTCCTGGGCAAGATTTTTGGATCGCCAACAATAACAGCGGCACCTCCACACTTTATGACGCACAGGGCAACAAAAATGCGCTCGTCGTGACCATCCCAGGGGCGACGAAAAATCCCAATGGAAACTGCACTCCGGGCTGTCCTACGGGAATGGTGGCTAACTCAACCGGCAGCTATTTCTCCGGCGGATCGTTCATCTTTGACACCGAAGATGGGCTTATCGCTAACTGGACCGGCGCCACCAGCGCAGTAATAGCCTTTGATAACTCTGCCAGCGGCGCGGTCTACAAAGGCCTCGCGTTGCTGAATGGTACGACTCTTCTGGCGGCGAACTTCAATAGCGGAAAAGTTGATGTCTACGATCGCAACTTTAATCCGACGACGTTGAGCGGTTCGTTCACTGATCCGCATCTTCCCGCGGGGCTTGCGCCGCATGGCATTCACGTGATCGGAAGCCAGGTGTTCGTCGCCTACGCAATGCAAGATGGTCCCAAGCACGATGCGCAGCCCGGAGCCGGTCTGGGGCAGGTGGATATTTTCGACACCAACGGAAATTTCGTCAGCACGTTGGTTGCGGCAGGCGCTCAGCTTAACGCGCCTTGGGGTGTAGTGGCGACGACGGCTACGTTCGGCGCGTTCCCCAATGCAATCCTCGTGGGGAACTTTGGAGATGGCACCATTAATGCCTTCGACACAACTGGAAAATTTCTCGGGCAACTGACCGATGCTTCGAACAAGGTGCTGGTGAATCCGGGATTGTGGGATATGGTTTTCGGCGGAGGCGGAACTTCGGGTGATCCGAACACGCTTTATATCACCGCAGGAGGCAGCAACCAGCCCAACTTCCCGGCGGGAGGCAACACTACCGCGGTGTTCGCCAGCCTCGTACCTGCGACGGCGGTTGGCAGTCCGAATTTCTCGCTGAATCTTTCGGCGCAAAGTGCAACTTTAGCGGCGGGCGGTTCGGCTACCTTAATGGTTAGCGCCAGCGCAGTTGGCGGATTCAACAGTCAAATCACGCTTACTTGTGCTCCGCTTGCTGGGGTCAGCTGTTCCTTCAGTCCTACTACGATCTCGCCGGGAGCAAGTGCGTCGTCGTCTACCTTGACTGTGTCGGCGGCGGCGACCGCGCCTCCGGTTACCGGGTACAGTTTGATCGGCGTGGGATTGTTGCCTGGACTGGGTTTATTCGGCAGCGCTTTTGCAATTCGGAAACGACTCACTCGTGGGGTCTTCTGGACTAGCGCACTGGGCTTGCTGCTTGCTGTCTCGTTGTTCACTCTGGGATGCGGTGGCAGTTCAAACAGTTCGAAAGCGCAGATGTCTGCGTCGCAGGTCACTTTAATGGTTACGGGTACATCTGGCTCGCTGAGCCATACCGCACCCGTAACTGTAACCATCAACTAATTCATATCTACATTCATAACTAATGCGGCGAGGGAGCACTGCTTCCTTGCCGCTGTTTTTTGATGCGATTGCTTTCGCTAATTAATGTCCAAAGAATCGTGCGATTGGCGATAATCTTATGCTGGGAGTGGCATGGATCCACAAGATCAGAAATTTTATAGGCAGCGGCGGCAGGATTCGCTGCCTCCCTTGCTCTTGACCCACAACATGTTCTTCGGGGATCTGCGATCCAGCAGAACGCTCGACGGTATTACACTGTCACATCGCGTCGCCAACTCCCCGCCGGACGAGGTAATAATTCACACTCACGTGGACGCACACTATGTGCTGGTCACAAGTGGGCACTATGTTTCTTCTGCCGGCGGTACTCCCAAGCACAAAAAGGTCCTGATCTACAATCCTCCAGGAACAACTCACCGCGATCATTTTCATCAGGGCAAGGGAAGTTTCTTTACAATTTCTGTCACACCGCAACGCGTGGCCGAGAGCACAGACTCGAAATTGCCAGCGGTCGCGACGCATCTCGATGATGACCGTGCAAGTGGCCTAGCCACGGCGCTGCTTACGGAGTGCGCACGGTGGAACAAAAGCTCAGGGCTGAAGGCCGAGTCGCTCTACTTTGAGCTTATTGCAACAACATTGCCTTGTCCCGTTCTTGTCGGACGATCTCGGCCGCCGTGGCTGCGTGCCGCCTACGAGTTAATCCAGGATTGTTATTTGGACGATCTCAGCATCCGGCAAATCGCAAACATGGCCGGAGTTCATCCCACTCACCTGGCTCGCGTGTTTCGTTCTTTTTTCGGTTGTTCGCCAGGCGATCTTCTGCATGCCCGCCGCTTAGAAAAAGCTGCAGAGCTGCTTTTGTCCACCCAAACCTCCATTGCGCAAATTGCCTTGGCGGCCGGGTATTCGGATCAGGCACAATTCACCAAGGCTTTCTGTCGAATGTATGGCACGCCGCCCGGCGGCTACCGCAGGCTCAGCTCGCGCGTTCTGGCCAAGCACGATGTTGCATTTTGACAAGACAAGGGCGCCAACGGGCAGAGAAGATAGACAGATGGCACATCGCGAGTTGTCAACTTGGGAAAGAACCATAGCGATTCTTTGCCTTGCCATCGTTCTTTTCGCTCCTCTAAGCGCTGGTCAATCCGCTGATCCACAGGATTGGTCGTCCATTGATATTTCTTCGGCTGGCATCTCTGCCCAGCGGCTCGGACAAATGGAGCAGGCCATTAAAGCGGGAGAGTTCAAAGCCATTACCAGCGTACTGATTGCGCGGCACGGCAAATTGGCGTACGAACATTACTTTGACAGCGATGGCATTGATGCACTTCGCAATACACGATCGGCCACAAAGACAATCACCGGAATGTTGATCGGGGCCGCGATCGAGAGGCGTTTGATTCCCAGCGTAGACGCTCACGTGCTGGATTATTTACAGGACAAGTTGCCGCTACAAAATCCTGACCCACGGAAAAACCAGATTACGATAGAAGATTTCCTGACCATGAGTTCGCTTCTCGAGTGCGATGATGAGAATTCGTTCTCGCGTGGAAACGAAGAGCGTATGTATCTGGTGGAAGATTGGGCCAAGTTCACGCTCGACCTGCCCATTCGCGGATTTCCGGGATGGGAAGCCAGACCGAAAGATTCTCCTTATGGCCGCAGCTGGAGTTATTGCACAGCCGGCGCCACCACCTTGGGTGTCGTACTGGAACGAGCGGTGAAGAAACCTGTGGAGGACTTTGCGCGAGAAGTATTGTTCGCGCCTCTGGGCGTAACGTCCGCAAGGTGGCAGTTTCAACCACTGGGCACTGCCATGACAGGAGGTGGGCTCGAATTACGCAGTAGGGATTTGCTTAAACTCGGGCAGCTCTATTTGGATGGTGGCAAGTGGAATGGCCGCCAAATCATCTCTCCGGCTTGGGTAGAAACCTCGCTTCGTCCACACGCCAACGCTCGCGAGGACACTGACTATGGCTATTTATGGTGGCTTCAGACGTTCCATGTCCACGCCCGCTCTTTGCACTCTTATGGGATGTACGGTACTGGTGGCAACAAAGTTCTGGTCTTTCCGGAGGAATCGTTAGTGGTGGTGGTTACGACAACCAATTATCACGTTCAGGGTGCAGGCGCACTCACCGACAAACTGATCGTGGATTACGTTCTGGAAGCCGCTGTGTCCAATTCCAAGTGATTTTCGGCCTACGAAGGAATGATTGGTAGTCCCAGGACTCGTTTGTTTATTTCTGGCGGCTGACTGTGAGATCCATGTACTTCCGAGCTGGCTGGGAACCAACCGCAATTTCGGTTAGTTCGGTCCACTCACCTTTTTCGTCTATCCGCAGCACAGAGTTGGTTTTGATCTCGCCCAATGCGAAGCCCCATCTGATCTCTTTGCCGCTTTCGCCTAGCTTCAATTCAGTTTCCAAATAGCGGCCATCGTTATATGCGCGCATACGGTATGCCCCAGCCTCATCGTCGTAAGAAATGATGCCCAAAGCCTGAAGAGCAACCTCGCCCGTGGCTTTGTTTCTTCCAACACCTTCGATGATAAGAATCAAGCCGTCGAGCTTGTACTGAGCTTCTTCAGTTTGAATTAATTCCACCGGATTATTGGGATCACGCAGAACATGGGCCTCTCCTGACCACTTGCCCACCAGAAAATCCAGCTTCTTTAATGCTGTACGTTGCGCTGCGATATCCGGTATTCGGGGCTGCTGACCCATACAAGAAGCCAATAATGCCATCGAGACAAGAAGACGTCTTAGCATAGCGAAAGTGTGCCTAGCATCGGAAAAAACGAACTCTGGCCCCCGTCCTACGATTTCTGCAAGCGGATGGAGCCGTCGCCGGTATGAATCGTAATCAGGTTTCCGCCGCCATTTATCTTGCCATGGATATTTTTCTCGCTCAGCCGTCCATCGACAGACAGCGGAATATCGGCGGTGATGTGCCCATCGCTGGTATGCATGTCGAGATCGGCTGCAAAATTGCCGGGCAGTTCCAAGGTCACGCTGCCGTCGCCGGTGTGCAGTGTCCAGCTTGAAGTCACGGTCGAGCCCGAGCTGACGCGAGCTTCGATGCGCCCGTCTCCGGTACCTAATTCGAGGCCGTCGAATCGTCCGGAAGCTGTGATGCGGCCATCTCCGGCGTTTGCTCGTAGCGTGCCATCCACTGATTCAATCTCCTGATGTCCGTCGCCTGTCTTTAGCTCCATTTCGCCCTTCAAATTCGCTAGCCGGATGGAGCCGTCTCCGGTGTGCAGATTGACTCGGCCTTCGCGCGGCATGTGAATCTCGACTTCGACACGGCTGTGGAAGTTGAAATTAATAATGTGAACGTCGTGGGGAAAATGAACTTGCAGGTCAACGGAATCGCCCGACTGATGCTCCTCGATTTTCAGGCCGCGGCCGCCAATCTTGTAACGATCGGAAGTCACGCGCGCCTCGATCGTCTTCTGATCCCAGGTGTCAACGCGAATGTCGGCATCCGAAGTTTCCACGCGCAGGTCGGGCTTTCCCGTGATGGTGTAAGTTTTCGACCACTCCTCCGCGCCCGCGAATGGAGCGGTTGCCAGGCAAACTCCCAATACCACCAAGGCAAAACGTTTCATTGATTGTCTCCTCAGGATTGTCTCCTCAGGCCTGGAGGCAGAATTCTACCTACGGCTTTCAAGCTATTGGTACGCAGGGTGAGGTGCGTATGTTCCCTCAAAGTTAGCCGCTTTGGCCAATTCTTTTTGACAAACGTCGGCGCTTGACGGGGCTACAATATTGTCATGCCTGCATCGGGTGCCAAAAGACAGCCGGAATCGAATCCGCCCGAGCATCACCGCACCCCGCGAATTTATACCTTGGAAGCCACCGGCTTGCTGGTGATTGCAGCCTTGATTCTAATCCTCACCGTAGCTCGCTACTGGCATCACATTCCCTGGGGCGCGCGCTGAGCGTGTTGCGCGATCCGTTGCTGGTGGTGGTGGTGGGTCCCACGGCGAGCGGCAAGACGGCGCTATTCACTGGCGTTGGCGGAGCGGTTTCACGGCGAAATAGTGAATTGCGATTCGGTGGCTTTGTATCGCGAATTTGAAATCGGAACCGCGAAACCCACGGCCTCTGAACGCATGCGGGCTCCGCATCATCTCCTTGACATTACAGACCCTAGCGCTTTCATGACCGCGGGTGAGTATGCTCGTTTGGCGAGACAGACTCTGGCTGAGATTAAGTCGCGCGGCAAGTTGCCCATTGTGGTTGGAGGCACTGGGCTTTATCTGCGCGCGTTGCTTGAAGGCCTTTTCCCCGGTCCTCAACGCTCGGCGGAACTGCGTGAGAGACTGCGCGAGCGCGCAGGGAAAAAAGGCGGGCAGTATCTGCATGATGTTTTACGGCGTCTCGATGCCGAAGCGTCCGCGAAAATTCATGCCAATGACATTCCCAAACTCATCCGCGCCATTGAGGTCTGTCTTACTTCACGGCGAAAGATGACGGAGATGTGGAAGCAAGGGCGTGATCCGCTGATCGGATTTCGCGTATTGCGTTTGGGGTTAAATCCCAACCGTGACGCCCTGTACGCTCGCATCAATCAGCGCGCACAAAACATGTTCGATGCGGGATTGGTCGAAGAAACAAAGCGCCTGCTCGAGGAGTATGGCGATGCCGCACGACCGCTTTCCACTCTCGGATACAAGCAGGCGGCGCAACTGCTGCGGGGGGAAATCGATTCGAAGACTGCGCTGGAAATGGCGCAGCAGGCGCATCGCAATTATGCCAAACGGCAAATGACTTGGTTCCGGCGTGAGCCTGACGTCATGTGGCTGGAGGGATTCGGCGACGATCCGCTAATTCAGCAGCGCGCGGCCTTAGCGGTAGAGACGTAGCTAGCTACGGCTCTACCTCGAGCCGCTCCGCCATCTCCAGGAGTTTGGTGACGCTGTTCCAATTTCTGCCGGTTCCGGTGGTGCCCAGCTTTTTCCCGATAGTCGGCCATGAGAGCTTTGAGCGTCCCATGCCGTTTGGAAAGTAGATGTATACTTCGCGGCCGTCGATATATAACTCTTCGGGATCTGTCTTTATCTTGAGAACGTCTTCCCGAGCCTCCGCAGCGGGGTGATCGGCAAGAAACGTAACCAGGAGTTTGCCGGGATCGACGTTCCGGCGTTTTCCGAATGGATTCCTGGCGATCACGTCTTTGAGTTCGGCTGGCGTGCGAACGATGACGTCGCAGCGAAAACCGAAGCGCTGCTCGATCGCATCCTCGATCCGTTTGGCTAGTGCGGCTGAGTTTCGTTCTTTGGTACGGAAAACGACGTTTCCACTTTGTACGAAAGTTTGCGGATCTTGCAATCCGAGTGATTCATACATCGCGCGAAGCTCGGCCATGCTGATTTTGTTATGGCCTCCGACGTTGACGCCGCGAAGCATGGATATGAGCACCGGCATGGATGTCCAGTATATTCATTCCGCAGCAGCTATTCGAAAATGCCGTCACGGAATTCTTAACCAGAAAGCAAAACGGCTGGCAGATTTCGCTGCCAGCCGCGTCCATCTAAATTATTCGAACACTTAGCGACGTCCGCCGCCACCGTGGAAGCCACCGCCCGCTCCGCCGTGCGCAAAGCCACCGCGCGCGTAGCCAGCTCCACCGCGGGCATAGCCAGTTCCGCCACGATATGCGTAGGCGCCCGGCCGGTAGTAGCCGCGACCAGACCATCCGCCGCGACCATAATACGGGCCGTGTCCGTAGCCGTAGCCACCGTGCCAACCGTGATACCAGGGACCGGCGCCGATGAACACGCCTCCCACAAACCATTGCGGACCGTAGTAGCCATAAGGCGCGCACGCATACGGGTAATATGAATAGTAGCCATACGCGCATGACGGCGCCGCACCCACATATCCGTAGGCCGGACCGACGCCTACGCCCACTCCAAATGCCACCGCGGCGTGGGACTGAACTCCCGGAACCATGAAGATGCTCAGCAAAGTCAGATATCGTAAGTAACGCATTTGTGACCTCCTCTTTCCCGATCTTCGATCTCGCGATCGCCAGATCCGGAGGCCTTCAGGCTTCAGTTCGTCTGAAGCGCCTACCTGTACGTATAAACGCGGAAAGCGGAGAAAAGTTGCTGCGCCTCAAGCATCTACGAGTTCGGGATCTTGACATTCTTTTACATTTATTTGTGGAGAAGGCCCGACTGGACGGGCGCGACGCCCGTCCTCCATTGAGCTAGACCAGTTAAACTTGAAATCGTGATTCTTTTTCCAATTCCTGGAACGCCTGTGTTTTCCCGTCGTCATTTTCTTCGTGGATTGGCCAGCAGCCTTGCCGTTCCGGCTGTGTCCAGATTTGCGCGCGCCCTGCCTGAACCGGTTTATCCATTTACCGAGGTTCCGGCGGCAACCAGCGGTATCACCTGGAAACATACGGCGGGAAAATCTGCGCAAAAATATTTGCCGGAGACTACAGGCGCAGGTTGCGCGTTCCTCGACTTTGACAACGACGGCTGGATGGACATATATCTGGTCAACAGCGGACAGTGTGATTTCTTCAATCCGAACCCGCCGCTGCGGAATGCCCTGTACCGAAACAATCGCGACGGGACTTTTACTGACGTAACCGCAAAAGCTGGCGTGGCTGCTGGCGGCTACGGTCAAGGCGTGGCGGTGGGCGACTACGATGGCGACGGTTTCCCCGATTTGTACGTGACGCAGTATGGCCGGAGCATTCTGTATCACAACAATGGAGACGGAACCTTTACCGATGTGACCGAGAAAGCCGGAGTCGCCGCTCCCGGATGGTCTTCGAGCGCGGTTTGGTTTGACTACGACAACGACGGCCGGCTTGATCTGTTTGTTTGTCGCTTCGTTGACTTCGACAAATCCAAGAGCTTGCCCTGCGCCGCCGGCGACAGCCCCGGATACTGCATTCCGCGGCTGTACAAACCAATGGCTAGTTGGCTGTTTCACAATAACGGCGACGGAACCTTCACCGACGTCAGCAAAAGTTCGGGGATCGGCAATCATTTGGGGAAGGCCTGGGGCGTGGTTGCGACTGATATTAACAACGACGGTCTGATGGACCTTTTCGTTGCCAACGATACGGTACAGAATTTTCTATACGTTAATCGTGGCGGTGGAAAGTTCGAGGAAATCGGCGCGCAAGCCGGAGTCGCGTACAGCGAGTTTGGCCGGCCCCGCTCCGGCATGGGTCTCGATTCAGCTGACTTTAATGAGGACGGGTGGATGGATCTTTTTGTTGCCAACATCGATCACGAAATGTATTCGCTTTACCAGAACAATGGCGATGAGACTTTCGATGACAAAGCGGGAGCGGCGGGTATTGCCGCGCCGACTCGTTTGATGAGCGGATGGGGATTAAAGTTTTTCGATTATGACAATGACGGCAATCTTGATTTATTTCTCTGCAACGGAAATCCCGATGATCTGATCCAGGTGCTTCGCAAAGACGTGAGCTACCAGGAACCGATGCTGCTGTTTCACGGCAACGGCAAAAGTTTTCAGAACGTAAGCGCTGAAAGCGGACCGGTTTTTTCGCGGCCTCTATCGGCACGCGGAATGGCGATCGGCGACTTTGATAATGATGGTGCGGTCGACGTGCTGGTGTCCGTCAACGATGGCGCACCGCTGTTGCTGCGGAACAATGCAGCTAAGAAAAATCATTGGCTGGGCATTAATCTCGTGGGAACGAAATCGAATCGCGATGCAATTGGCGCGCGTGTTACTTATCAAGCCGGCGATATGAAGCGTCATCGAATGAAGGTTGGCGGCGGCAGCTTTCTTTCATCACACGACCCACGTATGGTGCTTGGGCTGGGTGAACGCACGAAAATCGATTGGCTGGAAATTAAATGGCCGCTTCCCGGCGGGGCTACGGAGCGCTTCACGAATCTTCCCATCGACCGCTACGTCACCATCGTGGAAGGATCGGGCAAGTGGAAATGAAAATTAAAGTTGTAGTTTGAACGCCCTGATCTACGATGCGATAGCTTCTCTCTCGAGCAACGCGAGGGATCTGGGTTCTTGCCTGTAGCAGCGATACCGGCAGTACTGGCAGAAACCCAGATCCCTCGCTCCGCTCGGGATGACAATGCAGTATCTCGGGATGACCGGGCAGACGCTCGGGATGACAGTGCAGAATAGCCATTGTTTACCGCCCGGAAATTTCGTGGTCGGTCACGTTGGAAGTGAGATCGCGCGGGCTAAAGGGCGCGGCGGACACGACAGTATGATTTGTTCCGCCCGTGTCCGACGCATTTCCGGTGAATTGAAAGCGGCCATCAGGCAAAACTTTGTAACGCCGTCCGCGCCAGTCGATGGTGCTGCCGAAGAATCCCGCGATCCATACCAATAGGCTCATGAGATCTTGAACCGGAATGAGCCACCATCTTCGTCGGGTGAGCGGATCATGCAGAACCCACTCCGCCGTGCTCCATGCCGCTAGCGCACGAAACAGCACGGTCGCCGCGACCATCGGCCATAGTTTGGGCCGTGCAAGCCACAGCAAGATCGCCAGCGCGATTGGGTTGGTGAAAATTTCTCCCCAATAACCGACGGGGCGCGAACGTCGTGTGCTGCGAGCCCAGCGCAGCCGGTGCTGCAGATTTCTTTTAAAAGGCTGGCTGCCGATGCGATGCTCGATCACGCAAGATGAGAGGATGACGCGATATCCCAGTTGCGGCGCAAGGTTGCCGATTACAAAATCTTCCGCCAGGTAATCACCCAGCTTGTTGAATCCGCCCATGGCCTCTAAAACCTCGCGGCGCGCGGCCAGCGTGGGCCCAAGGGCGAAATCCATCTCGCCGACTAACCACGCTACTAACACCCCCGCGAGAAACTGGGTGTTCATGCCCAGGGCTTCAAGACGCGACCAGAATCCTTTTCCCGGCACAGCGCGGTAGGGACAGGTGACGACCCCGACAACTGGGTTTTGAAATTCTTCGGCGATGCGCCGCAACAGGCCGGACGGAGCCTGCACATCGCTGTCGCTCATAACCAGAATGCTGTTTTGCGCGCGCGCAACCAAATTTCCCAGGCTGTGGGCTTTGGCGTTGGGCGCGGGAGACTCGCCAGTCTCGACCAGACTGACTCGCGGACCGAGGGGGAACTCGCGCCAAACCTTCTGTAGAACGGCGACCGCCGGGTCAGCCAGTGTGTGGACGGCAAAGAGAATTTCGTATTCAGGATAATCCTGCGTGAAAAAACTGCGCAGATTTTCTTCGAGACCATCTTCTTGTCCACAAAGCGGCTTGAGCACGCTGATTGCCGGCAGGTTTTCGAGAACAGGCGGGGAAATAACGAGGTAGCGGCGCGCGGCCACAGCGGTAAGCACGCAATAAACCCACGACCCTACGAGCAGCAAAACCAGCAAGCCCACCAGGGCTGAGGTTAATAGCGCCATATCAATTTCCACAACTTTTCATTTTGCGGACAGTACAATCGGAGTTGTTGTCATCTAACATATTCGGTTAAACGTATCTGCTAGAAGTCTGCAATCGCAAACGACATTTTACGGTCCCCGTTGCAGATTGCATTCAGTATAAGTGGCTGCAGGCAGAAAAGGGCACCGCCCCGGTTTAGCATCGGCTTTCGTTTAGCGATGAGAATTTACAGAGCCCCTTCCGTTCTTGTCTTGGTACCGCTGTTTTCCGCGGTTTGCCTTAGTCAACTGTTGTCATCTCCTTGCGACGCGAGCAAAGGCGATTTTCCAGAATGCGCTTTTTTGAGTCTGTTGGAACCTGCCCAGCCACAAACTTTAGACCTCCCAAGTACCCTTCTGAATCGACGTGCGGATACGGCAGGGAGTTCGGACGCGAAGGCCGACGTTGAAGGGGTTTCCCGAGCGGCCGCAACGGTTAACGTACCTCTCGAGAAAAAAAGTTTTCATTGGCGCCAAGCTTTAACAGAATCGCTGACGTTTCTCGTGATTGAACAGGCCTACGTTGTACACACCGATTTCAATTGGGTGGTTTCTGAAAACGGAATGCCGTTCAATCACTTTTGGCGCGACTACACACAGTCTCTCTCAGAATGGACGCATTCCGGATGGAACGATGGTGATCCTAATTGGTTTGGCTACGTTGGGCATCCGATTCAAGGAGCGTTGACGGGCTTCATTCAGATTCAGAATGATCCTGGGTCGCAGAAACTGGAGTTTTCTCGAACCAAAGCCTACTGGTGGAGCCGCTTCAAGGCTGCGTTGTGGAACGCGGCTTACAGCACACAGTGGAACCTTGGGCCTTTTAGCGAAGTTACGGTGGAAAAGTACGGAACCAAAGACAGGCCGCCGTGGAACTACAACGGATCGTTTCCATGTTCGAGGCATTGCTTGACCGGAGTGGGGCAGATTGACATTGTGATGACTCCGCTCGGTGGCACCGGCTGGTTGATCGGCGAAGACTTCTTAGACAGCAAGGTCGTGCGACGCGTGGAGGGCGCGACACAGAACCGTTTTCTGATTGATACCGTACGAGTTGCGCTCAATCCAATTCGCGGTGGCGCGAACGTGCTTCACGGAAAGTCCCTGTGGTATCGGGCTTCCCGCGATGCTGAGGGAATGAATCTCTTAAGCAGCGACCAGAAAACTCGCGTCGCGAGAAGTGATATTCCGGAAACACAGGTTCCCAATCGCGGCGACGTATTTTTTGGTTACTCCCATAGCGGCGCGGCTCATTGCGAAGTGCCGGTTTCGGGTGCGGCCGCTGTTTGCGATGCTCTTTCAGGCAGGAGTTCGAATCTCAGCGGTTGGAATCTATCGCTCGAAAAAAAGTACTGCGCTATTTCGGAGTGGTCGCTGATTTGGGCAGACAGTACGGCGCCGAGAGCCAACGTAATTTCTTGTTCGGTATCCGCGGCGGCGCGTCAATTGGACGAGTGCACCCATTTGCGGAGGCCCTGTTCGGAGCGGTGCAGTCCCACGAAAGCGGCTTGGCTGATACGTCTTTTGCCGAAGCGTTAGGCGTTGGAATTGAGTTCCGGCTGATGCAATTGCTTGGCTGGCGCACCCAGGCGGATGAGATCAAAACGGGGGCGCCTGAGCTTGAGCGTCGCAACCTTCGTGTGTCGTCGGGGGTGGCTGTGCGATTCTAGCTGTGAGCAATGAAAATCTGGCACAGTCTCGTTTAAGAACAGCCCCGCAAGGGGCACTTGGCGTAGGACGGACCTGTCTCAGCAGGACAGTTGCAAGAATGGTAAGATTCTGGCTGATCCCCCTAAGGAAATCACGGTATTCCAGTTCCGGCAAGATTAGGCGATCCTATTATCTAACCGGAAGGGACCAATATTAACTGCTATCTTTCTCGCATTTTGCGACGAAAGCATATATCCTTAGGTGCAATTAACAGCTTCACTTTTAACAGAGCAACAAAACACCGCGTGAGGGGGCGCATGCGAGGGGTTGAGGTTTGTTATGGCATGTCCGATTGAAACTGTGCAAGTTTTCATACTGGCCGAGAATCGCCTTTTGCGCGAAGCCCTAACGCGCATTCTTAGCAAGAAAAACGACATCCAGGTTGTGGGCGCGTGCGCTTTCGCGCCTGACGTGGTTGAACAAGTCTGCAGCGCGGCACCGGACGTCCTATTGTCTGATTCGGCTGCAGTTGCCCTATCGGACCTGCGACTGGTCACCGAAGTTCGCGCCGCCATCCCCGGACTCAAAGTGGTAATGATCGGAATGGATGCCGACCAGGAGACTTTTCTCCGAGCCGTGCGGGACGGAATTGTGGGCTTTGTGTTGAAGGATGCTTCCGCCATGGAAGTGGCGACTGCAGTTCGTTCGGTGGCAAATGGTGAAGCCGTATGTCCGCCTAGTCTTTGTTTGAGTTTGTTTGAACTGGTGGCGAGTCAGAACGCCGCCCCCGCGAGCTTTGCAATCAAACACAATCTCGGGCTCACGCGCCGCGAACAGCAACTGGTTCATATGATTAGCCGCGGTCTCACGAATAAAGAAATTGCCTTGCAGTTGAATCTCTCAGAGCAAACGGTAAAAAACCACGTTCACCGAATGTTGCGTAAACTCGGGGCAACTGATCGCTTCGGGGCGGTTGAGATTTGCCGGAGCCCGGGAGCCGTTGCATGAGTCAGCGCTCAAATTTTCCGCTGGTACTTATTGGGTACGGAAACAACACGCAAGTAGCCCGGCGTTCGTCGTTGCGTGAACCTTCTTGGTACTGTCTGCTGTAAATCACTGGATCGAAGTTGGGTCTTACTTTTTGGGGCAGAACAAGAGAAACTGTCCAGCACGGAGAAGGTCGTGCAAAAAATCAGAGTGCTGGTTGCAAACCGGCCGCGCTTGATGAAGGATTTGGTCCTGGCCACGATTGGGGATCAACCCGATATCGAAGTCGTTGGCGAAACCGAGGACGAAGCTGCGATCACGGAATTGGTGGAACGCACCCGTCCTGATTACCTAATCATTGCTTTGGAGAATCCCGAAGCTCGGCCGGGTCTCAGCGGATTTTTGCTGGGCCGCTATCCGAAGATGAAGATTCTGGCGCTGGCTGCGGAACGCAACAGCGGCATTTTTTACTGGGCTTTTGTGGATATCCGCTCGCGCCTGGTTGAATCATCCGAGCAGGGCATTTTGAGTGTTTTGCGAAGCAAAGCGGCGTTGGTTGAAATTTAGACGCGCCGATGCAGACTAAACATAGAACCGGTTCAGGATCAATTAAGCTTGCGGCGGTAATTTCGCTAGCTTGCATAGGATTTTTCCAGGTCGCGGAGTTTGTAAGCCGCTGGTGCTCACCTCTCCGCGACTTCGTACGTTGTGAGGGGTTTGGATAGCGTTGGTCAGGTCTGCGCAGTGTTGCACGGACGTAGTCCCGATCAAGCAGGACGTTAAGCTGCTGCAATTTAGTACGGGTTAGCTCACAGATGCCCTGTAAGTGAGGGGGCGAAGCTGCAACTGGAGTTGCACAAATCTAAGGAGATCGGCGAATTTGGGAGAGGTCACTGATCTCATTCTCGCGGAAGGAACTGTGGCAACCGGTCAGGGACCGGCAGTCCGTGCGCAATCCCATTGGTACGCCGCTCACGTTTGTTCCCGTCATGAAAAACAAGTCGCGCGGCAAATGGAAGAGCGGCGCGTTGACTGTTTCTTGCCCGTGTATCGGAGCGTTCGGCGATGGAAAGATCGGCGCAAGGAACTCGACCTAGTACTTTTTCCCGGGTACGTTTTTGTTCACCTGGATTTGAAGGATCGGTTGCGTGTGTTGCAGATTCCCAGCGTGGTGCGGTTCGTCAGTTTCAATGGCCATCCTGCTCCGCTGCCCGATGCTGAAATCGAGGTTCTGGTCAACGGGTTAGCCAAAGGGATTCGCGCCGAACCGCATCCCTATTTGAAAGTCGGACATCGGGTGCGCGTGAAATACGGCCCTCTGGCCGGCACTCAAGGTATTTTGGTACGAAGAAAAGATAAGTTTCGGGTTGTGCTCTCGATCGATTTGATCATGCGTTCGGTGGCCGTGGAAGTGGATGAAGCGGATGTCGAGCCTTGCTGAAGTGTCGTCCGACATGTTTTCTCGAACCGATTCCAATCAAACGCACAGTTCCATGACCAACATGAGAACCCGATTCGCTGCTAGCTGCGCAGAGGTGTTATGAGCAAATTTTTCCCGATTTTTCGTCGCTGTATTTCGCTGATTTTGCTTGGAACACAATTGTTCCTCCCAATCGCATGGAGCCAGCAGCCCGCCACTTATAGCCGCAGCACAGCAATCGATCAAGCGAACTCTCGCGCGGAACGGGAAGCGGAGCAGATGGTTTCGTTTTCCGCTGACAGAATTCTTTCCCTCCTTCGTCAAGAACCGGGATTACTCTTGCAAGTTAAAAAGGCGGTGGTTCGAAAAGCTTTCGAACAGGGACAGATACTGAATCCAACCGATCTGACTGATGACGCTCTATTCGACCTCATTAGGAAGGACGACAATGTCCGGGTTATCGCGACTAAGGAAATCGTAGACCGCGGCTACATTAAAGCGAAACCAAGGCGGGAAGAGCTGGCGAAAAATTTGCCTTGCCGCCAGCCAATGCCTCTCCCCAGCGAAACCGCCAGCACCAAGCCAGAGGATCAATCCTCGCTCACCAATACGAAACGGACCCCGAGCCAGGAGGAGACTGTACTGGGCAAAACACGAAAATGACTTAGATTGTTACCTAACCCAGTATCTTCCGTACGGAGTGCAACCGTACACCTCGGCCCAGCCTCAATCCGCGCAATCACCTTTCCAGCAGCAACAGTACCCAGGATCGCAGTATCCGCGGCAACAGCAGCAATATCCGCTGCAGCAGTATCCCCAACAGTCTTATCCGCCAAGCCAGGAACAACCTGAACAGAATCCCTCGACCGACTATCGCCGTCAGCTGCAGATGACGCAGGCGCAGCCATCGCAAGGCTATTTTGGGATGGACACGCGATCAGAGCGAGATGGCCAGCATTCAGCCGAATGACCTTCCCAGCTTAATGAATGCTAGCCAGACGGGTGGGATGTCAGGTCGGTCAATGAGCAACGGGGAGAACGGGATGGGCGCACTGGGCACAATGACTCCACCGAATCTAGGTTCGTCGCCAAACTCGCCTTTAGGTTCTACTTGGTTCTATGCTCGGCGGTCAGAATCAGGCGTCAGGATTTCCCCAGCAAGCACGTCTGGAGGATCAGTACCGCTTTCCGCTGCAACAGTATTGGTTCCCTAAGCCAGCACAGCAGCCCATGTTGCGTCATCGGCCTAACCCGTACGCTGACGTTCCCTCACTTTACGATTTGTATGCGCAGTATTCGAAGCGTTCACCAAAGCTTGAACGCTTCGGAGAGGATATTTTCCGCAATGGCACCGGCAATCTCGATGAGCTTCCGATGGATTTACCGGCAGGCCCCGATTACGTGGTGGGTCCGGGCGACGGTCTGACCATCAATCTCACGGGCGGAATTTCGCAGAGGCTGCAGCGAGTCGTTGATCGCGAAGGCCGTCTTGCATTGCCTGAGGTCGGAGCCGTCGAAGTCTCGGGGCGCAGTCTAGGCGACGTGCAGCATCTGGTGCAGACTGTTTTGCGCGGGCAGTTCCGCGGCGTTGACGCCGACGTCTCTCTGTCTCGCATTCGCACTGTGCGTGTCTATGTGACGGGTGATGTCGAGCGTCCCGGCGCCTATGACGTGAGTTCACTGTCGACTCCGCTCAATGCTCTTTACATGGCGGGAGGGCCGACCTCTGGCGGATCGTTACGAATTCTTCGCCACTATCGCGGGAGCCAACTGGTTCAGCAAGTGGACGTGTATGACTTGCTGTTGCATGGCGTTCGTGGAGACGTGCAGAGACTGCAGGCAGGAGACACTATCCAGGTGCCACCTCTTCAAGGCGAGATCACGATCGAGGGCATGGTGCGACGGCCAGCAATCTACGAATTGGATGGCGAAAAAGATCTCGCGCAAGTCTTGGAATTAGCCGGAGGTGTTCTGCCGACTGGCACGCTGCGTCACGTGGATGTGGAGCGAGTTGAAAGCCACGAGAGCCGCACCATGCTGCGTCTCGACATTCCAGAGACGGATAGCGATGCCAGCGTTAACAAGGCGCTCGAAGATTTCACCGTGCAGGACGGAGACAAGATCAAAATCACGCCCATCCTGCCTTACGCCGACAAAACGGTTTACGTTGACGGCCACGTCTCGCGGCCCGGCAAATTCGCTTATCGCGACGGCATGAAAGTTACGGATCTGATCAGGTCCTACAAAGATTTATTGCCGGAGCCATCGATCACTCACGCGGAAATCATTCGGCTCTCCCAGCCTGACTTCGCGCCCGAAGTCCTGACCTTCAATCTGGGAGACGCACTCGCCGGCAAGGATCAGGATTTGGTCTTGAAGCCTTTCGATATCGTCCGCATTTTCGGCAGATTCGACTTCGAAGATCCGCCGGTGATCACGGTGACAGGTGAAGTCAGAGACCCCGGCGATCATCTGACCAACGGAGTCGCCCACTTTCGCGACGCAGTCTATCTCGCGGGCGGAGCCACTGGCGACGCTCTGTTGGACGACGCCCAAGTCTTCCGCAAAACCAACGACGGCAAGCTCGAAGTGCTCAATGTGAATCTGGCCAAGGCTCTCGAGGGCGATGCCAAGGACAACATCGCCCTCGAACCCAAAGACCGGATTTTCATTCAGCGCGATCTCAACAAACTTGATCCGCCGACTGTAACCATAGAAGGAGAGGTCGGCAAACCCGGACAATATCCGCTGGGCGACAACATGACCGCTGCTACACTGGTGCGTCTTGCTGGCGGATTCACGCGTGGCGCCTACACCGATGAAGCAGACCTAACGCGGTACGAAGTGGAGCAAGGAACGAAAGTGGTCAGTGATCACGTCACGGTTCCAATTGCGAAAGCGCTAGCCAGCGAGCCGGACGCTGACGTTCGCTTGCGTGATGGTGATGTTCTCGCGATCCGGCAGCTGACCGGCTGGAAAGACGTAGGCTCAAAGATTACGGTCACCGGTGAAGTCGTTCATCCTGGTACCTACGGCATCCAGGAAGGGGAGCGGCTCAGTTCAATCATTCAACGCGCCGGCGGTTTCCGCAGCGATGCCTATCCGTACGGAGCGGTGTTTGAGCGACAGCAGATCAGGGAACTGGAAGATAAAAATCGCGCCGACTTGTTAGATCGAGTGCAAAGCGAAGCTGCCGACATTAAAGGTATTCCGAGAACAAAATCAGCAAGACACCTTGGCGAAGCAGGCTGCCGTGGAGCAATATCAGGCCACGATACAAAAACTGCAAAATGCTCCTCCGCAGGGGCGCATGGTTATACACATCTCGAACAACCTCAAACGTTGGATGAATACATCGTCTGATGTGCAGGTGCGAGCTGGCGACACGATTTATGTTCCAAAGAGGCCCAGTGTTGTATTGGTGGACGGTGCTGTTTACAACCCCACTGGAGTTACGTTCAAGCCCGGCAAGAGCGCGGGATGGTATCTCAGCCAGGCGGGTGGTCCCATGGGCACCGCCAACAAGAAAGGTGTATTCGTGATCCGCGCAGACGGATCGGTGGCGGGCGGCGCTGCCGGCCTATTTGGAGGAGGCGCAGAGAGTGCGGCGATGCAACCAGGGGATATGGTAGTTGTGCCGGAGAAGATATTCACCGTCAGTCGTGCCTGGCAAAATACGGCAACAGCAGTCCAGATTGTCAGTGCGATTGCTCTTAGTGCCGCATACGCCAAGAGCTTTTAGATCGATTGGGACTCCGTTTTATTCGATCGCGGGTTAAGGGTGCGATTCTTCAGCTCGCGATCTTATTACTCGTGATGATGGGTTCTGCCGTCGCGCAAAATGCCACATCCGACGTGCCGACTGCGTCGACCCAAAGTTCTGACAGGCGAACGGTTAATTCTTCGCACTCAGCAAAGACGAACGCTCCTGACGACCCATACACACTGCAGCCGGGCGAGGATCCTGACAACCGTCTAGTCTCCCCGTTTGTGAAGCACATCGTGTCCGATCAAAAAGAGTTTTGGACTAGTCCAGCCCGCTTTCGCACCAAAGACCTAAAATGGATTCTACCCAGTGCCGGCGTTGTGGCAGCTTTCATTGCCAGCGATAGCTGGTGGTCGAGGCAGGTAAATCCAGCTCACGAGCAAACCAGCCTGCATATTTCAGACTACGGCGCATATTCCATGATCGGTTTGGGCGGAGCTTCTTTTCTCTTCGGTGAGGTGACGCATAACGATCATGTGCGGGAAACTGGACTTCTGAGCGGTGAGGCTGCAATCAATGCGACCGGAGTGGCTTACCTGTTCAAAGAAATTACGCAACGACAGCGTCCTCTCCAAGACAGCGGGAATGGCGATTTTTTCAAAGGAGGCGCGTCATTTCCTTCGGAACACTCGGCGATCGCCTGGTCGATTGCAAGCGTCTGGGCACACGAATATCCGGGATGGCTGAGCCAAACTGCGGCCTACGGATTAGCGTCCGCGGTGACAGTAACCCGCGTCACCGCTAAGCAGCATTTTCCCGCGGACGTAATCGTCGGCAGCGCACTAGGGTGGTACTTCGGACACCAGGTCTACCGCGCCCACCACGATCCGGAATTGGGCGGAACCGCTTGGGGCAATTTCTTTGAGGAGAAAACTGAAGAGGCGCCGCGCAATCCCAACTACATGGCCTCGCCGTACGTTCCACTCGACAGCTGGATATATCCCTCACTCGAACGGCTCATTGCCTTAGGTTACATGCGGTCCAACATGCTCGGCATGCGCCCCTGGACTCGGCTGCAGTGCGCTCGGATGGTAGACGAAGCGGGACAAAAATTGGGAGATGGCGAGGATGATTCGGTGGAAGCGGACAGGATCTACAAATCCTTAGCCCAAGAATTTGCTGCCGGAAATTGAACGTCTTGATGGAGCGGCGAATGTAGGAGCGCAGAGTTGATTCCGTCTACACACGAATGACCGGCATTTCCGGAACTCCACTCCGCGACAGCTGCGCACTTCGGGCAAACGATCATCAACGACTATGGGCGGCCATACTGGACGGGCTTCAATAACATAACAGGCCTAAGCGCCGAGGCTGAAGCGGGCCCCCTGGCGTTCAATCTTCAAGGCGAATACCAACATTCGCCTGCTATGCCATCTTATCCGCCGGCGGCGCTGTCGGCGATCGCAATGGCGGACGGCACTCCACCTCTACCCAACGGTACCCCAGAGGTGAATCAGTTTCAGCTTCTGAATAGCACGGTTTCGCTCAACATCAATAATGTGCAATTGTCTTTTGGAGAGCAGAGCGCGTGGCTGGGATCGGGAGAATCGGGAGCGTTCCTTATGAGCAACAATGCGCCTCCGTTTCCAATGTTCAGGATTGACGACATCCAGCCTCACGAAATTCCCGGTCTCTCCAGAGTGTTGGGTCCCTTCCGGACGGAATTCTTTATCGGCCAGCTGTCTGGGCACCACTGGGAGGCTTGCATTGTGGCCAGCTGTCAGACCTATCCCGGTTACCCCACCGTCGTCGGCCCGAACATTGTCCCCCAACCTTTCATCCATGGAGAAAAGATAAGCTTTCAGCCCACTCCAAACTTCGAGTTTGGTATGGGAATTACTGCGATGTTCGGTGGCCCCGGTCTTCCTGTAACCTTCGGCAATTTTTTTCGCACCTACTACGTCCACTCGAACACCGCAGCGAACAATCCCGGGAAGCGAATTTCCGAGGCTGATTTTTCCTATCGCATTCCGGGCTTGAGGAATTGGTTGACGTTCTATTTTGATTCTTTGGTTACGGACGAAATATCGCCCATCGGGTCGACGCGAGCGAATGTGAATCCGGGCATTTACATGCCGCGCATGCCGAAAATCCCAAAATTGGAACTCCGCGCAGAGGGATTCAACGAATCTCGAACCAAGGAATTCGCGCCAGGATTTGTCTATTCGGATAACCGTCGTTTCCTTGATGCATATACGAACGATGGGTATTTAATGGGAAGTTGGATCGGCAGGGCCGGTCGAGGCGGGCAGGGCTGGCTGACGTACTCGCTTTCTCCAAGAAATAAAATTCAACTTGGCTATCGTTTGCAGACAGTCTCGCCCGCCTTTATTGAAGGGGGGAGGCTGGCTGACTATTCCGCGCAAAGCGAGTTCAAGGTTGGACCGGATATCGCGGTGTCAGGTTTAGTTCAGTATGAGCAGTGGAAATTTCCTGTGCTCAGTCCAACCGGACAGTCAGACGTAACTGCTTCGTTCCAGTTGACTTTTTACCCGCATTGGCGGATTCATTGATGGTCCGGATGTATTTGCCTATAGGAGTTGCTGGCCTGTGTTCCGCAACCGCAGCTTGTATGGTTCTGTGGGTGGACGACCTGTAAAATGAAATCTACTACATCCATCCGAATGACGTTGTGGCGGGAGGGGAGTAAAGGGTAGTGAATCCTCAATCACAACAATCAACCGAGCTCTTTGAGTCACACGAGCTTTCGGATTTCAGTTCGTCCACAAATGGAGATGTCGCTGGGGACGGGGCATGAGAATGGAGCACAGAGCCGGGTCGAAGCCCTTTGGGATGCCCGAGCCTTTATTTTGCGGTGTGCCAGTGTTGGAGTTCTGGTCTCCATTTTAGTCGCGCTCATGATCCGCCCTAAATACGAATCAGCGACGCGGTTGATGCCACCGGAGGGCAATTCCGAAGGTTTAAGTATGCTGGCCGCATTGGCTAGCAAAAGCGGCGATTCCCCTATAGGCGAGATTGCAGGGGACGTCATGGGAGTAAAGAATTCGGGGGCGCTATTCGTTGGAATATTGCACAGCAATACTGTCGAGGATGCCGTGATTCAACGTTTTGACCTACGTAAGCTATACAGGTCAAAAACTTGGGACGGTGCGCGGAAAGTACTGGAGAGCAGAACCGTCATCTGGGAAGATCGAAAGAGCGGAATCATCGAAACTCGCGTGCGGGATGAAAGCCCGCAACGCGCTCAAGAACTGACGCGTGCCTACGTCGAAGAGTTAGATCGGTCAGTAAGCAAGCTGAGCACCTCTGCGGCGAGGAGAGAACGTGA
Source organism: uncultured Acidobacteriota bacterium (assembly GCA_963770465.1). Classification (GTDB taxonomy): domain Bacteria; phylum Acidobacteriota; class Terriglobia; order Terriglobales; family Acidobacteriaceae; genus JABDBE01. Next base: position 78,604 of record CAVYQB010000003.1, read on the forward strand.
GTTTCTGGAAGGGCGGCTTACAGGAGTAAAGAAGGACTTGGATCAAGCTGCTCAAGATTTCAGCCAGTTTGCGAGTCGAAACACCGCCATCGACATTCCTGCTCAGGGAAAGGCTATGGTTGAATCCGCTGCTATATTACAAGGCCAGTTAATGGCGACGGAAGCAGAGGAAGAGGGGCTTAAGCAGATCTATACATCGAATAACGTGCGGGTTCGCTCGCTTGAGGGTCGGATCGCGGAACTTCGTCATCAACTGGACTTATTGGGGAAGGCTGGAACTGGGCAGGATTCGCAAGCGGATTCGGACTCAGAACCGTCTCTCTATCCTTCGATACGCAAATTACCCATCTTGGGAGTGACGTATTTCGATCTATTCAGGCGCGCAAAGATCCAGGAGTCTCTGTATGAGGCGCTAACCAAGCGTTATGAAATGGCTAAGGTGCAAGAAGCAAAAGAAATTCCAACCGTTCGCGTGCTCGATCCGGCGGATCTTCCAGAGAAGAAAATCAGTCCGCAACGATCGCTGATCGTTTTTCTTGGACTTATGTTCTCATTAGCTGCGGGATGTGCCTGGGTACTCGGGAATGCCGCGTGGGGAAGGTTGAATTCTGAAGATCCACGTAAATTATTTATTTTTAGAGTTGCAGCCGACTTTAGACGCGATTGTAATCGAGTTCGGGCAAGGCTGTCGAAAGGCTTGTCTGCGATCAAGGAACGGACGTCCAAGCGCGAGTAGAGAAACGACGCGCAGAAAGCCTCACGAGTATCACATGCCCCATCTGACGTCTCGTCATTACAGTTCTGCCGGGGAGAGCATCGATGTCTGAGATTGGCAGCCAAACTTGCGCTGCCAAAACCCCAAAATACTTGGTCTGGTCTGGAGCTGCGCAGGTCAGTGCAGCGCAGACCATTCGACGATCAAGTCGCCTGATTTTCTTCTTTGTCGCGGCGAGAAAGCTTGGTCCTGAGACCTTCGGTTTGTACGCCTTTCTGTTAGCAGTTTTTGAGACTCTCGCCTTAATCTCAGGAGAGGGATTTACCGAATATCTAATGCGTGAGTTGTCAAAGACCCCCGCAGCGGCAGGAGCACTGTATTCGCGGGTTTGTCTTTTACGATGCCTATATATAATTATTCTGTTCGCTCCAGCCATGCTCTTTCTTCAGGTGCTGGGGCATCCAAGGCCGATCTTGAAAGTCGCCTTTTGGTTGTTCATGACTCTTTTCCCCCGCGCTTTCCTGGGTGTAGGTCAAGGCGTTATTGGCGCCGTTCGCCACTTCCGCTCTTGGTGTGGCTGGAAGGTGTTCAGGGTGCCGGACTGTTGGGGGTGGGAATTTTATTGTTGATCAAGTCGCCTACTCTTGGCAACGCGATTTGGGCAGAGGTAATTTCGGTATTTGCCGCAGCATTGGGTTCAGTTCTGATAGTACGCCGGTTTTTGCACGGGAACTGGGAAGTGGTACCCTCCTGGCGTCGTATCCTAAAAGAAACCGCATTCTTCAATCTTTATCCTCTTATCATTAATATCTACGATCGTATCGACGTCGTCCTGCTATCGGTTCTTGCAGGCAACTTTGCGGCCGGTATCTACGCGGTCCCTTATCGAGCGCTCGGAGCATTACAGATATTGCCTTTTGGACTCAAGACCTCCGTGCTGCCTTCAATCAGCAGCAATGTTGCAGGGACACAAAGCGACAAGCAACTTTGTTCGCGCTTACTGAGCGTCATGTACTTGCTCGCGTTGTTCCCGGTGCTTGCACTGACTTTGCTGGCTGGTCCTTTAATTCTTGTACTCTTCGGTAAGAATTATTCGCCCTCGGTACCAGTACTTCGTATTCTCATTTGGGCAGTCGTTCCGATGTTCTTGAACTACGGGTTAAACACTTTTCTGTTAGCCAGAAGCAAGGAACGAGTTTTTGTCTGGACCGGCTTGATCTGCACTAGTTAACGTCGTGCCAATGTGGTGCTGATACCACGTTACTCGTACTATGCGGCTGCTGCAGTCACGATATTGACCGAAAGCCGTGTTGCTCGGGCAGAACCTTTTCATCATACGCAAAATGTTTGGCTTTTTCGCATTGCCGGAGAGGTTTTGGCAAACCTCAGACGATTTTCTTGCTTTTGATCGCCGGTGGACTCGCGGGAAATGCTTACGCGCCTTCGATACTCTCGACGACTGTCACCTTTCTAGTGTTTACGACTTACCTCTACCTCAATGGGTACCTGCACTCTATTCGTGATTGGACGAGGCACGGAGCTTTTAGCGGTTAGAAGCAATGCGCGCTGATCCGGAAGGCGGTTATTGGGTTTGGGTTCTCGCATGAAGAATACGGGGATCGCTTCGGTCTACAGCCATGGCCTATCCAAATAACCTGACAATGGAACAAAATGACTGCATTCAGCCTTAAAGCAAACCGATTGTGCGATCGGTTGCGCTTGCTTCGGGACTGTGTTTCTCGCCTGACGTTCACGCCTCGTTTAGTAACGCACCAATACGGTGGAATCCCACTGACGCTAAAAATCTGCGATCCCATGGCGAAGACTTGGTACGACCAGGACTGGGAGGAACTGCCTGAAATCACGTTTTTGAAGCGGACGAAACTCCGATACGGAGCAAGGGTCTTTGAGCTTGGCGCCCACCAAGGTCAGGTAGCGCTTATGCTCGCGAAGATTGTAGGGCCGGATGGATTGGTGATTGCCGCGGAGGCCTCCCCATATAACTGCAAAATTGCTGCTGATAACCTCGTCCTCAATCAGGTTTCCAACATAACGCTTTTGAATACTGCTGTAGCCGAGAAGGATGGAAAAATTAGCTTCAACGGGGGTTTTAATGGTCGGGTCGGTGACGGCCGCGAAGTAGAGTGTTTATCGATCGATACGCTGACTGCTATTTACGGTTGTCCCGATGTTATCTTTCTCGATGTGGAAGGTTATGAGTTGAAAAGTCTCTCTGGGGCTGAGCAAACTCTGAAGTTACAAGCTGATTGGTTCGTTGAAGTCCACACGGGCTGCGGGCTCGAGCTCTTTGGGGGGACCGCCGAAGACATTGTCGACCTCTTTAAGCTACACGGCTATTCTCTGTTCGTTCAAACGGATGAGCATTACAAACACCAATTTTGCCCCTTAGCGCAAATACCCGCACGGCGATTCTTCCTCATAGCTAGTAGAGATGAAGTCACAAGTCCGCAAGCAATGATTGGGTCAGCGCACCACGTAGGCGACTAATAAGCCAGATGCAACTCGGAAGGCAGCCTTGGAGCAAGAGGTTTCGCACCGCGGCGGGCAGCCATCTGATCTATTCCCTGTTTTCCTAACATCAAAGTAAAGAGATCTCGATTTGATCATTGCGTTTGACACATTCTTGCTTACCAGACGATTCCGAAACGTCGGCATTTATGAATATGCACGAAATCTGCTTGAGCAGTTTCACGAGATTGTTCCTGAAAACGGGTCCGTTTCGGTGCGGTATTTCGTCTCGCCGGGGTACTCCGATGAAATTTGGAATGGATACTCTAATGTTGTCGGCTGCCAACCTGTCTCAACATCACTTCTGCGCCGCGACCGTCTTTGGCGACTAGGTTTGTTGACTGCTGTATCCGGTAGGACGGGCGCGGACATCATTTTTGCTCCTTGCGTTTCTGTGCTTCCGTTGGGAGTTATACCGGTCGCGGTAACAATTCATGATGTGATGCCAAAGAAACTGCCACCGAGCCTGGTGGAGAGAAGTACGACCCTCAAAGCGGCAACGTGGGTTTCTGCAAAGATGTCACGAAAGATCATTACTGATTCGGAGTATTCCAAGAAGGACATTGTAGAACTCTATGATGTGCCGCCTGAAAAGGTTTCCGTCGTCTACCTAGGATATAACCAGCACATTTTTAATTCTTCGCGGCCCGATTCAAAAGTGCGAGAAGCCCTACTGATGAGGCTCGGTATACGGGGACCCTATATCCTCCATCATGGCATGGTCCAGTTGCGAAAAAATTTGGGCAGACTGATTAAGGCATATAACCTTTTAAAGAATCGGCGCAATTTTGATTTCCAGCTTGTGCTCGCAGATCTTTAGGGCTTCGGTCAGAGCAAGTGATTGAAGCAGCCCATCAACAGATGGCCGACGGTAACATCATCTTCACAGGTACGCTTGATTCCAGCGAGCTAGCTATACTCATTAAAGGAGCGACGATGTTCGTCATTCCTTCATTGTGAAGGGCCTTGCCTTCCTATGATCGAAGCGATGGCGTGCGGTGTGCCAACGGTCGTGGCTAACAGTTCCTGTCTGCCCGAAGTCTCCGGAGGCATCCTTCGCTACTTTGATCCCCTTCGGAAGAAGATATTGCGGCCACCGTTGAAGAAGTACTGGAACATGTTGACTTACAGAGTGACTCGCGAAGCAAGGGATGGAACCAGCTTCCGAATTGAGTGGCGTCGCTGTGCGCAAGAAACCCTCGCCGTGCTAGCGGGCACCGGAAGGCTGAGCCGGCGATCGTCGACCGCGCAAAGGGCGTGAAAGAGGAAGTGGGGCGTGGTCAACCTAGATGAAGATCGAGCCGTTGTATTGTTTTTTTGCTCGGCGCAACTGTTTTCGCGGGAGGATGGAAGGCGCGATTCGTGAAAGGCGCGTGGACTAATGAGGATCGGGATTGACGCGCTTCCATTGAGGGGAGCACCCACTGGAATTGGGAACTACATATATGGATTGATGCGTTGGTTTCCCGAAAATTGCGGGCCAGCACGAATACTTCCTGTATTCGAACAGAGCAATACACCCGTTTCCGCCTTCAGAAAAAGAGTTACAGCAGCGAATTGATACTTTCTTCGGGTTTTGTCCGGCACTTTGTGGCTCCTCGGACGAGCTGCTGGTTTAGCGAAAAATGACCAGTCGAAGTTTTCTGGTCTGCCACACCAGTCCTGCCGCTTAGGTTGCCCGCAGGAGTGTTGAAGGTCGTCACCGTGCCGACATGGTTTGGCTCCGTTGCCCTGAAACTACTACCGGGTATAGCCTTTTTCTTCAGAAAACATTCGCCCAGCGGGGATAGCGGAGGCTGATTTCGTGATAGTCAATTCGCTTTCTACTCTAGGAGTTAATTCAAAGCCTGGGTATCCCTCGTGAAAAGGTTAGACTTTTTTACCCCAGCATCTCTGAGAGATATCGACCCGGAGCACCCTAAACAGGCAGCGAAGTACATAGCGAGTAAATATGATGTTCCAGGAGCCAGCACATCCCACACACTGGGCATCTGTCCAACCACGAAAGTTGCTCACACTGTCGATCAAGGCTCTGCTCGGTTGAAGAACAAGGGTAAGCCTGCATCTGCACTTCTACTGATAGCGGCGCGAAAGGCTCGAAGACTCAAACTTGTTTCAGGAAATCCGGACTTCAGGGCTCAGCGATGACGAGGTCCGCTTTATGGGGTATGTACCAGATGAAGACATGCCATATGTCTTTCAGGAGCCCAGGTATTTTTGTTTCGACGCTGTATGAAGGTTTCGGCTTACCTCCGGTCGAAGCCATGGCCTGCGGTACGCCGGTCATTGCGTCGAATGCCCAATGTATGCCGGAAGTCCTGGAGACGACTCGATGTGGAGTCACCCACAAATGCTGAACGGTTTGCAGCAGCGATTACCGGAGTGCTCTCGGATGAAGCTTTGCGTTAAGCAATGCGGACGCACGGAATTCGCCGCGCGAGAATTTTCTGTTCACAAACCTCCGCCCTACAGTTGGTGGAAATTTTTGAAAGTCGATCTTGCCGATTGCATGCCTGAACTGTACAGCGTCCAATCGCATCTTGAATCTTGGAAGGTGAATCGGAGTGTCCCATACTGCTCCGCTGATCGCCTCGTGCAATTGCAAAGCGGTGATGGTTTTCCCGCTAGTCGGTCTGCCACCAATTCTCCGTGACCGGGAGCGCGCTTACCCGGACTGATATCTTGCCAACGTCTAGATGGTCGCGGAAGTGACCATGATGCTGTCTATCCAGGAACACGTCATGGAAGTAACTCCGATCGGCTGGATTTTGCTGCCGCTCGGCGTCTCGCTGTATGGCTGGCGCCAGAATTCTTGTATGTACTAATGGTGTTCTTTTTTACCTTTTTCAGCGACTGCGGTGGCGAACATTGGATCCGCGGACTCAGCCTCGGGCGTTCAGGCGTCTATGCTGTTCGGTTCGCTCTGGATGCTGAAGGAATTGCCTGCGTTGGGCCGGATTTCACTTTCCCCTTATTGGCGGCATTTACGCGCACCCATCCGTCAACTGAGCTTCTTTGTGTTAGTCGTCATAATCTCGTTGGTCATGCCTTTGTGGATCAACGGGCACGCAGTTGTGGAGTCTTCGGAGCTCGGAGATTCGGGGTCCGCACCGCTTCAGTTCACCGCAAGACACATTACTCAGACCGTTTACCTTGTTTATGGGGTCCTGCTTACGATTCTAGTGGCTCTCAAAAATTCTGAGCTGCAGCAACTTATTCGAAGCATGAGAATCTTTCTAATGTCGGCTATTTTTGTGAGTATCTGGGGTTTTTTTCAGTTGTTGTGCTGGTCGTTTAATCTTGAGTACCCGGCGTATTTGTTCAACACGAGTGTGACCGAGAGTGCTCTTGGATACACGCAGGAAATTCGGGAGGTTGGATTGAAGCGAATTTCTTCCGTAGCCACTGAGCCATCCATGTTCGCACAGTGCATGTTGGTAGCTGCTGTTATTGCTCTGTTTGCACTGGTCAGCCCGCAACCATTGATTTCGAAAATGTGGGACCGACTGGCTGTCGGAATAATTGTCGGAGGTCTTCTGATCTCCACTTCTACGACCGCTTACGTGGGCTTGGCGGGTGTATTAGCTATCTATGGAGTGGCTGTCATATACCTTAAAATTCATCGAAGCCAGTACGTAATTTTCCTTCTTCTGTTGGGGATGCTCTTGTTTTTTGCCTACGCCGGTTTTTCTCCTGTGCAAGACGTAATCACGTCGATGATCATTGGTAAGGGCGATTCGTACTCAGCGCTGGCTAGGCTTAACTCGGTCCTATTAGCACGCGATTACTTTTTTCAGTATCCCGTTTTAGGGCTTGGCTGGGGAAGTGTGACCTCACACGATTTAGTATTCAAGCTGCTTTCCAATACGGGTCTGGCAGGACTGCTTGCCTTTTCAATCTTCCTAGTGAGTGCAATGACTTGTCTCTGGCGAGCGGCACGAGGTGCAGGAAGTGTTACCACCGAGAGAAAGTTGTGGCCAGTTTGCCTACTGTCGACACTGATCATCGTCATTTTCACTAATGTGGCAGGAGGGTTTGCCTTTACGTTTGGACATGTCTGGTTTGTGTTTGGACTCGCCATTTGCGTTCCGGCCGTGGAGCAGGCAACCAGGAAGAGAAGTCATGGGTTTGAAACGTTTTATCCGCAGACTGGGGTTGTTCCGTGAAAATAGCTCTGCTTTGCGGCCCGTCCCCCGCCGGCGGATGCGGAGTTGGGGACTATACTAGATGTCTCGGAAACGCTCTCAGAGACATCGATATAGAAAGCCACGTGATCTCTTCCGGGGACTGGAGACTGAACCGCGTGCTGGAACGATTGCGCGACGTTCGCAGCTTAAATCCGGACTTGGTGCACATTCAGTACCCAAGTGTTGGTTTTGCTGCCCACTTGGGACCACAAGCACTGTCATTGCTGAAGAATTGCGTGGTAACTGTTCATGAAGTCAGTGGAGCGCACATTCTGCGCAAGATATCGCTTTTGCCCTTCAGCTTTAGGGCCAGGCATGTCATTTTTCCTAGCTGCTTTGAGCGTCGTTTCGCACTGCGGTGGGCGCCTTGGCTTTCCCACCGCAGTTCCGTGATAGCAATTCCAAGTAATATAGGTGGCGCTGAGCGACAACAACAGCGTAGCCCCCGGGAGATCGTACATTTCGGCTTGATCATGCCCAAGAAAGGTCTCGAACAAGTGATCAGGTTGGGTGAACTGATCCAGCTGTCGGGACTTCCATTTCTAATACGCATTATCGGTACAGTTCGACCCGAGCATACTTCTTACTTCTTAGCCCTCCGGGCGGGGTCTTCGCAGCTTCCCATCGTTTGGGAAAACGGTCTGAATAAAGATCAAGTGGAAGAGCAACTGGCCGCCAGTGCAGTCGCGTATTTACCGTATCCAGATGGCGCCTCAGAAAGACGAGCAACTCTGAAGGCGGCGTTGATCAACGGGGTTGCCGTAGTTACGACCCGCGGCCCACACACTCCACATGATCTCGATGGCTGCGTCTGTTTTGTCGAAACCCCGGAGGAAGCGCTAGCAGCTGTTTTGAATCTCTTCAAAAAGTCGGAGGAGAGAGAAAAATTGGCTAGCAAGGGAATTCAATACGCGGCTCAACATACTTGGGCCCGCGTTGCTGAGCGGCATTCCGAGGTTTACTATAAACTTTTGCTCGGACAGGACGGAAGGGAAGCTTTATCTGTCAAGAATGGAGAGCGAGGGGAATCCTCTTTTCCCTCGTATTAACACTGCAAGACATCGTGCTGTTACATAGATCGCACAATCGACCTCCAGGTACCACCCAAGAATCTAATGATTGATAAAGAACAGGCTGGCGCTGTTACAAGTCTCCTTTCGATTTCGGAGCGATGCATTCGTAAATATGCATTCTTCCACCCCTACGATGAAAGGATCGCTTTTACAAAAAGCGAGTATAGATCGTGAGAATTGCTATCGTTCATGATTGGCTGGTAACGTATGGAGGCGCTGACCGTGTCCTTGAGCAGATTCTTGTGTGTTTTCCCGAAGCGGATTTGTTCAGTCTAGTAGATTTTCTGCCGGCGGATCAGCGTGGATTCATTTTGAACAAGCCGGTACGCACATCATTTTTTCAGGATCTCCCATTCGCGCGCCGTTCGTTCCGCAAATATTTCCCTCTGATGCCATTGGCGATTGAGCAGTTTGATCTCTCGTCATATGACTTGGTCATTTCAAGCAGCCACTCAATTGCAAAGGGAGTCATTACGGGCCCGGATCAACTCCACATCTGCGTTTGTTATTCGCCGATGCGGTATGCATGGGATCTCCAGCATCAATACCTGCAGGAATCCAGGCTGGATCGTGGCATTCTCGGCTGGCCCGCGCGATGGCTGTTGCATGAGGCTCGACTTTGGGACGCGAGGACGTCGAACGGAGTTGATGAGTTCATCGCGATCTCTCATTTCATTGCACGCCGAATCTGGAAGACGTATAGGCGGGAAGCTACAGTGATTTATCCTCCGGTGGACGTAGCCTCTCTGGCGGTGAAAAAGGACAAGGACGATTTTTACTTAACTGTTTCTCGATTAGTGCCTTACAAGAAAGTGAATGTGATCGTGGAAGCCTTCCGCAGTATGCCCGATAAGAAGTTGGTTGTAATTGGAGAGGGGTCTCAATTTAAGAGCATCAAGGCGGCTGCGGGGAAGAACGTCATCATGATGGGATTTCAAAGTTCGCAAGTGGTGCACGATCACATGCGGCGTTCTAAGGGCTTCGTGTTTTCTGCCGAGGAAGATTTCGGTATCACCGTGCTTGAAGCTCAAGCCTGCGGCACGCCGGTTATTGCGTTTGGGAAGGGCGGTGTACTGGAGACTGTTTGTGATCTTTCTGCTGAACAACCGACCGGAATATTCTTCAAAGAGCAGACCCCCGAGGCTATCGTGAGCGCCGTTCGGGCTTTTGAAATTGAAAGGAGACAGTTCGATGCAGCGGCATGCCGCAGAAATGCCGAGAGATTTTCGCGTGAGCGTTTCCGCGTTGAGTTTCAGGAGTTCTGTGAACGCGCGTTGGGAAGGCTAAAGTCTGGAATTAAGACCCCAACCGATAGCGATCTATTTCTGACGTCGCGGTAAAGATGTAAATCTCCTCTGCCGGTGACGTCGCTGCTCGATGTTCTGCGGCAAGATAGCCATCTGAGATACCGCTGCAGCCTAAAAATTATGAATTCTACCAACCTGCTTCCGTTAAAGTTTGAAGCGAGCGACGATTGCGGTGGTCTCGTTTTCTCGCAAAATTGGAATAGCCTGGCTCAACGGGGAATAAAGCGGGGCATGGACGTTGTTGGATCGGCGCTGCTCCTGCTCGTTTTGTCTCCCCTTCTGGTGGTGATCGCGATTCTTGTCAAACTCTCCTCTCCAGGGCCGATCCTCTACCGGTGGTATGTGGCGGGTGAAAGGGGGGTTCCTTTCATGAGCTACAAGTTCCGGTCCATGTACGCCAACGCCGATCAAGTCAAGGCTCAACTGGCACATTTAAATGAGATGCGCGGACCTGCATTCAAGATAACCGGAGATCCCAGAATCACGCCTGTGGGCCGGTGGATTCGTCGATACAGCTTAGACGAACTTCCTCAACTCTACAGTATCTTAAAGGGCGATATGGCTTTAGTAGGTCCTCGCCCGCCACTGGTTAATGAATATGACATTTTTACTCCGTATCAGAAACAGAAACTGTCGGTGCGTCCCGGCCTGACGTGTCTATGGCAAGTTAATGGTCGAAATCGCATTAGTGACTATGATGACTGGGTGAGACTTGACTTGGAATACATCCGTAGCTGGTCGCTCTGGCTGGACATCCGAATTTTACTCAAGACGGTAGGGGAAGTCCTGCGCGGCTCCGGAAAGTAGTTGAGGCGAAATCGCCCGGCAGGGCAGATTGGGAGAATTGGCTTTGGGAAACGGAATCGTAAAGGCTAGGCCACAGAATGGAGTCACTAAGGAAACAGAACTAGTGACTCCCAATCAATATCTTTGTGGGATTGCTGACGTCTTGCAACGACTTCCCATCTCTATGATTGACGAGGTTGTCGAGCGATTATTCAAAGCCTATGAACAGGACTGCGCTGTTTACTTGTTTGGCAACGGCGGAAGTGCCGCCCTTGCCTCACATGCTGCCTGCGATCTAGGGAAAGGCACGACCAGTCCTGGCAAAAAGCCGTTCCGCGTCGTTTCTCTGACTGATAATGTTTCCCTCATCACGGCGTGGGCGAATGACACAAGCTACGAAAATATCTTCGCGGCTCAACTCCGTCCATTCGTTCAGCCGGGAGATGTTGCCTTTGCAATCAGCGGAAGTGGGAATTCACCGAATGTGCTCAATGCTTTGGACGTTGCACGAGATGGAGGAGCGTCTACAATTGGCCTCACCGGGGCTCGGGGGGTAAAGATGGAGGCTCTTTGTGACGTGTGCGTTACCGTACCGTCGGAAAACATGCAACATATTGAGGATTCCCACCTTTGCATCATGCACGCGGTCTTTCTTGCTTTTCGCCGATGTGTGCTCAGCGCTAGCCCAGCGCGAGCTCGAGGCGTACCGGCTTAGATCATTCCTTGCCGGGCCAATAGGCGGCAGCAAATTTCAAGGTCTATCAATCCATCGATTGATTACTAGTTCTATATTTTCGCTACGGTCTTAGCGCAAATGAAGAGTACTGTATCCGTAATGGCCGCATTGGGAATGAGTTAATCTTTGAAGAAACAGAGACTTCAGCACTGGATTTTGGCCACCGATATAATGTGGGCATTTATAGCGCTCCCGTTGGCCTATGTGATGCGATACGGCTTTACCTGGTATGGTCCGACGGATGGGACTTTTTTTACGTTTGTTCCACCCCTTATGGTCGCAGTCGCAGTGTGGGTACTTATTTTCTCGTGGATGAAACTGGATGGTTTTCGACGTGGTTGGGATTTGCCCGCTACTCTTTCTCAGTTGTTCCTCGCATTGTGCCTGCTGATGGCCGTTCTGATGGCAGGGGCCTATCTGCTTCGAATATTTCTTTCGCGATTGACGTTGTCTTACTTTGGTTTTCTACTCTTTATTGGTTTCGTGTCGATCCGGTGTGCCGCACACGCGATCTTGGGTTCAAAGTACCTCGCGAAAGCTGTGCGACGTGTTCTGATTGTTGGAAATGGACCAGTGGCCCGCGAAATGGCTGCGAAGATCGAGCGCCATCCTGAGACGCTCTGCCGGGTGGTTGGGTTTCTGTGTTCCTTTGACACCTCGTTCGACACCCGGTTGCCGGGTACCGTGAGCGAGGCAAGGATGATACAGACGCTGGGCGTTATTGATCTCCTGCGCGAACAGCAGGTAGACGAGGTTATTATTACCTTGTCCAAACCTGGAAGTCCGGAAGTGATGAATCTCGCGGCTCGTTGCCGGCGCGAAGGTGTCGGCGTGAGTGTGGTGCCGCATCCTTACGAACTTTATCTCTCCAAGCCACAACTGCTCGATCTTGGAGGGTTGCCCATCCTGCAGTTACGCGAAGCGAAGTCAGGATTCGCGAACAGTTCCGTTAAGCGGTGCCTCGACGTAATCTTTGGCTTTGGTCTGTTGGCGATCTCGATTCCCTTCGTGGCGCTGGGTGCGATTGGGTTGGTTACCAAGAAAGGTGGTCCCTTCACGCGGGAGCTTCGTTGTGGGCAATTTGGCAAGCAATTTTGGATGTATCGTTTAAATTCGGATCGCAATAGCCAAGAATTGTCTCGTTACGAGATCCTATTGCAACAACTTAGTATCACGGAGATGCCGCAATTATGGAATGTTCTGCGCGGAAACATGAGTCTTAATTGGCCCGCGACCTGAGCCTCCTGACCGGGTCAAGCATTACTCCGACTGGCAGTATCAACGACTGACCGTGAAACCGGGAATGTCGGGATTGGCCCAGGTATGCGGATTGAGAGAGGAACATTCGTCGGAGGAGAAAGCCCGCTTCGACTTACAATACATGATGCATTCGTCACTTTTCTTTGACATCTCATTGATTTTGCAAACCGGATGGACTTTAATGGGGAGGCTATTCCGCGCGAATAAATTTGGTTCGCGAAAAGAGCGAGAAATGAGATCAGCTTCCGCCGATTTCATGGTTGAAAGGAGCTTGCCCAATGCTCATAGTTCGCAGTCCAGTGCGGATTAGTTTTGGAGGAGGAGGGACTGACTTACCCGCCTATTATGAGCAGTTTGGGGGTGCTGTACTGAGCGCCGCCATCAATAAGTACTTCTATACAATTTTACGCACGCGAGGCGATGGAAGAGTCCAGGTCATCTCCTCAGACTTACGGGTATTCGAAAACTGGCAAAGTATCGCCAATCTGCCAATCAAAGGCAGTGAGCTTGAAATTCCGTTGGCAGTGTTAAAGGAGCTGGATTGCAAAGTCTCAGTGGACTTATTCTTAGCTTCTGAGATTCCTCCGGGCACAGGTCTTGGATCCTCTGCCAGCGTTTGCGTAAACATCCTTAAAACTCTCACAAACTATTTGCAGAAGCCGCTGTCTAAATATGATTTAGCCGAACGCGCGTTTCGCATCGCGAGAGAGGCTCTTTCCAAACATGTCGGGAAACAAGATGAGTACGCGGCCGCGTTTGGTGGTTTGAATTATATGAGGTTTCACGGCGACGGTGCTACAGAAGTAGAGTCGTTGGATTTGGAAACGGACTTGATGCAGGAGTTTCAATCGAAACTAATGCTTTTCTTCACTGGCTCCTCGCACCACTCTTGGGACATCCTGCAGGAACAGGAGAGCTTCACGCGGTCTCACTCCGGTTCTACCGTAGAGGCGTTGCATGAGGTTAAGGCGTTGGGGTTCCAGATGCGGCAAACGCTTGAGCGCGGCCAGCTACAAGTCTTCGGAGAACTTCTGCATGAAAGCTGGCAGGCCAAGAGGAGGGTATCGAGCAAAATCACGACTCCGCGAATCGATCAGTTATACGCTCTGGCTCGTGAACACGGGGCTACAGGGGGGAAAATCACTGGAGCAGGTGGAGGTGGCTTTCTGTTGCTCTACTGCGAAAAAGAATTCCAGCAGTCCGTCAGGCAGGCACTTTTAGCCGAAGGTGTTAATGAGATGGCGTTTGCGTTTGATACGCAAGGCGCCCAAGTAATTGTCAATGACCCTTTCATCGATAGTGATCAGGGAGCTGGCTCTCGTTGGGTCTTTCTGCCTACGGCGGCCGGGATCGCGCTCAACCGCGTCTAGAGAGCAATTGATGAGAGATGAGAACGGTCGTTGAAAGCTTTTCTTCTCGCTGCCGGTCACGGAACACGATTGCGGCCGCTCACGAATTCAGTGCCGAAGTGTCTGCTTCCGGTTCAGGGCACTCCAATACTACAGATTTGGCTACAGGCTTGCCAGCGTTTCGGCATTGATGAAATCCTCGTCAACATTCATGCCCACGCTGAACTTGTACGACGTTTTCTTCATGATCACGCAAGCACCACCAAGGTACATGTGGTCGAGGAGAAGCACTTATTAGGCAGCGCGGGGACTCTGTTGGCTAACTGTGCCTGGGTTCAATCGGAGGAGTTCTTTTGGGTATTCTACGCAGACGTTCTCAATCGTGTCGAACTTTCCGCGATGTTGCGTGTCCATCAGTCTCGAAATCCAGCGGCGACACTGGGAGTGTACAGGGTTCCCGACCCAACACGCTGTGGGATCGTCGATGTCGAGCCGGACGGGACGGTTCGGCATTTCGTGGAAAAGCCGGCGAAACCTCGCAGCAACCTGGCTTTTTCAGGACTTATGATTGGAACCCCCAGATTGCTAGAGCAGATTCCCCGTAAGCAACCTGTAGATATTGGATTTGATGTCTTGCCTCTGCTGGCTGGTAAAATGATGGCATACGCAATCTCCGATTATCTGCTAGACATAGGGACGATGGAAAACTATGAACGGGCACAAACAACCTGGCCTGGACTTTAAGACGAAATGCTTTCCCCTTGAAGGAGTCATTTTCGATATGGATGGTGTGCTTATCGATAGTCACGCTGTCCATCGACACTCATGGCGAAGGTTTTTAACTTCCCTTGGAAAGGAGATTGACGACGAACAGTTGGATTACATCTTGGAGGGGAGGCGTCGAGAAGAGATATTACGATATTTTCTAGGAGACATTCCCCGCGAGACACTGATTGAATATGGTCAACAGAAGGGGCAGTTATTTCAGGAAAAGTTAAATGACGTTCAATTAATCCCTGGAGTGCAAGCATTTCTGAACGTATTGGAGACTGCCGGAGTGAAGACCGGGATTGCAACTTCAGCGAGCTCTTATCGCACCTGGAAAACCTTAGAAGTTTTAAGTCTGAAGAACTTCTCGGTCGTGATTACCGGCGACGATGTTCCTAATGGCAAACCGGATCCGACGGTGTACGAACGCGCACGTGAGGCTATGAAGTTACCACGTGAAAACCTGCTGGTATTGGAAGACGCCCCATGTGGTGTTCAGGCGGCAAAAGGTGCGGGAATACGCTGCGTAGGGGTGAGTAGCAATGGTCGGGCTGTTGCTCTCCGAAATGCAGGAGCTGATCATGTGATTTCTGACTTCCGCGGCCTTTCAATAGATAAACTTTCTGCTTTATGGCACAGCATCACTCGGGACAGTGCTGCATCTACAACCTGAACGAATTACTGTCTCAACTGCTTCGTTCAATGCCATATCGCTTTAGTGACGAATCTCAAATTTAAGCATAAATGGAGGACGAGTTGAAACGTCGAGCATTGATTACCGGCATTACGGGCCAGGACGGTTCCTATCTAGCTGAATTACTTTTAGCCAAAGGTTATGAGGTCCATGGCCTTGTACGACGGGTTGCAGTCGAAGTTCCGGAGCAGAGACTTTGGCGTATTCGTCATTTGCTACCCGAACTGCACCTCCACGGAGCCTCTTTGGAAAGCTACGCGAGCCTTTGCAAGCTGCTGCAAGATGTGCAACCACATGAGTGTTACCATTTGGCCGCCCAGAGCTACGTGAGTTATTCCTTTGACGATGAGTTTTCTACTATGCGGCCAAATGTTCAGGGAACTCATGAATTGCTGGCAGCGCTGAAACAGATCTCCCCTGCTTGCAAAATCTATTTTGCAGGATCTAGCGAAATGTTTGGGAAAGTGCACTCGAGCCCCCAGAACGAGAATACTCCATTTCATCCTCGCTCCCCTTACGCTATTTCGAAGGTTACGGGCTTCTATCTCTGCCAGTATTATCGCGAGGCCTACAATCTTTTTATCTGCAACGGCATTCTCTTCAATCACGAGTCTCCGCGACGTGGGTTGGAATTCGTAACGCGAAAAATTACTAGTCAGGCAGCGAAGATCAAACTGGGGCTGTCTAAAGAGCTCCGGCTGGGAAACCTTGACGCGAGACGTGATTGGGGGCATGCTCGTGAGTTTGTCGAAGCCATGTGGTTGATGCTTCAGCAGTCACAACCGGGCGACTACGTCATTGCTACTGAAGAGAATCACTCGGTTCGCGAGTTTTGTGATGTCGCATTTAGCCATCTAGGTTTGGACTACCGGGATTGGGTGAAAGTGGATCCCGCGTTATTTCGCCCCGCTGATGTCGAGGTACTTGTTGGTGACTGCGCTAAAGCAAGTCAAGCGCTTGGGTGGCGTCATAAAGTCTCGTGGAGAGACTTGGTCTTGGAGATGGTGAACTCTGATCTGGAACAAGTCCGAAGAATGTCAGAAGCCGCGAATGCTGAAGAATCAATTCAGACTGCGGCGGCGAGCTAGCTTGCCCCAGTGGTAACGAAGTAGGATGGGCTTTGCGCACGCAAATACCGTATAGGCCAAAGTCCGAACAGCGTGCGGACGACCAGCCACCGCACACAGATCACCGCGCTTGATTAGCCTCTTGCAGAGTTTTTCAAGCGCGTCCATTCCATCCCTCCCGCCGGTTCCAACCACGTACGCGGCCTACCTGAAATACTACTCGTTGCTGAACCAATCGGAATGAGGAGTGGCGGTTGAGGCTCCCCTTGGCCGGAGGCCTGCGATTCGCAGGGCGGCCAACGCCGCTCGAGGCGCTGATGGGTTGAGATTAACTTCTGATTGCGCTGATATTTCCTACGACCCACAGCTGGTTTGCTTTTGGATCATTCGTGTAAGGCAACACAGTCAATCGCTGCATATTGCGCTGATTCGGCGGTAGCCGCCACGGTTTGGAATGTAACCGAACCTTCCGTCTTGGTGGTCAGTCCACCGGTGAGAGGCACTCCAGATGTGATTACAACCCCGTTGCAAGCTACCGTATAGTTGGCATCGGCGAACGCGCTGTCCCATGCGACGGTGGTGGTACACTTGGCGCCCGCGTTAGCTGCGGTGGCGCAACCGGATACCTGCTTGGACTGGACGTTCGCACCCTTCGAACCAGACAAGAGTACGGTACCGCTACTATCCGGGAATGTCCACGTCCTCGATGCGCTTAATGGGGCACTAACGATTGATCCATTAACAGTGGGGTTGGCGCCAAGTATGATCGGCCCTCCGGCAACCGTTAGCGGCTGATACTCGCGTGGATTCATAGTCACAAAACTGGCGAAGGCCCCCCCCACCCAACCGGCGATCTGGTTCTCCTTTTCAGCTCCCAAGACGGTAACTGCGTCAGCAGCATTCGTAGATGAGATTGCTTGCGGAATACTCTCGGCCGCCAGGTAGATTCCGCCTATAATTGTGAGACGTGACCCTCCCGCCATGCTGATCAGTTCTGTACGCCCAGATGTTGTATGTGTCTCAAAGATGTCACTGCCAGACAAGACGACATGACAGGAAATACAGTTAGAACCTATAGTAAGCAGGTCCATGGGTGTCGCAGCGTTCGGATTCTCGAAATGTGATCCGGAGAAGAGAAATTGCTGTCCGCCTGGGATATTCAATGTAACTCCGCACTGATCGAAACTGATGTTGTAGAACGAGATTACGATTGCCTGCCCCCCTTCAATGTCCACACAGTCAGTACTAAAAGACGGAAGGGAGACGGACTTGTTAGTGAATGTTCCGCCGAAGAAGGCAATATTTTCTCCGGTGGAACTGATACCGGAGGGTGCATAGAGAGCCTTTCTATTGTCCTTAAGTTGCAGGTTGTAAAAGTTGTCTAGATACACGCCACTGCCAAACTGTACTCCCACGTTGAATCCGGAGATGAACAGGTCCTTGTAGCTCTGCTTAACCGCAAGATCCCCTAACATTAACCCAATCGCACTGTTTGAACCGCTGAAGCCAGGTCCAAACACGGAACAGCCTCGTATTCCGCTACCGGTCCCGCCACTGGTGGACATAGTGATAGCGGCACCTGATGTACCAGTGTATTGAAGTTGGGTGGTGCCCTGATCGCCGCTCAAAGGTTCCGTCGTGCCCGCGTCACATTCCAACAACACCGGTTTATTCTTAGTGGTAAACTTAATGGGCGTTGAAACCGTATAGCTTCCAGCAGGAATTCGAATGTGGCATCCGTTGGCTGGACAAGAGGTATAGGCCGCGTTTATCTGTGCGCCAAAATCAGACTTACCTCCACAGCCCGGACTTGATGGGCAGGGAAACTGATCGGCAAACCTGACATTTTCCAAATCCTGCATTAACACCACGCCCTTCGCGACCTTGATAGGAGAATCAGCGATAACGTTGCTACTTGAAAACTCCGGCACAGTTCCCGCAGTCCCGCCCGGAGTAGTAACAGTGGACGATGGTGATGACGGAACATTCTGCGTGCCTACGAGTGGGGCATTTCCGGGAACGGTGACGAGTACACCGGGACTTTCGGGATTCGCCTTCAGAAACGCAGACGCGGGCAGACCCCCTACAGTATCCGCGTCTACGGCTTTCAGAGCATAAGGTACGCTGCTGAGGAACGCTCTAGGCTGTTCCTCTTCTCCTGGTGCGAGAATCCGGACGCCCAGCCAGCGAGGTTGGCCAGAGGAAAAAATCTCTGCTGGGAGGCCCGTGCCCCGGCTCTGGCCGAGGAACACCGTGTACCGCCCTTGCGAGAATTGGACGTTCTGGATCTCTTCCCAAAGAGGTGCACCGCCGGCGGATTCGGAGTACACAGCAAAGCTGATACCCATCGTCCCGTTTAGCAGGTTCCCGGACGCATCTTTCAGCACTCCGCCGAATTTCACAAGACGCGGTACGCCGGCGGGCTGCGCGGATGAATCCGTTTGTCCAACAACAGAAATTGAAGGGCTACACAAGAGAAAGGCTAGGAGCAGACGCAAGAGACAGAGTTGTTTGTTCATAGAAATTAGTAACAGCTAGTTCGTGACCTCGCTGACTGTTTTGTTCTCCATCCAATTGGCATCAATAGGCTACTCGACCCTACCGGCATGGCCATTGCTTGTGTTGTGGTTGTACCAAAGATACCAAGTGGCAGTTCCCCTTGAACCCTAGACTCGGCCATTCGAACAGAGATGTACAATCATGGTTTTGCATCGATTGATGCTGGTAGACTACTTTATCCCATGCTAATCTAGCAATATACTATCAAGGCTACACGAGGCTCAACCGCGCCGGTGGACTCCGGCGCTCGTCCGATTACTTACCAAAACTCAAGGAGTATTACAAACATTCCGCAGACTGCCGTGAACCCTTAGAGCGGAAAGAAGCAGTTATGACCAGCAGTACGCCGTCAGACCATATTCGCGGTGTTACACGAGTGGGTCTACGCGTCCTGATCGTGACCTCGACTGGTAGCGAACCCTTGGAGATTCCGACGTGAAGTTTACCGCGATCCTGCCGCTCCCCGTGAAGCTATTTGCGTTACATAAGATCAGTCAGGTTAAGAAGTGGATCCTCGGAAGGAACATTGAGGCGCTGCTTGTAGACAGCTACAACGGTCTTTTGTTGGTTGACGTGGAGGACCAAGCGGTTGGGAGAAGCCTGATTTTGACCGGGGAGTACGAACGGGCTGAAATCGAAAGGCTGCTGTCCTACATTAGTAAAGCATCACGCGTTTTGGTTGTGGGCAGTCACGTTGGCACGATCGTCGTTCCTTTGGCCAAGAATTGTCAATCGGTCACAGCCATCGAGGCAAATCCCCGCACATTTCGATTGTTGAAGCTGAATCTTCTTATCAACGGCTGCATGAATGTTGACGCTATGAATGTCGCCGCAAACGACAAAGAGGAGGAGCTTCAATTCCTCTTGAATCGAACGAACTCTGGCGGCTCAAAGCGCATGCCTGTGATACGGGATTATATGTACTTTTCGGACGCACCTGAGGTCATCGCTATTAAATCCGGACCTCTTGATCAACTATTGCTCAATGCACAGTTTGACGTAGTAGTCATGGACATTGAAGGATCAGAGTACTTTGCGCTCCGAGGAATGTCGAGATTACTGGCGTGCGCACGTGTGCTAGCAATGGAATTTATTCCGCATCACCTTAAGAATGTGAGTGGCATAACAATTCCGCAGCTACTCGAGCAGGTAGACCCCTATTTCACAATTTTGTTTATTCCTACCAAGCAGGTGACTGTCAGCAGAGATCAGTTCCATAGCTTGTTGCAGGAAATGTATGAGCGTAACGAAAGCGGCAGCCTCATTTTTACGAAAGAGTTGTCTCACGACCAAGCGAAGTCCTAAGGTTGCTGTAGCGCGAGAGAGTCGAAGGGTCAGGTCCTTGTTCCTTATTTCCAAGTGACTCCGGGATATAAGCTGGGTATGCGGTATCCTCGATAGGCATTTTCGCCGGTAAGATTCAATTGCCACACAATTTGAGGACTGTCCGTGCGGGTTACCTCCTCGATTATTGATGCCGACGCGGACCCAAAGGGAGTGGTTTGGTCGAATTCGACGTCCCCGTTCTCTAGGGTTCCAATGCTTCCTCCCCAAAACGAGTAAAAGCCGGGAAGATCTTGCCAAATCAAATTGGCGACTTTTACGTCTTGATCTATCTGAAAGATTGTAGCCCGGCTGTAGCAATTTGGGATTCCGCACGGTTGCCCATCGGAATTGAGCCGATCATCTCCGTTGTCCCAAATTGCAAAGGTCGTATGTGTTCCATCGTCAGAAAGAGAGTTGGGATAGTGCTGAGCGTAGAACCAGTCGCTGACAACGCCTTGTGCTAGGGTGAAATCGCCTTGGTCGCCAAGGCGCCACAAGATATCTCCAGTGCCCTGGCCATTCTGGTAATCAATCTTAAGAATCCAGCTCTGGTTTCGCATCGATAAGAACAAATTACCATCCGCGGAAGAGACAATGGCGTTGGCGTGAGTCCAATCGGCTCCCAAACCCTCAAAATCGGCTAATCCCAAAGGGTGGCGATTGACATCAAGGTGATCGAAGCCTGACCAAGCCCAAACAACGTTGCCCGAGGGGTCGATGTCAACCAAGGCGTCACCCAGAACATTAGTGACACCTGGGTAGCCGGGTAGATTTGTGAAGTCTTTGACTACGTTGCATAAGGCGATCCAGTGACCATTGGCAAGGGGCAGAATATCATGGTGAAAGGCTGTAATGGAGAACGCGTAACCATTAGCCTGAAGCGATTGGTTGATTTGCCCATAATTGATGTCCCGAACAATGTTCCCCGCTAGGTCGATCTCAAGCAGGTCTCCGACATTTAGAATAAAATGCCCATTCTGCAAAGGTTTCATCGGCACCGGGTCGCCGTTTAGAGGACCGGGATCGTAGTACCAGATTACGTTGCCTTCTAAATCAGTTACAAACGCTCTTAGCCAGTTGCCGTTTGTAGGCTGCACAAGATTAAACAATTCGACTCCTGAGGCGGGGGAAAGATTTGCAGTGGGATGCGAAACGATAATGCTTGGCAGCGTCAACCGCGTCGTTGTTCCAGGAGAAACCTTTGGCAACGGGCCTGTGGTAAACGTGCGATCGGGTTCTATCCATGAACCACTTGGCCAGTCCACGTGCGCGCGCATATGGTAGGTGGTGCTTGGCTTCATTCCGGCCACAAAGAGGTTTATCGTTTTCCCGATGCCGACAGTCGGTGCCGTGACTGTTGTTTGTCTCCCGTAGTTTGTGTCCTCGCCAAACTCAATCCAGGCGGTGGAACCTGGACGGCTTCCAATACTATATTCGGCCACTAAGGGATTCTGGGTAGCAGCAACGCTGGTTGTGGGATCCTGCCAGCCCCCTCCGCCGCCACATCCAAGCGAAATAGCGGACGAAATTGCAATAAAAAGGCCACACCACTGCCTCCGTCGAAGCCGATTCATTTATTTACCCCCTCGTAGTGCGGTTTAGGGCCGCGTAATTCTGAAGCCAAAAAGCTTGCGCAAAGAAGTTAGAAATGATCACACGCGTCATCTAAGGTGTCAAGAAAAGTTTCGTGCCCACATTGCGCAGACATTTCCCGCCTGGATCGAAAACCATTCCTTCGCGCATATCAGGAAATATTCCGCAACTAGGTCTCGAGGCGTGGGTTAAGATTGGCCGTCGAGTTTCGCGCTTCGCTTCGTCTCGGTGCGGCCGAAGGAACTTCAGTTCCGTGTTTTTAGAAAGGCACGCCATGCAGACAGTGCCGCTCGTGATCCTTTCAGCCGTTCGTGTGGCTGCCATTCTTAGCTTGCTCGGCGCGACTGCCACGCCGCTCACCCAAGCCCAAGTCAGCTTTTATCAAACACCGACGTACGCTGGCACTGCGGCGGTGATTGGGGATTTCAATCAAGACGGAAAGCTGGACATCATCAACTCGGCTGGAACGGTTTTGTTGGGCAAGGGTGACGGCACTTTTATCACGGGCACAACACTCAGCAATGCTCCATCCTTCGTTGCTGATTTCAATGGCGATGGCAAGCCAGACGTACTCGCCTTCACCTCGAGTAATCATCTCCTAGTCTATCTTGGTAACGGCGACGGTACCTTTCAGCCGCCGCAGGACACCTATGCCGCCATTCCACTGTACGGGATGGCAGTGGCGGATCTGGTGACCGGAGTCAACGAAGCTGATGTTCTGGTGCCCAATCCGACTGGCGGAATATTGGTTTACTTGGGCAAAGGCGACGGCACCTTCGCTACGCCCGTGAACTATCCGTCTCCCGTAGTTGGTCAGCTCTTTGTCGGAGATTTTAATGGCGACGGTAAAACCGATGTTCTCGGAACGAGCTATGGTCTGGTTTCAGTCCTTCTGGGCAACGGCGATGGCACATTTCAAGCCGCGAAGAACACCACTTCTTCCGCGTTAGGGTTTGTCCAGGCGGTCGGAGACCTGAACGGCGACCAGAAACGCGATCTCGTCGTTTCCACGCCAACCACGACTCCGCAACTTGCCATTATGTTCGGCAACGGCGATGGTACATTTCAAGCGCCAAGTCACCAGTTCACACCGACCGTTTCTAACAGTCCCACTCTGGCTGATATTAACGGCGACGGCAAATTGGATTTACTGGTTCAAGGCTCTCCCCAAGGCGGCTCTCCTTTTCTGCAAGTTTACTTGGGCAACGGCGACGGCACCTTTTCCGTGGGCCATAGCTACTCGTATAACTCGGTGGATCTGTTAGGCTCAAACAATATCCTAGTGGGGGATTTCAACGGCGACCAAAAACTGGACGTGACTGCCTCTCAGTCGATACTGTTCGGCAACGGCGACGGCACCTTGCAAGCTTCGCCGGCTGTTTTGTTGCCTAATGGAGATGTCATTTCTACCGCGGTGAGCGGAGATTTCAACGGCGACGGAAAGACAGACATGGCTCTCATCTCGTCGAGTGGGAACCTTTACATCTATCTGGCCGATGCTACGGGATCGCTTTCCTTGACCCATACTTATGTCATTTCTGCTAATGGTGTTCTGCAGACCGGCGATTTCAATGGAGATGGCAAGCTCGACCTTATAACGAGTGTTAATTCTGGGGGAATTGCCGTATTGGCGGTGCTCTTAGGAAATGGTGATGGGACTTTTGGTGCGCCGGTGGAGTCCATGTCTTGCCCGGCAGCAGGCCTCGGTAGTAGCGCAATCGCGGACCTCAACGGTGATCACAAATCTGATCTTGCCTTCCCGAACGGCGAGTCCCTTTCGATCTGTTTAGGGAATGGGGACGGGACTTTTGCTTCAGCTGTGAATTATTTCTTCGGTTCGAATCCAGCTTCGGTTGTCGTAGCTGACTTCAATAACGATGGGAAGCCGGACGCCGCTGTTGGCGGTGGGGCCGGAGTTGCGATCTTCCTTGGTAACGGCGACGGCACGTTCCAGACAGCAAATTATCTGCTTACGACGAATTCGTTTGTGGGCCCGGCCGCCGACTTCAATCGGGACGGGAATGTGGACCTGATTATCAACGGCACAGTCTACCTGGGCAATGGCAAGGGAGGATTTCAAGCGCTGAATCAAGCAACAACGGGATTGGGCGGCACAGTTGTCGACGTCAACGGTGACGGCGACCTGGACTTGTTTGACGATGGCTATGTCGCTACCAACTCGGACGTTCCAGAAACAGTTGTATTCTTAGGGAATGGAGACGGAACTTTCCAGGCTCCGATGGTGCTCGAAACTGGAGCCAAATATGGGGCCTTTCCAGGGGTTGGGCTAATAGGATATTTCAACGGAGACGGTCGGCCTGACTTGGCAGTCGGTTGGGGGGGGGTTGGGTTGCAAGCAGGGATTCAAGTCCTGCTGAACACGACCCCGCTACCGAAACCAGATTTTGCCATAGGCCCGACGGAGGGGTCCTCGAATTCTGCGACCATCACTGCGGGACAGACGGCATCCTTCAACCTCGCGGTTTCGCCCATTGGGTCGTTCAGTGGCACGGTGAGTCTAAGTTGCACAATCACCCCATCAGTGACGCCAGCGCCGGTCTGTACGGTGCCTGCGTCGGTCAAGGTGATTCCGGGCACGGATGCGGCCGTGATGGCGATGATATCCACGACCGCATCAGTAACTGCTGGATCGATTTCGCAGGCTAGCCTGCCGCGGGGGATAATGCCAATTGCTGGGACGATAGTTCTGCTCGCCTGCGGCTTGCTATGTATCGGCTACCGGCGGCGCATGCCAGCTCTCGCGATCCCGATGCTTGCCTTGGCATTTCTTGCAATGCCGGGATGCGGAGGCGGCGGTTCATCCAATATCACTACCACACCGGGTACACCTGCAGGAACCTATACGGCCACGGTCACTGCCAAGTCGGGTACGCTCACCCACAACACCGTCCTCACAGTGATCGTGCAGTAGGCAAGCAGAAATGGGCTGAGGTCGGCTGCGGTCGACTGCGGTCGGATTGACGAACTTAAGCGCCGCGAGTGGACAAAATAAAGTTCGCAACTAAGTTCCTGCCCATGGGTTAGGATTGATCGTTACTTCCGCGCCCGCTTCGTCTCGGTGTGGACTGGGCCCCTGCAGCTCCATCTTTCAGGAGTACGCGCCATGAAGACTTCGTCGCTCTTGGTCGCCCCCGTTGTTCGGGTCACGGCCATCCTTTTGTGGCTGGGCGCCGTCGCAGCGCCGTCGGCGCAAGGCCCAGGTTTCCTTTCTCCAGCCGCTCACTTTTCAGGAATCCAGCGCGGGCTCCGGCCCCACGGGTGTACGCCGATTTCAATCGAGACGGCAAAATCGACATCGTCGCGCTCCCATTCCCCCCGACTCCGGCCACGCTGCTGCTGGGAAATGGCGACGGTACTTTTAAAGCGCCTATCAATTTGAGTGTTTCCGGTGGTCAAGTAGCAACTGCCGATTTCAACGGGGACGGAACCCCTGATCTACTCGTTGAGAGCTCAACCATTCTGAATGTTCTTCTCGGCAACGGCGACGGCACTTTTCAAGCGGCGAAGAGCACAGACATCGGCGTTTCTCTTGGTTCAATTGTGGTCGCGGACGTCAACGGAGATGGTAGGCCTGACGTGCTGGGGCTGGCGGGAACCCAGGTCTTTGTCCTACTGGGGAATGGTGATGGAACTTTCAAGACTGGAGTCGCTTATTCTGCTGGACCGAACCAATCCAAAATGCTGACGGGCGATTTCAATGGTGATGGCAAATTGGACATTGCCACCGCTGGCACAGGCAATCCGGGGGAAATCGCCGTGCTGCTAGGGAATGGTGACGGTACGTTTCAGTCACCTATGACTTCGACCGGCGTGGGCGATCCTTTCGGCGTAAGCGCTGCCGACCTCAATGGTGATGGCAAGCTCGATCTGGTCATCTCAGATCAGTCCACCTACCAAACTTATACCTTTCTAGGGAACGGGAACGGAACATTTCAAGCCGGCATCGTGACAGCGTCTGTCGCCGGAGACGTGGGCGTGGCGGACCTGAATAGTGACGGTAAAGGCGACTTGATCGTCGACAGCCGAGCAAGCAATAACTCGGTGGCTTCTTTGACCGAGGTTTTGCTGGGGAATGGAGACGGCACTTTCACTTATGCCCGAGCTTATGCTGCTGCCGGAACCATCCTGATTGCCGATTTCAACAATGACGGGAAACTTGATTTGGCGGTAGGCGACACCATGCTTCTCGGCAACGGCAATGGGATATTTAAGGGCCAGCCAGTAGCTCCGCTCGCCACCGCTGGTTCCGCCTCCGCCGTCGGAGATTTCAACGGCGACGGTAATCCGGATCTCGCTGTGACTTCCTTTCATTCCGACGAAGTCTACATTCTTCTCGGGGATGGCACGGGGTCGCTCCAAGTGCAACACACGTACACTCTTTCTGGGCAGGGATTATCGATTGCTACCGGCGACCTTAATGGCGACGGCAAACTGGACCTGGCGATTTTTACCCTTGACCCGGTCAACCAGGACTGGAGGCGTGACTGTCCTGCTGGGCAATGGCGACGGAACCTTCGGCCCTCCCACGGTTTATCCCAAGGACTGACCGAGTCCCGGCATTCCCCGTGTTCATCGCCGACCTCAGCGGTGACCACAGGCCGGATGTGCTCACAGTACAGGATGATTCTCTGGTCGTATTTCCGAATAACGGCGACGGTACGCTTGGGGCACCCGTTCTTTATTTCGCCGGTTCCGGAGCAAACGGCGTCGTGGTAGCTGACTTTAACGGGGATGGCAAACTTGATGCTGCAGTTTCGAGTTCAGCCGGAATCGGGATTTTGCTGGGCAATGGCGACGGCACATTCAAAGGGGTCACCTTTATTACCACCGGAGGTACTGGCGCCATGGGCATTGTTACCGGCGATTTTAATAACGACGGCAAGCCCGATCTAATTGTCGGGGCGGTTAATGGCAGGCGTTACTTGGGTAATGGGGATGGCACATTCACGCGCCTTCCCCGGCGGTCCTATCCCTGCACTGATAGTCGGCCTCGCTGATTTCAATGGCGATGGCAATCTTGATTTGGTGGAATCTAGCTGCCCGGAATCGACAGTCACAGTTCGACTCATGGTGTGTCCACCTGGGTAATGGGGACGGCACTTTTGGCAATCCCATCTAGGTTATGAGCAATTAGGTGACACTTCCGGTGGGCTCCTGCCGTTGCTGATTTTAACCGAGATGGCAAACCCGACATTGCAATTGAACTCGACACTTCTTTTGGGCCTCCTGCGGGACTGTTCATTCTTCTCAATACGACTCCGCCTACTCCCGGCGCAAGGGTTTCCCCGTCCACCCTGACTTTTCCATCTCAGGCGGTCGGAACCAGCAGTTCTCCTGTCGGCGTTACCGTGAACAATCCAGGCACGGGTGTATTGACCGTGTCGGCTGTAACGTTTACGGGAACGAACGCCAGCGAATTCAGTCAAACCAACAACTGCGCAAGTGTTGTGCCCGGTGCTCATTGCACCATCACAGTCGTTTTCAGTCCAATAGCGGCCGGGAACGCAACTGCAGGGATGAAAATCGCCGATAATGCTGGTAAGCAGCCCGCAAACTGTGGCCCTGTATGGGTACAGCGGCGGCAGATTTCTGAGATAGCCACGGCCAAGGGGTCTTCGAATTCGGCCACTGTCACAGCAGGACAAACGGCATCGTTCAACCTCGCGGTGACGCCCGCGGGATCATTCAGTGGAATGGTGAGCCTGAGTTGCACGATTACGCCTGCGGCTACACCAGCGCCTGTCTGCACCGTGCCAGCCTCAGTGAATGTACCTCAGGGCACAGCCGCGCCCGTGACGGTGCAAATATCCACGACTGGAGCAGCGACCGCGGCATCAATCTCGCGCCCGGCCAACTTCACGCCTGGCGCTAAGTCTGTACAATGGATGATAATTCTTCTCGCCTCCGGCTTACTGTTCCCTGCTTACCGGCGACGAAAGGCCACTTTGGCGATCCCGATGATTGCGGTCGCGTTCTTCGGCATGGCAGCATGCGGTGGCGGTTCCTCGGTTGGTACGCCGGGCACACCATCTGGGACCTACACCGCCACGGTCACTGCCAAGTCGGGAAGCTTGAACCATACGACCGACCTTACGGTGATCGTTCAGTAAGAGAGGGAATGGCCTGAGGTTTTGCCAATCCACATTTCACTCAGTCGTCGAGATCTGTTAAGGGCCTGTGGTCACGTGTTTCATGTCACAGCGGATTCGCAAGGCTCTGAACGGAAACTTGTTCGGACGTGGCAAGATTTGGCGGGGGTGTAGTTAGCGAACTGGAAGTGGACGAAACTTTGATTGGCCTGCCAAAAGGATACACACGGTGGTCACCTGTTGCCTTGCTGCGACCGCACTTCAATACGCCTTGTTCTCTTTGGCCCAGGCGATTCCTGCCTGAAGATCTTTGAGGGCCTGATCGATGAGGGCGACTGCCTTCTCCATTCGGCCACCTCCATCACTGCCGGCCTTTGCGAAGTCGGCCCTAGCGGCCTGCAGGGCGGAGATGCCACCGTTCATCATGCCAGGCTCGTCGACGCTGACGTTGCCTGATTGCCTTTTCTGGGGGGTTGACTCATGACTTACGCCAAGCGCTTTGAAGGCCTGGTCGATCGAGGCGATGGCCTTGTCGCGATACCCTCCCCACCCTTCTCCGGC
This sequence comes from uncultured Acidobacteriota bacterium, assembly GCA_963770465.1. GTDB lineage: Bacteria > Acidobacteriota > Terriglobia > Terriglobales > Acidobacteriaceae > JABDBE01. The sequence continues at coordinate 107,224 of CAVYQB010000003.1, forward strand.
TACCTCCAAGTAGCCCTTGGCGATTCTAAGTTGTGCAATTCCAGCTTGGTATTCCCCCGGCACATCGTGTTGAGCGGTAGTCGATACCTTGGTTGCAGGTTGTTCCGCGTTTGGTGTCTGCGCTTGAGAGCCCATGTTTATGCTCAACAGATAAGCGAGAGAGAGGGACGCCCCTGAGTTGCCTGTAGCGTTCAGCACCCCTCCATCTTGAGTGTACTTAAAGTTCTGAACAGGATCGCCTGTAGCGTTGATGAACGTGACAGAACTAGCTGGCCCGGCTAACGGCACGCTAATACTTATCGGCTGATTGCCGTTCGTGGGGAACACAGCGATTACGATCTGATGTTGACCAACGGTGAAACCTACTGACCCATTGGTCGCCGGATAAGATGGCAGGTTGCTTTTATAGTTGCTATACGCCGCGAGGGTTCCCCCACCCAAGAGCTCATGCAGCACCGAGTGGTAGGTGCCACGTTTCAGTACGGACAGACGTGCGTTCGCTGGATGCATAGTCAGAGCTACCCCGCCTTGAGGTCCAAGACCTGGAAACCAAAACAACTTGTACCGGTCTGGATTGCTTTCATTCCAGCCTCCGGAGGAAAGAGCCCAATACATTGCGGTGAGATATACAAGAGGGAGATCTCCCGGCAGCGGCCCTTGAGGGAACGTGCCCCCAATTTCCGTTTGCCACAAACCCTTCACCTTCCCACTTGCAACCCAAGTCGGGTAAAGTTCCTGCCAGACGTAGAGGGGAGCATAATGAACGTCGATATAATCAGTGTTGGACCACGCTTGATGATAGTTTAGCCATTCGTTAAGATGTTGTGTGCATTTCCTCCAATTCGAGTTGCCTATATCGCAAGCCCATCCAGAAAAAACCACTTTGCCGCCATGGGAGTGAATAATCGCTGCGGCGGGATTGTAAATTTGATCCACAAACTCGTGTCCCGGGTCGCCCCCATCAGTAACGCGCCAAAACTGGTTTGTCGGATCTCCGGGCTCGTTCCAAATTTGAAAGTACTTGACATTAAATGGAGGTGCTGCGTAGTGCGCTACTACGGCGCTTACATAATCAGTCCAATCCGTGAGCTTGGTGGGAGCGTGATATTCACACTGTTCGCCACGTATTTTCTGACACGCCGCGCTCCAAGCGCACGGTGCAGTGTAGGCTAAGTCAAGCAGATAGTCTTGCCCGTGCCTATGGGCATAAAGGATATCTTGATCTGGATTTTCCCCTTGAGTATTACCGGCCCAATTGAACTTTCCACAAGAAGAACCAGATACATTGGGCCAAGTCGCGCTCTTGTTACGGAGCCAACCTGCTCCGACTCGCTGATTTACAGGCTCTTCACTCTGCGTATCCGCAAACACTTCGCCTGTGAAATTGGAAAACGTCACTCCTTGGGGTGGTGACACGGTGAGGGGTACGGTATCAGCGGCTGCGGCGCAAGCGAACGCTAAAATGCTGACGGCACAATTGATAGCAAGAACCCGAACATAATAGCGGACAATATCACTCATGACTAACCTGCTTCCACCTCACTGCATGCTACACGCATATATCAACCAGCAACTGGGTTTTTCTTGTTCTCTCGCTCAATCGACGTCGAGATTCAACTGTATTCATGAGAGCTTTCGAGCATCTGGGCCCCTGCCGAACCAACAGCCAGCCGGGCACAATGTTCGGCACAGTACAAACTCGGCCAGCAGGTTAACATGTGTCAATATTCTTCAACAACCTCAGCAGGGCCTTTCCAACTTCGTACGAATTAAATTGCCCAAAAACTGCGGCAGGTGACCAAGATTGTGAACTGGCAAATTTGGTCCTGACGTAGAGAGCTGGTGCGGAGCCGTATCGACTTGCTGCCACAGTGAACGATTTGCCTTCGCTCGGGTACGCGGATTTCGCGGGCTGACGACCGAGTCGAGCACAAGTGGAGAACATTCGCGAGGATGTGAGTGCCACTCAGAATATATCGCTCATTGATCTAGACGTGCCCTTGGAGACGCTCGCTCTAGCAGCTACCCTGGCCAGAAGTCGGCCACTGAGGAACCAATTGTTATTTTCCGCTGTGTCGATGTTACTCTAGTCGACAAAGGACGGACGGCACGCCCATCCAAGTGCCACTTTTCCTGCCGCAGTTGATCGAGGTCGGTCATCAAATCATTAGACCACAGACGTCATTGAGCCAGAGCGCTTCATAATTATTTCGTACTGAACCAATGAAAAGGGACATATAATGCACAGCCGGGGCTCGGGAAATCTCTTTTTGGAGAATTCCAATGAAGACGATGAGTTTATGCAGGGCCGCCGGAATTACAGTTCTTTGTTCGATAGCAATACTTGCCGCGCAATCGGTGCAAGCGCAGACCTACCAAGTGTTGTACACCTTCGCAGGTGGAACCGACGGGGCCAATCCCGCTGCCGGCGTAATACGTGACGCTGAGGGAAACTTTTACGGAACCACCTACTTTGGTGGTACGGCCAATCTCGGAACTGTATTCAAATTGGATAAATCTGGTAAGGATACTGTACTGCATAGCTTCACTGGCGGAACTGATGGAGCTAGTCCGCAAGCGGGAGTGATATCGGACGCCGAGGGGAACCTGTACGGCACCACTACTTCGGGGGGCGGAACAGCGTGCGGTGGCTCAGGGTGCGGAGTGGTCTTCCGGCTAAATAAGTTCGGCAAGGAAACGGTGTTATACAGATTCAAAGGGGGAGCCGACGGAGCCTCTCCCTCCGGAGTGATCCGGGATGCTACCGGGAACCTCTACGGAACCACCCACAATGGGGGATCAGGATGCGCAGAATATGGGGGCTGCGGGGTGGTATTCAAGTTGAGCAAGACCGGCAAGAAAACCGTGCTGTATCGCTTCACTGGCGCAGGCAACGCCTTTCCCGACTCGGGACTGATTCAAGATGCGAAGGGGAACCTTTATGGATCGACGTTTTTCTACTTCGATGACGCCGGAGGATCGGTGTTCAAGCTGAGCCCGGAAGCCAACGGCCAATGGAAGGAGAAGGTGCTATACCTCTTCACGGGGCAAAGCGATGGGGACATGCCGGGCGGCGGATTGATCGAGGACACCAAGGGGAACCTCTATGGAACCGCGTCCGCCGGGGGTGACATTTACTGTCAGTCGCCGAATGGCTGCGGAGTGGTATTCAAGTTGAGCAGTACCGGCAAGGGGACCGTATTGTATTCCTTCACTGGCGGGTCAGACGGCGCCAATCCGTCTGGGGGTGTGATCCGCGACGCCAAAGGGAGTTTTTTTGGAGTCACCTCCGAAGGGGGCGGAACAGGGTGTAACGATTCAGGTTGCGGAACTATATTCAAGTTTAATCAAGCGGGCAACGAGACAGTTCTATTCAGCTTTGCCGGCGCCAACGGTGAACCGGATACCCCTAATGGCGTGATCGAGGACAGCAAAGGGAACCTCTACGGAACCACGTTCTATGGTGGCGACCTTTCGTGTGGGCAGAACGGTTACGGCTGCGGCGTAGTATTCAAGCTGACCCCGTAGTCAAGCTTCAGATTCTGTCGAAGGCCTTCTGAATGGTACGTAGTCGCGTACGACCGCCTCGATTTTCGTCTTTGCACGCAAACTAAAGAATGTCTGAGCTTGTGTTCGTGACCGTTGCGACCAAGGAAGCAGCTCAGTCTTGTGGCATCAATGCTATTGTTCTGCTGGAATCTTACAAAACGATAGTATCCGCCCGCGAGGGTTGGACTCGGCACAGTGTCATCCACAGTAAAAGCCGTCGTCCAGCAACGATATTTCAAACGTCGCGTCGAGCGAGATGTGGAAAGTGCAGGTCTTCCCAATGTAAGCCGGACATTGTGACCTGGATCGGGGCGAACTTGCGCCTTTTCGCGCGGCAGGATCCTTCCGTGCAATAATTCAGGTCCTCGGACCGCCCTGATATCTGTGGCAACCTTATAAGCGCAGTTGAGTCGTTCCTTGAGTACGCGAGCGATAATCACGCGTTATTTTTCATCATGGATGGCGGCATGGCATGTTTTCGCGCATAGGGATATAAAGATTCTCCTCGGAGTCGGGCCCGCATTGGCTGCGAAATTGTTTGTGGTGAACTTCGAGATTGGACATTGTGGCGCACGATTGGCATCTCCAGCGGTCGCGATGAAGCACTTGGTTGCGCAGTTGGTCGTATGAGTCGGAGTCAAGCGTAAGCGCGGCTGCTTAAGTCGCCGACACCGCTTCGCGGGATTGCAGTGGCGGATTCTCTCTGAGGGCCGACGAGGAAACATAGTCCCACTATCGGCGGAGTTGTTGGTACTGTGCGGTTGACGTTGTTGGCGGCGGGTATGGGTTGGTTTTGACGAATGCGCTGGTTTTCGAATCCATCAGGCTGCGGATGGTGTCGAGTAGTTCATCCAACGTTGCGCCTCGTCCGAGGTGGGCATCCACGAAGTTCAATTCAAATGGGGGCAAGGCCGAGAAACCGGAGATCAGTACGATTGGCGCTTCCGGCTTCACGCTTTTGATTTTCTGGGCTAACTCCGAACCAGTCAGATGTGGCATTTGATAGTCGAGCAGGGCCAGGTCGAAACTGTTTTTCCTGATTCGCGAAACTGCCTCGATGGGGTCTCCAATACTAAGCACATCAAATCCGCAGCTCTTCATAACGCTCGACAGAAGTCGTCGCGACTTCGGGTTATCGTCTACATAAAATATCGATCCATAATTCACCATGACCATCCTCCCGTTTTGCAAGATGTTTGCCGCGTACATTGAGGGAACGAGAATGGTCGAAAGCACTTGCGTCGAGTCGTGTAAAGAGTCCGTCAGGTTGGAGTAAAGATTGGTAAAGAAAGCGAAGCCGCAGTTTGAATCCGAAACTGAGGTTATCGAAGCGAGGAGGACGCGCTGCCTTTGATTCCGAAATTCGATTGTCATTCCGAGCGAAGCGAGGAATTTAGGTTTATGTGGGCACCGGCAAGAACCTAGATCCCTCGCTTTGCTCGGGATGACAAAGCAGGTTTGATCAAGTCGACTCACGACCAATTCCCAGACAAAGCGCTGATCTACGCTTCTACTTTTCGCAGTTGGAATTTGCGGGTTGCGGTGCGTCCTGAATAGTTGGCTTGAACGAGCACGGCGGAATCCGGCAGTGAGGCTTCATCGACATCGATCTTCAATTCGGCATCGCCCTCAGGACTGGTCACCAACTGCGTGTAAAACGGGGCAGCGTCAGGACGGGCAAAGCGCACGGTCAAGCGCGCTCCCTCGACGGCGGCACCGCCCTCGGTGACGCGGAGGCGCAGCGTCAGATTGCGGTCAGCGTGCACGGAGCCCGCGTTGAGCCAATGCACATCGAGCTCTTTGATCGCAGCCAGCGACTCTGGCGGGAAACGTTTGTCGAGGACACTGTCCAATCGCCCATCGCGGATTGAATCGAGCACCAGGCGGTGTTGTTCGCGAAGAATCTGCTCCTTCTGCTGATCGGTGAAGCCGGACTCGGCAGCTTTATCTGAATACGAAACCGCGCGCTTGCCGACACAGCGGCCGCGCACAAAGACCTGGGTCTGCAGCAGCAACTCGTTTTCCCGCGCTTCGCTCTGCACGTGGTAGACGGTGTCTTCGTGTTTCACGTCGGTATTGAAGCCAAAAATCATGTGATGATGCGCAGCTAAATCCTATTCGAAATCCCACTTTCCCACCGGCGAAGCTCTCTCACATATTAAAAGTTCGTCACAAAGTGGCTCGGTCGCTTGACACTCCCATCCGCGAAATCTACTCTAGAATGTTTAGTTTAATGCTTGGCTGCGAATTATATATAGCTCTCCTATGCCGGACAATTACTTCGCGCGCTACCTGCCATTATTGATTCACCTCATCGTAGCAGGTGGGTTGGCTACCGCCATCGTGTTGCTTTCGTGGTTTATCGGCTACCGTCGGCCGACTCGGGCCAAACTTTCTCCTTATGAATGCGGGATGCTGCCCATCGGAGACGCGCGCGAGCGCTTCTCGGTGAAGTTTTACATGGTAGCAATGCTTTTCATTTTGTTCGATGTGGAAGCGATTTTCCTTTACCCATGGGCGGTAATTCTGCGCCAACTTAAGATGTTCGGTTTCTGGGAAATGATGGTTTATATCGGCATTGTGCTGGTAGGTCTGTTTTATATCTGGAAAAAAGGCGTGCTGGACTGGAGTATTACGTCGACCAGAAGGGGTGAGGTTTAATGCCGCTGACCCCCGCCATCACAGACCTTGAAGAGCTCAAGGAACACCCGGCAATAGCACGCTTGCGTGGATGGAATTCCGCGGCGGTCCAAGGGGCGAAATTCGATCGCGATGAGATGACGATTTACATCGAACGCTCTTGCATCCACGATGCCTGCGTTATTCTGCGCGACGATGTCAGCTGCCCTTTTAATTATCTTTCCGATGTTACGTGCGTGGATTGGTATCCTTCGCAGCCGCGGTTCGAGGTGGTCTACCACTTGCTGTCGATTCCGAATAAAGAGCGAGTGCGGCTGAAGGTGCGTTTGAGTGCGGACAGTCCGGTGGTTGAGAGTGTCACCTCGGTCTGGCCAGCGGCAAATTATTTTGAGCGCGAAGTTTTTGACCTGTTCGGAATTCGCTTCACCGGGCATCCTTATTTGCGGCGCATTCAGATGCCGGAAGACTGGGAAGGTCACCCGCTGCGCAAAGATTATCCGGTAGAGGGCTACCGCTAAATCGCTATGGCCCACATGACTCCCACACCCGTGCTTGATCCCGGTCAGGATCGGACCATGATCCTGAATATGGGACCGCAGCACCCGTCCACGCACGGGGTGTTGCGGCTGATTCTCGAAATTGATGGCGAGACGGTGGTGCGCCTCATGCCGGATATCGGTTATCTGCATACCGGGATCGAAAAAACGTGCGAGGCCAAGTTTTACCAGCAGGTGGTGCCGCTTACCGACCGCATCGACTACCTGTGCCCCATGACCAACAATCTCTGCTATGTGTTAGCGGTAGAGAAACTGCTGGGTCTGGAGATTCCGCCGAAGGCGCAATGGCTGCGAGTGATGCTCAACGAACTAACGCGCATCAATTCCCATTTGGTGTGGCTGGGAACGCACGCCCTGGACATTGGCGCGATGACCGTCTTTCTTTACTGCTTCCGCGAGCGTGAAGATGTTTTGCGGTTGTTCGAGGCAGTCAGCGGCCAGCGCATGATGACGTCGTACTTCCGCATTGGTGGCGTGGCGCTGGAGCCGCCGCTGGGATTCTTCGACCGGGTGCGGGATTTCGCCAATCGTTTTCCTTCTAAGGTGGACGAATACGAAAACCTGCTGACGGGAAATCCCATCTGGGTGATGCGAACCAAAGGCGTGGCGCGGATTTCGGCCGAAGATGCTATCGCTCTCGGGGCGAGCGGCCCCACGCTGCGAGGAAGCGGCGTCGACTTTGATCTGCGTCGCGATATGCCGTACTCGAGTTACGAAAAGTTCAAGTTCAAAGTGCCGGTATCGCAAGACGGTGATGTATTCGCGCGGTACATTTGCCGCGTTCAGGAATTGCGTGAGTCAATCGCGATCGTGCAGCAGGCCCTTGACGGAATGCCGGAAGGTCCAATTAAAGCGGATGCGCCGAAAGTTGTTTTGCCCGACCGGGAAAAGATGAAGACCCAAATGGAAGCCATGATTTACCACTTCAAGATTATCACCGAAGGCTTCGCGGTTCCGGCGGGCGAAGTTTATCAGGCGGTGGAATCACCACGCGGCGAAATGGGATATTACGTGGTCAGTGATGGCACGGCCAAGCCGTATCGAGTACATATGCGCGCAGCGTGTTTGGCCAATCTGCAATTGCTGCCCAAGATGTGTGAGGGACGATTACTCGCCGATGTGGTGGCAGCGATTGGCAGCATCGACATAGTGCTCGGGGAGATCGACCGGTAGAAATTGAGTAATTGAGAAATTTGGTAATCGGGTAATTTAATCCTGAGGCTTGTGTGGGTAGTCAGCCCGAGGAATTGCGGGACCGGACCAAGGCCTTTGCCTTGCGCGTGATTCGGCTTTTTCGCTCGCTTCCGTTCAAGCCCGATGCGCAGGTCTTGGGGAAGCAGTTGCTACGCTGTGGAACATCCGTGGCCGCGAATTACCGATCTGTTTGCCGGTCGCGATCAAAGGCGGAATTTGTCGCTAGAATTGGAATCGTAGTGGAAGAAGCAGACGAAGCTGTGCTGTGGCTGGAATTGTTAGCAGAATCTGGAATTGTGTCACGTGAGAAGACGAAGGAGTTACTCGTGGAAGCTCAGGAGTTGACTGCGATTTTTACGGCATCGCAAAAAACAGCTCGGAGCACCACCTAGGTTTTCAATTACACAATTACCGGATTACTCAATTACTCAATGTTCTTATGAAGTTTTCTGACGAATTCGAGTCACGCTTCTCGGAGATGCTGACGCATTATCCAACGAAGCGTTCTGTGCTGGTGCCGACGCTGCTTTATGCGCAGGACGAAGTCGGCTATCTCAACGACGACGTTATTCATGAGATCGCCCAGCGTCTGGATTTGACCGAGCTCGAAGTGAGCAATGTGATCAGCTATTACTCGATGCTGACGAGGAAACCTCGGGGAAAATTCAACGTGCAGGTTTGCACCAACATCGCGTGTATGCTGCGCGGCGGCGAAGAGATTCTGGATCACTGCGAGAAGAAATTGGGCATCGGGCACAAAGGCACCACGCCGGATGGAATGTTCTCGCTGGAGGAAGTGGAGTGCATCGGGGGGTGCAGCTGGGCTCCGGCGGTGCAGATTAATTACGATTTTCACGAGAACCTGACGATAGAAAAAATCGACCGGGTGCTGGACGGATACAAAAAGAATTGAGAAATTGGGTAATCGGGTAATTTTCAAATTTAATTGCCCGATTACTTAATCGCTCAATTACAAAATGGCTGATCTGGTTTCCCATCCCGACGAAGTAAAGGTCGTCTCCAAGCGCTTCGGCAAAGGTGCGACTGATATTGATCGCTATCTGGACCTGGACGGCTACAAAGCCGTGCAAAAAGCGCTGGGGATGCAGCCGGATGCGATCGTAAATCTGGTGAAGGACTCCGGCCTGCGCGGCCGGGGTGGCGCGGGATTCAATACCGGGATGAAGTGGTCGTTCGTTCCGAAACAATCCGCGAAGCCAAAATACATTTTGTGTAATGGCGACGAGAGCGAGCCGGGCACTTGCAAGGATCGCCTGATTTTCGAGCATGATCCGCATGCGGTGATTGAAGGCGTGGTCATCGCCGGAATCGCCACCGGCTCGCACACCGGCTACATCTATATTCGCGGTGAGTACCGCTATCTTTTGGAAATCATGCAGAAGGCAATCAAAGATGCCTATGCACGCGGATTCCTTGGCAAAAACATTTTCGGCAGCGGCTATGACTTTGACATTTATTGGCACGGCGGCGCAGGCGCGTACGAAGTGGGTGAAGAGTCGGCGCTGATGGAATCGCTCGAAGGTAAGCGCGGCATTCCCCGCATCCGGCCTCCGTTTCCGGCTGTGGTCGGCCTGTGGGGCGGACCGACGGTCATCAACAATGCCGAGACGCTGGCTAGCGTGCCGCACATTTTGCTTGGAGGCGCGGAGTGGTTTGCGAAACTCGGACCGCCGAAAAATGGCGGAACGCGGCTATTCTGCTTGAGCGGACATCTGAATCGTCCCGGAGTGTACGAACTGCCGATGGGCTACAACCTGAAGAAAATGATTTATGACGTTGGCGGCGGCATTGCCAATGGCCGGGCGCTTAAGGCGGTGGTCCCAGGCGGTTCGAGCTGTCCAGTTTTGACGGCGGATGAAATCGATGTCTCTATGGATTTCGATTCGATGATGAAAGCGGGAACGATGCTTGGCTCCGGCGGCGTCGTGATCGTGGATGAAACCACCTGCATGGTGAAATTTGCCTTGCGCATCATGCGGTTTTATCAGCACGAAAGTTGCGGATGGTGCATACCGTGCCGCGAAGGTACGGACTGGTTGAAGAAAACGCTCACCCGGTTTCACGCTGGCGGCGGAGTACAGAAAGATATCGACAATATTCGCTATCTTTCGGAAAACATGCTGGGACGAACTTTCTGTCCGCTGGGCGATGCGGCGGCAATGCCAATGATTTCCATCGTCAAGAAATTTCGCAAAGAGTTTGAAGATCATTTGGACGGCAAGCCGTGTCCGTATGAAAAAGCGCGTGCGACCGAACGCGCGGAAGTCCTGGTCTGAGTTGATTGAGTAATTTAGAAATTGAGTAATTGAGTAATTTGAAACCTGAAGCTGTCAATTACGAAATTACTCAATTACTAAATTTCAAAATTCTTATGGCTGACGTAAACATCACGGTCGACGGCAAAAAAGTCACGGCTCCCGCAGGGACGCTGCTGATCGAAGCCTGCAAAACTGTAGGCATCGAAGTGCCGTCATTTTGCTACTATCCAAATCTGTCGTTGCAGGGCGCTTGCCGCATGTGTCTCGTAAAAGTCGAGAAGATGCCCAAGCTGCAAACCGCATGCACCACGGTGATCAGCGAAGGCATGATCGTCACTACCGAAAGTGATGAGATTCGGCAGGCGCGGAAGAGCATGGTGGAGTTGCTGCTGGGCAACCATCCGCTCGATTGTCCGGTATGCGATGCGGGCGGCGAATGCGAACTGCAGGACATGACTTTTTCCTACGGCGCCGCCGAATCCAAATACATCGACGCGAAAAATCATAAGGAAGAGCAGCAGTGGTCGCCGGTGGTTTTCTTCGATCGTCCGCGTTGCATTCTTTGTTACCGCTGTGTGCGCGTCTGCGGCGAGGGCATGGACGTTTGGGCTCTCGGTGTGCAGAACCGTGGTGTGAGTTCGATCATCGCGCCAAATGAAGGCGACCATCTCGAATGCGAAGAGTGCGGTATGTGCATCGACATTTGCCCGGTGGGCGCGTTGACGTCCGGCGCGTATCGTTACAAGACGCGCCCCTGGGAGATGAGGCACGTGAGCACGACCTGCACTCACTGTGGCGATGGCTGCAAGACTACGCTGGGCGTGCGCCGCTCCGATACCGGCATGGAAATCGTGCGCGGAGATAATCGCGACAAGAGCGGCATCAACGGCGACTTTCTGTGTATCAAAGGACGCTATGCTTTCGATTTTGCGCATCATCAAGACCGGCTGACGCAGCCCTTGATTCGCAAGAATGGCCGCTTAACGCCGGCCACGTGGGAAGAGGCATTCGAACTTGTCGGTAACCGATTCGCTGCAGTCCGCGCCATGCATGGCGGACAGGCGATTGGGGTTTACGGTTCGAACCGCACGACCAACGAAGAGAACTACCTGCTGCAGAAGTTCGCCCGCGTCGTGCTGCAGACTAACAACATTGACCATCACCGTACTACTGACTTCCCAGCTTTTGCAGCCGCGCTGGCAGGCAAAGCAGACGCGACTGCCAGCATGCGGGATGTATTCAATGCATCCGCGATTTTGCTGATTGGGAATGATCCGACGGAGCAGCACCCGCTGCTGGCGTGGCAGATTCGAAACAACGTCCGGCTGCATAAGGCGCGGCTTTACGCGATTAATTCTCAGCCCATTAAACTGCGCCGGCAAGCCGCCAGCTTCGCACAAATTGCTGCAGGATCGGAAGGAAAGCTGGTGGAGTTTTTATCAGGCAACGACGCGGCCGCTGATGCGATTGCCAGCCCTGACACTAGCCGGGATGCGTGGCTGTCATTAAGAGAGAAACTGCGGGGCGAAGCCAACCTGGTTATTATTTTCGGCTCCGAAATCCGAGGCAAAGACGTCAATTCGCTGGTGAAATTTGCTTCCGCCGTTCCCGGCGCCAAGCTTGCCTGTCTCGGCGACTACGCTAATTCGCGCGGCGCAGCCGACATGGGGCTTTATCCTGACCTGCTGCCCGGCTATCACCGCGTTTTGGATGTTGGAAAATTTCACGAGGACTGGGGCAGCGTGCCACAGACCCTCGGCCTCACTCTGCCGGAAATGATCGAGAGCGCTAAGGCGGGGAAGCTGCAGGCGTTTTATGTCGTGGGTGCGAATCCGATTGAGCAATCGGGTATTGATCCCTACGCTTTCACAAACAGTTTCGTAGTGGTGCAGGACATGTTCCTCACCGAGACGGCAGTTATCGCGGATGTGGTCTTGCCTGCTGCGAATGCTTACGAAAAAGCGGGAACGTTTACTAACACCTGTGGCGATTTGCAATTGGTAAGAAAAGCGGGCGAGGTGACGGGAACGAAGTCGGATTTTGAAATGATGGTGCGGATTGCCGGGGCGATGGGTTTCGACGTTCGCAAACTGGTCCCGTTCGGACGCGGAACGACGGCGGATATGGGTCAGTCGCGGGGTGCGCAATCCGGGGAAGCAGACCGGCATGCGGTGTGGCTGGAGGCTAACGGACTTGAACCGAAAATGAGCCCGTTCGATCCTATGGCGATTCTGGATGAGATCCAACGCCTGGTGCCGGGTTATGACGTTTCGCGCATGGATCTGATGGCGGGCAACGATCAGCACACGACTCTGACAGAAAGTGGGCCTGGGGGGTTGCAAAATCCGGAACTGATCGTCCCCGCGCAGGACAATTTGTTCAGTTCGGGCACTCTGGGCCGATATTCCCGCACTTTGAATTCGGTAATTGAGAATCACGACAAGCAGCCGGCAGAAGACGTCGCCGCCGACTAGATTTTTAGTTGAACGCTATTCCGGCATGTGGCGCAGGGGCGCTCTAGCCACACAACCAGTTTTCGAAAGTCAGGAAAACGATCTCATTGAATCTTGGCGAATTCATTCTCGTTTCCATTATTAAGATCGTGATCGCAGTCGGCATATTATTGACCGCGGTCGCGTATACGGTTTGGCTGGAACGCAAAGTTGTGGGTCACATCCAGAATCGCTGGGGGCCCACGCGGGTGGGCCCGTTCGGCTTGCTGCAGCCACTGGCCGACGGAATAAAGTTTATTTTCAAAGAAGACCTGCTCCCGCCGCACGTGTTCAAACCGCTTTTCATCGCGGCGCCGATGATTGCGCTGATTTTTGCGTTGACTTCGATTTCAGTTATTCCCATCGGCAACTGGGTTACGGTGTTCGGAATCCACACGCCGCTTGAGATAACCGACGTCAACATTGGACTGCTTATTGTGTTGGGCGTAACTTCCCTCGGCGTGTACGGCGTCGCTCTGGCGGGGTGGTCTTCCAACAACAAGTATTCGCTGTTGGGAGGATTACGCGCCAGCGCGCAGATGGTGAGCTACGAAATTTCGCTGGGGCTTTCGCTGGTAGGCGTGCTCATTCTCGCCGGTAGTTTCAATTTGCGCGAGATTGTCGATGCGCAAGGGGGAACCTTTTGGGGATTCATTCCGCGCTGGAATATTTTTCAGGGTCAGATTGTGGCGTTTTTTATTTATCTGATGGCGGCGTATGCGGAAACCAATCGCGTCCCGTTCGATTTGCCGGAAGCGGAAACTGAACTGGTGGCGGGATATCACACCGAATACAGCGCCATGAAATTTGCCATGTTCTTCATGGCGGAATACGCCAACATGATCACCGTAGCGTGCTTGGCTACATTGTTGTTTCTCGGCGGGTGGCACGGGCCGCATCGCTTCGGGCCACCGTTCGTGCAAGCGATTCTGCCAATATTCTGGTTTGCCTTGAAAGTATTTGCTTTTCTGTTCCTTTATATATGGGTGCGCGGCACGTTGCCGCGTTTTCGCTATGACCAGCTAATGGCATTCGGATGGAAATTCCTGCTGCCGCTGGCGATTGCGAATCTGGTAATTACCGCTTTGATCGTTGCGTTGAGAGCGTAAATGCTTCATCTGATCGTATTTTCGGTATTTGGGTTGGTATGCGTTGCCGGGGCGATAAATCTGCTGGTACAGCGGCATCCCATCAACAGCGCATTATCGCTGGTAGTTGTGATGGGATCGCTCGCAGTGGAATATTTGCTGCTGGGCGCGGAATTTGTGGCGGCGGTGCAGGTGATCGTCTACGCCGGAGCAATCATGGTTTTGTTCGTGTTCGTGATCATGCTCTTGAACGCCGGTGTAGAAGATCGCACTAAGGGCAGCCGCGTGGCAATGCTGTTTGGAATTCCGGGAGTTCTAATCGGCAGTGTGCTGGTGGCATGGGTTCTGCTGCAGCATTCCGGCACAGGAAGCGTTGCGGTTGGCGCGCTCCCCGGATCTCCTAAGGTAATTGGCTGGTTGCTGTTTCACGATTTCCTCTTGCCCTTTGAAGTGACATCCGTGCTCGTTCTGATTGCGATAATGGGCGCGGTCGTTCTCGCCAGCCATCCGGCGGAAGTGCAGCAATCGGCGCAGCCTGATGAGAGGGAGGGCTAATGGTACCGCTTTCGTATTACCTGGTCCTCAGCGGCATTTTGTTTGCGTGTGGGGTCGCCGGGTTTTTGATAAAGCGCAACATCATCACGATTTTCATGTCGATTGAGTTGATGCTCAACGGAGTGAATTTGTCATTCGTCGCATTCGCGGCGCAGTGGCACGCGCTTAGCGGACAAGTTTTCGTGTTCTTCGTAATGGTCGTCGCAGCTGCGGAATCGGCTGTGGGACTGGCGATCATTATCGCCGTATATCGCACGCGAGGAACTTTGAACGTCGATCAGGTGGACTTGCTCAAACTATGACGCCCAACCTGCATCTCTGGCTGATTCCCGTGCTGCCGCTGGTGGGCGCCGCCATCAATGGTCTGTTCGGCAAACGCTTTTCGCGGCAGACCGTCGCAGCGATTGCGCTTGGCTTTTCTGGCGCGGCTTTCGCCATGGCGCTCTGGGTAGCGACGCAGGCTTCTCTGCTGCCTGTTTTAGAAAACTTGGCGCCATGGATTCGCGCGGGCGACTTCCAGGTGGATTTCGCATTCTATCTCGACCAGCTTTCACTGGTGATGCTGCTCGTGGTTACGGGCGTCGGCTTCCTCATTCATATCTATTCTGTCGGCTACATGTGGGAGGAAGGCGGCTTCTACCGATTTTTTGCCTATCTCAACTTGTTCATGTTTTTCATGCTGACGTTAGTGCTGGGCAGCAATTATTTGGTGATGTTTATTGGCTGGGAGGGCGTAGGCCTGGCGTCTTATCTGCTGATCGGATTCTGGTTTACAAAAGATTCGGCCGCGTCTGCCGGCAAGAAAGCATTCATTGTTAATCGGATTGGCGACTTTGGATTTCTCATCGCGCTGTTTTTGATGATCAAGCACTTCGGCTCGCTAAATTTTGTGCAGGTGTTTCGCGTTGTGTCCGGACTGCCCGCCGAAGTTGCGGGTGCAGGCTTGCTGACCTCGATCGGTCTCTTGCTGATGGTGGGAGCAGCGGGAAAATCCGCGCAGATTCCTCTTTATGTCTGGTTGCCGGACGCGATGGAGGGCCCAACTCCGGTTTCCGCACTGATCCATGCCGCGACGATGGTGACGGCGGGCGTGTATATGGTGGCGCGTTCGCATGCGATTTTCGACCGCGCGCCACAGGCTTTGATGGTCGTCGCAATTATCGGCACGCTGACGGCGTTGTTCGCTGCGACGATCGGAATCTGCCAGACCGATATCAAGAAGGTTCTCGCCTACTCGACGATTTCGCAGTTGGGATACATGTTCATGGCTTGTGGAGTGGCCGCGTATTCTGCCGGAATTTTCCATCTGATGACGCATGCGTTCTTCAAGGGATTGCTCTTTCTCGCCGCGGGATCTGTGATTCACGCGGTAGGCGGTGAGCAGGACATGCGTCGCATGGGTGGATTGCGCCACCATATTCCGTGGACCTTTTGGACGATGACCGCCGGCACTTTTGCTATTGCCGGCTTTCCTCCATTCGCCGGTTTCTTCAGCAAGGATGCGATTCTGTGGCGGGCGTACTCGAGTCCTTATGGGAGTTGGGTCTATTGGGCGATCGGTGTTTTCACCGCTTTCTTAACTTCGTTTTATATGTTCCGGCTGTGGTTCCTGACTTTCTTTGGTGAGTATCGCGGCGAAGCCGCAGCCAGCCATGGGGACGAACATTCGCATGCGGCGAAAGATTCCCGGACGGGGGCGCCCGCGCCACACGGGCATGGTGGGATTCACGAGAGTCCGAAGATCATGCTTGTACCGCTTGTGATTCTCGCAGTGCTTTCGGTTTGCGGCGGATGGGCGGGGATTGAGCGCTTTGATAAGTTTCTTTCACCCACGTTTCATGCGGGGGCGACTGCATACTCTGCCGAGGAAGTGCCCACGCCTGCCCCGGAACCGAAAGAGCAAGGTGGCTCGGAGGCGCTGTTTACAGGCATTTCGGTTGTTGCTGCCGCATTGGGATTGTTTCTTGCCTGGCTCTTGTATTATCGGCGGCCGCAATTGCCACAGGAGATTGCGAAAGCTTTGGGCGGGTTCTACGAAGCGGTTGTGCACAAATATTACGTGGATGAGATTTATGCAGCGGTGTTTGTGAAGCCGCTCATCGACGGATCGACGCGAGTTCTATGGCAGGGCATTGATCGCGACGTGATCGACGCCACGCTGGATAACAGCGCCGAGGGTGCACGCGAGGTTTCGGATGTCGTGCGCCACATGCAGTCCGGCAATCTTCGCTCTTACGCGGGATGGATCGCAGCCGGAGCCGCGGTATTAATCGCTTACATGATTTGGATTGGAACGCGATGAGCAACGCTTTGGACAACTCGATGCTCACGCTGGTGACGTTCATTCCGCTGGCGGGCGCTCTCTTGCTCGTGTTATTTCCGCGGCGTGACCGCGATATTCGCGTATTTGCTCTCGTCGTCTCGCTGCTTGATTTCGTTCTTTCGCTGCACCTGCCGGTACATTTCCAGCGCGGCCAAACCGGATTTCAGTACGAGGTTAACCATCAGTGGATTTTCAATCCGAACATTCATTACCACATGGGCGTGGACGGAGTTTCCATGTGGCTGGTGGTCCTGACTACATTTCTTACGCCGCTGTGTGTGCTGATTTCCTGGAAATCGATTCACGATCGGGTAAAGGAATTTTTCATTCTGCTGCTGGTGCTTCAAACTGCGCTGATCGGCGTTTTCGTCGCACTCGATCTCTTCCTCTTTTATTTCTTCTGGGAAGCCACCTTGATCCCGATGGCTTTGCTCATCGGCATTTACGGCCATGGACGCCGAGTGTACGCGGCCGTGAAATTCTTCCTCTACACAATGATCGCGTCGATGTTCATGCTGGCGGCGATTCTGTGGCTCTATGCGAAGACAGGCTCGTTTGACTTCGTTACTATTCAGGCCGCAATTCGCAACGGCCAGGTGGAGAATTTCGCTGGCGCGGCGCTCTGGCTTTTCCTCGGATTCTTTATTGCATTTGCGGTGAAAGTTCCCATTTTTCCCTTCCACACCTGGCTGCCGGACGCGCACGTAGAGGCGCCAACCGCCGGCTCTGTGCTGCTGGCCGGGGTTCTTCTCAAGATGGGCACCTACGGCTTGTTCCGCTTCAATCTCGGATTGTTTCCAGAACAGTCACGCAGCAATGCCTGGTGGATCATGGTGCTGGCGCTGATCGGCATCGTCTATGGCGCGCTGGTGGCCTTAGTGCAGCCCAACATGAAAAAGCTGATCGCCTATTCTTCGATCAGCCACTTAGGCTTTGTTGTCCTTGGCCTCTTCAGCTTTACCCAGGCAGGACTCGACGGAGCAACTTTTGTCATGCTGGCGCATGGCGTTTCCACCGGCGGACTGTTCATGCTGGCGGGAATTCTTTATGAACGGCGGCACACGTACGAGATCGCTGAATTCGGCGGACTGGCATCAATCACGCCAGCGTACGCGACGTTTTTTTTGTTCATCGTGCTGTCCTCGCTGGGATTGCCGCTGCTCAACGGCTTTATTGGCGAGTTTCTGGTACTGAGCGGCGCCTTCCGCGATCGCGCGGTTTACGGCATCCTCGGAGCCACCGGCGTTATCTGGAGCGCTTGTTATTTACTTTGGATGTATCAGCGCATGTTCTACGGAAAGGTTACGCACGATGTCAATCTGTCGCTGCCTGATTTGAGCGGACGCGAGCAAGTCGCGCTCTGGCCGATAGCCGCCGTCGCCTTGCTGATGGGCGTAGCGCCCCTGATTTGGCTGAATGCAATTGATCCCTCGGTACAAGCTGCCTTGGCGCCATTCGCGCAATTCGCTAGCCGGATGGTTGGCCGGTGAACAACACCTCCGACATGGCGCAAATGATTCCACAAACGGCTGACTACATCCGCATCTTGCCGGAAATCGTGCTGGCGGTTTTTGGCATGATCATTATGGTGCTAGATCCGTTGATGGACGAGCGTCGCAGCCAAAAGACGCTGGGAGCGCTTGCGCTAGTGGGATCCCTGGCGGCTTTGGTCGCAACACTATTCCAGTCGCAGTATCGGGGCTTGGCTTTCTGGAACATGGTGCAAGTTGACAGCTTCAGCGTGTTCTTCCATTTTTTGGTTGCGGCCGTTACCGCTGTTGTAATTCTGAGCTCCTACGAATACATGGCGGTGCAGGAGATTCGGGCTGGCGAATACTACGCGCTGGTGCTGTTTGGCGCGCTCGGCATGAACCTGATGTCCTCGGCAATGGAACTGGTGCTGATTTTTATCGCGCTGGAAATTTCTTCGATTTCTACTTACATACTGGCGGGGTTTCGCCGGCGCGCGGCAATCAGCAGCGAGTCTTCGGTTAAATATTTTCTTCTGGGCTCGTTTGCCACGGCGTTTTTTCTTTATGGCGTCGCGCTTATGTTTGGCGCTACGGGTTCGACCAGCATAAAAATAATCGGCGACGCGCTGCGCTCCGGGCATATCCCAGTCCTGGCGTACGTTGCCGTTGCGTTTATGTTCGTGGGTTTGGGCTTTAAGGTTGCGGCGGCTCCGTTCCACATCTGGACTCCTGACGTCTATGAAGGCGCGCCGTCGCCCGTGGTTGGCTTCATGTCTACCGCTCCGAAGGCAGCCGTGTTTGCTGTGCTGCTGCGCGTCATGTTCGAGGTTGATGCTCCCGGGCGTGTGGGGTTGATTTGGGTTGTGGCTGCGCTTTCCATGACTTTGGGCAACATCGGGGCGCTGGTGCAGGACAACGTAAAGCGTCTGCTGGCATATTCGTCGATCGCTCATGCCGGGTACTTGCTCGTCGCGTATGCAGCTTTGCCGAACAATGGTATTCCGGCAGCAATGTTTTACACGGCATCGTACGCGGCGATGAACGTTGGCGCTTTCGCGGTGATCAGCCATGTCGCTGGCGAGGGCGAGCGCTATGTGACGATCGAGGACTACGAAGGGCTGGGACGCCGCAGTCCACTGTTGGCAGCGACGCTGACGATCTTCTTACTATCCTTGATCGGCATTCCGATTACTGGCGGCTTCTTTGCCAAGTTCTATGTATTCAGCGCGGCGCTGCAGGCGAATCTGGTTGGATTAGTGATCATCGGCGTGCTTAACAGCGCGATAGCTTCCTATTACTACCTGCGGCTGATCGTTGTGATGTACATGCGCGAGGCGCGTGAAGAGATAGCCTTACCCCGGATTCCCTTTGCACTGGGAACGGCTCTGGCTATCAGCGTGGTAGCGACAATTTATCTCGGTGTCCTTCCCGGACGCGTGCTCGATTACGCGGCGCGGACCGCAGCCGAGTGGTCTCGCTGATTAATTCGATCGCTTACTCTACGGCGACCGCAATATCCACGTGCGCGAAAATGCGGGCGGACAGCAGCCAGAACGCCAATGTTTCCGCTCCTGCCAAAAGCACTGGAACCCAGGAAGCTCTTCCCGGCGAGTTGAAAGAAGAGTTGAGGACGGTTGCTCCCAGTTCCCACACCGGTATCACATAGCCCCATCGTGCGCCGAAGATTTGACTGGCCAGTGCCGGCACGCCCAAAACCATGGCCGTAGCGCCGGCTGCGAAGAACGGATTCAAGAAAGTGGAAAACATCAACGCAACAGTGCCAGCCAACATGCAGGCCGCTACCAGGCAGACCATGAGGAACCAAACACGAGAAATAGGAAATCCCGCGGCTCCTAATGTCCAACTTCCGGTTAAGCCAAGGGTAAAGCAATAAACGGCGGACGCAATGGTCACGCCGAGCACGAGGCCCGAAAGATATTGCTGGCGACCCACGGCCTTCGAGAGTACGCCTAAAATACGGCGCGATCTGCGTTCGTTGTAAATAGCCGAGCCGCCGAAAAATACGCTGAAGGCGAGCACGTATACAGCGTCTTGTTTGAAGACAAACAGCAAGTCTTCCCGTTGGCGTTGAATATCCGTAACCAGTCCCAGGAATGCGAGTAGCAGAACCCACAACAGCAGGGTGAGGATAGGCCAGCGTTGCTCGCGCACGAAATTGACTGCGATAAGCAGTACGGGTTTCACGGAATGCCTTTGGAGGTGACAGCTTTTGGTTCAGCCGTCACTTCAAGAAAAATTTCTTCGAGCGAACGGCGTACCGGGTTCACGCTCACCACTTCACCTCCGAGGTTCCAAATCCTTGCCAATGCTGCCCGCTGAGTTTGTGCTGGCACGCGGAAGTGTACAAATCCATTGCGGGCCACGGCGCCGTCAAAATCTTTTGCACCAACGGCGCGAGCTATAATTTCGGTTTGCTCACCCGCCCGAAGAAGGTTCGCTGTTGTATCCAACCGAGCCAGCTTTCCACGATGAAGCATGGCCACGCGATCGCATATCAGTTCCACTTCAGAAAGCAAATGGGAGCTCAGGAAAATAGTTTTGCCGGCGTTGCGTGCAGCGAGCAGTAGTTCACGGACCATGACCCTGGCCAGCGGATCGAGGGCCGAAGTGGGCTCGTCCAAAATCAGCAATTCCGGATCGTTGACCAGCGCCTGCGCCAATCCTACGCGCTGCAGCATGCCGCGGGAAAATTTGCCCGCATTTCGATTCGCGTGATCCTGCAAGCCCACGAGTTCCAAAACCTCGCGTGCGCGTTTCTGCAGTTGAGGTCTTCCGATTCCATTTAGTGCGCCGTAAAAGCGGACCAACCGCTCGGCACGGCGGTGGTAAAGAGCAACACTTTCAGCGAGGAAACCCACCCGGCGGCGCACGTTGGCTTGACCAAAGCGTTCTCCGAGCAGCCGTCCGCTTCCACTGGTGGGCCGCATAAAACCCATAGCCAGGTGGATAGCCGTGCTCTTGCCGGCTCCGTTTGGTCCGAGGAAACCGAAAATCTCTCCTGTCTCCACGGTGAGGCTGAAATCGTCAAGGGCACGGAGGCGGCGCTTGCTGAGCAGGTTACGATATTCTTTTGTAACGTGTTCAAATTCGAGCGCGAACTGCATCGCGCTTATTCTAAATGGCGTGCGCGACTAAATCTTCGCTAGGCCAAGAAATCGCAGGCGCAGCGAGGAAACTTTGATTTGACAAGGGCCTTCCCACCCCGGCATTATGGTCCGCTAGAAACCCCACAGCGGAGGCGGTATGGTTAAATTGATGCAGAGGCTATGGTCGGATGAACAAGGTCAGGATATTGCTGAATACGCAGTTATGCTGGCCGTGATTCTAGTTCTGGTGGTCGGAACGGTTCGTTTGATCGGCGGCAGTTCAAATAATGTTTTCTCATCAGTGGCGAGCTCAATCGGGCAGTAACCGCAAATGTTTGGTGGCGTTCTTTTAGAGTTGAGGGGGACGCCCCCCGATATCCCTTGAGTTGGAGTTTTCCAGCGTCTGCATGAGGATCTGGGATTGCCCTGTCTTGTACTGCTTTAGCTTGTGATACAGAGAGCTGCGCGGAATGCCGAGCTTTTTCGCGGCGGCGCGAACCCGTCCATGTTCTTTGCGGAGCACCTGCTGAATGTAATCACGCTCCATCTCTTCCAAGGTCTTGAATTGACCGATGCCTGAGACGCACTGCTCGATGTGTGCGTCGAAACGAAAATCCTCATCCGACCACGCATCTTTGCCGGTGACTAGCACAACGCGTTCGAGGACATTTCGTAATTCGCGAATGTTACCGGGCCATGAATAGGCCTGCAACGCTTTCAACGCATCCCCGCCGAGGGTCAAAGCAGCATTCCCTAACTGCCCAGTCAGTTGGCCAAGGACCTGTGCACTAAGTGCAGGAATATCTTCGCTTCGTTCACGCAGAGGTGGAAAAAGTAGAGTCGTCCAGTTGATGCGCTCGTGCAGATCGCGCCGAAATTGTTTGCGAGACGACGGCGCCGCCGTGCTCTGTTGAGCAGCGATCAGACGAATATCAACCCTTCGATCACGAACTTCGTCTACTTTCTGGAACTGGTAGTCTTCCAATGCATACAGTAATTTTGACTGCATCTGCGAATCGACATTTTCAATCTCATCGAGAAAAATCGTGCCCTTGTGAGCGAGGTCGAGAACCCCAGCTTTGCTCTCCATGGTGCCATCGAAAGTGTCTCGCTCAGTTCCGAATAATTCCGTTTCGAAAAGTTCAGGAGATAGATCGTGGCAGTTTAGCTCCACGAAAGGTTCGGAAGTTCTGGAACTGTTGTAATGTAACCAGCGCGCTATGTTTCCGGGGTCTGTACCGGCCTCACCCTGGATTAAGATTGGATTATCCGTCTGTGCCACTTTGTAGGCTAAATCGGCAAGTCTTCGGATGCTTTCGCTTTTGCCCAGAAAGGGATTCATGATTGCGCGACTGCTTCTGTTTCGTTCTGCAAGCCGCTGCCGATGGTTCCGCTGATTCTCCAGACTGCGTTGAATCATGCTGTAGAGCGTAGACAGATCCGCCGGTTTCGGAAGAAACATGTCCGCGCCGAGCTTGACTGCTTCAACCGCAAAATCAATCGAACCATATCCCGTCAGGATGATGATGGGGATGGAAGCATCAATCGCCTTCAAACGAGGTACGAGTCCTAGTGCGTTTCCATCGGCAAGGCTGTAGTCGAGGACTGCGACATCGGGGCGCCGGGTACGCCAAATTTGTTCGGTAGCAGCGCAAGTCGCGGCGATAGAAATTTCATATCCTTTATCTTCGAGAAAATTGCGCAACACTCCGCAGATTTCCTTTTCTGCTTCAACAATTAATACCCGTTCCCGGTGCATCCTGGTTCCTCGTGGAAAAACCGATATGGCCCTAGAAGCATAGCCGCCCGCGAAAATGCCCACGTTCTAACCCCCCCTTGCACATTCTGCCGCACACATTGTGAATCGCCCCGGCAGCACAGCCACTTGTACGCCGCGATGGCAATCCGTTTTGCAACCTTGTTAACACATTAAGAATGGTCCGTGCGCCACTCCCTCTTGCTGTTACAAAAACGGAACAGAGGGTTTCACCTTTTTGCTGATTCGATCCCGGGAAGTCATTGCGAGCGCGGTCGATGCGATGCGAACCAGGTATCACGCCAGGCTAAACCGGCGAAAGCCGGGAGCGGCAAATTCACATACCTTTAACAGACGCGTAACAACCGCGAAACACCGGCTATCTAGTCTTTCCATTCTTCGGCAACGACGCATCGAATGCAGATGAATTTCGGCCGGAGGACGGAGGAGGAAATATGTTCAAACGAGTGAGAGCATCAGCCGCCCCCAGGAAAATGTTGGCTTTGCTGACAGCATTGACCATTGCCCTGGGACCGAGTGTTTCGCCCGCATTTGGCGCGTCGAAAGCATCATCGAAAGCTGCTCCAACTGCAACACCCATCCAGCACCTGGTCGTGATCTTCCAGGAGAACATTTCTTTTGATCACTATTTCGGAACCTACCCTCACGCGACCAATCCCCAGGGAGAACCGCCTTTTTATCCAGACCCCAGGACCCCGACGGTCAACGGCCTCACCAATGCGTTATTGACGTTCAATCCCAACTTGAATCCAGCCAACGGAACAGCGGCCTCGAACCCGTTCCGTTTTGATCGCTCGCAAGCCGTAACTAGCGATCAGGACCACAGCTACACGGATGAACAGAAAGCTTTCGACTCAGGGTTGATGGATCTGTTCCCCATTGGCACGGGCTACGGCGCCAGCCAGGTAATGGGCTATTTCGATGGCAACACGGTTACCGCCATGTGGAACTATGCTCAGAATTTCGCGTTGAGCGACAACTCCTACGGCACAACCTTCGGCCCGTCGAGCCCCGGGGTAATGAACCTGGTTTCGGGACAAACTAACGGAGTCACCGCCACTTTGAACGGCACCGGAGACGAAGTGCTCGGCGGCAGCGATGGCTCGCTCACCTTGGTCGGCGATGCCGATCCTATCGGAGATGTTTGCTCCAACCCGACCCGCGCCCAAGCCCAAATGGGTGGAAAGAACATCGGCGACTTGCTGAATGCAGTTGGTGTGACGTGGGGAGGGTTCATGGGCGGATTCAATCTGTCCATTGTCAATCCGAACAACACCACGGGTTGCAACAGAAGCTCGACCGGACTTGCCGGGACAACGAACGATTACGTTCCGCACCACTCGCTTTTCGGCTACTACGCCTCGACAGCCAATCCGCAACACACGCGTCCAAATTCCATTTGGGAAATTGGCAATAACGGACCAGCCAACCATCAGTACGACATTCAGGACTTTTTCGCTGCGGTTTCCGCTGGGAACTTCCCGGCCGTCAGCTTCCTCAAGGCTCCGGCCTACGAGGATGGCCACGCTGGCTATTCCGACCCTCTGGATGAGCAATTCTTCATCGTCAACACTCTTAACTTCCTCCAACAACAGCGCGATTGGAGGAGCACGGCAGTGGTGATCATGTACGACGACTCCGACGGATGGTACGACCACCAGATGGGGCCGATCCTAAACACCTCCGTTGGAACAGCCGATGCTCTCACTGGACCGGGCGCCTGCGGCACTGCCGCGACCTCGCTCCCAGGCATTAATCCCACCAATACACACGCGCTTGGCCGTTGCGGTTACGGCCCGCGTTTGCCGTTGCTGGTGATCTCTCCGTTTTCGAAAGAAAACTTCGTGGATCACACCATAACTGATCAGAGTTCGATCATCCACTTCATCGAGGACAATTGGCTCAATGGCCAGCGCATTGGCCAAGGATCCTTTGACGGAATTGCGAGCTCAATCAGCCAAATGTTTGACTTCAACGGGAGAGGGAGCGAGCGATTGTTCCTCGATCCGAACACCGGCGAACCGATTCGATAACGAGGTTGCGAACCGACGCTTCACCGGTTTTTTTTGGTGGCGCCGTTACGAACCGACTGGGATAACAGCGGGCATGCGAGATTTTCTTCGCATGCTCGCTCTTGTTTTCAGAGGGAGGATCTGCCTGATACTAGCGAATGCTCCGCAGGGCATTACTCACGGCAGAGGTGGATCCTGCGTCCAACGATAAGCGCGTATTCCAAGAAATACGTTAGCACCTGTTACCGCAGCCGAGGGAACATACCAAATGTGGCTATGTTTTTTCTTCATGTAATAAGTCAAATAGGAAATTGCCAGGTCGGCGGGAATTCCGATTCCATACAGCGCGGCCCGGCTTTGCAAGGCGTGGGGAACGTCATTGCAGGAAGCGTGCTTGTTCAGGCAGCGCAGGGTTAATTCCGCATTCATAACGCTCGAACCGAACATCGCGCCCGTGAACAAAAAATAATGCCGGTCCAGGACGCTCCGGTCAGCCCACAACGGCCCTCCTACGGCTGCTGGCGGCGCTCCATAGTGTGACTGATTCTTCACCACCGGCGACGCCATTGGGGTTGCGTTGGGGGCATCAGAACTTGTGGCGCTGGGTGCGTCCGGCAGGGCGCCGTTGCTCGCACTGTTCGCGGGAGATTCATCGAGCTTGGCAGCGAGCAGTACGTAGGCAGAATGGTCCTGCGGTTGAGAATTGTCCATGCGCCGCGCGTCGTTGCCGTCGGACTGTGCCTGCAATGAAAACGCTGACGCCAACACAAAAGCGATAATGACGGTTTTTCTATAGCGATTACGCACCTTTCCTCCTGGTGCCCAAACTTCAGTTTCGGGAACGCAATGCACAACTGTACGGTTCAAGCCGAATATCAAGCGGCGTTGCCCCGCAGTATTAGAGCACTTTAATCGCCGAGATTAACGTGGACCCGCCCGCAAACACTAGTAGCGTAGGAACTAGCCCTTTGGATTGGAGTCGCGGCGTTGGATCGCAATGATAAAACGTGCAACACCGGACATTTGCGAGGAATCTTGAGGCCTGCTGATATCAGGAATTTCTTGGAATAACATCTGCGAACACTTTTTTTGCAGCGGGACAGCTGATGCTTTTTTGTCTCGAATGAGACGCATCGGTCTCGGCGTCCAAATTTTCTCTCGCTTTGAGACACTTGCTTAGCGCCCTTCGCCATCGCATAAAGAGTGTAAGCACTTACTTGCATGGCAGAGCTACAAACTCGCCAAGCGCTTGTCGAGCAGCTTTACACAGGCGGACTTGGCAAGAATGTCTCAGGCAGCGTAGAGTATCGTTTCCTCTGAATCTAGCTTTTTTCAGCATAGGAGCATGTTGCATGCGTCACTTTCTGGTGCTTTTCCTGGCAATTTTCTGCTTCAACCTTTCAGCTTCTTCGCAAACTGCGGAGGATTTGGTTAACAAAAATATCGAAGCCAAAGGCGGGATCGATAAGATCAAAGCCGCCAATAGCCGGCGGATGACCGGCAAAATGATTGGTGGTGGCATCGTAGGCTGCGGTCGGCCAGGAAAATATGCGTCCGAACCTGGTGCGCGAAACATTTTCGCTTCAGGGCATGACCGTAGTGCAAGCTTACGACGGCTCAACCGGTTGGCAGATCCAGCCTTTCGGCGGCCACAAGGATCCGGAATTCATGGGAGAGGACGACATGCGCGATCTCCTGATCGATTCCGACTTCGACGGCCCTCTGGTCGATTACAAAGCCAAAGGCAACAGCATTGAGTATCTGGGGCATGACACGATCGACGGAGATGATGCCCTTCGGTTGAAAGTTACGCTGAAAAATGGCGACATCATTTACTACTATCTCGATCCCGATACCTACCTCGAGATTCGCAAGGACACGCAGGAATTCATTCGTGGTTCGGTGCGCGAGAACACTAGTGACCTCGGCTCCTACAAAGCTGTTGCTGGAGTGATGTATCCGTTTTCGATCGCGTCGGGACCGAAGAATGATCCCAGTTCATGGCAGACCGTCACTGTCGACAAGTTCGAGGTGAATGTGCCGATCGATGCGTCGGACTTCGCAGTACCAGCGTCCCTCAAGAACCAAGCGCCCAATAAACAGTAAATATGCTTTGGAATGTTGTTCGTATAAAAGATCCGCATTCTGAAAAGGAATTTTAGCGATGAGACTTCACGCCACTTTTTTTAAATCACTGCGACGCTTTTCGCGGCTTGTCGGGTTCGGATGCGTTTTCCTTTCAGTGTTAGCTGTCGCCCAGCAAGCTATTAAGTTCGACGCAGCCACGATCTCTGGCTTACCGGCGCGCAACATCGGTTCGGCGACTATGAGCGGGCGCGTTGCCGCGATTGCGGCAGTAAGTGAAAACGGGCGGCTCACGGCATTTGCCGGCGCGGCCAGCGGCGGAGTTTGGAAATCGGTGAATGGAGGAACGACTTTTAAGCCAGTGTTCGACCGCCAATCGGTGCAATCGATTGGAGCCGTCGCCATCGATCCTTCAAACTCCAAGGTCGTTTGGGTGGGCTCTGGCGAGGCGTGGACGAGAAACAGCGTTTCGATTGGCGACGGCATATACAAATCCACGGACGGCGGCGAAAACTGGACCAACATGGGTTTGAAGGACTCCGAACACATCGCCAAGATTCTCGTCGATCCCAAGGACAGCAACGACGTACTGGCTTGCGCTACCGGCCACATTTGGAACGACAACGATGAGCGCGGAGTTTTCAAGACGTCCGATGGCGGCAAAACCTGGAAGAAAGTTCTGGCTGGAGCCAATGGGGCCACGGGTTGTGGAATGCTTGCAATGTCTGCGCAAGAACCGAAAACTATTTTCGCTTCGATGTGGGATTTCCGCCGGCAAGGATGGACTTTCCGCTCCGGTGGGCCGGGTAGCGGGCTGTTTGAATCCACCGACGGCGGCGAACACTGGACAGAGATAAACGATGGAAACAGCAAAGGACTTCCGGACAAACCATGGGGAAGAATTGCTCTAGCTGTGGCGCCGTCCAAGCCGCAAGTCGTATATGCGATGATCGAGTCGAAAAAGAGTGCATTGTTTCGCTCTGACGACGGCGGAAAAACATGGAATCGCTTAGACGCCAGCAGGTTCATGATCTGGCGTCCTTTTTATTTCGCCAATTTGATCGTGGATCCGAAAGATGAAAACAAAGTTTTCAAAACCGATGGGCCACTGCTGTTAAGTGTGAATGGTGGACAGAGTTTTAGTTCTGTTGGCAGCGCAGCGCACGGCGATTTCCATGATGTCTGGATCGATCCCAACGATACGAATACCGTGTTTACCGGCGATGACGGCGGCTTGTGGCTCAGTCAAGACGGGGGCACGCGCTGGATGCACCAAGCCAATCTGCCGATTTCGCAGTTCTACCACGTCAGCGTGGACAATGCCGATCCTTACCATGTTTGCGGCGGGCTGCAGGATAACAGTAGTTGGATTGGAGACTCGTCTTATCCGGGAGGTGTCACCAATTCGCGCTGGGAAAATATTTATGGTGGCGACGGCTTCTGGGTTTTTGAAGATACGTCGGACCCGGATTACATTTACGCGGAATACCAGGGCGGCACAATCGGCCGCGTCAATCGGCATACGCTTGAAACGCGGCCCATCCAGCCGCTGCCGAACTACAACGAGAAAAAGTTGCGCTTCAATTGGAACACGCCGATTCACATGAGCCCTAATGAGAAGGGAACAATTTATATTGGGGCGCAATTCCTGTTTCGTTCTCGCGATCATGGACAGTCCTGGGACCGGATTTCTCCCGACCTCACTACCAATGATCCTGAAAAACAAAAGCAGGAAGAATCCGGTGGAGTAACGGTCGACAATTCTTCCGCCGAAATGCACACTTCGATTTACTCGATTTCAGAATCACCAAAGAACGGGCAACTGATCTGGGTTGGGACTGACGACGGCAATCTGCAAATCACGCGAGACGGCGCCAAGACATGGACTAACGTCGTGGCCAACGTTCCCGGGCTGGAGAAGAATTCCTGGGTTTCCACGGTCGAGGCCAGCCGCTACGATGAAGGGACTGCGTACGCGACCTTCGACCGCCATACGTTTGGCGATATGAAGCCGTATGCGTACAAAACGACGGACTACGGAAAAACCTGGACCTCACTGAACCTACAAGAAAACGGGGTTCTGGGCTATGCGCATGTGGTCAAGGAAGACACCGTCGATGCCAAACTGCTGTTTGTGGGAACCGAGTTTGGCCTCTGGATATCAGTCGATGGTGGCCAGCGCTGGGCGCAGTACAAGGGAAGCGATTTCCCTCAAGTGGCGGTGCGCGATATCGTGGTTCATCCGCGCGGCTCTGATCTGGTGCTGGCGACCCATGGACGCGGCATTTGGATCATTGACGACATTTCTCCGTTGCGCGCTCTCACGCCGGAGCTGATGGCCAAGGACGCTACTCTAGTTGAGGGTCCGCCGGCCATTCAATATCTCAACGCTAATGGAGGATGGCCGCAAGGCGATGCGAGTTTTACCGGACCTAGCCGGCCGACAGACGCGTTCATCGATTACTACCAGAAGCATCGCCATATTTTTGGTGATCTGAAAATCGAAATCCTGGATCAGGATGGAAAGTTGGTAGACACGATTCCCGGCAGCAAACATCGTGGGCTTAACCG
The DNA here is from genome assembly GCA_963770465.1 of uncultured Acidobacteriota bacterium. Lineage (GTDB taxonomy): Bacteria > Acidobacteriota > Terriglobia > Terriglobales > Acidobacteriaceae > JABDBE01. The sequence continues at coordinate 136,925 of CAVYQB010000003.1, forward strand.
GGCGAACTGGTCTATGCGGTTGAAGCCTCCAATTGTTCCACCCGCTGCCAGCGCGCTGTTCTCGGCAGCGCAGGGTCCGCGGGTTCTACCCGGCACCTACACGATCAAAATGACCAAGGGCGATCAGGTCTATACGGAGGCGTTGAAGGTGGTTCTCGATCCCCGCGCAAAATTTACGGTGGAGGATCGAAAAGCCCAGTTCGCGCTGATTATGAAGCTGCACAAAATGCTCGGACACATGAGCTACGCGGTCGCCGCTATTCAAGGCGTGCGCGATGCCGCGTTGGCACGCTCCGGTAAGCTTCCCGAGAAGGACCCACTTCGTGGCCGGCTTCGGCAACTTTCGACTGATTTGGACGCCCTTCGTTCCAAGATCGTAGCCACCAAAGAAGGCGGAGCGATTACCGGCGAAGAGCGTATCCGCGAACATCTTGGCGAACTTTATGGAGACGTGAATACGTACGAAGGCAAACCTACCGACTACCAGGTCGCTCGCGGCGAATCGCTGGGGCATGAACTTGAGGACGTCATGGCCGACTTCCGCAAGCTGACCGACAAGGAGTTGCCGGGGATTAACGCCAGCCTTAAGAAAAAGAAATCGGAAGCGATTTCTGTGCTGAGCGAGGCAGACTGGGAAAAGCAGCACGAGGAGTCTTCGGGGAAACCGGTGGCGATGGCCCAAGAGCAGGATTAAACGGAATCCACACTGTGCACTGTCATCCCGAGCGAAGCGAGGGATCTGGGTGTTTGCGTGCGACGCCGACACTGTTGATGCGGGCAAGAACCTAGATCCCTCGCTTCGCTCCGGATGACAAAAGCGCTTCGGTCGCTGTCGTTAACTCATCTCAGCGGCTTTGGCAGCGCCAGTCAACTGTTTCAGTTCTCCGAGGGGCAACTCAACCGTCACGCGCGAGCCACGCGGTTGCAGATTCGCTAGCCGGATTTCGCCATCGTGCTCTTTGATAATTCCGTAGCAGATACTCAATCCCAACCCAGTGCCCTTGCCCACAGGCTTGGTGGTATAAAACGGATCCAGGGCACGATTCAAATCGTTGAAGCCGGGACCGGTGTCTTCCACTTCGATGACAGCCCGGTTGCTGCGGACAAAAGCGCGCACCGTAATTCGTTTGAGCCCATCCATATTTTCAACGGCGTCGATGGAATTGTTGATCAGGTTCAACATGATCTGCTTGAATTGATCTTCATCAACAGCCACTCGTGGAAGATTGGAACGAATGTCAGAGATGATTTCAAGCCCACGCGTATGCGCGTAATACTCTCGCAAGGTAAGCACGTCTTTGACGACCGGGGCCAGGTCAACCGACTTGCGATCCATGGTGCTCTGCCGCGAGAACCGTAGCAGATTTTCGACAATCTTTTTCATGCGGCGGCTTTCGTTCACCAGCTTATCCAGCTTCTCTCGCGCAGGACCGGAGGCCACATCGTCGCTAAGCAGATCGCCGTAGCCCATCACGGCCGTCAGCGGATTATTAAGTTCATGCGCCACACCGGCTACAAGCTGGCCGAGAGCGGCGAGCTTTTCTGAGCGAATCAACTGGCTCTGCAACGATTTCAGCTCCAGGGCGACGGACAGATCAGCCGCCAGAAGCTCAATTCGAGCCAACTCCGGCGCGGTCACAGCTTCAACGTCTCGCGGATCATCCAGACCAATGCAACCCAGATAACCGCCCCGAGCGGAGCACAAAGGAATCAGCAGTTCATCTCCCGTGTTCCAATAGGGATTTGGATCGTACTGGAGGGAACTTTTTAAGGGATCGTATTTCGCCGCCTCTACTGCTGAAAGTACGTAGGAATTCTGGCCAATTTGGCGGCCGCGAGTGCAGAAATCCTTTATGTCATCGGCGGTCCAACGACGAGCCTTTTCTTGCAATTGGGCCAATGCATCGGGCGGAAGCCCGCTGGCCCCGGCAATGCGCAACCCATGTCCCCCACTATCCAACTGAATAACGGCGGCACGGAAGTTGCTTACATCAGTGATGGCAGAGGCGATCTCGTTGCACAGCAAGTCGACAGTGGCGCCGCTGAGCAATTGCGAGGTAATCGTCGAAAAACGTTCCAGTTGATGATTAATCGCGCGTTGCTTGCGCTGCATGTTCTCAATGGATTCGGATTTGTCTTCGACAATCGCCAGAATCATGCCAAACGCTACAAACATTTTCGGAGTATTCCAAAGCTCTGGAGGAACGTTAGCAGTGGGCGCGAAGCGATCGATCAACATTCCTATGGGAAACACTGCGCCCCAGCAAAAAAATCCGCCTGCGGTGCTCAGAATGCCAGGCGACGCGCGCCAGTAATTTCGGCAAAGAAAAATGCCGGGCAACGTGTACCCAACTGTCAGCAGCGCAGTCAAACCTTCGTCGAATGACCCATGGGCAGCAGCCAGGATTGCCCAAACAGCCACTAACGAACTAAGAATCGAGATCGAGACAGCATAAAAAGAAAATCCGCGCACCCACAGCAAAAGCACAATGCCACTGAGGAAACACGTCGAAAGGCAAAGAACATAGGGCCATCGCGCATGCACGTCAAAGCTGGACAATATCCCATAGGCTACGGATGGGATGCCGGTCAACAAAAGCGCCAACGTTCGCTTGTATCTATCTTCCGCGACCGCCGAAACTGAGACTAGAAATGCCACTGCGGCGGCTTGCAGAGAACCCAAATCAAAAGCTAGAAGATACGGGTTAACGTCGCCCTTGGCAGGTTCAAGCAGCTGTGCAACGAAATGGGTGAAGATCAGGAACCATGCGACCATCCATAATTGCAAGCGGGCAGAATGAGAATGACGTTTGAGCGCCAGAAAAATGCCGACCAGAACGGCCACGGTTACTACCGTGGGAATCTTCTCAAGCAGTGTCATAAATAAAGGAAGCCCGGACCACACTAAGTCAATTTGCGGAAAGAACCAAGCGGTTATAGGTTACAAAGGTAACCAAGGTCATAAACCAGCATGCCACGTTCGTGGCGCAACTTTTTCGGTAGTTTGGGGTTAGCACATGCTGAAGTCGGCCTCGCGTTACAAATCTATACGTTTGTGCGCTTTACAATCGCGATCGTTTTGGCCGATGATTGTGTTTCAACGTAGGTTCATGATCTCGATCACAGGCATGTTGAGTTCGCGAACCATCCTGGAATCCAACTTGAAGACTTTGATCCACATCCAACATTTATAGCTTCGGAGAAAAACTTGAAAAAACTAGCATTAGTCGTCGCTCTTTTCGTGTTCTGTCTGTTCGAACTACCGCTGCATGCGCAGCAATTCGACGCAGCTTTTGGCTTAGGAACGATCAGTTCTGGCGCGCCTACAACCTCGAACGGATTGCTGTATCCGTCTGAGAAGGGCGGCTTGTACCCCAGCATTAGCGCAGATTTCTTAATAACCCACCGCGCCGGCATTGAAGGAGAATTTGCCTGGAGAGGCAGCCAGGGATTGTATGGAGGTGTGGAGCCTTACCGGCCGATTTTTTGGGCTATCAATGCCATCTGGGTGCCCAAGTTGACCAAAGGCGTAACTGCAGAGTTGCTCGGTGGAATTGGTGGGGAGGATCTGCGATTCTATGGGAACCTCAACTACAATCCCCTGGCAGGCTACACCAATTACACCAGCAGCAATCACTTCATGGGGGATGTGGGAGGCGGCATTCGCGCTTACTTCTGGCACAATGCTTTCATCCGGCCAGAGGCGCGGCTCTATCTGATCCACAACAACGTGGAATTCAGCTCCGGCTATGTGGTGCGTTATGGTGCCTCGATCGGATACAGTTTCGGCGGGCGGTAGTCACTCATACGCGAACATTCCGTAGAGACGTAGCTACCTACGTCTCTACACTCATTCCGAAAATATAGATTGTGGGAGCACTCTGCGTGGAAGTATGCTCGGACGGTTCGATTATGGATCTCCGAGGTTTAGCATATGGGGCTTCCCAGGAACGCTGTAAGACTTTTCTGTCCGCTCCTGCTATTTAGCGCATTAATCGGCACGACTCAAACGCAGAAGGAAAACGGCTCGACTTTTACTTCGCGAACGGATCTGGTTCTCGTGCCGGTCGTGGTAAGCGACAGGTCGAACGCTCATGTCGCCGGCCTCACCAAGGATGATTTCGAGATTCAGGAAGACGGCAAGACAAGATCCGTCGTCATGCTTGATGAGGTCAAGACTTCTAACAACGGCGCGACCCGCGCTGCGCGGCAACCCGGAATTTTCAGCAACGCTGTCGGCGACAACCCGAGCCCTAAACGTCTGACTATCTTTGCCCTTGATCTGGTCAACACGCCCTTCCTCGACCAGACTTTCGCCCGCCAACAACTTATCAAATATTTGGCGAAGCGGATGAATTCGCAGGAACCAAGCGCCCTGCTTGCTATTCGTGCGAATGGCCTGCAGATGCTGCACGATTTCAGTTCTGATCCTGGTGTGTTGGTGGCAGCACTGAAAAAAGCGACTGGAGAGACTTCACTGATTCGGGGTCCGAACCCGAACGAACCAGCCGCGGAAGTAAATACTCTTCGAACAGCGACCTCAGACACGCGCTTCATCGCGGACGAAATTAACGGCGAAGCGCAAGAACTTATGCGGCTCATTGGCGGAAACGGTTTAGACGCACAAGTCGAAATCGCTAAACAAGCCTTGGCGATCCAGATTACCTTGCAGGCATTTCAAAGCGTCGCAGAGGCTTTTGCCGGCATACCCGGCCGCAAATCTTTGGTTTGGGTCACCGCCGCGTTTCCCTTTGGTTTGGATGCCGAATCGGGGGCAATGCTTTCGCCGCGTGCATATCGCGAAGGCGGACTCGTGAATGCTCCACTTTTCGGCGATCGTAGAGATCAACTCGGAGCACTGCCCAGCTTTCCTTCTATCAGCGAAGTTCTCCAGAGCGGCGAGTTGACCCGCCTGCAGCCAATTTATCAGCGTACGTTGCAGATGTTGAATGACGCGAATCTTGCGGTTTATCCGGTTGACGCTCGGGGCCTGGTGGTTTTCTTTGGAGGCGCGGATGTGTCGCGGATTGAAGGACTGAATTCGTTCAATGATGTGCTCTTCGAAGGCAGCCGCGACACCATGGACAACCTCGCGGTAATGACCGGTGGACATGCCTTTTACAATCGCAACGATCTGGATATGGCCTTCCAGGACGCAGCGGACGACTCGGCCAGTTACTACATGCTGGGATACTACATGGACAAACTTGCCAAGTCTGGCTGGCATAAATTAAAGGTCAAAGTGAAACGCCCAGGGAGCGAAGTGCGGGCGCGGAGCGGTTTCTTTGTCACTGCCGAAGCCAAGCAGGCAGACACTCAGCGGATGGATATCGATCTAGCTTTGATGTCCCCGCTGGACTTCACCGCTTTGCCTCTATCCGTCCGCTGGACGGGTGTGAAGGCGGACGGCGCCAAGAAAAGGATTCATTTCGAAATTGATTTCCCCCCAACATCTAACGTTGTGGACGTGACCAAGAACGGACTGCTGGATCTTGAGGTTGTTGCCGTAGCGCATACCGACAAGGGCAAGCCCGCCGATCAGTTTACGCAGCGAGTGCAAGCCAACCTTAAAGCGGCAGCGCTGCAACAGGCGGAAACCACTGGCTTGAACTACAACAACGATGTGATTGTGCCGGCCGGCGAGTATTCGGTGCGCTTTGTAGTGCGGGATAACCTAACCGGCCGCCTTGGCAGCGTCATCGCGCCTTTGCAGGTCACGCCGTGATTGCTCCTTCGCGACGGTAATCTACGCGAGACTACTTCGCGGCGTCTTGATGTATGAAAGCAAAAACATAACACCAAGAAGTAAGTCCACCACGCCGAAAACCGCGTCCGATCGATGCATGCGTCCCTGCTGAACCAGAACGACTACAGCCAAGCCATAACTCAGTTTTTCAAACATCGAAGGAATCATTAATGGTCGATAACGCACCGGATCTCTGGCGATGAAGAAAAACGCGATCTGCCATGCCAGCGCCGCCGAGGCAAACCCGTAGAAGAATCCTGGGTGCGTGATCGGTGGCGGATCGTTCCGGCTGATCACATCAAACATAAAATACAGCGGAGTAATGACAAGTATTCCCCAAATGCCGGCAATCAAAAACACAGTCTTGGCAAATTTCATTGCTTGCCCCTCGAATTGTCTGCGGGTGCCAGAGATTATTACATTCTGGTAGCGCCGACGTCTCGGCGGCTGTCGTGGGAGCGTCCCGCTCCCACCGGCGAGGGCAAGATGCCCTCGCGACAGCCGGCAAGATGCTGCGCTACTAAGGCCCTCGTTTGGTTACAATAGACGGCATGACAGACTCATTGATCATTTCTGGCCGAACGTTCCGTTCCCGCCTCATCGTAGGTACGGGGAAATATAAGTCATTTCAGGAAACCGCGCGGGCTTTGGAAGCGAGTGGCGCGGAGATGGTGACGGTAGCTGTGCGCCGTGTGAATCTTGATCGGAACAAGGAATCGCTGCTCGACTACATCGATCCTAATAAATACTTTCTCTTGCCCAACACCGCCGGCTGCTTCACCGCTGACGAGGCGATTCGCGCCGCTCGACTGGGGCGTGAAGTCGGTCTCTCCGATTGGGTGAAGCTCGAAGTCATCGGCGACCAGGCCACGCTGTACCCCGACGTTCAGGCCACGCTCGAAGCAACTCGCGTCTTAGTGAAAGAGGGCTTCACGGTGCTGCCCTACACGTCGGATGACATCGTATTTGCCAAGCGTCTGCTTGATGCTGGGGCGAGCGCAATCATGCCGCTAGGTGCTCCTATTGGCAGCGGATTGGGAATACAAAACGCCGCTCACATACGTATTTTGCGCGAGATGATTACCGGCGTGCCTTTAATTCTGGATGCGGGCGTGGGCACTGCCTCGGACGCGGTAATTGCGATGGAACTCGGAGCCGATGCGGTGTTGATGAATACCGGCATCGCCGCCGCGCAAGATGCCGTGCTGATGGCAGAGGCGATGAAAAATGCGGTGCTCGCTGGAAGGCAGGCTTATCTTGCCGGGCGTATGCCGAAGAAGCTCTACGCAACCGCGAGTTCTCCACTGGAAGGCGTTGTGCGTTAAGTTCCGCTCAAGAACAGAAAGGGCGGATTTTAGCCGCCCTTTTTCATCTCGCCGCTCATACTTAACCATCAAAGCATTTTGACATTATCAATGTGAATGGTGTCTCCGGTCATTTCCCCGGTGACCGCCACGTGATGTCCCTCATGTCCTTTGAGCACGTCCGGATTGGCGACGTTCACTACTTTCTGATCGCTATCGGTGACAATAACCGCCTTCGCGCCCTTTCCCAAACACTTAGTCATGCAGGCGGCGTGGCTCGCATTGGCGCCTTTTGCGCCGCAATTGGAGTCGCTAACATACCCATTCACCGTCGTCGTTTTGTCCGCCGCTGAGGCTACTGCAATCATGAGGAACATAACCGAGACCGCAGCAAAACTGATCATTACTTTTTTCATCACACACCTCTTTTAGCGGTTGAACCGCTGATTTGTGAAACGAATTTCGCCCCTCTGCATACGTCCGAACCCACAAGGCGGCGGGTACTATGCCTGGTCTCGCCGCCGGCAAAGTGATTTGCCAGAACTATATCACAATCATTTGTGACTGGAGGGCCAGGAGGACATCACTTCTGTGCGGCGTTCGTTCCTAGAGGTGAAGGACGGACCGGAGGCGGCGCAACATACACTACTTCTCCGGGGCGCGCATAGTGCAATTGCTCGCGAGCTTCTTTTTCAATCGTGGTAGGATCGGGCGTCTGCAGCGACTTTACCTGGCGCGTGTAGCGGTCGTTCTCTTTTTGCAACTCGTCTATTTGTTTTTGCAAATTCTGATATTCAGCTTTTTTCTGCCGGTAAACTACCATACCATTCGCCCCGAACATGACATGCGCAAACAGCCATAAAGTGAATATTGCGACACCGGCTGTAGCTAATCGCCGTCGCATTCCATACAAAGCGGTGAGTACGGGACGAATCGTTGCCATTCGTCGATCTGCCCACGCTTCGGCTTGTGGTGCCCGGTTTACCAGCGTTCGCAGGCTGGTTTCGGATCGAGAAAAGATGCGGATTTTTGGGAGACGCCCGACTCTTAGATCCATTGTTTAGCCGCTGCGCTTAGCCTTACCAGAAGAAGTCAAGGGGATTCTGTTCCAGTTTCCCAGTGAACTGCTCTTTTACATCCTCCGTCAAGCGGAAGTTTTCCCGCTGAGGGTGAAAGGAACCAACTTTGACAAATCTGTACTGTAGCCCCGTCATCTTGCCCGGTTGTCCTGAGGGCATCCTGCCCTCAGCGAACGGGACGCCAGCTAAAGGCCGCTGTACACTTTCCAAAGTGCTAAGCTTTGATGCGAATAAATCTCAAACGCACAATTCAAACCGCCAAGGGCTGATTTATATGACCGACAAGAGAATCGTGATGACTACCGCGGGATCCGTCGATGAGGCGCGCCGGATCGCCGAAACATTAGTCGACCGCAAGCTTGCAGCTTGCGTGAACATTGTGCCGAGAGTCGTGTCGATTTATCGCTGGAAAGGCAAAGTGGAGGAAGCGGAAGAATGGTTGCTGTGGATCAAGACCGCTGCCGCTTTCGAGAAGGTGCGCGACGCCATCCTTGAAATGCACTCTTACGAGTTGCCGGAATGTTTGTCGCTCTCGATTGAAGACGCCAGCCCGGAGTATCTGAAATGGCTGGAGGATTCGAGCGAGCAAGCGCCAGGCCAGGGCAGGACCAGCGGCAGCGCCTAACCGAGTCGCACGTGGAATCTTGTATTGACGTTGGAACTAATGGCAGATCTTCCGTTAGTTTGGATCAGGCCACAGATGCGCTTTGCGCCGATGACAACCAACTTTCCATCTGTTCGTGGTTTACGACACCGGCTTGTTGTGACACGAGGCGTCCACGGGCGAACACCGCGAAGTTTGGGATGCCTCGCACGTTGTAGCGGGCGGCCAGCTCGGGATAACGCTCGGTATCAACCTTAACTACGATGGCGCGACCCGCCATGTCAGTCGCGGTACGCGCCACCTCAGGCGCTGCCATGCGGCAGGGACCACACCATGCCGCCCAGAAATCCACCAGTACGGGGACGCGAGCTTTCGCGATAATTTCGTCGAATAGCTGGGTGTCAACTTCTAAAGGTTCGTCGATCCGCGGGATTGGGGACTTGCAGTTGCCACAGCGCCCCGTGTCGGCAAGATGCTCCACCGGAATACGATTTTTTTGGCCGCAATTCTTACAGGTACGGATGACGGGCATAGAGAAACCTCGGTGCTGCCAAGTTGATGTAACAGTTTTGCCACAGGTTGTCCGTAAGGCTGAAGCCGTATTTCATCCTACGCGTGCTTCGCGGTTGTCATTCCGAGCGAAGCGAGGAATCTGGGTTTTTGCTGCGACCAAGAGAGGGTCCCTGGTGCGCTCGGGATGACAAATTGTTCTGGTAGCCGCTGCAACACTCTGCTGTGAGAGAATGTGTCGAGACGATTCGGTTAGCGAAGAATCGAGCGAGATGTCCAACTCAAATCCGAAAACTACTCTTCCTGACCACGAACATACCCCCGCAGAGTCGGGCTCGAGTGCAAGGAAGCGGATCCGAGTTTTGTTGATCAGCGCTGCATTGATCTGCGTGTGGCTGACGGTTCGATTCCCATATGAAGCTGAGTCTGGCCTCGAGCATCTACTGAACGGCCCCAACCAAGTCAACCCGCAGACTCTGCATCTGCGCGGCGAATTCGTGGAAAGCAATCTCGGACCCGCTGAGGAATCAGGCGGCGTGACCGTCAGAATGATCGCAGAGCAATATCTTTTCGTCCCGCACTGTGTGGTCGTTCCGACCGGTGTTCCCATCCGTTTTCGAATGACCAGCGCCGACGTGGTTCACATGCTGACCATCAGTGGGACCAACGACGAGGTCAAGGTGGTGCCGGGTTATATCGTCGAAACCCGCATGCAGTTTGATCGCGAAGGCGAACACCAGATGCCCTGCCGTGAATTCTGCGGCCCGGGACATTACACAATGAGAAGCCGCTTAATCGCGGTCTCGCTCGACCAATTTCGCAAATTGAGTCCGGAGGAGAGAACGAGCTGTGCCTCGCGGTAGATGGTTGACCGAAATTCGGAGTGGACTGCAGCGGTGGATCCGCCCCGCCTTTCTGCTGCTGGCCATTGCAGGCGTGATGGGATCGGAAGCGACTGAACCTCCGGTTCGAATTCCATCGAACGTCGCGTGGACAGCGGAGACGATTGCGATGGCTTCATCCGGAGATGCGTTTCGTGGATCGCTCATCGGACGGCGCTGCGATCGCTGCCACGGGCGCGAGGGTTTCAGTTCGAGCCCTACCATTCCGAACCTGGCATCTATGGACCGGCTGGTGATCTGGAAACAGCTGGAGGACTTCCGATCGGGCAAGCGAAGCTCTCACGTCATGCAGCCAATCGCTAATTCGTTATCGCTGCAAGATTCTGCCGACGTAGCGGCTTACTACTGGATGATGCCAATCTTCTCGGACCCGCAGGATGATCGCGCCTTTCCTCAGCCTCTATCCGACCCGAGGCACGAAGCGGTGGCCGGCCGGCTTATTGGCAGCGGGGATGGAAGCCGCGGGTTGCCGCCATGCCAGGCCTGCCACGGTCCAATCGGATTCGTGATGGGTGCGCCGTCGCTTGCAACTCAGAATGCCAATTACTTGCTCGAACAACTCGACGGCTTTGCGAGCGGCAGTCGAGCCAATGATATCAACATGCGAATGCGCAGCATCGCCATGCAGCTGACCGAAGATGAGAGACACGCGTTGGCGGAATCGTACGGCGCAGGTGTAGCGGAATCAGGCTTTAGGTACTCCGCCAGATAAAAGCGGCGGTGATCCAGGAATCAGATCACGATGCGCTTTAGGGTGCCCCACTCTTCCGCTTTCTGTGCGGAAGGGTGGGAGACATTTAGTAACTCCATCACGCCGTGAGCGACTCCACGAAAATCAGTGCTTGTTGTCTCCGTCTGACAGTCCGGCATTCTTGTAGGCGAGATGGGCGATGGCTGACCAATCCGCATTTTCCATTCCTTGGGCCATGGCGGCTACGAAGCGATCATGCACAATGCTGGCCATTGGCATAGGAACTGCAGCCTCTTCGGCGGCGGCAAGAACTAGCCGATTGTCTTTGAATCCCAGCGGCATCTTGAAACCTACCGGTTCAAACTTGTCGGCAGCGATCATCGCGCCGTAGTTTTTGTACACCGGCGCGGAGAACAAGGAGTCGGTCATAACTTCCAAGAACTTGTTTGGATCGACACCCGACTTGCGCATCAGTGCGCAGGCCTCTGCCATACTTTCTATAACTGTGGTGATAAGGAAATTTCCGCTTAGTTTGATCAGGTTGGCTGCGGGCGCGTCTTCATTGATCACAAAAAGTTTTTGCCCCATTGTGGAAAAAAGACTGCGACACTTTTCGATTTGTTGGGTCGGCCCGGCTGCCACGATAAATAGTTTCGCCGCAGCCGCGGCATCAGGTCGTCCGAAAACCGGGGCAGCGATGTAGTGTTGATGTTTCTCCGCATGCGCCTTCTGAAGCCTGCGGGACAGAGCAACGCTGATCGTGCTCATCGATATGTGCACCGCTCCCGCAGTTAGTGAATCGATCGCGCGGCCGGGTTCGAAAATCACGTCCTGCACCGCGCGATCGTCGGCCAGCATGGTGATGAGTGCTTCCGCCCCGGCCGCGGCGACTGCTGGAGTGTCGGCGACCTTTGCCCCGAGACGCTGCTGTTCTTCGGAGCGGCTGCGCGTGCGGTTGTAAACGATCAGGTCGTGACCCGCTTTTATCAGATTGCGGGCCATGGCCGATCCCATATTTCCCAGACCAATAAATCCGATTTTCATAATGTCATCCTTACGCGTGCGTCTTATCCTACTGGATGCTTACAGTCGATCCTCCGGGATACTCTTTTTTTCGACCACCGAAATTCGGCCCGCCGGCATTTTTGTAGCGCCGCCGTCCCGGCGGCTGTCGTGGGAACGTCGCGCTCCCACCGGCGAGTGGATGTGGTACGGAGTTACTGCAAATCCGCTTTGTCGGGGTTGTAGAGGAACATGAATCGCAACGCGAGATACTGACCGCCGAATTCGTTGGGCAAGGGCGGGAACGGATTGGAAGCCGTGATTCCGCCCCAGGCACCGCGATCGAGCGCAACATCGCCGGAAGTGGAAACCAATCTCATCCCCGCGACTGTGCCATTCTTGAGAATGGCGAACTCGATTGTGACTTTGCCTTTTTTCATCAGCGGCGCTTTCGCAGATTCTGGAATCAGGTTGTACCAGTTGATCTTCACGTCATGCAGCACGCGCTGCAGATAAGGTCCGAAATCTACGCCCATGGTATCGGACAACACTTCCAGCGGGCCCATCGCCGCCGTGGGTTTACCGCCTAACCCTAGACCGTAATTTCCACCATCGCCGCCGCCATACCCTCCGCGATTCGCAGCTGCTGCGCGAGCCGCTTGTTCAATTGCCGAACCTGCGGACTGAATCCCGCTGCCAAATGCCGCTTGAGGAGTCAGCGTAGGAGTTTGCAGTTTCGCAACCTGTTGTGGAGGTGGCGGAGGTGGTGGCGCTGATGGTTGAGGCGTCGGATTCTGACTGGCCGCCGGCGAAGCAGGCTGCTGTTGCGCCGTTTGCGGAGCAGTCGCACCCGGCCTGCCCTGGCCGCGACGCGTCGAGAATCTTTTTCAATTCCTTGCGATCAATCTGGGGCGCGTGCGATGTCGCTATTCGATCCTTATCAGAAATAATATTAGTGTCGGGACGCTTCGCGACCTTCTGTTCATCGGGAGGCAACTCCAGATAAGTAAGGTCTTTCTGGTTTGACTGCGGGCTCGCCACGATGACGGCTCGCCGTGGCAGGAACCCTGCCAGCTTCGGCGAATTGTATAGAAGCAGTACAACGATCAAGTGGACAACTACTGAAATCCAGAAAGCTTCGCGCCGCCGAGCCTGCGACAGTTCATCCTGCAGCTGCAAAAGTAAGGCCGGGGCTTCAACAATTTCGCGATAAGCCGACTCCCAGTAACGCGCATCGTACAAATCTCCGCCCTCGGGGGGTCGCGACGATGGAGCCGGATTTGTAGGCGGGATTTGCGTAGTCGACATCGAATGAACTACCTGCTAGTCGAGGAATCAACGTCGGTCAGTTGCGAGGACAGAACATCCCCCACGTCGCTGAGTGCTTCAGTCTGCTGCCTCGAGTTGCTGGCGTCTGCGGCCCAGTATCTTATTTTCGCATCTTTCGCACAAATCTGCGAAGCTTTGAAGGTGCCAGAACTCAAGACTTGCATCCAGATGGTCAATCGATGTTTACAAAACTTGACATTGTGGAGGCGAATCAGGCATGCAGCCGGTCCAGATCAATTTTTTCCCCGTGGGCGCGAATTGCAGCGACGACGTCCAGCGCGACGGCTAAAGCGCGGCGTCCGTCTTCCAGCGTGACTGCAGGCAGAGAGCGCCGTTTCACCGACTCCAGAAACGATTTCAGTTCCGCGTGTAGAGGCTCCTCATTTGTTGTCGGCAGCTTCGCCATTTGAATTTGCGGATTCACCGAAGGCGCACCGCTGGCGCCATCCGCGCCCACTGTAAAAACCAAAACATCCTGGCGCCCATAATCCAGCGACACATATTGCTTGGGCTGAAAAAAACGCAGCTTGCGCACACGCTCGGTCGAAACCCGGCTGGCAGTAAAGTTCGCGATGCATCCGGACTCGAATTCAAGCCGCACATTCGCGATGTCCACCTTGCCGGAAAGGATGGGCAACCCCACGGCGCGCACTTCCTTGACTGGCGAATTCACAAACGAAAGCACGATGTCGAGATCGTGAATCATGAGGTCGAGAACGACATCAACGTCGAGAGATCGCGGCGTGAATACACTGAGCCGGTGTACTTCAAAAAACATGGGACGCGTGATGACGGGAAGAGCGGCGCGTACCGCCGGATTGAAGCGCTCGAGGTGCCCGACCTGCACAATGCGGTCATGTTTCCCGGCAAGGCGGATGAGTTCGTCAGCCTCTGCCAGCGACGTTGCCACCGGCTTTTCGATCAGCACATCGACGCCAGCCTCCATTAACTGTTGTGCGGCGCTGAGATGATGAATTGTGGGCACCGCCAGCGAGGCGGCCTGAACTTCGCTGTGCGTAGTGGTGAGCTGTTGGATAGAGCCGAAACTGCGGCAGCCAAACTCACGCGCCGCCGCGTCGGCCCGTGCTGTGTCGGGATCAACCACGCCCAACCAGCCGTAGCGGCACACCCTCAATGGCAAGCTGATGGTAGACGCGGGCGTGGTTGCGGCCAAACGCGCCCACGCCAATCACAGCGACGTTGATAAAATTTCGGCCGTCAGTAGTCAGTTCCCAGTGAGATCAGACCTGTTGATTTAATCACAAATGCTGTGCGGGGGTTCGGAAGTGGCTTATTTCGTCGCTGCTTTTTTCAGCAATGCAATCTGCCCAGCATGATAAAGTTCGTGCTGCACGATACCGCTGAACATATAGAAAAAATCGTAGTAACTTTCAGTTTTGCCCGGAACCTGCTCTGCCAGTCGCTCATACGGAAAGGCGGCAACCGCCCGCACCAGTTCGTCATGAGTGCGCTTGGCGTCCTCGATTGCCTGGCGCCAAGCGGTTTCGCTCCTGTTCTTGACTGGCGGGAAATTTTGTTCATCGCGAAGCTGTACTGCCATACCGCCGGTGCGCTTCAGAACCGCTCCGTCCCATGCGGCAATATGCAGGACCAGTTCCCAAATGCTGTGCGCGTTCTTTATGGGATGAGCCGCAGCCATCGCGGTGTCGACGCCTTGGAGAATTTCGACGACAGAATCACCATGCCAAGCGTTCCCCTCAAAGGCACGGCGTATTTGGTCAGCTAGACGTGCAGTTTCGGACATGCGGTATTCTCCAATAGGCTATGGTCAAAAACAAGGATAACGAAAAAGCGAGCTTTGCATCCACTCGAGAGAATTTCAACGCATCCAGGACAGATATTGTTGAAGGAGTTTCTTGAACCGTCAGGACTAACTCAAGTGAAACTGGCAAAAGCGATAAATATTCCTGTCAATCGCGTCAACGAACTAATTCGAGGCAAGCGGGGGATTACGCCGGAGACCGCTTTGCTGCTGGCGGAATATTTCAACAATTCAGCAGAGTTCTGGATGAATTTGCAAACCGCCTACGATTTGATGCGTTTTCGCGCTGAGCAGAGAAAACGACCCGTCCCAACGTCAGGGAGTCGTCCGCATTCCGCGCGCCGAAGCGCCTCCGGCGCTAGCCGGACCTAGTCCGCCACAATGGATACCCCAGCCGCGTCCGCTGCAGTAATGATCGCGTTGCCGTCGAGCAGAAGGCATTTGCCCGCGTCCACGGCTAGACAAGTCGCGCCTGCGTTGCGCATCACTGCAATCGTATTTACGCCGATCACCGGCACATCGAAACGCATATCCTGATTCGGCTTGGCGATTTTTATAACTGTGAGTGCGCGGCTTAACGTCGAAGCATCCGATTCGAGCGACGCCATGAGTTCACCGGCGCGTTCAATGGTCGCATCCGTGCCTTCCATCGCTTCTACCGCGACGCAGGCATTTTCCGCAACGACTACGGTCTGGCCAATATCGTACTGCGCGAGATGGCGCGCGACCTGACGGCCGTAATCGATGTTTTTCTTCTCCTGCTCTGACGGCGCACGTTGGGTAAGCACGCCACGCTTCGCCAACAGTGGCTCGAGGAGGGAGGTTGAATTCTCCAGAACGATGCCTTCATCGGCCAGCACCTTCGCGACCGCGCCCAGAAGTGAATCAGTGTTGCGAGTGCCGAGCGAGAGAAGAAGTTTGGCCAAACGCCAATCCGGGCGGATGCTCGAAAAAATCTGTTTATGCTTAACCTGTCCCGCCATAATCGCGCGCTGCACGCCCTCGCGCTTGAAGGTGTCGATCAGTTTGGAAAGCTCTCCGAGCGAAAGCCAATGGACAGTGGCGCCGTGGGATTCGATTTCCGGGAATGCTTCTTCCTTGATGGCGGCTACGATCACTTCAAACCCCTCAGCACGCGCAGCGTCGAGTACAAGGAAAGGAAAGCGACCGTTGCCTGCAATCAGACCGAGTTTTCCTTTGTTGGCAGACATCGCCCGCCAGTTTAAACGAAAATCATTGTCGACGATGCGGGGAGGATCTAATTCTGATTGCTCGCTTTGTCGAAACTCCCTGAGGCAGTCCGGAAGGGATGAGGGCATCGGGGTCCTTCGACTCCGCAGATTCTCCGCTTCGCGGAGAATCTACTACGCTCAGGATGACAAAGCTGACAGCTGACAGCTCACCTACTTAATCACCCCGCGCTCCGACTCTTCGATGAACTTTATGAGTAATTCGACATCTTCTCCGCGATCGGATTCGGCTTTGAGTTTCTCCAGAGCTTGCGAAGTGTTCAGCTTCGACGCCAGCAGGACTTTATAAGCGTGGTGAATCTTTCGGATCCGCTCCCTGCTGAACCCCCGCCGCTCAAGCCCGATCGCATTCAAGCCGTACGCCCGAGCATCACGAGAAGCCGAAGTCTTCGAGAAGGGAAGAACATCGCGAGTAATGGTCGTCCCGCCACCAATGAATGAATGCGCGCCGATGCGAACAAAATGGTGCACCGGGCACAGCGCGCCCACTTGCGCCCACTCTTCAACCTTCACGTGGCCGCCCAAGGTCGCCGCATTGGCCAAAATAACGTGGTCGCCGATTTCGCAGTCGTGTGCAATATGCGTGTAGGCCATGACTAAAATATGGCTTCCCACGCGGGTTACGCCTCCGCCTTTTACGGTGCCGCGGCTGATGGTAACAAACTCGCGAATCTCGTTGTGGTCGCCAATTTCAAGGCGGGTAGGTTCTCCGGCGTAGGTCAGATCCTGT
Organism: uncultured Acidobacteriota bacterium; assembly: GCA_963770465.1. Classification (GTDB taxonomy): domain Bacteria; phylum Acidobacteriota; class Terriglobia; order Terriglobales; family Acidobacteriaceae; genus JABDBE01. The sequence goes on from CAVYQB010000003.1 coordinate 153,855, forward strand.
GGCGCCATCCCGATTGAGCAAAATGGGAAAAAATGATTGTCTTGCCCAATTGTGGTTGGCCCGCTGATCGCGACATGCGAAAGCAATTCGCACCTCGCTCCCAGTTCCACATTCGGCCCAACCACACAATAAGGACCGACCTTGCAACTGGGATGAACTTTGGCGCCGGGATCAACAATGGCTGTGGGATGGACCTCGACCATGGCTCCTACGGTTCCGTTGTTGCTGGCGCTGACGGTTTTGTGGTGCGCGACCGGTCAACCAGTCGGCAGCTCACGAGAGCCTCCGCGGCGCGCTGGTCGCCGACGTACGCGATTCCCTCCATACGCCCCGCATTGCCGCGCCAGACTCTTACGTCGACTTCTATGCGCAGTTGATCGCCCGGAACCACCGGACGCCGAAACTTCGCTCGGTCAATTCCAGTGAACAGTACGAGCTTGCTCTCGCGGTCTTCCACTTCCGTGAACAGCAGCACTCCACCGGCTTGGGCCATCGCCTCTACGATCAGCACACCCGGCATTACCGGTAAACCTGGAAAATGCCCGGCGAAAAACGGCTCGTTGATCGTGACGTTTTTGATAGCCACAATCCTCTTCTTGCGATCCAGGTCGACGATGCGGTCGATCAGCAAAAATGGAAAACGGTGCGGCAGAAGACGCTGAATGTCGTTGATGTCCAGCGTAGTCTTAACCGCGATCGGACCGTCGGGTGCAGGGTAAGCAGTATCGGTCATTCTCTTTCTCGTTACGAAGAACAGCGAGCGAAGATTATACTGTACGGCGCGCCGTCAGCCCTTCTAGAAAAGGATCGCATGCCTAAGCAAGCTTCAAAAAACAGTTCCGGAGGCGGGGTCACGAACCGGTTCAATTATTTCGAAGAACGAAAAGAGCAAATCGTGCAGACCATCCGCCAACTGGTAGAGATCGAGTCGCCAACCGACAACAAGCAGGCGGTCGATCAGTTGGGCGCGCTACTAGCCGGCCGATTTGAAGCGCTGGGCGGACATGCAAAGTTTCACCGGGTGCAGGACTTCGGCGATCATTTGCAAGTAGATTACCCCGGCGCTCGCCTCGGCAAGCCGGTGCTTCTGCTCGGGCATTTGGATACAGTTTATCCAATAGGCACGCTGGCAACTATGCCGTGCCGAGTTGCGGATGGCCGTTTGTGGGGACCCGGCGCCTTCGACATGAAGTCGGGAATCGCATTCATGCTGCACGCGATTGAGGCGCTTCGAACTTGGAATGAAGACAAGCTGCCCCGTCCCGTGACCGTTCTGCTGGTCTCCGACGAAGAAGTGGGCAGCGATACTTCGCGGGTGATCACGGAAAATATGGCTAAGAACTCTGCAGCCGTGCTGGTTCTGGAGCCTTCGCATGGGCCCAATGGCGCAGTGAAAACTGCGCGCAAAGGCATTGGAGAATATGTTGTGAAAGTCACCGGCAAGGCCGCGCACTCGGGCCTCGATTTCGAAAAAGGTCAAAGTGCGATTCTTGAACTGGCGAAGCAGATTATCGCGATCTCGAAACTGATCGACGTGAAACGCGGCCTCACGCTGAACATTGGAACCGTGCAAGGCGGCACGCGAGTGAATGTTATTCCGGCCGAAGCAACCGCGGTGCTCGATGTGCGCGTAGCCCGCAAGCAGGATGCCGCGATCATCGATCGCAAATTGCGTGCGCAAAAGCCGTTCAATCGTAAGTGCACAATCGAGATTAGCGGCGGCATGAATCGTCCGCCCATGGAACGCACGCCAGCCGTGGCAGCGCTCTACAAAAAGGCTGCGGAGATTGCCAGGCAATTTGGCTGGAAGCTGGAAGAAGCGTCGGTGGGCGGCGGTTCGGACGGAAACTTTACCGCCGCTTTCGGCATCCCCACGCTTGACGGATTGGGTGGTGTCGGCGAAGGCGCACACGCTACGCATGAGTCGATCCTGATTGCCGAATTGCCAAAGCGAACGGCGCTGCTGACGGCCCTCATCGAAGCTATCTAACGCCCATTATCCCGAGAGGCACGTCAAAAACGTAATACTGTATTTCCCCGGTACAACTCAGACTTTTCCTGATTCATCAAACCCCTACCATAGAGCAGTATGACACTCAGAAATCTTCGTTGCGGAAGGTGCGACATGACCCGAGTTTTGAGGTATTTGACGATAGTGGCTTTCGCCAGCCTGTGCTGGGCCCAGGATAACGATTCAACCCAGCCTTACGCCGCAGGCGCGCCAACCGCGACCTCTTCGGCAGACAATCAAGATTCCAGCACCGCCCCTGTGGATCCGCAAGTAGCCGTGCCGGACGCCAAAGATGGGGCGGACCCATACGGACGCCCGATAGAGCCCGTTGCGACCGAGCGAGCCAAAGAGGCGGCTCTAGTACCGCCAACCGAGCAACAGCAATTTGTTCAAAACGTTAAGGATGTTTATTTCGATTTCAACCGGTCGGAGTTGAAGTCCGAGGACCAGACCACTCTTCAGCAGGATGCCGAATGGCTGAAATCGCACCCCAATGTGGTGTTCACTATTGCCGGGCAGGCTGATCCGCGGGGTGACATCGTTTATAACGTGTACCTGTCCGACTTGCGCGCTCTCGCAACCCGCGATGCGCTGGTGAAGATGGGAGTTCAATCACAGCAAATCCTGTTTGCCGAGGGCTGGGGCAAATTGTATCCAGTCTGCCAGCAGGATGATGAGTCCTGCTACAGTCAGGATCGGCGTGCACACCTCGCGCCATGGTCTCCAGATGCTGGGCCGGAGACTTCCGGCTCTGCCAGCGGGCTGGAATAAAGTTTGAAGGTCTGTCGAGCCAGCGGGGCTTTCGAGTTCCGCTGGCTCGCGCTTCACAATCGCGCCACGTGTGTGTCAACCTCAGGGCGCGGGTTCCGAGTTCTTCAACGCGTCTTCAAGCGTTTGATCATTCTTTGGTGCGCTGCCTTCGACCACCCGCCAACCATCATCATACTGGCGAAATCCTACCGTCGATCTGTACTGCACGCCGCCGGCATAAAGCGCGGCGCCGACTTCGTTGAGCGGAACCCATTTCCACAGAAATTCGACGTCGGCACTAACGCCGCTCCTGCTGATTCCCGATACTCCAATCAGTTGCCGGCGCGCCACGGGCACGCTGAAATAGCTGGCGTTCGCGTCGCCATTGGAGATCAGATCGTGAAACGTGTCGACCCCAATCGGAGTAAGCGCAACCAGCCAACACGGCGGAGGTGCAACGGTGGCCGGACAAGCCTTGGCTGCGCCGGTAATCCAGCCATGGCGCTGCAGCACCAGATTCTCTGGCGAAATATAGTCTTTGTTCGAGATGACGCCGGTGCGCAGTCCGAACTGCTCAGTCGATTTGAATGTGTCGGAGGCGGCAATTAAATCCGCGGCGAGCCGCCGGGTAAGAAAATCTCGAGGGGAGCAAGCGACAGCGAAGAGCAGTAGTCCGTAAATGAGTAAGCAGCCGCAGCTATGCGCACGTAGACCCGAATGCCCTGAGCCGGGTAGCCGAGCACAGCTCGACCGATTTCCAGCGAGCGCCATTCGCAGTTTCCGCATAAGTTGAGAATTGAACCTAAGTCGGAATTGTAACTAAACGCGAGCCACGGCGCGGCAAGAAAGGACGATCCGTAATTTGACCCTCGAATTTCGCGGACCAGCGCCCCGGAATTGCAGTCTTGCAGGATGGACAGCGGCCATCGGGCGTCAAGCGGTAATCTTCGACGAAGTAGCTGCTGCGCCTGATCAAGGTCGCATCGCAGCTGGGACATTTCGTATTCTCCTGATCTCCCACCATGCCGGGCAAATTTCCCGCGTAGATGTACCGCAGGCCGGCCTGCTTGCCGATTTCGACGGCACGGAGCAAGTCTTTTGGCGTGGTGTTATCGGGATCATCCATCTTGTAGTCTTTGTGAAATGCGGTGACGTGCCACGGAATGTCAATCGAGATGCCTGCGAGAAATTCCGTCAGTGCACGCAGTTCTTTTTCCGAGTCATTAAAGCCGGGAATCAGCAGGGTGACAATCTCCAGCCAAGTGCCCATCTGGTGCAGGCTGCGAATGGTGTCAAGAATCGGCCCGATGCGTCCCCCCAACTCGTGGTAGTGACGGTCGTCGAAACTCTTCAGATCGACCTTATACAGATCAACCCATGGACGCAGGTATTCGAGCACCTGCGGCGTGCCATTGCCGTTCGAGACGAAGCCGGTTAGCAAGCCGGCAGCTCTGGCCTCTTTGAATATCTCGACCGCCCACTCGCTGGTGATCAACGGCTCGTTGTATGTGCTTACCAGAACCTTTGCGCCCTGACGAAGCGCATCCTGCACCAGCGCTTTCGGAGACGCCTCGAGCGGCGGCGACACCGCGTTCGGATCCCGCAGCGCCTGCGATGTCACCCAATTCTGGCAATAAGCGCAGTGCAGATCGCATCCCAACATTCCGAAGCTGTAAGCCAACGCACCCGGGTAGGCGTGGAAGAACGGCTTCTTCTCAATGGGATCGCACTGCACGCCGCCGACGTATCCCCAAGGCACGTACAGCGTGCCGCCGCGGTTGTACCGCACTTTGCAAACGCCGGGCTGTCCATCCGGGATGGGACAGCAATGCCCACAGGCGTAACAGCGGACGCGGTTGCGGTCGAGCTTTTCGTAAAGATCGCCTTCGCGCACCTGCTGGTCGACGATTTCGCGGAGTGTGGCCACACTGCCTCTAACCGATATTCTAAACCTCAGCACCAGGCTTGGAATGCACTTGGGTCTTTACGGAGAGGGCGGCAGCCGCGATGGCAAGATGCCCTCACGACGGGCCGGCAAGATGCCGGCGCTACCCAGGCAGGGATGGCCTTTAGCTCAAAGAAGCCTCGTCCCGTTAATTACCTTCGTTATCTGTAGCCTGATTACGCCTGCAGCTACAGTTGCCGTATGACACTCTCATCCATGGTAGTTTCTCGCGATTGGGCAGAAGTCAGCGTGTTGGAATGCATTCTTGGCGGCTTGCACATTGGCGTGGATGTTGAACCGGAACCGGAGCGAGCGCGCGCCAAACTTGCCAAGGCCAAAGTTGACGCTCTCATTGTGGACTGCGATCTGGATGGCACCAGCAGTTTTCTGCGAGGTCTGGGCACAGGATTAAACGCGGTGCCGCTGGTCATCGTCAGTGGTTCGAACGGGCACACAAACTTGCAGGACACGGTCGCAACATTCGTTTTCAAAAAGCCAATTTCTGTCGAGCAAGCAGTGCGCACGCTCTCCGCGGCACGCAATATGATTCTCGAGGGCAGGCTTCGTTATAACCGGCACGCGCTTGATCTGCCAGTAAGCCTCGCCTACGGTCCCAGAAAGAAAGTCGAAGCCCATCTGATGAATCTCAGCGAAGGCGGCGTGGGCATCCGCCTCTCTTATCCCATGGCTTTTCAAGGCCCGGTGCGACTCAGCTTTCAATTACCGGAGAGTAAGGCTCAAATGAAGGTCCAAGGAGAGGTGGCTTGGATCGACAAGATGGGGAATGCTGGAATCCGTTTCCACAACATGAGTCCGGATTTGAAGCGCGACTTAAAACTTTGGCTCGCTCGGCAATATCTCACACACTGAACCCGCGCTGCGTGGGGCGCGGCGAGTGCGCTTCTGCAGTTAATCCTAAACGAAGCTCGCCGCAGTTTTCGTCTACCGATTGCAGTGTCTTATGCCGCTTGGACCGGATTGGTTGCGGCTCGGTCTACCAACTCAGTTCGGGTCCAGGTGTAGCGGATGCGGTGGATCACGGTAATCGTGGAGAGGACGGCGATGATCCACAGCACTGGAGCCATGCGGTTGAAAAGGGCTCCAATAATTACCAGCACCAGTCGTTCGGGACGTTCCATGAAACCTACGCGGCAGGAACCTATCAGCGATTCGGCGCGGGCGCGCGTGTAGCTGACCATGATTGCGCTGATCATCACAAAAGCGGTCAGGCCGATATAGAAGAAACGTCCGGCGCGCGCGTAGTAGACGAGAAGCCCGAAGAACTGGGACGCATCGCTGTAGCGGTCGATAACTGAATCGAAGAAGCCGCCAAAGCGGGTGACGCGATTGCTGGCTCGAGCGACAGCACCATCGACGAGGTCGAAGAAACCGGAGCCGATGATGACCAGCCCGGCGTAGCGGAATAGGCGAGCCTGATCGTCGGCATTGGCGTAGCCAAATAGAAAAGCAGCAATGGTGTTGACCACCAGGCCGAGGAATGTGAGCACGTTGGGGTTTACCCGGGCTAATGCCAGGCGGCGGACGATGGCATCGAGCAACATGCCGCAGCCTCGGCCGAAGACGCTGGTCCACGTTTTGTAACCGGTGCGACTCGGGTTTCGGTTGACCTCTTTGCTCGGAGTCATGTGTGGTTGGTTATCCGGCAGCTGCTTCGTCGTGAATCGTGCTCAGTTTCAGAATCTCCATTTCGCGCTTGCCGTTCGGAGTCATCACGATCGCAGTATCTCCAACTTTCTTGTTCAACAGGGCGCGGCCGATCGGCGAACTGGTGGAAATCTTGCCGGACGGGAAATCGGCTTCCTCGCTGGTGACCAGCTTGTATTCCATTTCCTCGTTCTTATCGTTGTCGTAAACCTTTACGGTCGATCCCAGCCCCACCTTGTCGCGGGGAATGTTGTCCATGTTAATCAGAGCGAGGTCGCCCATGCGCTTGCCCAACTGGCGCAGCCGGGCTTTGACGAATTCCTGGCGCTGCTTGGCCATGTGGTACTCGGCGTTTTCGCTGAGGTCTCCCAAGGCTGCGGCTTTCTTGATCTCTTTTGGAAGATCGTGAACCAGTTCGTGTTCGAGCTGATTCATTTCTTCCTGCAATTTTCTTTTAATTTGATCGGTCATGCTTCACCGGATTATAAACCTGCCGCCAGCCGCCGACGTGATTGCTCGGCGAACTTTTTACCAGAATGGGAAGCGGTCGGTGCGTTGAAAACAGCCTCAGGCTTGGAATTCCGAGGCTTCAGGGAACCGCAGATTTGCCTTGGACAAAGCTTTGGTCAGCAACTCTTCAATCTGCGGCTCTTCGCAGTTTCTCGCCATTGCCAGTTCGCTGACGAGAAGGTAGCGCGCACGTTCGAGCATTTTCTTTTCCCGAAACGAAAGCGACTTCGACTGGTTCAGCACCAGCAGAGCTTTGAGCACGTTGGCCACTTCTAACAAAGATCCGGTGCGCATGCGCTCGGAATTTTCCTTGAAGCGATATTTCCAGTCGGCGTTGTTATCGCATTCTCCATCTTCAAGAAAATCCACGATCTTTTGAATTTCGCCGTTCTTCACCACGCGCCGCAGGCCGACCGTGCCGACATTATGAAACGGCACCATGACCTTAAGACTGCTGGACTTTATTTTCAAAAGGTAGAAATTTTCCACAGTCTCGCCAATGGTACGGCTACTGATCTGCTCAATTATTCCAACGCCATGATTCGGATAGACGACTTTATCGCCTATGTGGAAGCTGCCATTGCCGTTCAACATGAGAAGTCACCCACAAAACACAGGAGGGAAAACGAGGAACAACACATCTTCAGTCTACCCGAATCGGGAATTAAAGGCAATCAGGGGGATACAGAGCTAATAGGTGAGTTCACTCCCGTAGGCCATTCCGAACGCCCGCGTTCTCACCGGCGGGCTTGGAGGTGGTCCGAGCGAGGGTCGATGGGAACTTGAATTACTTGTCTATGATGTTCCAGGAGAATAAGTTAGCCGGAAAAGCATCGCCCCGCCTGAGCAAGCGGGGCGAGTTATGTCAAGTATTAGCGATGGCCACCGTGGCCGCCGCCACCACCATGCGAACCGCCGCCACCACCGTGCGATCCGCCCCCGCCATGAGAGCCGCCCGAACTCCCATGTGACCCAGAGTACCCGCGCCCGCCGCCGTACGAGCCAGAACCGTGCGACGACGGCGCGGAGTAGCTTCGGCCACTATATCCCCTTGACGAACCGCCGCCGTAAGGTGATCCGCCGTATCCGCGAGACGCGCTGTAGCTACGCGACGGCGCGCTGTAACCGCCTCCGCTGTATCCTCGTGACGCGCCGTAGCTGCCTCCACTGTACACACGCGATCCACTGTAGCCGCCGTACGCTCCTCCGCTATACGAGCGTGCGGAGTAGCCGCCCTGTCCGGATGAGTAGCTACGCGATGCGGGCTGCACTCGGCCCGTAGGACGCGGCACATTGTTGCTGGGCGTCCCGCGGCCAAAGTATGGAGTCGAGTACGAACGCGAACCCGAAGACATGTTTGGCGCCGTATTGCGAGCGCTCATAGTCGGGCTGCTCGTAGGTGGTCGAGGCACTGATCGCGAAGCAGAGAATCCAGGCGAAGAACCCGGCCGTGCGCCCGTCATCCCTTCGGACCTTACACCTGCTCCCGCCGAAGCTCCGGCGTATGACCTTGCATTACTCTGCGGGGTACTGGGTATACCACGCGAAGCCGCGGGTGACGAGGACGCAAGCGGGCGTCCTTCTGACCCACGATTTGCGATGGGCGAAGCCGAAGACCCGCGATTCGCCGTCGGTGAACCTGCATTGCGCCCAGCCGCGCCCTCATTGCTATGTGAAGCCGCAATTGCGGGCGACGGCTTGGATAAACCCGAGTTCCGCGGAGGAGTCATGCGGCTGACCGTCGGCCGCGAAGTAATTCCTGAAGCAGGATGTGCCGCCGCCATGCCAGCCTTTGATCCCAGCACACTGGCACGCGTCGGGGAAATATTTGGCCGGTCAAGACTCGCGCTCGACAGATTCCGCAAAGCGCTGCCGGGCATGTTAACCCGGTTGCCAGCCACTGACAGCCCGCGCTCCAGCGTGTTCCGAGAGACTGCAGTCATCGCTCCCGGCCGAGTGGCATAGCGTGGCATTCCAACGCCATTTCTGCCGTAGGATGCTCCGCCATTGCGGCCGTAATTATTTGCGATGTGGTTAAAGTTGTTGATCCGCGTATTGCTGATGTTGACGTTCCGGAAATAACCGCGGCTAGCCCCATACCACGGGAAGAACGGTTCGCCAAATCCCAGCGGACACCAGCCAAATCCGCCGCCGAAGCCAATGCCGAAGCCAAAGTTAATCCCGATGCCGAAATGCGGCCCGCCAAACCAGGCCACCAGCGCGGGAGCGTACCAAGGACGCACCCCATAAGGTCCCGGCGCCCATCCCCAATAAGGGCCGAAGTCAACCCAGCGGCCGTAATGGAATGGAGCGAATCCCCACGGAGCCGCGTCTACCCAGGTCCATCCCCAAGGCGCTTGCCAGATCCATTGCCCGTCGCTATACGGCGCCCATCCCGGCGCCACGTTACTCGGTACCCACACGTTTCCGTATTGAGGCGTGTTGCGCCAGCTTCCGTATTCATCCAGATCGCTGGCTCCAACCACACCAGGCGCAACATACTGCGCCGAAGTGGATTCGTCTTCGCGCTGGTCGCGTACTTTGCACCAGTCGTCGAAGCCGTCGCGCCGAGGCGCGTCCATGGTCTGATGCGCCATCGAAGTTCCACCGGTGAAGCGCGCCTGCTCGCCCGCACGCACTTTAACCGATGGCCCCTGCCCAGTGGCTTCGCCTTCGCCCTTCCACACAGTTACGATGGTTGTGTCTGCATTGGGATCGACATCGAAGCGGTAATCCCCGCCCTTGTTTATGGTGAACGCTATGTTCTGCGTATCGACCTCATAAACTTCGCCAGCGTACAGTTTGCGCACATGCACGTTCAATGTGCCCTGATGCAGTTGCACTTGCACCGCATCGTTGGTGACATTGGTCAGAGTCAGACTGCTTTCGGAATTAATGCGCATCACGCCCGTGCCCAAATTCAGCTCGGCGCGCGAACTTTGGTCAGCCCAGACGTTGTCCCCGTTGGTAAGAGGACGGTTAGCCGAACCCTGAACCCAATCCCCGGTCCCTTGAGGCTGCACCGAAACCGATCCGGACATATAGCCCAGCCGGCCGACGCGGCCTGAAGGATCACCCGCCTGGCTGCCATCCGAAGGCAGCGGCTCGCCCGCCGAAGGCGCTGGTTCCGTTTGATAAGGAGCCTGCACTAACCGCTGGCGGAGCCTGCTCCGTGGGATATGCCTGACTGACCTCCAGCTGAAGGAGCCGTTTCCGCTGGCGGAGGCGGAGCCTGATCTGTAGGATATGCGGATTGACCGCCCTGATCTGCCGGCGGAGGTGGCGCCTGATCGGCCGGATAAGCCTGTTGCTGATCCGGCGGCGCCGGCATATCTTGAGCTTGCGCAGAGAAGGTTGCCGTGGCGACGGCCAGTATTGCCACAATAAAATGATGCTGAAATAAGCGCCGGAAGCCTCTCATATCTATTCTCCCTTGGAACACCGCCAGCCCCAGCCGTGTTCTCAACCCCTTACGCCGACGCGATTTGAAGCCACGCGCAGGTGACTGATTACCTGCCTATGGGAATGTAAACCCGGATTTGGCCTACGAGTTGCGGGAAAATTACAGGTTTCGGAGGGGGACGAAATAGACTTGCTGGTAGCTGGAAGCTACCGCCATCTTTTGTCGAGTGCCCCGCTCCTTAAATTTTTTTGCAAGGGGCGGGTGGACATGGACAGCTGCACAGGCGGAGAAGGACAGCAACTTCTTAACGGTGCCGTGAGCGACACGACTTTGATCCTTTAATACTTCTCAGCGCGAAAACTAGAGCCATCGTTGCGCTAGCGCCCACCCCTTGCGGTAAAACTGCAAGGAGCGGGGCACCTTTCGAAAGACGTTGAGCTGCGTCACGGCGCGATAGAGAAAACTGTGCCGTCGTTGTACACACCTCCATTAGCTGTGACACCGTAATAGAGGTTGCGTGCCTTGTCGAAAGTCAGCCGGCCGTTTGGATTCGCGCCGTCCGGACCGGTGAAGCTGTGCAGAATCTTTTCCGTCCAGGAGCCGTTGGCTTTGGGAGTCAATTCAAAAACGACGCCGCATCCGACAGCACCTGGGTTACTACATAACGCCACGCTGTCGTTGGATGGGGTTGTGCCCAAAAGATTGCCTCCCGAATCAATGATCACGCCAGAAGATCGGAAAGAATCCGTCTTTTCCATTGAGGGCGAAGTTATGCAGCACTTTCTCTGTCCAGCTGCCATCTTTTTTCGGCATCAACTCGAAGATGGTTCCACAACCAGACATGCCTTCCATATTGCACACTTGGGTCCCGCCAGTGATCGTCGAACCATAAATATTGCCATGACTGTCGAAGGTCAAGCTGGTGATGGGAACAGCTCCATCCGACCCGGTGAAGCTGTGTAGCACTTTTTCAGACCACGAGCCTGCTTTCGACGTCAACTCGAACACTGTACCGTTGTTAGAACCGCCGTCTGCGGAGGTTGTGCCATAGAGATTGCCGGCAGCATCCGCGATGAGGCTCGAGGCAGGATACTGTCCGTCAGGCCCGCTGAATTTATAGAGAATCTTATAGGTCCATTTATCGTCCGCACCCGCAATCAATTCGAAGACAAGACCGCAACCAAGGTTGGGGCACGCTGAGTTGAAATTACCTCCGGTCGCGGCCACCCCGTAGAGATTGCCGTCAGGACCGATGAGCGGCGTAGAAACGGGCTGGGCCCCAGTGCTATCAAGGTTGAAGTTGTGCAGTACTTTCTCCGTCCAGCCGCCGCCCGCTTTGGGCGTCAGCTTAAATGCGGTGCCATAACCGTAAATGCCGCCCTGGACAGTCGTTCCATAAAAACTGCCATCAGGACCGAAAACCAGACCGGCCTCGATATTGTTGCCAGTCTTCGAATTTTGATCGCCGTTAAAGGAAAAAAGCAGTTGCTCCGCTAAGTCTCCATCTTTCTGGGGCACTAATTCATATGCCGTACCGCCGCCTTCAGCACCCCATCCTGAAGCGGTTCCATAGAAATTGCCGTTGGCACCCAGAATTAGCTCGCCGAAGGGGTATGCTCCCCCGTTCCCCTTATCATTGAAGCTATGTACCACTTTCTCGCGACTGGCCGCCAAGGCGCTAACGCACAGCAAAAATACGCCAGAAATCGCCAAGGCCGTTTTCAAAACGACGAATTTTTTACATCTCATATGCGAGCCTCCCAGCTCAGACTTCTTGTGCGATTTTCGATGCCAAAGGGTGTGCGGGGTTGGCCGGGGAAGTCGCGTCTACAGCGGCATTTCGGCCGCCGGGAGGTCATTCTTTTTCAAGTGAAGATGGAACCTGCTTAAGCAGCTCAACCGAGTGCGACGGGCTTTCTCTTCTCCAAATTTCTTGCTTGCTCAAAGGCATATGCCATCTGCAGCACGCCCCAATCGTCATGATTCCGCCCGACAATCTGTATCCCGATGGGCAGCCCGCTCTTTGAGTACGCGCATGGCACCGACGCCGCGGGATTGCCTGTTACCGTGATGTAGCAAGCCGATTTCATCCAGGCAAGATAGTTCTCCATCTTCACTCCATTAATTTCTGTGGGATAGTGTTGGGTCACGTCAAACGGCAGCACCTGATTCACCGGCAGCAGGAAAAATTCGTATTTGTCCATGAACTCGCGCACGCGTTGATAGAGCTCCGACCGCTTTAGCTCCACTCGCGATAAATACGGCCCCGTCAGTTTCCGGCCTTCTTCCACATGCCAATGAACGTATTCATTCAACTGATCGCCATTTGTGGCGATGAGATCGCCGAATCTGGATTCCATCGCCCAATGACGCCAGGCGAGAAAACATTCGTTCGCATCGCGGAAATCGGGCTCCGCGTCTTCCACCACGCAGCCAAGCGATTCGAAAACTTTTCCTTGAGCTCGCACCGTTTCCTTCACCTCTGGCTCCCAAGGCAAACCCATGTCGACGAATATCGCAACGCGCACGCCTTTGAAGCTTCGTCCAGCAAGCGGCCGCGCAAACTGGCTTCCCGGCTGCTCGATGGAGATCGGTATCCGCTTGTCTGGTCCGGCCAAGACGCTCATAAAATATGCGAGGTCAGTCACGTTGCGGGCCACGCCTCCTGAAACGGAAAACGGTTGCCATGCCAGATCAGCCGGCGTATTCGGTACTCGTCCCGGCGAAGGCCGCAGTCCCACGACGCCGCAAAAATTCGGGGGATTGCGCAACGATCCGCCATAGTCGCTTCCATCTGCCAGTGGAACCATTCCGCAAGCCGTTGCGACAGCGCCTCCACCTGTGCTGCCTCCACATGTCTTTGTGAGGTCGTACGGATTCCGTGTCGCTCCGAACACAGGGTTGAAGGTTTGCGATCCCAGACCGAACTCCGGGACGTTGGTTTTTCCAATCACGATCCCGCCTGCCATCTTTTCGCGTTCCACCAACAGACAATCTGCACTCGGAATATCAGTTCTTGTGCAGCGGCGATCCCCACGTGGTGCGAATTCCTTTGGTGGCGTGCAAATCCTTCACCCCAATTGGTAGCCCATGCAAAGGACCAAGCCAGTTGCCCTTGGCGAGCGCGTCGTCTGCCGTTTGCGCTTCGGCCAGCAACTGTGGCTCATCGACAAGGGTTACGATCGCATTCACTTTTGAGTTCACGCGTGCAATCTGGCTGAGATGCGCTTTCATTACCTCGACGGAAGAAACTTTCTTTCGTTCGCAGTAGTTCGACGAGCGCGGTCGCCTCCATAAAACAAAGGTCGGGCGATGTCTGGGCCGACTTGGGATTCTGCACTTGGTTAGCCTCCTTTTGGCTTTCCGCGCTGCTCCGCAACGGATTAAAAATTGCGGTCGCTGCAACTGTAGTTCCGGCTTTCAATATTTGCCGCCGCGTCAGATTGGTCATTAATTCTCCATTTCGTGCACAGAAGTTTTTATCACATGAGCAGGGAATGTGGCCTTTTCGCATGTTTCTCGGCACGTGACGGTGATCAAAGTGCGTTCGCGAGCTTCATTTCAGTTGATCGATTAGAATCAGCACTGCCATTTTTCTGCAGGGTTTGGTCAGTTTTGAGGAGATAGCAATCGTTATGCGCGTCGGAGTCTTTACACCTCTGCTGTCGCAGCTTCCGCTAGTCGCAGTTCTCAAGAAACTCAAGACACTCCATATCGACACCGTCGAACTCGGCACCGGCAATTATCCCGGCGATGCACATTGCAAACTCTCGATGCTCGAGGATTCTTCCGCACTTGCCGAGTTCAAGAAAATTCTGGCCGATCACGGCGCCAGCATAAGCGCGTTGAGTTGTCACGGCAATGCTCTGCATCCTGACAAGGCACGGGCACAGCGGGAGCGCGAGGTGAGCCGCAAGACAATCCTGCTCGCGGAGAAGCTCGGCATCTCCGTGGTCATCGATTTCTCCGGTTGCCCCGGCGATTCGCTCCACGCCACCGCTCCCAATTGGGTCACCTGCCCGTGGCCTCCCGATTACCTGCAAGTTCTCGACTGGCAGTGGAACGAAGTGGTCGCGCCCTATTGGATTGAGCACGCGAAGTTCGCCGCTGATCACGGCGTGAAGATCGCCATCGAAATGCATCCCGGGTTCGTAGTCTACAACCCGGAGACGATGCTCAAGCTGCGCACCATTGCTGGGGCTAATGTGGGTTGCAATTTCGATCCCAGCCATTTGTTCTGGCAAAGCATCGATCCCATCGCCGCGGTTCGCGTACTCGAAGGCGCAATTTTTCATGTTCACGCTAAAGACACACAAATCTATACCGCTAATTTGCCGCGCGCCGGCGTGCTGGATACCAAGCGCTACACTGAGGAACGCACGCGCAGCTGGATCTTCCGGACCTGCGGCTACGGCCACGGAGCTGAATGGTGGAGCGAATTTATCTCCACGCTAAGAATGTTCGGCTACGATTCTGTGCTGTCGATCGAGCACGAAGATAGTCTGCTCTCGCCGGAAGAAGGCCTTACCAAGGCCGCGAACTTTCTGAACGGTATTGTGATTCGCGAGCAGCCCGCCACAGCGTGGTGGGTCTAGAAATGGTAAACGCTAAGAAACCGATCAGGACGGCGATCATCGGCACCGGCTTCATGGGAGCGCGTGCATCTGGAAGCGTTGCGGCGGGTGGAGTTCGTCGAGGTCGCCGCAATCGCGGGTAGAAGGACACGAGGCCGCGCAACGCCTGGGCAGCGGCTTCTTCGCCATCCGGTCAGTGCGACCGACTACCGCGAGATTCTGCGTGATCCAGCCATCGATGCAGTCCACATCTGCACGCCTAACACACAGCACTTTGCGATGGCTAAAAGCGCGCTGCAGGCGGGCAAACATGTGCTTTGCGAAAAGCCGCTGGCCACAAGGGTGGCGGAGGGCGAAGAACTTGTCGCTCTTGCCGCGAAGCCAGAGGAAGCGCAACTGCGTCTGTCACAATTTGCGTTTTTATCCGATGGTGCAGCAAATGCGCGGCCTGCGGAGAGCTGGCGAACTCGGTGAAATTCTCGTTGTCCAAGGCACATATTTCCAGGACTGGCTGCTGTACGACACGGATTGGAACTGGCGAGTCGACGCTAAAGCCGGCGGTACTTCGCGCTGCATGGCCGATATTGGCTCACACTGGTTCGATATGGCCGAGCACGTCACTGGACTGCGCGTTAGCTCTCTTTGCGCTGATCTGCAAACATTCCACCCCACGCGCAAGCAGACCGAGACAGTCGGTCGAGACGTTCGCGAACAAGTTACTCGGACCTGAAGACTATATCGAAACCCCGTCGATACAGAAGATTTCGGCGCCGTCCTGTTTCGCATGGGTGAGCGCGCGCGAGGCATCGTCACTGCCAGTCAGGTTTCCGCTGGGCGCAAGAACCGGCTCAGCATCGAGATTTACGGTACAAAATCTTCGGTAGCGTGGAATCAGGAGCGTCCCGACAAATTATGGGTGGGTCATCGCGACGCGGGCAAACGAAATCTTCATTAAAGATCCGTCTCTGCTCAAACCTGAGGCCCGCAGCTATGCCGATCTTCCCGGCGGGCACAGTGAAGGCTACGACGACACCTTCAAGCAGCTATTCCGCCGTTTCTATGCCTCGATTGGCGCAACTGAGAGTGCAACCGATTACCCGCAGTTCGTCGACGGACTGCGGCAACTGACCATTCTCGATGCCGTGCTCCAGAGCCATCGCACGCGCGGCTGGATCGACGTTCCCGCACATGGTTCGCAACCGATGACATCGGCCATGGAAAGGGATGCTGACGCGTGTTGATTCTCGCCGCCATTCTCGCCATCTTTATTTACGGGATGATTGCCGCGATGTTGGGAACCATCCTTCCCGACCTGTCTGATCGGTTTCACCTCTCGCCCAGCCAGAATGGAACCATCGCTTTTGCGCAAGCATTGGGACTGATCATCGCCTCGCTCGGCGTGGGTCCATTGCTCGACAACGAAGGCAAAAAAATGGGCATGGTTCTCGGGCTCGCATTTATCGCGATCGCACTTTTCGCGCTGCCGCGCTCGCGGGGATTTCGCAGCATTGTGTTTCTGCTGTTTCTGCTGGGAGTCGGTGGCGGCATCGTGGTGACCGCGGCGAATTCTCTGGTCAGCGATGTCAGCCAGGCCCACCGTGGCACCGCGCTAAACCTGGTGAACCTTTTCTTCGGACTTGGGGCTCTCGCCACGCCGTTTATCTCCGCCAATTTGTTCGGCCGGAACTGGGTCCGCCTCTGTTACACCATTGCGGCGCTCACCGTCGTCACCGTGGTCATTCAAGCTCTCACCAAAATGCCCGGACCAACTGGCGCTGGGTTCGTTCTCACGGATGCGGCTCCGGTTCTTGCCCGTCCGCTGCTCTTTATGATCGGGCTCTTCCTTTTTCTTTACATCACTTGTGAAGTGGGAATCTGGAATTGGTTACCTCGCCACCTTATTGCACAGGGGATCCCGGAATCGCAGGCGCTCAATATTCTTTCCTTAGGATTCGCGCTCGGCCTGCTGATCGGCCGTGCTGCTATCTTGCCAATTCTCATTCGCGTGCCCGCTATCACGGTCACGTTGGTCGGATCTGTGGCGATGGCTATTACGACCTTTCTGATGCTGCGGACGAGCCGGCCAGCAATCGCCTTCTTGCTGGTTTTTCTGGCCGGACTCTCGATGGCACCGGTCTTCCCGACCACAATCGCTATCGTCGGTGATGCTTTCCCGCGCATGACCGGTACCGCAATCGGCCTCGTCATCACTTGTGGATGGATAGGCCTGGCCGTCAGTTCGCGAATTATCGGAGTCATCGCCGGCGGTGACCCGCGGCGCTTGAAGAAGGCTCTGCTCGTGATCCCGGCGTCGGCGGTGCTGATGGTGGGCTTGGACCTGGCGATCCGCAGTATGTTGCGTTAGGAAATCACGACCAGAGTCACAGAGACACAGAGAAGGCCCGTGACATAAACCCGAAGTCGATTTCTCTGTGACTCTGTGCCTCTGTGGTGAACAGTCGCGCCGTTCAAACCTTCAGCGCGTGCATATAATCCGCGTCGACCTTCAGCGCCTGCATTGGAGGCATGTCAAACTCTTCCTGCTCCACAAAGGCGTGCTCGATGTTGGCCTTCTTAGCTGCTTCGAAAATGGGACGATAGTCAATGTTGCCGCGTCCTAATTCTGTCGAAGGCGGCGGGGTCGATCCGGGCGTAAATCCTGTCAGCTTGAAATCCTTCACGTGCAACATGGAAAAACGAGATCGGTATCGCGTCAGATAATCCTCGGGTTTCTTGCCGCCGAGCACCATCCAGCCGCAATCCAGTTCCATCGTCACTTTTGCGGGATCGGTCAGACGCAGCAGTTCGTCGTAGAAGAGCACGCCGTTTTCTGTGCGGAATTCCGTCATGTGGTTGTGGTATGCAAAGCGGATGCCCGCGGCGCTCACGCGCTCGCCGATGTGATTGAATTGCTCGGCATTCCAACGCCAGTCGTCGAGTGTCATTGCTTCTCTCGCCGCGCGAGACGCGGCGTCCTTCATGCGAGATGGATCCTTAAGCATCGGCGAGGCGCACACGATGTACTTCAGTCCTAAATCTTTTCCGAACTGAATTATTTCGTCCAACTTCGGCTGCAGATCCTTCATGGGATAATGCGCGCTCACGCATCGCAGACCCGCGTGATCCATCGCCTGCTTCACCTGATTGGGGGTGTGATCGAAGAAGCCCGCGGCCTCCACCTCGCGATAGCCAATCGCGCCCAACTGCCGCAGCGTTCCTTCATAGTCCTTGGGCAGCAGGTCGCGCACGGAGTACAGTTGCAATCCGAGCGGCAGGCCCAGAGGGTCGGCCATGAGGCGGGGTACGTTCCACAGCGACGCGCATACGGCCGACGCCGAGGCGGTCTTCAAGAAAGTTCTTCTCGAAATCCCATGCATAACTAGTCCCTCAATTTATTTTCGACAAACTGGATGCGCTTATCCGCGGATCGTCTTTGCGGCCGCATCCCAAGTCGCAATTGTATTCTTGAAATAAGCGTAATTGGCCAGGTGACAGCCGATGGCCGCATGATTGCCGAATTCCTCGTTCTCGATGGTTGGCTTGCGGGTTCGTACCGCAGCGAAAAAATTTGCCTCGTGAGCCGACACATCGCTGTATCCCACCGGCGCGGTAAATGTTTCAGCCTCGTCCGCTTGGAAGTCGAGCGGCCCTGGCTGCGGATGTTCTGCCGCCCACAGCGCCAGATATTCCTTGCGCAGACGTTCCGGCCAGCCTTTCGTCGAATATGTTTCCGGCTTCGGGCTTGTGTCCTGCGGTGTGAAAGTCAGAGTTTGGCCAATGATTTCCATTGTGCCCTTGGTACCGTGGAATCGAATCGGCTCACCGCCGGCATTGTTCAGATTGCAGCGCAGCAAAACGCGAAACTTCGGATAATCGTAGAGCGTCTCGATGACGTCCGGGAAGTCGCGCCCATCCTTCCAGCGAAACAGTCCACCACTCGACTGCGCCCGCTTCGGCGCTTCGTTGGTTCCAGTGATGAAATAAATCCCCGAGAGGAGATGCACGAACAGATCGCCCGCGAGCCCTTCGCCATAATCGGAGAAGCAGCGCCAACGAAAAAAGCGCGCCGCGTCGAAGGGCCGCTTCGGCGCGCCCACCAGGAACTCATTCCAGTCGATGGTCTGCTCGCTCGCGTCCGGCGGAATCGGATACACCCAGGCGCCACTCGGCGAGTTGCGGTCTGACGAGCCTTCAATAAAGAACACATCGCCGAGCGCACCCGATGCGTAGAGTTCACGGGCTTTTTCATAAATGATGGAACTCACGCGCTGGCTGCCTACCTGCAGAATGCGATTACCCTTGCGCACCGCCTCGACCATGGCGAAGCCGTCTTCCACTGTGTGAGACATCGGCTTTTCTATGTACACGTCTTTGCCAGCAGCGCAGGCGTCGACGACGACCCGTCGATGTTGGTGGTCGGCCACGGCTACAATCACCGCATCGACATCTTTGCGGTCGAGAATTTCTTTGTAATTGCGTGTCGCCGGGACCTGCTTCTGCACGGCCTCCTGTGCCGCTTCGTGCCGGCTGTCAAAAAGGTCGCACACGGCGACGCACTCGACGCCTGGCACAGCAAGCGATGCTGCTAGCAACTCGCATCCGCGCGTTCCTGTGCCGATCGAGGCAAAACGGATTCTGTCGCTTGGCGCCGCCGCTTGGCCTTCGCCCCACAGCGCCGCCGGTTCCAGCAAAGTGAACTTCGCTGCGGCTCCCGCCACCGAGCCTGCGCCAATTCGCATGAAGTTGCGACGTGTTAAAGGGTGCATAGAGCGTTCTTTCTCCTGTTGTTTATCATTTCCCGCATGACACGCGCTGGGCCATAGCCTCGAACTTCCGAAGGATACGCCAAGCTCTGCAGGTTTGGTAACCTCACATTAGAAAATTTATTTGTCATTCCGAGCGAAGCGAGGAATCTCGGTTTCAGCCAGCAAGTACCGAGATTCCTCGCTTCGCTTGGAATGACAGGAACCTTACACGCCCATCATTGCTTTTTGGACATGCGCGCATTTACGCTGCATGACGTTGGCTGCTTCTGCTTTCACTTAAAGAAGGAAACATGAAACTGATCCTAGTGATGCTCACTTTCCTCGCTGTTCACGCGAGTGC
Source organism: uncultured Acidobacteriota bacterium (assembly GCA_963770465.1). Taxonomy (GTDB): domain Bacteria; phylum Acidobacteriota; class Terriglobia; order Terriglobales; family Acidobacteriaceae; genus JABDBE01. Next base: position 173,819 of record CAVYQB010000003.1, read on the forward strand.
GGCCGTTGATGCTCAGCCGGGTTCCCCAATGAGGGTTGGCATTGTCGGCCTGGTTCATGGACATGTCGAGGGATTTCTGAAGGGCGGTGCTCTTACACCAGCCGGCGGAATTCTGAATCGTCCAGACGTTCAGCTTGTTGGGATTGTTGAGCCCGACCAGAAGCTCTTCGATTCCTACGCACAGCGTTATCGCCTTTCCGCCAGCTTGCACTTCCGCAACGTTCAAGAAATGGTTTCCCAAGCGCACCCCCGTGCAGTGCTAGTCTTCACTGCCCCAAGTGAGCATCGGCGAGTAATTGAGGAGTGCGCCGCACTCGGCGTCCACGTAATGGTGGAGAAGCCGCTAACCATCAGCTACAAGGACGCGCTGGCTATTCAGGACGCTGCGCAACGTGGCAAGATCCATGTGCTGGTCAATCTGGAGACGTCGTGGTATGCGAGCAATACCGCCGCGTTTCGTCTACTAAAACAGGACGCCTTGGGACCGATCGTAAAAACAGTTTTTCGTGATGGCCATGCGGGTCCCAAGGCGATCGGAGTGCCACCGGAATTCCTATCGTTCTTGATCGATCCCACGCGGAACGGCGCCGGAGCGCTCTTCGACTTTGGCTGCTATGGACCGAATCTCATGACCTGGCTGATGGATGGCGAGACTCCGCAGTCCGTAACCGCAATGACCAAACACCTGCAACCGAATGTGTATCCGAAGGTAGACGATGAGGCGGAAATTATTCTTAACTACAAAAACGCCGTCGCAATCGTTCAGGCCTCATGGAACTGGCCGTTCGCAATGAAGCAGATGGATGTCTACGGACGCACCGGCTATGCGAAAGCAATCGACTCGGACCGTATCGAGGTGCGCAAGGCAAACGATTCAGAAGGGCAGATGACGAAAGCAGAGAGTCTCAACGCACCATACGACGATCCGCTGCACTACATGGTTGCGGTCTTGAACGGAGAGGTTCAGGAAGGAAACAGTCTGTCCTCTCTTAAGACCAACATAACAGTGTCAGAGATTCTGGATGCAGCACGCCAGTCCTCCCAGACCGGGAAGACAGTCAATCTCCCGCTCGCACAGTGAAGCTGTTTCCAACTAAATATTTGGTTGCGTAGCCAAGTGCCAAGGCAATGTAATTGGCTCGGTCCTTCCTCCCAAACTTGTTTGCGACCTGCATCGGCAATGTCTTGTTCAGTTCAAAACCCCCAGAAAACAAGAAACGATCTACAGGGTCTTACTGATGTTGCCGCTGTCAGAAACAAAAGACGATAGACAGGATCGATAAGGGGAAAACAGTGAGTTCGGGGAACAGTGGCAAGCACGGGTCTGTGCGATCGCTCGAATGGTTGAACTTTTTTCTTGCCGACGTGCAAACCGGTCTCGGTCCTTTTTTGGCGGCCTATCTGGCGTCAAGCGGATGGAATCCCGGTCGCGTGGGTTATGTTTTGACCTTCGGCGGATTGGTAAGTGTCGTTATGCAAACCCCTGCCGGCGCGGTTATCGACGCGGCGCCTCGCAAGCGTGCACTGCTGGCGCTAAACCTCGGCGTCTTGGTGACTGGTGCGTTCCTCCTGATGGGGCATTTGAGCTCCTTGACTGTATATTCCGCGCAGTTCCTTATTGGCAGTGCAGGAGCTTTTCTGGGACCAACCGTTGCGGCGATCACATTGGGTATTGTGGGAGCCAGTGCTTTCGATAAACAGTTTGGGAAAAATCAATCATTTAATGCTGCGGGAAACGTTTTCACGGCCCTACTGATTGCGTACGTCAGCTACAAATTCGGGTATCGCGCCATGTTCGCGATTGCCGCGTTGCTGGCGATTCCTACCGCCATCTCGCTCTTCTCTATTGATCCCAGGCAAATCAACTATGCGCGCGCGCGAGGCGCGATCGAGAATGGCTGCGACTCGGAGACGAAGGGATTGTCCTCGCTGCTCAAAGACCGAATTCTGCTTTGCTTTCTGGCCACAGCGTTTCTCTTTCATTTGGCCAATGCGGCCATGCTGCCGCAGCTCGGAGAAATGCTATCGAAGGACAATCCAAAAACTGCAGCGCCGTTCATGTCCGCCTGCATCATTGTTACGCAGGTGATCATAACCGTGACCGCAGCCTGGATTGGAAAACGAGCTGCGACGAAAGGAAGGAAACCGCTTTTGCTGCTCGGGTTCGGAGTGCTGCCTATTCGCGGAGGACTCTATACCCTCACTCATGCCGCGGGATTGCTAATTGCGATACAGACGCTCGACGGCGTAGCGAACGCTATATTCGTCATTGTTTCGATTTTGGTTATCAAGGACAGAACACAAGGAACGGGCCGATTCAATATTGCAGCCGGAGCCCTTGCAACCATGGTCGGCATCGGGGCCGCTACCAGCAATGCGATCGGTGGCACCCTGATTCAGCACTTCGGATATCGTGCATCATTTCTGGGTTTGGCTGGCATCGCCTTGATCGCTTTCGCGCTACTGTGGCTGACAGTTCCTGAAACCTTGTCGAACAATTCAGAATCTGAGATTGAAATCGAATCCGACATAGAAAAGGAATCGTTTGCGTGATGACTTTCCTGCGATGCCTGGAGTGCGGATCACCAAGAACAAGCACGGGAGAAAGCTGTAGATGATCTCGCCCGCGCTTGTACATCCTCTAACAGCCATCATCGTCGGCATCAGCATTGTGCTGATGCTGATCCGCCCGCGAAATATCCCCGAAGTTTTCTGGATTGGAACCGGCGTCTTCCTTTTACTCATTCTCCGACTGGTACCGCTGCAACTGGCCGGCCGAGCAGTCACCAAAGCTTTGGACGTGTGCCTTTTTCTGATCGGCATGATGTTGTTGTCTGAACTCGCGCGTAAACATGGAGTCTTCGACTGGCTTTCGTCAGTCGCGGTGCGGAGTGCGAATGGTTCCCGCTCACGGCTGTTTGCGTTGGTCTACGCGGTCGGAACGATCGTGACAATGCTCATGTCCAACGACGCGACGGCGGTGGTTTTAACTCCCGCGATTTTGACGGCGGTGCGTAAGTCGAAAGTCGAGCCCCTGCCTTATCTCTTCGTCTGTGCGTTCATTGCCAACGCGGCATCATTTCTTTTGCCCATTTCGAACCCGGCGAATCTGGTGGTCTTTGACAATCAAATGCCTCCACTGGGTAGATGGCTCCTTTCCTTCGGCGTCCCGTCGCTGCTCTCGATTGCCACAACGTTCGTGGTGTTGCGCTGGCTTTTTCGAAAAGATCTCCGCGCGGCCATCGAATGTGAAGTGGAAGCTCAGCCGTTAAGAAATGATGGAAAGCTGGTGCTCGCAGGATTAGCTGGAATGATAGTTGTGCTGTTAGCGGCGTCATCGCTTGGCAAGGATCTTGGCTTGCCGACATGTCTGGCGGCTCTCGTCATTACAGCGGTTGTCTCGGTCAAGGGACAACACAACCCACTGGGCCTCGCCCGTGAGATAAGTTGGGCAACGCTGGCGCTTGTTGCCGGGCTTTTTGTAATGGTGGATGCGATAGAGAGTATCGGTGCGATGCGATACACGCGGCAATGGCTGGCTTTGGCGGAGGCATTTGGACCAGTTAAAGGCGCCTTAGCTACAGGATTTGCGGTTGGCGTGGCAAACAACCTCGTTAATAATCTGCCGCTCGGACTGATAGTAGGCAGCACCGTACAGGTGGCGCGCGCAAAAGGTCTCATCGTCGATGCCGTTCTGATCGGCGTCGACTTGGGACCGAACCTTTCTGTCACCGGCTCACTCGCAACTATTTTGTGGCTGATTGCCTTACGCAAGGAAAAGCTCGATGTAAGTTTTTGGGATTTCCTCAAGGTGGGCGCGGTGGCAATGCCGATCGCGTTGCTGGCCTCACTAGGCGGAGCCATTTTGATGCATCTGTGTTTACGAATGTCGTAGAACGTAATTACGCAGGGAGAAAAAAATGAACGCTAGCTGGATAATCCCATTCATCATTTGAACAACAGGACCAGTCACAGAGCGTAACGAAACGGCCGTTCCGCGCTGCTTTTCCAGAAATAGACGAGAATGATCACACTGGCAACCGCCGCGTACGCACACCACAGCGAGGTGAATGCGTACCGTTTGAACTCCATTACAACGAGGAGAATCGCCAGGTTCGCCGCGCCGAACACTACCATTGTCCTGACCTTCGAGAAAAACAGGGATCCGCAAGTTGCGATTACATATAGCACCGCGACAGCTGTATTGTTGGTCGCTTGATTGATGTATACGATGCTGTTGCCTTTTACGTACAGCTGCAGAGGAAATGCCGTCAGTGCCCACAAAATATAAAGGGTAGTTGCTCCGCCGAGCACGAGGAACGGCAGCATCCGCGTTCGGCTCTGCTTGTCCGCCTCAAACAGCAGTACGCTTAGCGGCAGCAAAAAGGGGAGCAACCCCTGCGCATAAAGCATGAACGCCGCGCCCATGTTGTGCGCCACGGCGGGCGAAAGAATACCATCCAATCCCAGCCAGACGAATCCCTCGATGAATTGATGAATGGCAAATAACACGGGCAGGGATGCAAACAGGAGTTCGCGCCGGTGCTTCACTTTCGTCAAGGTGACGACCCCGACGGCGCCCAGAACCCCACTTCCCACAAAGTTTGCTGTGGCCGAGAAACACATGGCTAGTTTCTCCGTTACGAGAAGTCGTTAAATCACTTTCTTGTCACGCCGTAAGGACCACAGATTGCCCGACCTTCAATTCGAAGCGGCTGACCATTTGCCTACCTCGGTCAGCAGTTTTTCTGCCGCTTCTCCGGGATCTTGTGTAGCAAAGTTTTCGTCCAGAATCAGCAGAGAGACTGCCGGATCAATTTCCTCCAGTGCCTTGCGTGTCGGCGTGCCATGTACGGATTGCAGGCGCGCAGAAAGCACTACGAGCTTCGCCTTGGTTGCTTTGAGCAAGACCCGGGCGTCGTCGACGTTCGCCGTGGTCATAGCATTGTATCCCGCATTGCACAGCACCTCTCGCAGGAACGTACAGACATCCGTCGAATCGTAAATGCAAAGCATGCGTGGCCGTGCGTCGCCAACTTTTCCCCGCGAATATCGTGAGCCTAAATAGGCTGCTGTAATCGCTTCTTCGACGGAATCATAGGTTTCAAATTGCGAGAGCAGATGCGTCATTTCAAGAGTCTTGCGGATGTTCGGCGGTACCGCACTGAGTTTGAGGTCGCCGCCCTTTGATCGTGCAGCCTGCATGAGGCGCACCATCGCTCCGAGCCCGCTGCTATCCACGAACTCTACTCGCTCGAGTTGCAGCACTACATCACCGTACTTGATAAACGAATCTCCAACGTAGGAGTGCAAGGTAAAAACTTCTTTCCCGCCGACGATTCGTCCCTGGCACTGAATGACCAGGACATCGCCAACCGGGCGGCTCTCCAGATGCAACTGCATCACGGCCTCCTTGAATATTTACAGGGGTAACAGATCCACCACTCGTCTTGCGCTGCGTTTGGTCCCGACCGGGGGTGGCCGAATTGTACTACCAGGAAGCTTGATTTGCAGCGGGAGGGAGCACGTCGACCATGATGAACGCCAGACTCCAGAAGAATATGCAGAGGTAATAGCCCACCGCGAAAAGCCAGTCTTCGAAAGCAGCATGGACTAATCCAGCTGCTAACACCGCTGCTAATGGAAGTGCAGGGGAGAAGACGTTACCGCTCCGCCGCGCATGCGCCAACGCGCGTCCAACATTCACGGCAATCAGAATCAGCAGGGCAAAAAACGGAATGTCTCCCACTACTCCGACCCACTCCGTAATTGCCAGGTAGCTGTTGCCATGTTCTCGTGTGGCTTCACGCAGCGATTCAACGCTTCCGGGTTGCTGTACAACGTCACTGCTGGTGGGGCTGGTTCCAAATCCGCTGCCCAGCCATGGGTGGCTCTTGATGGCAGAAACTGTATCGTCCCAGATAGATCTGCGGGAGGCGAGAAGACCATCGTCCCGATGGCCTTTATACAAGAACAGGGATGCCATTGAATCCGATGGCTGCTGATGCAAAGGGACAGTGGCAGCCACGAGTGCCGCCAGCAGGAAAGAAATGCATATTCCGGCGAGTAAGAGTCCATAGCGCCGCAGAAAAAAACAAAGCAAAAAACAGGAAACTGCCGCGGCAGCGATGCCGGCGCGTGCATAACTGCTGAAGAGCAATACCAAGGCGAGAGCAAATGCGAACGTACGGCGCCCGCGGGTGGTGAGCCGTTCGCTCACCAGGATTCCCCACAATAGCAGCGGGAGGGCCACCACTCCCATTACCGCGCCCATGGAGTTTGGGTTGCCGAAAATCTCGAAGCGAAAGATGAAATACAAAACTGCTGAAACATAGACCACCAACTCACAACCCGTCAGTAACGAGGAGAGGAAAACTGTCGTCCTTCCCATGACCGTGAGTCGCGCCCCGGTCGAGCCATAGAGAAAAAGAAGCAACAGGCTCGTCCCTTTAAGAAACGCAAGGCTGGGATAGGCCGATACGGCCGCTGATACCATGGCCGCTATCACGCAAAACAATGCCACCAGATGAAACGTCCCGAATGAGTAGTGCTGATCGCGCGCATAAACAATCAGCCCGGCTAGCGCGCCCACGGCCAGGACGACCCATCGCCCGGTGGTCAATGCCTCACTTAGGGGCAGAGCCATGCCAGCCCACAAGAACGCCGCCAGTAGGAGCGAGAAAAATCGGGCGCGATAATTCCAAACCGCGGCTACCAGCACTTCTACAAACAGCAGCGCCGCAAGCCCATTGGCATTGCTGAGGTACGCTGGACGGAGAGCTACGGCGTACAAGGCGCACACGCAGGAAATAAGAACCAGGAGCGGAAATAAGAATGCCGAAACACGATCGCTCACGCTGCTCCTCTCCGCTGCGGCATTACTGCATTAGCCATGCCTGCGGCCCACGCCTCTGGGGAATATTGCTCGATGCGTTCCCGGCTCCGTCGGCCCATAAGCGCGCGCAGTCCCGCATCAAGTGCGAGGTCTGCCATAGCGCAAGCTAATTCTTGTACATTTCCGACCGATACAATGCGGCCGTTCCGCCCATTAGCAACCAGGTCGACCACGCAGCCCGCGGCTTGCGACGCAATGACCGGTAAACCGCAGGCCATCGCTTCATTGACAACCAGCCCCCACGGGTCAGTGTGCGTGGGGAATACAAAGACGTCTGCCAGCGCATAGTAAGCCGCTAATTCTTCTCGCTGGGCAAAGCCGACGATATGAATAGACCCCGGACTCGTCGCTGCTGCGTGCTGAAGAAGCGCGGATCGTTCAGGACCGTCTCCCACAAATACCAGGCCCACATTGTTCCTGAGTTCCGGTTGCAACGCGCCATAAGCCTGGAGAAGATCGAAGATGCCCTTCTCCCGGATTAGCCGCCCAGCATAGAGAAAAAAACGCGGAGGCAAGCGCAATGCCTCGCGATATGTCGCAGGGGCCTGGCGAATGACTTCCGCTCGATTTGCGAAGAGCTCAGTATCAACCGCGTTCGGTGCGGTAAATATCAGTTCTTGTGGGACGCCACAATTTCTCAGATAATCGAACGATGATTTTCCGGGAACGACAAACGCATCGCAGTGCCGCAAGAATTGTCTTTTGCAGAATTCTATAAGTAGATAGGCTTTGCGAAAGTCTTTGCTCGTACTCTCGCACCATAAACTGAAGGCCACACCATTGCGACGCGCCCATGACATGGATTGCCAAAAGGCAACATAGTTATAACCGCCACATACGATGAAATCGGGATGGGCCCGCCGCAGCGCAGTTTCCACACCCCAGTTCAGCAAAAAACTCTGTTGGCCTAGTCTTCGCCGCCACGAAGAAAGCACTTGGTAGGAAAACCGGATTTCATCGTTGTAAACCCGCCATTGACGCTGGGAGGAATCGTTTTCCGAAAGAAAAATTACGTGCAAATCGATTCCCTGGCTGCGAGCCAGCGCGTTGAACACCGGAATGCGGTAGGGCGCGATGAGTTCGGTGATAATCACAACTCGGCGGCTCATGCCACGCACTCCCTATAAACCGTTGCAAGTTCGCTCGCGTGCAGGCTCGAAGTAAAGCGCTGGAGAACGATTCGCCGGGCAGCCTCACCGATCTGATGTCGAAGCTGAACGTCTCCCAGAAGCGTAGTGATAGCCGCGATCAACTCTGGCACGTTATCCGGTTCAATCAGCCAGCCATTGCTTCCATGCCGGATAATTTCATCGATACCTTGTCCGCGGCACGCGATCGCAGGTTTTCCAGCAGACATCGCCTCAAGATAAACACACCCCAAACCTTCATACCGGCTGGGCAGCGCAAAGAATGTGCAGCGGCGCATCGCGTCTGCCACCTGCTTTCGATTTTGCCGCCCGAGAAAGCGAACTTTGTCGCCCATATTGCAATCACGAGCTAAGTTGCTAAGACGCTCACGCTCGGGACCGTCGCCAATAATTTCACATGAGAGATCCGGATAATTGGGAAGGATATGCGACAGCGCGCGCAACAGAAGTTCGTGGCCTTTGCTGGGAATCAGATTGCCGACGCTGAGAATCGCGCTGGGAACAGGATCGACCGGGCCCGGAGAAAACAAGTCAGTATCGACACTGTTGTAAACGACCCTCGTACTCAATGGGGACGCAGCACTATCGACGACTTTGTTGGCAACCTTTTCGCTGATACAAATGACACGCGACGCCGATCGGTAAACAGATTGAGCAACGCGCTTGCAGCGGGCGCCGAAGTATCCCCGAACCTGATTGTCAAAGAATGCATCCAGACCATGGACGGTGACGACGAAAGGAATTTTCAGCGCCCGGCTCAGTAACGACGCAGCATGTCCGCAGGGCAGAGCAGCATGAGCATGTATCAGATCGATTCGCTGCGACCGGTGCATGGTGCGAACTTTTGAAAGCAGCGCCTGATAGAGAAATGTCCCCGACGATGCCAGACCGACCCCGCCCGGCAAGCAAAGATAGCGAGCCGACGAGACATCGGGAGTGTCCATCTTCGATTCAGCTGGGGCCCGGTACACTGGCCGCACAGATAAAACACAAGACCGAACCCCGAATTCTTGAATCGCCCGCAGCGGCTCTGCGATGAAGCATCCGTCCACATCGTTGGCGGCGTGGGGATAGAAAGGAGTCAGCGTGAGGACACGAATTGCGGATCGGTCTGTGTTCTGTCCGAAGCTGCACTCTACCATCCATTCCAAGGAACCATATCGTCCCTGGCAGCGCAATTGCGAGTTAGGTTCCGAGCCGGGCCATTCGATTCGCTGGACGAATCGTATCCTCGAGCAAGGCCGCCCAGTTCTCGGCAATCAGTCGCCAGTCAAACATCTTTCGGCACCGTTCATAAGCGGCCCTTCCAAGTTTCGCGCACTCGTCGGGTTGCGCCAGTAAGGCGGAGAGGATAGCGGGAAAATTCTCTGTGTCCTCGGGATCGACAAGTCGGCCTGTATCCCCTAGCACTTCTGGTATACCACCTCTATTGCTGCCAACCACGGGGGTTGCACAAGCCATAGCCTCGGCATTTACCAGCCCGAACGGCTCCTGAAATAAAGACGGGCTGGTGAAGATGGTCGCTCTCTGAAACCACGAAGGCAAATCGCGGTCGTGGTGAATGTATCCGGTAAACACAATCTTCCCCTTGGAACTTTGCGTGACAGAATTCGCCAGCTCGCGCACATGGCGGCTGTATGGTGTCTCCGCGTGAATTCCGAAGCCGGTGCTACCTCCGATCACAAGCGTAGCGTCAGGGTGATCCCGCAGAACTCGCGCATAGGCTTGCACAAGCTGCAGCGCGCCCTTTTCGGCATCGAGACGTCCGATAAAGAAGATGGTCTTGCGCTCCCGAATTTCCTCCTTGCGAAAAAACAATTCACGGTTGACGCCATTGAATACAACTCGGGTCTTAAGGGCCAGAGATGGAGACTGCGGGGCAAAACAATCACGAAGAAAGCTGCTGCACACCGCTACTCGATCGACGCGCAATGCCAAGTCATCCAGCATGTGCGAGCTCCAATGGCCGAGGTGATCGTTCTGCAGATGAAGCACGAGTGCGCCCCTGTAGCCCATATTTCGCAGAATGGCGATCCATTGAGGCCGATTGTGAATGTGAAGGAGATCGAATTCTCGAAGTCGCGGCAGCAGCGACCGCAGCCACAGTCGATCTTCGTAACGCCGCGCAATCGGGATTCGGCGTACAAAGTTGCAAGCGCGCCATATCTGGCTGCTGTCATGGGATAGGGGATAGAGGTCTTCGTCGTGGGTGGGTGCGCCGAAAATCGTGACATCAATTGTGTTAGTGAGCCGGCTGTAGACTTCGTAAGTCCAGCGAGCCAGCGCCCCGCCGTAGTATGCACTGAATTTTTCCCCACCCGAAAGCAAAACGGCCACCGTTGGTCTTTGCCGTTCGCCTAAATTCGAAGGATGTATTCGCAACTCAGGTCGTTTCTGGGATACCGAACAATTCATGGAAAGCTCAGCTCGGCTCACGATAGACCAAGCCGGGCGCTCGGCCCGCAGATTCGATTTAACAAAACGAGACTTAGAGCGTAAGCAGCAAAGTACGCCAAGCCGCCGAGTGCGACGAGTATCAAGGCATGCACCGGGAAAAACATTTGCACGAGTACGAGACTCAGCGCCATGACACACGTGGCGGGAACTGACTTCGCCACTGCAACGAGTAAAGGCGGCTTGGTTAAATCCCTTACGAAATAGTAATTCATGAATGCGACAACACCCTGACTGATCGCGGTTGTGAATGCAGCCGCGAGTGCTCCGTACTTGGGAATAAGCAGTAAGTTCAGCACGACATTCGTCGACGCTCCCGCGAGAACAGCCACGAAATACTTCTTTTCCCGCCCGTTCGGTATGAGTTGGGCTCCGCAATAGCTGGCCGCTGTCCCGGTAACGATGGTCAGGGTCAGCCAGCGAAACAAAGTCCCCGACCCTGAATACTGGCTGCCGAAGACGAACTGGGTGAGCGGAGCAGCCAAAATGAAGCCGCCAACTGCGGTTGGTAGAGCGAGACCGATGGTGGCAGCGCCAAACCAGTGCAGGTACTTTTTCTCTACCTTCAAATTCCTGCCGCCCGTCTCAGAGAGCAGCGGCAGAAATACCTGGCTCAGGATCGGAACGAACCCCATCGCCATGGTCATCAAGGCATAGCTCGCCACATACGTTCCGAGTTCTGCGTCGGCTCGAAAGTACCTCAGCATCACCACGTCGATCTGGTCGTAAATCATCGACATCAGACTGGAGAATCCCATGACCAGGCAGATGGGCAGAAAAAGGCCCCAGTGTTGCGGCGAAATATTCGGCAGAGGAATACGATATTCGCGACGCGCAGGCAGCCAGATAAATAACGTGCTCAGACTTAACGAAATCAGTGTGGCGGCCGGGATGATCCACGCGTCGGTCGATCGCCGTACCAGCGCCAGAATCAGGCCAGCATAGGCAAGCTGTGCAAGCGCACCCTGCACCGCAACCATTGACATGCGTGAGCGCGCGGCAAAAATCCATTGCGTGTCGATGCTGCCAGCGACAAATGCCAGTCCCGATAGCATGATTAACAGACGTGTCTGCCCGTTATGCGGAGCAAGAAACAGAGTAAAGAGTACGAGTAGCCCATAGGCGCAGGTTGCGAACACTATTCGCGCCCCAAGAACGTGTTTAACCAGAAATGAAACTCGGTCGCCGTTCTTGGCCGCCTCTCGCAGCGCATACATTGAAAATCCGGGAGAAGCGAGCAAACCGAAGAAACCAGCGACCGCGCCTGCGAAGCCCAATTGTCCGTAAACCGCGGGGCCAAGGGCGCGAACTACTCGCGGGAACACGATCAGGGGAACTGCCTTATTCAGCAAGTCAAGCAAGACTAAAGCAACGGAGTTGTTGATGACGCGAGGCAGACCCACGGCTTGCGGATAAGCATAGTCCCGTGCAACTTGAGTGGTCGCATTCATAATGCGGTGGCAAGATTTTCTGCTAAGCGAATCGAACGAGCATGCAAACCGTCCCGCGCGATTAAGTGTTCTGACGCTCCGCGACTACATCTTGAAAAACCCCGATCCATTGCTCGGTGATCTGATCCCAATCAAATTCCCGAGAGTAAAGGACGGCGGCCGACGCCATTGACCGTCGCAATTCAGAATCGCGAAGAAGCATGCCCAACTTCTCGGTCAACTCAAGATCCGACTCTGCCAGGAAGCCGGTCTGTCCATCCAAAACATAATCTGGACGGTAAACATTCATCGCAACTACCGGCAAGCCGCAAGCAGCGGCCTGTCCGAGCACCTGGGGATGGCCCTCAAGAATGCTGGGGAAAAAGAAAACATCCGCTTTGCGCATTTCTTCTCCCAGTTGCGATGAGGACAAGTGGCCCAGGAAAAAGACGTTGTGGCAATTGTGGTCCCGGCACAAAGCGCGGCAGTGTTCCTCGGTTTCGCCGCGACCTGCCAGACGAAATTGCACATTGGGCCACCGCGCGGCTTCCTGAATCACCAATTCGACGCGCTTTCGTGGTTGCAGAGAGCCGGCGTATAGGACCACTAACGAATTGGCGGCCTCCTCATTTTGGGGATGCGGGAAGAAAAATCGACGGTCGATTCCATCGTAGATTGTGGTTGACTCAAGACCAAATTTCTTCCGAACCGTTTCTCCTACATGCTTCGAGTTGACACAAATTCTGTCTGCCTCGACGATCGACCGGCCAATCAAGCCTCTGCCCGTGAGATCATTCATCATCATTACAACGTAGCTCACCAGCGCAGTTCTCTTTCCCAGATACTTTCGCGAGTCAAAGAATGCGCGGTCAAGAGGACCGTATCGCGGGAAAAAATAGACGTCCGGGCTGCGGAAAAGGCAGCGCTTCAAGAGCCGGACAGTATTCCAATGTTCGGTCCAAGGGATCAGCTCCGTATTCTTGCGCGCGGCGATGCGAGGATCGGGGTTGCCTTCGGAAATCATGATCACTTGAAATTGCTCTGAAGGCAGGCGGGCAACGATCTCCTTCACGGTAAGATTTTGAGCGTTGGTGTTATGTTCGTCGGCAGACGAAGGTGTGAAAATCGTGATGGGCCGAATTCGCGCCTTGATTTTCATCGTCACGTTTTTTCGCTCAATCAAAGTTCTCGCGTGTTTTTACGCGCTGCTTACCAGCGGCAAAGAACAAGCGCCCGCCAACAGCTGTGCAAAGTCACGAGCATCGATAGCCGCACTGCTGGCTCGCGTGTACGAAGATTTTTCATGTTTCTCAAGCAGTCGCGGAATATCCGCAATTTGCTCCGAAGAATCCAGTATGTGCCCTGCTCCGAATCGTGCGTATTGCTGAACATATCCGCTACAGGGATCGCGTAACCACCCGCACAAGAACACAGGAATCCCCAACGCAGTGCACTCCAGAGCAGTAGAAGATTGCACGGTTATGGCAAAAATCACGTTGTTCCACAACTGCTCGGTTGACGGACCCGCGAGCACTTCGATTTGGTGCTCACGCTCTGGGATGAGTCGGCGCAACATCCTGCGGTGACCCTTCAGACTTTCAAAAGGGTGTAGCTTGAAAACAAGTTTCAATCCGCAGTTTTGCGCGAGAGAGAACAAACGCGGCAAGAGATCGCGGTAGACTTCGTCGGTGCGCCATCCGTAGCCGCGGTACGGCTCGGTGAAAAAAACAAGCCACTGAGGCGAGCGGGAAATCGCGTGTCTCAAAGTCGACGGCGGTGCCGTGATGGATATCTTCTCCGCAGGAAAACCGCAGATGCGCTTCAAGTAATCCACTTCCATTTCACTCTTGGCGAGATAAGCATCTGCATGATTGACCTTGATGGCCATGCGGAAGTCGAGGGCGCCGTGGTGGCAGGCTAGGGCCGGAATTCCGCGGTTGTTGGCTATGATTAACGGGATTCGCGTGTTGGGATTGCTGTCGTCCGCGCTCAGACACGCGGTCACGTGTTCGGATGCAAACACACGCAGCCACGCGTCGCGAAGTGCGAGACCCCAGCGAAAAGGGGCGTTACCTGATCCGAAGAAACCCGCCGACTCCGCTGTCTTAAATTCCGGCGCACGCCCGCTCAGCCAAGTCTTCAATCCGTCCCACGACTCGCGTAAAGACGCGAGTTCATGCTTATCTACAGCACCAAAATATGAAGCCAACGACGCAGCTATAACGTTTGCCGGCGTGGACACCGGGTACCCGCTTCTTCGAGCAACAACCAGCATGAATTGCTGGTGAGGAAGCAAGCCCGCGTACGCGAGCGCAGTCCGGGTCACATTCACGTAGGCGGACGGTACTAGCACAACTGGTTGCCCGAAGCTCCGCCTGCGAGGAGCAAAGCGGCACCGAATCGAGTGGTCAGCATCAAATTTGTCTTCGAAGAGTTGCAGGAGTTCGGAGCCGCCGACTTGAGAAAATGTTTCATAATGGCGGCGGAGTCGATGACCCATCGACTGTATCCGACTGCCTAACCAAGTAACGCGGCCTCCGAGCAGCCGCTCCAGGGCGGTGGCAACAAAATCCGCACGAGTGGAATAAAGCTCGCAATTTGGAGGAAGGTCTTTTGCCAACCGCTCAATTAAGACAGCCCGCTGAATACCTGAAGCAATTTCGAGCGAGAATATGTCCCACCAGTCAATTCCCCATTGATCGACAACGTGGCCAAGTCCGAGTCGCAATAACTCCCGAAGATAATGAAGATCGTCAATCTCTTCGGCATAATCGTAGATGCTAACCACCGGACATCCAGCCTGCTCGCGCCAATCCTCGTAGGTTCCGCGAGGAGCGCGGCCGAGATCGACCACCAGGTCCCATCGGTGACTCAAATACTCGTGCGTGAATGCGTCTTCTGGATGGAGCAGTAATATCTTCATGCTTGAATGTTTCTCGTGGAATCGCGTCCCAAGACTCGACGAACATAATGTTCCAAGCGAGGAGAAGTTTTAATGGCGGCGGCCGCATGGTAACGAGCTGCGACCTTCCAGTAAGTCACTGCGGACCGTGCGAGTGTAAAATGCAGAGTTTCGCGCGAATTTGTGGCTAACCGCTTTTTATAGTCTTCGCCGCCCAGACCGAGATCGACAAAATCGATCTCGCCAGAATCACAAGCTTCCTCAACCAGCTTAATGAGAAGACAGAACCCCGGGGAATACTCGCAAAAACTGTTATCAAAGGTTGTCTGGTAAAAACACCAATGGCGAGCGAATCGAAAAGCATATTGCCACGCCATCGGACGGTCGCCAGCGCGAAGTTGGCTCAATGCGATCCAGCCGTGCGGCGCAAGCAACTTTGCCAATTCTGAAAGAAAATCAACGCGTTGCAAATTGTCGAGATTACTGATGCGACCGATGCCCGAGAACCTTGAGACATGTGCCATGGTGAATGATGGCAATGCGGAAGCGATCTCGTTCCATGACGTAAGGTGCTCGAGCACGACCGGGACTTTCGCAGCCAGCGACTTAAGGTAGCGACGTTCCCGTTTGTGCCGGAGAGAATGCGCGACCAAAGCCCGCTGTTCCGCGGTTCGCAGTGAGATCTGGGCACATTGGAAGGCCGGCTGAGGAAACAAGTTATAAGCTTCAAGATCGGCAGAGAGTGCGATCACGCCCGCGGTAGCAAAATCGGCTGGCACATTCGGCAGCACCAACTTCGACGTTCCCAGCCTGCGTAGTTCGGACAAAACGCGCGTAACCAGTTCTTGACGCAATTCCGGCGAGGAAACAAAGTCGCAGTAGTCTGCGGTTGTCCCTGCGAGAAAAAATGTTTCGGATTCCGCTTTGTCAGTAGCGAGCGCGGCTACACCCACCAATGAATCTTCGTTATAAGCTAGCATCAGGAGAGGCGTGACCGAATCGCGATAGGCGCGGCTCACAGCGAGGGCCCATTCGTAGGTGTAGAAAACTTCGGGACATTCCATTCGCTGTACCAGTTCGTTCCACTGGCCAGCCAAAATATTGTCCTCGGGAATCTCCCGGTGCACAGTTAGGCGCACGATTTCCTGCCTATCGTCGAATTGGCGGATTTAGCGAACACGTAGTAGTACCAGTCGGTGAAAAAGGCGCGACTGGTTCGTGGATAGTCATCGCCCAGGAACGTGATTATTTGAAAATCAAGCTCGGCTAACTCAGCGATGACCCGCTCAGGCGTTGAACAGTGAATCGTCAGGCCGCCGTGGCTGGAATCGTAGAGATCACCTTCACCGTGCCAAAAAGCGCGATTCGGAACGCACCGTATGACTCTCACCATCGACCTTGTTACCGCTGAGAAAAAGGCATGAGCCGCTCTAACGGCCGTGAGCAAAACCACGACTAGCGGAAAGCAGACATTTCTCTGCGACATGAATCTTCGCGCGAAGGCTTTCAATCGTCCGCGGTCCCAAGCCACCCGAACCAGAAGAGAACGAGGATTGTGCGCAGAGAAAATCAATACTCCTTCCGCACGCAGCACCCGCCAGCATTCGCGCAGGCATCGCAACCTTTTTTCATTTGGAATGACGGAATCGATTCCGTTGAAGGAGAACACGATAGCGTCAAATGATTCGTCTTCAAACGATGACAAATCCGACGCGTCCGCCAAACGAAAATCCAAGTGAGGGAACTTTTTCTTGCATGCCTGCAGCATCGCTTCCGAATAATCGATTCCGACGTAGCGCGACGCAATGCTGGAAAGATAGGCTGTGGTCCTTCCGCCGCCCACACCCAGGTCAAGCACATTCATCTCAGGCTTTATGTAGCTTCGAAAAAGCAATTTTTCGCAGGGAGTCAGGTAATTGAGCGCAGCATAATAAGAGGCGACCTGAGGAATCCCGTAGGTCCGAAGGTTAGCCGGTTCTTTCTCCGCAAGGAACGTTTCCGTGATCACGCGTTTGACTCCACGGCGCTCAGGCTTGCTGATCCGAATAACCGCCGCAATGAACGATGAAAACCTGAAATGCACGCCTCTAAATCTGTAAGACTCATATCGGCGGTCACATGCACGCGGTGAAGAGAAAAACTTGAAATGTTTGTCGTGCCTTCATCAACGTTCATAAATGCAGCTTCGAATCCCGCTCGTTCCGCCATTTCCACTTCGCGCGAGGTAACCGAAGTTGAATCGCCGAAGGGATAAGCCAACGCCCAGGTTTCTTGGCCTAACACTTGATCGAGAGCGCGCTTGCTCTCAGAGATTTCGTTCCACGCCACCTCCGTCGATGACTGCGACAGCATTGGATGAGAGAGTGTATGCGCTCCCACTGACGCACCCGAAGCCGCAAGCTGCTTTAGTTCGGACTCGTTTAACAATAAAAATCGGCGGCTCAATGCTGGATCCTCGCGGTATTTCGCGTCCCAATTTTCCCCAAGTCCCGAGTGCACTCTTATTGTTTCCAAGAGTCCTTTTCGCCGTTCCGGATCGTATCGCGAGAGCTTCTTTACTAGCTCCCACCACGCAGAATGTTTTGTCGACTGGCTTGCTCGGATACGCTCTCCGATCTCGGGCAACTCGACGGTGAAATCCTTGCGCGCTGCGAGGATCATTAAATAAAGTTGCTCGTACCAGAGCATTGTGGGCATCTGCGTGAGAGAAGCGCCAGTGACAAAGAATAGGCACTGGATCTCGAATTCCTGGAGCAAAGGCAGCATGTCGTAGAAGCAGTTTCGCAGGCCGTCATCGCAGGTTAATAGCAGGGAGCGAGCACGCAATTCGCACGAACCTTCACACCAGCGCAGAAATTCTTTGGGAGAAATTATGTTGTATCGGTCTTGGAGAAATTGTAGCTGACGCCGAAATGATTCCGGCGATACTAGATTGCCATCCAGTTGCGGTTCAGTGATTTTGTATTCCGGGGGCAACACACCGTGATACGTCAGAACCGTAGGTGCGGTGTGCACAACGTGGCGAAGATATCCCGCCTTGGAAAGCCCGGGATAAATAACGTGCTTCAATAATGGACTGACCACTCTCATGCTTTCATCGCCATTGCGCCGTTGACGAGGCATTCGTACAAGCCCAGCAACTTGGGAAAATTTTTATCCCAATTAGCTCGTTCAGCCACAATCTCCTGGTTTTGCTGAGAAATTGCTGCGAGATCATGCTGCGAAACACTTGCAGCGAGCAAAAGCTTTTCCGAAAACTCCTCGGACGAGCCGGCGCACCCAAGCCAGCCGTTTTTCCCTTCGACAATCCATTCACGATTCGACGGAATGTTGGTGACTATCGCAGGAAGTCCCGTGGCCATTGCCTCCAGCAACGAAACAGAGGTGCCGTCTGATTTGGCGCAACTCACGTACGCATTTGCAGTCCGGAACCAACTAGGCAAGTCTTTTCTTGCGATCATTCCAGGAGCGACGACGACTCTGTCCAATTCGCACTCAGCTATCAAACTCCGAACTCGATTCGCCATCGAACCGTCGCCTAGCAAGAGCAAACGCAGCCGCTGGTTCTGTTGATAAGCACGATGAAAGGCGCGCAGCAAAACTTCAGTGTCGTAAAGCGGCTCCCACGATCGCGTGCTGATAAAAATGAACGCATCGGGGTCGAATCCCAATTTCTCCCTGGATTCGCTCGGTCCACGAGGAGAAAATGAGCCTGGCTTGATTCCCCAAGGGAACTGCACGATTCGCTCCCGCGAAATCGCTGCGTATCTCTGAGCTGCCGCTCGGACGGCTTGGCAGTCGCAAAAGAAACCATCCGCCGCGTTCAGGGCAACCGTGGTGGCATGGCGGCATTCCGCATCTCGATCCGCATCCACCAGGATGTCTGAACCCCACGACATCACGACGAGAGGATGGAAACCGGAAAGACCGGCAACATAGCCGCAAGTATGAACCGGCCCCGCATGGACAACATCGGGGCGAAGCTGTGTGAGCAAAGACTGCAACTCGTACTGAAGTTCAGCGAACTGGCTTGGGCCCGCATCTCGGGAAAGACTTTGTCTCAGTTCTACTTTCTGTACTCCCGCGGGCAGCCATTTTTCTGCCAACGCTTGTTGGGTGAAATCGAGGAAGTAAACTTCATGACCAGACGCGGCCATTTCGCGGAGAAATCTGCGATTGTGGTCCGACACATTGTCCGACAAATAGAGGATCAGCACTAATGGACCTCAGCGTCAGCGAGCATTGTCCATTTGAGATATTCGCCGGCAGGCAAATTGTTGATCAGCACTTTGCCGACGACGCGGCATAAATCAAAAGGCATCACCGCGTCGCGTGGAGCAGGCCGAAGTGCCTCGAGCATCTCACGCCGTAGCACCGTTCCCGGTCTGATATCCATTGCAGCCCGCAAGCAGCGCCGTTGCAGCACTACAGTTTCGCGCTCATTTTCTTCAATAGCTTTTGTCGGCGAGCCCAGCGCGGCTTCGAGTTCACGAGTACGGTCCACCATATCGCGCCAGGTCTGTGGGGTCATCGAGAATGGGTGGTCGGGCCCTTCCCGCTGATTGTCGTCAGTGAAGTGCTTTTCGATCACGCGCGCGCCCAGCGTTACGGCACCGAGAACCGTGGCGTGTCCGGGAGTGTGATCAGACAGACCAAGAATGATGCCGGGAAACATTGCCCGATAAGTCTCCAGAACTCTCAGATGGATGTGCCGGAAGGCTGAGGCGCTTCCCGTGTAGTCCGTGTTGCACTGCATGAGCACGAGTTGCGGATTGATCTTCAGGATTTCCTGTATCGCACGTTGTACGTCCGCGATTTCCGAAGCCCCGGTTGCCAGCAACACCGGCTTCTGTTTGCTGGCGATCTTACGCAGCATTTCGGGCCATGTGATATCGCCAGAGCCAATCTTGAAGATTTCTACATGCGCATCCAACATGTCAACCGCGTCGAGGTCGTATGGCGCTGAAAAGTAATCGATGCCGCACGCTTCACATTCGCGCCGTAGAATGGGCGTCCAATCCCACGGCAGAGTGGCTTCCTGATATACCTGAAACACGGATTTTTTCCATTTGGATTGATGTGAGAGCTGTGAGCCAAGCGATTGAAAGCCCTTGTCACTTACGATCTTTGGCGCGCGAAAGTTCTGGAACTTCGCGGCATTCGCGCCCGCTTCTGCGCAAAGTCTGATGAGCCATTTAGCGCGTTCCAGGTCTCCATCATGATTGGCTGAAATATCAGCCACGAAGTATGTGGGATTTTCCAAGGCTACGATTTTTGTCCCCAATTTCAGTGAAACCATTTCAGCCCTGATTAGAAAGCTTGTGATTTACTTGGTGCATAACGCGGCGTTACCCTTCTTGTAATGCTTTCTGCCTGACTTCACGGTTCAATTCGGTCAACTGAGGCTCCGACTCCAAAAGCGCCAGCACATCGCGCCAGGAAAAGCTGTCGTCGTTGTCCATGCGTTGGTAAATCGCGCGGATGAAAGACAGATCCTCCGGCGTATCGAGAGTCCACCGTAAATCGCTGTAATCGGAGTCACCTCTGACTGGCACAATGCGGAAGCGATTGGGATTCTCGTAGATGTACGGCGTTACATGAGCTCGCTGGTAAGAAAATCGTGCTTCCTGCCAGGCCCGCTTCAAGGCGTCGCAACTGATGACCTCCGTATCAAGCCCTCGAGGATAAGTGCGCTGCAGCGCGTTGCTGGCATAATCAGGCTTGCAGTTAATGAAGGCGCGAATTGTATTGTCGGTAATTTCCGTGTCGATAAGAGGACAATCGGAAGTAATCCGGACAATGGCGTCTGCATTCATCCAGCGCGCCGCATGGTAGTAACGGTCCAGCACGTCATTCTCTTGGCCGCGAAACACTGCTACAGAGAAACGCCCGCACTCGGACACAATGGCGTTGTCGGCGGTTGAAGTAGGGGTTGCCACCACAATTTCGTCGATGAGGTCGGCTCGTCGTAAACGGCGCACAACCCGCGCCAGGACGCTTTCACCACCAAGATCCATCAGGACCTTGCCGGGTAAGCGGGTACTACCCATTCGAGCCTGGATTATGGCTACAACTTTCATACACTACGCGCGCACCCGCAATTCATGCTCCTCCGGAGGAGGGACTAGGCCGGGGAAGCTCTCAGCCATAATTTCGCACAATTCCTCCGCGCTCAGCCACTGAGGATTGTTGTCGCTGCTGTAGCGGAACCCCTCGGGCAGCGCGCGAGCATGATCCCAATTTTCTTTCCGCCACCACGGGTGCGCAGGCTGAATCACGTACATATCTTCAGTCTCTATTGCTTGGCGAGCCTCATCTTCCGAAATCAGGACCTCGTGTAATTTTTCGCCCGGACGGATTCCGATCGCCTCCACATCGCAACCTGGAGCAATCACTTCCGCCATTTCCAGCAAGTTCATACTCGGGATTTTGGGAACGAAAATTTCGCCGCCATGCATTTGCTCGATACTGCGAATCACCAGCCTGACGCCTTGCTCAAGCGTGATCCAGAAGCGAGTCATGCGAGGATCGGTAATGGTGATTTTGCCGCGCTTGCTCTGCTCCCGAAATACGGGAATAACACTGCCGCGGCTTCCCAGCACATTCCCATACCGAGCGCAACTGAAGCGCGTATCCTGTGCGCCGGAGTAGGCATTTGCTTGAATGAACATTTTTTCTGCGCACAGTTTGGTCGCGCCGTACAAGTTAATGGGGTTCACGGCTTTGTCGGTGCTCAGCGCCAGGATGCGGCGAACACCGCGATTGATGGCCGCATCAATCACATTCCGTCCGCCCATGATGTTGGTCTGAATGGCCTCGAACGGGTTGTATTCGCAGGCGGGAACTTGTTTTAGCGCGGCCGCGTGAATCACGACCGTGACTCCGGAAAAGGCACGCTCCAACCGCTGTGCATCACGCACGTCACCGATGAAATAGCGCAGGCTGGGATGGTCAAATCCCGACACGCGCATATCATGCTGTTTGAGTTCGTCGCGGCTGAAGATGATCAGCTTTTGCGGACGGTATTCACGCAGCATCAGTTCGACGAACTTCCTGCCGAAAGAACCCGTCCCGCCGGTGACCAATACGACCTGTTCAGCCCAGTTCATCGATGCAGTCCTCAAAGTGAAAGCACCTCGCCGAAAACGAAGCTGTGCTTCCGAGCGCGCTGTCAAATTGACGTTTCCCTGCGCCAGTATAGCGGAGAAAAGCAGCGATAAGGCCGGCAGGAACCCCCGTTAACACTAAGGAACCCGTCTGATTTAGCGAGGGTTGGTCTTGACCTCACGGTGCTAGACTGTGCCCAATTGCAGTAATAGCGAGAACGACAGAGCTGAGGTCAAGCTGCGGCTTGAAGTGTGGATGAATACCTCTTTTTTTTGTGAACATCGATGGACTCGGGACCACTAGTACCGTTGCACGGCCAGCCCTTGCGCGAAACGCCATCGTTCTCGATGGAGTTCAACCGCAATGCCGTGGCCGGTTATGGCATTCCCTCGCAAGATTCTCTGCTTCGCGACTACCTGCGCGTTCTAATTAAAAGTAAGTGGGTTGTGATTACGACTATATTGCTGTTCGTAAGCGTGGTCACAATCTCTACTCTACGCACCACGCCCATCTACGAAGCTGTCGGCAGCATCGCCATCAACAAGATGGACCCCGTTACTTTTAACTTGAAGGATTCATCCAGCAGTGTCGACTACTACGACCCTGCCGATATGGATACGGAAGTGCGGATCTTGAAGAGCGACTTGCTGGCTCTTCAGGTGATAAGGCAATTGAATCTGGACAAGCAACCGGAAATTGCCAATAAAACAGCTTCATCTATGGAGTTGCCCACGGACGGCATGCAGCCCGATTCCGCAAAGACCTCCGCCGCTCTTAGCGACTTTAAAAGCAATCTGCAAGTTTCTCTCGTTCCAAACACACGAATCATCGAAATCCGTTACCACAGCCCCGACAAGAATCTCGCAGCCCGCGTGGTGAACACCCTCGCCAATACTTATGTGGAGCAGAACTTCAAAACTCGGTTCGAATCCACCATGCAGGCGTCGGACTGGCTTTCGAAACAGTTGGTTGATCTGCAGATAAAAGTCGAGACCTCACAGGAAAAACTGGTCAAGTACCAGAAAGAACACGAAATTCTCGGAATCGACGAAAAGCAAAATATCACTACCGCCAAGCTTGATGAATTGAATCGCGAGTTGACCACAGCGGAATCCGTCCGCATGGAAAAGGAATCGATTTACCACTTGGTGCAATCCGGGGATACTGATTCGATAGTAGCCGCTGCTAACGTTGACGGCGGGGCCAGAGGTTCGAGTGCGAATTCCGCGCTGCTGGAAAAACTACGCGAGCAGCAAGCCGATTTGAAAATCCAAGTCGCGCAATTGAGTACGCAGTTCGGACCCTCTTATCCGAAATTGGCGCAACTCAATAGCCAACTCAAAGAGGTGGATGCACAAATTCAAAATGAAATGCGAAAAGTGGCAGCTCGCTTGCGCGGCGATTACATGGCCGCGGTCCAGCGCGAAGGCATGCTGCGCAGCGCATTGGAGCAACAGAAACAACAAGCCAATAAGTTAAACGAGAGCGCCATCGAATACAGTCTGCTCAAACGCGACGTTGACGCCAACCGTACGCTCTCTGAAGGATTGCTGGAAAAACTAAAAGAAGCCGGAGTGACGGCAGGCTTGCGGTCGAATAACTTCCGCATCGTCGATGCCGCCAGAGTTCCTACGTCGCCTTCCGGACCCAATATTTTGCGAAACCTCGCTTTTGCATTGGCGCTGGGTCTCTCCACCGGTATCGGCCTCGCATTCCTTCTGGAAAGCATGGATAACACCGTGCGAACTCCGGAGCAGGCACAAACGATTTCGTTGTTGCCGTCGTTAGGAATGATTCCCCTCGGGTCGCGAAGCACGCGAGAGATGCGCGGAAGTTCGAAGCTGGCACTAGCGTCCTCCAAAGAGGCCGTCGAACTTGTAACGAAATCGCGTCCCCGCTCGCAGATGGCGGAATCTTATCGCGCGCTGCGTACTTCGTTACTGCTTACTTTTCCTGGAGGGCCTCCCAAAGTTATTCTCATTACCAGCGCGCTTCCGGAAGAGGGCAAAACCACGACCAGCGTCAACTCGGCAATTGTGCTCGCTCAGAAGGGTACGCGGGTTCTGCTGATTGATGCGGATCTTCGTCGCCCGAGCATTCACAAGACACTCGGAATGGGCCCAACCCTTGGGCTCAGCAATGTTCTGACAGGAACCGCGAGCCTTCAACAGGCAATTATTCCGTCGACGATTTTGCCTGATCTGTTTCTGCTTCCAGCCGGCACACCGCCTCCAAACCCGGCCGAACTTTTAGCCTCAACGAAGATGAAGAACGTTCTTGAGGAACTGAAGAAACATTATGACCACATTGTCATCGATTCTCCACCGACGTTGTCGGTGACGGATGCGGTGGTGATGTCAACCGCGGCCGACGCGGTCGTTCTCGTCATTCGCTCGGGGCACACAACCAAACCCGCGTTGAGACGAGCTCGCGACATTCTCTTGCAAGTGAACGCGCGAGTGTGCGGAGTATTAGTAAATGCTGTAAATCTCAATTCGCCTGACTACCATTACCACTACGAATATCAGGGAAAGTACGGCCACGGCTACTACCAAGAGGATGCTTCGAGCCAGCCGGAGGCGGTAATGCCCGAAGCCACCTCCAGCGGAGCATAGCGTGTGGTGCATTCGCGACAAACGTGCGAGTTCGAAGACCATCGCATGACGATTGCGATTCGAAGCCCAGCCCGGAAGACCATTTTCTTAGCTACCTGCCTGGCGCTCACAACGGTTTACATCGGATTCGTTGTCCGTGGGTTTGTTGCCGACCACCTTTCTAAGAAGCTTGATCTCGCCAGCCTGCAGGCGGCCGCGAGGCTCGAACCCGAGAATGCAGATTACCAATATCGCCTGGGCAACTATTTCTTGCAGATGCAAAAGGCCCCCGAAACCGCAATCCCGTTCTTCAAATCCGCCACGACCCTGAATCCTTACGATGCCAGCTATTGGCTGGAGCTTTCCAGAACTTACCGCCGGCAGGGAGATCGAGATCGCCAGAAAGATGCTTTGCAACACGCTACCATCGCTGATCCTTCCAATCCGGACGTGGCGTGGGACGCAGCGAATTTCTATTGGTCCATCGGCGAAAAAAATAAGGCGTTACACGAATTTCGTGTGGTTCTGGAAAATGATCCCTATTTGCCACCAGCAGCCTTGAATGCTTGCTGGCGAATCGAACCTGATGTCAAAGCTTTGCTGCGGGACGTCGTTCCGCGTAATGCTGACATTTATTCGACTTTCCTGGAGTTCTTGATTTCAAGAAACGAACCGGATGCAACGGCCAGAGTTTGGAACCAAATGGTGGAACTGCATCGTACCGTGGATACGCGTTATGTTTTCGATTATATGCGCTATCTGATCGGCCGCAGACAGATTGCGGAGGCCAATCAGGTTTGGGGCCAATCCGCAAACCTTTGCGATTTGTCTGCATACCAGCCCTCGCAGCAAAACCGCATGGTTAACGGCGATTTCATGTTGCCTGTTTTGAACGGCGGATTCGATTGGACGTACGAAAAATCGTCCGATGTTTCACTTTCGCTGGACCCGACTGAAACGCATGCTGGTCACCGTTCGTTGTCGATCATTTTTGATAGTCGCGGAATCGAAGACGCGGGTATTCGCCAACTCATTCCCGTCGAGCCAAATACGAAATATGAGTTCTCTGCGTATTTCAAAACCCAAAGTTTGGAAGGTGCCGGTGGGCCACGCTTCGTGCTCGAAGACAAGTTCAGCGGCACGAACTACTTCGCCAGCGATGAGCTCAAAGACGCGGATATCTGGAAACAGGTCGAGGGAACGTTCAGCACCGGAGTTGATACAAGCCTGCTCGTGCTTCGAGTTCAGCGAGTGCCTGTCGGAAACGCAATTCGAGGAAAATTGTGGATTGCCGATATTCGCCTCACGCCGAGCTCTGGGGTTCAGCAACAGGCTGTCGCAGGTGGCCAGTGACCTCTTCACTGATTGTTCCGCTCAGGACCGAGCCAAGCCAAACGAGGCCAGCTTCCAATTCACGTCTCGATTTGGTGTGTTTGTACGGCGTAGTTTCAATCGTGCTGTTTGGGCCACTGGCATTTGGCGCGGTCGAACTATGGTCGATGTCAATAGTAGAGGTGGGGGCCGCTATGCTTTTCGCGGTCTGGGGCGTGCGGCAAGTTATCTCCGGCGGATTGGAGATCAGAAGCAATCCGTTGTTTGGACCTATGTTGCTTTTTGGCACTCTAATTCTCTGGCAGGTCGTGAGCGGACGCACCGCCTATCGCGCCGCGACTTTTTCCGCAGCTCTGCTCTATTGCGCCTATGGACTCTTGGCCTTCCTGGCAGTGCAGTGCCTGCACCGAACATCGCAGCTCAAGACTTTGGCGTGGATTTTTTCCGGATACGGTTTTGCCATTGCCGGGTTTGCATTAGTAGATGGCATCGCCGGCAACGGCAAACTTTACTGGCTCAGAGTTCCTCAAACCGACGGCTGGATTTATGGCCCCTACGTAAACCATAACCATTACGCCGGGTTGATGGAAATGTTAACTCCGATTCCCTTGGTTGTTTCTTTGACCGGCGGAGTTAGCGGGCGAAGCAGGGTGTTGGCGCTCACGGCGGCAGCGGTAATGGCAAGTACGATATTTCTCTCAGGTTCACGAGGAGGCATGGCCGCCTTCGCCGCACAAATAATCTTGCTTGCGACTTTTCTGTTGAAGCGACGAAAAAACTGGACAGCGCCGTTCGCATTGTCCGGATTTCTAGTTCTTTCACTGATCTTGCTGCTATGGCTGGGCGGTGGCGATTTGGCGGAACGCCTGAGTAGCGTGCATAACAGTACGCAGGCGGAGTTGTCCGGCGCCACGCGGCTGACTATCGATCGCGACGCTATGAACATCTTCACAAAGAGGCCGCTGACGGGTTGGGGGCTGGGCGTGTTTGGCGTAATTTATCCCAGTTTCAGCAGTCTATCGACGAATCTAAAAGTTGGGATGGCGCATAACGACTTCCTGCAACTGCTGGTTGAAATGGGAGCAGTTGGTTTCGCGATTGCCCTGTGGTTCTTAGTGGCACTGTTTCGCTCGGCCCTCCGAAAAATAAATCATCTTCAATCGGCCATCAATGCCGCGGTTACTTTGGCTGCTATGCTTGGCGTAAGCGGAATTCTAGTACACAGTTTGGTCGATTTTAATCTGCAAATTCCCGCGAATGCTGCAATGTTTTACGTGCTCTGCGTGATAGCTGCTATGCAGCCGTGTTCAAGCCGGAATCACGGTCCTCACGATCTTAGCGTTGCGCGAAAGAGTGCACGCATATTCCCGGATCGCGATTTCGAAATGATTTAGCTTTTACAGTGCCGCTGTTCGTCGACGGCGCTCCATGCCTGGCACGCATAACAAATGCTCATGCTCGCCTTGCGGGTCGCCGCACCCTCTTCTATCATCAAAGCTATACGGGGTGTTCATGGCTAACGAAAAACCTTCCAAGCCGCAAGTGGCGGAGAGTCCAATCGCTGACGTATTTGAGGGACGCCGTCCTTCGGAAGAAGAAAAACGGTGGGCAGAAAAAACGCTTGCGCCCACGCTGGAAAAGGCGCCAGAGCGGCCGATCGGCGCGCCTACAGGTACGAACCGCGATGAAAACGGCCACGCCCGCTTTTCCACCATCTCCAACGTTCCCATTCGCCGGCTGTACACGCAAGCGGATTTGCCCCAAGACTGGAACCATGACCAGTATCTTGGCTATCCGGGCCAACCGCCTTATACGCGCGGCATTCACGCGACCGGATATCGCGGCAAACTTTTTACCATGCGCCAGTTTTCCGGTTTCGCTTCGCCCGAGGAAACCAACCAGCGCTACAAATATTTACTCGAACATGGAGGCGGAGGGTTATCCGTTGCCTTCGACCTGCCTACGCTTATGGGTTACGACTCGGATCACCCCGCCAGTGAAGGCGAGGTCGGCAAGTGTGGCGTGGCCATCGATTCGCTCGAGGATATGGAAATTCTCTTCGATGGAATCGATCTCGAAAAGACAACAGTTTCGATGACCATCAACTCCCCGGCCTCAGTGCTCTGGGCCATGTATTTGGTTGTTGCAGAAAAACAGGGAGCTGACTGGAAGAAAATTTCGGGAACGATTCAAAACGACATTCTGAAGGAATACATTGCGCAGAAGGAATACATTTATCCTCCGGCGCCGTCGATGCGGCTGGTAATTGATACTTTTGAATTCGGCGCAAAATTCACGCCGCGGTTCAATACCATTTCGATCAGCGGATATCACATTCGCGAAGCCGGTTCGACGGCGCTGCAGGAATTAGCGTTCACGCTTTACGACGGCGTGGAATACGTGGAGTGGGCCCAGCGGCGCGGGTTGGACGTCGACGACTTCGGCCCACGGCTCAGCTTTTTCTTCAACGCGCACAACGATTTCTTCGAAGAGATTGCCAAATATCGCGCGGCACGCAAAATCTGGTACCAGGTAATGAAAGATCGGTTCCAGGCGAAGAACCAGCGCACCTGGTTGATGCGATTCCATACGCAGACAGCCGGCGTTTCACTAACTGCGCAGCAGCCGATGAACAACATCGGACGCGCCGCTATACAGGCGCTAGCTGCAGTGCTGGGCGGGACGCAGTCACTACACGTCGACGGTTATGATGAAGCGCTGGCATTGCCCACCGAAGAAGCTGCGCGCATTGCGTTGCGCACCCAGCAAATCATTGCCTACGAATCTGGGGTTGTGCAGACCGTCGATCCTCTGGGCGGCTCTTACTTCCTCGAAAACTTAACTTTAGAAATGGAAAAGGGCGCCTTTGACTACTTTGGCAAACTTGATGCAATGGGCGGCATGGTTAAGGCGATCGAGCGCGGATATCCGCAAAAAGAAGTCGCAGAAGCTTCCTACCAATTCCAGCGCGCGGCCGAGGCAAAAGAAAAAATTATTGTCGGCGCCAATGATTTTGTAATTGAGGAAGAATCTCCTCACATTCTTTATATCGATGAGAGCGTAGCTCAACACCAGAGCGGGAAGCTGCGAGTTCTGCGGGCGCGAAGGTCGAATGAGGAAGTCAAGCGTCGACTGGAAGCGCTGAAAAAAGCGGCCGCCCGAGAACCTGAAAGTGGCGCGACCGGGAACGTTTCACCGGACAACACCATGCCCTACATCGTGGACGCGGTGCGCGCCTACGCGACAGTTGGCGAGATTTGCGACGCGCTCCGCGAGGTGTACGGAACGTATACCGAAGCGAGCATCACGTAGGCTCTCGACTCGGCACTGATGGTTGGTCGTCATTTTCCGTCGGGCGATTGCGCCCGTCTTATATCAGCATCTTGCTCTACTGGCGGCGGGCAGGATGGTTGGGGTCGGTGAATTCGAGCAGTTCGATGGGCGCGCCGTTTTCGACGATGAACGCGACGCGGACGCCGTCGGATGGGCTGTTGGGAGGAATCAGGATTTCGCGGCCAGCAAGCTCGGAGGCGAGATCAGCCACTTCAAACGCGACGTGCGGAACTTGCCGGACGAGATCAGGGACAGCCGCGTCCGCTTCGAAACGCATCCACTCCACGCCAAATTCGCTTTTCTCGTGGCCGACGACAAAGAGTTTCAGGTGTTTCAAGTGGGTCTCGCCAGGCTTCGCTTCCGTAGTAGGAATTCCGATGTGATGGTATCGGCGCATTGTTTTCGCTCTCCGTGGAATTGGCACAAATTCTACGCTGTCGTTACCGCGTTTGAAAACGCGCCCTCGTGACCGGACTTTTGAGGCACGAAGTCAAATGGTACTTCAGCCTGTAGGTTTGCTATCCTGACTGTTGTAACTTTCGTCAAATGTTCGTATGCGGAAAGCCATCCACCACCTAAAAAAATCTGATCCAGTACTCCGTGCCATCATTGAAAAGGTGGGTCCCTTCCGCATGGAGTTTGACGAGCCCGCGTTCCACAGTCTGGCTGAGGCGATTGTCTATCAGCAATTGAATGGCAAAGCCGCGGTAAAGATTTTCGACCGATTTACGGCGCTCGCCGGGGATCCCGTCACTCCTGAGGGCATCAACAAACTTACCGACGAGCAATTACGGTCGGTCGGCCTTTCGAAACAGAAATCTTCTTACCTGCGCGACATGGCAGAGCGTGCTATTCGTGGCGAATTGGATTTCAGTCGCTTGGCGGACATGACCGACGTCGAGGTTATTAAACACCTGACGAAGGTGAAGGGCGTCGGAGTTTGGACCGCGCATATGTTTCTGATGTTCAGCCTGAGGCGGCCAAACATTCTACCGACCGGCGACTTTGGCGTTCAGACGGCGATTAAGAAGCATTACAAAAAGCGCAAGCTGCCGAAGCCGTTGCAGATGGAAAAGATCGCAAAATGCTGGGAGCCGTATCGCAGCATCGCCTGCTGGTATTTGTGGCGAAGTTTGGATGTAAAGACATTGTAGCGGTCGCTAGTGTCTCAATTCCGACGAAGCTGAAGATTCCTTGGCAGCGCCTTTCTATCTCCGCGTACTCTGCGGCCGTTCTCAGCGACCTCCGCGATTTAAGGCTCTGTCTCTGACGTGGCCTCATCAATACCTTAAAACGCGGAGAGCGCAAAGAACGGCCGCGGAGTACGCGGAGAAATCGGCGAAGGGCAAACTGAGACACCACTTTAGCGGCCGTCGTCACTGCACGGTTGGCATACCTGTTGTATGCTAGAGCGTTCGCTTGTGCAGGGCGCGGCGTTATCGGCGCTGAACAAATGCCAACCCAAGAAAAAATTCGCGTGCTGGTTGCCAAGCCAGGCCTCGACGGCCACGACCGAGGCGCGAAGGTAATTGCCCGAGCCTTGCGCGACGCAGGGATGGAAGTTATCTACACTGGCCTGCGCCAGACGCCAGAGATGATCGTCAGCGCCGCCGTGCAAGAGGACGTCAACGTCATCGGACTCTCCATTCTTTCCGGTGCGCACAACGCCATCGTCCCGCGAGTAATGGACTTGCTCAAACAGAACAAAATGGACGATGTAATTGTCGTCGTCGGCGGAATTATTCCCGATCAGGACGTAGCCCACCTTAAGGAAATTGGTGTCGCCGCAATTTTTCAGCCCGGCACCGCAATGGACACCATCGTTCAATTCATTCGCGGCAACATCAAACCCCGCTCAGTTCCGACGGCTGGCTGATGAGCGAGATCAGCGCGTCGCGCCTAAGCAATATTCTCGCCCGCACCATCGGTCCGGCTCCCTGGTATTGGAAGACCTTCCCACGCGTGGATTCGGTCGCCTCTCGGCGTTTCGTATGGACTCATCACGGGAGCGAAGGGCCGTTGGGTTATGTGGTCTCGCTCGGTCTGATAGAAGAACCGAATGAAGCGTGCATCGCGTTGAATACGTATTGCCGTCCATTCTTTATCCCACCATCGCACCTGGGAATCTGGTGTCCAGAGGGACGCAGCATTCGTCTGACGTGTTTTGATCCCGCGCAACTCAAAAGTTTCGACCTTTCAGAAATTGCCGGATGGTTCAAGCAATCTGCAGAACGCATTTATGCCGTGACCGCTCCGCTTGAAGATTTCGAGGCGCCGCTTGGACTGGACCCTGGTATGCACAAAATCGAAGTGCCGTTGGAGTTGCAGACGGTCGATGAGTTGATTGTGCCCACCAGCTATCCGGCTAAAGGAAAAGATGATCCGGCGTTTGCGTTATATGTTTTCTATCCGCAGGCGGGATTGCTGGAGGTGCTTCCGCAGAAATGGTTCACAGCCAGCCAATATCAGGTTGGAAAGCAATGGATCACCCGATCCGCACGCGATCCCGAATCGCATCGTATCTTCGGTGAGTGCTTCGGCGTGGGGAATTTCCTGCTTGAAGAAGATGGTTGCCGGCTTGATCAGTGGATTTCGGAAGGCGCCTAGGTCGGAATCTCGTATTTTAGAACTCGAAATAACCGTCGCCCGAAGCTCGACGAACCCCTTCAGTGCCGGTCGCGGAAAGCAGTCCTGCAACTCCGCGGAGGTTCTCCCAGGCTGCCTGATTCAAGGCTGGATCTGAGCTGACCAGGTCGCGGATCATATTCCACGCAGCAATATTGAGCGCGCCTTCTGGCGGAGGTCCCATTGCGAGCGACACTGAGCACTGAGGGCAAAAACAGATGCGCTGTGCCGTAGATTTTTGACGCGGCCTTATCCCGACAGTCTGCGCGAACATATATACGGCAACAGATTTGTGTCCTGCCTCAAGCTCTCGATTACAGCGAAGACAGTACAAGTTTTCCAAATGCGCCTCCCGCCAGCATTCAGGGCCAAGAAGAAATACTGTCTCGGCTTAGTCGATACCGCAAGTATGCAAAGGGATTCGTTTTGGGCGGCCTGCTCACGCGCCAAAAGACCCGGAACCAAGATGAGCTCTAGTCAGAATTAGATGGCATCGTGCACTCTGCTGCTATGACCGGTGGCGCAGGCAACGGAGTCTCTGTCGTATTGCGCCCGAATCTGCCTGCAGTCAAAAGCCTTCGCCTGTCACAACTGCGGCGGTTGCGTGAATGCGAACAGGTGGCCGCGGTCTGCTACCGCATTCGCAGCGGAGAAATTGAATTCCTGCTGGTTCGAACCAACAGCGGTCACTGGACTTTTCCCAAAGGCAACGCCGAACCGGGATTGACGCACGCACAGGCCGCCGCACTCGAAGCTTTCGAGGAAGCCGGAGTTCACGGTCGCATGGAAGAAGCGTCGTTCGCCAGGTACGTCCGTAGGAAACGTGGCGGCATGCAGGACCCGGCTCGGTCAGATCGACCCATCGAAAAAGAGATCGTTGTTCAAGCTCATCTTTGTGAGGTCTCGCGACTCGAGGCTCCCGAAGAGCCAGGCCGCACTCCAACATGGTTTCCTGCCAAGAAAGCGAAACGGCGGTTGGGCGAAGATCGCACTGCCGACTTTGCGTCCGAGTTGGCTCGCGTGGTGGATCGGGCTGTGAACCGCATCTCTCGCTTGCACCTGAGAGCTGTAGCCGTTAGTCGCTAAACCCTTGCCGCATCTGGATCTAACCACTTGAGTCCCGAGCCAACAATCGAAAAGGCGACTTCTGAATCTAATGATCATGCGAGCACGAAAACGGCTAGTCGGATTCATTGCAGTTCTTCAATCTGTTCTTTTCTTAACTCATTTTCTGCTTTATGAAACTTGGACATATCCGGCGGGGAGTGCAACTCCTCTGGCGGTGTGGCTCAAAGCTGCTCTCGCCGTCTTATCGGTCAGCTTTGTAGCCGCTTCTCTGCTCGCTTTCCGCTACACGAATGCACTGGTGCGAACGTTTTATCGGGTCGCAGCCATTTGGCTTGGACTTCTAACTTTTCTTTTTTTCGCAGCTCTTTCCTCGTGGTTTGTTTTCGGAGTAACCCGGGTCGCCGGACTGGACATTAATTTTCATCTGCTTGCGGAAGTCCTATTCGCTGTTGCAGTAGCGGCAGGACTCTACGGGGTTTTCAACGCGAACTGGACGCGAATTACGCGAACGACGGTTCAACTTGCCAATTTGCCGGAGGCTTGGCGCGGCCGAAAAGCGGCGCTGATCAGCGATGTACACCTCGGACACGTGCGGAATAGCGGTTTTCTGCGGCGCATGGTGGCGAAGATTCTCAAGGAAGAGCCGGACGCAATTTTTATTGCCGGTGATTTATATGACGGGACCGCCATCGATGCTGGCCGCGCCGCAGAACCCTTGAATCAGTTGACGGCCCCGCAGGGTGTGTATTTTGTCGCTGGAAATCACGAGCAATTTGGAGACGACAGCAAATACCTGAACGCTATTTCGGCGGCCGGAGTGCGGGTACTCAGCAACGAGAAAGTTGAGGTGGATGGTTTGCAAATTGTAGGTGTGCCGTACCGCAATGCGGCTCAGGGGCGCCTAGCGTCCGTGTTACAAGGTGTACGCCTGGATCGCGACCGCGCCAGTATTCTATTGACGCACGCGCCTGACAATCCGGAAATGGCCGAGGCCGCGGGCGTTTCGCTGCAGCTTTCTGGACACACCCATCTAGGACAATTCATTCCCTGGAGTTGGATGGCAAGACGCATTTACCACCAGTTTGTTTATGGTTTGAGTCGCATCGGGAAGATGCAGATTTTCACTTCCAGCGGTGCGGGAACTTGGGGTCCCCCGCTGCGATTAGGATCGAATCCAGAAATTGTGATGCTTGAGTTTCAATAAACTCCGCTAACCATCGACCCGCGCAGCGTCACGCGACCTCGCGTTGCCGCAGTACCGCGCCAGGTCATCTTCGAGCAATTGCTCGATCAGTTCTTCAACACCCTGTCCCTGCTTTCCCTGCGTAACCACATCGGCTCGTTCTTTCAGCGTGCTTAATGCGTTCGCCACTGCCACCGCGCACCCGCACTCGGCCAGAAATGCATGATCGTTTTCTGCATCGCCAACTCCAACCACATTTTGCGCTGACAGCCCCAAGTCTTTAAGCGCGGCTTGCAGCCCGGTCGCTTTGTTCACCCCCGAGGGCAAAACCATTACCGAGCCTTTGTTGAAGATGACGTGAAGTTCGAGTCCCAGATCGCGAATACAATCCAGAACCGCGCTGTGATGCGGTTCCCAGGTCGCAACAATGCCTCTGCCTACAGTGAAGGGCACTCCTCTTTGCTCAAGCAACTTGATAAAGCGAGGATCCGGAGGATCACACAGCAATTTTTCGTCGCCGCTTGCGGGCCAGTAAAGCAGCGCTCCGTTCTCGGCGACAACCAGATCAAAAAGATCCGACCGCGAAAATACCGACTTGAGGTCAGGAAGATGGCGCCCAGTCACCATCAACAGCTTTCGCCCGGAAAGGCGCACCCGCCGCAGCGCTTCCAACGTGCTTTCAGTGACTTTTCCATGGGCGGCCAGAGTTCCATCGTAATCAGTGGCAAAGGCTTGGTAGCGCATTCAGGAGTTTGGATGCCGGGCGTCGAAATTCGTTTCAATTATGGCTTAGATTGAGCCGTTCGAGCAATCTCATAGCTACCTGACACACAGAAGATGCATCAAAGTTGGTCAGGTTGCGGAGGGTAGCGAATGAGTACGAATGAGCGTAAAGATACAAGCAATGAGTCGACGGCAACTGAGCCGGGCGTCTTAACCGAAGTAGCCCAAAAGGTTGGGACCGCCGTGGGCACAGTAGTATCAGCTCTTTCCGGTACGAGCAGTGCCGGCACGGGCAAATCCAGCACGAGCAAGAAAGGCCCACAAAGAACAAATTCGCACTCCACAAGTGCGCAAAGAACAACGAAGATGACGGCGGCTAAAACTCCCAAGCCGCGTTCCAAGAAAAAGCCAGGCAGTGCTGCTACAGAACATTCGCCCCTCAAGCGGCACAGAATAAAAAGCAAGAGCAAGTAAGGACGCTGTTGATGCCGAAAACGTTACTTAGTAGAGCTCATCCCACCTGTTCGCTCACTATGCTAGAACTCGACGCGCAGCGCGAGTTGGCCGGTACGGTTTCCCGCATTCTCCGCGGTTTGCGGCGCGCTGAGGACACCGAACGTTGGGTTGTCAATCTGCGTGGCCGGCGGAGCGAAGTTGGTGTGATTAAGCACGTTGGTGAATGTGGACTCGAACCGCACTCTTACTCCCTCCGTGATGCGGAATACTTTGGCGAGACCGAGGCTAGCGGCGACCGTGCCGGGTCCCTGCAGGATGCCAACTCCAGCGTTGCCGAAGCGACCGGCACCAGCTGGCGTGGGCGCAAATGCGGCCAGGTTGAAGTAGTGGGCGCGCGACTGTCCCTGATAGAAATTGTTCGAGACTTGGTCAGGACGAAGGAAAGCGCCACGATTGACCACATCAGTGTTTGACTGGTCGAATGAATCGCTGATGCTGGGCGTGAGCCATGGGCCGGTTTGAAGCAGAGTGACGGTGGTCATCTCCCAACCGCCCAGCAGCCCGTTTTTCCAGCCTCCGGTATTCAAGAAAGAGCGTCCTTGTCCGAACGGCAACTGGTAAAGGCCGGTCAAAAGAAAACGCTGATGGCGGGTTCCTTCAACGTTGCCGTAATCATTGCGAATATCGAAGCGGTTGGCAATGGGAATCCCATAGTTGACTTCACCGGCGAAAGCTGTGGGATTGTCGCCTTGATTGTCAGCCAGATTTTTCGCCAGCGTGTAGTTTGCGTCGAGGAAGAAACCATGCGACATCTTGTGGCTCTCATCGATTTCGAATGCGTTGTAGTTGGCTTCGCCCGCGTTAAAGGTACTGTAGAGTTCGAACCAGTTGTGATAGGGCGCGCGCGGATCGACGTATGGACTCGCGGCCGTCGTTTGATACGGCGTGGTGCTGGCGGGAATCTGGTTTAAATCTTCGGTGATGCTCAGGCGATAGGTATGCATGCCCACATAGCTGACGCGCAGGCTGTCGTTACTCGCGAGTTGACGCTCTACCGTCAGGTTCCACTGATTGGCTTGCGGATCGCGGTAATTGGGATCGACTCCTTGATCGAGACCACCGCCGCCGTATTGCACGCCCGTCGTTGGCGGCGCGGTGTTGGGGAACTGGATGAGCGGCCCGCTCCCCGTCATGCTGTTGGTATAAGTATGCAGCGCTGATGTCGGGTTGCCGCTGTTGTTAAACGACAGCGGACCGAGATTAGTTACGGTGAAGATCCCAAAGCCCGCGCGAATGACCGTTTTCGTATCGTTGAACGGACGATAGGCCAGCGAGAAACGCGGCTGGAAGTTACGCATGTACGTGTTGCGCAGCGACTGCGGCAGATGATCCTGGCTGGCTGTGATGTAGTTCGTGCAGGGCAGCGCAGTGTAACCAAGGTTGCAGGCATTGAATGATTGTTGGAAGGCGAGGTTCGAGGCCTGAATTCCCTGTTGCGACAGATAGGCGGGAAGATTGTTGGGCACGACGATGGAGTTATTTCTCTGATCGAAGTTCGCCAGGTTGCCCCCGTCTTCGTGAAAACCGGGAAGGATCTGCCACCGCAGGCCGTAGCTCAGTGTGAGTCGGCTGCTGAGTTGATATTCATCCTGCCCGAAGAGGCTGTACTGCCACGCCGTTCCAGCGACGTCGGGACTGGAAACCGCGAAGAAAATCGTCGTGGGCAGGCCTTCAAGAAAGTCGCCAAAGGCGTTGCCGGTGAATGTCGGCTGAAAAGTAAATTGTCCAAAATCATCCGACGGCAGGAACGTTTCGATATCGGCATAACGCACTCTCCGCGCGTCAATGCCAGTTTTAAGAGTGTGCCTGCCCAGTGTCCAGCTCAGATTGTCGGTGAACTGCGTTGTCTTTGACTGAGTCACTCCGGTTTTGTCGCGGCCGATGGGAGTGAACCCGGTTCCGGCGCTGAAATTAAAAGTGGGAAAAGCATGCGTCGTAGGGTGCTGGCTGATGTTCACGCCAGTAAGATCAAGCTGCGAGAGCGCATCTGCGCCTTCAATGGGGAAACCGACGCTGGTCGTCACATTGGTAAAGCCGAAGCGGAACTCATTCACGACGCGCGGTGTGATCGCGTAGGTATAGGAGACCAGCAAGCTGCGATTGTGCACGCTGTCGGAGTCATCGGGCAGCAAGGGGTTGGCATAGTCTTCAGTAATATTCTTGCGACTGAAGCGCGCGTATACCGACTGCCTTGGCGTGATGGTCTGGTCGATGCGGAGATCGGTTCCGTCAGTGCGCGCGGGCGTAGCCTGGAAATTTTCGTAGTTGTAGTTCGGCTGGCCGCTCACATTGGGTAGCGGATAGTAGTTCAACAGCGCCTTGGCAGTGGGATTGATGTTGGCGGGCGAAATCACAGGGCCGCCAATCGCGGTCAGGTCACCGTTGCGCTCCGCCTGCGTGGGAACAAGGAACTGCTCGGCCACTGCGGTCGAGCGGCGATTGCCTTCGTAATCGAAAAAGAAGAAGGTTCGGTCTTTGCCATCGTAGAGATGCGGAATGCTCAGCGGACCGCCGAGCGATCCCCCAAAAGTGTTGAAGTGTTTTGGCGCTTTGCCATTGAAGCCGTAAGGATCGGCATCGAGCATGTCGTTTTGCAGATATTCAAACAGGCTGCCGTGATACTGATTTGTGCCACTTTTGGTAGTGAACGTGACGTCGCCCACCTGAGAAAATTCAGCGCTGTTGTTGAATGACGTTACTTTCACCTCAGAAATTCCCTCCTGCGATGGATAAGCATCCTGCAGCGCGCCATTCTGACGCACGTTCACAGTTGAGATGCCGTCGACGGAAAAGTTCACCATCGCCGAACTTGCTCCGCCCAGCGCAATGTTTCCCGAGCTGTCCTGTTGCACGTTGGGCGAAAGCGCAAGCGCTCCCAGCGGGCTGGTGGTAGTGGCGCGATTGTTCAGCGGAAGTTCGGTGATTTGCAAATTGCCTACCGAATCGCTGAGCGTACCGTTCTCCGTGTTGATCTGATCGGCGGAGTCACTCACCTCCACGATCGTTGACACGGTCGCAATCGTAAGCGTGATGGGAATTCGCAGATCCTGTCGCGCGTCGAGCGTAGCTGAGCTGACAACAGCATCAGAGAACCCTTCGTAATGCGCCGTCAGTTTGTAGTGACCGGGTTTTAGATTTTCAACAACGAAATCGCCGGACTCGCTGGTCGCGATTTGCCGGTCGAAGTTCTCATCCAGTGAGTGAACCGTTACCAGCGCGCCGGGAACTACGGCGCCGGAAGCTGACCTTACCGTGCCGCGTATGCTTCCGAAAGTGGACTGCGCATTGGCAGCAGAGAGAACAACTACACAAAAAAACAAGCCTGCAGCGACTGAATACCGCGTACGCATCTAACGCCTCCGGTGAGCAGAGCGCGCTCGATACGTCGTTTTGTGACCGCGACGATCAGCGCTTGACTATCTATCCCGCTCACCTGCGGAATATAGAGTGCAGCGCATAAAAAAGACGTAAGGATTACCTATGAAATTAGTGAGTGGAACGTATGAATTTCTTGGATGAAAGTTCGAGTTGAAGCGACAAGTCGTTACTTAGCGTCCGATTGCCTGCAAGCGGAACGAATAACCGATCCCGATGAAATGATCGACTGCGGCCGACGATAGCCCTACGCCAACATGGAAATCAATCTGTTGCTCTTTAGCGATCTTTAGCGCCGTTCCAAAATGCAGCAAGTGCCGTGGTCCGCCGAATTCCGGAAAGTCGCCAGCGTATTCGACAAACGCATCCCAGGGTTTGGTCAATTGCCGATCTAAAAGAAATGTGCCCTCGCCAGTCACGTTTCGTGTGCGGCCCTGGGTGGGCCAATACACCGAGAACATTCCGGCCGCCGTCCAATTGGCGGACAAGGCACGCGACCACGGCACCTGCAATCCCGGATCGTATCCACCGCTAGACACGTTGTTGGCGCCCGTCGGAAAACTGAGGAACAGAACCATAGAGACATCGAATCCGTGCGTGGGACCAAGCTGCTCTTTTACTCCGAGGGCAAAGTCACCGAAACCCGAGCCGAGGCTGGTGTTCAAGTTGTAGAAATAATCCGGCGCTGTGAAACGCAACTCCGTTCTCTTGGTGATGCCAAAACGCAACAGGCTCTCTGGACCGTCTACGACGCTCTGTCCCTGGCTGCTAGTTTCTAGAAAGCCATTCTCCGCCTGCACGCTGCCAAGCGGGACGACGATGCTAGAGTCCGTCACTGCGGGCCGATCGGTTGCAATCGGTTGCGCAGCGTCGGCGCTCGACGCCTGATCCAGACCATACAATGGCAGCACTGCCGCCAAGATGAATGCCACTAGAGCAGTTGAAATATGAACCAGCATTGAAAAGTGGAGCAGTACCGCGGTGTCCTAGCCAGCACAGTAGCACATAGCGATGCATGCGGTTCAACGATGCGTGAGCAAAGGGAAATGATGGAGTTGCTAGCAACGTCGCTACAGAATGCAGCTATCGAGAAAGGAACAGATCCTGACTTTGATTTTACGAATGCAGCGCTGTTCATAAGGCTACAATTCCCATTTTGGTCTCGTCACTCGAATATTTCATCCGCGAGTATTGTCTTTCCCTCTACCCAGACCTAGAATCCGCTTGGTGAATGAGGTAACGAAGTTTTTTTCCCCCCATCGCATGAAACAAAAATTAGCGCCCTTGGCGCACTAGATATGGAGGCAACTTATGGCGACATCAGCAAGACCCACCCCGACTCCGATTCAACCTAATGTCACTCACAATGTCGAAAACGTACTCGCATTTCGCACCCAGGTCGGTGCAGTCACGATTCCCGGCGGGCAAACCAAATTGCTTGGCGTCGTCGACGTCAGCATGTACGACCGCATCCGCCTGGTGACGGATGAGCGCATCGATTCCACCTCCAACATTATTCTGCGGATGACTTTTACCGAAGGTGAAGAACTGGTCGCACAACTGGATACCGTACTGTTGACGCCTCACTCCCAAGTAACCCGCGTGTACGACGTACCCGGCACCAAGTTGAGCATTTATGCCGATAGCGTCGGGGCCGCTGGCACCCAAGGTTCCTTGGATGTGCTGATTTACGGCCAGTACTAGACCTTTCTGGCAGCTGTCGACAATTTTGGACCCTCGCTAAAAGCGCACCTTCCTTGAATCGGAGGTGCGCTTTTCCTTTCGTACATGTACTTGTGCGTGGTCACCGCCGTAATCTGGCATTCACTTCTGATAACGCTACACTTGCAGGAGGATGGGATTTTCCCGCACACAAATCGCCATTGCCGTGGGCGCTGGCGTGCTCGTGTTGCTGATTTTCTTCGGCTACTTGTTTTGGCTCAACGGTCAGGGTCCGGTCCTTTCGCGATCCGACGACCGCGATCCTCTTTCGGGCACTCCGACTTCGATATCTCTCAATCCCCTGCGCGACCGCACCACCGAACGCGTGGCCACGAAATATCTCGATGCCTTGCGCGACGGGCATTGCCAAGAGCAGTTGGCTGCGTGGGAAAAGGATTATCGCAAAAAGTATGCCGCGTTTATTTGCGCCTCTGAAGCCCAGCATCCATTGATCTCGTGGAAGGTAGTGGACTGGGAAGACGCGCCACCGCTCCGCATCCTTCATTACCAGGGCAAGCGCCGCAACGGCCCGGGCCAGCCCGGAACTTACAACGAACTTTTCTCAGTGACTTTGGAAGACAAAGATGGCGAGTGGGTCGTCACCAAATACGACGCCATGTATTGAGTTGTAAGAGCCAATCCTTGAGCTTTCACCCCTCCCGTCGGGCAGGGCCATTGCTGTCAGACAAAACCCTTGGAGCGGGTTTTGAGCGCTATCGCTGTTAGCGTCATTTGAGTTCAGCAGCATCCTCCGGTACCCAAACACCTTCTCGCAACCGTCAAGTGCGTCCCCACGGGGAGGCTAGCAAAAGTGAGGCTAGCACCATCAGTAAAGAAACACAAAGGAAACCGAGAATGCCCCTTTTTGTCCACGCGATGAACTCAGTACGGTCATCCTTGCCGCATAGCCACGACACACCGAGCATGCACAAAGCCGTGATGAAGCACACCGGGAGAAATCTCGCTAGTTGAGTTTCGTACCTACCGGCCGTGACACTAAGCATTTCGCTGAAATACAAGAGAAAGAGAACAGGGCAGAAGCTCAATGCGGTGCCAAAAACTATTCCAGCGGACCTAACGCTGCGTTTTGAGCTTTCACCATTGAAGAATGGGAGCAGACAAAATACAAAGGGCAGTTCGCACAGGAACAAAGTCAGCCATGGAGGCGGTAAGTCGGTCTCAACATGGCTGAACAACCACCCAAATCGGGCTGATGCGACCATTCCCACGCTGATTGCCAACTGTACCAACGGGAGCAGTCCTGAGCGGACTGGGCCACTTTCTTGGCCTTTAGCCCTTGCATCTACCATGCGCCAATTCTTGCATTCTTGGCTTGGTAGGTTCCAGAGAATTGGTCACTTGGCTGGCCTTAAGTAACCATAGCATTGACGGAACAAACCTGTACCCGGCACTGTCAGAGCAAATGGCATCTACGAAAAAGAAAGCCGCCCCGCACGGACGGCTACCCCACTTTGAGCGCGTTGATCCGTTCACTGA
Organism: uncultured Acidobacteriota bacterium; assembly: GCA_963770465.1. Classification (GTDB taxonomy): domain Bacteria; phylum Acidobacteriota; class Terriglobia; order Terriglobales; family Acidobacteriaceae; genus JABDBE01. The sequence goes on from CAVYQB010000003.1 coordinate 215,723, forward strand.
ACCACGGCGTTGACAAATGCGATGGGAACACCGTCGCACAATGATTTACATCGTTACCATTGCGTTTCAGGTTCAGCAGTGAGTGCGGGCTCCGGCCCAAGCACCTCATGTGTGACCCGCACCACGGTCACTGCATTTTTCTATTTCTTCTTGGTCCGCGGAATCACACCTCAGCTGTATGGTTTCTGGAAATAGGCAACCCAGCTTCGAGGGGCGAGCCCTCAGTCGCCGGCAGCGATCATTCTCCGCGGTTTCCAATTCAGAAAAAGAAATATCAGAACTTGCGCGGTCAATGCCGCACAACTGTCCAAGACGACATCTCTGAAGGCGCCGGTTCGCGACGGAATGAACGTCTGATGCCATTCGTCCAGGCTCGCCACTACGGCAGACATGGTGAAAGCAATCGCAGCCCAGCGCAGCGCCCAGCGCGGAGCCCACGGCAAATGCAACGTGGCACGCCAGGCGCGAAACAGAAAAAAACTCAAAGTAAAGTACCCCACGAAATGCCCGACTTTCCTGATGTAGTGATGCACTACCGCGAAGCGAGCCAGGTCCATTCCCATCAAATAGTGAAGTAAAGGATATAAAAATCTACTGGTGTGCTCGGCTGAAAGCATGTCCGTAGACTCGATCGCGATAAGCAGCATCCACAGCCCCGCAGCGATCCAGGTCTTGACTATTTCTTTTCGATCGGAGGTCAAGCGAGAGTTTCCCCAGCTTTGAAACCAAGGTGTGATTATTGAAGAAGGTTTACTCGACGGCATAGTTCGGAGCTTCCCTGGTGATCATCACGTCGTGAACGTGGCTCTCGCGTAGGCCAGCGCCGCTGATGCGAACAAAGCGCGTCTTCTGCAGCAATTCCGGAATGCTCGCGCACCCGCAATAACCCATCCCCGACCGCAATCCCCCTACCATCTGACCCACGATCATGGACACGGAGCCGCGGTAGGGGACGCGGCCTTCGATGCCTTCGGGGACGAGTTTCGCCAGGCGATTGGATTCTTCGCCGATTGCGGTGGAAGAGTCGCCGTCGATGTTTTGAAAATAGCGTTCGCTCGAGCCTTGGGCCATCGCGCCCAGCGATCCCATACCGCGATAGGACTTAAAAGTTCTGCCTTGATAAAGAATCAGTTCGCCGGGGCTTTCGTCTGTGCCCGCGAATAGGGAGCCGATCATCACCGCGGCAGCGCCTGCTGCCAAGGCCTTAGTGATGTCGCCTGAATATTTGATGCCGCCGTCGGCGATGACTGGGATGTTGGCGTCTTTGGTCGCGCGATACGCTTCGGCGATGGCAGTAATTTGAGGCACGCCTGCGCCGGTTACTACGCGCGTGGTGCAAATCGATCCGGGGCCGATGCCAACTTTTATCGCATCCGCACCGGCTCGAGCCAGTTCGCATGCGCCGTCGAAGGTGGCGACATTGCCAACAATTAAATCTACGTGCGGCACTTTGGATTTCACTGCCTTGATAGCATCGAGCACGCGAGTGGAGTGGCCGTGGGCACTGTCAATCGCCAGCAAATCCACTTTACAGTTTGCCAATTCCTGAGCACGTTCCAGAAAATCGCCGGTGGCGCCAATGGCTGCGGCCGCGCGCAGCCTGCCTTGTGAGTCTTTGGCGGCGTTGGGATATTTCAGTTTTTTCTGGATGTCTTTTACGGTGATCAGGCCTTTTAAATTGTATTTGTCATCGACCACCAGAAGTTTTTCCACGCGGTGTTCGTGAAGAATTTTTTCTGCTTCTTCCAGCGTTGTTCCCACAGCGACCGTGATCAGGTTTTCTTTCGTCATCACTTTGCTGATAGGAATATCGAATCGGGTCTCGAAGCGCAGGTCGCGGTTGGTAAGAATGCCTACGAGCTTTCCATTCTTGGTGATGGGCACACCGGAAATCTTGTATTTTCGCATGACGTCGAGCGCATCGGAAACCTTGGCGTCCGGCGCCATGGTCACCGGATCGACGATCATGCCACTTTCAGAACGCTTAACTTTGTCTACTTCATTAGCTTGCTGCTCGATAGTGAGGTTGCGATGAATAATACCGATCCCGCCCTGCTGCGCAATGGCAATAGCCATATGCGATTCGGTGACCGTATCCATGGCCGCGCTGATGATCGGAATATTCAGACGGATGTTGCGCGTGAGCTGCGTCTGAGTATTCGTCTGCGTGGGAATGACGTCAGAGCGGGCCGGCAGCAGCAACACGTCATCGAAAGTAAGCGCCTCAGGAACAGGAAAATGAATCATATTGTGTCTCGGGGAAACCGGTAATTTCTATTTTAGAGATGGGGAGCGGTTGAGGCAAATTGCTACGCCCTGGGGAAAATCCCCACCTGCGCATTGGGGGCTGCCCCGGCCTTTCTTTCTGATTTTATGCACGTGGGTGGCCTGCCGTTTTTTGGAGAGATAGGGCAGGAATTTTTGTTCTCCGATGGAAGAAATGCCGCAGCTTCGGCAAAGAACCCGAAAGGCTGGTAACCGGATCACGGACGTTCTCGTCAAACGTTACGATCGCTCCTACTATCGAATTCTTGACTACGGAACGTGGGCTGATGCGGTCTGGGCGATCCGCTTTTACGTGAACTGGCCAGCGGTCCGGTGTTGATCGAAAAAATACGGCTTTGAACTCGTTGCTCCGCAGGAGAAGGATCGGCTGCTTAAGAAATACTGGCGCATACCTGAACGTCAGATTGAAACCTCCGTGGTTCTGGTGGGAGATAACCGCGGGGAAGCTTGAGGGACGCACCTGGCTATTTCTTGGCCGCGAACACCAGGAAATAATCCATACCATCGCCTTTTACAAAGTCATACTGCGATAGGAGAACGAAACCTGCCTCTGCGGCCTCCTTAATTATGATGTCTCGCCCTACGCCATGATTTTCTCCGTTTCCGTTGCGGTCGATAATTCCTACCTTGGCTCCCGGACGAAGTGACACGCGCAGATTTCTGAGTAGGGCAACGGGATTGGCAACCTCATGGTAGGTCTTCAGCAGCAAGACGGCATCGACCTTGGCCGCCGGCAATTCCGGATCATCGCTTTTGCTCAGAATCGTCTTCACATTGTGCAGGCCTTCTTTCTGAACTCTCGCGTCGATATAACGGATGGCCTCAGGATTGATGTCAACGGCATAGACTGTTCCGGTGGCGGTAACTCGTCGCGCTGCCCGCACGGTAAACCACCCCGAGCCAGCGCCGATATCGGCTGCGGTTTTCCCGGGCGTAATCTCGAGAATGTCCATGACACGATTGATCTGAAGCCGCTCATCTCGTCCGGGGGACTCGAAAATAGAAAGATCTCCGGTGTAAGGCGTGCTCGTCTTTCGCGGCGCAGTTTGCTGAGTTGCAGCGGTGGGCGTGCTTTGCGCACGAAAGGAAATGGGACTGAATGCAAGAAAGATTAGAGTCGGTAGCAAAACGTGTCGCTTGAGCATGGGAATCAGTCTCGTAGGCTTCCACCTTAAGATAGACGCAAAAAATCCCATTTGGTAGGCAGTGACGGGTTTCCAGGCCACCACACACCACATTTCACCACAGAGTCACAGAGACACAGAGAAAAATGGGGATTAGGCGTATTGGGGTCGGAATTGCTTTACTACCCAGTTTTTTTGTCTGCGTCTCTGTGTCTCTGTGGTGAAATGCGGTGTGTGGTTTGGTGCGCCAATTAACATCTGCTAATCTGCTAGGGCTTCCCTAAAACGAGGACAATCGTCAGAGATGCGACATTCCAAATTCGTCATCGCCACAGTATTGTTAATCTCCTTCACTCTGCCCATATCAGCAGCCGACAAAAACAAGAGCAACGCCAACTCCTCCGACGCCAACAGACCATCGTACGAATTGCCGCAGCCGGCGAAAGAAACTCTCGATCTCAGCATGTATGAGCAGATCCGCTACGAAGGCTTGGCCCACTCTCACGTGATGGAATACGCGTCGGCATTGATGGATGGCATTGGTGCGCGCCTCACCGGCTCGCCCAATTTGAAGCGCGCCAACGAATGGACGCGCGATCAACTCGCCGCCATGGGCTGCAGCAATGCGCATCTCGAAGACTGGGGCGAATTCGGCATGGGCTGGCAGCAACTCAATACGTGGACGCGGATGGCGTCGCCCGATAATGCTGTGTTCATTACGCAGGCCGCGCCATGGTCGCCTTCGAGCAACGGTACCATCAGCGGGCAGGCGATTTCGGTGGATGTGAAGAAGGAAGAAGACATCGATAAATACAAAGGGAAGCTCGGCGGCAAAATCGTTATGCTCGGCGAGATGCGCGACGTTAAGCCTGTGGACAAACCGCTTTTCGAGCGCGAGGACGAAAAGGATCTAGCGAAAATTGCCGAGCATCCGCTCACGCCAGAGCGCGACGATTACGTTACCGAGTACATGAAACGGCTTGAGCTGCGAGAGAAAGTCGCAAAGCTGCTAACGTCGGAGCATGCGCTGGCGGTCATTCTCCCCAGCCGCGATGGCAGAAACAATGGAGGTTCTGGCGGAACTATTTTCGTTGACAGCAGCGGTGGCCTGGGATGGTTCAGCTATCAGCGCGATCACATTCAACCGCTTCCCGTCGTTATTATGGCAATTGAAAACTACGGTCGCGTCTATCGCCTGCTGAAAGCCAATGTTCCGGTCACTATTGAAATGAATGTGGACACGAAGTTCATGGGCGATCACGAGCATGGCTTCGACACCATCGCTGAAATACCGGGAACTGATCCGAAGTTGAAAGACGAAGTGGTAATGGTTGGCGGACACCTGGATTCATGGGCGTCCGCGACCGGCGCGACTGATAACGGAGCGGGCACGGTGGTTGCAATGGAAGTGATGCGAATTCTAAACACGCTTCAAGTAAAACCACGACGAACAATTCGCATCGGACTTTGGACCGGGGAAGAGCAGGGCTTGTTTGGTTCGATCGGATACGTGAAGCAACATTTCGGCTTTGTGCCGCTCTCGACCGCGCCTGATCAGGTCAAATTGCCGGAGTGGATGCGCAAACCGGGTGGGCCGATTCAGTTGAAACCTGATCAACAAAAAATTTCGGCATACTTCAACGTGGATAACGGCAGCGGCAAAATCCTCGGGGTGTATTTGCAGGAGAATGTCGCCGAATCGCCGATCTTTGAGCAATGGATCCAGCCGTTGAAAGACCTAGGAGTCACTACCATCAGCGTGCGCAATACCGAGGGTACAGATCACGAATCTTTCGATAACGTGGGCATTCCGGGCTTCCAATTTATTCAGGACAAGCTCGATTACGTCACACGCACGCACCACTCGAATATGGACACCTACGAACGCCTGCAACCGGGCGACCTCGCGCAAGCAGCGACGGTAGAAGCCATCTTCGTGTACAACACCGCCATGCGCGACCAAATGCTGCCACGCAAACCACTGCCGCATCCGGAACTGGAAGAGCAGCGCAAGGCCCCACTGAAAAAGTTAATGCCCGGCGCCGTGGACGCTGAGGACAAAGAGGCGAAAGAAAATAAATAGACAGTTCTACGATTGTCGTTTTCGCTTTGATCTGTCATCCCGAGCAAAAGCGAGAGATCTAGGTTCTCGCCTGTAGCGTCGGTATCGGCGAGGCCAGGAAAACACCCAGATCCCTCGCTTCGCTCGGGATGACAATGGTGTGGTCGACACTACTTTCCTGCCGCAAACATTTTGGAATGGAATTCCATAACCTCGCCGATGTGCGCCCCGAAGTATGATGCGCTGTGATTGCCGGGATAAAGATGGAATTCGTGCTTGATGTGTTCCTGCTGAAGCTGCTTGTCAAGAGCTTTCGCTCCGACCTCGAAATCGTACTCGTCGTCGCGTCCACAGTTGAAATAAATGGCTAGACGGCCAATAGCGACTCTGTTCTTCCGAGCCAGCAAAAAAGGGTCGTTTTCCTTCCAGTGAGCAACGTTGACGGGATTGCCGAAAACTGATCCCAGCAGCTTGCCAGTTGGAGTTCCCGCGCGGAGCGCGGCGTCAAGTTCTTGCGGCGACTCGGTCATTAGCGCTGCGCTCTGTGCACTCACTGCCGAAAACTTTTCTGGATATGCGAATGCGAAACGCAGCGCTCCGTACCCTCCCATCGAAATTCCGCTGATGGCTCGCGACGCACGCTCCCGCCGGATATGATACTTGCCTTCAATGTATGGCATGAATTCCTGCAGGAAGAAATCGCTGTAGCGAACCTTGCCATCCGCTGAATTCACATAGAAGCTGGCCTTGGCTTCGGGCGTGATCATCAGAAAATCACCAATCTTGTGTTGCTGGCGCAGGTCTTCGATCAGATTCCATCCGCCAGTTTTGAATAGAGTCTGCTCGTTCTCACCTAGGCCATGGAGGAAATAGAGTACCGGATAAAGTTTTGCGGTTGAGGAATCGTAACCGGGTGGAAGCAACACGCAGTAATGAACGGTATCCCCGAGGATGCGGCTTTTCAGCGCATCGCAGTCGATGCGGCTTTGCGCCGACGCGGAGATCGCTAACCATAATAAGAAAGGGAGAAATTTTGAAAGCCTGCACATTGAATCCAGTTTACAGGCCGTGTCCTAAATAAAAATCAACCCAGCGGCTGAAGCCGAATCTTTTGTTGGCGGTACGGTATGCGTGAAGGCATACTCTGATACGAATCCGCCTTGGAGCACACTGTTACTCGTAGCGCAGCGCCTGCACCGGATCGAGGCGCGCGGCGCGGCTTGCGGGATACAACCCGGATAGCAGACTGACTACAATCGCAAACGCGATGGCGCCGAGCACCAGCCACCACGGCACGAACCAAATTTGTTCCGGAGGAAAATGCTGACGCTTGAGGTATACGTTGGTGCCCAGATTAATCACTCGCCCGATAGTCCAACCGAGTGCGACGCCGACAAATCCTCCGAACACGCCCATTACGCCAGCCTCGGCGAAAAACAATCCCTTTACGTCGCTGTCGCTCGCGCCGATGGCCTTCATGATTCCGATTTCGCGGCGACGCTCGAGAATTGCCATCACCAGCGTATTGATAATTCCAATCGATGCAACCGCCAGCGCAAGGCTGCCAAAGATTCCCAGAAACAAATCGAGCACGGCGAAGAATTGCCGCAGGCTGCGAGTTGCGTCGACAATCGAAAAGGTGTTGAAGCCCATCTTCTTGATCGCATCTTCGACCGGCTGAACCTGGGTCGGACTTTTGACGTGCACCTCCACTGTCGTATAAGCCGGCGCGCCTCCCGCCAGGTTCGTAGTGTCGCGCAGATCGGAAGGCTGCATCACGTGCAAGCTTTGCGCCAGCTTTAATGGCAGAAACACACGAGCCCTGGCTTGTCCCCGCATGCTGTCGGGATCGAGGTCGCTCACGCCAACAATCGTTAAAGTCGCTTCGCGTGAAACAACTGAATAGGCGGTGCTCGTCGAAGAGCCAGTTCCAGCTTCGAGCGTTGCGGTTCGCTCCGCATAGCGCATGGTCAATTGCTTGCCCAGCAAGGGCTTCGCCAGTTCGGCCACGCCTGCGTCTTCGCCGCCAATCTTCGCAGTCCTCCCCAGCAATTGCGCGGCGAATGATTTCTGCAGAATGACCTCGGGCGCTGTGTCAGACGAAAAAAACTTCCCCTGCATGCCGTCGAAGGCGTCATTATTTTTCGCCGAGAATGGCAGCCCTGCGACCATCGTCAAATATGGCTTGTTTTCGTATCGAAGCTCAGTGATAAAGCGGATATCAGGATAGGCTTCGAGCACGTCAGGGAGCTGCGCAATCTTCAGCCGTGCAGATTCGTTCAGCGTGGGGCTCTCGGCTGGAGCCGGGCCGTTTTCTTCCTGCTCGCGATTAAACCCGCGGAGGTCGCGGCGCGAAGTAACCACCACGGTGTCAAATAATCCGGACTTCTGCAGGCGTCGTCCTGCCAACTGCTGCAAGCCAATTCCCAGTGACAGCATTGCCACCAGCGAAGCCACGCCTACCGATATTCCCACCGTGGTCAACGAATTGCGCAAAATGGACTCGCGCAAATTGCGGACTGCCAGTTCGGCCAAGTCGTAGGTTTTCATAATCCACCGCGCTCAGCGATTGCGGCAATCACATTTGCCTGATCGCCCACCAATTTTCCATCAGCAAGAAAAATCATGCGGCTGGCGTAGCGCTCGGCCAGTGCACGTTCATGCGTAACCATAATGATGGTCATGCCGAGGGTTTGATTGAACTCGCGGATAAAATTCATGATTTCCGTTCCGGTCTGGCTGTCGAGATTTCCCGTAGGCTCGTCGGCCAACAACAACTGCGGCTGATTGATCAACGCTCGAGCGAGGGACGCTCGTTGCTGCTCGCCGCCCGAAAGTTCGGTAGGACGATGCCGTAGTCGCGGGGTGAGTCCGACACGGTCTAATGCCTGCCGGGCAAGGCTTTCGCGCTTGCCACGAACCACTTCTGCAAAGCGCAGCGGCAGCTCAACGTTTTCTAAAAGCGTCATGCTGGGAATCAAGTTGAAAGACTGAAACACCATACCCACGGTATGGAGCCGATACTTGGCCAACTCCTCGCGGGAAAACTTTGCCAAATCGTTTTCTTTGACCACCACCGTTCCAGACGTGGGGTGATCGAGTCCAGCAATGAGGTTTAGCAGCGACGATTTACCCGAGCCCGACGTGCCGAGCAATGCCACGAATTCACCGGCAGCAATCTGCACGGAGATGCCATCGACCGCGCGAATAAGCGCGTCGCCCATGCGGTAGTGCCGGGAAAGATTCTCAATGCGGATTGCGATGGAATTCGTTGTACCGGATACGGCGGTGGACATGGGCTAACGCGTCTCTCCCCTGACTAAGCGCAAGGTGTCAGCCAGATCGGGATCTCCACTTGCTTTGGATGGGACATCGCCCGCCGCAACCGGGACGGCATCGCCCTCGCCGGGCGCCAAGAACAAATTCGTTTCGACGCCATGCTGCCTGGTGTAGAGATCGTAATAGCGGCCGCGCAATGCATAGAGTTCTTCATGGGTGCCGTGTTCCACGATTCGGCCTTGTTCGACAACCAGAATCTGATCAGCACGGCGGATGGTCGACAGCCGGTGCGCGATAACAAAAGTCGTACGCCCCTGCATCAAATAAGAAAGACCTTGCTGGATCAGTTGCTCCGATTCAGAGTCGAGGCTTGACGTGGCTTCGTCGAGAATCAGAATGCGAGGCTCGGCCAGAATGGCGCGGGCAATTGAAATTCGTTGCCGCTGGCCTCCAGACAATTTCACACCGCGTTCGCCGACCACCGTGTCGTATTTATCGACGAACGTTTCGGCGAACTCGTCAACGCGCGCTATGCGGCAGGCTCGCAAAATATCTTCCTCACTCGCATCGGGGCGCGAGAAAGCTACGTTCTCGCGAATGGTCCCGTCGAAAAGAAACGACTCCTGCAGAACTACGCCCAGACGCGTGCGATAGGAATCCAGTCGCACCGTACTGAGATCGACTCCGTCAACCAGAACTGTTCCGGACGTGGGCACGTGGAAAGCGGTGATCAGGCCAATTGTCGTCGATTTGCCCGAGCCCGACGCCCCGACCAGCGCGGTCACTGTGCCTGGCGCTGCGTGGAATGAAACGTCGTTAAGAACCATGCGGCTGCCATCGTAGCTGAAGCTTACGTTGTCAAAATCAACATCGCCGCGAATCTCGTCCAAAACCACCGTACGCTTGGGATCGTGATCTTCGCGGCGCACGCTCAGGATTTCGTGCGTGCGCTCGAGGCCCGCCAGCGCTTCGGTGAGCTGCGTACCGATCTGCACGATCTGCATGATGGGCGCAACCAGAAAGCCAAGAAACAAAGTGTAGGTGAAGAATCCACCGATAGTCAGCATTCCGGCCGCGATCTGCCGCGCTCCCACGTACATGATCACGGCTCCGACCACGCCTAAAAGCACACTTGCGGACAGGCTCATGACAGAGGTTGCCGTTAAGCTTCGCAGCACGTTGTCGAGCAAGCGTTGCACCCCGTGCGCGAAAACCGTCTCCTCGCGGTCCTCAGCGTGGTAGCCCTTGACCACGCGAACTCCGCCCAAGGACTCAGCCAGTCGACCGGTAACCTCGGCGTTGATTTTGCCGCGTTCGCGAAAGATAGGACGAATGGTGCCGAAAGCTTTATAAAGCGCCAAGGCAAAGCAAGACAGAAATCCGAACGCAATCACCGTCATCAGCGTGCTGATGCGAAACAAAACCACCAGCGCGATGCCTGCAGTCATCAATCCGCCCACGAGGTCCACCAAACCGGTGCCGATTAAATTGCGCACGCCCTCGACATCAGTCATGATGCGTGACACCAGTACGCCGCTTTTGGTCGAATCATGGAACGAGATGGGCAGCCATCCGATGTGTGCCTGAACCTTTTGCCGCAGTTCGGTGATCAGGCGCTGCGCCGCTTTGGACAGCAATTGAGTTAGCGAAAAAGAGGTCGCTCCCTGCACCAGGGTCGCGGCTAGCACGCCCAGCACCAGCGGCTTGAGCAATTGCGAATTGTGCTTGATGATGACGCTGTCGATCAGATATTTAGTCGAATAAGGAAGGACCAATCCCGAAACACGATTGATCACCATCAGGCCAAAGCCGAGGGCAAGCATGTTGCGGCGTGGGCGAATGAGATCCCAGACGTGCGGAAGAACGGCGCGCAGCCTTGCGCGCGCTGGTTTGCGGTTGGAATCCACTTTATGCATTAGACACTATTTGTCGCGGCTGGGGTTCATTTTGTGGAACGGCCAAGGAGCAGCATGGGTGCGACAAGCTCAGAGTCTCTGAAAGACAAACCTGCAGGTGGCAAATTAACTTGCCACCTGCGCCCTACGATCCGCCGCGATAACGGCAGCTTTTTCCATTCGCCGCCACCGTAAAGCGCAGCCAGCGATCCTGCGTTAATGCAAGTCCAATTGGACGCCACTATCTAGCTGCTTGGGTCTTGAACTCTTGCACAGCGCTCGTCACCGGGTCTGGCGTGCCGTCAGCTTGCGTTGAACTCACCGTGTAGTAATACGTCGTATCAGGTTGCAGATCATTCATGCGCACCCGAAACACCATCTCACTGTGAGCTGGGTTGATTCTCGTAGGAGACACTGCCATCAAGTCGAGATGATTGGAATCTCTGCCGTAGTGCACGATCGAGTAGTGCAGGATAGTGCCGCGAGGATTGCGGGTAGTCCAACGGATAAAAGCGAATGTGTCCGCGGCGGATTCGACGGTCGGACTGACATTCGCTCCGGTTGGGCTCGAACCGTCACCCGCGAATGCCAGTCGTGGATGCGACAACAATAGGCCAATGGCGAGAACGCTGATCGCAATCATGAGGCGATATCCAATTGCCCTGGTCATATGAAATCTCCTGTAAAGCGCGACGCTTTCGTCTGAACAAAGATGAAAGACGGGGGCGAACCAACCGGTCCGCCCCACGTGTATTAGCGAATCAACATCACGGCTTGAACCCGTCGACGAGGGTCTGCAAGAAGGCGACAAGGTCGTCTTCTTCATCAGGCGTCAAGCCAAGTTTGCCGATCGTCATGTTTTCGTTGTCGGGATCTTCGGGCTCCGGCCAGCAAGTCACCTTTTCGATGGTTCCCTTTGGACAATGCCCAGACAGCACGTGATAAGAGTAAACATCACGCGTGTTGTAGAAGTGGACGACCTCCTTCAAGCTCGTGAGATAGCCATTGTGCATGTAAGCTTTCACGAAGCCTTGGTACGGCACCTGTGCTGCGTTGCGCGCCGTCGAGGTTTGGAATTTGCCCTCGAAATTCGGAAACTGCGCAGCCCAGGTCAGGTTAGGAGGAGCGCCATAGTAGCCATCCAGGAATAATCCCATGCCCAGGTCGATGAACCCGAAGCCCAGTGGGTTACCGGTAAATCCCCATTGGTCCGGAGTGTCTTCCGAATACCATGGGAGCATCACATTCTTGGGAAGGCCAAGGTTGTTGTAGGTGGTGTCAGTGAACAAAGGCTGAAGGCTTGCCGCCTGGCCGGTATCGCTTCCGCCCTGCAGCGTACTCGCCCTTCCATCCAGGTGACAGGTGTTGCAACTGCCTTTGCCGCGGAACAGGTCATAACCGTTCTGCTCTTGTCCGGTGAGGGTGGCTTTTCCCGCGAGATAATAATCGAACTTCGACGTGAAGGGGCTGACGCTATCAGAACCTTCATAAGCGGCAATGGCCTGTCCGAATTCGCCGAAGTCTTTGGTGACGAGAGTACGGTCCGAGGCGCTGAGCTGAACCGGAGTCGGGTTTCCTCCAAGTATGGCGGCGCCTTCCGGTGTGCTGCATATTGTCGCAACGTCGGAAGGCCAGTTAATTTGCAGCGAGCCGACGCCGTAGACTTGCTCAAAGAAAGAGCTGTATTTGCTCAGAGAGAGTTTGTAGACCACGCAAGCGGGATCTGGATTAGCCATTTCTTCAGGATCCGTGGGCGGATCTTGTGCCTGATTCGCCGCCGCATTCTGCAGCAGGTAGCCTGTTGCCCGGCCATCCCAGAAGTTACCACCGTAGAAATCGGCTTGACTTTGGTTGTAATGGAGGGGCGGGTAGTAAGTTGCGTAGGTGTAACCCTGCGGGTTGCGCTTCGCAATCCGGTTATTGGGGTAGGCGTGGGGAACTGTGATAGGAACCGATCCCGGGTTTGATCCGCCCGTGTACACGCTCAAGATCGATACGCCGTTCGCATAGCCAGCCATCGGGTCATGGCAATAGCTGCAAGCGATGTTGCTGTTTACCGACAGGTTGGGGTCGAAGATCTCAAGCTCGCCCAGAGTCTCGACTTGATGATAGGGATCCAGTTTCCCTGACATCGCCGCAGCCAGAGCCTGGGCTTCGAGCTTGGCCTCTTCAGCCCGAATTCTGATTGCGTCTGGATCGTTCTTGATGATGCATTGAAGGTCCAATCTGTGGCCACTCAGTATGCATTTTGAATCAGACGGTGGAATCTGGAAGCCGGTTGGGAGTGGAAAATCAACTATTGGCGGTGGCGGAATAGCCTGTGCTGACGCGGTTGAGGCTATCGTCAGAACAGCGAGCGCAGTCAAGCCCGCTGTTGAAAGCGATGAGAGTGTTTTTGAGACTTTCACTCGACTCATTTTTCCTCCTACTAACTCACTACTTCATATTCGCGGTGTTAACGCGGTGTTCACCTGACAGCAAACCAATTACCACGGAGTTACATTGGTGAATTGTTGAAGCCGAGAAGGGGTGATCGAGCGCTAAGGTGCGTCCGGAAAATCGAGATCACCCAAAAACAATTCTGCCGGGTGCGGCAAAAGCTCGCTATCGGCTAACGCACACCCGAGGAAAACAACAAGTCATTTAGGGAGAGAGGCGATCGAGGCGCTGAGGTGCGTTCGGAAAATCTGATCACCGGAAAATACTTTTGCCAGGTGCGGCAACAGCTTGGTATCGGCTAACCCACACCCGAGAAAGAGGAAAACAGGCACAGTTTAATTCGAAATAATACACAGCACAATACGGTCGTTACCTGATAACTGCGCCGTTAACTCGTCGAGGTTAGACATTCGACGCGAGAAGTGTTGGCCTCTGCAAGTTACCGACATTCAGTTTCAATTTCGTAACTGATTAGTGCATGGTGACAAGAATTCCATGAATGCTTGTCCCTACCATAGTTAAGATAAGCCCCGTAACAACGACTGTTGCCACACAACTGATGACTTGAATTGTGCTGATCATACGGTCTGCGATTCGTGTATCCACAACGCATATCTCCCGTCCAGCGGACAAGCATTTTTGAGGCCATGCGCACTGACTTAAGTATTCAGATATTGGCGCACTAGAGTGAGCCGCGAGTCATTTCACTGACCTCTAACTGACATCTGTGTCGAAATAGGGACTTCATCTGACGGTGCGTGCTCAAATATTGACAATTAAGAATGCGCATTGGGCGCAGTGAAGACCATCAAGCAGTTCATGAGGTGCTATCGCCGCAGCACGAATTTTCTCCTGGAAGATAACTTGAGTTGATACGCAGATGATTCTGTGTCTGGGATTCAGACACACCGCATCAATCTGTAATTGCTTTTACACGTCGTCTGACTTGCCTGCACGCGCTCCTAATTATTTCTGGTTTTCATGCAGGCGTTGGTGCGTTTTGCTCTATCAATTTCTCAGCTTTCAGTTCTGTCCAGAATCCAGACGGAATCCTGGTTTGCATGGAAGTATAGTCTGCGAGAATCTGTTGCTCACTGCTAGTCCCGACGATCAAAGCTGCAGCCACGTCAGGGGACGCGGAGAACTGCAGCGCTGCCGTGCGGAGGTCCACTCCGTGATTTGCAGCCACGTCGCGCAGTTTTTTCCGTTTGTCCAGAAATTCCGTGGGGATCTTATAGGAGTCCTTTCCATAGTTGTAGCGAGCACTGCCCGAGATGAATCCGGCATTCGTTTTATTTTCTCGCCAGCAGTAATTAGACGCAATCGCTTCTAAACGGGTAACCGGAAACTTACCGGAAATTTCCGCGATGGTGACAACGTGCGGAGGCTGTTGCCAGCAACTGCCGTCAGAGGCAGCACTAGGATCGGAAGCCAGCCAATCCACGAAGAGTCTCGCCAAACCACAGGCGCAGTAACCGGTTGACAGACTGAGATGTTAGGAGGCCTTCCTTAGCGAGTCTCAACCATCATTCTGCGACAGTGCCGAGCGATTTGCAGTTCTTCTTGTGCGGGCACAATCTGAATCTTGTCTGTAGAAAGGCCAAGGAATTCGAGGCCGTTGGCGGCTAAGGATCGAATGTGATGGCTGTGCTCTCCGATGCCGCCGGTGAAGACGAGCAGGTCGATACCACCGAGGAGCGCTGCATAGGCACCGATCACCTTGCGCACGGAAATAGCAAATACATTTAGCGCCAGAGCGGCACGGAGATCGTTGGAGCCCATCCGCTCTTCCAGCGCCTTTACATCGCTTTCACCTGAAGAGAGTGCAAAAAGGCCGCTCCGATGGTTGAGTAGATCTTCAAGCTCATTGGCACCGAGTTTCTCATTGCGCAGAAGATAGATGATGACGCCAGGGTCGAGATCGCCGGAGCGCGTTCCCATCGGGATGCCGCCGGTCGGAGTGAGGCCCATAGTGGTGTCGACGGATAATCCATTGCGCACGGCGCAGAGGCTTGCTCCGTTTCCAAGGTGCGCGAAGATGGCTCGCTCCGGAAGTTGTGCGTCAAAATGATGCACCAGCGACTCGTAAGAAAGGCCGTGGAAACCATAACGGCGAATACCTGCGTCGAAATATCGCTGCGGAAGCGGCAGATGCGACGCGACTTCTGGCATGGTCCGGTGAAAGGCATCGTCGAAGCAGGCAAAATGCGCCGCCGCCGGGAATATCTTCTGGGCCGAGGCAATCAACTTTAGCGCCTGCGGAATGTGCAGCGGCGCGAAATGCATGGCGGCGCGAAGTTGGTCCAAAACCTGCGGCGTGATTAGTTGGTGGGTGCGGAGCTCCGGGCCGCCGTGTACGACTCGATGGCCTACGGCCACCGGAGCGGCATGAAGGTGTTCCCGGAGTTCGGTGGCGAGAGCGGCAAGGGCTTGGCTCTGCGATTCGTGGATACATTCGCGCGCAACCAGTGCGTTTCCATCAGAAGAACGAATGTGCAATGAGCCAGTGTTGTGCCCAATGCCTTCGGCGCTCCCGGTCAGCAGCGGTTTTTCGTCGCTGTCACCAGCACCGCGGCCGTATACGCCGAACTTGAGCGAAGACGAGCCGCTGTTGAGTGCGAGTATGAGATCGTCTTTTGGGGTCGACACTTCCACGATGTCTATCCCGGCCACTTCCAGTTGCGGATCTCTGCTTTGTCTATGCCTTCGGTGTGGGCGTAATTGATACTCTCGATGATCTGATCCTTCAGCCATTCCTTGACGTGCGCGCCGGTTGGCCGCAGACGCGGAACACGATCGATGACATCGATAGCTAGGTCGAAGCGATCCACCTGGTTAAGAATGGCGAGTTCGAGCGGCGTGTTGATGTTTCCTTTTTCCTTGTATCCGCGCACGTGAATGTTGTCATGGTTCTTGCGGCGGTAACTGAGCTTGTGAATGAGCGACGCATAGGAATGAAAGTTGAAGATCACAGGCTTGTCGGTGGTGAAAAGAGAATCGAAGTCGCGGTCGGAGAGTCCGTGCGGATGCTCGCTCTCTGGCATGAGCCGGAAGAGATCGACGACGTTGACGAAGCGGATCTTCAAGTCGGGGAAGCGCTCCTTCAGAATCGCAACCGCAGCGACCGCCTCCATGGTCGCGATATCGCCTGCACACGCCAGTGACCACATCGGGGTCCGAGCCATCGTCCGTCGAGGCCCAGTCCCAGATGCCGATGCCCTTTGTGCAATGCGTCACTGCTTCTTCCATGGTGAGGTACTGAAGGTGGTCCTGCTTGTCCGCAACGATGACGTTGACGTAGTCGCGTGAGCGCAAGCAATGGTCTGCGACGCTGAGCAGGCAGTTCGCGTCGGGCGGCAGATAGATGCGCACCACCTCCGGGCTCTTGTTGGTGACCACGTCAAGAAACCCAGGATCCTGATGGGTGAAGCCGTTGTGGTCCTGCCGCCAGACAAGAGATGTAATAAGGATGTTGATGGAAGGCACGGGCGCGCGCCAGTCGAGTTCTTTCTTCGACTTCTCCAGCCATTTCGCGTGCTGGTTGAACATCGAATCGATGATATGGACGAAGGCCTCGTAGCTTGAGAACAAGCCATGACGCCCGGTGAGAACGTAGCCTTCGAACCAGCCTTCGAGCGTGTGTTCGCTCAGCATCTCCATCACGCGTCCGAAGACATCGAGTTCACCGCCGTCGGCATCTTCCGGCTTGAATTCGGCAAGCCATGTTTTCTTCGAAGCGGCATAGATAGCGGTCAGCCGGTTGGAGGCCGTCTCGTCCGGCCCGAAAACACGGAAAGAATTCATGTTGCGGCGCATTACTTCTGCAA
Source organism: uncultured Acidobacteriota bacterium (assembly GCA_963770465.1). Classification (GTDB taxonomy): domain Bacteria; phylum Acidobacteriota; class Terriglobia; order Terriglobales; family Acidobacteriaceae; genus JABDBE01. The sequence continues at coordinate 232,635 of CAVYQB010000003.1, forward strand.
GGAAGTGCGCGAGCACATCGGTCGGAGGCGCATAGATGGCGCCCGGAGCCTTCACCTGAACGGCATAGTCGCGAAAGTCAGGCAACTCGAGTTCCTTGCGCAGGGTACCGCCGTTTGCGTGCGGGTTGGCGGAGATGCGGCGCGTGCCCGAAGGAGCGAGTTCCCGCAGTTCTGGCACGAGCGTTCCATTAGTGTCGAAGAGTTCTTCGGGTTTGTAGCTGCGCATCCAGTCCTCGACGATTTTCAGATGGCTCTTATTCGTAGTCGGGTCGAGCACGGGGACCTGGTGCGCGCGCCAGAAGTCTTCCACTTTGTGGCCATCCACTTCTTTGGGTCCGGTCCAACCTTTAGGAGAACGCAGCACAATCATCGGCCAGCGCGGACGCGCCGTGTCGCCCTTCGAACGGGCGTGATGTTGCAGCGAACGAATCTCGAGAATGCATTGTTCCAGAGTTGAAGCCATAGCAAGATGCATCGCATACGGATCGCTGCCTTCGACGAAATACGGTTTGTGGCCGTATCCCGTCAACAGCGCTTCCAATTCTTCATGCGGGATGCGGGCGAGGATGGTCGGATTTGCGATCTTGTAGCCGTTGAGGTGCAACACCGGCAAAACCGCCCCATCGCGAATCGGATTGAGGAATTTGTTTGAATGCCAGGAGGTCGCAAGCGGACCGGTCTCAGCCTCGCCGTCTCCCACCGCGACGGCGACGATGAGATCAGGATTGTCGAAAGCTGCTCCGTAGGCGTGCGAGATGGAGTACCCAAGCTCGCCACCTTCATGAATCGAACCCGGCGTTTCCGGTGTGCAGTGAGAGCCGATCCCTCCAGGAAAGGAAAACTGCTTAAAGAATTTGAGCATGCCCGCTTCATCACAGCTCTTATCCGGATAGATTTCGGAATAATGCCCTTCCAGATAGCAGTTGGCGAGAGTGGCGGGCGCGCCGTGGCCGGGACCGGAGATATACATGACATTTAAGTCGTACTTCCGGATGAGACGGTTCAAGTGCACCCAAATCAAAGATTGGCCGGGATCTGAGCCCCAATGACCAAGCAGCCGATTCTTGATGTGCTCAGGCTTCAGCGGTTCGCGCAGAAGGGGATTGGCGCGAAGATAGATCATGCCCGCCGACAGATAGTTGCAGGCGCGCCAATAGGCATCCGTCTTTCTCAGTTCTTCGGGTGAAAGCGGCGTCGGGACCTCAGTTGTGCCGGCCATGGATGCTCTCCGCAGTTCAAAGTGCGAGCGTTGCGCTGCGCAACGCTCTTACAAAGACTAAACTCTTCTCATGAAATGCGCATGAATTCCTGCCAGAAGCCCAGCAAACCGGGCAACAGGGACGGCTCGGTCGCAGAAAGAAGCAATCAATCGTGCTCGCCGAGAAGCAGTCGCGCAATTCTTCCCCCGTCGGTTGGCGGCGATGCAACAATTTCAGCGCTCGCTCGAATATGCACCTGGTATGCACCTCTCGGGTGCCGAGGACCGCGGTCGATGTAATCGATTCGAGGAAACATGCGGTAAAACGATTATGAGTGCGGGATTTATAACATCTGGCGGAGAGGGAGGG
>CAVYQB010000004.1:0-25428 GCA_963770465.1 uncultured Acidobacteriota bacterium
AAAAATAAAAGGAGTAAAACCATAATCGTTCTTTGACAGCTTCTGAAGTTTTCCCGGTTGGTGCGGCGTCCGGGGCTCAAGCGAAGTCACCCTCTACATTGCAAAATGACTGAGGGAGGGTTAGCAAGGGTCTATAGCAAAGTGCTGGTCGAGGCGAACAAGAAGATTTGTCGAAGGCAGGATAGAGTCCCGAGGCGTTGGTTTGGTTTATCCGGTTGGCGGTAAGCCCGGAGCCCGAGCAACGATCGCGAGTAGCATCCGCAAGGATCGCAACTACGGCAGGTCGGCAAGGGTCTAAAGCGAGCTACTGGCCGAGACGAATGATCCCAACACCACCTCGGGACTCTTAATTTGTCTGCAGCAATCACGGGCGGTGGTTAACTTGGCTGCAGCTCTCCCCCAAGCTAGCTGCAAAACTTCAGCAGAAAGTTACGCCGCCCACTGTTTTCTACGGCCCTTGCTGGATTTGAAACCTTTCTTTCGGCACCAGCCGTGCCCGATAAATCGAATTCGTCGCCGCCACCTCAGCCACCGCATCTGCATCCAGTTCATACGAACCGAACGGCAGATTCTCTCCAAAAGGAATCTCTAAGTCCGCCGTGTCCTTTTTCAAGTTAATGCGCTGGTAGCCGATCGCCGTGGCTCGTCCGTTCTCGTTCACCGCCATTATGATGGCGGTCAAATCAAAATCCTGCTCGGTCTGATTGGAGACGATGATCGAACCTTCCAGCCTTTGCCCCGTGACTTTGGGATAGCGTCCCCATTGCGCAAGCAGCGGCGCCACGACGGTTAGCACGAACTGCTGATTGCGTTGCGCGGCCGGTCTGCCGCTGTCGGTCACCGTCACAGTAAATTTGAATTCGCCAGTTTCGGTGGGAACACCGCTCAGAGTTCCGTCCGTTCCCAGCACGATACCAGCGGGCGGAGCACCCTCGGTGATTTCCCAACGCAAAGGCGTGATCCCTCCCCGAGCCTCTAAATGAGTTTCATAGTGCTGACGAAGATACGCCTTGTGTAAGCTCGTGGTTTGAACCACCAACGGTTCACCCGTGGCAGCACCCTGTTGCGCAAAAGCCGGCGCTGCCAGCAGCACGGACAGTAATACGAAAATCAGGCTACTTCGCTGCATGAAGAAAATCGTCCACCGTCTGAATAAACATCCCGGTATCGTCCACAAACGTCATATGCCCGGCCTTGGGAAAAACCACGATCTTTGATCCGGCAATTTTTTCATGCATCGCTTGCGACAGCGACGGATCGCATTCGTCGTGATCACCGACCAGAATAAGCGTTGGTACTTTGATGCTCGCCAACCTGTCCGTGTATTCGACCGATTTCAAGTTGCCATCAATAACGAACTCTCCGTGCTCGCCCCACATTTCTCGGTATAGATCCCACGCCATCTTGCCATTGTCGACGGGATCGTAATTCGGGTCAGGATGGTTCTGATAAAGGTAAGGAAAATAACCTTCGCCCCAGGCCGCAATCATATAGTCGTTGGTATATCGGTTCTTCTCGTAGTCTTTGCCGTGTCCGTACAATCCCGCAGCTTCGAGTTTGTCGATGCGTTCACGCAGTTCCGGAGACATGTTCTGTTTCATCTTCACGAAAATTTCATTCAGCGCTTTCGAGCTCGACCAGGTGCTGCCGAGAATCAAGTGGGTGAGGTTCGCCTGATGTTTCAAAGCGTAGGCCTGCGCCAAGGCGCCGCCGTAGGAGTGTCCAAGCAGACTGATCTTGCCCAATCCGAGCGCCTGGCGCACTGACTCAACATCGTCGACCATATTTTCGACGGTGTAGCTGGAAGGGTCCTCGAGTTTCTGCGACCGGCCAGAGCCCCGCTCATCTATAAACACGACTTTGTTGTGCCGCGCGAGAGGCAGCAGGTAAGGCAAGAAATAATCATGCGAGGCTCCGGGGCCACCGTGCACGATCATCAACGGCGCGCCGCGGCCAAGCATTTCGTAATAAATCATTACCCCATTGGCGTCGACGAAACCTTCCTGCACCGGGTACACATTAGAAGCCGACGCCGCGTGGGCGACGGGCTTACTCGCTTGCGCGTTGGCTAAAACGCCGAGGCCTAAAATTACGAGAAAAATCAGGAACCAGAAATTTTTCATGGTCCCGGCTATCGTAATGTGCGGTCATCGGAAGAGCAAATCGCAACGCAAGCTTGGATACTGTTTCAGTTTGCTCTTCGCCGGGTTTCTCCGCGTACTCTGCGGCCGTTCTTTGCGGTCTCCGCGTTTTAAGGTGTTAACGAGGCCACGTCAAAGACAGAGTCTTAAATCGCGGAGGTCGCTAAGAACGACCGCAGAGGGCGCCGAGATAGAAAGGCGCTGCCAAGGAATCTTCAGTTTGTTGAAATTGGGACACCTGAGGCTGCGTTCTGTTGACAGTTCTGTCTGTCTCCGATTCAATTAACCTACGTGACTACAGCTCCCTCGTCCGAATTTGAAGACGCAGCCGCCCGATGATTGTCAACTTCGCTGAACGGGCACATAACCACAACTGGGAACTCGATCCGGTTACGCGCTCCTTGCTTGACACTGATTTCTACAAGCTATTAATGCTGCAGTTTATCTGGAAGCATTTCCCAAAAACCCATGCGTCATTTTCAATTTCGAACCGTTCTTCCCATGTGCGTCTTGCGGACCAGATTGCCATCGAGGATCTGATCCACCAACTGGAGCACGTCCGAAAACTTCGCTTTCGTAGATCCGAACTGGTGTGGCTGGCTGGCAATACTTTCTACGGACACCGCGGAATATTTGAACCAGAATTTCTCGAATGGCTGGACCGTGATTTCAGGCTCTCCGATTATGCTTTGTCGGTCGTCGACGGCCAATTCCATCTTTCCTTCGATGGCCTGTGGACTGACACCACCATGTGGGAACTCTACGCGCTCTCTATCATCGACGAATTGCGGACCCGCGGCAACATGAAAAAGCTGAGCGAGTTCCAGCTCGACATCTTGTACGCGAAGGCGAAGACCAAACTGTGGAGCAAGATCGAACGCCTGCGCGGGGTTCCGGGCTTGAGCCTCGCGGATTTTGGAACTCGGCGCCGGCATAGTTTCCTGTGGCAGGAATATGTCGTCAATGCCATGGATTCGAATCTTGGCGCAAATTTCATCGGAACCTCCAATGCATTTCTCGCTCACAAGCACGACCTCGAGGCCATTGGCACCAACGCGCATGAAATCCCCATGGTTCTGGCTGCCCTCGCTCCGGACGATGAGGCGCTGAAGGCCTCTCAATACCGGGTACTTGAATTGTGGCAGAACACCTACGAAGGCGCACTCCGGATCATGCTGCCGGACACCTTTGGTACCACCCAGTTTCTCGAGGGGGCTCCCGACTGGGCGGCCGATTGGACCGGGCAGCGTATCGACAGCAAAGACCCGTACGTCGCCGGGGACGAATACATCGAATGGCTGGAGGCGCACGGACGCGAACCAAGGGAAAAATTGATCATCGCTTCCGACGCCCTTGACGTTGACGAAATCCTCGGTCTGCATGCTTATTTCGGCGGCGCGCTGCAGGCGGGCATAACTAAGGCAGATTTCTCCAACGCCGCCGATTTCCACGATCAGCAAAAGTGGATTCCGGAGCGCAAGATTCGATTCAGCGCCGGGTGGGGTACGCTGCTCACCAACGATTTCCGCGGATGCGATCCCAGCGGCGGCAACGACTTTGATCCCATCAGCCTCATCGCCAAAGTCTCCACAGTCGAAGGACGGCCCGCAGTCAAGCTGTCTGATAACTACGCCAAGGCGCTCGGCCCGCCATCTGAAATTCAACGCTACAAGCGGGTTTTCGGTACCGCCGGAATCCGAAATGCTCCCCTGATCGCATAACGGAGCAGAAAAACGAAGCACGCACCTCACCATTCATTTTCGCGCCAAGTTCTTAACAGGCGCACCAAAAGAGACAACCTCATTCTCGCGGCGAAACAGCCTATTATTCGTTAGGACCAATCAGCAGGAGGTACTCACATGGCGGCGAATCAGGTAGTGCTTTATTTCGACAAGCAAGAGGACGCCTTACTTTTTACCCTGGCTGCCAGCTCGGTGATGTCAGCGGAAGGGCCTGTCCGCAGCAGCGACGCAGTCGTCAAAGTTGCGCGGGAGATTTGCAAAGCCAGCCGGATCACGGCTGAAGGTGTTCTCAACGTCACCTGAAGGATGGCACCATGAAGATGCTTAGAAAAGCTGTTCTGCAAATCGGGGCTCCCGCGCTGCTCGCGTTTATGGCTTGGAACGCGTATCTCGCTGTCAATCATTTAAAACAGATGCAGAAAACGGCGGCGCTCACGCTGGAAAGCTCCGCGATCCAGGCGGAAATTTCCGCCGTAAGCAAAGACTTGACTGATATGGAAACCGGTCAGCGAGGCTACCTGCTGACGGGCGACGCATCTTACTTGGAGCCATACACCGAAGCGAAGAACCGAATCGAAACGGATCTTGCCGCACTGCGAAAAGGGTTGACTAGCCGTGCGGATAGCGAGCGGACGCTCGAATCGCAACTGGAATCTCTGGCTGTCTCTAAGCAACAGGAAATGGAACGATCCATCAATTTGCGTGAGCGGGGTTATCGCCACCGCGCATTCATGCTGATCGATTCGAACGAAGGTCAAGAGTACATGGACAAGGCCCGCGCCCTTCTCAGTTCGCTCTCTAGCGCCGAGGCCGGCGCCTTCGCGACATTCGACCAGGAAAGGAACGCCAGCCTAAGCAAAGTTTTGCGAGCAACTATTGTTTCGAATTTATATTTGCTGGGGCTAACAGCTTGTCTCATTGGACTTATGCGCTATCACGGTCGATTGTTGGAACGGGAAGCTGCCGAAAGCCGACGAGAACTTGGCGCGCGCGATTCGCAACTGGAAAAATTAACCTCAGCTCTGTCTAATCAAGCTCGTTCCAAGACCTCGACAATCGAGGCAAACGCCCGCCTGTTGCTGCAAAACTATGGCGGATTTCTACCACGCCAAGGCCACGAATATGCTGAGCAGATAAAGGAAGCATCGGCTGAGATGGAGCAACTTCGGCAGGATCTGGTAGGCGCGCCATGTGGTAACGGCGACCAAAAGGCCGCGTAGAAAGGTCAAGAAATCGAGAGCCCCTTTTTCGCGGCCGTCCGATCCTAATATTCTTCCTGATCTGGCTCTGTCGAAGCAAAAATCAAGAGCGCTGATTATTGGAGAAACGGCGTATTTCAGCTACGAGCCGGAAAGCATCAGCCCGTAGGTTGATCGGCATCGTTCCCGGCAGTGCCCTTGCGCCAATGGATTTGGAAGGATCGGCGACAAGCCTTCACTCTTCGGGGCCCGGATGCCCTACTGAGTCACGGCCGGTTCAGAGCGTATTCCTACTTGGGGGAGGTTGTCGCCTTTCCCACAATACGCCGCCGCCTGAAAGTTGTGTCAAACCCAATCAAAGAACCTCCTCCGCGGCTTCCCGTTTTGGAACATAGGACTCTAATTCACCGGAAGGGTTGGCTTCCAGTTCCGGCTGCGTAACATCCTCGACTGCTGGCGCGAATGCGCGGGAAGCCTTGTGGACAGCCATATGCTTTAGCATGTCGGTCGCCGATTGAAGGGGCGTGTTACAAATCTTGTTCATGCTGATCGCGTCCCCGCAGTCGCTACATACCATAAAAGTGCCGCCTGCAATCCTTCTGGTCGTTGTGTACATGCCTAAGCGTACGCTTCAACTGTGGCGTGCCGGGGGGCTTAGGACCATAACCGCAGACTTTGGTCACTGCCGCATTCAAGCGGTCGCTGGTTCTGCCTCGGTCTTCTGAGCACTAACGAACAGGTTCGGTCTGCAACAGGAGGTCAATTGGAAATTGTTGACTGCTATTCGTCCAAAGTATCCGTGAATGAAATATTCGTTAGAGAAAAGAGCGTAAGCACATTTCTTCAGGCAGTTTGTCGTAGGATGTCTGCATTCATGCCCTTACAAAGCAGCACGCCTAATGTGCATCCCCAGAAGCGGAGCCCGCATTGACATGAAACGAACGTTGCTCTCGTGGAGCAGTGGAAAAGACAGTGCGTGGAGCCTCCACCTTCTGCGGCAGCAGAATGAACACGAAATCGTCGGACTGTTAACGACGTTCAACCAGGCGGCGAACCGGGTGGCCATGCACGCGGTGCGGCGTAGCCTCGTCGAGGCGCAGGCAAGGGCTGTAGGCATTCCTCTGTGGGGCGTGGATTTGCCACATCCGTGCTCGAATGCGGACTACGAATGCATCATGAAGGAAACGTGCAAAGCGGCTGTTCAGTCGGGGATCGAATGCATCGCCTTTGGCGATTTATTCCTGACTGACATACGGGCATACCGCGAAAAGCAACTCGAAAATTCGGGGTTGCAGCCGATCTTTCCGGTGTGGGGAATCCCCACGCGGGAGCTAGCACATTCCATGATCAAATCCGGCGTGCATGCGAAACTCACTTGTGTCGACCCCAAACGCCTGGCACCGGAATTCGCAGGCAGGGAGTTTGATGAACGACTGCTCTCGGATTTGCCGCCAGAGATCGATCCCTGCGGGGAGAACGGGGAATTCCACACGTTCGTCTATGCAGGCCCGATGTTCGCACACAACCTGTCGGTCGAAGTGGGAGAAATCGTATCGCGCGACGGGTTTGTGTTTGCCGACCTGAATCTGGTTCGGAATCAAAGGAAGACATGCTGACGACGCCCGCCGCGCACATTTGGCGTACTACGTTGTGTGGGCCATAAAACCTGCGATTTGGCCACAGCAGCCTAGCTGTTGCGACTCCCCTCCGACTCTTTGCGAATCTTTTTTCGGGCACGCTTTCTTGCCAAAGCTTGCTTTACTCGCAGCTTTTCGCCGGGCTTCAAATAGAAGGAGTGACGCTTCACTTCCTTTATGATGTCTTCAGCTATAACTTTTCGCTTGAAACGACGTAGGGCGTTCTCCAATGACTCGCCCTCTTGCAATCGAACTTCTGCCACGCTCATCACCTCCAAACCAGTAAAAAGTGGACATATTAGAGCTTACTCCATCCATCTACTTGCTGGATAACACGAAAAGAACGCTTCCTTCCGTCAGCAGTGGATTTGACCCTACGAAAATTCGTGACTCGAACCGCCGAGGTTTATACCGCTGCGGGGTTGGGCGGCCCCTTCCTGATAAGCATGATGCTCCGCGCCCCCAACGCGCTGAGGTCAGTCTACCCCGGTCAAGTTCCGGGGACAGAAGAGGAAGGCGGTCTTATCGCGCCAAACGATTACAGATTCCCCGTCATGCAGGCTGACAATCTGCTCGACATCGACAGGATCACTCGTCCGCTTTGCGATCAAGCGCACCAGATGTTCGGGCGTGATGCCTCTCCCTATTTCGACCGTGAAGGAGTTTGGATTCAGCAGAATCGCTGAGGTACTGTGCTGTTCCAAAAGGGGCTTGTTATGGACTGTCTAAGCCCCGTAAGTAAGTTCTCGTATTGCCCGCCGAATTCGACCATCTATTTGTTCAGTTCGAGCCGTAGCCCGCCTTCAACAATCATTGTTGCAAGCTGCTCGCCATCAACAACTTCGATTTTCATGCCTTTCTCGACCTTCAATTCCGCTACGCGATTCAGGAACTCATCGGAAAAAACACCGGAAGTGACGAACATTCCCAATTCAACATCTTCCGCTTCCATCCCCCTGACTAGCTCATCAAGCTTTTCACTCTTGCGCTTCATCGCTCGTTCGCGATGGAATCACCGTGAACGCCATTGCCCCGGCTCCGATTGAGACCGATATGGTGACCAGCAACCCGAACGCAAGTCCGGCTCTGATTCCGATGGGGCATTTCGGTTCGGTTGACGACGTAGCATCGGTGGCTGTGATGCTGGCGATGAATGACTATATGACCGGGCAGACCATCTCGGTCAATGGCGGCTGGTATATGAGCTAGTCCCATGCAGGTGGCCACCAAGATGGGCGGTCGGCCAGATCAAGGTCAGATTGAGCTTTGTTCAGCGCGTACACCGAGCGGGAGATATCGTCGCGTTGCTGCCGGGGTGTATTTGCACCACGACGCATGGCAAAATTACACGCAGGCTCCAACCAGCATCCGCTGTGTCAAACACTTAGCGTTTTGGCAAATAACATGCTGTTCTTACCAGGACGTGCACTCAACTCTTGGACGCTGGAGGCGCAGAATGGACAGGCACAAGCAAAGGGATTGGCGCGAACTATGCGCTGCGGTAACGAACGAACCCGACTCCCAGAAGCTTGATTCTCTGGTTCAGGAATTGATCAGGGCGCTGGAAGAAGGCGAACGCGAATGGCGTCAACCAGTATGTTCGCCAATCGGCACGAATCGGGATGCCGCTGATGAAGTTCTCTATGGCTGATGCTCCGCGAATCGGAGTCGAAGAATTTGCTTGATAAGAATAATGTTCGCGGATTTCAGTTCTCGATCCAAGTGCATGACGATTCGACCTTCAGTTTAGTTCTCAAATACCTCGACCCAAAGAGTCTGGTCGGCCTTGAGCACGCCGAATTCTAGCCAGCGGGGAACGCTGGAGCCGTCGGTGTAAATGGGACGTGAAAAACAAAACGTGCCCTCCTGCTGATGGCAATATTTTTCCATCTGGCGATAAATCTTCCCTTGGGGCGACCAGCCCCGATTCAGATGACGTTCTTGTGAGAAGAGATTTACGTCGAAACCGCCACCGATACTGTGCGCCATGAAATGACCGCCGTCCCGCAATGTTCCCTCAAGCTCTTCGCTCAACCCGAGTCTCCTGCGCTTCGCATTGCGTTCTTGTTGTGCTCGGGATGATTTTCCAAACACGGCGATGACTCGATCCGCGATGGTCTGGTCAAACGGCACGGAGCCTGCGAGTTCCAGTTGTGAGTAAAGATCGCAGATATAGTCGAAGGTACGATGCCGAAACCGAACGAGGTTCGGCTCGTGCGAGATCGTGTTTAGATAAACGTCACGCCATATTGATGGCAGGCGCTCTTTTAAGACTAGCGAAATGTTCGCAGAGCCGTGGGCTGTTGCATCAGAGAGCACAGCTTCGTAATCGACGGAGTATCTAGACGGCAGCATGCGAATTCCTGAGGCGATGCCGGTAGCCGAATTCCACTGGCGCAAAATATTACCAGTTTTTCAGTCCAAGCTCTGCCCTTCTGTAAGGGTGGACGCTAGCAGGTGGACCGCCTCGCAAATTGGCACCGTTGCGAGCTATTCGTCTAAAGTATCCGTGGATGAAATACTCAATCTGCATGGTGTCCTTGCTGCTCACGATTGCTGGAATGGGCGTGGCGCAGAACGCTGTTACTCCGGTCATGTTCGACACTAACGCTGCCGAGCGATTCGCCAATCTTGCACTGGCATGCGTCCACAAGGAATATCCGAACCACATCAGTCACACCTTGAACAGCGATGCGGATGTAGCACCCCCACGAAAGCTGACGCCCGCGTTCTATGGGTGCTATGACTGGCACTCATCTGTGCACGGGCATTGGCTTCTCGTTCGGTTGGTCAGGACTTTTCCAGACGCTCCGTTTGTTCCGTCTGCTCGTGAAGCTCTGCGGCAAAGCCTAACAGCTGACGACATCGCACAAGAAGCGGCGTACCTGCGAGCCGAAGGGCGCGCCAGTTTCGAGCGCCCGTATGGGCTGGCATGGCTACTCCAGTTGGTTGCGGAATTGCATGAATGGGACGACCCGCAGAGTAAAGAAATGGCGGCTAATCTGCATCCGCTTGAGAAAGTCGTACTAGAACGGCTGGACAACTGGCTGCCGAAGCTCTCCAACCCTGTGCGGATCGGCGAACATGATCAGACCGCCTTCGCGCTGGGTCTGATGCTCGATTTTGCACACGGCAATGGCGATCAGAAATTCGCCGAATTGGTCTTGTCCAAAGCCAAACAGTTCTATCTCAATGACAAAGATTGCCCGCTAGCATATGAACCTTCGGGCGAGGATTTCCTATCGCCGTGCCTCGGGGAAGCAGACCTGATGAGGCGGGTGCTGCCGAGCAGCAAGTTTGCTCGCTGGCTCCTGACTTTCATGCCCCAGATTTCCTCGGCGAAAGATGGGTCTTGGTTGCAGCCAGTAGTTTCGCCCGATCCCAGCGATCCCAAGCTGGCGCATTTGGACGGGCTGAATCTCAGCAGAGCATGGATGCTTGAGGGTATCGCTGCGGGACTGCCGAGAGGGGACAAGCGGTTGCCCGTGATCAGGGCGGCTGCCGAGGAGCATAGGCGTGCCGGGCTAGCGGCGGTGACTGGCACGCATTACGAAGGCGGGCATTGGTTGGGGAGCTTTGCAGTCTATCTCGTCACCAAGAGAGGTATTCCTCAGAAGTAAAATTGCGAGATGACGCCCGCACAGGTGAAGCCTACGATCTCGTCGGAACTACTCAACCAAATCGACATAAGGGTCGGCACAATCGAATCCGTGAGCGATGTCGCCAATTCGGAGAAACTGGTCGCACTCAGGGTCAACTTCGGCGATCATGTGCGCACCGTCTTGGCCGGGATGAAGCGGGAACGTGCAAATCCACGGGAGATCGAGGGTAAGCAAGCGCTGTTCGTCGTGAACCTGCCGCCACGCAAGTTGGCAGGGATGGTTTCCGAAGGCATGCTTTTCGACATCGGCTATTCAGACGGGATTACTCCGGTGCTGGCCGTGCCGGAGTCCAGAGTGCCTGACGGAACCAGAGCAGGATGATGATCACGGGACTGATATGAAACGAACCTTGCTTTCGTGGAGCAGTGGGAAAGACAGTGCTTGGAGCCTCCACCTTCTCCGGCAGCAGAATGAACACGAAATCGTCGGGCTGTTAACGACATTCAATCAGGCGGCGAACCGGGTGGCCATGCACGCGGTGAGGCGTACCCTCGTTAAAGCTCAGGCAAGAGCGGCAGGCATTCCTCTATGGGATGTTGATTTGCCACATCCCTGCTCGAATGCGGACTACGAATGCATCATGAAGGAAACGTGCAGGACTGCTGTTCAGTCGGGGATCGAATGCATCGCCTTTGGGGATTTATTCCTGACCGACATAAGGGCATACCGGGAGACGCAACTGGAAAATTCAGGATTGCAGCCGATTTTCCCGGTGTGGGGCATGCCCACGCGGGAGCTTGCACGCACCATGATCAAGTCTGGCTTGCGTGCCAAGCTAACTTGTGTTGACCCCAAGCGCCTAGCACCTGAATTCGTTGGGAGGGAATTTGATGAGCAACTGCTCTCGGATTTGCCCCCAGAGATTGATCCCTGCGGAGAGAACGGGGAATTTCACACGTTCGCGTATGCGGGTCCAATGTTCCAGCACAACCTGTCGGTCGAAGTGGGAGAAATTGTTTCTCGCGACGGGTTTGTGTTTGCCGACCTGAATCTTAGTCAGGTTCTGATGGAGGCATGCTGACCACAGTCGGTGGGTTTTGCTGGGTAACGTGTTTTGACGTTGCTTCCCCTGTTGCTTGCGCTACCACGAGCCTGAATCTGGGTGAGTTCCACCGAGGTAGCCTTAAACATCCTTCAGTTGCTCCTCGCTCATCCCGAAATAGTGCCCCAGTTCATGGATTACCGTTAGGCGGATTTGTTCGCGAACCTCGGCCCCAGTGGAGCAGACCGCCTCAATGTTCTGCTGATAAAGCACGACGTGATCGGGTCCCGTGGGCAGGTCAAATGTGCTCTTCTTGGTCATTGGTACGCCCTGGAAGACACCCAGAAGCAGCCGCCTTTGCTGCCCCGACTTCGGTGAGGGTTGGTTCGGTGGCACGTCCTCTACAAGAACAGCAACGTTGCGGATGCGTTTGCGAAATTCTTGCGGGAGCGAGTCCAGCGTTTCCTCGACTACCTTGACGAAATGTTCTCGCTTCATACTTTACCCACTGGAATAAACACTGGCACGCTCATTCCGAATAGCCGTCTTCGTTTTCGTCCCCAGAATTATCGTCATCATCTTCTTTGCGATTGCGCTCATCTTCTTCTTCATCATCTTCGTCTGGCTCTTGCCGAAAGAGAAGATCGGCAGCAATCCAGTGACCAAGAGGGTCTGCGTCGGGGCACGGATGTATTCCGCTCATGCTTAATGGTAAGCCTTGTACCGCTAGCAACGAAAGAGTGCAGTGGGCACTCGCTCAACATTGCGGGAAGTGTTCGTGTGGGAAGTGTTCGCAACACCGCGACTTTATTGGCGGTGCTGGTTGCGACCAAAAGTCTCAGACCGATCTGATAAAACAGATCTTTACCGGGTGCTGACGCGACGGCGTCTTTCAAGGCGGGAGAGGGGCGGCCGTTTGGCTCGCTCACCGTCGGGTGTTCCGCCGCGCCTTGCAGGCGGTTCCAAAACCTTGTGACTACGGACTGTTAGTCTTTCCGAACCCGAAGTCTCGGTTGTTTCGTCGTCGTGAAGGACGACGTTTAGCAGCGAACTATGGACATGGAGATTATCCCCCACGTCGTAGTTGATGAAGCCGAGTTTCCTGAATCGGTTCATGAAGAAGCTAACCCGTGATCGTGTCGTCCCCACCATTTCGGCAAGAGTTTCCTGACTTAATCTCGGTACCGACATGTCGGACACCCCCTCTTCGCCGAAGTGCGCCATCAAGAGAAGAACTCTTGCAAGCCGTTTTTCGCTGGAATTGAAAAGCTGATCGACCAAATCATCCTGATAACGCATGTTTCGCTTCAGTAAATACTTGAGAAACATTGCCGACAGTTTTGGTTCCAGACTCATTGTGAGCATCATCGCCTTTTTCTCGACGTGTAGAAGGATGCAGTCGGTGATGGCTGTAGCGGACGACATGCGTAGAACTGCACCAGCTAATCCGCTCTCTCCAAAGAAATCTCTTTCGCCCAAAATGGCCAGAGTTGCTTCTTTCCCGGCTTCTGATACGACACTGAGCCTTACCTTCCCGCTTTGGATAAAAAACAGGCCGTCCGTAGTATCGCCCTGAGCGAAAATCGTGTTCTTCTTTTGAAAAGACATCATCTCCCTGCCTTTTCCGATTGTGGAAAGAAACGCTGCGGGGTTGAAATCAGGTCTCTTCTTCGCGGGAGTGAGATGCTTTACCAAAGGTCATCCTAACTGGATATGCCGCCATCATTATTATGGGGGAAAGCGATGCGCCTGTATGGTCATTAACGCTCACAATGCCCGATATTCGTAACTACAAGGGGCAGCAGGACGGTTAGCCCCGTCCGGGCTGGATTTGGCTGCCCGTATTTCTTCTCCCAATTACTTAATACGAAGATTCAGGTGTGTTCAGGAGAAGAATTTCGTCACTGCGAATACCACAGGGAATGTGGCGACCATTGGCTGCAAGAGAGGCACAGGGTTTCAGTCCACTGGTGGAGGCAAGCTGGGCAGACCCCTCCCGTGTCGAAGGTGTTCCAATCGTGTCCGCAGGTGCAAAACCATTTGTCCTCTTTGCGGGGCGACCAGCCGCATAGCGGGCAGCGGATGCGTGGGCCATTGGGGTCGAGGCTTTTCTCTTGGTCGAGTTCTCGATCCAGAACGACGGACGATTTGGCAATCTCAGTCAAGGGAGTAGAAGTCCCGATTGGCGGATCAATTTGAAGTGTGGGGCACAAACTAACACCCAGACCAAATAACGCCTCATGGGATCGCTATCAATAAGCCGACACTTACTCCAAGCGATTGTTCGTGCCCTCGACCGAAGTTGTAATCATAGCTCGGTTCGATATACCAACCGAATCTATGCTTCGCCGAGGGCCAGAACATGAAATCCGGCACGACTTCAGCACTGACGGAGTTCGTTGTCATGCCGAATTCATTCGTATGAACCCACGCCGGACCCACGCCCAACATGAACTCTGTTTTTTTCGAGATCGTCCAAGGCTTCTTGAAAAGAAGGTCGATGTCCCATTCTGTCGAATGACGGGTGAAAAGCGGAGTAACCCCCGCCTCAAGTTCTAGCCAGTTTTCGATGGGCGTAAGTTCAACCGCAACGTCAGGACCGAAGCTCGGTGTACCGCCTTTGACATTCCAGTCGGTAGTTCCCCCAAGCTCCACAACTGCGGAGGGCTCCTGCTCGACTGACTGCGCGAAGGCGTGTCCGACGCAGAGAAACAGAAATGCCAGCAGGACGGATTTTGCCGTGTTCAATGGATATACCTCTCCCTCTGCGTCATCAAGCGGACGTGATCCTGCATCGCCCCCCACCGAGTCATGCTAGACGAAGAGCCGATTCTGAACCTGAGCAAGCTCCACGGGTGCGGAGCATAGCTCGTCGTCGTTTGCCACGTGATTCATCCGAGTGGACACTGGGAAGCACCGCATCTGCCGGGCATCGCAGGGCTTCAGCGGCTCCGTGTCCCATCTCGCGTATCACAGCCTTCCTTCTGAGTTCCACTTTCCGACCTCTTGTGCCACCGAGAAGTGTCCAGCGGGATTCTGTTCAAACCGCCCTCCGAGCGTGTAGGCATTGACTTCCAGCGGAATCGCTTCGTAGCTGCCGCCATTCAGAAATCCTTGCACATAAAGTTCTGAGAAACGCGGAATGCCAAGCTGCCGGTACTGCTCCACGTGGACAAGTTCGTGAAATAGCAATCCAGCCGAAAACGGCTCGTGCGAGACAACAACGTCTAGAGAATGTAATCGCTGCCATGGTCGATTGATCGGGGAGATTGCTAAAACCCAAGCTCGTTAACATAGGGTAGAAATCTGGGTTGGCAACCCGCTCCCCCTGTAACACGAGAAGTCGGGTTCCATCCGGCACTTGCGGCGAGAAGAATCCGTTCATGGCAGCCCTCTGCTGTGCCGACAACGGGACTGCACGCGAGGCGTACTTTTCACGCTGGGTGGTTATGTATTGGCACACGAGTCCTGAAACTTGAGCTATTTGGTCGGGGGTGAGTTTTGGAAGTGCCATCTTAATCCGATCTTACCGAACTCGCAGTACAGGTTGCACTGCCCAGCATTTGTGCCGAACTGATTACCCACCTTGTTTTCTGAAAAGTGTGCACTTTTGAGCAGTCGCACCATGGCTGCCAGCCCTACCATTACGGTACTGTGGTGTGGGGCCTCTAACATTCGCATTCCCAGAGGTCGTGGGTAAGCAACATCAAGCGCCCGCATGGCCTCTCGGGCGAGAGAACATCCAGAAGATTGGGAATTCACGTGCTCGCGTTGTGGAATGGAGTTCACGGTCACCCAAGGTGAACTGATCTTTCAATTTGTGCCGAGGCAGTGGCTCTCGGCGAAAATCCACGTCGCATAGGCCAAGATAACGTGTCAGGAACGCTGGTTGATAAATGAATACAGCGACCATTCCCGACCTTGCCGGAGTACACAAACCACACTCCACCCCCATGATTAAGGCCGTGGTTTTTCGGCCGAACGACGTGGCTGGCGCTGTACTAAATCATCAGGAAGCGGACCGTGTCAGGGAAATTAGGATGGAACTTCAGGGCAAGATTGTGCGCGTCGGAGAAGGGCACCTCGATGTCACGGTGGGCTTTGCCAGTCGCAACGACGAAATCGGGGACCTCGGTCGTGACTTCAACCACATGGTGCAGCAGTTGCGCGAGAGTCGAGAAGGGGTGGAACGGCTGCACCGCGCCCAGATGTCGCGTGCGGAACGCTTTGCCGCACTCGGAGAACTTGCTACTGAGCTCGCCCACGAAATCCGCAATCCGCTCGCAGGTATTGCAGGCGTGATCGAAATCGTTGGACGAGACCTACCGGTCTCCAGCCCGGCGCTTGCGGTGGTCATGGACGTTCGTCTGGAGATCGCACGGATCAACCACATTCTCACCGACCTGCTCCACGCAGCCCGTCCGCACCCACCCGAGATTCGCCCGAGCAACCTGAATACCACGGTGGAACATGCGGTCGTGCTGGCAGGCCAGCAAGTGCTGTCCAGACCGATCAAAATCGGTTTCGAGAAAGACCTAAGTCTGCCAAACGTTGAACACGACAGCGATCAGATTCACCAACTGCTTTTGAATCTGTTGTTGAACGCGGTTCAGGCGATTGACGGTGCAGGAGCAATTCGGGTTCAGATTTTGTCTTTGAAAGGCGACGCCGCGATTGCCGTCACCGATACGGGTCGTGGCATTGCGCCCGAACATCTGCCCAACATCTTCCGGCCGTTCTATACGACCAAGGGAAACGGCACGGGACTGGGCCTCTCATTATCTAGCCGGATCGCTGAGGAACATCACGGCCGGATTGAAGTAACCAGCGAGGTCGGGAAAGGGACAAAATTCTTGGTCGTCCTCCCTCTCCAACAGGCCAATGCTCAAGCCGCAGCGGCTATGCCCCTGTGATAAACATCACATTCGTATGCGCTCGCAATGTGTCTCTCGGTGATGCTCGTTTGCCAACTGGCACGTTTAATGCCAGGGCTATCCGAATCTCCTTGCTATTGCCCACGTCGGGGGCTAATTTTAAGGCGTCCCTTTCGCGATCCCTCCGTCGTACTTCCGGGCACGGGATTCTCTCGGCGGTCTCTTTGCGTAATCGATAGAAGTGAGGTTCACTCATGAAGCTATTTGCGCTTCCTCTATTGGCAGCCGCCGTGGCTGTGTTGAGTTTCACTATGGGGTCCCAAGCTCAAACCCACAAAGCAACCAACCACGAAAAAGTGTTATACGCCTTCACTGGTGGAAGCGACGGTTATAACCCCACCGCACTCGTCCGAGATTCACAGGGGAATCTTTACGGAATTACTTCCTATGGTGGCAGCTTGAGTGGAAACTGCGGTCCCCATACTCGGGTTGCGGTGTGGTATACGAGCTAAGTGCTACCGGAGAATACAGCGTATTACACACATTCGACGGGACTGACGGTGATATCCCCATCGTCTTAATCCAAGACAGCAGAGGAAACTTATACGGCATAACCTATTTTGGCGGCAGCTCAGGTTGCCAAGACGGATTTGGGTGTGGGGTAATTTTCAAGATAACTAAAACAGGGGACTTTACCCTACTTTATAGTTTCACCGGCGGATCGGATGGATACAATCCATTGTCATTAACCATAGACAGTGCGGGGAATCTTTATGGCACAGACTATACTTCTGAGTTCGGAGAAATATTTGAACTAACGACCTCGGGTGAGTTGAAGGTGATTTACAGTTTCAACGACGAGGACGGAATCTACCCCGACAGTATTGTCCGGGACAGTAAGGGAAATATTTACGGCACCGCGTTCGGAGGCGGCACCTACGATAATGGAACGGTATTCAAACTGGATACCAACTACAAAGTAACAGTATTTCACAGCTTCAAGGGTCCGGGCGATGGAGATGAACCTAACAACATAGCAATGGATGAGGAGGGGAATCTGTACGGTCTCACCGAACAAGGCGGTTATGAAAAGGGCGATTGCCACCTTCCGGACTCTCCTGTCGGTTGCGGCACCGTCTTCAAAGTAAGTAACTCGGGGAAATTCTCTGTGCTGTTTGCCTTTAACGGCATAAACGGAATTTACCCTAACGGACTGATAGTAGGTCCCAAAGGGAATGTCTACGGCACCTCCGGAAATAATGTATTCAAACTGGAGGCTCGTAGCTACAAAGAATCCACACTGTACTTGCATCAATCTGGAGGCGCTCAGAGAGATGAAATATCTTTTGAACCCGAGAAGATCGGCAATAGGGTGTGGCTGGTGCGACTCGATAGCCTGCGAGTAGGAGAGTACGGATTTCTCGCACCCGGCACATCTTCGGTGAGCATTTCTGCGTCCGGTAAGATGTACATGTTTGGTGTGGTCGAAGGAGACCGCGAAGCGACCAATGGCAGCGTCACTCAGGACGAGCGCAAAGCTGAGGCACGAATCGGCTCAGACAGGCCCGCTTCCCCCCAAGAGTTCAGCGATGCGAGCATTGGAGCATCAACGGATGGGAATCCCAAGGTCAGGCACGATGGGATAACTCTCGCCCGAATCACGCCCGGTGGCTCCGCTGAGCAGGCAGGCATAAGGGTCGGCGATGTCATTCTTGCAGTCGATGACCACTACTTGTTTACCGCCGAGGAACTTGACACCGAGATCAAACACCACAAACCCGGTACACGGGTCGCCGTCCGCTACCGGCGCTATTCGACAATCTACGAGACGGACTTGGCGGTGGGCTCATCGCGGTAGTTGGCAAGCCCGGCGTTCCGGTACGGCAGCCGCATTTACAGAAGGTGGGTTCGCTAGGGCAACCCGGAATCAGTGACCTCCTCTATGGATACTGTCGAGCTAGACTCGATTATCGAAGAATCGCTTGGAAGGTTTTACCGCGAAGTTCTATCTTCGGCTTGGTACGGACGGGAACACGAAATGGTTTCGCTGTTCACCCTCGGGTATCTAGCGCGGCACTGCTCTCCCCACGGGCCATTCCATCTAAGACAGATCGGCATTGATGTAGGCGTGAAGCAACTGGAAGAACGCAAACCCGGCAACGTAATGGGACCAACAAAAGACGTGCAAAAGGACTTAGTGGTCTGGTCAGAACCAGCCGGGACTCTTTGGAATTCTGACGGGCAAATCGCTAATGAACCGCTTCTGGTCATGGAGTGGAAAGTCATTTCTCGGAGTCATAAGAAAACTGCTCTGGCTGGTCATGACTATGACAAACACTGGCTGGAAGAAACAGCTAGGCGAGTAGGGCCACACTTCCTTGGGTATGCTGTGCTGGTCAATATGTGTCAGCCTCGAACGCTTAAATGAGCCAAGGTGGCGATGCCTGAGTGCAAAAGCTAAAGAGTGGTTTCCTCGAACGAGCTAATTGTGGGGGCGGATCGGCAGCAAGGCCTTAAGCCCTTACCGAAAATGCGTGAGAACTTACTCGTCTCCAGCCCGACGCAGGAAAAACGTGCGAGTTGGTTACGACCGAATAACAACGACAATCGAACGCGAGTGGCTGGCTCAGATCGTTGCTGGCACCAAGAAGATCGAATATCGTCAGATCAAACCCTATTGGACGAAACGCTTCGAGAAGGTTTCGGTGCCCTTTGAGCTACGGCTACTGAACGGAATAAATCCCCCAGTTCCCGAGGTCACAGTGCTGATCCACAAAGTCACGAAGGATCGAGGTGCTGGCGCATACCAGTTGCACATCAAGAAGGTTCTGGGATTCAAGCACTGGGACAAGCGGCGGCAGAAACCCAAAAGGTGAGTCCTTGCAATACAGGCTGGTCTCGATTGACTTCGCCCGCGGTATCAGTCCAACGGCGTGCAGCCGTCGTCCCAAATGCTTTGCGTTGGTCGCGAATCTCATCTGGACGCGCCTAACGTAGGTGTAGAATGCGGTTGCCTGATCTGCGCGGGAAGGCTTTCATGCACGACAGAGTTGGTGCCCGGCCTCGGATGAAATCGCAACGTCAGGGAGCATGCAATGCCACGAATCGACCGCAAAGCCCAAGCGCAGGACATCTGGCACGTTCTCGTTTTCACCGAGCAACTTCTCGAATTTCTCCTCACGCTTGTTCCACAAATCCACCAACCCGAGTACCGCAACGTTTGGAACACAGAAGTCAAACCGACGCTGCTGACCGTCCAGCAGGAATTGCTGGGTCTTAAGGCTTCGTCGCGGCGATGGGCAAAACTCGATCAAGTCGGCTGGAGTCCACAATCAGCCCACCTCAAAGCCGAAGCTATAGCTCAGGAGGCTGAAGAGGGTGCACTCGCAACCACCATTCACCTCACCAACAGCGCCCTGGGAAGTCTGAAGTTCGTGTTTCTCGGGCTTGAACCTCCCAAGGAATTCAAGGATTTTCTGGAGGTGTGGGCGAAAAACAGGAAAGAGCCGGAACCTTACATACAAACTCTATTTCCTCGGGGCCAGCCTATTCCCTGGACTGGGCGTTGAGATCAATGGACGTTGAACGCATAATTGACGAAATCGAGCAGCTAGAGGAAATGTTCGAGGCTTCGGACATAAGACCACTCGACGCAAGCGATATCTCGGCTGCCAATCGGCGGCACGACGAAATGCTGGCGCAGAGTCCGTGGTTTCGCATTTGGCAGGATTTTGGGGTTTGCTGCCGAACCGAGTCGCCAGTGCTTCGACTGGGGGAAACGGAGAGCTAGACTTCGAGCGAACGTGAGAAATGGCGAAGAAGAAAGCTGCTAATCTCCTGCAGAAACTCACCGAGACTGAACAAGACCTGCTTTTGCACATGCAACAGGGCTAGCAGCTTGAAACCGATTCGCTGGGTGGCAATCCAGTTCTGCGGCGCTTGAAAGATAATGAACAAATACGCCCTCTGTCTGCTAATCGCAATACCATTAAGGCGCTGGAAAAGCGCGGACTCATCAGCCCCGGCAAAGGTCGAGACCCACTCACCGTCACGTGGCATCTGGAAAAGAAAGCAAAATAGATTGGTTACTGGGTCCTGGCAAGGTCGTTAAGAGTGAAAGTCTCCCTTGAGGCAAAAAGCCGATGCTGACTCTAGGCGAGTTCCCATCCGTGGTGTCCAATAATCCCTTTGAAACACCACAGACAATTCGGCGGCCACTGGAACGTGGGCCTTGGGCTTGCCGGGAAGAAGTATCGGCCTGCCGGGCTTGTACTCTGGCCTTGGTTGTGCGTCGGTGGTCGCGGTGCCTTAGCGGTGTCAGGTGTCCGGGGAGTGAATGGTCTGCTAGCTGCCATGTGAAAAATACCTTCCGAAAAAAGATATGGCGCAGCGGTAGCGCTGCGCCTATCCGAGGAACAAACGACCGTGGGCCGCATAGTTCCTCCATATTTTGCTCCTTCGCGTCAATGTACGAAACTGGCGTGTTGGGGAATGTTCACAATTGCACAGTATTTGAAATAAATGGGCTAAATGGGCAAATTTTCCCTATTTGGGAATGATTTTGTTCTGGAATCGGGAAGGCAAGGAGAAGGCCGAACTTTGTGAGCCCGGCCTTAAACGTAGCGGGTTCGGGTGTGGAAAGCAGAGCAGTCGTGAGGGTCGGAACTCGATACTGTCAATCGGCACTAACCCATGACTACACCGTGGAATTAATGGAAGCATACGTTTCCCCTAGAGGAGAGTCTGGTCAAAACTGCTCAATTTTGACAAACAAATCTGGAGGAGCGGTTGGTACGAAAGACATCAGCGACCAGAAAAAGCGCAAGTTTTTTATTTGCATTTGATTTCAAAGAGTGCGTAGCTCAGAGAGCACACTGACACCAAGACGAGCGCGCCTTTCGGGCAGCCATCCTTGCTTAAATCGATTCGGTCTTAGTTTTTGGTATTACGAACGAAGGGTGCGAAATAGCGCACACTCACGTCTTCTCCCATATCAAGCACTTGATATTGCCCGACGGACTGCTGATGTGGTGCGGGCTTGGGTGTGAAATAACGCACCATCACATCTTCTCCGATGTGAACAACTTTCGTCACGAGCACCACCGTGTGGGGGAGGGTGGCTGTCCTCGCGTCTCCCACCGCAATAGGACTGGTCCGAAAGCTGGGGCTGTTTTCAGCGGGCACTGTCTTTGCGGGTGGCAGTGATACCTGATCCTCGGGCGAATCCCAGAATTATTCCCTTTGACCCTCTCAGAATCTGATCAAAATTGCACACACGGTCCCACGGGGCGAGGCATGCTGGGGAAAACATCGATAGCGCTCAAAACCCCTTCAAAGGTCAACGGGTGAAATGACGATTTTTCGCAACTACGAGCCATGCCCCAGTTTCCGAGTGACCATACTTACGTGGAGCTAGTTTTTTAATATCCTGCTTGAGCAAATAAGAAAGGCCAGCGTGATCGCTGGCCCCCAGACAGAGGTAACGCGTGATTTACTCTTGCATACTATCCTTCGCCATCTTGAGCGACTCGACATGAACCTCGCTCTTGTCCGCATCCACGTCTGCTTGCAGGGTGACGTGGTGCCCTTCATGTCCTTTGACCGCATCCGGGTTGCTTATTGTCCAACTCTTGCTGTCCTTGTCGCTCACGAACATCTTGCCATCATCGCTAATTTTTCCCGTGACGCTGACTGCTTTCTGCGGGGTTATCCGCTGTTGGCTCTTAGCAGGAATGACAGCAGGAGGACGTCCCTTGCCGGAGAAACGCTGGAGTTGCGCCAGGAATGTGCCTGCGTTTGCAGGCCGTTTCACCGTGCCAGTCAGGATTTCCTCGTTGGTCAGCGGCTTGCCGTAAAGCTTGGCGTTCTCGTCCTGGTCCTGACGGAGAGTTGCTCCCTCCAAGGACAGTCCTGCGAAGACACCATGCGATCTCGACCAAGACAAGATTTCCGCCGTCATCAAAACGTCGGTATTCGCGCTCGTGTTGCGTCCGACAGGCCCGGCAGCAACGGCGGCTTCGCCGCCAAGTGTGAATTTATCCGACAACAGTTTTTTCATGCCGCCCTCGTTGAGCACCAGCATGATGACATCGGTTGAGGACCCGCCGAGTTGAAGGCCAAAGCTACCCCCTTCGATTCTGACGGCGGCAGGCGGGCTCCATCCTTTCCTGGTCATGCAAGAAGCGTAACCGCGGCCATACTTGCCGCCGCCGATAAACGCCACCTTTTTTAACCCAGGCACAACAATCACGCACCGGGCTTTCCGAAGCAGATCCTGCGGAATACCCTGGTCCGACGCCTGGGACATCTCGTGGAGAACAGTTGTGGAGTCGGCCAGTCGCTGCTCATAGCTTTCCGCGGATACCATCACTGCCGCCGCGATCAAAAATGTACCGATCTTCATTTTCATACTAAGCTCCTTAATCAGTTGCCTCGTGCGCTTGCTCTAAGAGAGGAGCGTGGGTTTGTCAGTCTTGAAAAAACCTGCACCCGCCGCACCAGCGGGAAATATCCTAAAGCTTGCAGCATCAAAGCCAAAGCAAAGGCCGAACCTTTGGAGTCCAGCCAAAAACGTGCGCGTTCAGAAGTTAGAGCAGTCGTGAGGGTCGGAACTCGATACTGTCAATCGGCACTAACCCATGACTGCACCGTGGAATTAATGGAAGCATACGTTTCCCCTAGAGGAGAGTCTGGTCAAAACTGCTCAATTTTGACAAACAAATCTGGAGGAGCGGACGTGCAAACACCTAATGCCGGAACTGACCTGTGCAGATGTTTCTCAACTCTTTGAAACCAAACGTAAATAAGACTTTCGCTTTTTCCGGTCGCTGATGTCACAATTAGTGACAACTTTTCTTACTTCATTCATCTTGGTTTCATTCTCCGTTAAGCTGCGTTTGTCGCAGTAACCATTCTTAACGGAGCAACCAGCCTGCTTATGGGCATCAAGAAGAAGCGCGATTTCGCCCCCCATGCATTCCTTGCCACCCTCGGCGAGGGCAGGAAGGTTGTGCCTTTTGAAAAGAAGCAAATCATCTTCTCCCAAGGGGATGCGGCAGACGCTGTGTTTTATATCCAAAGCGGCAAGGTCAAGTTGACCGTCGTGTCGAACAATGGGAAGGAAGCAACGATTGGCCTTTTGAGTGAGAAGGAGTTTTTTGGTGAAGGGTGCCTCATAGGGCAGCCTCTCCGCATGGCCGCTGCCACTGCGATGACCGATTGTGAGCTTCTGCGGACAGATTTGCTTCTTAGGTGGCTGAGCGTCCGACTCAAGTTTGTATCAGAGCGGACACCGGAGGTTGTCAAGCACCAGTCGCCAATATGGAACTTTAATCTTTGCAAAATAGCGAAATGCTCAACTCGGCAATTTGCAGGATGCATGGAGCCAGTAATAGTGACGAGACACCTTTGGACCAGGCCTTTACTGTCATAAATTCGAAATAGTAGCAAAGATTTGCTGGCCAATCTGCCAAAAGAATGCGCCCAGCAAGAAACGCAAATATATTAATTAAGGAGCGTTATGGAAAATCAAACACAGTTGGTTGTGTCCGCAAACCATGCTCAGGCCGAAGCTGTTCTTGGCGAACAAGAAAACGTTATCTCTCTTCGTGAGTTTGCCGAACGCGAGCATTGCGCCATATTGAACGGCTTGAAGCGGCTCGCAAATGACTGGGTCGCCTTGGCGGTTCGTGTACAGCAGTTCAAGGAGAAAAAGCTGTATCGCGAAATCACCGACCCGGAGACCGAGAAGTGCTTCACCAGGTTCGATCAGTGGGCGAACTTTACGCTCCGCCCGTCCGTTTCATCCATTTTCGCCCAGCTAAAAACCTTGCGTGAACTTTCCGGAATTGTCCCCCAGGAAAAGCTGGCACGCATGACGCGGCAAAACGCGCATGAACTCGCTCGCATGAAGAGTGTCGACAAAATCATTGACGACGTCGTCATCGAAGATGCCGCGCAACTCACGGCTGCCGAATTCAAGTCACGCTATAGTAATGAAAACGGTGCGCAGGCCGAACAAAGCAGCGAGACAACATTTTGCCAATTGGGCCCCTTCATGGTCACGAAAAGCACGGCTGCCCTGTTTAAGCTCGCAATTGATGTCGCTAAACAGGAGGCTGCGCAGACTGAACAGAACATGGACGACGATGCTGCGATCGGCGCGATTGCGCGGGTTTATCTCGCTGCCCCGTACACGACCCTGTGTCTCGCGCTGCCCGACGCCGGCACGGAAGCAAAAGAAGCATCGGCGCCCACAAGCGTTATGTAGACTGAAACTCCTAAATTAGGAGTTTTTCTCTCTAGAGTGGAAATCAAACCAGCATCGGCGCAGGCAAGATCTGAATCTGGCCAGCGCCTCTTGCTCAATGCAGTTGACCGAAGAAGACGGGAAGCCAGTCAGGTGACGCGCTAACGGTGTTAGAGCTCTTGCTCGAATCACGACCTGGCCCACGTGGAGGATTGTCCGATTGAAGCAGCTTCCATGTGAACTCTAAAGGTAGAAGGTAACCCTCCGCGCATAAGGTCAACTGAGAATAGACGCGGGGAAGGACAGCAAAAATACGCTGCCCGGCCCAGAGAAGCACGAGCGGAGCTTAGAAGCCCCTCCCGCGTTTGATCGTTGAGGCCGCCCAATCGGAGAAGTATCTGGCGGACCTGTTTCGTAAAGACAAGGCGCGCGGAACCTGGTGGCTCATCGGATACCTCATACGGATACCTCACCGTATTGCGGAATCGTGAGCGGTGTCATAGAAAGGGAAGACACCGCTATTCGTGTGCCTCAGCCGTATTCCTTCCGAAAGCGGAGCGACAGTCAATTGCACCATCGGTTATCTTACAACTTGTTGTCGCAAAATTTTTTCCAGGTTATGAAGGCCCAACGTCTCGTGCCAGAACTTTGAACCTGGAAAATCGCCGGCCCGAACAAAAGGCCCCGCAAATACAATAACTCCGCGGAAGAGTCGGAGACGCATCCCAAGGCCAAGATCTTTCACAAGGGCCAAATTCTTTTCAACTTTGATCAGGCCCGGAAAGCTACGCCGCCGTTGTATATCTTCGAAGGCCAGGCCGACGTGACGACTGCTTATAATGCCGGCCTGCGCAATAGCGCTGGATTAGGGTCTTCGACCTTTACCAAAGAGCAGCTCGAGCTTCTGCTTAGAAACGATCCTCCGATCAAGCATGTGATTTTC
>CAVYQB010000005.1:0-218329 GCA_963770465.1 uncultured Acidobacteriota bacterium
TCCCGCGGTGAATCATAAATTGATCGATGAGCAGGACGTTGCTGCGCTGAAGGCGAAAATCCTCGCATCTGGACTCACGATCTCACAACTGGTGACGACTGCCTGGGCATCGGCCGCGTCGTTCCGCGGCTCTGACAAGCGCGGTGGAGCGAACGGGGCGCGCATTCGCCTTACGCCACAAAAGGATTGGGAAGTGAATCAGCCGGCCGAACTGGCGAAGGTCCTGCAGAAGCTGGAGGCAATCCAAAAGGAGTTCAACAGCGCGCAGACTAACGGCAGTAAGGGAAAGAAGGTTTCGCTGGCCGACCTGATCGTTCTGGGCGGCTGTGCAGCCGTCAAGGAAGCTGCGAAGAAGGCCGGGTACGACGTGAAAATTCCTTTCACGCCGGGACGCACGGATGCTTCGCAGGAGCAGACCGACGTGCAGTCATTCGCCGTAATGGAGCCGGTCGCGGACGGGTTCCGCAACTATCTCCGCAGCGGACAGGTTCTGTCGGCTGAGGAGTTGCTGGTAGATCGGGCGCAGTTGCTGACGCTGACTGCCCCCGAGATGACAGTACTCATCGGCGGCCTGCGCGCCCTGAATGCGAACTTCGGGCAGACCAAGCACGGCGTCTTCACCAACCGGCCCGAGACTTTGACGAACGATTTCTTCGTCAACCTGCTCGACATGAGTACGAAGTGGGAGCCCTCCTCCACATCCGAAGGGGTGTACGAAGGGCGCGATCGCGCGACGGGCAAAGTCAAGTGGACCGCTACGCGTGCCGATCTCGTCTTCGGTTCGAACTCCCAACTCCGCGCACTCGCAGAAGTCTATGCATGTAACGACTCGAAAGAGGCGTTTGTGAAGGACTTCGCGGCGGCGTGGGCTAAAGTGATGAACCTTGATCGCTACGACCTTGCCTGAGGATCGCCGCAAGCTGTTTCACCAAAAAAATCGGGACCAGTCAACTAGACTGGTCCCGAAACTAACGTTATCTGAATCTTACTGCCCCCGTACACTTCCGTCCCTGTTGGCTGGGAACTCGCGAGAATGATCCGTAAAGCGAACATTGTCGTAGCCCTTCCTCAGAGCGGTGATGCGGTAGTCGAATTTCACGCTGGAATTTCCGTTGCCCAGTTCGCGCACTTCGAAGTCGGTCGCGGTCTTTTGCTGGACAAACAGACCTTTGCAATCGCCATTGGGAGTCAGGAACACGTGATATTCGGACTTGGTGCTGATGGTCTGCAGGAACCTCGCATCGATCCGAACCGTGGCGACGCCACCCACTAACTGCGCTGAGCCGAAATCTTCAAACCAGACGTTTGGAGACTCGATGGCAGACTCCGCAACCCAGTGCTTGCCGCCGTCGACAGGGACGACCGCGTTCTTCGTACCGTTACACGAAAAGTCTCCCTCCGGATTGATACTGCAGCCAGAGCCATCTCCGTTAAATGCTGCCCAAGGGAATCCAGTCGAACCCGTGGCATGGTTGAAACCGAAGAGAGTGTAGTAGCTGCCGCCGTCGTTTTGGAAAATTCCGCCGGATTTGTTATCGCTGGTGCCAATAACAGCGTAATTCGCCAATCCAGTTGTGGCGTCATTACCTCCGCCATCACCCCAGGTGCCGCCACCGCCAAATTGGAACCCTTGGCCTGTGATGCTTTCGCCGGTAGTGGAAAGTTCGCCGTACACGCCAGCGCCCTGTGCCAGTGAATCAGTCTGCTTCGTTGTTACCGAAGACGATCGTTCCGTCGGTAACGTCTCCGGTATGCTCTGAGGCCACTTCGATGGAGTTCTTTGCAGCCTGTTTCGCGATGGAGTTCCCAATACTGTTGGCACCTGTGAAGACTGGAATGTCGCCTTTTTTTCCACCGCCTGTAATGTTGGCTTGGGAAATGTCCTGTGCGAGCGCCGTCAGGCTAAAGCACGCCAAGGCGAATGAAAGAACTAGAACCGACTGCTTAACTCTCATGTGAATTATCCTCCTGGGATATATTTGCGCTCGGTGCGCGTGTAGTTGCACAACTTCGCCGCCAGAATCACAACGGCGAGTGTACAGTTAGCAAACCCTCGGGCATCGATACCCGACTGCCGCTGCTCCTTATCAGAAGCGCCGGGCATAGTGCCTCAGTATGGTTCTGCTTGCAATAGCGGATATCTGTCGGCATCTTACTTTTTATGTCTCTTCAAATTATTGATAACAAAATAGATGGTGCAAAATGACGAAATCGATGTAGAATACCGTGCTTCTTTTTGGGGGAGGCAGCGTGGAGTTAGAGCCGGCCCGCTTCCCGGGCTCGATCAAATTCGGCGAAGACTTTGAGTTCGACTCACGCGCCTGCAGGCTGCGTCGCTCCGGTCGTGTGCTCAAATTGGAGCGCATTCCCATGGAAATTCTCGCTGTCCTGGTTGAGCAAAGAGGACAGCTCGTCAGTCGCGAACACATCGTCGAGAGAATCTGGGGCAAGGACGTTTTCCTCGACACCGACAACAGCATCAATGGTGCGATTCGCAAAGTCCGGCAAGCGCTCAGGGACAATCCCGAAGAACCGCGTTTTATTCAAACCGTCACGGGAGGGGATATCGTTTCATTGCGCCGATAACTGATCCTGAGGCGCAAGCACTTGTGGTTGTTCCAGAGCCGCAGCCGCAGCACCAAGTTCAGGCTCAGCCTCAGGCTCAGATCCAACCGCAGCCTCAGGTTCAACCGCAGCCTCAGCCTCAACTACAGCCCCAGGTTCAACCTCAGCCTCGGATTGCTGTGCCACTCACCATCAAGCCAGCCCGCTCTCGACAGTGGACGTGGTGTTTGTGATCTCCTTTGCACTGATCGTGGCCTTGGTCGCTTATTTGTGGTCGCATTCTCAATCGCGGCCTTCGGGATCCAAAGGCCAGCCTATGCTGGCGGTTCTTCCCTTCGAAAACCTCACCGGCGACCCCAGCCAGGATTACTTCAGCGATGGCATGACGGAAGAGATGATTGCCCGCTTAGGAAGTCTTGATCCTCAGCACTTGGGGGTGATCGCGCGAACCTCGGTTATGCAGTACAAACATAACAGGGAACCCCTTGATCAAATCGCGCGTGAATTGGGCGTTCAATACGCGCTGGAAGGCAGCGTCCGGCGTGACTCCGGCAGATTACGAATCACCGCACAGCTCATCCAGGTGAAAGATCAGACTCACCTCTGGGCGCGTCAATATGATCGCGAACCGGGAAACGTGTTGGGCGTTCAAGACGAGATCGCGCAACAGATTGCCAACGAAATTCAGTTCCAGATCGGCAGCAATGAACGAACCAAGTCCGCACCTCAGGCTGCGCTTTCGCCATCAGAGTCGGCGGCTTACGAGCTGTATCTCAAGGGCCGCTACTTCTCCAACAAGCGGACCGCGCAAGGCTTGCGCCAGGCCAACCAGTATTTTCAGCAGGCGGTAGCCAGGGATCCTCAGTACGCTCCAGCTTATGCGGGGTTAGCCGAATCCTACGCGCTAATGGGCGGTTACACTGACTCGCCGCAAATCGAATTCATCCCGAAAGCGCGCGCAGCAGCGAAGCGCGCCCTCGAACTCGACGAACGGCTGCCGGAAGCTCACACTGCCCTCGCGGTCATCGCCCAGAACTACGATTGGGATTGGGCGACCGCGGAAAAAGAATATCGCCGTGCCATCCAACTGAATCCGAATTACGCCACCGGACACCACTGGTACGCCGAATGCCTTGCGTTGCAGGGACGTTTCAGTGAAGCGTTTCCCGAAATCGAAAGCGCCCGCCAACTCGATCCACTTTCGCTAATCATCGCGACTGACTACGGCGCAATTCTCTATTTCTCACGCCAGTATGACCGCGCCATCGAACAGTTCCACAGCGTGCTGGACATGGAGCCGAATTTCCCCAGAGCGCACATGTTGGTCTGGGCTTACACGCAAAAGGCGTCGTTCGCAGACGCCCTCGCCGACGCCGAGTCCTGGCGCCAGGCTGACAACGCGCCGTTGTGGAGTTGGGTAATGATCGCCTACGTTTCCGGCCGCTCCGGCGAGCAGGCCCGCGCCAAACTCGCCATCGAGCAAATTGAACGGATGGGAACGCACCGCACGCTGAATCCTTTATCCTTGGCCATTGCGTACATCGGTACAGGAGACAACAACAAAGCATTGGATTGGTTAGAAAAAGCCTATGCGGAGCGCTCCAGTAGCCTTACCGCCCTCAAGGTAGATCCAATTTACGACCCGCTGCGCGGTGAGCCCCGCTTCCAGGAACTCCTGCGCGGAATCGGGTTGGGAAAGTAATCCGGGCGCGACCCCAAAAAATTCACGAAAAATTGCGTCCTGATGCACCAAAGTAACTTGTGCACGCATCATTCTTAGCAGTAGTCTGTTGTTCCGCCTCATCATCAAGTGCTAATAAGGCCGCATCGCGCAAAGCCGCGGTCGGCGTAAGTGTGCTCGCTGGGAACATACTGACGACGCCCTCGCGCCCGATTAACACATGGCGATCGGATATTTCGAGGTTGTTATGAAACGCAGATGTCTGCAATGGGCGCTCGCAATTTCCTTTCTGCACCTCGGAGTGTCTTCCGTTGCCGCGGCCGGGCTCGATGCGGACAACAACCTCACGGCGCGTTCGCCCCTACATCAAATCCGCGATGAAGTCGATCCTACCGATCAGCAGTCGTGCGAGTCGATGGGACAAATCGGCATAGTTTACGAAACCGGAAATGCCGGGCCGCCCAACGTCGGGTTACGTATTACCGATCCCCGCGGCCGCAAAATCGGATACGATCCGCGAGCCCCAAAAGTATGGCAAGATTTGCCCCTGGCCGACGGTTTTGTCGAGTGCAATGAACTTGACGAAAAGACTGGCCTCAAACATTGTGCCGCCTACATTCAGATCTGCGGCCCAGTCAGCGGCACTTATAAATTGGAAGTTCTGCCCACACAAAATGGCACCTACTCAATCACCGCGATGGGCACAAGTGAATCGAAACGCGATCAGTTCGGTGTCCACTCCACCGCTTCCCGCGCCCAATATAGAAGCGAGATACGAAAGCAGTCTCCTGACGTCCTAACGTTGAACTATTCGCGCGAAGCCGGCACCAAGATCAGCCTCGGCAGAAACGATGCCCAAGTAGCCACCAGCGACAAAAGCCGCGCAAAACCATCCGCACGCGCTGATTCAGGATCACATTAAGGGCTCGCCCACCTTTACGAATAGCGGGACCATAACGTCGCCACCGTGATCCAAGAAAAAAGGATGAGAGACTGCTTTATCCCTTATTTGACCTGTTTCTGATCACAATTGAACATCTTCGCGTCAGGAATTGTTGCATTATGCTCACATGACAGCCAAGAAAAAAATAGCTCTCGGGGTGCGGTGCCCGACTTGCGGCGCTAAGGTGGGCGAGAAGTGTGAACTCAGCACGGGGCAGCCGCGGACAGAGCCCCACCGGGATCGGCGTTTGGTCGGCTCAGAAAAGCAAATGGGATGGTTGGTGAAAGTAGCTTGACCTTTAAATGAAAGCTAACTCAAAGGGGCAGGAGTCTGGCCGCAATTGATCAGACCCCGTCTTGCGCGGCCTCGCGCTGCGACCTCCTACGTGCGTTGTCGCCGTCAAGGTAGCAACTCTGTTGGATATGGCGTGAATGGCCCGAAACAACAGTGTAGGGCACGCCTAGAAATCGTTTAGCAGCGATACCCGTGACCTCAAGACAATTAAAGTTCAACGGTTTCACTTTTATCAACATTCTCTGCAGTGCGTTCTGGACGCGCTGTGCCCCGAGCGCGCCGAAAAACATCACTTTCACTTCTGCAGCCATGAAGAAGAAATTCCACCCGGCAGCTTGGATCTTGCTATTAATCCCTAAGCCATCGACCGCCGTGAGCACTCCCCAGTTGGCTGAGTAGGGCGCACTTTGCAGCCCCAGCGCCTTGGCCATACTTGGACGACTTTCCATCAGGATAGTGCCGACTTGAACGCTTGCTGTCATAGGACTCTCCAAACTTGTGCGAGGGAATTACATCGCTCTGAGGGTTCGCCCCACTGATTCCACGCCAGCGCCGTCGGTTGCGTGAGAGCGGCCACTACGATCAGTATCAATATGGCGACCATCAGCGCAACACTTCCCACCAGCACGATTTCGCTAACCAGGTCAGGACTCATTAGATCTTCGCAGCGCATTTCACTCCAGCTGTACTTGCTCAGGTGCGTTCAGAGGTTCGCACATTGACCGGTGGAATACTGAGCAAAATGGCTCACTTTATGCGACACACCGGGAGGGATTAGAAGGCTCTCTCCCAATGTCACTATTTGTGCCAATTAGGAAGGTTTTGCGCTAGAATCGCTGCAAATGAGTTCTCCTAAGGCATCGAACGGCAGGAAGAAGCGCGAGTTCGATCCCAATACCTTCCTCGCAACCATCGGCGAGGGCAGGAAAAACGTGGCTGTCGAAAAGAAGCAAGGGATCTTTACCCAGGGGGATGAGGCCAACGCGGTCTTCTATATTCAATCGGGAAAGGTAAAGCTTACGGTCGTATCCAAGACCGGTAGGGAAGCAACCATCGGCATGCTCAGCGAGGGGAACTTCTTCGGCGAAGGCTCGTTGGCTGGTCAGTCTCAACGCATGGGGTCGGCGACAGCAATCACGGATTGCGAACTTCTGCGGATCGAGAAGAAAGCCATGATGAACGCGCTGCATCGTGAACCCACATTTTCAGATTTGTTCGTCGCGTATTTGCTGGCGCGGAATGTCCGCTATGAAGAGGATCTGGTTGACCAGTTGTTCAATTCCAGCGAAAAACGGCTGGCGCGCGTACTTTTATTGCTGGCGCATTTTGGCAAGGAGGGAGTGCCCGAAACCGTAGTTCCCAAAATCAGCCAGGAAAGCTTGGCGGAAATGGTTGGCACTACTCGTTCGCGGGTAAGTTTCTTCATGAACCGATTTCGAAAACTGGGCTTTATTCAATATGCGGGCGGCATAGAAGGCGGGTTGCAGGTTCACAGCTCGCTACTCAATGTGGTTCTGCACGACTAGCCCGTGGGTTGCCACTCCGCTGCCTGTTTTCTCCCGCAATCCCGGGCGAGTCGGCGCGCCAAACGTACAGATACTTTTCGTCGCTCGAAGTTACTACCGGAATATTCTTCTCTCGTGTCACCCGGTTCAAGGCCGACCTGAGATTCTGCATCTTCTCGCCGTTCAAGCCGCTGAGCGGAATTTTGAGCGCTTGCTGAGCATTCAGTTTAGCCAAGTCGGTCAAAATGTCGGCTACCGCTTTCCGGTGTTTTCCTTTTCGGCCCTGGGGAACATCAGCCCGATCCATTGATTCATAGTGCCTGCCGTTTCCGTTGCGTGCCATCTGAGTAGCGCTCCTTTCCTTAGAATCGTATCCGTATGCGCGAAATCGTAGCGCAAAAAATCGTATGCTGCAACTAAAAATCTATGCGAGCCGTAGTCTGGTTTGGGCGGAAAACCCTACCGCTACCGTAAATTTATTACAGTCAACGAGATGCATGGATGCGTTGCTGTAAGAGTTGCTAAGAGTTTCCGCGAATCAATTTGGCCGCGCTAGTCTTGTCGTGGCACCAAACATGACTCCACCGGCAAAAACTACAAAGACCCGCGAATTCGACCCCCACAATTTCTTGGCGACAATTGGCAGCGGCAGGAAGTTCCTGGCGGTTCCGAAAAAAAATGTGGTGTTCACTCAAGGAGATGCGGCGGACGCTGTCTTCTACGTCCAAACCGGCAAAGTGCGGCTCACCGTCGTCTCTAAGACGGGTAAGGAAGCGACCATCGGCATCTTGAAGGAAGGGGATTTCTTTGGCGAAGGCGCGCTGGCCGGCCAGATCGTGCGCATGGGATCCGCAGAGGCGATGACGGATTGCGAACTGATGCGAGTGGATAAGCAAGCCATGATGAATGCACTTCACCGCGAACATACATTTTCAGACTTGTTCGTCGGCTATTTGTTGGCGCGGAATGTCCGCTATGAAGAGGATCTGGTTGACCAGTTATTTAATTCGAGCGAAAAGAGACTGGCCCGGGTTCTTCTATTGCTCGCTCATTTTGGCAAAGAAGGTGTGCCGGAGACCGTGATTCCTAAAATAAGTCAGGAGACCCTGGCGGAGATGGTTGGTACGACTCGCTCGCGAGTGAGCTTTTTCATGAACCGCTTCAGGAAATTGGGCTTCATCCATTACAACGGCGGTCTGCAGGTCCACAGCTCACTGCTCAATGTTGTCCTGCATGACTAGTTGTTCTTCGCGACACCAACGGCCGACGCAGAGCGATAAGCTGTATCCGCTGCCATCGCTCTATTGTGTAGATATGATCATCCCCGACGCCAGCCCTAATCGCAGGGCGGACCGTCAACCGTCTCCCGCGCAGACATCGTAATCGCTCCATTACTGGCCAGGCCCTTACCACGAAACGTCCCACCGTTGAGCGTAATGCTGGTAAGCGCCAGAATCTTACCGACAAAAATGTGCCCGGTTCCAATCGTAGCTGAGGAACCGACCTGCCAGTACACGTTGCACCCTCGCAAACCTTTGGCCCACAGCGGCTGCGGTAGGTTATGCCCCAGGACCATCACCACTTTCGAATTGCTCGCAGTGGTTAGCGTGCTGCCGATCTGGAAAACCCACTGGGAATCGGGATTCCCATGCGCGTCCAGCGTCAGAGTACCAGTCAATCCGGCCGACGACGAGAAGCAGTAGACTCCAGGTCCGAGCCTCTTTCCGCCCAGATCCTTACCCGTGAGGTCGGTGCCACATTTCGCGCCCGCCGCTTCATTGTATGCCACGGTCAGATCTGTCTGTGCCTTGGCGGTCACCGGGCTCGACTTGAGGAACAGGTGACCTTTCACTTGGGCTTGCGTGAGTCCAGTTATGGTGGGTGTGGGAGAACTACCTACATCGCCAATTATGTAAGTTTGCGCACTAACGTTAGTGATGCCGGAGGCGCCCAGCAGGGCAAATTTGTCAGCCGTCCCAAGATTGATTTTCACCGCGGCAGCATCCGTTTGGGCATGAGCGGCGCCCAACAACGACAAAACCAGCAAAGAAATCGCAAACACTTTCATGTCGTGCTCCCTTCTTCGTTCCTTTTCACAGACATAACTTCCACGGAATAACCTTATTCAAACGTGGGTTCGGTGTCTGTACACTATTGATCAACTTTTATTTAATTCAGGATGCCGACACCATTTCGGGAAAAAGCTCACTGCGCGACCAAGTCAGGCTCCGCGCGTGGTTTCGCTTCTGGTCTCCCTCGGCCTTCCTGCAGAAGCGCATTCGCTGCTCAATGTGGTTCTGCACGACTAGTTGTTCTTCACGGCGCGCTTCTCTCCGAACCCCATCGTCTACACAGAGCGATAAGCAGCATCCGCTGCCATCGCTCCATTGTGTAGACGCGAATCAGTGGATTCTTTGTGAAGCAAAGCAGTCTGTCGACCTACTTGGAGACGAGCACTATCCGCGCTAATTGCAGGGCGGACCGTCGACTGTCTCCTGACCAGTAATACTGACCGCGGCTGTGCTGGCCAGAGCCTTGCCACGAAGGACGCCGCTGCCTAGCGTGATGCTATCAAGAGCTAGGATTTTCCCGACGAAAGTGTTACTGCTCCCAATCGTAGCTGAGGAGCCGACCTGCCAGTACACATTGCACCCTCTCTTCCCTTTACTCCAGAGTGGTTGAGGGAGATCACGCCCTAGAACCATGACCACTTTGGAATTAGTGGTGGTGGTTAGAGCAGTGCCAATCTGGAAAACCCACTGCGCTTCGGGATTTCCCTCAGCGTCCAGGGTCAGAGTGCCAGTTAAGTTAGCTGTGGTCGAAAAGCAGTAGACTCCGGGCTTAAGTTTCAGTCCGCCTAAGTCTTTGCCAGTAAGGTCGGTGCCACATGTCGCATTCTTTGCTTGACTGTATGCCACAGTTAGGCCTTTTTGTGCCTTGGCCGTCACGGGGCTGCAACTTAGATACAAGTGTCCCTTCACTTGAGATGCCGTGAGTCCCGTTACAGTGCATGTCGGATAACTGCCGACATCACCGATGATGTAAGTCTGGGGGCTGGTATTGGAGACACCAGCGCCAGCCAACACGGCAAATTTGTCAGCCGTACCAAGATTGATTTTTACGGCAGTATCCGTTTGGGCATCAGCGCCAATTCCCAACAACGACAAAGTCAGCAAAGAAATCGTAAACATTTTCATATCGTGCTCCCTTCTTCGTTCCTTTCCTTTCACCCGTGTAACTTTCACCGGCAACTTTATCCGAGTGCGCCGCTCACTGTCTGTATAGTATTGGTCACCTTTTATTAGTCCGCGATTTTTCGCTTGGTAAATTCGCGGATTACGCGGCCAAGTCAGGCTGCGCACGTCGTTTTGCGCAAGGCGCCCCTCTGGTTTCCTGCAGGAGTTCTGAATTGAATTGGGCGCCGATCAATGTCACGAAGCCGGTCCAATAAAGCCAAATGCTGAATGCGAGCGCCACGCCTAAGCTTCCATAGCCCTTGCTGTATCGGGAAAACTCCTGGAAGTAGATTCCGAGCAGGTAACACAATCCAATCCAGCCGCCGACCGCAATCATCGCCCCCGGCAGCGTACTCACGAATCTGTGCTTCACATTCGGCGCAACAAAATAGAGCAGCTCAACCGCGAGGACGGTGCACGCAATCGCGAGTGACCATCGAACATAGGGCCAGAGGCGGCCCACTCGTACTGTGGTGGTGAGCCACGCATTTAGGCTGGGGCCGACAAGCATAAGTCCGAGGGCAATGACGAGCAGGAGTCCAACCGAGAACGTAAGGCCGATCGCGAGACTGCGGGTCTTCCAGTAGCGCCTCGTCTCAGACACACCATAGGCGGTATTGAGCGCATCGATCAGAGCTGTAAACCCGCTCGAAGCCGACCACACGGTGAACAGAATGGCGACGGTAAGCAGTCTGTTGTGCCTGGAGAAAATTGTGTCCTTCAAGAAAGTCGTGAGCGGGCCCATGCTGGCGGGCGGGACTATGCGCGCGATTAGTCCCATAGCCTGGCTGAAGAAACCGGGAAGCGGCAAATGGGCGACGACCGCGGAGAGCAAAATCAAGAAAGGAAACAGGGCAAGAACGAAGTAGTACGCCAGTGCCGCGGCAAACGCCATGGTGTGATTCTTTTCCATGTCGCGAACCACATTCACCGCCGCGTTCTTGAAGTAGATTGCCCGCATCCGGATCACTGCACAGGGATGCGCGTGACCAACCGGTCCCGAGCAAACGTAGCAGCCTCCTCTCTTAAAGGCACAGCAACAGATTCGCTCAATTGCTTTCGCAATACTGTGCTGAATGGCTCATGTGGTTGCGGAAAAATTTCGAAATCGTCGACTCGGCCTTTGAAAGGGCGCGGCTTAAGAGGCTGTGGATAGTCGGGTGGTCTAAGGCGGAATATTCCTTTTTTTGAGGTTTTTATGGTATTGACGGCAGTCATGAAAAGTGACATAATTTTGGTGGCGGGTTGTGTATACGGCGGGCGGGGGTGCTCGTGCAGCACGGAGGTGCCTATGTCTCCCGATGTACAACCTGACAGTTCTTCACAACCCAGCAACATTCCTCGCCAAATTTCGACTGGTCCAACACTCCCTACAAAACGCAATGCCATAAGTGCAAGGCCAGCGGCCAAGAAGACGCGTAATTTCGATTCGCAGGCATTTCTCGCGACTCTCGGCGCGGGCAGGAAACCGGCGGAGTTCAAGACGAGGCAAAAGATCTTTGCCCAAGGGGACCCTGCTGATTCGGTGTTTTATATCCAGACGGGCAAAGTAAAACTCACCGTGGTCTCTAAGACTGGGAAAGAAGCCACCATCGGCATATTTGCTGAGGGAGACTTTTTCGGGGAAGCTTCGCTTGTGGGCCAACCTTTCCGCATGGGCTCTGCGACCGCCATGACGGATTGCGTTCTTCTGCGAATCGACAAGAAAGCCATGATCGCAGCTCTGCACCGGAAACAGGAATTCTCCGACTTGTTCGTAGCCTATTTGTTGGCGCGGAACATCCGCTACGAAGAAGATCTGGTCGATCAGCTCTTCAATTCCAGCGAAAAGAGACTGGCGCGCATTCTTTTGCTGCTCGCCAATTTCGGCAAGGAAGGCACACCTCAGACGGTAATCCCCAAGATCAGTCAGGAGATGCTGGCGGAAATGATCGGCACTACCCGCTCGCGAGTCAGCTACTTCATGAACCGGTTCCGGAAGTTGGGTTTCATCCATTACAACGGCGGTCTACAGGTGCACAGTTCGCTGCTTAACGTAGTGCTCAACGACTAAGCTCTCCACCCCACTGACTCCGCTCTAATCCAAGTACAGTCCAAAGTAGGTCAATCGTGACAGGTGAGCAATATTGCTCAGACAAGATTAAACCTTCCTTATAAATTAACCCCTCAGTGTGGGGGAGGTTCTATGAATAGGTTTAGCATTTTAGTGGCTGACGATCATCCGATCGTCCGTTTCGGTCTGTGCTCGCTGCTTCGCTCTCACGAAGGCTGGGAGGTATGTGGAGAGGCTGCTGATGGACGGGATACGGTAAAGAAGTGCATCCAGCTGAAACCCGATCTTCTTATCCTGGACATCTGCATGCCAGAACTGAATGGAGTGGACGCGGCCCGGCAGATTCTGAAAGACAACCCTGACCAGGTAATCCTGATCCTAACCGCCGTGGACTCCGAGCAGGTGGTGCGCGACTGCTTGGAAGTGGGGGTTCGCGGGTGGGTCTTTAAGTCCGACTCAACCGAAGACCTGATGACGGCAGTGGAGGCGCTGCAACGGCGCAAGACCGTCTTTAGCTCTCGCGTGTCCGATATGATTATAGACGGATACAAGCGGCGTCGCGTGGTTCCAATCGCTTCCAACGGCGCCAGATTGTCACCCCGGGAGCGCGAGGTGGTACAGCTGGTGTGCGAGGGCAAAGCCTCCAAGGAAATCGCCTCGATCCTGGGCGTGTCATTGGCTACGGCGGAAACGCATCGCAGCAATATCTTGCGCAAGCTCGGCCTGCATTGCATCGCCGAGTTGGTGCTGTATGCGGTGAAGAACGAGATCATCCACGTAGACTTTGCGCCTGCATTGGGCATGCCCATGTTGAATGCGGAACGTAACCGTCCGCCTGTGCCTCCTAACTATGCCGCGTTTCCTAAGAATGGCCTGGCGAGCGCACAGACCCAGGACGCTAACTGAGAATTATTCGGAAACAAAAATCAAGGCCAGACTCAGGTTGGGTCTGGCCTTGAAACATGCACGTTTCTATCGACCAACTTGGGCGTCGTGAGGGTGGGAACGTCGACCTGTCAATGGACACTCACCCACGACTAGGCTGCGCACCGAATGCCCAACGCCAGACAGCTTAAAGGACTAGTATGAAGATATGAGATATTACACGACGAAATCGATGAACGGCGGCACCACATTCAAATGTACCTTCTGCGAGCACAGCGTCACTACTCTCGATTTCGACCACATCAATGGCAACCGCCGCACACAAGCGGCGACAATGATGAATCAGCATGCTGCCTCATTGCATTTGAGGGCGTACATACCAACCAAGCTGGGTACGCGTGGCGCACTTTGAAATCGGCGCGTATCAGAATTTAGTTTGGGACGGGACGAACTGATCAGTCCCACTTTGGTTTCGCTTCGAGCACTTAAAGTTCAAAAGAGCAAAATTGACCATCCCTCCAATTGGTAATCCTGAATAATATTGGTGTGCAACCCGAGAAACTCACGTTGAAACGTATATTGTCCGTGCCTTGCCCGAGATGCCGGGCTAAAGCGAAAGAAAAGTGCACGCTAAGCACAGGGCATCCGTCCATCAAGACCCATGTCGACCGGGAATTGGCCGCTGCCAAGGCTCCCCAGCCTCAGAACCTAGGCCAGTCAGGTCTGCGAATGCTGAAGGCAATTACCAGCCGCGGCCTCCGGGTTCTTTTCCAGAACAGGTAAGGAAACAGCCTAAAAAACGAATTTCACGTCTCCGCGGCTCCTACACCACGCGACAGCCGCTCACCAGGCGGATTATTAAAACCACTAACGCGATGACCGGCAAGTGAATCAGGCTGCCGGCTGAAGGCTGAAGCCCAGAAGCCACAAAAAGCACCACGAAATTGTCCAAAGCATTTTTATCTGCCGCGCGATGGGCCGAAACCCCAATGCCCAACTGCATCAAAGAGCGGCGCTTCCTCGCATCTTCGACAGGTTCACGATGACACGTTAGCTGCGGCCATTCTGTGCAAGATTGCTCAATTCAGCCAATAGCTCTCAGTGAGACCCCCGCTAGCCGAGCAGAGTCCAAGTCCGCCAATCGTGACAATTGAGCTGTTCTGCTCAGACATCATTAAATTCTCCTGATAAATTTAGCTCTCAGTTGGGG
Organism: uncultured Acidobacteriota bacterium; assembly: GCA_963770465.1. GTDB lineage: Bacteria > Acidobacteriota > Terriglobia > Terriglobales > Acidobacteriaceae > JABDBE01. Next base: position 14,373 of record CAVYQB010000005.1, read on the forward strand.
GAGGTTCTATGAATAGGTTTAGCATTTTAGTGGCTGACGATCACCCGATACTCCGTTTCGGCTTGTGCGCGCTTCTTCGCTCTCACCTAGGTTGGGAGGTCTGTGGAGAGGCCGCTGATGGACGTGATGCGGTACAGAAGTGCCGGCAGCTCAAACCGCGATCTTCTGATTCTGGATATTTGCATGCCAGAATTGAATGGTCTGGACGCCGCACGACAAATCCTGAAACACAATCCCAGCCAGGCAATTCTGGTGCTTACCGCCGTGGAGTCCGAGGATGTAATTCGAGAGTGTCTGGAGGCAGGTATTCGCGGATGGGTTTTTAAGTCCGAGGCAACTCACGATCTGATGACAGCCGTGGAGGCGCTGCAGCAGCAAAAGACCATCTTTAGCTCGCGTGTGTCCGAGATGATTATGGATGGTTACAAGCGGCATCGAGTGAGTCCAGTTTCGGGCAAGCTGACCCGATTGTCACCGCGGGAGCGCGAGGTTGTGCAGCTGGTCACTGAGGGCAAGGCTTCCAAACAAATCGCCACCATCCTGCGCATGTCACTCTCAACCGCAGAAACGCATCGCAGCAATATCTTGCGCAAGCTCAGGCTCCATTCCATCGCCGAACTGGTGCTCTATGCCGTCAGGAACGGACTTGTCCACGTGCATCTTCCGCCAGTGGTGCAAATCGCCAAACTGGAGACAAAACGTTTCGTTCGCCCGGCAGCACTTGGCTATCTTCCGGCTTGCAAGCCCGGGAACGGCTTATCCGTCGTCGAGGCTGAGGGCATCAACTAGGAACTTCCTGGCACGGCAAATGCCGGACTCAGTTTGAGTCCGGCCCGCCAATTCTCGCGCAATCACTTTCGTAGGATTTTTACCAGCTGACTCGAACACTGAATACTCGACGAGTCAGTTCGTTTCCTTTGGGGCGGTTCTGAGCGCTATCGCAGTTTAAAAGAAGCCAACAATGAGCTAAGGGATAATAGATTTCTATGTTCGGGGACGGAGCAGCCGTCCCCGAACCCTGCTGCAAGAAACCACAGTTGCGGCACCACTGAGGCGTTGATTCGCCTTAACTCTAATACAGGCTTCTCTTTCGGTCTCAATAATCCCAAGGACTCGAAGGAATCAAGAGTGCCGTGCCGGTCTGATCGCAGCTGCCGCCGGAGACTGTGTAATCCCCGCTAATCTGGGTGCTATTGCTGTTCAGCGTCCCGAGGAACGTAACTGTGCCGTTGTCAGTCTCAATCTCGAGCGCCACAGACGTTCCGATGATGAAGCTGCCAGAGGGAAAGGCTCCAGAGGTGAGTGTCCCGGAGCTAAAGCAGGACCTGTCGAAAGTAGCTGTTCCGGTAATGCCAAAGCTGCCCTCAGGACTGGCCGTGCTGCCCTGCGCCACGTTGGCTGACGCGTCGAATGTTTGTCCCCCGGAAGGGGTGAAGGTGCCATTCAGAATGTTAGCCATTGTCGGGATGTTGATGCCGGTGACGTTTACCATGTCGCCGTCGGCGCAGCCACCCTTGACGGTGTAGGTTCCGGTAAAGGCGTAGTTGGTGATGGTGCCGTCAAGAGTGACGACCTGGCCACTCACCGCTGCCGAAGTCAGGGAGAGGTTGCTGTCAGTCAGGGTACCGGTCAGGGCGATGGGCGTCAGGCGATCAAAGCAATTCGAACCTTCGACGTGCACCACGCCACTTACCGAACCACCGGATTGAGCGATACTGCCGGCAATCGTTGCGGGAGGCATCCCCGCCCTGGCGGTGGCGCTGAATTGCCAATTGCCTGCAGCGTTCAGGGCCTGCGATGGCGGACCTGAAGGTGTACCTGAAGTTTTTACTCCTCCTCCGCACCCACAGAGTAGAACCAGGGCCGAAAGCAGGCATGCAGTGCTCGACAAGCGTTTCATCCGATTTAAATTTAGAGTGTTGCTCATGGCGGACCCCCGCGACCGAGTTTTAGAGATCTTGATAGAACCGGACCGAGCGTCCAGCGGCCTCTAAACAGGGAATCGGAAACGGCAGAGAAAAGGCGACACGTGAGGGCAAGAATTTCTTTGTAGCTGCAGGCGGAATTGGCAAATCACTTGAAGCGGCCATGCGTTGCTGTGAGTTAGTTTCTCGGCAGGAAGATAGGGCAAGTCAATCAGCGAAAAGACTTGCACGACGCCTTGGAAGTCAGTTGGCGCAAAATCGCGATTATGCTCAAAACCCCCAAGCCAAGGCGAACAGACGGCGCAAACTTGCGCTAACGCCTGTTTTCGTCAGTTGACTTGCGTTTGCGAGACGAAGCGAACCGTGTGAGGCTTCCGAGCGATAACGTGAGAAGACGCTCGGACTCCACCAGGGCAATATGCGTCACGCAATTGGTCGCTGCGTGCTATGAAGAGCTTGTTTTGCGGCCAGCAGTTGTCAAGACAATTCCTGCAGTGGATCTAGGAAAATCGAGAACGTGGGTCGCTTTATAGGACATCCTGCGCGAAAATTGTATTGGCTGAATTTCGTGGGAAAACCAGTTTGGGAGGATGGGCTCAAACACAGCGAGAAATTTTGGAACGATCCCAGTAACCGTCGACGATACCACTTACATCGATAGCGACTTCACCTATCGAGACCTCGTCAATTCGAAGGCGGATGTCATCGTTCTCAGCAATCACGGCTGGGGGCGAAAACTTATCGCTGGCGAAGTGGCCTGAGGATCCGGCTGCCAAGAAAGGTTTTGCACACCGTTTGGAACTTTGAGGTTTAAGTTGTCGTACGCGTCGATAACCGTCTTCAGGTTCGGTCTTTTTGAGTACCTCAATCAAATCAAGCCCGAAGCCGACTCGCCGATGTCTGCCGCAACAAAGGCGGATGAATCTTGTCAACCGGATGCGGAGCCCGGACATTCCGACGGTATCCCGTCTCGCGCACAGTGGGCCGGGAGTGGACGGGCAGTTGGGCACGCTACCGCGGTAACTGAATCCAGCACATACCGCGGATGGTCATCTGTACACCGCGCCCACATACACGGGCGTAATGCTCGACATTATCCGGAGTACACGGAGGGACGGACGACGAGCGATTGCTCTAACGCATGAACGCGCGATGTGAAGCTCCACGGTTGGCGCGGGCGTGTCGCACTGTATTCCGGCAGTATTCCAGGGCTTGCGAATGCCGTCTGCGATCTCCTCAAGGAGCGGAAAGCATGTTACGGAATAAAATCTGGGCACGTTGGGCGCGTGTGGTGACCGACTTTCGTCGACTCAGCCGCAACTGACCGACTGGTCGCGCTGCTGCGAACTGGGCCAGAGAGACGGAACGAATCGCGGGACTTCTAGGACACCTCTAGGGCGAGATTTCAAACACGGTTCCACAGCCGCCGCGGATACAGTTCGAGCCCTCGCCGGTGCCACCGAGAAGGGTCGTGCTGTAGAGATTGCCGGACTTGTCAAATATCAGGCCAGCAACCGGGTTGGTCCCCTGGCGCCGTCTTGCGAAGCTGTAGGGTTTCGTGTACGTCCAAGTGCCTCCCTTACGGATCGGTCGTTTCATCTCGAAAACGTTTCCATAGGTCTGGAGGCCGCTGACCGTACTATAAAGGTTCCCCTGTGCGTCGGAAATGAAGTTGGCTTGCGGATACGCACCGTCATCCCCGCCTTGGAAGCTATAAAGTACCGTCTCAACCCAGAGATGAGACTCTCCGGAGGGCTTGGCCAGCTCGAAGAGCGCACCATACCCGCGATTTCGCCCCCGCTCGAAGACGCTGTACCATAGAGATTGCCGCCATTGTCGAAAATCAAGCCTGCCGCCGGCAATTTGCCGTCGCGGCCGCTCTTGAACTTGTAAAGCTGGCTCTCCGTCCACGCTCCCCCTTTCTTGGTTGGTGGTTCAAGCTTGAATACCGTCCCGCAACCCCTGCCTGCAGTGCCGTCGTTGCACTCTCCCTGCGTCCTGCCACCGAAGTAGGTTGTTCCGTAAATTACTCCTCTACTATCGAAGATCAGCCCACCGTTGGGATCCGCCCCGTCGCCAACAGCACCTTTATCAACCCCCTTGAAGCTGTACAACACGTTCTCGGTCCAGTTCCCGCCCCTCTGCTTTGGCGGACTCAGCTCAAAGATAGTTCCGCAATACCCGTAGTACTGGTTGCAGTTGTTATAGCCTCGGCCACCCCCGAATTGCGTGGCCCCGTAGAGGTTGCCGTGTCCGTCAAAGATTAAATTGCCTTGCGGATACTGGCCATCTTTGTTCCCCTGAAAGCTGTACAGGATGGTATATGTCCATGCCCCACCTTTTTGCGCGGGTGGTGACAGTTCAAAGACAGTGCCACAACCAACCAGACCTCCGAGCAAAAGGCAAGGCCCCGCCCCGCCATACGCAGTCGTGCCGTAAAGATTCCCGGCGTCATCAATGATCAATCCGCCCGCAGGAGTATCTCCGTCTTTGTAGGGCTCACCCTTGAAGGCGTGGAGGATATTTTCCGTCCACCCTCCGCCCTTTTGGGTCGGCGGCTGCAATTGAAACACCATGCCGCACTGGTCTGGCCCTCCACAAGAGCCGCCTCCACCAAATTCAGTGGTGCCATACAAATTGCCGGCCTTGTCGAAGGCTACGCCAGCAGCAGGTCCCGTCCCGTCGTCTGGGTCGCCTTCAAAGCTGTAGAGCACCTTTTCTTTCCACTCGGCTGAGGCGATCGACGCCGTTGCCAAAATGATCGCGAGCCAGACCAAATACGCGGATCGCAGGGTGAGGCACTTATCGAGGTTCATCGCGATTCCTAAGCTGGATTCCTGGCACCAGAAGAGAAGCCAAGAGCAGCGTGGCTTTTGGCGATCTTACACCCGACCGTATGCTGCGTCCACTGTCCCGTGGTCAACTGGCGAAACATCGCCATTTCATTATTGACCCCCGGACGTGTTGACCAGTTCTCAAAACGTGCTATGGCCTGTTACCGACAGTTATCTTGCGGACCAGGTAGACGCACCTGATAATTCCGCATGAGGCAAATGTCGAGCACTCCACGATGAGAACGATTCGACGCTCCGTAATGCTGACGTCCTTCTGCCTTTTGGGTGGAACCATGTTGTTCTTGGTCGGCATGCTGATCTGGGCATATCGTCTCGATGCAGACTTCTCGGCACGATACCAGTGCTGCAGCCAGGAGGCCGCGGCGGCGTTTCATGCCTCATTCTGGCGGAGGGTTTCGACGGTAGAAAAGCTGGGATTCGCGGGCTGTTTGGGATTGGCCGCTACGCTGACAAGCAAAAACGTCCTTAAGCTTGGGGCTTGGATGGTGGTCGCTAGTCCTCTCCTATGGCTCATCAATTTCCTAGCGTTTGGAGCGGATTGGGAAGGCTGGTCTGGCGCAATGGCATACGCCACGGTCATCGCCGTGTTCTGTGCAGGCGTGTCTCTGTTGGCCTTTGGTGGTATGCGCGTCGGTTGGTTGAAACTGCGCTCTTGACTTCGATAACTCACGAGAAATCGCCACTTCACTCATTGAGGTGCAAATTGTTGAACAGTGTGGCCACCCTCGCCGATTCTCGCACAACCACCTATTCATTTGGCGGCTGGCCCACCTTTACGCTTTTTGTAAAGGTGGGGACGGCAAACTTTAACTCAACGAGCCGCGCTGCAAAAATTGCCACATGCTTTTTCCATTTCGGCACAGCGTCTCGCTTTTCTCCACAATTCTCTTGAATTCACTATAAGATATAGACGATAACTAATATATATCTCTCTAATTAGAAATGCCTTCCTCCATCCACAACCCATTTATTTCCAGGATTTTGCCTGTAACTCCTTTGAACTCAAAAATTTTAACCCTAGTCGTCCGCTACCGCTCTGATTCCAAAAGATCAGGGGGAGGGGGGTGGGAACCATGTGTCTTTTCATCCCAATAGCATTCCTCCTTGCGAAACGTATCAAAACCAACGCAAAGTCTTGCTAGAGACACCGCCGATTCTCGCGCAACCGCTTATTCATTTGGTACTCTGCTTACACCATGCGCTTTCACACAACTTTATTTGTCCTGATCGCCTTAGCCAGTTCTGTCCTCGCCCAAAACCCGAAGCCCGCCGCCGACCGCGTCGCCGCGCAGAACGCGGTGTTCGAGGAATATTACGAGACCGATCTCCGCAACTTTCCCGAGCGCGCCACGGCTTACGGCGATTATCGCTACAACGACAAACTGGCCCAGTACTCGCTCGACGCCATCATGCAGCGGCACAAGACTGACGAGAGTTTCCTGGCGCAACTCGAAGCCATCCCCACTACCGGCTTCTCCGACCAGGACCAACTCTCTCACGACCTGCTGGTTCGAGTGCTGCAGCAGCGCATTGCCGACTTCAATCTCAAAGAGTATGAAATGCCAATCAATCAGCAGAACGGCATTCATACGAGTCTTGCCGACCTACCGCTGTCCGTCCCCTTCGATTCGGTCAAGCACTATGAAGACTACATCGCCCGTCTTCACCAGATTCCGCGGGCTCTGAGCCAGACCACCGAAGTCCTGCGCGCCGGAATGAAAGACAAACTGATGCCGGTGAGATTCATCGCCGAGAAACTTTCGGTACAGTGTCAAGGCATCATCGATGCCGACCCGTTTCTGCAACCGACCAAAAAGTATCCAAAAGAAATTTCGCCTGAAGACCAGAAGCGCCTGAGTCAGCAGATCACCGACGCAATCAACAGCGACGTCATCCCCGCCTATAAAACCTTCGCCCAGTTTTTAAAGACGGAATACGCTCCGCAAGGCCGCACGACGCTCGCGATCACTTCTCTTTCCGATGGGGAGAAGCGCTACCAGAACGACATCTACGCGCGGACGACAACCCACATGAGCCCGGACGAGATTCACCAACTGGGCTTGCGCGAAATCGATCGCATCGAAGCCGAGATGACTGCGATCGCCAAGAAGGAAGGCTTCGCGGACCTGGCCTCATTCCGTGCGTCACTGAAAGTAAATCCCAAATACATTCCGACTTCAGCGGAGCAGATCCTCGACGATTTTCGCCACTACATTGCCCAGATGGAGCCGAAACTTCCTCAGCTGTTTACTCTGCTTCCCAAATCTCCAGTCACGGTTGAAGCCATTCCCGCATTCCAGTCCGCCGCGGCAACGCACTACGTAACTGGAACGCCAGACGGCAAGCGTCCCGGCCGCGTCGTCGTCGCCACCTCAGATTTCGCTACTCGCTCGCTGATCAACGACGAAGCCATCGCCTACCACGAAGGCATTCCCGGCCATCACATGCAGTTATCGGTGCAACAGCAGCTCACCGGACTGCCCAAGTTTCGCCTCCATGGCCTTGGCTTCAACGCCTACATTGAAGGATGGGCTTTGTACGCCGAGCAACTTGGCAAAGAGGTTGGCTTCTATCAGGATCCTGTTTCAGATTACGGCCGCCTCTCCTCGGAGCTGTTCCGCGCCGTGCGTCTGGTGGTGGATACGGGAATCCATTCGAAAGGATGGACCCGCGAACAAGTGGTGGAGTTCATGCGCAAATCCGGCGCCGTCGATGAGCCCACGATCCAGTCGGAAACCGACCGCTACATTGCCTGGCCCGCCCAGGCACTGAGTTATAAATTAGGTCAACTGAAGTTTCGCGAACTGCGCGAGCGGGCGAAAACAGAGCTCGGAACGAAGTTTGACATCCGCAGCTTCCACGACGAGATGCTCGACGGCGGAACGCTTCCTTTAGATCTTCTAGAGGCCCGCACGGATAAATGGATTGGGGAACAAAAATCAAAGTGACGGAGAAAAAAAAGCCCTCGATGCTCGAGGGCTTTAAATTTCCTATTACGCGCAGCTACTATTCTTCCCGAACCGACGTCGGCATGCCCGCCTTGCGAGCGTCTTCTTGCATGTTTTCAAGTTGCTCTTTAGCCTCATCGGCTGCTTTCTTCTTTTCCTCGATCTTTTTCTTATAGTCCGCGTCTTCCTTATCCCATGTTCCCGCATTGCGCAACCGGTTACCGGCGTCCGCATACATTGCCGCCGCACGCAGTTGGTATTCGCGCTGTTCCACGTCTAATTCGCGCGCCGCCAAATCCATTTTCGCTTTCTGTGCGGCAATCTTGTCCTTCCAAGCATCATAAGTTTTTTGCCGGTCTTCAGGCGACTCTCCGGGCTGGGTTGCAGCCGGCTTCGCGTCCGCGGTCTGGTTCGCAGTCGGTTCTACGCCGGGAGCGGTTTGCTGATCACCGGATGCCGCCGCCCCGCCAACCACGCTGAGCTTATCGTCCACTGGCAGATTATCGTTGTCAAATTGTTTGGTTGGGGCTGGTTTCTTGTCTTTGCGGACGGTGCGGGCATAATCGCCCAATGATTGCGGCTGAGCAGAATCCTGTCCGCTGACAAAGGAAGCCGCTATTGTTATCAAGATTGCTGTGATCCAGAAATGCGTGATGCGTTTCATACTCGTGTTATCCTCCGTGCCGCGGTCTGCAAATTCTGCGCAGACCTATCGGCGTTGATGGAAACTTAAGCTCGAGCGGCCTTCGCGGCTTTTCCGCCCGCGAGAAATCCGCCAATCCTGTGATCGAGGTCTGCCGCCTCTGAAACGATGTCGACCGCCAACTGTTGCACCGATTTCAAGTCGCGACTCACTGCCAGTTGCTGCGCGTAGCTCGAAATCGTAGCCAGCGAGTTGCGTAACGCGAGCGCCATCTCGCCTGACATTTCTCCGCGCAGCTCCTGCTGCCTTTGGATTGAGGCAAATTCAGTTTTGTCGGTGAACAGGCACGCTGATCCCAATGTCTCGCCCGAAGGCGTGAGCACTGGCGAAATCGTGAACTCAAGAATGCGCGGCTCGCCGCCGGGAGTAATGTAATCCGCTTCCGCGGTTCGTGAAGCGCTTGCCGCCCGCAAACTTGATCGCACGGCTTCAGCCAACGTTTGGCGCGACCATGCAGAACTGAATCTGGCGTCTCGAAATATTTCTCTGACGCTCATGCCTACGGGCGACGCAAATCCCAGAATGCTTTTAGCTGCGGCATTCGCCGTGCGCACCAATCCGTTGGCATCAAGAAACAGCACGCCACTCGACAGATTCGACAACACCGCCGCGCTGATGTTCTCCGAAGTCTTGGCCCGCCGCCGCTCCACTTGTTGCAGACTCAGCAATTCATGCTTCTGCTGCTTCAGTTGCTGAATCACGGCGTTGTAGGTATGCATGGGCAAACGCTCCAGCTCCGGAGCAGCCTCAATCGCAAAAGATTCTTCCGTAAGAACACGCCGCATCCGGCGCAGCAGCATGGCCGCAATCCAAAACGCGATGCACATAATCACGAGCACCACGCCCATGCGAATCATGATGGGGTTGCTTAACAGCTTCACAGCAACCTCCAGTACCAGCGAAAAAACTGGTCGCCAAAGAACGACGCTACAATGGCCATGCTGCCGAGAAACACGCCGAACGGCATGGGAAACCGCCGCAACGCGATACTCGCCGAATGCCACGCATGACGTCTCGCCAGGCTCGCCGGCTCATGATGCCGATCCATGTGCCGTCGCGTGCGTTTGATCCACACGACTAACACCGTCCACAGTCCCGCCAGCGATCCCACTATTGACGCGCTGAACAAAGTAAAAATCGTGAGCCGGAGTCCGAGGAACGCGCCCACCATCGCCATCAGCTTGACGTCGCCGAATCCCATGCCCTCGACGCCGCGTGCCCGCAGATAAATCGCTCCCGCACCGTAAATGAACGAAGCGCCCGCCGCCGCTCCCATCAAGGCTTGCAGCAACGACAGCCACGGACTGGAAGCCGCTAGCCGCCGGCTGGTAAACCAGACCAACCAGCATCCGCGAAAGCAAATCGTTCACCGGAACCACCAGGCTGAAAAGCAATCCCAGAGCCACCCCCGGCAAAGTCAATGCGTCGGGCAATAGCTGCGTTTCCGCATCGGTGAAAATCAAACCCAGCAGCAGAAATCCGAAAACGCAATATTTCAACGCGGCCAGTGTCGGCCCGAAATACGCATAGCAAGCCAGAAACATGAACCCGGTCAGCAACTCGACAAACAGATATCGCGGCGTGATCCGAGCCTTGCAGTCACGGCAGCGCCCGCGCAAAATCAGCCAGCTCAGAATGGGAACATTGTCATAAAGGCGAATTGGCCGCTCGCACCGCGGGCAAGCCGACCCCGGACGCACCACCGACAACCCTCGCGGCAGCCGCCAGATACACACATTCAAGAAGCTGCCAAAGGCCAGCCCCAGCGCGAAAATCGGCAATGTCAATGCCAAGTCCACCGTGTGTGCGTCGCCCATCCTTACCAGATTTATGCTGGTTTCACCTCGATTATACGGCGCTTAGAGGGACTGCCGCAGGTACCAAAGGTACTGTCCAAAAGGACACCGGAGTAAGGGGAAGGTGAGGAAATGGCGGAGCAACTGGTCAGTAAACGCGTGACTCCTCGACGTGCTGACGGCGAACCTTGATTCTGCTTTCGTTCTTGAGCGCCGCGGCGAGGTCATAGGCAAGCTGCATTCGCAACCACGTCTCCGGCGTGCTGCCGAAAGCCTTCGACAGCCGTATAGCCATCTCCGGACTAATGCCGGAGCTGCCATTTACCAGATTATTGAGCGCCTGTCGAGATACGCCGAGCGCCTTCGCGCCTGCGGTTACCGAGAGCCTCAAAGGCTCGAGACAGTCATGACGGACGACGAGGCCAGGATGAACCGGATTCTTCATGGATGAATGTCGACCAGTTGCGGAATTCGCCGCACATGGATTTGCTTCTCACGCTTGCGAGTCTGGGCGATGTCGTAGGAGGCCTGCATCCGCATAAGCGTGTCCATCTTCACTCCAAAAGCTTTCTCAATGCGAAGCGCCATATCGCCCGAGGGGTCGGCCTTGCCATTCAGCAGGCTGGACAGCGCAGGCCGCGAAACGCGAAGCGCCGCTACCGCTGCCGTTACTGACAGACCAGCAGGCTCGATAATCTCGGTCCGAATGAAATCTCCGGGATGGGGTAGGTTCTTTAACAGCATCGTGTCCTCTCTCGTCATTCTCCCTAGACACTCGACTGTTTTTTTTCCAAGTCCGCGTCGATTAGGCCATTCGACGCACCCAGGGCAACCTCTACCTCGCGAGCATGTGGGCAATTGCATGCGCAATTTCGACACCGACAAACACCAAGAAGAATACTGTTCCGGCAATTTTCACTGCGTACCACTCGACCTTTGCAAATATGTCGCTCTTATCTCTGTTCCGTAACACTGTTCACCACCCTATTAAGACGACGTCCAAAACTTGTAAGTTGAGACTTCCCCTATGAAAGGGAGTTACATGCCCAACCCCGAATGCATACGAACAAGGCCTACATCGCGCCGGGTGCATCGAGCGGTTGCACCAAGCCCGGACAGCCCGTTCGTACTAGGCGTGAAACTGATCAGCGCCCCGCAGATTAGGCAATTGTTGTGGAAACTAGCGTCCTTGCGATACCAGCAATCCGGGTTGACTGTGTGGCCTAGGTCCCACAGGCGAGTATTTGCGATCTTCAATGCATTGGAAGCCGCCTGAAGCACGGCCCGTGTTTGTTCCGCCGTTTCCACTGGGTCGCTGCCTGTTTCTCGAAACTCGACAGTGATTTCTTCGTCTGACAACCCCGTCGCGGAATCTGCCAGACGATCCATAATACTTTCCAGTTGCTCATCGTAATTTGGTTCGTTCCCCATTGGTCCAGCCCCCTTTTTTTCGGCTCAATGATGTTCGGATTCTCTTAACTGCGGCCTTGAGATCCCCCTCAGAGAGCTTGTATTCCTTCGTAATTTCAAATTGCGTCATGTCTTTCGACCAGCCCCGTAGCACCTTCGTGGCAGTTTCGTCCTTTTCGAATGTCTTGAAGATTAGCTCGATCTTCTCCCTCGCGAGCAGGCGTCGATCCGCCCCTGCTTCGCGGGATTTGATGCGGTCGAGCATAGATAAATACTCTGGTTCATCGGAAGCTGCCGTGATCTGCCACGGCTGACAGAGTTGCCGCTCGAGCTCTTCGTGTTCTTTCCAATTGTTAGCCGTGCTTTTCATAGCCTTGGCCAGATATGTGGCGAAATCCCCGTCTTCCTTATCCCAGCGCCTTCCCTCTTCTCCTTTTGACCCTTTGAACGTGCTTAGGAGAGCCTCCTGGAGGAGGTCGTCGCCATCCCTAGCAGCGGCGGCCCATTTAATCCGCGAAACCAGCACGCCAGCATATCTCCGGAGTCTGTTGAGCTCTTCGTCGCTCAATGACTGAGATGCTTGATCAACTTCCTCCTTCGTTGCCCAAAATCGAAGCTCGTCGAGTATTTTTGGAAGGTTACTCATCTCTGTGAGGAGTCGGACATCCCTCAGGGTGCTCGGCAGCGGCGGTGGCTCACTCCCATGGGCGAACGCCACAATCACCATCCTCTGTTTAGGATTCCGTTGGCGAATCGCTGCGGCAAGCTCGATCAGGCAATTTTCAACCACGACTGCGAAGAACGGACCGCAATGTGCATACAGGCTTAGCCCTTCATCGGCGCATCGGGCACTACGCAGTAGGTACTTCTTGTGGTTCAGCCCTTCCGAAAATTCCCGTAGGAGAGATTCGTTGTTTTCGACCACCAACACCGTCTTACGGCGAGCGTTCATACGTGTCAGTCCCGGAAGCGGGAGCGGTTGCACCTGCTTTTCAGCCTCGGGAACACAAACCTGTCTGCTTACGCAGCACTCTTCTGTACAAATTTCCGCGTCTTCCTTTAAGGCCAGTTTGTTCTCAACAACCAGGTATAGTGAGTTCGGCGGCGGACTCGGGGGATCAAAATAGGTGTGGTGCATGTTTTTCTCTCCAGCCTTCTAATGTTATAAGCTGGCTCGGAAAGGGGGCGGGAACTTTCTCGGCAGGCCTGGCATGACCGAGGTAATGTCGCGGGGATGGTGCAGAGCGAAAACGACGGGTCGCGCCGTAGGACCTTCGCCACTCCGGAATGTTGCTGGCTACCGGCGCAAACATTTCGAAGACCGCGAGATGTAGAGCGCTCAATAAGGTAACCGCCAGGTCTCTCCACTGCGCCGGAAGTTCCGCAAGCAGAGCCTCGGCTCCGGTCGGAACGACACTGGATTGGTGAACTATAGAGAGTCCCGACCGCCTGCCGCAAATTCATGTTGCAGCCCAAAATTCCTGAAAACCGCTTCCCTGCCGAAAACTTGTCAAGCCCCCTAAACCGTCCATTTTCTTCCAAGCCGCTGATTCGGATGGAAATATAAAGTTCAAAATTTGGCGGGTTTACCCCCTCCAATTTGCTAGTCTGGAAATAGAAGCAAGAATAACGGGCGCGAACCGGAAATCCGGCTCGCGCCTTTTTATTTGGGGGTTGGATGAAGAAAAAACGTAATGCGTGGGGCAAGGAAGGGCGACAGGTCGCGCCGCTGGTTCGCGGGGTGCTGAGCAGCAAGGCGAAGGGTGAAATTGGGGAGCTGGCGTTTCTGCACAAAGCGGCTAGCCTGGGATTTGGGGTGACCATGACGTATGGAGATAACGAGCGCTACGACTTCATCCTGGACTCGGGCGAGCGTTTGTGGCGGGTGCAGGTGAAGTCCACTTTCTCGGCGTACCGGCGCGGTCATCGAACTGTTGGTTATCGTGGCAAGAGAAAAGCTTACACGGCTAAAGAAATTGACTTTCTCGTTGTCTATATCGCGCCGCTGAATATTTGGTATGTGATTCCGGTGCGCTGCCTAGCAGCCGCGCTGCCTTTGAATTTCTATCCCTCGGGATGCAAGCGCGGTACTGGTTACTTTGAACACTGGCGCGAAGCTTGGCATCTGATGGCGCCTGGGGTCCGCAGTGACGGGGTCCGCATTGACAGTGGTGCGGCGCGTCCCTAGACTTGGAATGTTCCGCTCCATCCCAACGCTGGCTGGATGTGGAGCTGTAACGGGAAAACCGAGGACGCCTAATGGCTTGGCTGCAAAATAAGTTCGAAAAGAATTTTCTGATCACCACCGTGGATTACGTTTTTAACTGGGCGCGGAAGTCGGCGGTTTGGCCGATGACTTTCGGCTTGGCTTGCTGCGCGATTGAAATGATCGCGTCGTCGACGGCGCGTTTTGATATTGCGCGCTTTGGGTCGGAGGTGTTTCGTCCGAGCCCGCGGCAGAGCGATTTAATGATCGTCGCAGGTACCGTGACTCTGAAGATGGCGCCCGTGGTGAAGCGAATTTATGACCAGATGCCCGATCCCAAATGGGTGATCTCGATGGGCGCGTGCTCTTCGGTTGGCGGCCCGTTTAATACCTATGCGGTGCTGCAGGGCGTCGACAAAATTGTGCCCACGGATGTGTACGTGATCGGATGCCCTCCGCGTCCGGAAAATCTCTTTTACGCACTGCTCAAGCTGCAAGACAAAATTGACCAAATGACTCTCGCTAAGAAACCTACCGAGGTTCGCTTGGATCAGAATATGGTGGAGAATTTCAAGCGGCAGGTCATGATCGCGCAGACTTTGCAGCCGAGGTAGCTGTCAGCTATCAGCTTTCAGCCAATCTACCCTAAATACTTCAGGAATTTTCCTGGTTGATTGTCGAAACCTGGGAACACCTGATTCATCGCCTTGTTTCCCAGGTGCTTGTAGACTGCTTCGCCTAAGACTTGGCGGAAATCTGTGGTGACGGCGAGGTCGCGGCCTTCGTAGAGTTGCGATTGGTCCAGGCCGGGCCAGCGGCCGTAGACTTTGCCGCCCTTTACTGGGCCTCCCATTACGAACATTACGTTGGCGTGGCCGTGGTCGGTGCCGCGGTTTCCGTTTTCGCGGGCGGTGCGGCCGAACTCGGACATGGTTACGACTACCGTGTCTTCGGCTAGGTCGCCGAGGTCGGTCCAGAAGGCTGCCAGCGATTGCGAGAACTCGTGCAGGACGTTGGCGATCTGACCTTGCGTGCTGCCTTCGTTGACGTGATGGTCCCAGCCGCCGATGTCGGCGAATGCGACTTGCACTCCGAGATTGGCTTTGATGAGTTGGGCTAGTTGTTTGAGGCTGTCGCCGAAGCGTCCGCCAGGATAGTCGGCGCCTGCCGCGGGTTTGTATTTTCCGGGATCTGCGGACCTTAACATCTTTACGGCTTCGAACGTTTCTTGCCCGGTGCCGTGCAGCACGGAGTCGACGGAGTGCTCGTACATGGCTTCAAAGCTGGTGGCATTAGGCGAGGCTTTCGGATTGTTTCCGCCGACGCCGAAATCGTTGATGTTGTTTATGGCGATCGCAGGTTGGCTGCCAGAGAGAATTCGCGGCATGGACGGCCCCAGGGCGATGGCGCGAAACGCAGACTGGTCGGACAAAGCGGAATGTAATGCGCGGTTCAGCCAGCCGTCTTCTGTCGCTTTGATGCCTGGCGTGCCGGACTCCATGAAATCTTGCGCGTCGAAATGCGAGCGCGTGGGATCGGGCGAGCCGGCGGCGTGAACGATGGCGAGGTGGCGCTGCTTCCACAGCGGTTGAAACGGTGCGAGCGAGGGATGGAGGCCGAAGAATCCGTCGAGTTCGATAACCGCGTTGCGCGGGATGTTGATGGATGGACGCATCGCATAGTACGCGCGCTCGGCGTGGGGCACGACAATGTTGAGGCCGTCGGCGGCGCCGCGCTGGAAGATGACAACCAGGCGCTTGTTCTTTGTGCTAGGGACTCGACAGCGCAGACTGCTCGGGTCAGAAATGCGGGAATTGCTGCGGTGCCAACGACGGCTAAGCTGCCATTTTTTAGAAATATTCGTCGTGTAATCGACATCAAAAACGCTCCTAGCTTCTAGCTCTAGCTCCTAACTTTTCAGGCGATGACATCTCGCATTTGGCGCGGCCCTGACAGCAGATCCCTCACTCCGCTTCTCATCCCTTCGGGAATGAGAAGCTCCAGTCGGGGATGACAATTGGGAGAGCTTGTCATCGTGGACAGCTTTAAGGGCTAAACGCAGTTGCCAACATCTATCTTCTTTGAAACTCTGGCGATCCTAACAGTAAACCCGCAATCATACTGATGTTTGGCGGGCGGGCTGGATCGTCCAGTTTGCGCCTGGTGATCTTTGCATCTTGCAAACGGGCGCTGATTACGTCGTGCGTCTGTTTGGAAACTTCGCCTGCCAGTAGGGTACTCTCCAGCTCGATCAAAGTCTGTTGAGGGTCGTCGCTTCTGGCTGGCGCGGGTTCGTTGTCTACTTGAACGCCTTTTAGTTTTCCTGATGTCAACGCCATTGCGAAATTCATGCGCCCCAGTAACGCGGAGGAATTAACCCAGGCATCCGCCTTCATGGAATAGCCCGTCGGCGGCTGAATGCCGTAGAGCGGCATTCCCATATTTTGCAGTTGTCGGGCGATGGGCATGGCGTCAGTTACATCGGCGCCGGTGGCGCGGACTGCGGAAACTACGAATTCCAGCGGCGTTTTCACTTTGGCGCGATACGCTTCGGGCGCCCAGAATTCCGGTGAGTCTAACATCGTTTTCAGTACTTCGCGAATGTTGCCTTGTTTCTTCAGGAAAGTTTGCGCCATGCGATCGACCAGAGCGGGCGGCGGGTCGTCGGAAACAAAACGCATTGCCAGCTTGGTGCAGATAAATTTCGCAGTCGAAGGATTGTGCGCCAGAATGTGCAGCACTTCGAGTCCTTCTTTTTCGCCTTTTTGTTTGATGCGATGGCCGAGAACCGATCTTGTTGCCGGGCTCATGGGTACGCTCTTCGAAAGTAAATCCGCCGCCCTGTTTGGGTTGTTTCAGCGTCCATCCTGTGAAGACGCGGGCCACTTCGGTCACATCTTGTTGGGTGTAGCCGCCGTTTACGCCGAGGGTGTGCAGTTCCATCAGTTCGCGACCGTAGTTTTCGTTCAGACCGTTGCGCTGGCCTTTGGATTTGTTCGTCTGACTTTTACGCCTGATGCGCTGCTGTGTTTGTTTGTCAGCATGCTTGGGAATTCCGTTGGCAACATCGGAGTTCGGACCGACACTAAGCCAATTATCGAGGTAAAACAACATCGCGGGACTCTGCGCGGTCGCGACCAGCAAGTCCTCAAACTTGCCCAGAGCGCGTGGACGAATTACGTCGCGCTCGTAGCTGGTGAGCAAATAGCGATCCGGGCCCTTACCCATAAATACGTTGAAGTGATTGAACCAGAAATCGGTCATCACCTCCTGCAGTTGGCGATCGCTGTAGATAGCGCGCAGCAATTTGCCTTCGACCAATTCGTTGGCAACGACCTGTTGCGGATAGTTGAGCGCTTCGATGGTTTCGCGTTGCCGCGGATTCATTCCTTCGAGAAATTCGTCGCGTTTGTCACCTTGTAACGAACTGGTCATCGAGCGCTGCTCTTCGGGTGACATTTTAAGAACGGCTTTCATGCGCTGATCCGGCGGCAGGTCAAGAAGTTCTTCGACTTTTTGCTCGGCTGCTTCGCGATCTAATTGGCGGCGGGCACGCTCGTCCTCGGTGACCTTGTCGGCGCCTGCGATGGCGGTCTGCTGTTTGCGGTCTTCTTTATCCTGATAGCGATCGAGCTGAGCTTGATACACGGCGCGTTTCAGCGGATCGGATGGAAGCGACTGTTTGCCGTCGGCGACGGCCTTGATCATCTGCTCGGAGGGAAAGTTTTCGACGATTTCGCGAGTTGGCATGCGCAGGGTGCGAAACGGAGCAAGCCGGGCATCGAGCGCGCTGTCGTCGATTTTTTCTGGATGAAGTTGTTGGTCGATCCACTGATCCACGCCGATCGCCATTACACGCTGGACATCGCCGGGCCGCGGGCCGAAGGTGAGCCGGTTCAAAGCGTGGACGGCGCGCTTTCGTTGATCCATCTGCGCGGCGGCGAGATTTTCTTTCTTCTTGGCAAGGGCCAGTTCCGCGGAGACGGCAATTCCCAGCGACAAAAATAAGAGGCCGATTTGGATGCGTCCCAGCTTCATTGGACACGGGGAAGTTGTTAGAATTATGAACCCTTGGCGGGGAAAAAGTTGCTGAAAGAAGAGTTACGTTCGTGCATGGCTAGACTGCTGCAAAACGATTCCCGCGCAATACATTGGACCTCAGTGGCTAAAGCCGGGTTCAAGCAGTGGAACTAATGCAGCGCTGAAGCGCTGCTCCACCCACAATCAGTGCTGCTCCAGGCAAACCAGCGCCTGCTTCAACGCCCTATCAATCGCGGAAGAAGCTGGAAATGAGTGCTAGGTCAGAAACAAGCGGCCATGATTCATCTTGTGTTGGAGGCCGGCGGCAAGTTGATCGACGTCAGCGGCGGCGATGTCGCCGCCGGTGCGATCTTGAAGAAACGGTGTGCGGTTGCTGCCAACGGTGTCGCGGCGGACTTGGAGAAGCAGCGCGTGAACCGCGTTCGGGTCGTACTTTTGCGGAGTCAGCCGCACGATTTCATGCAAAGTGCTGCCCAGCGAAAGACGCTCACGGTAAGGGCGCTCGCTGGTCATGGCATCGAAAGTATCAGCCAATCCGACAATGCGGACTTGCATGGATACATCTTCGAAAAGCAGGCCATCGGGATAGCCTGAGCCATCACTGCGCTCGTGATGCCAGCGCACAATCTCTGGAATGCGCGGCCAGGGAAACTGGACGCCAGTTACAATCTGATGGCCCACGATGGTGTGGTCGGCCATCTCGCGGAATTCTTCAGCATCCAGCGAAGTTGGTTTGCCGAACAGGCGCTTGTCGACCGCGACCTTACCGATATCGTGCAAGTATCCAGCTGAACGCAGAGCTTCAACCTCGCCCGAATCAAGGCTCATGGCTTCACCGATGGCGGCAGCGTAGCGACCGACACGCAGCGAGTGTCCATGAATGTTAATGTGTTTCACGTCGATGGCGTTGGCAAAAGCTTCCAGTGCGTTGTCGTAGAAGCCGTGCAACGAAGCCATGAGCCGCAAATTTTCTGAAACGCGAAGCGCCAGAGTTTGCGTCAGCGAATTATTGTGGATGGCAAGAGCGACATAGTGCGAGAGCAAACTCAATGCCTCGAGATCGCTGGAATCGTAAAGTCCCTCACCGTCGCGGCGTCCCAGGGCGATGATGCCTACAAGTTTGCTGCCCACTTTTAGAGGAACGATACATTTGAAAAGTTCGGGAGCGACGTTTCCGTTGGCGCTTATGTAAACGTCGTACGAAGCGGAGTCGAGAATTACGGGTTCGCGAGACGATGTGAGGGCATGGACGTGCCGCGGCAGCAGCGGAATAACTGCGGGTTCGGGCATTAAAGCGAATCCATCGGCGGCAACGGAAGTTAACAGCGAAGGACGGTCGCTATAAGTGAAGATGGCGCCTTCGCGGGCTGCGGCGGCCTCGATCGACGCCGACAACATGGCGCGTGCGGTCTGCGTAAACTCACGCTCGGCGGTCATTTCAGGACCGAGATCGGAGAGAGCTTCGACCGTTCGCAGAAGGCGCCGGAAATTGTCTTTTTGCAAGGCCACGCGCTCGGAAAGCCGCAGAAAAAGAGTACCACGCACGCACTTATCAAACTTGTTAGTTAGTTTGGTGCGCAAGGGCCGAGCAGAGCCGGAAAGAGACTTGTGGTCACTTCTTCTGCTAAGCGCGAGCTTTGCTACGGATAGCTTTGAATGTCATTTCATTCGCCGGACTTTTTGTGCGATTTTTCCATGCAAAGAATAGTTCGGTGTAAGTGGCGGTAATGTAATCGTTGGACGAGATGTGCAGCAGTTTCGCGGTTCGATCAATCCAACGCGATGGGCCCTCAATCTCGCCAAAATCGCCGATGGGAGTTTGATCCACAACTACGTGTCCTTTACCATCGCTCCACTCTGCGCGGAACTTCTCGTAACGAAAGCTGGGAGCAAATGCCAGAGCGTGTAAGATTGCGTCCATTTTTGCTCCATCCTCGACTTTGGTTTCAGTTTCTACTCGTGTTTTGTGGCGCCCGACTTTGCCTTTGGCTTTGTGCGTGAGAATCCACTCGGAACCGTATTTGCGCAGGCGAAGAAGGTCACCGCGCCGGCGCAGCGATTTATTGGGTAAATCGTAGAGCGTATTTATTTCGTGGGTCCGCGGCGTGACCAGGCGAAAGGCAGATTTCTGCAGCCTTCGATTGAGATCTCGTATGTTGTCAATGCGAAATTTGATTTCGATTTCGTTCGATGAGCCCATAGCAAGAGTGTAAAGGAATTCAGGCTAGGCGAATGTCGGCAGCTTTACCAGGTCACTCGGAGGCACGGGCTCGAGAGGTTGGCCGGCTTTTTTCCACGCCGCCACGCCCCCTACGATTACGAACGCGTTGAATCCCTGATCTCGCAGTTGCAGCGCCACCCGGGCGCTGGTCGCTTCGCGCGCTCAAGTGCAGTAAAGATAAATGTCCTTATCTTTGGGAATGGTTTTGAGTTCTTCCGAAAGGTTGTTGGGCTCGAGGCGGACGGACCCTTTGATACGTTCTGCGTTGGCATCGTAATAGCCGTGGCTGCGGACATCAAGAATCAGAACATTTTCTTTTTCGTCCGATGCCAGTTTGTGCGCGAGTTCTTCGACTTGGACCCGCGGGACTACGCGGTAGACTTTGTTTTTGTGGTAGAGCCAGAAACGGTACGCAATGTAGACGATGGCCGCAACGAAAAGAACTTCTCCGAATACGTGGCTTGCAGCCTGAAATCCACGTGTGAGTGCGGCCAGAAAATCGTGGAAAAGGAATCCCAGTGCGCCATAGGCGAGGATGTAGAGCAACGCGCCCGCGAGGTCGAATCTGAGGAACTGCTGCGCGGACATCCGCATGCTGCCAGCGAGTGGGGGCGCCATGGTATTCACGCCGGGAATAAATTTGGCGATCAGCAGTGTGGCCTTGCCACGTTTGTAGAACGACTCGGCCGAGCGCAAGACGCAAGATTCCGGATTCACCGACAACCGGCAGAGCAGACCGAGCAGGCGCCATCCCATATATCGGCCAAGGATAAATAGCCATGTGTCGCCCGTGAGCATTGCTGCGAGCGCGACGGCGAGGGCTCTAATCGGATTTATAGTGCCAGCCGCCGCGGCTGCGCCCCCAGCCACCAGCGCTAATGCCGCCGGAACCGGTAAGCCGAGCGCTTCAGCCAACACCACCGCGAAAATAAAAACGTATTCGTGATGCGCGATCAGTGAGAAAAAGTGATTCATTGGCTCGACGTTAAACTGAGCTATTAGATAGGCAACATGTTTAACGGGATTCAAAGTCAAAGTAGAACAATAATGGAAATACCACAAAAACCAAAATGTCCGGTTTGGAGGCAACCGTTGAAGGGCGTACGTTGGAGATGCGGGCTTCGAAATTCTTAAATCGCAGAGGTCACAGAGAAGGGACGCAGAGACCGCAGAAAAACGCCGGTGATTATGGGAACGCGATCTTCGTTACAGCTCAGGTTTGCTCAGCGTCCTCTGCGGATTTTCTCCCCGAACTCTGCGATTTAGGACTCTCTTCGTAGTTGTTGACGACCCTTCTAATGCCATCTTTCAAAACGACAACGTGGAAGTTGATTAGAAGTCCGACTTGCAATCCGAATAACCTGAGGTGTGAAAGCACTTGCGCATGGTCGACAGGATGCAATATGTCTTTGCATTTGAGTTCCACCACAACTCTGCCATTAACCACTAGGTCGGCTCGAAATCCACTGTCCAGTTTTACTGAATCGTAGATTAGAGGGACAGCTTTCTGCTGTTCGACATGCATCCCCAGTTCCCGCAATTCAAATGCGCGGCAGGTTTCGTATGCCGATTCTAGAAGTCCGGGTCCCAATCGTCTATGGATTTTGATAGCCGCGCCAATGATTTTTTCTGTCAGTTGGTTCGGATTCGCATCGTAGCCCGGGCGCCCTTCCCGCCATTGCAATGCTTCGACGCTGCGCATGAAAGAAGAATATTAGGAGACTAGTTTGCCGTCGGTGACATCTGTCACCAGAGACGCAAGCCCTTCGTGTGGAAAATCTTGTTTTGAAAATCTTAAATCGCGGAGACCGCCGAGAAATGCCGCAGAGAACGCTGAGTGGGTTCATGGCAATGGTGACAATAGATTCATTTATCAGCACGGTCTGAGATTATTTTTCTCGAGCGACCACGAATTCCGGAGCCCACAGCAATGCTCGCTTGATTTCGCTGTCAGGGAAGCCGCAGATTGCATTTCGCGCCAGACCCGCATATTGCACGGCGCGCGCGTTTGCAGCTTCGACCGAGCCGTAGCGATTCAAGATGGCGAGAATCTCCCCGTGCGTCACCCCGTCGAATGCTCGTTCCCGCACCACTTTGCCGATGCGCTCGCGCTCGCGCGAAGTGCAGCGTTCGAGCGCGTGAATCACAGCCATGGTCACCTTACCTTCACGGAGATCGCTGGCTACAGGCTTGCCAAGCACGTCTTCGGAAGCGGTTAGATCCAAAACGTCGTCCACAATTTGAAATGCCATGCCGAGATCACGCCCGTACTGCGCCAAGTTTTCTTCCTGTTCAGGAGTTGCCCCACCCAGGATTGCGCCCATCCGCATGCACACGGAAAACAAGCAAGCGGTTTTGCGAAAGATGAGATCGAAGTGCTCATCCGAGGAAATTAGTTTGCCCAGTTTTTCCATTTGCAGCAGTTCGCCTTCGACCATCTGCTGGGTTAATTCGATCAGCGTATCCAGAATGCGAAAGTTGCGCTCCTGCACCGCGATTTTGAAAGCCTGCATGTAGAGCCAATCGCCGGCGAGCACGCACTTGGAGTTTCCCCATTGGGTATTGGCAGCGGGACGGCCGCGCCTGGTCTGCGCTTCATCGATAATGTCGTCGTGCACAAGGGTCGCGGTGTGAATAATTTCCACGACTGCGCCTAGTTTGATAGCGCCGCGTCCCTGGTAATTGAGCAGTCTGGCCGCGAGCAGCAGCAGCATGGGACGAATGCGCTTGCCCCCGCCACTGCGCAGATACTCGCCGATCTCGGTAATCGCTTCCACTCCGGAAACGGTGTCGCGCCCGAACTCGCGCTCAATGGCGGAAAGGTCGCCGCGCAGCAACTCGAAAATTTCTTTTCCGTTGATGGCTGCCTGCGTGCTCAAATCTGCGTGCCCCAAGTAGAATCGCTGTAAACTTTTAGTTAGTTCGGTAATTCGTAAACTGCGTGTCAATGCCGAAATCCTGGTTGCGAAGCAGGGCAATGATCTCCTGCAACGCGTCGCGATCTTTTCCGCTCACCCTCACTAAATCTCCCTGAATCGACGCATTTACTTTTTTCTTCGAATCCTTGATGATCTTCACGATCTGGCGGGCCTTTTCAATTGGGATGCCCTGCTGCATGGTGATCTTCTGCTTCACCGTTCCCCCGGCGGCTGGCTCAACTGGGCCGTACGTCAATCCTTTAAGCGAGACGCCCCGCTTCACCAGTTTCTGCTGAAAAATCTCGGTGACGGCCTTTAGTTTGTACTCGTCGACGGAATGCAGATTGATAGCGTCTTTGCCCTCGAGTTCGATGTTAGATTTCGAGTCTTTCAGATCGAACCGCGTATGAATTTCTTTCAACGCCTGTTGCATGGCGTTCGAAACTTCTTGCAGGTCCAACTTGCTGACGATGTCAAAAGTGTTCTCTGGCATGATCGTTCGCTTCTTATTTAATAGATTACGTAGTTTACCGGAAAGATGCTCATAACAAGCTATATGGACTTGAGCTTTTCGTGAAGCGAAAAGAAACGGTAAAAATTTTCCGCCGTCTGCAAGCCGACCTCATCGGTCGAAAGGCCGCGTAATTCGCCTATTTGGCGCGCTACTTCTTTCACAAAGGTTGGCTCGTTGCGCTTGCCGCGATGAGGTACGGGCGCGAGAAATGGCGAATCGGTTTCAATCAGCATGCGGTCCAGAGGGGTCTGTTTTGCGGCCTCACGAATCTGTTGGGCTTTTGGAAAAGTGATGTTACCGGCGAAGGAAATCATGAATCCCATGTCCAGCGCCTGAGTTGCATGCGGCCAACTTCCCGTAAAGCAGTGCAGAATGCCTTTTAAATGACTTTGCGCCCAGTTTTCCTGCAATAGCTTCAGGCAATCATCCCAGGCATTTTCGCTGTTGTCGGAGGGGCGGCAGTGAATTATGATCGGCAGCCTAGCCGTTTGTGCCAGTTGCAATTGCTTCAGAAAAACTTCCCGTTGCACATCCCGCGGTGAATGGTCATAGAAATAATCCAGCCCAATCTCGCCCCAGGCAAGAACTTTGGGATGTTTTGCCAGTTGCGCCATCTCTTCGAAATCGGCATCGCTGGCGAGCTTGGCTTCATGAGGATGAATCCCGATCGTGGCATAGATGAATTCATGTTGTTCGGCAAGCCGGATTGCGCAGTCGAGCGACCCTGGTCCGGTTCCGCTGCCGATGGCAAGAATAGTTTCAATACTTGCGTCCTGTGCGCGTTGCAGCATGGCGGAGCGATCAGCATCGAACTGCGCCATTTCGAGATGTGCGTGGGAATCGACGAAGAGCGGTCGTTGGTCGTTGGTCATTGGTCCTTGGCGGTTGCGAGCGGAGTCCAACAACCGCTGTCCGAGTTGGGGCGGACGGGTCAAAGACCCGTCCCCCACACCGGCGAGGCCTTATTTCAATCTCGTTCCTACTGGCACATCTTCGAGGAAGCTCGCCAGGACGGCCTTGCCACCCTCCGGTGATGCGGCTACGATCATGCCGTTCGACTCTAGTCCGCGCAGTTTTCTCGGGACGAGGTTGGCAACGATAACTACTTTTCTTCCTATCAGCAACTCGGGCGCATAGGATTCGGCGATTCCGGCCACAACCTGTCGAACCTCGGTCCCAAGATCGACTTCCAAACGGAGCAACTTGTCTGCGCCCTTAACTTTCTCGGCAACTTTCACTTGCCCAACGCGCAGTTCGACCTTTGCGAAATCATCGATGGTGATCTTTCCGTCAGGCACAACTGCAACCGGTTTCGCCGCGGGCGTTGCCACCGCTGCTTGCGTGGCGACAGGTGCTGTCGCTGGCTGCGGTGCGGGCTCTGTTTGGGTTGCGCTGGCTGCGCTTCGTTGCTGATCTTCCATCGTCTGCATCCTTTCGATCGCCGTCTTGTCGGCACGCGGAAATACAGGTTCCACATTACCGAGTTTGGTGCTGAGCTGAAGTTGTCCCCACTTCAAATCTAGCAGTGAAAATTTGCGAATATCGCCCAGCCCCAATTGCGTCCAGATTTTTGAGGTCGCGTCTGGAATCACAGGGTGGACCAGTGCGGTGACGATTCGCAGCGCCTCGGCGCTGGTATACAGAATTGTTGCCAGCCGCGAACGGCTTTCTTCGCTTTCATTTTCAGCCAGCGCCCACGGCTCATTCTCGACAATGTATTTGTCGACCGCAGCCACCAGGGTCCATGCGGCTTCCAGCGCGCGCGAGAACTGATACTGATCGACCAATGCACTGTACTCGGCGATAACTTTACGCGCGGTCTCAGCGATCGCACTATCACCTGCTTTTTGCGAAACCGTGGCCGAAGGATACGGCACCTCGCCGCGAAAATATCGCGTAATCATGGTCAGGGTGCGGCTGGCGAGGTTGCCAAGTCCGTTGGCTAGGTCCGAGTTGTAACGCTGGACCAGAGCGTCGAAAGAAAATGATCCATCCTGACCAAAGACGACTTCGCGCAGAAGGAAATAGCGCAGCGCGTCGGCACCCAGCACGTCGAGAATGGTCTCCGCACGCACAATGTTTCCGCGCGACTTCGACATTTTGTTTTCTTCAAAGAGCAACCACCCATGGGCCATAATATTCTTGGGCAAAGGCAGTTCGGCCGCCATCAAAAATGCTGGCCAATAAACGCAGTGGAAGCGAACGATCTCCTTGCCGATCATGTGCAGATCGGCGGGCCAGTATTTTTGGAACGCCTCCTGAGCGCCTTTGTGCGACGATCCGTAGCCGATGGCAGTGATGTAGTTGGCAAGCGCATCCAGCCAAACGTAGATCACGTGCTTAGGGTCGTCCGGTACCGGAATACCCCATGAAAAAGTGGAGCGGCTGATGGAAAGGTCACGCAAGCCGCCGCGCACGAATGACATCACCTCGTTGCGCCTAGTTTCCGGACGAATAAAATCGGGCTGCTCTGTATACAACTGCATGAGCCTGTCAGCAAAGGCAGACAGTTTGAAGAAATAATTTTCTTCCTTCACCGTTTCCGTCGGACGTCCGCATTCCGGGCAAGGCGCGCCCGGGCCAACTGCGTCCACGTAAAGTTCGTCGAAGACGCAGTATTGGCCCGTGTATGTCCCCTTGTAGATGTGGCCCTTGTCGCGGATTTGGCGGAAAAGTTCCTGCACCCGTTTTTTGTGGCGATCCTCCGTGGTACGGATGAAGTCGTCGTAGGTAATGCCCATCCGATCCCACAGGGCACGGAACTGCGCCGAAACTTCGTCGGTAAATTCTTGTGGAGTTTTTCCCGCAGCCTGTGCCGCACGCTCGATTTTTTGTCCGTGCTCATCGGTTCCGGTAAGGAAAAATGTGTCGGCGCCCAGCATACGCTGCCGGCGCGCAATTGTGTCGCAGGCAATCGTGGTGTAGGCGTGGCCGATGTGTGGCCGGGCGTTCACGTAATAAATCGGCGTCGTAAGGTAAAACTTTTTGCTCATTGTGTGGTTCAAGCTGCTACGGGATCCGACGTGCTCTTAAGAATGTTGGTGAATCTTTCGTATCTTCCGATGACTTTCAGCGTTTTCCGTTCAGGTAAAGCTGCAGCGCCTCCTGCATCACGCTTTTCAGCGGCACGTGGTGCTCGCTGGCGATGCGGCGGCAATCTTCGTATTCCGGAGCATAGTTTGTGGTCTCGCCATTCATGCTGGCGACCTTTAGCCGTATATTTCCCCAGCGAGTCGCAACGGTCACCCATTCGCGCGCGAGAGTGCGGCGTTTTTCCTCGCGCTGGCGCACACCGAGAGTCGTGGTTTCGGTGAAAATGATATCCGTCAGTTTGGGTGCGTCCTCATTTCCGCACAGAACTGTTAGCAACATGCCGGGACGATTTTTTTTCATTTGTACCGGCATGCCAAAAGCATCCAAGGCGCCCTCATTGAGCAAACGGTCCATGACATAGCCAAAAACTTGCGGATTCAAGTCGTCGATGTTGGCTTCGAGGATGGTGATCGTCTCTTGGCTTGTATCGGACGAAACCTCCGCCTGGGACTCGCCGACGGTAAGCCGCACGACATTGGCGTGTCCGTCAAAGTCACGCGTTCCGGCGCCGTATCCGATTTTTTCCACGCACATTCGCGGGAACGACGCGAATCGCTTTGCCAAGGTTTTGACGATCGCGGCCCCAGTCGGAGTAACCAGTTCCGCTTGAATGCCGGAAGAATACACCGGCGCGTCCTTTAGTAATTGGAGCGTCGCCGGAGCCGGCACTGGCAGGGTTCCGTGGGCACATTTGACTGTGCCTCCGCCTACGTTGAGCGGCGAGCACACAATTTCATCTACGCGGAGAGACTCAGCCCCGACCGCGGCGCAAACGATGTCCACCATGGCATCGATCGCGCCGACTTCATGAAAGTGAATTTTCTCGATATCAGTCGCATGAATTTTCGCCTCGGCTGCGCCCAGCGCTTCAAAAATAGCGACTGCGGTAGCCTTCGCAACGTCGCTGATTACTGCTTGCGCGATTATCTTTCGGATTTCATTCAATCCGCGGCCATGTTTGTGATTGTGGCCGGTGTCGTGCGAATGCGATGCAGACGCAGATTTCGGATGCGACGAAGTAGCCTCATGCCTCGCAGGCGTTGAGTTCTGCAAAGCGTAATTGTGCTCCAGCAAGGCAACTGGTTCCGCTATTTTTGTATGGGAATGCGCGTAATCGTGTGCATGCTCGCCATTCCCGTGATTGTCTGTAGAATGTTCCGCCTGTCTTTCCTTTTGTTCCCAGTAGATTTCGCGCGGCAAGTCTTTCTCGCCGTGCGAAAAAACGTCGACCTTGGTTGCGCTGATGCCGTTGCGTGTGACCCGGGAAATCTCCAGCCTCGCCCCAATATTCAATGCGGCGACAGTCTCTTCCAGCAGTTGCGCGGAGACACCGGCATCGACCAATGCGCCAAGGAACATGTCGCCGCTAATACCGGAAAAACAGTCGAGATAGGCTATGCGCATAAAAGCTTGTCGTTGGTCGTTCGTCGTAGGTCGTTGGCCTACGACGAACTACCAACGACCAACGACCGATGCCTGATTTTCATCATAGGGAAGCGTGCACATGCCGTCAAACCGCTATGCGGCGCGCCCTCTGCTACAATCACTGTTTTCCCTGATCGCTTCGAGGCACTCTTGTATCGTCATCTGGAACGCCGGCTCGCCCAGCAGATCCGCGACTTTTTGCGCCAACATTACGGGCTTGAACTTTCGCGAATTGTCATCGAGCAGCCGCCTCGGGTTGATCTGGGAGAGTATGCGCTGCCGCTCGCTTTTGAGCTAGCCAAGCAACTGCGCAAGCCGCCGCGGAAAATTGCGGAAGAAATTATCGCCGGGATCGGGCCCATCGCGGGTTTCGAGAAGCTGGAGCTGGCCGGAGCTGGCTACATTAATGCCCGAGTCGACCGCGCGCAACTTGCCAGCACGCTTGTGGCCGATGAAAAACCTAAGGCCGATATCCCCTCCGGGAAAGTTCTGGTCGAGCATACCAGCATTAATCCTAATAAAGCTGCGCATATCGGTCACCTGCGCAACGCTATCCTAGGCGATACTTTCGTTCGCCTTTTACATTTTGCCGGAAGAGAGGTCGATGTTCAGAATTACATCGACAATACGGGAGTCCAGGTTGCCGATGTGATTGTTGGCTTTTTGTATCTGGAGAAAAAGTCTCGCGCCGAAATTGAAGAACTGACTCGCCAGCCTCGTTTCGATTTCTATTGTTGGGATTTATACGCGCAGGTTTCCCGCTGGTATCAGGAGGATGAAGCCAACCGCAAGGCGCGTCAGGAAGTGCTGCATGCGCTCGAAGAAGGCGGCAACGAGACAGCCGCAATTGGTGATCTGATTTCAATTGCAGTGCTGCGCCGCCATCTTGAAACCATGGACCGGTTGGACATCGAATATGACTTCCTACCCCGCGAAAGCGAAATATTGCATCTGCATTTTTGGGATGCGGCGTTCATCAAGCTTAAAGAAGCCGGCGTGCTCACGTTCGAGACTGAGGGGAAGAACAAAGGTTGCTGGGTGATGCGGCGGGGAAAAACGGTGGCCGCAAAAGATGCGGAGAACAGCGACATTGCCGAAGAAGACCAGAAAGTCATCGTGCGTTCGAATGGCACCGTCGGCTACGTCGGCAAGGACATTGCCTATCACCTTTGGAAGTTCGGGTTGCTGGGGCGCGATTTCGGATATCGCAAATTCTATCGCTATCCCAACGGGCATGATTGCTGGATTTCGACCAAGGTGGGCGCGTTGGATCATCCACATTTCGGTGATGTGGCTGAAATCTACAACGTGATCGACGCGCGGCAAGCTGAAGCCCAAAATACCGTGATTGAAGCGCTGCGCGGCCTTGGCTACAACCAGCAAGCTGATCACTACACACATTTTTCTTACGAGATGGTCGCGCTTACGCCGCGTTGCGCGGTCGAACTGGGCTATCAGTTGTCGGACGAGGAAAAGACGCGTTCCTACATCGAAGTTTCCGGACGAAAAGGTTTCGGGGTGAAGGCCGATGACCTGATCGACACGTTGATTGCTTCGGCAAAAAAAGAAGTCGATTCGCGCCATCCACAACTGGGCGAAGAAGAACGCACGACCATCGCTACGCAGATTGCCGTGGGTGCGCTGCGTTATTTTATGTTGAAGTTCACCAAGCCCTCGGTCATTGCTTTCGACTTCAAAGAGGCGCTAAGTTTTGAGGGCGAGACCGGGCCGTACGCGCAGTATGCGGTAGTTCGCGCCACCAACATTTTTCGCAAGGGCGGACTGGATGCGGATATTTTCTGTAGAGACGTAGCTAGCCACGTCTCTACAGATGATTTCGCTAAATACCTCAATGGCGCGGATGGAAATGAAATCTGGGAACTGTGGCTCGCGTCGTCGAAAACGGCTTATGTAATCGATCAGTGTATTGCGACAACTGAACCAGCTTATTTAGCCAAGCACGTTTTCCAGTTGGCGCAACTTTTCAATGCTTTCTATCACCGGCATCCCATTCTTGCGGAATCCGATGAGAGTCGAAAGCGGTTCTTGCTCGCGACGGTCGCGGTGGTGCGGCGGGAACTCATTCGTGCCTTGGCAGTGATGAGAATCGCAGTTCCATCTGCGATGTGACAGAACGCGCGCCAGTTGTTTTGGAAGCTTAGCTCTTACTTCGCCCCGCAATCATCATACCCGCGCCCACCACAACTAGCACCACACTGACGACTGGAGCCACCCGGTCTTCGCGATGAGTCGTGACTCCAAGCTGGAGGTCGCCGGCGCTGACGCCCCGGTGTTCCGAATGTGGTACGGGCACGAAAAACGAAAGCACTCCAAGAACCAACACCACCAGCCCGATACCAAACAATGCTTTCATGAGATCTCCTGTTTGCGCAGACGGATGTGCGCGCGCTTACTTGTAGACAAATGCCAGCGCAACTTGTGATGCGAACAAAGCCGAAGAGGCTGCTTAGATAGGCAGATTGCATCATTCGGATTGGGTCGCGAATTCCCTGGCGAATTCCACCAAACTTCTCACCGCGATTCCCGACGGACCTTTGGCAATCCAGGCTTTGTTGTCTTCCATCCACGCGGTGCCTGCGATGTCTAAATGCAACCACGGAGTATCCTCGGCAAATTCTTTGAGGAACATGGCAGCATTGACGGCGCCTCCCCAGCGAGCGCCTGAATTTACGATGTCGGCGATATTCGATCGGAGATTCTCTTTGTACTCGTCGTCTACTGGAAGTCGCCAAAACTTCTCGCCGGCCTTTTGCACCGCGCGATTGAAGCGCTCATACATCTTTTCGTCATTAGCAAAAACTCCGGCGTTGACATAACCGAGCGCGACCACGACCGCACCAGTTAGCGTCGCAGCGTCGATCAGATGAGTGCATCCTAGCTGGCGCGCGTAGCAAAGCCCGTCCGCGAGCACCAACCGGCCTTCGGCATCCGTATTGATGATCTCAATCGATTTGCCTGACATCGCAATTTGTATGTCGCCAGGCTTCTGCGCTTTGCCGGAAGGCATATTCTCGGTGGCACAGATAATTGCAATGACGCGGCTTTTCGGCTTGAGCAATGCAATGGCCCGCATCGCGCCGATCATGGCGGCGGCGCCGGCCATGTCATATTTCATCTTCTCCATGCCATCGGCCGGTTTTATGGAAATGCCGCCGGTATCAAAAGTGACGCCTTTCCCGACGAGGCCTAGCAGTGGAGTCGCGGGCGCATCCGCAGGTTCGTATCGTAATACGATCAAAGCTGGCGGTTCGTCAGAGCCTTGCGCGACGCCCCAAAACGCGCCCATCTTCAATTCTTTTAGTTTCTCGGGTCCATACACTTCGACTTTCAGGCCTGTTTCCTGAGCCATTTTGCGGGCGCGTTCCGCCAGGATGGTCGGCGTCATACGGTTGCTGGGCTCGTTTACCAAATCGCGAGTGAAATTCTGTGATTCGCCGATAATGCGAGCCTCATCCATCGCTTTCTGCAATCTGGATTGGTCGCCGCGCGCGACCACAGTCATGGAATCGATCTTCTGATCCTTGCGATCGCTCTTGTAGGTATCGGGATCGAAATCGCCGACGAATGCTCCTTCCACGATGGCGTTCACAGCTTGATCGGCAGGGGTGCTGTCGGGCGTCCAAAAAGCGAAAGAGCGAATGCCTTTCGGCTTTAAATATCGGACTGCTGCACCAGCGAGCTTGCGCAACTCGGACGGTGTGAAATTTTTCGCCTTGCCTCCGGCCAACAGCAGCAGGCGTTTTGCCTTCAGCTTTGCGGGACGATGAAGCAGTGTGGTTTCAAAGATTTTTCCCGTAACTTCGCCAGTAGACATCAGGTCGCTGGTAACGTCCTTAATGGCGCTGTCACTGGTTTCGAGCCTGACTTCACTTTTATCTTTTGAGCCATGGTCCAAGACCACCACGGCCAGACATTCGGTTTCGACTTCGGAAGGGTTAGCAAAAGAAAGGTTTGTCTTCATAATTTATCTGATTCCAGTATCGTCGGCGGACGGCCAAAAGTGCAAGCCTGCGATCCCGTCTAACTCAGACCTAAACCCAAACCGAATACTTTTTTTATTGGCGAGCATCATATAACTAGACCGTTAAGACCGCCGATAGCTCAATATTTGTCTTACGGTCTGAAAGGAATAGCTATGAAGAAACATTTCCTTGTGGTTGAGAGCCTCATCGCAATCGTAGTCCTTTTGGCTGGCGTGCAACTGGCAACTGCTCAGCAGGCTCCGTCCGCAGCGGAAGTGACGGCAAATTTAGTGGTCACAGTGGAAGCCCGTCACGGTTCCAACATCCCCGATATTCAACGCGACGACGTGATGGTTTATGAAGGCCGCGATCGCGACAGAGTCGCCGGCTGGCTGCCGCTGCAGGGCGACCACGCGGGCTTGGAGTTTTTCATTTTGCTCGACGATTCGGCGAGCGTGAGCCTGGGTTCGCAGTTGGAAGATCTTCGCCAGTTTATTAACGCGCAGCCTCCGACCACTAAGATTGGTGTCGCGTACATGCAAAATGGGACGGCACAAATTGTGCAGAACCCTACCAGCGATCATGCTGCAGCGGCCAAAGCATTGCGCCTTCCCATGGGAAGCCCTGGCGCCAACGCCAGCCCTTATTTTTCTTTGGGTGATCTCATTAAACGCTGGCCTGCGAGTCAAGAACGCCACGAGGTGCTCATGGTCACCGACGGCATCGACCGATACTGGGGCAGCGGTCCGGACAATGCTTATGTCGACGAGGTGATCCAACAAGCCCAACGCGCCGGAGTCATCGTTTACAGCATCTACACGCCGGGCGTGGGACACTACGGCCACAGTTTTTGGCGGACGTATTGGGGTCAGAATTATCTCTCCCAGCTTTCCGACGAGACCGGTGCCGAGAGTTATTACCTGATTGGTTCTGCTCCGCCGGTTACGTTCTCCCCGTACCTTGAGGACATAACGCGCAAGCTGAATCACCAGTACCTGCTGACTTTTGTCCCCAAGCCAGAGAAAAAAGCAGGAATGCGTCGAGTGAAGGTTGAGACCGAGGTGCCGAATGCGGAGCTGGTTAGCGCCGACAAGGTCTGGGTTCCTGCTGCCCAATAAGGCTTGACGATTAGACAGGGCGATCCGCTTAGTTGCTCCCTTGAGCATAGCGGCGGAAGAAACTATCCGGCTTCCATTGCGGCCGCAGCGGGTTCTGCGCGACGGCGATCATGAGCCCGCGAACCACTTCTTCGTAGAGTGCAGCTGACGAAAGATCAACGGGCTGATTCAGGTCGTCGGACGGCGCGTGATAGCGCTGGGTTAGCCAATCCTTCAATATTTTTTGTTCGGGAGAACCTGGGGTGGCTCCGACTCCCATAGCCAGCGCGGGAATTCCGTGGCGGATGAAATTATATTGATCGCTACGGATGAAAATGTTTCGCTGCGGCTCGAGATCGGCTTGCACGGTGATGCCGTGGGACTCAGCGACTTGACGCGCCATGTCACCGAGGTCAGATTCTGCCAGCCCGTAAACAGTGAGGATCTTTAGCGGAACGATAGGAAGAAACATGTCGACGTTGATGTCGGCCACCATGGATTTCGGGTCGACGGTAGGATGCGCGGCAAAATACTTTGAGCCCAGCAGACCTTTTTCTTCTCCGGTCACGAACAGAAAAAGAATTGAGCGCTTAAGTTTCTCCGGCGACTTTTTTAGTGAAGCCGCCACGTCCAGCAGGAGAGCACTTCCCGAAGCATTGTCCATCGCGCCGTTGTAGATGCTGTCTCCATTAATCGGCGCGCCGATGCCAAGATGATCGATGTGTGCTGATAAAACTACATATTCATTTTTCAAGGCGGGATCGATTCCCGGCAGTTTCGCAACTACGTTAGCCGACTCCAGGTCTTTCTTCTCGATAGCCGCCTTTGTCTTGATGGAAACCGCAAGCGGAAACCGCGGAAGTTGTTTTCTGTCCTTGGCGATGGTTACCAGTTCGTCGAAAGTATGGCCCGAACCGTCGAAAAGCTTGACCGCACTCGCAGGATTGAAATACAGAACAAGCTTCTCGCCCTCGGTCTCGTTAAACTCCGGATCGGCTAAATTCATGCTCGGATGGGTGCGGTTTACCGACATTCGTGACCAGGGAATATCCATGGATGCGGGATTTGCGACGGCTATCATTCCGACCGCCCCTGCCGCGTGCAGCGTCTTCCAGCGCTCGGCCGGGGTTTGGTAATGCGATGCCAGAGGACCTGGAATGTCAGCGGGCGAACCGTTCAACATCACAGCCACTTTGCCATTCAAATCGAGGCCAGCTAAGTCATCGTAATTCGCCTCGGGAATGCGCAATCCGTATCCGACGAATACCAGCGGCGCTTGCAGCTCGGGTGCAAGATCGACTCGTGTGCTGAAAAAAGCATCTTCACCAAGAACAAGTGGATCAACCTTTCCCTCACGCACCAGGGCGAGGCTGGAATCCTTTTCGACGATCTCGCGAGACTCGAATTTGATTTGCTGATAATAGCCGTCGCTGCCGGCAGGCTGAATTCCGGCGTGCTTCAACTGCTCGACGATGTAAGCCTCAGCCCGCTGCAATCCGGCGCTGCCGGTCTCTCGACCTTCCATGTTATCGTCGGCAAGAACCTTGACGTAATCCCACCAAGTCTTGCCATCGAAGTGTGTGGGCGCTGCTTGCTGGGCGAAGGCGCCGATTACGACCAACAAACTCGCGACAAGTAGAAGCCTTTTCAGCATGGTCAAGTCCTCCGTTTTATTTTGCGCCTCGCAGCCAGGGTGCGAGTAATGTTCGTATCAGGGCATGCCTTAAGGCATGCCGAGAATGCCGCAATACTTACGCGCCTTCAGGCGCTGGATTATCCAATCAGATTTCACCACGCCAACCAAGAAATTCTCACCACACTCTGCATTGATTCGCTCGCACCATGGGTGCGCCTTTCTTGCAGGAAAAGGCATCCTGAAACTCAGGCATGTTGGAAACGACGTTATTCACGCGGTATTTCGGAATCGAGTGCGGATTCGTCAGCACCACCGTTCGCATCAATTCTGGACGATACTGTTGGCACCATGAGTTTGCGTAAGCCAAGAAAAATTTCTGCCGTGGCGTCCAGCCATCCGGGTCTTTCGTATCTACCGACTTGTTTTCCGCTTGAAATTTATTGGTGAGGGCCATGAATGCCAATCGCAGACCGCCGTTGTCGGCAGTGTCTTCGCCTTGCGTAAGATGACCATTCTGCTTGACACCAGCCTCGGGAATTTCTTGAGTGTATTCGTCCGCTATACACTCGCCGCGCTGTTCGTAAGCCTTCGCGTCCGCTGCCGTCCACCAGTCGCGCAGATTTCCCTGGGCGTCGAACTTGCGGCCTTCGTCGTCGAAGCCGTGAGTGATCTCATGTCCCATTACCATACCGATCGCGCCGTAGTTCACCGCATCTTCCATGTTGCTGTCAAAAAACGGTGGCTGCAGAATCCCAGCAGGAAAGTTGATGGTATTCAACTGTGAACTGTAATAGGCATTGATGGTCGGAGGAGTCATGCCCCACTCTGCGCGGTCGACTGGCTTCCCGATCTTATTGAGCTGGCGATGAAACTCGAAAGTCGTAGCCTGATGAACATTGTCCAGATAGCTACTGCGGACAATTTTCACCGAAGAGTAATCGCGCCAGTGATCCGGATATCCGATCTTGTCTTCAATGGCGTGAAGTTTAACTTTTGCCTGTTCCTTGGTCGCCGGCTGCATCCAGTCAAGGCTGGTAATGTCCTGGTCCAGCGCGTGTT
Source organism: uncultured Acidobacteriota bacterium (assembly GCA_963770465.1). GTDB lineage: Bacteria > Acidobacteriota > Terriglobia > Terriglobales > Acidobacteriaceae > JABDBE01. Next base: position 50,203 of record CAVYQB010000005.1, read on the forward strand.
CAACGTCGTGGATTATGGCGACGGTGCGTTGTTTGTTCTCTGGGGGAAAAGCGGCCGCCACGTATGCCTGTCCCAGAGCCATGCCTAGATCGCGATCGGCCGCGCGTACACAGCGCCGCCAGCGCGGCGTTTGCTGTTTTGCTCCGAGCAATGTATGGGAATAGAAATTCCAATTTTCGTCGACAAAGGCTTTGCTCAAATACGGCGCTGAGCCGTGGACCAGGTGCCAGCGCAGATAAACTTTCCAATCGTCTACCGAATGCTGCTGGATTACCGTTTCGAGGCCGCGAAAGAATGCTGGTGACGACACAATATAGTGCGGCGGAGAAGGCGGAGCCGCGACTACCTCGATATAGTGTTTCCAGTCGAATGAAGGAGTCAGCGCCTGCACTTCTTCGAAACTCATCTTGTTATTCAGGTTCTTGGGATCACGGCGCGCAACGTTATCCATCTGCGCCTGTGCCATAGCTGTTTCTATGGCGAGGATCGTCTTCGCGTCTGCGTCGGCTTGTTGCTGGCTTTCTCCCGCCAGCACCAGCATCTTGCTGATGTGAGCCTCGTACGCGCTGCGGATTTCCTTTGATTTGTCATCGTCCTTTATATAGAAATCGCGGTTGGGCAAACCAAGTCCGCCCTGATCAATACTGGCAACGACTTTGGTGGCGTCGTCAAAATCCTGTTGCTGGCCAAAGCCCAGCAGCGGCGCAGGCGTCTGATTGTCGTCGCCGTCCCATGCCCCGGGGATGGCTTCGTGAAGATGCGCCACTTGATCGGCAAGCTGGGACTTATTTTGCATCTGACTGATGCGTTCCAAGCCGGCTTTTAAATCCCGTGTTCCCGCCGCTTCAATTCCCGATTCATCCATGCATGCAGCCCAATAATCGCCGATCTTCTGTTCATAGCCTGTGCGATTACCCGATTCGGATGCGGCTTTTTCCATGGCTTCGCGAAGAATATTTTCGTTCCAGTAGCGCAACCCGCTGCCGGTGCCCCAAGCTACCTGGTCCGCGGGGATGGGGTTGGCAGCAGTCCACTTGCTGCACGCATATTGATAAAAATCCTGGCATGGGTCGAGCGTCTTGTCGATCAGGTTGAGATCGAAATGCGAGAGTGCAGGCGTGCTGGATGAGGTGTTCTGTGCTCTGGCGCCAACGACTGCGAGGGTGAAGCACAGTGCTGCGATTATGCTCGCGAATACGGAAGTGCGCATCGATAATCTCCGAGGTTGAAAAATGAAATTACTGGAATTGAACCACAAATCGATTTGGCTCGAAATCTATACAAGGCAGGTGTTGACTGCGAAAAAGAAGTTTATCGCAGTTCTGACTTGCGTGCTTGCTGGCGATGGCTAGGCACACTGATTTGAGATGTGAACGTACCGCGATGGATTGCGTTTTCTATGACCAGGAGGGCACGTTCCCAAGTTGGACGGGCGAGGACGCCCGTCCTCCGTTGGGCGCGGCAAAAAATTAGGAGCTTGGCCGCTCGGCGCAAGCTCCTATTTCGGTTGATATCGCGCTTAGCTGGTCGGGCTAATATCCGAGATGTGGATCATGCTCGTGCTGCTGTCGAGGTTGCCGTTAATCTTGACCTGCTGGCCCACGAACTGCTTGGCTTTGTCCTGATCATCCAGTTGGTAGTTCGAATCGGCGGTCTTCAATACATACTTGCCGCCAGCTTTTACGACTGTTCCGGTGAACGTCGAGCCGGCTGCATTCTGCATTCCCTGGCTATTTTGCATGGAAGAAGACGAGTCTGGAGTTTGAGAACTCGGCTGTGCGCCTTGCTGTTCCGGGCTGGCCTGCTGCCCGCTCTGCATATCTGAAGTTGGCTGAGAATTCGATGGGGCTGATTGATCCTGCTGAGCGAAGCTCATCGCCGAGAGTGACATGGCCAACGCCGCGGTGGCCATTCCTATCATAAATTTCTTCATTTTAAGCTCCTCCGGTATGTGACTAAAATTCGTGCGGGCTGTATACAGCAAGTGCGGGGCCAAATGCGGCTACATGCATTCGCAGAGAGATAGCCACCGGGGCTGAAGGCGCATTCTCGTTACTCCGAGATTTTTTCCGAACTAAATGAAAGTTATTCGTACAAGGAAGACTGTAGCTGGGCCTTAGGCTTTGCCGAATCCACTACTCGACTTAAAGCACTTTTCAAGTCATCCGGTTTGAAACCAAAAGGACCCGGCTTGCTCTTGTACGCGATGCGGCCAGTGGCATCGATCAAATAAAGCCGATCCGGCCAACCGGTGTAGGCCTGCTCAGTAGAGTTGCCAAATTCATCCAGTACCGCGGGAATTTTAATTCCTAACTTTCGCACGCACGCTCCGGCTACGAAGGCGCGTTCCTCTTCACTTTTCGGACTGGCAAAAACAACGTTGTCTTTGATGTTGCTCTGCATCTGCCAAACGTCGCTGGGGTGTGCCTCAGCGATATACACAACGAGGAATGCGACCTTTCCTTGGTACTGTTCGTAAAGTTGGTTGAGGGCAGGAACCTCCCGCCGGAATGGCGGTCAAGTGTAGCTGCCAAAAACCAGCACCACTGGCTGCCCTTGCGCAGTTAGCGCGGACAACTTTATCTGTGAACTTTTGTCGAGCTTCATGAGCGAAAAGTCAGGCGCGGCATCGCCGACTTGCAGGCTGCCCGCGCGGGCGCGCATCCACAACGTTTCGAATGGAAGAACCAGGAATGCGACCGGCCCCGGAACTCGGGCCATCACTCGCGCAAATGCGTCAGGCGACTGCCGCATTACTGCGAACAGTGAAGCGCAGGCAATCGTCCACAACAACGCAAGCGCTCCGAATATCGAAAGCCATACGCGACGCGCCGATTTGCGTTTCGTGTCTTTCGTGTTTAAAGAAGTGGTTTCCGCCAACGTCATGTGAAATTACGGCTCCGTGTGAATAAGGGATCGTAGAAGTTTAACTTGATTTGTGCATCTTGGCGATGTTTTCTGCCACCCATGCACCAGCTTCTTTTGTACCTAACGCTCCCCCTAAATCCCGCGTAGTCCGTTTCTGCTGCACCGCCTGCAGCACCGCTGCTTCAATCCGGTTCGCTGGTTCCGTTATGCCTAAATGACCAAGCATCATGGCTGCAGTCAAAATAGCTCCGAAGGGATTCGCAATGTTCTTCCCCGCAATCGGTGGCGCGGAGCCGTGTACCGGCTCGAACATCGAAGTTTTTCCCGGATGAATATTTCCGCTCGCCGCCATCCCCAACCCGCCCTGCAAGCCAGCGGCCAAGTCTGTGATGATGTCGCCAAACATGTTGTTGGTGACGATTATGTCGAACTGCCGCGGGTCGCGCACCATCTGCATGCAAAGTGCGTCCACATACATGTGCTCGGGCTTAATCTGGATCGGATATTCGCCGCTCACTTCTTTGAACACGCGCTGCCAGAGGCCGCCGGCGTGGGTCATGGCATTCGATTTATCGCACATGAGCACGCGCTTGCGCGGAGTGCCGTCTAATTTCGGATGGCGTTCGGCGTACTCAAAAGCATAACGGATTATTCGCTCCACGCCTTTGCGGGTATTGATGTCTTCCTGAATTGCAATCTCGTCGGGAGTGCCTTGTTTGAATACGCCTCCCGCATCGCTGTAAACGCCCTCGGTATTTTCGCGGAGAACCACGAAGTCGATGTGCTTGGGTTCAACGCCTTTTAACGGGCACAGCGCGGCGTCCAGCAGGCGCACTGGACGCACGTTGGCATACAAATCCATTTTGAAGCGCATCCCCAGCAGGATTTCTTTGGCGTGAATGTTCGAGGCCACGCGCGGGTCGCCAAAAGCGCCGACCAGAACGGCATCGAAATCGCGTTCCAGCATGGTGAACCCGCCAGAAGGAACCGTAACTCCGTCGGCCAGATAGCGATCGGCACCCCAATCAAAATGTGACAGTTCGACGTCCGCGCCGGACGCAGCAATGGCCTTGACGGCCTCAGGAATAACTTCTTTTCCAATGCCGTCGCCAGGAATGATGGCAATACGTTTTTTCGGGCTCACCGCAGGAAGGTAACACAGTCGTGCAAACTTAGTCAGAAGCCTGGCACGGAAAGTGTTTGTTTAGACAATGCCGAACCCGGAAACGAGACGAAGAATTTCCGGGCCCAGCGTTGCCTATTTAACAAACGGATTTTGGAAAAACAGCGACCCTAATTATTTGCTATCGCCATTCTGATCTTTGCCTGCTGCGAGTGCCTGCTGGCTCTGCGCTTGCCCTTGAACCTGAGCTTGCGCCTGCGGGCTCAACGTCACTTTGTCCTGTGGGACCGACGATGATTGTGGGGCTTGACTCTGTCGCGGTGCGGCCTTTGCCGCCGCTTCATTCTTCTCTGCAGGCGTACTTTGTACTGGATTTGTATGCATCGTTACCTCCCCTTCCCTAATCCTATCGACTGGGCGGCTGGAAACTTTAGGTCGTACCTCGGCGGTTTATCTCACGTCCGGGGAGGCAAAGTGTAAACGCAGCTAAACTAAAGAATCTAAATGCATCAGCGAGGCTTCCCGCCAAGCTTGATTCGCTTCTCGCCTTGTATAATTGAGGGATACCCATGGTGACCAGCATCATTCCAGAGACCGCTCCAACCGCCGACCTCGCAAAGGTTCGAGATGAATTCCGGGAGTTGCTCTCGGGCTGTGGCGTTTATGACTTGAACTCCAGAGTGAAAATCTCGCTTGCGGGCAGCGATCGTGTGCGCTGGCTTAATGGCATGGTGACAAATAATATCCGGGATCTTGCCGTGGGGCGTGGAGTTTATGCTTTTCTGCTGAATCCTCAAGGACGCATTCTGGGCGACCTCTATGCTTACAACCGCGGCGATTCAATTACTGTCGACACCGATCAGGATCAATCGGAAAAGTTAGTGGCTACTTTTGACCACTACATCATCATGGACGACGTGGAGGTTTCCAGACTTAACGACTTGGCAGCGATTGGAATCGCCGGCCCAAAGGCGAAACAGGTGTCGCGTGCCGCTGGGTTCGAGATTCCGGAACTTGAACCGCTGCAGTTGGTGCAAATGACTTGGCGAAATATTCCAGTGACTGTGACACGCGGCGACAATGCGAGCCTGGAAACTTGTGAGGTGTGGCTATCAAACGACATGGTCACGACTTTGCGCGATGTTCTGACAGAAGCGGGGGCTAAACCGGTCAGCACAAATGCGATGGAATTGCTGCGCATTGCGGCGGGAATTCCGCGCTATGGGCAGGACATTCGCGAACGTGATTTGCCTCAGGAAACCGAGCAGCAGCGGGCTTTGAACTTCACTAAAGGGTGCTACGTCGGGCAGGAGATCGTAGAGCGAATTCGCTCGCGAGGCAGTGTGCATCGAATGTTTACAGGGTTTGAGGTTCAAGGCGAGTTGCCGGCTTTGGGCGCGAAGATTCAATCAGACGGCAAGGACGTCGCTGAAATCACAAGTACGGCTTCCCTGCCCGTCGCTGCTGGCGAACGGCGGGTCGCGCTGGGTTATATTCGGCGCGAAATCGGAACTCCGGGCAAGCTGCTTCAGTCAGGCAGCACTCAGCTATCAGTAGCTACTCCGCCGTTTTCAGAAATATTCCAACGAGAAAACCTGTAATTATTGAAGGGAACAATCTATGGCTGAAAAGAAGCAGGAAAGTTTTACCGTAACTGACCGGCGCCTGTTTACCGCCGAAGGAGATATCCGCGAAGAGGTCGCGCCAGAAGAAGTTTCGAGCGCAGCGCCTGCTCCGCAGGCTGCAGCACAGACTCTGCCCAATGTTGCTGCGCCGCAGCCAGAATCAGAAGCGCCGCCTGCGCCCACAGCCGCTGAGCAGAAGGAACAGGCGGATGCATATCGCAAATCTGCGAAGGATCTCGACGCACGAGTCGAGCTTAGCGGGCATTCCACTAAAGAGCTGGAGATCACGTTCGAGCGATTCATGGCTTCGCTCTATATGTCCGCAATGATGCAACTGGGACTGATGCACGAGCAAGGCGGGCAGCCAAGGGTTGATCTCATTGGAGCTCGACAGACCATCGACACGCTCAGCCTGCTTTCCGAAAAAACCAAAGGCAACCTCACCAGCACCGAGGAGAATTTCCTGCAGAACGTTCTTTACGAACTTCGCATGGCATATGTTGAAGTGACCAACGCGCTGGCCCGCCCGCCGCAGACTCCGGCCCCGACTGCTGCGAAACGATGAAGGCCACGCTCACGGTGCTGGGCAGCGGCACGTCGATGGGAGTTCCGACCATCGGATGCGACTGCGCCGTGTGCCACTCGCGTGATCCGCACGACCGCCGTACCCGGCCATCCGTTCTGGTGGAGTACGGCGGCAAAACCGTGCTGATTGATTCCAGTCCTGACTTTCGCGAACAAGCCATACGAGAGAATATTCGCCGACTTGATGCCGTGCTTTACACGCACAGCCACGCCGATCACATTCTCGGCCTGGACGATTTACGTCCGCTTAGCTATCGCCACAAACCCAACAAGCTACCGCTCTATGCTCGGCCAGCAGCGGCGGATTTCATCCGCAACACATTCCGCTACATCTTTGACGGGGATTACAAATTCGGCGGCTTGGCGCAAGTCGAACTCAAAACCTTTAAGGGACCGGTTGAGCTGTTCGGAGCGCGTTTCGATCCTATTCCGGTGATTCACGGTGAGAGCAGAAATTGACGGCTTCCGTTTCGGCAGCGCAGCTTATTTGACCGATCACAGCAGCGTCCCCGAGGCTTCGCTGGCGAAGCTGCAGAATCTCGACATTCTTTTTCTGGATGCGTTACGACACGTTCCGCATCCGACGCATTCGACAGTCGAGAATTCGTTGCGCATCGTGGAGCGGCTTAAACCGAAGCGCGCTTTTTTTACTCATATTTGCCACGATCTGCCGCATGAGGCGACTGATGCATCGCTGCCAGCAAACGTACAGCTTTCTTACGACGGCATGAAACTGGAATTTGAGATTTAGACTGTGTGGCGCGGGCGCCCTCGTCCGCGAAGCTATGGGATTTCGAATATGGTTTTGTGCCGCTGCGGGCGAGGCCGCCCACACCACACAACACCACTCGAAACAAATGCAAGTTTTTCACAAACTCGAAGATGTACCCACCGGATTCGGCCCCACACTGCTAAGTGTCGGCAACTTCGATGGAGTCCATCGCGCTCATACTCGGGTGCTGGACAATATCGTGCCCCGCGCGCGAGAACAAGGCTTTAAATCACTGGCGCTGACTTTCGAGCCGCATCCAATACGAATTCTGAGGCCTGATTCCGGGCTCAAGCTGCTCACACCGACTCCCGAGAAACTGCGCCTGCTGAAAGCCACTGGCGTGGATGCCGTTCTACTGCTTCCTTTCACGCGCGATCTGTCTCTCATGCCGCCGCAGGCTTTCGCTCACGACATCCTGAAAAAAGCCTTGCAGGCGCGCGAGGTGCACGAAGGCTTCAACTTTCATTTCGGCAATAAGGCCGCGGGGGACGTTAAGATGCTCGCCGAATTCGGCCGCGAGATGGGCTTCGAAGTAAAAGTCTATCCCGAGTTGCGTCTTCGATGTGAACTGGTTTCGAGCACACAGATTCGCAAACTGCTTGCCAACGGACAGGTCAGCCGCGCCCGCCATCTACTGGCACGCCCTTTCAGTATTCTGTCGACCGCCGGCCGTGGGCGCGGATACGGCTCCAAGTACACCGTTCCCACCATCAACTTGAGCCGCTATGAAGAGCTTGTGCCCAAAGACGGGGTTTACATTACGCGAACTCGCGTGGGCGATGAATGCTTCGACTCAGCAACTAACGTGGGGAACCGTCCCACATTCGGGACTGAGTCTTTTGCTATAGAAACTCACCTGCTCAATTTCCATCCCATCGAACTGAATCCGGAAACAGAAGTTGAAATCCATTTTCTGCAGAGGCTGCGAGACGAAATCAAATTCCCTTCGGTGGAAATTTTGCGCGATCAAATTAGCAAGGACGTGAGAAAGGCTCGACGCTATTTTCATCTGCTGCGATTGAGCGATCGAACCAACGCTTGATGGTGCTCTCGCGTGCTGTGAATCAATTCTCGGCTCGGCGTCGCAACTCCGGGACGTATTCTTCGACCTTGCCTTTTTCCAGCAGATAAACTCCGGGCCCCTGTTGTCCTCGTACGGTGCGGCAGAATTCGGCGACGAAGAAATCGGCTTTGAGGGCTTCGGTGAAAGCCCAGCGGGTTTGCATCCGCCATTCTCTGGCTAAAGCTGGATCTTTTCTCTCCACGTCGCCGATGTCACTCGGAATCTCGATCGCAATTCGTTGACGACCGATAGCCGCAGTCAGGTCGGTGCGAACCGGTTTGCCATCGCCATTGAATCGAATTAACGGAGTCAGGGTGGAGAGCGCGTCCACCATCGCTGAGCGGCTGTCTTTACCCAAAAGCCGTTCCTGCACTCGACGGCTGGTCAGCGGCCAGGTCACCCATAGACGATCGGTACTATTGCGGTGCAGGACGCTGGAGGTTTCTGGACCATAAAAATCCACCTTATAACTTTCGGACACAACTCCCAGCTTGGCAAAATTCAGATGCGCATTTCTGCTTTGCAGGGGATCGAAGGTCCAGGTCATTTCATTTATTCGCAACCCGTTTGTTTGAGGCTCGCGCCTATCTACGACCCGATTCTCATGGTTTCTACCGTCATCGATACGCAAAGCCAGCACCCGCTCGCGCTGCGCCAGTTTAAGCCGGTAGCCCAAACGCAGATTACGATACGGCTCGCGAACCGCCAGCATATGGGAATGAACAATTAATTGTCCGTGCTCCATGCCCAGAAATCCGAAGGCGAATCCCGCCAGCTTTGCTCCATCGAAAGCTCCTACCCAAATGCTTCCCGCCTCTTTGGTGGCGATCGCCAAGGTCATCGGCGTGGTGTCAAGGTCAGACAGTCCCCAGACTTCACGTTCAACTTCTTCCGCCCGTTTCAAGTCGTCAAGACTCTCCAGACTCCTGATAGCGATCCCCGGTTTGGAACTGATCTCGGACATGAAAGACTTCGCCTGGAGTCGGAACAATATACGCGAGAACAGACGCCCATCGCCAGTCCCGTGAAAGTCACTTGGCAACGAAAACTACGAAGCCACTCTGCGTTTCGAAAATTACCCATCCTCCGTCTACAATTACGTTAGGAGTTTTCTATGCGTGAAGTTGTCATCGCCTCTTCTGTCCGTACGCCCGTGGGACGCGCCTTCAAGGGCACACTCCGCGCCACTCGTCCTGATGAACTCGCCGCGGTCGCGATCAAGGGCGCGCTCGAACGCGTACCGCAGGTCGACGCCAAGGAGATCGAAGACGTCATTCTAGGCTGCGCCATGCCTGAGGCTGAGCAAGGAATGAACGTAGCCCGCATCGCCTCGCTTCGCGCCGGCTTGCCGGTCGAAGTTTCAGCCCTCACCATCAATCGTTTTTGTTCCTCAGGCTTGCAGGCAATTGCCATGGCGGCCGAGCGCATCATGAGCGGAGGTGCGGAGATCATTGTTGCGGGTGGCACGGAATCCATGTCGATGATACCCATGGGCGGCCACAAAATTTCGCCCAATCCCTGGCTGGTCGACCATTATCCGGACGCATATCTTTCCATGGGTCTGACGGCGGAACGGTTGGCCCAGCGCTTCGGTATCACCCGTGAAGCCGCCGACGAATTCTCGTACCGCAGCCATCAGAAAGCGCTGGCCGCGATTCAAGCCGGCAAGTTTACGGACGAGACCGTCCCCGTGCCGGTGAGCTTCACGACACCCAACGGCTCGAAACCGAAGCGACAAGAAATCACTTTCAAAGTTGATGAAGGCCCGCGCGCCGACACTTCGCTGGAAGCGCTGCTTTCGCTCAAGCCCGCATTTCATGTCAAGGGCACAGTAACCGCAGGCAATTCGTCGCAGATGTCCGACGGTGCTGCAGCCGCCGTAATCATGTCGGCGGATCGCGCGAAGCAGTTGGGCATCAAACCGCTGGCGCGTTACGTTTCATTCGCGACAGCCGGATACAAGCCGGAAGAAATGGGACTAGGCCCGGTCTTCGCTATCCCTAAGGCTCTTAAGATGGCTGAACTGAAACTGTCAGATATCGACGTGATCGAATTGAATGAAGCCTTCGCCGCACAGTCGTTGGCGGTAATCAAAGAAGCCGGCCTCAATCCCGAGCGCGTGAATCCCAATGGCGGCGCGGTGGCGCTCGGACATCCGCTAGGATGCACTGGCGCCAAGCTCACGGCTACGATCATCCGTGAGATGAAACGCCGTAATGCGAGGTACGGACTGGTAACCATGTGTGTAGGCGGCGGTATGGGAGCGGCGGGGATATTCGAAAACTTGGCCTAACCTCCGTGAGCAACACCAAAGGACACGTCTTTCGATTCACCACAGAAACACAGAGGCACAGAGATTATTGATTCTCTGCCTATAAAATAAGAAATGTTCTCTGTGGCTCGGTGACTCTGTGGTGGACTTTGTAGTTGAGGGGATTCGATAAATATGGCGACAACGGCAGTTCCGCAAACCAGGATTTCTGGCGGCAGCTTTCTTCTTGAAGAGCGCAAGCCCGACGACGTCTTCACGCCTGAAGACTTTACTGAGCAGCACCTGCTCATCGCGCAGACGGCGGAAGAGTTCGCCGTCAACGAGATCGTTCCCAACATCGAGAAGATGGAACACAAGGACTTTTCCATCACCCGCGACTTACTGAAAAAAGCAGGCGAACTAGGACTCAGTTCTGCCGAGATACCAGAAGCCTACGGCGGCCTGGAAATGGACAAAGTCACGGCCGCGGTCATCGCCGACCACATCGCAAAATACGCCGGCTTCGCGACGACCTGGGGCGGACACACCGGCATTGGCACGCTGCCCATCGTCTATTTCGGAACGGAAGAGCAGAAGAAAAAATATCTGCCGCGTCTGGCGGCTGGAGAAATCGTCGGCGCCTATGCATTGTCGGAAGCTTCTTCTGGGTCTGATGCGCTGAATTGTCGCGCCCGCGCGGAGCTTTCGAAAGATGGAAGACACTATATTCTCAACGGCGAGAAAATGTGGATTACCAACGCCGGATTCGCCGATCTGTTCACCGTTTTCGCCAAGGTTGACGGAGAAAGGTTCACAGCGTTTCTGGTTGAGAAGACTTTCCCCGGCTTTTCCGTCGGCGCCGAAGAGCACAAGATGGGCATTCGCGGCTCATCCACTTGCCCTATCATTTTGAACGATTGCAAAGTTCCGGCTGAAAATGTGCTTGGGGAAATTGGCAAGGGCCACATCATCGCCTTTAACATCCTGAACGTCGGTCGTTTCAAGCTGGGCGCCATGTGTGTGGGCGGAGCGCGCCTGTCACTTGAGAATGCCATTGGCTACGCCAAGCAGCGCAAGGCGTTCAACAAGGTAATCGCAGATTTCGGTTTGGTTCGCGAAAAGCTGGCTAATATGGCGGTGGGCATTTATACCGGCGAAGCTCTCGTTTACCGCACGGTTGGCATGATGGACGCCGCACTTTCCGAGGTCGACAAATCCGCAGCCGACGCTGCGAAAGAAACTCGCAAAGCCATCGAAGAGTATGCCGTCGAGTGTTCCATCATAAAAGTCTGGGGCTCGGAGATGGTCGACTTCGTCGTCGACGAAACCGTGCAGATCTATGGCGGCTACGGTTTTGTCGAAGAGTATCCCGCCGAGCGAGCCTACCGCGACGCCCGCATCAACCGCATTTTTGAAGGCACGAACGAAATCAACCGCCTGATCATCACCGGATTTTTGCTGAAGCGCGCAATGTCAGGCCAGTTGCCGCTTATGCCCGCGATCAAGAAGTTGATGGATGAAGTTTTGTCTGGACCATCCGTCGGCGAAGACTTTGAAGGCCCATTAGCCGACGAACGCAAACTGGTGATGTCGGCCAAGAAGCTTGGCCTGTTCGTAGCGGGAGCAGCTACCCAGAAATACATGCAAGCAATTCAGGACCAGCAAGAAGTCATGGGAGCGATTGCAGACATCGTGATTGAGACTTACGCAATGGAGTCGGCTGTATTGCGCGCGCAGAAAATTGCAGAACGAAATGGAGAGAGCGCCGCGGCCCTCCCCATCGCCATGACCCGCGTATATCTATCGCAGGCGATGGAAAAAATCGAAGCGGCTGCCAGGAAAGTGATTGCCGCTGTAGCCGACGGCGACATGCTGCGCACCCAGTTGGCAATCCTGCGCCGCCTGGCGAAGCATGAGCCATTCAACACGATTGAGCTACGCCAACAGATCGCCCAGAAAATAATCGAGCGCGGAAAATACACTCTGGCGTAGAGTCTAGGTTAACGGTTTTCAATTGCAGACTGCGTCCTATGAGCGCACAATTGGTACTGAAGCATCGAGGACTGACATAATGCCTGTGGGCACCTTCACCGCCGTGTTGCACAAGGAAGGCGAACTCTACGTCGCTGAATGCCCAGAAGTGGGAACTGTGAGCCAGGGTAAAACCGTGGAAGAAGCGGTCGCTAACCTTCAAGAAGCCACCGAGTTATACCTCGAAGAATTTCCTCCAACGCCTCACGGCCGACCCTTCGTCACCGTATTCGAGGCCCGATTTGCCTAAACTGCCTCGCGTCTCTGGCGCGCAGGCAATTCGTGCTTTGGAAAAGCTAGGGTTCATGCAAGTCCGGCAGCGCGGAAGTCACGTTGTGCTCAAGCGAACAGATGCCTCTGGTTCAAGAGGCTGCGTAGTTCCGTTGCATGCCGAGTTAGCGACTGGTACACTGCGTGGCATTCTGAAGCAAGCTGCGATATCGATCGAGCAATTCGTCGAGAAGATCTAGCCCTCTCAAAAGCGCTATGGCGATTTCGCGACACATTTGTCACGCTGCCTTCAGCTTTTCCATCACGCTCTGAATCAATTCTTTCGCGTCAGTCAGATTCTTCATTACCATCTGAATATCCATAACCGGCTTGCCCGGCCAGCGTTGGCTTTGGCAATATACGCCGTGTTGTCCAACGAGCGCCATAGCATCCGTGATCATATCCATCGTCACGGCCAGCCGCCCCCGCGGGACGCCCATCATTGTTTCGTAATGTTCTAACTCTTCCTGCTTCTCGTCGAATACCGGCATGGTGAGATTGTAACGGCTGTGTGGCGTAGCGCATAATGTGAGGCTTGATGTCCAAAAGTTCATCGCTACGTCAAAGCTTTTAACACGTTTTCACCGTTACTGTGACCCCCTACGAATTGTCATCACGACCGGAGCTTCTGACCCCCGAAGGGGATCAGAAGCGTAGTGGAGGGACCTGCTGTTTCGTGCAGGGCTTCAGCGATCCTGAAAATGTTCTAGCAACTGCCAAAAACTCAAAGGAGATCCTCATGCATAAACAAATCATTTTCCTGACCTCACTGTTGCTTACTTTTACCGCGCTCGCCGCATGCCAGCAGGACAAGAGCAAGCGTCCCAGCCCGCCCGCCCAGGCGCAATGCAGTTTTTCCGACGGTAAAACCATAACAATTGATTACTCCAGTCCGCGCATGAAGGGACGCAAAATTTACGGAGGCCTGGTGCCTTACGGCAAAGTGGACCGCACTGGCGCCAACGAAGCCACCACATTCGTGCCCACTGCCGATGTAACGGTCGGTGGCAAAAGCGTTCCCGCCGGCAATTACACCATCTTTACCATCCCCAATCCCGACAAGTGGACGCTGATCATCAACAAGAAAACCGGCGAGTGGGGTATTCCGTACAAGTATGAAGCCGACGAACTGGCCCGCGTCGACATGAAGGTTTCGCAGACACCGTCACCGGTGGAAAATTTCACCATCGCGTTCGATCAAAAGGGAAATAGCTGCACGCTGAACATCAAATGGGAAAACACGCAGGCTTCGGTGGAGATCAGCGAGAGCAAGTAAGCCGCCATCATTAAAGATCATTGTCATCCCGAGCGAAGCGAGGGATCTGGGTCTTTGCCTGCGCCAGCAATGACGTCGGACAGGCATGAACCGAGATCCCTCGCTGTGCTCGGGATGACAAGGGTTCTTAGCGTAGGTTTTTCTGTGGTTAATCCTTCTGTTGGGCAGGCTTCCAACGCAGCACGGGTTTCCTCGCCGCAGCGGTTTCATCCAGCCGCGACACGCGCGTGGTGTGCGGCGCAGCCAGCACCATTTGCGGATCTTCTTCCACTTCTTCGGCGATCGACTTCATGGCTTCAATAAACAAATCCAATTCTTCCTTGGGCTCGCTCTCGGTCGGCTCGATCATGAGAGCTCCCGGCACGATCAGCGGAAACGCCGTCGTGTAAGGATGGAAGCCGTAATCGATCAACCGCTTGGCGATATCCATAGTCTTCACGCCTTTTTTCGCTTGCACCTTATCGCTGAAAACCACCTCGTGCATGGTTGGCGTGGAGTAGGGCAGATCGTAGACGCCCTCGAGGCCTTTGCGAATGTAATTGGCATTCAACACCGCGTCTTCGGTGGTCTGACGCAGACCGTCCGGGCCGTTGGCCAGGGTGTACGCGAGTGCGCGCACAAACATTCCGAAATTGCCGTAGAAGGCGCGCACTCTGCCCACCGACTGTGGCCGGTTGTAATCGAAGCCCAGAGTGCCGTCAGATTTTGTGACGACCACAGGTGTCGGTAAAAACGGCTCAAGCATCTTTTTGATCGCGACTGGCCCGGAGCCAGGTCCGCCACCACCGTGCGGAGTGGAAAATGTTTTGTGCAGGTTCAGATGCATTAGGTCTACGCCGAAGTCGCCGGGACGGACTTTCCCCACCAGCGCGTTCATGTTGGCGCCGTCCATATAAAGCAGGCCGCCTTTGGCGTGCATAATGTCGGCGATCTTATGAATCTCTTGCTCGAAAACTCCCAGCGTGTTGGGATTGGTCAACATCAGAGCCGCCACTTCTTCGTTCATCTGCGACGCCAGCGCCTCGACATCCACCATACCCCGTGCATTCGATTTCAGATTTTCCACGGCATAGCCGACCATGGCCGCAGTGGCAGGATTCGTACCATGAGCAGAGTCAGGAATCAGAATCTTCTTGCGAGGCCCGCCTTTCGAGTGGTGGTAAGCACGCACCAGAAGCAACCCGGTCAACTCGCCGTGCGCACCAGCGGCAGGCTGCAAGGTGATCGCGTCCATGCCGGTAATTTCAATCAGGCACTCGCTGAGAGTTTTGAGGATTCGTAACGCGCCCTGCGAAACTTTCTCCGGCTGATAAGGATGCCCGTTGGCCAATCCGTCCAGACGCGAAACAACCTCGTTTACCCGCGGGTTGTACTTCATCGTGCACGATCCGAGTGGATACATGCCGAGATCGATGGCGTAGTTCCAGGTCGAAAGCCGCGTGAAGTGGCGAATGATTTCGATCTCGCTCACCTCGGGCATGTTGCCCAGGTCTTTTCTTTCGCTAGACCCTAAAAGCTGCGCCGTATCCACTTCAGGCACATCCAGCGGAGGCAGTTTCCATGCCGCTTTCCCCGCCGACGACTTCTCGAAGATTAATCCCTCATTCTGGTTGACGTGCCGAGTGGCTTTGCGGGTGACGTGCGTCATCGCACCACCTCCTGAACATCCGCCGGCTGTTTGGACGATTTCACCGAATGCTCGCCCTCAGCAACCGATCTGACCGCAGTATCAATTGACGCACGGGTAGTCATCTCAGTGCAGCACCACAACGCCGCGTTGCCAAGCTCCGGATAAAATTTCTTCAGCGGGAATCCACCGATGATCTTCTGCTTGAGAAGCCGATTATTGATTGTGTAAGGATCTTCGCTGGTTTGAATGACAAACTCGTTGAAACGCGGCGCACCGTCGAACAGCACTTTCGCATGTTTACTGAATTGCTTCGACGCATAAGCAGCTTTCGCCAGGTTCTGTTTTGCCAACTCCCGCAGACCGACCTTTCCGTAAATCGTCATGAAGATGTTGGCCATTAACGCAATCAGCGCCTGGTTGGTGCAGATATTCGAAGTCGCCTTCTCCCGCCGGATATGTTGTTCTCGCGTGGCCAATGTCAGCACGAAACCGCGCTTGCCGTTTCTGTCTGTGGTCTGACCGACAAGACGCCCAGGCATCTGACGCACGTATTGTTCGCGGGTAGCAATCACGCCACAATACGGTCCACCAAATCCAAGGGGCACGCCAAACGATTGCGCTTCCATGGCAATAATGTCAGCCTGCCGCGGCGGCTCAACAATGCCAAGCGAAACCGCTTCAGCAATCGAGACCACCAACAATGCACCGCGCTTGTGCGCGATCTCGGCGATGGCGGCCACGTCATCAATGGTTCCAAAAAAGTTCGGCGATTGAATCAGGACACAAGCAGTCTCGGAAGTAATCGACTTCTCAAGCTCGCTAAGATGCAGCCGTCCGTTGTCAGTAAACGACACCGTCGAAAGCGGCATCCCTTGATGGTGCGCATAGGTCGACCAGGACTTCTCGATACTCCGGATGCACGCTCCGCGCAATCGACAACTGCATGCCGTCCGGTAAGCCGGCGAGCCATCATCACCGATTCGGCCGCGGCAGTCGAGCCATCATAAACGGAAGCGTTGGCGACCTCCATGCCGGTCAGCTCGCTGATCATGGTTTGGAATTCGAAAATGGATTGCAGCGTACCTTGAGAGATTTCTGGCTGGTAGGGCGTATAGGCGGTGAGGAACTCGCCGCGCGAAATCAGCGAATCGATGATCACTGGGCGGTAGTGATAGTAGGCGCCGGCGCCGAGAAAAGTTGTGAGGTCGTCGCCGTTTTCGCGCGAGCGTTCGCGGAACCAGTCCACGATTTCGGACTCGGCCATCTGGCGCGGAACTTTCAAATCACGGTTGAGCCGGTACTCAGCGGGGATGGGCGCGAACAAGTCGTCGATCGAACGCGCGCCAATGGCTTTCAGCATGGCTTCGCGGTCGGCGGGAGATTTTGGCAGATATCGCATAGGAAATAAATTAGATGTAATTAGCGGTCAATTCGATTGACCATCGCCATCTTTGCACCACAGAGTCACAGAGACACAGGGAAAGAAAAGCCAAAGAATTTCTCTGTGACTCTGTGTCTCTGTGGTGATTCTAGCCGCCTTCTTCTGCTACGAATTTGTCGTAATCTGCGGCAGAGAGCAAATCGTTCAGTTCATTCGGATCTTTGAGCGTAATCTTCAGCATCCAGGAGCCGTGCGCATCTTTATTGATTTTCTCTGGGGCCGTCGCTAGTTCGCCATTTACCTCAGCTACTGTTCCCGAAGCCGGAGCGTAGAGGTCGGAGACGGCCTTGACCGATTCGACTGAGCCAAAGGTTTTGCCCTTAGTAATTTCAGCACCTGGCTTGGGCAGTTCGACGAAGACGATGTCGCCGAGCGCCTCTTGCGCGTGGTGCGTTATGCCGATGGTTGCGGTCTTGCCATCGGGTTTGATCCATTCGTGCTCTTTGGTGTATTTGAAGTCGGTTGGGTAGGGCATGACTTAGCTTTTAGCTCCTAAGCTCTTAGCTTCTAGCTTGTGGCGTTCTAACTCTTTTTCGGACGCTTGTAGAACGGCGTTGGCACTACTTGTGCCTTTACGCCTTGGCCGCGGATTTCCACTTTAACTGTCGATCCTACATTCGCGAACTCAGGCGGTACATAGGCTAGCGCGATATTCTTTTTCAGAAATGGCGCGTAGGATCCGCTGGTTACGTAGCCGATCCCGTGTCCGGCTTCGTTCTGAACTTTGTAGTCGTCGCGGGCGATGCCGCGGTCGATCATTTCGAGTCCAATTAATGTGCGCTGCAGCCCGGCGGCTTTGGCTTTTTCCAGCGCGGCGTGGCCGATGAAGTCGGGCTTCTCCATTTTGCAGAAACGATCCAGCTTCGCTTCCCACACATTGATCGTATCTGAAATCTCGTGTCCGTAGAGTGACAACGCCCCTTCGAGCCGCAAAGTATTGCGCGCCCCGAGACCGCATGGCACTACCCCGAATTCCCTTCCCGCTTCGAGCACCTTGTTCCAGACCATGGCGCTGGTGGCTTCGTCGGCAGGTACGTAGATTTCGAATCCATCTTCGGCGGTATAGCCGGTGCGTGCGATCAGAATATTCTTCAGCCCGCAGACCGTCCCGCGTGTGACCCAATAAAACTTCACTGCGGAGAGATCGGCGTCGGTGAGCTTCTGCAGCAGGTTCACGCCCTTGGGGCCTTGAATCGCGATTTGAGTAAAGTCGTCGGATAGATTTTCGACCTTGCAGTTAAACTGGCGCGTGTTGTCGCGCACCCAGTTGAAATCTTTTTCCCGCGTGCCCGCGTTGATCACCAGCAGATAATCGTCTTCGCCCAGTCGATGCACGATCACGTCATCCACAAACGTTCCCTGCGGATAGAGCAGCGCCGAATACTGCGCCTGTCCAATGGCGAGCCGCGACGCATCGTTCATGGAAATGTGCTGAACCGCAGCCAAAGCCTCGGGCCCTTGCAGGCGAATATCGCCCATGTGCGAGACGTCGAAGATGCCCACACCGGTGCGAACCGCGTTGTGCTCGGCAATAATGCCGCCCGCCGACGGATATTCGACCGGCATATCCCAGCCATTGAAGTCGACCATCTTCGCGCCCATCTGGCGATGGACGGCATTGAGCGCGGTCTTGCGAACGGTCGGCGTGGTCGATTGAACAGCGGACAATGGTCCCTCGATCAGAGCAGTGGCTGCAGGGATGGTGAAACTCACTACCCTAACATGCGGACGGCGGGGGGTTCAACCGGGAGGACATCGTTCGGCGCCCCTCATTTGGATCTTGCTCTTCCCATGTTAGCGTCCAAAGAACGGACGCTAAGTCTGCCGAGATTGAATCTCGCTGGAGAACGCCTCGTCGGGAGTCAGTTTGGCGTGTATCCGGCAGCCCGCCTCGGCGATGTCAGCTAAAGGCCCCGCCCTCTCGCAAGACACGGGAGAAGGGCAGGGCACCCGCTTTTACTTCTGGCTAAAGCATGGGTCAGACCCCGACAAAATGATTTGCAACAATTAATTAGTGCCCAGAGTTAGGCCCTCCTTGGGTGTGGAGCTAACCGATCACGCCGCATTCGTGTCTTCAATCGAATCAGATTTCTTTGCCTTGGATTCATGCTCATCGGAGCGTCCCGACTTATCTCCAATTGGATCAAGGCTGCGTTTCCACTTAGGCCATGTATCTACTTCTTCGCTTGCTTGCCTTAGCACATCCGCTAATTCCTTTGAGATCTTCATGTTTTCCTCTTTGCCGGTTTTGTTGTTTTTCTTTTTGGTTTTGTTTTTCTTGTTTTTGGTTTTGTTTTTCTTGTTTTTGGTTTTGTTTTTCTTGTTTTTGGTTTTCTCGTCTTTTTGTTCTTTCGCGTAAACTTTAAACCCTTTTTCCTTAGTTTGGATGTTAATAAGTTCAAATCTTCTTTCTCATATTTCAAGTACGACCAAAATGAGCCAGAAACCCTCGGATTTGATACTTCTGGGAACCATTCGATCACCTTGCCGTTCTTGTCCTTCCTCTCGGGCATGGCAAAGACGTTCGAGTAATTTCGTGGGGCTATTCCCAAAAAGGGTACGAATGGAATTCTGTCTTTGGCTACCTCGCTGTCTAACTGAATAGCATTTGAGTGCAGCTCCAACGCAAGGCTTTTCGCATAAGGCTCGATATAAACCACCCGTGCTTCCCGCAGCCACGATGTTCCTGGCACACTCGTGGCATGGAAACGTGGTGACAAACATGGAGCAGCCTCGAACGGGCACTCCTCTGGCTGCCGCGTCCATCAAGGCGCCCATTTCGGCATGCACCGCTCGAATGAACTCGATCAATTGCATGTACCTAGTATGCTTTATGAGCGGAGTCAATCGGTCGATCTGTTCGGGCGTAGGAAGGCTCTGCAGCTTCGCAGACAGCAGCTTTTTCTTGGAAAGTGCCTGCAGCAGTTCGCCCAGGTTTGATTTTTTTGATTCCTTTTTGGCAAACCCGTGGTCACGCCGACTCCTGACGAGATCGCAATGGCGTATGCATACACAGCAGCGATGCGTTCCGCCGAATTGGGGAGGCAGGTCGGAGCGGCAATTGCAGATGATGAGAAGAATTTAGTGGCAGTGGGGACAAATGAGGTTCCAAAGGCACACGGCGGCTACTACTGGGATGGAGATCTGCATGACGGGAGGGACTGGAGTCGTGGCTTCGACAGGTCTGCATTCGCGCTAGCTGACTTTTTTCTGGACTCATCCGATCCTCTCTCAATCAGACGGGATCTGCAGCGATTTTTGAACCTCAATCTCTGACCGTGGCTTCTTCTCTCATCGGATTCGTCCCTCAGAACCAGTTCTTCCGCCTTGTCCCGAAATTGATCATGCTGAGCGGAAAAGCGGGACTTAGCAAACCGTTCGGCCAAGTTATCCACCCTTTGCTCTCTGGCGGAGTGAACCCCAACGACAATCAGATTCGATCCGTAAATCCTGCGAAGTGCGGTAACCTCCTCGGGTCGTTTGAGGGATCGAAATACATAAGCTTGCCTCGAAACCGTTTCCGCCGAGGTGTTTTTCGCTCGAAACTTAATGACGTCTGACAGAGACAAAAGGGCGAGCGCATCATCGCGTTCCATTTCCTCACGAAACCTATCGCCTTCATCCATTCGATTCTTAAGCTTCTTGTATTCGTCGGTAGGCTCATTCTTGAGAAACTTTTCGAACTGTTTGAGGCGTTCAATCACTCGTATTTGGTGAACTTTGTATTTGAAAGCTTTCAATTCCTCGCTCAGTCCATCACACACGGCTTCGATATTGGCGCCAACCGGAGCCACTATTGCAAAGAAAAGCTCAGGGTCTTTATGCCGAATTAGGTTAACTGGAAACATAAGCGACACCTGTTTCGGAGGCAGAATCGAAAGCGCGAGGAAATGCGAATGATCCATCTGCGAAGGGCAGGGTTCACCCCGTCGCACGGAATCAATAAGATCCAAAGCTTAACCGCCATTGGTGTGGCGGATGATACCACCAGAAGCCAGTCAAGACTAACGCAAGTTTTGCACAAACAGAACAGCTCTGTGGATAGTGACTACCTCTTGTAAACAGTTGGGTCGGGGTCACCCGGCAAGGCAGCGTCTTCTCGGTAGAACAGATCGAGCCAAGTGCCCCGCCGGGTGCGGGGCACCCGTATTTTTTTCTCTGGAAAACCTGGGCTCCCGGGGGAAACGCCAGGTCCCTCCACTCCGCTTCTCATCTCTTTCGGGTATGAGAAACTGCGCTCGGGATGACAGGCCGTGGGAACGCCGGCAGTGTCATCGCTCGGTTCGGAGTGCACGTCCCTCAGGGGCTAAAGCCCGTCTTTTATCAGACCTCATCGGCATGGCTGAAGCCATGCACTACCCGAAACCGACACAGGCCCAAAAAACGATACAAACTCAGAACCAATATCAACACACAGCGACAGTAAGCCCAGGTTAGCGTCCACAGAACGGACGCGAACCTGGGGCACCGCTGTGGTGTGTCACTATTGGTGACTAAGCTGACATGGCTCGGCGCTGAGGACGGTTCTCGCGGACCGTGGCGACACCTCGGCGAATGTTCAGCCAGCCGTTTTCCTGGAGCAGACGGAAAAGGTCGTAGCTGTAGGGAATTTCGCCGGTGATGATCTCTTCTTTCCCTTGATCATCGGTCACGGCGAAGGCAACTTGCACGGTATCATCAGGTGAGTTTTGCTTGGTAAAGTGGACGAGTTTCACGTTGAGAGTTGGCTGCTCTTGGACTGTTTGTAATTGCATGTTTTCTCCTGTGTCCCTTGTAGGGTGGTTACAACTAGAGAAAGATCTAAGCCGCCAGTAATGCGCATATTTTTGTAAAGGTTTGTCCTCGGTCGACGAACCTTATCGAAGAGGAAGAGATGGACGCACGCCCCTGCCGGTGGCCCAGGTTCGCGCGAGAACGACTCCGCATCCTCGGGATGACAGTTGTCTAGCGTCCGGCTCGGGCGGCGTGGGACTTTGATGGTTTGGCACGAAGGAGGTGCCAGGCCTCGCGGTAGCGTTCGAATTTCGAGATCCTCAAATGTGGTGAAAGATGAATGTGGTATTGCCCCTCGAATACGTGGGCGGGAACGATATACCAGAGATCTTTGGGGATGATGTAGGCGGCAACGAAATCGATCTCGTTGGCCCCGTAGGGTCCGCTACGTGTGAACACGCAGCAGGCGTAGTTGCCGCGGCGCAGGAACTTAGTTGATTTGACCTGGACGCGGACGAAGTGTCCCTGATGCTCGATGGCAAAGTCGTAATGGGCCATTTCGCCCCAAGGCTTGGTGATGCATAGTCCGTGCTCGGCGGCGCGGGCCATGAAGCGCAGCTCCGCCCATTCACCCCGCTGCTTGGGGTGTTTGATATCGATTCCTCGATTTGTCATGAAGGTGATTTCCTGGGAAAAGCTGGTTTGATGGGAAGCGGCCAATAAAAAACGCGACCCTGGCGGGGTCGCGTTTGAGTTAATTGATATATTTATATTATATCATATAGAAATAGGTAAACCCGCCAAATCTTGGAATTTATATTTCCAATGAAGACAGAGAGTTGGGTGTGATCGTGTAGTTTCTGCCTATTGACAAGAATTTCGGCACGGTGCCGCAGCTCCCCATGCACACTCGATTTCGGTGATCCCACTTTCGCGCAGCGTCGAAAGCGGAGCATCTTGGGTGCGGAATGCACCCCTTCGTTGGGAGTCGCTCTGAGCGACTCCACTGCCTCAGGATGACAGTACAGAAACGGACCGGAAAACCGTGTGACCGTGGGCATGCTTGATAGGCATTCGCGTCCCTCAGGGGCAGAAACCGTTTTTTTTCAGGCCTTATTGGCGCGGCTGAAGGCATACCCTGATACGAAGCGAGACTTTTTCCGCACGCTGTTCAGGCATGCCATAGTTCGTTGACAAATGGGTCCGGCTCTAGGTTGGGGTCAATGTTTCTGGCGTGATTTTCTTCGCAGCGCCTGAAGGCGCTAGTCATGTTGCAGCAATCACGGCATCGCTGAAGCGATGCCCCGATACGAATCGGGTATTTTTCAGCAGATGGCTAGAGTTTTAGCCCCTTCAAATACTCCCGCAGCGGCCCGCCAAGATCCTTGCGCTTGAGTGCGAACTCGATGGTGGCTTTCAAGAATCCCATTTTGTCGCCGGCGTCGTGGCGCTTGCCTTCGAATACGTAGCCGTACATTTTTTCTTTTTTCAGCAGGGCGCGCATGCCGTCCGTGAGTTGCAGTTCTCCGCCCACGCCCGCCTTAGTTTGAGCTAGGCTTTCGAATACCGCCGGAGTCAGGATGTAGCGGCCGATCACAGCTAAATCCGAGGGCGCTTCTTCGAGTTTCGGCTTCTCCACCATGTTGCGAATTTCGAAGAGCCGTCCGTCGAATCGTCCATCTGCGGGTTTTACGTCCAGCACTCCGTACGAAGAAATCGCTTTGCCTTCGATCACCTGGATGGCGATCACCGATGACTGCGTCTGATTGAAAACGTCAATCATCTGCTTCAAGCAGGGAGGGTCGGCGTCGATAATGTCATCGGCGAGCAGCACTGCGAAAGGCTCATCGCCCACAAGTTCGCGCGCCATGAGCACAGCGTGGCCCAATCCGAGTGCTTCCTTCTGCCGCACGTAGGCAACGTGAATCATGTCAGAGATCGCTTGCACGGTCTTTAGCAGATCGGTTTTCTTACGCTCCTCGAGCATCTTCTCCAGCTCATAGCTGACGTCGAAGTGATCCTCGATCGCTTGTTTGCCGCGTCCCGTGATGATGATGATCTGATCGCAGCCCGAGGCCAGCGCTTCTTCCACGCCGTACTGGATGATCGGCTTGTCCACTATCGGCAGCATTTCTTTAGGTTGGGCTTTGGTGGCGGGCAGGAAACGCGTGCCCAATCCAGCGGCGGGAAAAACAGCTTTGCGAACTTTCATCGTCATAAGAACCGGTTGCCAGCCGACGGGGCTCTCCGCCGCCTTGACCGAACTTAAGATTGTACCGGATTGCGATGTGTGGCTGTCGAATCCGAAACTCACTCCAATTCGGGTTTCGTAACTGATCAAGATCATTCCGCAGGAAGCGGCAACGTTCTGCCTATGTCCTGAAGTAATTTGCGAATTTCCTCGGCGCCAACCATGCTGAAGTTAAGGGCATAGCTGTTCGGCGCAGAGTCGTGACGCACATCACAGAGCGATGTGAGCAGAATCCTAGGGTGCAGGCGAGACCCGAACTTAGGATGCGCTCAAGGGGACAGTCTGGGAGAGACGCTGGTTAAGCTGGCGGTTTCTCCAAAACCAAGACTCAAGGGCTTTTCAATGGCAGACAACAGCGCAACCATTTTTCACAGCAACCGCTACAACGCGCAAGCCGCATGTAAATATTGCGAAGGCGTCATACGTCACGAGCCGTGGTGTATCACGCTGCATCCCGCCGTTTATTACGCCTACCAGATCGTTGCGGATCCCGGCAAATTGACCATGGGAGATGCCCTCATACTCCATTCCCTGGGGGTGATCTGGGGAGCGAATGTGTGTAAGAAAAATTGCACCACGAACGAGAAAGTGTAATCTCTTGACAGCGGTCGACCAGCGACCTTCTGAACCACTCTTCGCAAAACGATAAGAGCGCGTTTGGCGTCCTGCCAACGTGTTAGAATTTGTGACAATCCCATGCCCGGACCCCAACTGATAGAGCTAGCGCCGTCAATTCTGTCCGCTGACTTCGCCCACTTGGCGGAGCAAGTCAGGTTGGTAGCAGAGGGCGGTGCCAGCGTGATTCACGTTGATGTAATGGACGGACATTTCGTTCCCAACATTACCATCGGATCGCCGGTAGTTAGATCATTGCGCAAGACCACGGATCTGCCGCTGGATTGCCACCTGATGATCGAAAATCCGGATCAGTACATTCCCGATTTCGCGGATGCAGGAGCCAATTGGATTTCCGTACACCAGGAAGCCTGCCGACATTTGAACCGGACGTTGCACTTGATTCGCGGCCACAATGTGCTGGCAGGCGTCGTAATTAACCCCGCGACGCCGGTTGAGACTTTGAGCGAAGTGTTGGACATCATCGATTACGTGTTGGTCATGTCGGTCAACCCGGGGTTCGGCGGACAAAAATTTATCCCTGGCGCTGTGCACAAGATCCGGAAACTGGCAGAACTGCGCGAGCAGCGACGGCTTAATTATCGGATTGAAATCGATGGCGGAGTTGCCCTGGATACAGTTGGCGAGGTGGTGCGCGCGGGTGCAGAAATTCTAGTCGCAGGCAGCGCTGTGTTCGGTAAAGGCGATCCAACAATTAACGCGCAAAAATTATTGAAGGCTGCGACCGAAGCTACGTTGCAGAAGGTGTAGCGGTTGCACGGCCCACAGGAGTAGAGTTTTGAAGATTCTTATGTCACGTCGTATTCCGGTAATGCTGCTTTTGTCTGTGCTCGCCGTCACCGTCGCCTGCACGAACAAAAAGGTCAGCAACCCGATCGCCAATGTTGATTCGAAGCAGCCGGACAAGGTTCTTGTTCGACCGCGCCATGGATGCAATGAAACACAATCGCTTCGACGTAGCGCGGCTTTCGCTGCAAACTCTGATCAACACCTACCCCGATTCGGAATTCGTCGCCCGCGCCAAACTGGCGGTTGCCGATTCATGGTACGCCGAAGGTGGTTCCGCTTCGCTTGCCCAGGCGGAAATCGAGTACAAGGATTTCGAGACTTTCTTCCCCAACATGCCGGAAGCGGCTGAAGCGCAACTGAAGCTGGCCAACATTCACTATCAACAGATGGAGAAGTCGGACCGCGATCCCACGCATGCGCTGCGCGCCGAAGAAGAATATCGGCAATTGATCATGCAGTATCCCGACAGCAAGCTGTTGCCCGAGGCCAAGCAGCGTCTGCGCGAAGTGCAGGAAGTGATCGCCTCGCGGGAATTCAGTGTGGGGCGCTTTTACTATTTGCGTCAGTCGTATCCGGCCGCCATCGCGCGGTTGAAGTCTCTTGTCGACAAATACCCGCTCTACAGCAAAGCTGATGAAGCGCTGTACTTGTTGGGACAGTCCTACGAAGGCGAGATCAATATGTTGCGGTTGCGGCAAATGAACGAGGTTGCCAAATCCCGCATGATTGAGGATTTCACAAAAGGCGCCGCGGAAGCCTATGGCCGCATCCTCACTCGATATCCGGTAATGGATCGCGCCGACGACGCTAAGGCGCGCCTGATCGCATTGCATCAGCCGGTGCCGAAGCCCACTAAAGCGGCAGTCGCGCAAAACAAGGCCGAGGAAGACAGCCGCAAGGAAGCCAGCACGCTGTCGAAAGTCATGAAGACGTTCGCGAAGCATCCGAATACGTCTGAGGCGACGAAAATCGGTGAACCGACATTAGTTGATCCCACGCCGATGAGCGCAAGCCAGGTGGTGCAACGGGCCACTCGGGTGGCCATGGGCGGCGGTGACCAATCGGTCTCTGTTGAAACCGTAAAAAGTGGTGCACCTGGCCCCGATCAACCGGCTCCCCGTTCGGATAGCCCCGCCGCAGCGGACGCAGCCGTTAGCATAGACACTGCTGCAACGCCCGACACCGCTGCTGCCCCCGCACCCGCTCAACCTGATGCGAACGAGCTAAAACCCAACAACGGTCCGGCGGACCCCAACGAACTGAAGCCTAATGTGAGCGACGATAACGCAGGTCAGGCTTTGCCTCCGCCGCAACAGGTGAATGAGATCCAGTCGGGGACTGCGGCCCAGCCACAAAACGGCGGGCCGGCCGCAACAGCCGCCGCTAATCAGAAAAGCACCGACTCGTCAGCCTCTTCTTCGACCGACAAAACTGACGATGCCGATTCCACCGAGGCTTCGAGCAAGCATAAGAAAAAGAAGGGAATTCACAAGATCGTACCGTTTTGATCTGTAGTTGATCGTCCGCTGACCCACTGCCCAGCGACCTGCGCGTGCGCAGTGGTTACTGGTCCGTCGTAACCTGTTACCCGCTTATCTTCATTGACTTAGGGTTCTGGACCAGTTAACTTCGCGCTATCTCCCCTTTTTAAACAAGAGGACATTCCTTGGCGCGGAAAATTTTGCTGGCCGATGACAGCGTGACAGCCCAGAACATGGGCCGGAGAATCCTTAGCGACGCCGGTTACGACGTCACGACGGTGAATAATGGCTCGGCCGCCCTTAAGAAAATTGCGGAATCGAAACCTGACCTGATCGTGCTCGACGTTTATATGCCCGGTTATGGCGGCCTCGAGGTGTGTCAGCGGCTGCGCGAGGCGCCAGAAACGGCGCGCATTCCCGTATTGCTCACCGTTGGCAAGCTGGAGCCTTTCAAAGCGGACGAAGCGCGTCGCGTGAAAGCTGACGGCTTCATCGTAAAACCGTTTGAAGCCAGCGAACTGCTGACGGCGCTGACCAAGCTCGAAGACAAAATCGTTCCGCAAAGCCAGCCCGCCAAACCGAGCCGATTCGCCAAAGCCATGGCTGATGCGGAAGAACTCGCATCCGGAAAAGATTATGGCGACAGCCAAACCGGATGGAAAAATCGTCTGCCAACTCCGGTTCCGTACTCGAAGCGTGCCCCCATTCCGCCGCAACCTCCAGCTGAAGCCAGTTTCAGCGAAGAAGTCAGATCTGAGCAGGCGAGCGCCACAGAAATTAAATCGGGCTTGGAAGAGGCTTTGCTGTCGTCCATGCCGCAGGATATTACGCCAGAGGAAATTGCTTCCATCAAGGCGGCTGGTGCGGCTCTCGCGGCCGGCAGTGACGAACCCAGCTTCGAAGTGCAGCCCGCGCCAGAGATTGCGGAAGCGTCGAGTCAATATCCGGTTTCTGAAGTCCGAGACATGTCGCAGTCGGTAGAGGAATTCTCAGCATCCGCGGACCAAACCACAATCGCAGACGAAGAAAGCGAAGTTCCTCCTGAAACGCCGGTTGCCGCCGAATCTCCCGAAACCACTTCTCACCAAAATAAGGACGAGGGAAAAGAGAACCTTGCCGAGGAAGAAGTCTCGGCAGCCTTGGCTTCGCTAGCGCCAACAAACGGTCACGGCAACCTAACTCCTGCGGCAGAGCTAGGTAAAGAGATAGAGGCGGCATCAACTGATCAACTTCTGGTGACGATGGCGGCGGCAGGTGCAACTCAGGAATTCAGCGGTCCCAGATGGATTGCGGAATTAGTTCCGCTAAGCGAGGATGAAGCCACTCTCGTTCTCAGTGAAGAGATGGAAAAGGCATATGCGGCTTACGCTGCAGCCGACGCAGGCAGGATGCGGTTTTCTGGCTCGCCTGACTCCTATACCTCGTTGCTGGTTGAGGAAGCTGGGTCGACCGAATCAGAATCGACCGTATCAGAAACCGATTCCATTTCGGCGGAATCGCATTCGAACTATGAGAACTCCGAATCCCGGACAGAAGAGCCGTCAGCGGTTTCCGCCAGCAGCGAAGAGTTTGTCGCGTCCGAATCTCAATCAACCGCAGTGGCCGCCACACCAACGGTAGACGCGGTCAGCGAGAGCGCTGTGTGCGAAGCTGAAAGCGTGTCCGCGTACGCAGCCGCCGCCTCAGCCAGTTCGAGCACAGCCGAACCCACGACCCACGCGGAATACACGTCTGCTCCGGAAAAACGTGCAGAAGACGCGGTACCCGCATCCGACTCGAGCGAGGGTGAAACCGAACACGCCGCAGCCTGGGCGAATTGGAAACAAATTCGCGAGTCCGTCGTCGGCTCACAACTCAGTTCGCAGATTGCCGACACAGTTGCGGAGTTGCGGGAAAGCCCCGCCGAGCCGGAATCACAGCTTGACGCTTCGACCGCCACCGCAGATGAGACCAGCGAAATCTCCAACATCGTCGATAGCGTCCTCGCCGACCTGAAACCAAGATTGATGGCCGAGATCGCGCGCAAAATGGGGAAAGACAAGAAAAAGTAGTTTCTTCGCTATTGCGCGATCCCAGTTAGACTTCAACTTCTGTCTGCTATGGTTCTTTGGGAGGGTTCTCTGGCCAATAGGCAACTCGCGTTTCGGCTTCCCCTAACTGTTCGGCGGACATTTCAGCAGCCAGAACTTTCAGCATTCTTTCCCCTTGTTTGCCTCCGCTTTGCTTAGAGAGCGCATACCACATATAAGCGCTCACGTAGTCGGGGGGACCGCTCTGGCTCTTGTAGAAGCGCTCGCCCATCTGGAATTGAGCCTCGGGCAGGTTCCAATCCGCCGCCATCTTGAGGAACTGCAAGCCCAGTTGCTCATCTTGCGGCACTCCCGTGCCCTCGAAATAGTCGCGCGCGAGTTCCCAATCAGCTTTTGGATCGTTTGCGTCGGATCGGTGCCACAAGTCAGCGATTTTGCCGTTGCTCCCATCGTAGAGGCGAAACCGGACCCTGGCATGAATGTCAACCTCGACGGGTTCGCCACGTTTGCTGGCTGGCTGATATTGCCAGGTGCTCACGGCCGCGATGGCGCTGTTGTCGAGTTCCTCGTCCAGCCTGCGCACGATTTTAAGGTCGCGAGGGAGCCCGTCTGTGCCAACCGTTAAACGACAAAATGGAAGTGCCTTGATGTCCGGCGGCGCGAGCACCTGGTGGGTACTTCGCATTAGGGGAGTAAGTCAGGCGGGGAGGAGTGACGTCGGCGTCCGCGATCGACGGCTTGCTTGACAAGTCGTCCCGCGTTTGCGACTGCGCGTCGCCTACGCTGCTGGAACTCAACAATGCAGCCCCAGCGGCCCAGGCGACGGAGGCCAAGAGCAATAAGAACGTGAAAGTGGCCGTCAACTTTCTCTTCATGCCCGTCCTCCAAAACTGTCTGGGAAGGGATGGAAACCCGGGGCATAAGAATACCACCTTCGGCCTCGCAGTCGCTGGCTTACAAAGGGACGTAAGGTGGGCAATTCCCCGGTGAAACACAGGTTAGCGCCCGGAGAACCGGATATTACGACACTGAACTTTAAGAGTGCGGTCGCGAACCTAGAGCGCGAGACTTGAGGTTGGTCTTCTGCCTTGGGAACTGGATCGATTTCACGCGTCTGGCCAGCCCACAATCAATATTCCTCCTCGGGAGGCGCGGGGCGATGAATAGCCTTCGTATAGTCTGCCGCACTTGTTGAAAAGCATGGCAGGGCGCTGTGATGCCTGGTGGTATTTATCACCGGAGAATCGGCCGAGTATTTCAACGCTACCTGGGCGCGAGTTCGTTGGTCGGTGGTTATCTGCGTCAGAGTTTGATCGCAACTCGGATCTCGTACCGCCCGAACATCGTGCACCACGGAATAATCGAAATCGGATTCAGAAAGCCGCGGCTGATAAGGGAGCAATTCATACACCAACTTAACCAGGCGTGATTCATCTTCGCTAAGCTGTTGCGCGGCGACAAATATCTCGTGAGTGGAAAAAAATGAGGACCTCGGATCAGCTTCCGCCAACGCGATCAAGCGCACTCGCAAATCTACTCTTTTCTCGATCTGCCAATGGAGCTCCGCCCGGGCATGGTCAGGCCCGCCGATGCCGCAAAGCAGCAGAAAAACCAGGTTCACGAAAATAGGGGACAAGCGAGTTTGGCGCATCGGGTCACTCCGGGATTCCATACATAGAGAACGGCCTGCCACCATCAAATTTGCAGGTTCGCGGAAAATCCGCGCAGGACGAAGTGAACGACGCGGGCCTCAAGAGAATCGGCCGACCCTATTTCGACGATTTTAGCACTTTCGCAGGAATGGCGCAGATTGGTTGCAGTTGGCTGCGCGAAAGCGGAAAGAGCCCGCGGAAGGCTCAGTTCAATGGGAAATACCTCAGTCAAACCCAGAGACTATTTGAGCCGACCACCAGGTTGGTCGCCGACCTAGCGCACACGTCCAGCATGATCAGTAAATGGTTTTTTCTCGCGCAGCTCTGCCTTCGCACCGAACGCGAACGAATGAGACACCGCCGGGCGTTCCACTATTTGTGAATAAACGGAACACAAGTTAGCTTCCAAAGAACGGACGCCTGGCGATACGCCAAACCGGCAGCATCGCCATCTTTGAGTACAGTTGAATCCTGAGCCTGTGTCCCAAATTTGGACATCCGATGTCTCGAAAAAGTGGTTCTAATTTTTTTGAGTAACTATGGACTTGTGTTTGTCTGGATTTTGGACAAATAAAAAATTACTTTGTAAAAAAAATTTCAACAATCGATTTGCACCGCGTCACAGCCAACTTCTCTTAGTGGTAGCTCATCTATCGACGGCCTTTCAAGGACTGGAGAAAAAAATCACGAGCCCTTGAAGGGAAGAAATAGAAATGCAAAGGAGAAGTTTATGTACCAGCAAGACCTGATTTCCACCCTCCCCCAAGGAGATCGTTTCCATGAATACAGAGCCGCTGTCAACGTGGTATATGTTGACGCGCGAAATGATAAAAGTTTCCGACGTACAGTTTTAGGGCTTTTGTTGTTCGCTGGCTTGTTACTTAGCTTCGCAGCGGTGACAGGAAAGGCATACGCCGAGGAGATTACCAACTTTAATCAAATTACTACTGGCTGGCAGTTATGCACCGGGCCTTCGTGTGCGGGCGGCTCGGGGAACCCGACTTGCGAGATTCAGAAGTTTGACATCTCCTCCCCGTCACTTGATGGTAAATCGATGGAGCTTCAACTCTGTGGCCCCGCCTATTCTAATAACGGCTGGTATTACGATACGGGCGCACAGGATTCGGATACCAACTTTACCTTGAACCTGGAGTTCTACGTACCATCGACAACCTACATTGAAGCCTTGGAATTCGACCAATTTCAGTACCTGCACGCGGGAGACGGCGGCGTGACCAAGAATACCCGCCTCTATTTTGGCACCCAGTGCGTTACCGGCGGCGACTGGTGGGTTTGGGATTCCTCCGGGCTT
The DNA here is from genome assembly GCA_963770465.1 of uncultured Acidobacteriota bacterium. Lineage (GTDB taxonomy): Bacteria > Acidobacteriota > Terriglobia > Terriglobales > Acidobacteriaceae > JABDBE01. The sequence goes on from CAVYQB010000005.1 coordinate 82,002, forward strand.
GGTTGGATAGACACGAAGAAAGCTTGCAGCTACAAGGTGGCTGCCTTCAACCACCTCATTATTGCCGTGCATCGCATTTCTGGCGATACTTCTTGCGCAGACGGCTATCCTTGCATGTATTACGACATCACTTTGAACGGAACAAACCTGGTGACCAATGACAAAACCAACGCCGGAGCTTTGCCGTCAGGGTGGGGAGAGCAGACCGGTCTCATGCTGCAGCTGGATACTAATAAGGCCTGCGGTTCTGGGTGCACCATTACGGAATACATTGACGAGGGAGATTTCACACTTACCAATTAGCTGGTTCGTTAAAGTTGGACTCCAAGTCGGCTGCGTATCCGTGCACGATTTCCGTGGACGAGATACTTCGGCTAAGCAATAAGGGGCCAGGATTTCCTGGCCCTGAATTCTTTGCATGCAAGTGGACACGCCATTCAGCCGCGCCACTGCCCCAACTCAGGCCAAAAACGGCTTGACTAGGCCACCCGCGGCCATCAATCGTTGACGTTCGGAGTCTATCGACTCTGCGAACTGGTAGGTTGCGAGTACAAGGTCGTGCAAGAAGGAATCTTCTATGCTGACAACCTTACCGCAAGAGAGCTTCTAATCCTCAAACGCTATCAGCGAACTGCAATTCAGGATGTACCATCCTTTCCCGTTTGCTTCCACTTAGTTTTTCGGGACATCCGCGCGGTTCCACCATCCTCCGCCAAGCGCCTGAAACAATGCGGCTGTGTCAGCGTAACGATTGCCTTCGGCTTGCGCAAGGTTGATCACGGCTTGTTGGTACGCTTGCTCCGCGCTCAATAGGCCCAGATAGTTGACGTAGCCGGCCTGAAACTGCTTCTTTGCCAAGTCGAGGGTAACAGCGGCTGCGACTTCTGCTGCGGCGGCAGCTTTTAACCCGTCGGCATCTTGTTGGAGCGCGTTCAGCGTATCCGCCACATTTTGAAATGCGGTGAGGACTGTGCTGCGGTATTGCTCGTCGGCCTGAACGTAAGCGGCTCTCGCGGCGCGCTCTCGGTGCATCAGCGTTCCACCTTCAAATATCGGCTGCGAGACGCCCGCGGATACGTCACGAAAGCCATTACCGGCGGAAAATATGTTGCCGAAGGCGAGCGCCATGCTGCCGATGTCACCTGTCAGGTTAAAGCTGGGCAGCCGGTTGGCACGCGCCACGCCAATTAGGGCGCTGGCGGAATGCAGATTCTCTTCCGCTTGACGGACATCCGGGCGTTGCTCTACTAGTTTCGAGGGAATGCTCAGCGGCAGGTCTCGCGGCAGTTGCAAATTCGAGAGTTCAAATTTCTCAGGTAGGTCTTTTTCGGGGAAGCCTCCCGCCAACACGGCGAGTAGATCTCGCTGCTGCGCCAACTGCTTCAGCAGCGGAGGCAACGTGGCGGCGACTTGGGCGAGCTGTGATTCCTGCGCGGCCACATCAAGTTCGCTGGCGTATCCCTTGGCATACTGGCTTCGCAAGATATCCAACATATTCGTGTTGATCTTGATCAGCTCGTTGGTCGCATCAATTTGCGCCCTCAACGAAGCCTCCTGGATGGCTGTAGCGACGACGTTGGAACTGAGTGTGATATTGGTTGCAGCCAGCACAAAGCGTGCTTGCTCCTGCTGCGCTTTCAAAGACTCGACCGTTCGCCGGTTCAAGCCGAAGACATCCGGGACAAACGAAACGCTGACGTCCGGTGTGAAGAGGCTGTACTGAAAAACGCTGGCGTTTGGCACGGGCGAAAGTTCGTTGGAAGTCTTGGCACGTGTCGCCGAGAAACTCCCCGACACACTGGGATAGTAAGCGCCCCGCTGCGCCAGCACATTTTCTCTCGCCACCAGCAACGCCGCTTGCGCCGCTTTGAGATCGGGGTTGGCTTTGAGCGCGCGTTCGATCAAGTCGTTGAGCGGCTTGGAATGAAATAAGGTCCACCAATCTCCAGGAATGTCGCCGCCCGGCGCGAGATGTTGTGCCTCTCCGCCCGGAAACGTTGGGCGTGGCAGTGGTGGTCGTAATCGGAGCCGGAGTGTAGCCGCTGACATCGGGCGCGGCAGGCTTCTTGAACTTCGGCCCTACCACGCAAGCGGACGCAATGAGCAATGTAATGAGCGACGCCGAGGTCGTCAGTAAGCGGGTGAGACGAGATTTGCGAGGCAGAATCATCAAATCTGTTCCTTAGGGCTTGTGGCTCATATGGCTGCCGTCGATCGCTCCTGTGCCGCCGGGTTTTGAAGTTCCGAGTCCGCCAAGCACCGCTGGGTTGGGACCGAGATGGCGCAGATTGTCGAGCGACGGAGAGGAGGACGGGAACATACTCGGCCGCTGAACCGCAGAAACGCTGGTCACGGACTTTTTCTGGATCGATCGTCTTTTCTCCACCACGACGGACTGGCTTAGTCGGGACTGGGGCTGAAGGCGAGGAGTTGCAGTCGTAGACCTCGTCTGGCCGTTCGCAGGGTGTTTGAGCCGATTCGTGTTCGCTTCGTGTGGAGGTTTGGGCACTTGATTCGTCTTTGGAGCACGATGTTGGACTCGGCGTTTGCCAGCTGGCACTGTGCTCTCGGCACCTTCTAACCTCTGTGGCGCTGGATTCGACGCAGTCGCATCACTTGCACCAAGCGTTAGCGCACTGCTGATCACCAAGGCAACGAGGAGAGAAATTTTCATTGCGATTCCTTCGCCCCCGATTGGTGTGGACCTAGATGATGTTCGCCGCCCAGGAAAATCATTCGCAGCGCTGGTACGGCGAGAAGCAGCATGATGGGGCCAACTAACATTCCGCCCACGATCACGGTCGCGAGCGGACGCTGCACCTGGCTGCCGATGCCCGTCGAGATTGCTGCGGGCAGCAGACCAATGCAAGCCGAGAGCGCCGTCATCAGCAGGGGCCGCATGCGTGTGGAGGCAGCGCGGTACATCGCATCCACGGGCGCAAAGCCGTGTGAGCGCTCCTGATTGTAAAAAGTGATCATCAGGATTCCGTCCATCACAGAAACGCCGAACAGCGAGACGAAACCGATGGCGGCGGAGATGCTGAAATGGAGGCCGGATACGTAGAGTGCGAGGATGCCGCCGACGATTGCGTCAGGAATGCCCGCAAGCGCCAGAATGGAGTCGCGAAAATTGTTGAACAAGCTGTAGAGCGCCCCGGCAATCAGAATGAAGCTGATCGGCACAATAATTTCCAATCGCTTCTTTGCTTCCTGAAGATCACCGAACTCGCCGGCCCAGATCAGATGGTAGCCAGAGGGAAGTTTCACGTTGTTCGTGATTCGCAGTTGAGCGTCCTCAACCGTGCCGCCCAGGTCGCGGCCGCGAACGCTGAACTTGACCGGAATGAAGCGCTGCACGCTCTCGTGATAAATCCATGCCGCGCCGGTATCCAGGCTGATGGTGGCCAGCTCGCTCAACGGGATGTAGGCAGTAGCGCCGCTGGCGGTCGTGTACGCAACTTTAATATCGCGAATTTTGTCGATGCTGTCGCGGTAGTCGGGGGTGTAGCGGACAACTAGATCGAACTGCCGGTCGCCTTCCAGGACCTCGCTGGCTACCGCTCCACCCATCGCAGCCTGAATGACCGAGTTAACGTCACCCGAATTCAAACCATAGCGTGCGGCCTTCTCGCGATCGACTTTGATGTTCAGGTTGGGCTGGCCCAGCACCGGGAAGATGCCAAGATCGGTAACGCCACGAACCTGGCTCATCTGGTCGCGGACCTGCTCGGCAAGCTTCGTCAGGACTTCAAGATTGGGGCCGACGATCTTGACCGAATTCACGCCTTTGACGCCCGAAATTCCCTCTTCAATGTTGTCTTCGATGTATTGCGAGAAATTGAAGACGACGCCGGGCAGTTCGTTGTCGAACTCGGTTTGAATCTGTTCGGTCAATTTGTCTTTGTCCAGACCTCGGGGCCATTCGTCGAAAGGCTTCAGCGGAGCAAACAATTCGACGTTCGAAAACGGAGAAGCGTCGCTGCCATCGTCGGGCCGGCCGTGTTGCGAAACCACGGTGATGACTTCGGGATGCCGCAGGAGAATCTCGCGCATTTTTCGCGTGGCTGCTTCGCCATCCTGCAGAGAGAGCGTGATGGGCATGGAGGCGCGAATCCAGAAGTTGCCTTCTTCCAAGTGCGGCAGAAATTCGCTGCCCAGACGAGGAGCGATCAGGAAAAAAGTTCCCAAAGAGATGGCCAACTCGATTCCAACGACGAGAGCACGATGGGATAAAGCAAAGCGCAGGGCGGGATCGTACAAGCGGTGCAAAGTGCGGACCACGATGGTCTCAACTTCTTTCACTCGCGCCGGGAGCAAAAACGAAGCGATCACCGGAGTGATTGTGAAGGTCGCGATTAAGGCTCCGGCCAGCGCGTAGCCGTAGGTGCGTGCCATCGGTCCGAAAATTTGACCCTCGACCCCCTGCATGGTGAACAACGGCACGAAGCCGGCAACCGTGATGAGCGCGGAGAATAGAACTGCCTTATCCACCTGAAGCGCGCTGATCAGGATCAGGCGCAGGCGATGCGTCCAGCCATGCCCTGGCATTGCCGGGTCAGCGATTTGGGTTGGGTCAGGTCCCCAATAGCCTTTCGCCAGGCGATCCAGCAACTCCTGACGTTCTTCGTGATTGCGCTGGAAGTTTCGGAAGATGTTCTCCACCAAGATTACGGCCGAGTCCACAATGATGCCGAAATCCACGGCGCCCACAGAAAGCAGGTTGGCACTTTCGCCGAGGATCACCAGCAGAATCGTGGCGAAAAAAAGAGCGAACGGAATGTTGATTCCAACGATGAGCGCACTGCGAAGATTGCCGAGAAAAATCCACTGGATCAGGAAGACGAGCACACAGCCGAAAATCAGGTTGTGCAGAACCGTGTGCGTGGTCAAAGCGATCAGCGACGAGCGGTCGTAAAAAGGAACAACTTTGACTCCGGGCGGCAGACTTCCGTCGTGATTGATGCGGTCAATTTCCGCCTTCACCTTCGGAATCATGTCGGCGGTCTTTTCGGTGCGCCGCTGTACGACGATCGCCCCGACAACATCGTCGTGCGTGTCACGTCCGAGAATGCCTAACCTTGGCCGGTAGCCGACGGAGACTTGCCCGACATCCTTAACCAACACCGGAACGCCGTTCTCCTGGCTCAAAACAACGTTTTCAATGTCTTCGACCTTGTAGCCCTGCGCCAGATCATCGTTGCCGCCGTCGTCGATCAGGCCGACGCCGCGAATATTGATGGATTGCTGGCCGATGCGGATTTCTCGACCCCCGACGTTGATGTTGGCGTTGCCAAGTGCGGTCAAGATTTGCGGTACGGTCACGCTATAAGCTTCAAGTTTGTGCGGGTCGACTTCGACTTGGAATTCTTTTGTCGGCCCGCCCCAACTGTTGATGGCTGCGATGCCCGGGATCGTCAGTAGACGCCGCGCGACAATCCAGTCCTGAACCGTGCGCAGATTGATGATCCCAAAATGCGGCGGACCGACAACCTGATAGCGATAAATTTCTCCGGTCGAGCTGTTGGCCTGGATGCTTGGAACCTGATTGCCGGGCAAGTTCACGTTCTGCGCCAACGCGACTGCAGCCTGACTATAAGCAAAGAAGTAATCGACACCGTACTTGAAGCTCACGCGGACGAAAGAAAGTCCATAGAACGATGTTGAGCGGATGACCTCGATACCGGGCGTCGTGTAGAGTCCAATCTCCATGGGCCGGGTGTAGTAACGTTCCATCTCCTCGGCAGAGAGGCCGGGCGCCTGCGCGGTGATTTCCAGGATCACGGGCGTCGGATTCGGATAGGCTTCGATGTTCAACATCTTGAAAGCGACGAGTCCGGCGCCGGTGAACAACAGCAGGCCCAACACGACGATGGTGCGGCGGCTTAGACAAAATGCGACGAGAGACTTGAACATGATTTTTGTCTTTTAATGAAAAAATGGCGCGTCTAGTCTTGCGATCTAGTCGGAGGGGGGTGCCTCCAACATGTTGCTCAGGAACACTGCCCCATCGCTGACCACCAGTTCCCCGCGCTGCAGACCATCGAGAATTTGAACCTGACCGTCGGTTCGCAGGCCGGTCTTGATGAAGCGCTCGGTAAACCGGCGGCGATCCGTTGTGACCCAAGCCGCCATGGTCCCGTCGGGTTCGCGGACCACGCCGTTGGCCGGTATTGCAGTGGCTTCGACCGGCCCTCGAACGCGGATAACGAAGTTGGCAAGCATCCCCGGACGCAGCTCGTCTTTGGGATCTGTAATTTCGGAGCGGATCGTCACTCGATGCGTGTTTGGATCAACCGTCTCATAGATCTTCGAAACTTTTCCTTTGAAGGTGCGAGCGGGGAAGGCCATCACCTTGACGGTGACCGGTTGTCCCAGTTGAAAAAAACCATTGTCGCTTTCGGGTACGTTGGCGAGCATCCACTTGACCGAAACATTGGCCACAGAGTAAGGCGCGGGTGCACTTCCCGGTTGCACCAGAAGTCCGGCAGGCGCATTGAACGCGGTGACCTTCCCGGCAATCGGGCTGCGGACAACCAAAGCGGGATCAATTTTGCGCGAGGCAATCATCTGATCCACTTCGGTCGTAGTCTTGCCGAAGACAAGCACCGCGTCTCTGGCCGCTCTAAGCGCGCCATCCGCCGTCTGCTGATCCGAAATCGCCTGTTCCTTTTCGCGCTGTGAAACACCCGGTAGACCCTCAACCCGCGCCAGTTCTTTATTGGTTAAATCAAAAGCCGCTGCCGCTCCAATGAGGTTCGACTCGGCCTGAATGAGGTCGGGACTCTTGATCGTGTACAGGGGCTGATCTTTCTGGACTTTGGCTCCAAGTTCGACAAAGGCTTTGATAATCGTGCCCTGATAGGCAGGGAAGACATCCACGGAAAGATCGTCGGCGAAACTGATGGTTCCCACCGCCTCCTTTTCGACCGGGAACTGATAACTTCCGACCGTGTCGATCTTGATCGAGTTCAGTTGACTCGGCGAAAGGTCTACGGTCGGATCGGCGGTCGAATTCGCGCTAGGAGCGGCTTTTGCTGTGGCTTCTCCCCGACTACAGGCTGATTCCAGAAGCGCTACGGCAACAAGCATCGCCCCCGCAATAACAAATGCCGGAACGACCTTCGTGCAGATGTGAACGGGATATTTCATGATTTTCATTCGAACGTCATTCCCCTGAGGGCCGGGTCAAGCAGACCCTCGCTGATTTGGAAATCCACGAGCCCGCGCATTCCGACGCCGACTCTTACGGCCACCTTTCTTTGATACGCGTCCTATAAACTCAACCAAGCCGACATACAGCAAGCCGATATAGAGAAGCGCTCCGAAAAGGCCAATTGCTATCAAGACGTAGCCGTTCAATGCTTCATAATTCAAGGAGTTGCCCCAGCGTGCAGCGCTAAAGTCTTGACTGACTCATAGCTTCACGGACTACGCCTATCTCCCTGAAGAAAAGGTGTGGGCGGTGAAGTCTTGTTTTTACGCGATGTATTCGCTGTGGGGGAGACACTAAAAGAGCCAGCGCGAAAGTATTTCGATCCCTATCGCGGGAATTACCGGACCAATCGTTTGATTGGGCCAGTAGCAGCGCAATCTTATGGATAAATCGTTTGATTAGATTCCTTGCACAGGACCTCGCGTGAGATAAGGGACGTTACGACTAAGCCCATGCCTCACTTGGAGATAATCTGGGATCGGCGGAATCGGACGGCCATTCTGTTCACCAGCGGCTTCCTGGTGGTAGCCATCGCAGCAGTCGATTGGTGGACGAAGCCTTATTTCTCTCTGGGCTTTTTGTATTTGTTTCCCATCATGCTCGCGGCTGGGTTTCTGCCACGTTGGACAATTGTTTTGTTGGGACTTGCGTGCGCCCTGCTAAGCGAACGTTTCAGCAACCTCGACCCGGCGGATGCACATATCCGGCTGGGATTCGAAGCCCTCGCTCTCTGCGGCTGCGGACTACTAACTTCCGAGGTACTGCGTAATCAGCGTTTGAGCCAGGAAGCGCAGGAACGGACGCGCATATTAGTTGAAACTAGTCCGGCGGCTATTCTCACGGTCAATGAAGGCGGTCTGATCGAATTAGCCAACCATGCCGCGACTGATTTGCTGGCTCCGCGCGATGGGCACTTGATCGGTGAACCAATCGCGGCGTTCTTGCCGGAACTGCATCGTGCACTGCGCCCGGAAGAGGGACCCCAGTTCCGGGCCTCGATGCAGTGCCGAGGACATCGGGGTAATGGCGAGTCTTTTCTCGCCGAGGTTTGGTTTTCCAGTTACAAAGAAGGAACGACACCTAAGCTGGCGGCCATCATCGCGGACGTTAGTGAGGAACAGACCGTCCCAGCGGGAACCGGTTCAGTGCCGCTAGATCAGAAGGAGCGGCCGACTCTCAACAGCCGAGAGATGGACGTACTTCGGCTGGTTGTTCAAGGCTCATCGAATAAAGAAATTGCGTCAAGTATGAACATCTCGGAGAGCGCAGTAAAAAACACCCTGCAACAACTGTTTGGCAAAACCGAAGTGCGGACTCGAAGCCAACTGGTTCGCGTAGCCTTGGAGCGTTACAGAGATTTGCTGTGACCGTGTCCCCCGTCCTAGGTTCCACAGATATTGCTGCCGCGCAGGCTCGATGCATCCCATAGAAAATTTGAATTTGCTCTCGCAGAAAGAATGCATAAAGATATCTCATGAAACTGATCGTTCCATCACAGTGGGGGATGTGAAATGAAAAGTTCGATCTTGACTGCTGTATCGCTTGCGTTGATCACTTCTGGGATTTCCTTGGCCCAGGAACGGCTACAACCTGCCAGCACCAGGGAGGACGCAACCATAGCCCGGCCAGCCGCAACCAAACCCCTTACGGTTTTCGGCAGGGTCAGCCGCGATGGCCAGACTTTGATCACCGACATCGACAGCGAGTGGACCGTCAGCAATGCCGCCATCTTACGGGGCCGCGAGGGCCGTCTGGTCACGGTGAAGTGCTACGTCGATTCTGACCGCAATCAGATTCGCGTTCTTTCTGTGAGAACCTTCCAATCCGAAGTTAAATTCGACCCGCGTTAAGGCGATTCTGCTTTCTGGCGCAGCCAGCGCTGCCTGATCGGCGGCAAGCCATCAGTGTCCGTTCCGATCAGGCGTTTAGGCGGGTCGACCACAATCCGCATCGGGCGGCTGACCCGGCCTTTCGCGTTCTGTGCGAAGGCTGGGGGAGTTCGGCGATCATTCCCAGCGAAAACCCCCGCCCTGTCTCTCCAAAAAGCGGAGAGACAAGGGCAGGGCACCCTCGGGAGTAAGATCAGAAGGAAAGAATGGGCCAGCCCCCCGTTGAAGTACCGTCGGTTCCACTAAGGCCAAGCACCGGATTCGGAGTGAGCCCGGTACTTGGCATCTGTTGCATTTTCAGTCCGTCTCGTCGGCATCGTTATCAGGGTCCAAGGGGTAGGTCGGGAAGCAGCCCGTCCTAGTGGGGTTGTGGAAGCAACTGGGAGGGTACTTCGCCCCAGTGATCGGCGTAAACGTCGGTGTCTGTATTTGGCCGAAGTTGAAAAAATCAGAAAGGGAGTAGGTGCATGTTGGGCAGGTCGGCGAGGCATCTGGAGCGAGGTAGTCCGCATAGTGGTATAGGGGACTGATACCACCAGGATAGCCCAGCGGATGCCCGCCCGTGCCGAAGGCGTACTCGACGAAGTTGAGAATGCTGCCGAAGTCGTGGCAGTAAGCGCCGTTGGCGCAATCGGGGCTGGAAGCGGGGCCGGAAATGTAGCTCTTCTTCGCGTAAGCGGAAACCACCAGCAACGGCACGCGGAAGCCGTACACATACTGTTGGCCCGTGTTATTTGAATAGCCGATCCCCGGGCCTCCGGCTGGGCCTCCGGGGCTGACGTCATCGTAGAACCCTCCCCAGTCGTCCCAGGTTATGAGGATGGTGGTGTCCTGCCAGTAGGGCACGGCGGTGCCGGTGACCGTGTCCGAGCAGGTGCTCTGGCCGATGGCGTTCACGATCGCCGCCACCCACGATGGTCCCCCGTTGCCGTGGGGGTAGGCTCCGCTGTGGTCCGACCAGTTGCCGTCCGGAATGACCCAGCTCACTTGGGGCAAATTACAGTTGGTGATATCGGTCAGAAAGGGCGCTTGGTCGCCGCCCGGAACGGGTATCACCGAGCCGACGTTGGCCTGCCAACTGCCGCCCTTGCACGTTCCACCGTTTCCGCCACCGTTTGTCATGCAGATGTGATTGATCGCGGTCGGCGCCGTCCACAGGTCCGCAGCCAAGCGGGCATAGTATTTCCAGGTGACCTTGGCAGTGTCAAGGAGGTCAGATAGGGCCTGATGGTCGTAGCAGGGGTATCCGGCGGCGAAGCCGAGCGGGTTTGGCGGGTGGCTTTCATTAGAGTTAGGGTCAACTTGGTAGGAGGTGCGGCCCGCGTTGGCGATACAGCCGCTCGTCTGGTCGTTCGTGTTGCCGCTGACATTTTCCGCGTCGAACCACTCGTAACAGGGATAGGCGCCGCACGGATTGGGGCCATTGTATTGGATAGGCGCTGAGGTCCCGGTGAAAAGGAATTGATGCGCGGGAAAGCTTGGCCCTTGGTTGGTTTGAAACATGTAATTGGCCCAGCCGTACTGGTTAGCGATCTGGAAGTACGGATCAAGGATGTAATGGGGAGGCCTGGCGTGCCACAATGTGTTCTGGACATAGGTCATGGCTGGACAGTACCTACCTACGGCTTGGTTGGAACATAGGGGCGGCGCAGGGCGGCACAGCTTATTGTTGACGCCACCCGTGAAAATCTGACAGGCTCCGTCCATAGCGCCGTTGTCCCACATTTGGGTCCAGGCCCCTTTAAAGCCCCGAAAGTGTGATTTGGAGTGATTGTGGTCTGTAGCCCAGCACGTCGCCAACGGCGCGGGCGACAACTGGACTGTCACCTGGGTTGTTATTCTGTCGTTTATAGCAAGGCACAGTCCCTGGGAAGCGATATGGGCACCGTTGTTGATCAAGGTCTGGTCTTCCTGAAACAGATTGTCGGGCGTGCGGTTTTCCTGAATGACGACGATTACATGTTGGACTTCCGGGATGTTCGTTTGGGCGTAGGCGAAGGTTGCCGCGAGAGAAACCAGCAACAGAATCTTGGTGATGAACCTCATTGTCGAATCCTCCTCTGTCGCAATTCAGGGCGAGAAGTTTGGGAGAACAAACAGGGCGAGAAGTTTGGGAAAACAAACAGGACCCGGTTACAGAGATCGAACCAGTATACCCCTCTTTGGGAGCGCCGCGGACAATAAAAGTGTGGCTGTTACGAAATAAGAACACCTCTACAGGGGCATTTATCCGAGCTGGGTGGCCCGCTCAAGGTCGCGGTTTGACCGCGTTTTCGGAGCGCCTGTAAGATCAAAGATCAGCTTTCAGCTCTCAGCCGTCAGTGCTCAGCCCTTCGAATTTCACTTGCATCCGGCAATTGAAGCCTTCTTGGCTGATTGCTGAATGCTGATTGCTTAAAGCTGAATTTCATCATGGCCCACGATCTTCCTAAAGCGTATGAGCCGGGCGCGATTGAGACGCGTTGGGCCGAGTACTGGATCAAGAAGAAACTCTTTTCTGTGCCTACGCCTCCGGCGGGAGAGACGCGTCCGGTGTTTACGCTGCTGTTGCCGCCTCCGAATGTTACTGGGCGGTTGCACATGGGGCACATGCTCAACCAGACGCAGATGGACATCATTGTGCGCTGGCATCGCATGCGCGGTTTTCTGACCTTGTGGCTGCCGGGTACTGATCACGCCGGAATTGCGACGCAGATGATGGTCGAGCGCCAGCTTGCGACCGAAGGCAGGAAGCGGCGCGACATGGGGCGCGAGGCCTTTATCGAGCGGGTGTGGGAATGGAAGCGGCATTACGGCGGCGCGATTCTTGACCAGATGAAGCGGCTTGGGGCTTCAGTGGATTGGGATCGCGAGTACTTCACCATGGACGAAAATCTTTCGCGGGCGGTGCGCGAAGTTTTTGTTCGTCTGTATGAAGAAGGGTTGATTTATCGCGGCAAGTACATCGTCAACTGGTGTTCGGATTGCGGGACGGCGATTTCTGATCTTGAAGTCAAGCACGAGGAGGTTGCGGGGAAGCTTTACGAGATTCGCTATCCGGTAGTGGGGTCGAGCGAGTTCATCACCGTGGCGACCACGCGGCCGGAGACGATGCTGGGCGATACGGCTGTGGCGGTGAATGAAAAAGACGAGCGCTACACGCATCTGCATGAGAAGCGAGTTTTGTTGCCGCTGATGAATCGCGAGATTCCGATTATCACGGATGATCTGGCGCAGCCTGAGTTCGGGACTGGGGCGGTGAAGGTGACTCCGGCGCATGATCCTAATGACTTTGAGGCTGGGTTGCGGCACGATCTTCCGCAGATTGAAGTGATCGATGAAAATGCGCGCATGAGCGCGAACGCGGGGCCGTATGCTGGGTTGGATCGATACGAAGCGCGCAAGCGTGTGCTCGAAGATTTGCGGCAGCAAGGTTTTCTGGTGGGCGAGAAGGATTACACCATCTCGATTGGCAAGTGCGATCGCAGCGGCACGGTTATTGAGCCGAGGCTCTCGACGCAGTGGTTCATCAGGATCAAACCACTGGCAGACAAGGCGACGGAAGCCGTCGAAAACGGCGAGATTACGATTGTTCCGGAAAACTACAAACAGATTTATTTGAACTGGATGCATAACATCCACGACTGGTGCATCTCGCGGCAACTGTGGTGGGGGCATCGGATTCCGGCCTGGCATTGCTCGTGTGGCGAAATTATTGTGGCTCGCGAGGCTCCGGCGAAGTGTACAAAGTGCGGTGGCTCCGAACTCAAACAGGATACTGACGTGCTGGATACGTGGTTCTCGTCCGGTCTGTTGCCGTTTACGACGCTGGGTTGGCCGGAGAAGACGCGCGACCAGGAAGTTTTTTATCCGACCACGCTGCTGATCACCGCTTACGAGATTTTGTTTTTCTGGGTCGCTCGCATGATCATGTTTGGCTGCCATTTCATGCAGGGGCATCGGCAAGATCCAAAGCTGAAAGCGGCCAGCGGCTGGGGAGACAAGAAGGACGACAGCGTTCCGTTTCGCCAGGTTTACATACACGCGCTGGTGCGCGATGCTGAGCGGCAGAAGATGTCGAAGACCAAGGGCAATGTGGTTGATCCACTCGATGTCATCGAGCGCTTTGGAACTGACGCTACGCGATTCACATTGGCGGCCATGGCGGCGCCGGGGACGGACATCGCGTTTAACGAAAGTCGAACCGAAGGCTATCGTAACTTTGCCAACAAGATTTGGAATGCGGCGCGATTCATGTTCATGAATATTGACCGTATCGAGCCGGGACTGCGACCCGCGACTGGGTCTGAGATCCGGTCCCACACAGGCGTGGCCGGAGTTGAAGTCGGTTACGCTCGAAGACCGGTGGATTCTCTCGCGCTTTAATCGTGTCACTAAAGGTGTCAACGAGGCGCTACAGACTTACCGCTTCCACGAAGCGGCTAATCTGATTTATGACTTCTTCTGGGGCGAGTTTTGTGATTGGTACATTGAACTGATTAAGCCGCGGCTGCTGGACGAGGCTGAGCCGCAATCAGCTCGCGTCGCCTGCGTCAATTTGCTAAGTATTTTCGAAGCTGCTCTGCGACTGCTGCATCCGGTCATGCCGTTTATCACGGAAGAAATCTGGCACGCGATTTACGATGGGGTTCCGCCGTTGAAGTCAATTGCTCTGGCTGCATATCCCCAGCCAGACGAAAAGCAAGTGAATCTGGCGGCGGAAACCGATATGGCTATTCTGCAGGATCTCATTGTTAGCGTTCGCAATTCACGCGCAGAGCTGAAAGTCGAACCGAAAGCTGAAAGTGCCTGCACAGGTCTATGTTCTCGAGCCGGCAATTCGCAGGCTGATTGAAGAAAACGAGAACTCCATAAAACGGCTGGCTGGGGTTGAGAGAATAGAATTTGTCGATCATTCTCTCGCCAAGTTATCCGGTGCGCGCCACACCGCTCGTTTCGATGTGCACGTGGTCTACGAGAGAAAGATCGACGTCGGCGCCGAGCGTGAGCGCTTGAAAAAAGAATTGGAGCAAATCGAGAAGGAAATCGGCAACGGCCACCGTCAATTGAGCAACGAACAATTTCTGGCCAAGGCGCCAGCGAAGGTCGTCGACGGAATCCGGAAACGTGCGCAAGAGCTAGCCGTCTTGCAGGACAAAGTGAAAAGTAAGCTGGATGAATTGAGATAATGCGGGGACGGGCGAGGCGCCCGTCCTCCCCTAACAATTATGGATTGGAATAGCCGGCGCATCACCGCAGTGATCGAGAACGCGCTGCTGGAGGATCGGGCCACGCGCGATGCTACCAGCTACGCGTGCATCGATCCCAACCAACGCGCTTCGGCCACGATTCTGGCCAAAGAAGATTGCATTCTCGCCGGCATTGGCTGCGTTTCGCGCATTTTGGACATGTACGCAGCTCTTGATGGGGCGGTGACCTCACACTACGAGGTCACTACCCATACCGAAATATTCGATGGCATTCGACTGCACAGAGGGCAATCGATTGCTGTGATCCGCCACAATGCTCGCGTTATCCTTTCCTGCGAGCGCGTGATTCTGAATTTCTTGCAGCGATTGAGCGGGATTGCCACCCTGACCCGGCAGTTCGTCGAGGCCGTTTCGGGCACCAAAGCACGAATCTTGGACACGCGTAAAACCGCGCCTGGACTGCGCATGCTCGATAAGTACGCGGTGCGCTGTGGCGGCGCGCAAAATCATCGCCTGGATCTGTCGGATGGGGTTCTGATCAAGCACAATCATATTGCTCTGGCCGGAGGCATCGCCCCGGCACTGGAACGCGCTCACAAGAACCGTCGCGGCGAGCAGATTATCGAAGTCGAAGTCCGTTCTTTGGACGAATTGGAGCAAGCCTTGAAATACGGCGGGGAAGCCATCCTGCTCGATAACATGGCGGTGGAAGATGTAAAGACCGCAGTCGAGCGTTGCTCACAGCTCGACTGTCGAATTCCTTTAGAGGTCTCCGGCGGAATTTCCCTGGAGAACGTGCGCGCTTATGCCGAAACCGGAGTAAATTTTATTTCCATCGGCGCGATAACCCACTCGGCGAAAGCAGCGGATATGAGCATGCGGCTGGCGCCGGTATAGCTTAGTAACAAAACACCGCGATTGCTGTTTCGCGGCGCATCCCTCATAATTCCCGCATCAAGCGATCGTCGACAATCCGAAGCTCGCGCACACGAACGACTGCGTCGCGAAAACTCGCGCCGCAAAACGATGCTCGACTGGGACGCATTGTGCGTCTTCTTATTGCGCATGCCACCGTCGTCGTTAGTGGAACCAAAATAGCTGCCGAGATTGGCACCAGCCGTTCCGAAATTTGGCGACTCATTCAGCAATTGCGCCAGCTTGGAGTCGACATTGCGGGTCATCCATCAACCGGATATAGTTTGAAGTCCATGCCCGATCTGCTGCTGCCGGATATGCTTTCGCCACAATTACAGGGCACAATTTTCGGCAAGCAAATCCATCACTATTACAAAATCGCTTCGACCAACACAGCTGCCATGGAAGCGGCGAGCGCGGGCGCTCCTGAAGGCAGCGTTTTTCTGGCCGAGCAACAGACTGCTGGTCGAGGCCGCGGAGCTAATCAATGGCATTCCGAGCGCTCCTCGGGAATTTATTGTTCGGTGGTCTTGCGGCCTGCTGTTCCGCCATCGGATGTACTGGTGGTTACCCTTGCTGCCGGATTGGCTGTGCACGCCGCGATTCAGGAGATCGATTCGCGAATCGTTCCCGACTTGAAATGGCCGAACGATGTTCTGATCGACAAGAGAAAAGTGTGCGGCATCCTGACCGAGATGAACGCCGAGATCACTCGCGTTCGCTATATCGTGATTGGAATTGGAATCAATGTGAATCAGTCGGCCTTTCCCGCGGATTTGCAGGCCATCGCTACTTCTCTGCGATTAGTTTCCGGTACCGAGTGGTCCCGCGTGGAACTGTGCACGGCTTTGCTAAAGTCGCTCGACCGCGAATATCGCAGCTTGCTGGAAAGTCCGGACAGGGTCAAATCCATCTTGCGGCGCTTTCAGGAACGGTCATCGTCGGTCAGAGGACGGCAAATCGAGGTCGAAGAAGATGCCAGTCTGCAGGGCGTAACTGATGGCCTGGACGAGCGGGGCTTTCTTAAAGTGCGAACGGCTCAGGGCATGCGTACGGTGTTGAGCGGGACTGTAAGGGTGAAATAGTTCTTCCAAGATATGCTTCTCGTTCTGGATGTCGGCAATACCAACACGGTGCTGGGTGTTTACGCCCCGGTGAAAAAAGCGGCTGCGGTCGGGGATCACGTAGCCTCCGAATCTCCTCGTTACGAATTGCTGGTCGCGAACTGGCGGGTTGCGACCGTTGCTACGCAAACGGTGGACGAATATGGCGTGCTATTCCGTAATTTGTTCGCCATGGACAATCTCGAAGCCAAAGGAATTCACGGCATAGTTATCTCTTCGGTCGTGCCGCCGCTGGATTCGACACTCGCGCAAGTCTGCGAGCGGTACTTCAATACGAAGCCACTGTTCATTGAGCCCGGTATAAAAACCGGCATGCCGGTGCACTACGACAACCCCGCGGAAGTAGGCGCGGACCGCATCGTCAACTCTGTGGCCGCGTTCGAAAAATATGGTGGGCCCTGCATCATCGTTGATTTCGGAACTGCCACTACCTTTGATTGCGTCTCGGCCAACGGAGAATACATGGGCGGCGTGATTTGCCCCGGCATTGGAATCTCTGCCGACGCCTTGTTCGAGCGCACGGCGCGGCTTACTCGCGTGGATATCCGCAAGCCCGCTCACGTGATCGGCAGCAATACCGTCAGCAGTCTGCAGTCCGGGCTGTACTACGGCTATCTGGGGTTGGTCGACGGAGTCCTGGAATTGCTGGTTGCAGAGCTTGGCCAGTGAAACCACGGTGATTGCGACTGGCGGCTTGGCTTCGCTGATGGGCGGAGGCTCGAAACATATTAAACAAGTAGATGAATTCTTGACCTTGGAAGGCCTTCGCATTATCTGGGAGCGTAACGTGACCCCGAAAGCTGCCCGTGAAACCGCGACTGCTGCGTCCAAAATCTCCGCCGGAAACAAGCCCCGCAGCCGCTGACTTGTCGTGGAAAACTATTTCAATTACTTTACCGAAATCGAAGAACATTTTCAGCGGCGTCGTGGACGCATCTACCTGTCTCCGCTCGACTGGGCATTGATTGAGACTTGGAAAGATGCGAGCGTGCCCCTTCAGGCGGTGTTGCGGGGCATTGATGACGCCTTCGATAAATATGATCAGCGACCCTCGAGGTCACAGAAGGTCAATAGTCTGGCTTATTGCGCGCAAGCTGTGCTGACGGCCGCGGAAGAGATGAAGGAGGCTGCTGTCGGCGCGGCGGCCCCGGATTCACGAAACGATCGGCAACGGGGGTTTCAAGTATCCGATATCACGGCCTTTCTTCGTCATAACGCCGAGCAACTCGAAGCTGCGAAACTTCCCCAAGCGAAAGGAATTTCTGCCACACCATTAGCTAGAGAGACTGCAAATACACTTCGCGAAATTGCTTCGGAATTGGAATCCGCAAAAAAACCACCGAGACTCGAAGATCTTGAACGCCGCCTTACCGTGGCTGAAGAGAAACTATTTGCCGTTCTACTGGCAGCAACACCAGATGAGGAAATCGTTTCGGTGAAGGCCGAGGCCGATCGCGAGCTGGCGCCCTACCGGCGCAAAATGCCCGCAACCCAAATCGAACAATTGCAGAAACAGTATGTGCATAAACGGTTGCTGGAAAAATACGGGCTGCCGCGGTTGAGCTTGTTCTACATGTGAGGAGCCACGATTTCCAATTGTCAATTGCCAATTGCCAATTGGAAATGAACGCCCGAGGTGTTTTGTCCGATAGCTTAGAATTCTCCCTTGCAACTCACCATAGAAAAACTCGTTTATGGCGGCGACGGCCTCGCCCGGCTCGCTGCTGATGAACACGGTCCCGGCAAAGCTGTGTTTGTGCCCTTCGTGTTGGAAGGCGAAACAATTGAAGCGTCGCTTGTCGAACAGAAGCGCGGCTTTGCGCGGGGACACGTGGAAAAGATTCTGCAAGCTTCGCCGCAACGGGTTGAACCGCCCTGTCCTTATTTCGAGCGCTGCGGCGGCTGCCAGTATCAGCACATTCGCTATGAGCATCAACTCGAGATCAAAGCTGCCGATCCTGAAAGAAACTCTTCGCCGCATTGCCAAGCTGGAACTGGAGACGGAAATCACGATTCATCCGTCGTCGCCCTGGAACTATCGCAATCGTAGCCGGCTGCAAGTCCGCACTGCGCCCGATTTCGCACTCGGCTACTACAAATTCAACTCGCACGAGCTGCTGCCGGTTGAGCAGTGCCCGGTAAGTTCACCGCTGATCAATCGTGCTATCTCGGCCTTCTGGCAACTGGGGCGTGAACGCAAAATGCCCGACGGGATTCGTGAGATCGAGTTTTTCGTTAATGCGGAAGACACCGAACTCTTGATTGAGGCTTCCAGCGAGCCTGGAACGCCGAGCACTCCGATCAGGGAATGGGCCGACGCAGCTCGGCGAACCCTGCCCGAAATAACCGGCATCGTGGTTTACAAGACGGCCGCATCCCGCGAAGGGAAGCGGGTTGAACCGAAGAAAATCGCCACATCCGGCTCTGGCGAGATCAACTATAGGGTTGATGGCGTCTCGTACCGGGTCAGTGCCGGATCGTTCTTTCAGATTAACCGTTACCTCATCAGCGAGTTGGTCTCCACAGTTTGCCCGCGAGAGGCCCGCGGCACTGCACTCGATCTTTATGCTGGCGTTGGACTTTTCTCGACATTCCTGTCCAGAAGTTTTGCACAGGTAATCGCTGTTGAATCGTCACAGACTTCTTATCTTGATTTGTTGCACAATTCCCCTGCAAATGTGAAGGCAGTGCGGGCGACTACCGCCGATTTCGTGCGGAGCGCAACAGGAAAATTGCGGCCTGACCTCGTGGTGGCGGACCCGCCACGAAGCGGTCTGGGGGAAACTGTGGTCCAAAGTCTCGCCGGATTGGGAGCGCACCGGATGACCTACATATCCTGCGATCCGGCGACTGCGTCGCGTGACTTGGTCGGCCTGTTGAGCAGCGGGTATCGCATTGAACAGGCGCACCTGGTGGATCTGTTCCCCCAGACCTATCACCTGGAGAGTGTTTTCCATCTTGTCCGTTAGAGCCGCGTGCCGTGTTCTTATGAGCTTGATATCCGAGCCATTGCGCCAACCCTTGCGTTCGTGATCTAGGCTAGTCATTGAAGCCGCCAGCTACAGGCCCCCCGACTACCCCGCCGAAGCCGCTTTCCCGACAACCCATGCTGTGGGCAGCCTCGGCATATTCCAGCGGAATTGTCACCGGCGTTTACGTATGGCGCCCCGCTCTGTGGTGGTTGGTGGGAGGGATCGCGTTCTGTGCGTCAGGCACCTATTTCTTACACCGCCGTTCTTATGCCTCTTTTGCGCTTGCGCTGTGCGCCTTGTTCGTAACGGGTGCGTTGATGGTGCAGGTTCGCGTTCCTGAGAGTGCCGGAGGCACGGATGTTCTCTCGTTCGCGGATGGCGGCGAAGTGATCGTCACCGGCCACGTGATCAGGGAAGGAAACTTGCGCGAGAAAAACTTCGGCGATGCGCAACAGCGACTGGACCTTGAGACCGAACAAATCACTACGAGAACTGACATCGGAACGCGAAGCTTTGCTGTGCGTTCTGGATTGCGGATTACAGTTTATGGCCACGAGGTAAGTAATGAGGAGGGGCAAAACTTGCCCGCAGAATCCACATCCGGGCACGTTTTCCGTTACGGTGAGCGCCTGCGATTTCCCGCCAAACTTCTTCCGCCACACAATTTTCGCAACCCGGGAGCGTTTGATTATGCGGAATACCTGGCGCAAGACGGAGTCGTCGCACTGGGATCCACGAAGTTGGAGGCGGTTGAATTGCTGCCAGGATTCGCCGGGAACCGCTTTGAGCTCTGGCGGACACGTGTGCGCAGAAATCTGATCGAGAGAATCCATACCTTATGGAAGCCGGACGACGCAGCGCTGATCGACGCCATGCTTATCGGGGAAAATTCTTTCCTCGGACGCGAGACCCTAACCGACTTCCAACGTACCGGAACCTATCACGTGCTGGTCATCTCCGGATTGAAAGTCGCGGTGCTCGCACTGGTAATGTTTTGGGTGCTGCGCCGGTTCCGAGTTAGCGATATCACCGCAAGCGCTACCACCGTTCTGCTGACGGTCGCGTATGCCCTGCTGACCGACGTCGGCGCTCCGGTGTGGCGGGCCACGCTGATGCTTGCGTTGTACCTAGGTGCGAGACTGCTTTACCGGCGGAAATCAATTCTCAACACCATTGGCGCGGCGGCGCTGGCTCTGCTGATTGTCGATCCCACGGCGCTGCTCGGAGCCAGCTTTCAACTCAGCTTCCTGTGCGTGCTTATCATCGCCGGCGTGGGGGCTCCGCTGCTGGAGCGAACGACGCAACCTCTCTCTCGCGCATTGAAGAACTTGGATGCGACAAGCTACGACGCCGCGCTTGCTCCTTCACTGGCACAATTCCGGCTTGACTTGCGGATGATTGCCGGCAGACTGCAACGCTTTTTCGGGAAGCGTATTCCGTTTATGGCGCTCGGAATCACCGCACGGGTGTTCGTGCTGGGTTGCGAATTCTTTGTAATTTCCATCGTTCTCCAAGCAGGATTCGCAATCCCCATGGCTTATTACTTCCATCGCGCGACACTGGTCTCATTGCCAGCGAATGTGACTGGCTGTTCCTCTGACCGAAATTATTATGGTCACAGCGATTTCAGCTGTAAGCGCGAGCTATCTCGCCCTCGCATTCGCAAAACTCCCGGCGCTCATCACTGGCATTGCTTTGCACGCTATGAGTGGCTCTGTTCGCTGGTTAGGCGCTTTGCGTATCGCTGACACTCGGGTGCCCACTCCGGGACTTACTGTCATTTTGCTAGGTGCGTGTGCGCTCGTTCTGGCGATAGTGCTGAGCCGCCGCCGACGTTGGGTGCTGCCTGCAATTGGATGGGCGGCGTTGGCGCTCAGCGCTTTCTGGATTTGCGCTATCCCGTCCGCATCCACGGTTCAGAGCCGGAGTGCTCGAACTCACTGCCATCGATGTTGGGCAGGGTGATTCGATCCTTCTGGTCTCGCCGCAGGGACACACCCTGTTGGTGGATGCTGGCGGGATACCTTTCTGGATGCATTCAGAATTGGATATCGGCGAAGATGTTGTCTCGCCTTACCTCTGGTGGCGAGGGTTTCATCAGCTCGATGTGGTCGCGCTGACGCATGCTCACGCCGATCACATGGGAGGCATGGCGGCGGTGCTGGCGAATTTTCATCCGCGGGAATTGTGGTTAAGCGTGAATTCGCCCAGTCCTGAACTGCAAACGCTGCTGCGCGAAGCCCGAGCGCTGAAGATTCCAATCATTCTTCATAAGGCTGGGGACAATCTTGAAATGGATGATGCAAAGATTGCCGTACTGGCTCCCCCCCGCGATGCTGAGTCGCATCCTTCCCGGCCCAACGACGAGTCTCTGGTGATAAAAATCAGCTATGGCGCCACTGCCGCTTTGCTAGAAGGAGATGCCGAGAAAAAAACCGAGAAGCAGGTCACGCAAGAGAATCCTCAAGCCGACCTGCTAAAAGTGGCCCATCACGGAAGCTCGACGTCGACGATTCCCAGAGTTGCTGGCGGCAGTGCATCCGAAATTCGCGGTGATATCGGTGGGAGCTCGCAATGTTTATGGGCATCCGCGGCAAGAAGTGTTAGACCGGTTGGGAGAACGCCCACGTTCGCACCTATCGAACGGATATGAACGGAGCCGTTACTTTCTATCTTGATGGTAAAACCGTCAGCCCTCAGTTGGCGGCTCTTCATTGAGAGCGTATTCCGCGGTCTCGAGTTCGTCAGGCGTTTGCCGATACTCCTCAATCAGGCGGCGAGCTTTGTCGGCATCTTCCTCCCGCACCAGTATCACAGTTCCACCAACACCCGGGAGAATGTCCTGTTGCGCGTCGAGCGAGGTCAGGTCAGACTCGATGCCTGCTGACTCGAGCAATCCGCGCACCACCATCGCCTCCGATTCCTGTTCGGTGTCGAACACGCGTACCAGTTTTTCATTCGGATTAGGACGGTCTGCTCCGGGCGTGGACTTCGAATCTGCCATTACTTCCTCCGGAGGATAATTTTCTGCTTTAAGTCGCGCCTGACTTCCGGCGCGCTCGTTAGATTCTAACTCTATCAAGCGGCATTGGGCACGTCTTCGAGCAAAGATTCTCTTCATTCCTAGGCCGCTTAAATGATTTGGGGTAACCGAAGGCGTACACCATCAGGCCATTGCACTCTGCATCCCTAGCCGAGACAATGGGTAAAACAGCGGGGCGCAACGCGCTCCACCTGGGGAACATCTAACTTTCGAGACGTGGTGTCGGGGGCCTAATGAGCAGTTTAGAACGGCACGGGCATAAGCCAAACCTGAGCGAAAGAGAACAGGAAGCGAAAAACATCCGGCGCCTGCAGATCATGATCAGCATGGTAATGTCTGTGATTGGGCAAGACCCAAACCTCACCGTCGAAGAAGCCTCCGAGTTGGTGGCGGGAGCCAAGCGCGCCGCGCTAGCTATGTTTCCCGACAAAGAATTCGCCTACGACATCCTGTACAAACCTCGCCTCCAGCGCTTGATGAACGAGCGTTTCCGCCTGCAGTAAGAAGTCAATGCGGTCGGGTTGAACTCAATGAGTGAATGGCGATTTTGCAACAGCTATAACTCTCCCCTCCAGATACTCTGGCCCAGAGCGGTTGAGGATTGTTTTCACTGCTTGACCAGTTCGACGCGGCGGTTTTTCTCGCGGCCGTCCTCGGTGTCGTTGGAGGCCACGGGGGCGGTCGGGCCGTCGCCCTGAGGGCTGAGCCGTGCCGCATCGACGCCGTGCTTCGTGGTCAGGTCCTGGGTCACTGCATTGGCCCGGCGACGCGAGAGGTCCATATTGCTCGCCAACGCTCCCACGTTGTCGGTGTGACCCACGACATACAGCTTGAGCTTGGGATCCTGCTGCAACAGCTTGGCGATTTCGTTGAGCGCCGCCTCGGACTCCGGCTTGACCTCAGCCTTCGCGGTATCGAAGTAGATCCCGTAAACCGACGCGTGCCCTGTCCGGGTTATGTCACCGGCGAGTGCCGCGGCGTTCACCGTTACCAAGCCTTTTTCCATAGGCTTTGCTTCGACGACGCAGAGGAATGTCTTGATGTCGAAGCTGCTGTCATACACCCAAAGCGCTACGTGAACATCGCCCTCCGGGCGGGTGAGCTTCGCGGCAAGGTAGCGGGTATCGGCTGCGTAGTTCCCAAATGCATCGTCCAGAGGGTAGAAGCCGCTGGGAGGGGCGTCGCCGCAGGTTTTAGCACAGGAAAAGAGCACCTGGAACCCTCCGTTCTTCAGTGCCGACTCGTAATTGCGATAGACCTCCAGCGCGCTGCGGCCTTCGGGCGTTGTGTAATAGATCGCGGTGACCTGTCCCTCGACGTGCTGAGTCTTTTCATATTTTCCGTCGGCAACCTTGCTCAGCGGGAGTTCGTACTCATCGAACTCTTTATGGCGATATTCGTTAATCGTCGAACCCGGATAGCGCGAAATCAGCGGATGATCCTTGCTGCCGTCGGCGTCCTTTTCCTGCGCCGAAACGACCCTGATGCCCGATAACACCAGTCCTACAAGGATTAGGATTCTCAGGCTATTTTTTTTCATTGGGAGTCTCCTCTCTCTCACCGGTACGCATTTGGCTGGCGAAAAAACGAGGGGAAAGAGGTTTCTGGCATTTGGGTCCTCTTCCCGGCCCTGTCATGCGTAACCTCAGCGACTTTTTGTCGCCCCAATCATCCCACCAACTGCTCCAAAGTCAAGGACTGCTGGCGATTGGCATTCGGCATGATAGTTTCTGCAATCAGGCGATTTCACGTTTTGACTACGGTGTCATTGAGTGAAATAGAGATTTTTCGCCAACCATGTTGCTAACCGCTCATTGCTCCGGCCTGTTTGATTTCTCAACCGCGTTGAGGCATCTGAGCGCAACGGGTTCTCCATGCCTTTTCAGTATCTTCCGCACCCGCTGCAAGTCGGTGGGAGCCATGCCACTACCGTCCCCGGCACCCGCGAAGCCACAAACTTTGGTTTGTGTTCTCGGCGGAAAATTACGAAGCGTGTTCAAGAAATCAACGGAATGCGTGCTCAGAGTAGTTGCCAGGAAATCGCCCACCATTTCCGCCAACTCAGCGTTATAGCTGTTGGTTCCGTATAGCATCAGCGGCTGCAAGGCGTCCTCGTGGCCTCGCTCGAAGAGAACCATTAGAAATGCGCCCGTATTCGTGTCACAGCCATAGCGGATGGTTTCGGTCGCGCAGCCGCGCAGTGTGTGTGTTAAGTAATCGCGGTTCTTCTCGTAATCGGAGTTGAGAAGCGCAAGCAGGAAAGCCGTTTGCTGTAGTCGCTCTCCGGTGGCATGCGCCTGAGCGGCTCGAAGCTGTTTCACGACGGCGTCTCGGTCGGAAGGTTTTACGTTTTCGGTTTTATGGGGATTTGAAGGACTGGGCAGGAGCCGCGAGACAATGTCTGCGGTTTGATTCTGCTGAGCACCGACTAGAACAGGTACCGCCAAACAGAGAGCCGCCAGTACCCTTTTTCCGTGCATGCACGCAGCATAGCACTCAATCTGAAATCTGAGCCGCACGGGACAACTGTTGTTAGCAGGCGATTTCGCTTATTTACGCGCGCACACCGAGCCAAGAGAGGGGAAGCGGGGAAACTAACTCGCTTCCCCTCTGACCCGCACTCTGGTTGACCCTGTGAAGCGTAACGGGCTAGACTCGCTTTTCATGCGAGGTTTTCCATGAAAGGATTTGCGCTGCCTCTTGCCATTTTGCTTCTGTGTTCATTTAGCGCGCTGGCCGACGAAGGTCATCACCACGAAGATCTAACGACGGACCAGCTGGGAACGGTGCATTTTCCCTTATCGTGCGCCACTTCAGTGCAGAAACCATTCGAACGCGGCGTAGCGCTGCTGCACTCGTTTTGGTACGAGGAAGCGGAAAAAGAATTTCAAAGCATAGCGAAGAATGATCCGCAGTGCGCTATGGCGCATTGGGGAATCGCCATGAGCATCTGGCATCAGCTGTGGAATCACCCGGACGCAGCCACAATCAATCGCGGGCAGGCGGAAGTCAAGGCAGCAAAATCGCTGCGCCCCAAAACCAATCGGGAACGTGATTACATTGCTGCCATGGACGCGTTCTATCGCGGCGACAATCGGGACTATCAAAATCGAGCCAACGCCTACTCCAAGGCCATGGACACCGCTTACCAGCGTTATCCGGATGACCGCGAGGCAGCCGCGTTCTACGCGCTGTCGCTGCTGGCTTCTGAGCCGGACAATGATACAACCTTCGCCAATCGAAAGCAGGCAGCCGCAGTCCTCGAAAAATTGTTCGCCGTAGAGCCCGACCATCCCGGCATTGCTCATTACTTGATTCACAGCTATGACAAACCGCAACTGGCCGAGCTGGGATTACCGGCGGCCCGGCGCTACGCGGCGATCGCTCCCGCCGCTCCTCACGCGCTGCATATGCCCTCGCATATTTTTGCCCGTCTCGGTTTGTGGCAGGACGATATTGATTCGAACCTCGCTTCCATTGCCGCCACGCGCAAAACGGCCGCCATGCACATGGGCGGCGAAGGCCATCAATTTCATGCCATGGATTTTTTGGTATATGCATACATGCAATCGGGACGGGAAGCGGATGCGCAGAAAGTGATCGAAGAAGTTAAGTCCATGCCTACGATGAAAAGCAATATGTACGGCACGGATTTCGACCCGCGCACGGATGCGCTGGTAACTCTTTCCGCAAGATATGTGCTGGAGATGCATCACTGGGCGGACGCTGCTTCTCTTCCGCAAATTCCTGAAGCGGAAACCGGAGACACTGCAATTATTTACTGGGCTCGCGCAATTGGCGCCGCTCGCACGGGCAACGTGGCTGAGGCACGCAAGAATGTGGCCGAGATCGAATTGATTCACGCCACTTTGCTCAAGCAAAAGAAAAAATACTTTGCCGAGGCGGTCGATCAGGATCATCAGGAAGCCGCCGCGTGGTTGGCGCACGCTGAAGGAAATAACGACGAAGCGATCAAAACATTGCGCACGATCGCCGAAAAGGAAGAGGCCGAAGGCGACGAACCTTTAGCGATTCCGGCGCGTGAAATGCTCGCCGACTTGATGCTTGACATGAACCGACCTGAACAGGCATTGGCCGAGTATGAGGCGGATTTGAAATTCAATCCCAATCGCTTCAACGGCCTCTACGGCGCTGCGCTGGCAGCGGAGAAGGCTGCGAAGAGCGACAAGTCGAATGACTATTACGCTCAGCTGGTAAAGATATGCAGTGGGTCGAATTCGGATCGGCCGGAACTCAGCCACGCCAAAGCGCTGTTGGCGCAAAAGTAGTTCATTGTTTTTCGATACGCTGCAATCGAAATAAAAGGGTGCCCCACCCTAATTTCGATCGCATCTGCACCGGAGTGTGGTTGGCGTCATCTGTGAACCACGCCCACACCGTGCCTCTGCCCTGCAAGGCGCCGGAAAGCGCTTCAGCCTTGACCCGCACCGTCTGAAATGCGCCTGCGGGAACTTTCACTTGATCACGGGCTTCGACCCGCGCCCTGACTTCGGTGGTTTTGTTTCCGTCGTTGACGGGAAAAGTATAGGTATTGCCGGGCTGCAGAGGCAACGAAGCCACATAATAGAACCCAGTGACTACATCGGAAACGCAGCCGGGTAGGTCGTTTTCCACGTGTTTTTGTTCCCCGGTCTTTAAATTCTTTTCATCCAACACGCTCTTGTTGCGGGAATAATCGAAGCGCAGCTCACTCTGGCGTGCGTGAGAACCTTCTTCCGTGTGCTTTGAAACATGCTGTGAGCAAAACGTATGCGGATCAAAGAACGCTTCGAAATGATCCTGCACTTTGTACAGCGCGTTCGCCACGCCTGCAGAGTTCGCAATCGCCGTTACATGCTGCTGTCCAGCGTCGAGTCCGAGCTTCACACTAGCGGTTCCTGCACTAAAGAGATGCCATTCCACGCTATAAACGTAGGTTTGCCCGTTCGGATAAGTATAATTCGGCGGCGGAGGAACAACTCGTGCGGAGGGAGCCGCGCTTATCGTTGCCAGCGGAGGAGCGTTAGAGGGCGCTGCGGGCTGACTCTGGCCTTGTGACAAAGCAACCGAAAGTATCGCGAACAAAAACCATGACGGATTTAGTTTGAAGAAAATATCCATGTCGCCTGGAAGAGTTGATTTCAATATTTACTGAGATACCGAATGCTACGTGAGAGATGTATCGAATTCCGCTATCGGCTCCAGAATAATTTTGCTGCCAATGCCACCATCAGCGCCGCCGCACCCAATGCCGCATTGTATTCTCGATGCTTCCAGTATAAGTCCCAGGAAAATGCACCGGCGCTGCTGCCCGAAGAACGAATTCCTGGCAGTAGCCGAGGCACACGCCGCGCGTATTCCGGGAATTCAGGAAAATGTTCTTTCAGAAAAACTTCTTCTCCCTGAATTACAGGCAAATAGATGGCCAGAAAAATCAAAATCAGACCCGCTCCGATCCACCAGCTCCGTGCACTAATGGCAAAGCCCACGGTCAGAATTAGAGAACCAAGATAAAGCGGGTTTCGTGTATAGGCGTACGGGCCCGTCATGGTGAGCTCCTCATTTTTCTTTACGTGCCCTGACGCCAGCGCCCGAATCGCGAGTCCCGGAATGATCAGCGCCGAGCCAATCAGCATTGATTTTGCAGTTGGCTTTGCGAGCCACAAAAAGATCGCGGTGAAAACAAATCCCAAAGGTACGCGAATGCGGCGCGCAATTCTTGTCCAGCTGACGCTAGCCACGGCGGCTCCTTAAGAGTGTCCGAGCAGCGGCAACGACTTCGTCAACGCGGATTTCCAGCAAGCCGGGGTCCGGTTGCGCACGGTGGGAGTGCGAGGTCGGGCTGATTGGATTGCGTAAAACAATGCTGCGCGTGGCAAAAGGCCCGTTGCGCGCGGGATTGGTGGGACCAAAAATCCCAACCACCGGGATCCCAAGAGCCGCAGCCAGGTGCATAGGGCCAGTATCCCCCCCAACGAAGACGCGCGCGCGCCGCGTGAGGGCAATCAATTCCGTGAGCGAGCATGCAACGCCTTTAGCCGCGCCTTCGCTAGCAGATTCCACCTGCTGCATAAGTTGTTCTTCGCCTGGGCCAAAATTGATCAGCGATTTCACGCCTTCGGTCGCCAACGCCTTAGCGACATCCCCATAGCGTTCCGCTGGCCATCTCTTAGCTCCCCAACCCGCGCCGGGGTTCAGTAACGCGAAATCACCGATCTTTCCAAAGCGTTCTTCGTATCCATCCTCGACCGCTTGGTCACGCGGAAATTGAATCTTCGGTAATTCCAATGGTCGACGAACGACGCCCGCTGCCAGCGAAAGATTTTGCTCGACAACATGGCTCCCACGCGCACTTATCTGATGGCTATAGAACATGCTCGCAACATTTTCGCGCGGTTGCGTGAATCCATATACGACAGGCGCTCCCGACCAGCGGGCTATCAGCGCCGACCTGACGGCGCCTTGCAAATCGATTGCGAACTCGTAGCGCTGCGCACGCAGTTCACTGAAACCCGCTGCAATTTGCTCCCACGTTTGTGTCGAAAGGGGGGAAGCGCGCCAGGCTTTCGTATTGACGGTATGGACGCGGTCGATGAGCGGCCTTCGCTCAGAAAGAGGCCCCGAGCGCGGCTCGGGCAAGGTGCACAGCAACTCCGCCCAGCACTCTTCAATTACCCAGCCCAGGATTGCTTCTGGAAACGTCTGCCGCAATGCGGTGACGGCAGGGAGCGTGTGAATAATGTCGCCCATTGAACCGAGCCGCACGATCAGCAATTTTCGAGGAGCGAATGGAGCAGCATTTTGCAGAGGCGCTGGAAACGGAGATTGCATGCTCAGGAGCGGCGCCCAATTCGCCCGCGAATAATTTCGCTGGCAGAATGATCCTTGGGATCGCCTACAATTTCGACGCGGCCACCGCACTCCGCAACCACATCCCGCTCTGGCACGGTGTCGGTAGCATAATCGGTTCCCTTGGCGTGAACGTCAGGTCGAAGCTCGCGAATTAATGCCCGCACGTCCCGCTCTGGAAAAATGACAACAGCGTCCACGTCCGCTAGTGCGGAGAGAATTTCCGCGCGTTCCTCAGCCGGCATTAATGGGCGGCCTTCGCCTTTCAGCGCGCGCACAGAATCATCGGAGTTGATAGCCACGATCAAACGCCCACCAAGTTGCTTGGCTGCATGAAGGTAGCGAACGTGGCCCACGTGAAGCAGATCAAAGCAACCGTTCGCTAGCGTAATCGAGTCGCCCAACTTGCGCCACGCGGCAACACGTTTTTTTAATTCCACACGTCCTAGAATTTTCTCTGCTGACATTTAATGCGCTCTCGTTACCGGTGGAGATTGTTCAAGCGCAGCCAGCAATTCCTGCTGCGACACCGTCGCAGTTCCTCGCTTCATCACCACAATTCCGCCCGCATAGTTCGCCAGGTGCGCAGCCTCCTCGGTGCTTGCGCCGGCAGCAAACGCGGCAGCGAAAGTGGCAATCACGGTATCGCCCGCGCCAGTTACATCCGCAACCTGGTCGGAACCGAAGATCGGAATGTCCACCGGTTTGTGTTTTCCGGCAAAAGCTGCCATGCCATCTCGCCCGCGGGTGATTACAAGCGATTGCAGCTTCATGCGGGACATTACCTGCTCGCCCGCGACGCACAATCGCGGCCAATCGTTCCCGATCCGCATGTCCAGCGCCGCTTCGACTTCCGGTTCGTTGGGCGTCGCCGCGATTACCCCGGAATATTCCAGCATCCGGTAGCGCGAATCGAGTATGACCGGGACGCCATCGAGACGTCCTCGCTCGCGAATCGCGTTGAGAATCGCAGGGCTCGCTGCGCCGTAACCGTAATCGGAGATTAACAGCGCGTCCGAGGCGCGCGCATATTGTCGCGCCGCTAGAATGAGTTCGCGTTTCAAGTGGCGGTTGGGCTCCAGTTCAGGCTCGCGATCGATCCGCACAACCTGCTGCCGCGCCGTATGCGTCATGCCGGCCAGAATGCGGGTTTTAGTCACCGTGGTGTAACTCTTATCTTTCAGAACGCCGCTAACCGGAATGTGTTTGTGGCGAAAACTTTTCAATAGCAAGCGCCCAGCTTCGTCGTCGCCCACCACTCCCACCGGCAAAACGTTGACGCCGAGGTCAGCAAGATTATTGATTGCGTTCGCCCCGCCGCCCGGCATGACGGTGCGCTCCCGATGTTTCAGGATCAACACCGGTGCTTCTCGAGATACGCGCGAGATTTCCCCAAAAACGAATTCGTCCGCAACCAGGTCGCCGACCACGGTGATCGTGACTTTGGGAAACGCCTCAACAATCTTTTTCAAGCGCTCCTTTTCTTTGGGATGCTTGGTCATTTGGACGCGGAACTCCGCTCAGCCTCGGCACCGATTTTCTCACGCCTTGCACTTCGTTCTGAAATCATCCGCAGCATGGTGTCGATTGCGTTAGCTGCATCCACAAGTTCCATCTTGACTGGAATCACT
The DNA here is from genome assembly GCA_963770465.1 of uncultured Acidobacteriota bacterium. Taxonomy (GTDB): domain Bacteria; phylum Acidobacteriota; class Terriglobia; order Terriglobales; family Acidobacteriaceae; genus JABDBE01. The sequence continues at coordinate 112,827 of CAVYQB010000005.1, forward strand.
GTCAGGGGCTGTAGCGCCTGCAAATATCCTCCCAGGTTGATCGCATCTTTTTCAGTGGTGACAAAGCTTACGGCTTCGCTCTGCTTACGCAATTTCAGCAAGTCTTCGATATCGCGCTCGGTATAGGCGTGGTGGTCACGAAAAAAAGCTTGCGCCACAGGTTCCACGCCTGCGGTGCGCAGCTGGAGCAAAAAGTTTTGCGGCCGTGCAATTCCGCAGAAAACTATGGGGCGAGCGGGAATGTTCGTCAGTGAAATGCTGCGACGCACTCGCCATACTAACTTGCCGGATGAGGGAAACAAATCCGACGACGCACCGCTCGTTAATACAATTACGTCGGCGCGAGATAATGAACTCAGCGGTTCCCGCAGACGTCCCGCAGGAAGCAAACGGTCGCGCGTGTCTTCGGGAGTAACCAGCACGATGTCAAAATCACGTGCCAGCGCGCGATGTTGAAAACCATCATCCAGCAGATGAAGCTGGGGTCCGAAGCTTTTTTCCGCGAACAATCCAGCCTCGTGGCGATCTTCTCCCACGAACACCGGCGCTTCTAAACGCCGAGCCAGGAGCAGAGGTTCATCACCAAAATCGCGAGGTGACCCTGCTGGATCGACTCGAGCTACGCCGCGTTTGGTGCGCCCGTAACCACGAGAAAGTATATCGAACGGAACCTCACGCTGCTTCAGCATCTCCCCTAAAAGCAGAACGAACGGAGTCTTCCCAGAGCCTCCAACCGACAGGTTGCCTACGCTGATGACAGGGCCACATAGCTCCCGCGCATGAGCGATGCCGCGATCGTACAACGCATTGCGCGCCCGCACGCCCGCTCCGAAGATAGAAGAAAACAGATTCATTTGTTACCGAGATTAGTCATTGCGCGGACTGGGCGTTGGCCGCAAGAGTCAATAAATGTTCTAATGCTTGCATCGTTCGCTGCGTTGCCCCCATTTGCGCGCGCAGAGTTTCTGCTCCTTTGCGCCCCAGCGCAATCCGTTCTGCTGGGTTAGAAATCAGTTCCATAAACGCAAGCGGAAGCTCCGCTGGACCAACCACACGAACCGCATCGCGGCTTTGAAACAAGCTCACAATATCCCGGAAATTCTCCGTATGGCTGCCCACCACGATAGGAACTCCGTACAGCGCGGGCTCGATTATATTGTGTCCGCCGCGCGGAACGAGGCTTCCGCCAACGAATGCCACATCGGCGAGCGAGTAGAGTGCAGCCAGTTCGCCAATCGAATCGATCAATAGGACGCCGGCGACGATCGGGTCTCCGCTCCACAGCGAGCGTCGCCAGAAACGGAGACCAAGCTGGCTAAGCAATTCGGCAACTTCGTTGAAGCGCTCTGGATGCCGCGGGGCGAGGATCAAAACAGCACGAGGATGACTGGCCAGAATGTTCACAAAAGCTTGCAACAGAATTGGTTCCTCGCCCTCGACCGTGCTTCCGCAAACAATCACTGGGACAGCATCCGCTTGCTGAAACGCAGTTCGCAAACTGGCGATAATCGGTGGCGCAACAGGTGCAGGCACATCGAACTTTAAATTGCCAGTGACCCGAACCCGTTGCTGCGGAGCGCCGATTTGCGCAAGTCGATGAGCGTCTTCCTCAGTTTGGGTTAGGAAAAGATCTACCTGCCGCAAAACGCGGGTAAGCAGATGCCGGAAGCGCCGATATCTGGGCCAGGAGCGGTCGGAAATGCGGGCGTTTACGACTGCGATTCGAGCGCCGCTAGCCTTGCCCAGCCGCAAAAAGTTTGGCCAGAATTCGGTTTCTGCAATCACAATTAATTCGGGCCGTAACTGGCGTAGATAGGGGCGAATCGCGAAAGCAAAGTCCAAGGGGAAGTAAAAAACATGTTCTGCTCCGAAGCGAGTGCGTGCCAGTTTTTGCCCGGTATCCGTGGTCGTGGAAATAACGATTCGATAGTTTGGAAAGCGCTTCTTCAATTCTCCCACTAAACCGCTCACCGCGAGCACTTCGCCGACCGATACTGCGTGAACCCAAATTGTTGGTCGCCCAGGTTGAACTGTCAGGCGCTGTGGAATTCTTCCTAAGCGTTCGCTCAAGCCAGCGCGATACTTCCCATGGCGCAACCTCTGCATCAGCCAATAGGGCAGGGTCACGAGCAACCCTGCGGCGAGCAGTGCACTGTAGATCAAGTACATGCGGAAGGAAACATTCTACCTGCTTAGTTTGATGCGCAAAGCACCCGCGTTTCCGAAGCTCACATCTATAATCAATAATTATGTCCTACGCGTTTGTATATCTATCGCGGCGAAAATCAGCCGCAGTGTGTGTCCTGCTGCTGTCTTCTATAGTTTGCCTGGCGGCAAAACACTTTGTGATGCCTTCTGCACAGCCCGCCAAAACCTACCCCGCGCACGACGAACACCCCAGTGAAGGCGTCACCGTCGCGCTTGATCCCTACGACATGGCCGACAAAGCCAGCATCTTTTCGGTGCACTATAACGACGTAGGCCTTATGCCGATTTTTCTGGTTATCAGCAATGATGGAAATCAGCCGGTCTCGTTGTCGGGCATGAAAGCCGAATTGATTACCGTTGATCGGACCAAAATTCCACCCGCGACAGAGGATGATATTTACCGGAGAATTGGCAAGCCGCCGGGAAACATCTCGCAGAATCCGCTGCCATGGCCAAAGAAGGCAAAAGGCAGTGTCAGTAAAGAAGCGATGGAAGAGGTACAGAACGCCCAATTCGCTGCCCGGGCGGTGGAACCGCACAGTACGCAATCCGGCTTCATGTTCTTTGATGTGTCGGGAATCTCGACGCCGCTTGCGGGCGCGAGCTTCTATTTGACTGGTGTGCACGATGCCAAAGGGAACGAACTGATGTATTTCGAAGTTCAGTTGGAGAAATATCTAAGCGCGCCGTCGAAACCGAACTAACTGCGAGTGTCGTGCGCAGCACCTTTATAATTCCCTGATATGGCTACGACGTCGGATACTTCCGTAGCGGCCCGCGCGAAGTATGAGACCGTGATCGGGTTGGAGGTACACGTCCAGCTTCTGACCGTGTCGAAGATTTTCTGTTCGTGCTCCACGCGTTTCGGGAATCCGCCAAATACTAACGTTTGCCCGGTTTGCCTCGGCCTTCCCGGAGCCTTGCCAGTACTAAATCGCAAGGCAGTGGAATTCGCTGTGCTGGCGGCGATGGCCTTGGGCTGCCGAATTAATGAGACTTCTATTTTTGCGCGCAAGAATTATTTCTATCCTGATTTGCCCAAGGGCTACCAGATTTCGCAGTATGACAAGCCGCTGGCCGAGTTTGGCAGGATCGATGTTACGACTGCGGCCGGGCCTAAACGCATCGGCATTACCCGACTGCACCTCGAAGAGGACGCGGGCAAGAGCCTGCACGAAGGGTTCGCCGGTTCCACCGAAAGCACAGCCATCGATTTGAATCGCAGTGGAGTGCCACTAATCGAAATTGTCAGTGAGCCCGATATTACTTCATCCGCGGAGGCGCACGAATATCTCACCCGGTTGAAGGAAATTATCCTCTATACGGGCGTCAGCGATTGCAATATGGAAGAAGGTTCGCTGCGTTGCGATGCCAATGTTAGCGTGCGTCCGCGCGGGCAAAAACAGTTTGGCACGAAGACTGAAATCAAAAATGTAAATTCGTTCCGGTTCATTCGCGAGGCGCTGGAGTTCGAAATTGACCGTCAAATCGAGATCGTCGAATCGGGCGGTAAGATCGCACAGGAAACGCGGCTCTACAATCCGGACGAAGGAAAGACATATAGCATGCGCTCGAAAGAAGAAGCGCACGATTACCGGTATTTTCCCGAGCCCGATCTTTTGCCACTAATTGTCGACGAAAAGTGGCGAGCTGAGATACGGCGCACATTGCCCGAACTGCCCGAAGCGCGCCGCCAGCGCCTGGTTGCAGATTACGGCATTACCAACTACGACGCGCAAGTTCTGACCTCCACGAAGTCATTTGCCGATCAGTTCGAGGCGGCCGCGAAGGCGGCGAAGAATCCAAAGCGCGTAGCGAATTTAGTGCAGGGCGAGTTAATGGGACGACTAAAAGCGAAGGGCCTGGGAATTGAGCAGTCTCCGATTTCCATGCAAGGAGTGGCGCTGTCGGCCGATCTGGTCGAGAGCGGCACGATCTCGGGGAAAATGCTCAAGGATTTATATGATCTGGCCTTCGAGCGTAGTCAGGACTTCGCCGCCGTGTACGAAAAAGAAAAGCCGCAGCAGCTTTCAGATTCTTCAGCGATCGAAAAAATCATCGAAGAAATTATTTCAGCCAATCCCAAACAAGTGGAACAGTATCGAGCCGGCAAGAAGACGGTAATTGGTTTCTTTGTCGGGCAAGTGATGAAAGCTTCGAAGGGGCAGGCGAACCCGCAACTGGTGAATGAGCTACTAGCAAAAAAGCTGGAAGGCTGAAGATAAGGTGTGGGACCGGGTGTTCGCCCCGGTCAGGACCGCAGGGCCGCAGGTTTCCCGGACGCGGAATATCGAGTCAAAGACCCAGTCCTACGCAAGAATATCTGGACACTTGAATCTCCAGTACAATTGAAAGTTTGATCAGAGCGCCATAAGCGCACTGACGGCATTCGAGAATTTCGTGCGAACCACAACTATGTTCAAAAAGATTTTGATCGCCAATCGGGGAGAGATTGCGGTACGAGTGATTCGCGCCTGCCGCGAACTGGGAATCACTTCGGTTGCAGTTTATTCAGATGTGGACCGTGCCTCGCTACACGTTCGCAAGGCCGACGAAGCCTATCACATCGGGCCTGCGGCGGCTGCGGAATCATATTTGAACTTCGCAAAGATTCTCGATGTTGCCAAACATTGCGGTGCGGATGCAATTCATCCCGGATACGGTTTTCTTTCCGAGAACGCGAACTTCGCTCAGGCCTGTGTTGATGCGGGTGTGAAATTCATCGGTCCTACTGCGGCCTCGATGGAAATGATGGGATCGAAAACCCGGGCGCGCCAAGAAATGGAAAAAGCTGGGATTCCGTTCGTGCCTGGGACTTCGAGGGGACTCGAGTCCGTCCATGAAGCTGAGCAAGTGGCTTCTAAAATTGGCTATCCGGTCATGCTGAAGGCGGCAGCGGGCGGCGGCGGAAAGGGCATGCGACTGGTCCAAGCGCCGGAACATCTGAAGTCCGCTCTGGAGGCGGCACAAAGCGAAGCCGAGCGCGCCTTCGGCGATCGCGAAGTTTACATCGAGAAGGCAATCGTCAATCCCCGCCATATCGAAATGCAGGTGCTCGCGGACGAGCACGGCCACACGGTTTATCTCGGCGAACGCGAGTGCTCCATTCAACGTCGCCATCAAAAAGTGCTGGAGGAGTCGCCGTCGCCGATCGTCGACACCGACATGCGGCGGCGCATGGGCGAGGTTGCGGTTCGGGTGGCCGAGGCTGCGCGATACACCAATGCAGGAACCGTAGAGTTTCTGGTCGATCAGGAGAAGAACTTTTACTTTCTTGAAATGAACACGCGCCTGCAGGTGGAACATCCGGTCACAGAATTGATTACCGGATTGGATCTCGTACATTTGCAGATCCGAATTGCGGCCGGCGAGAAGTTGCCTTTTCAGCAAGAGGACATTCGCATCCGCGGACATGCTATAGAGTGCCGGATCTATGCGGAGGACCCCGACAATAATTATTTTCCCAGCCCGGGGAAGATTACGTTGCTGCTTTCCCCGTCAGGGCCGGGAATTCGCCGCGACAGCGGCATGTACGAGGGCTGGACGGTCCCCATCGATTACGATCCGCTGCTGGCCAAGTTGATCGGCTACGGAACAGATCGGACAGCAGGCGATCTCGCGCCTAACGCGCGCGCTGCACGAGTATTTTGTGGGCGGCATCAAGACCAATATTTCACTATTTCGCCGCATTCTGACTGACGCGCATTTCCAGGCTGGGAAAATCGACACTGGCTATCTGGATCGATTGCTGAAGTCTAAGCCTCCCGAAGTTCGCGGTGGACATCCGGAGGTCGCGGCGATCGCCGCTGGATTATTCGCCATGCTTGATTCGAATTCGGCCGTTGCCAGCAATGGAACGGCATCGCCGGACCACAGCGACAACGCAGTTAATGGAACCGCTGTTTCGAGTTGGAAGAGAGCAGCAAGGGCAGAAGCGCTGAGCTAAAAACCCGATTTCGCATTTCCTGAGTGTTTTATGGTCTACGACGTCACCATTGACGGGAAAGATTTTCGGCTCGAATTGGAGCGGAAAGAAAGCGGCTGGCAATGCCGGCTCGATGGTCGAAACATTGAGATGAATGCAGTGCTCGCGAGGCGCGACGTGCTTTCCATTCTGATCGATGGAAAAGCTTACGAAATCAAGCGCGAGCATACCGCCACCGATACGCATTTGTGGGTCGGCAGCGTGCGCTACCTCGCAGAATTGCGTGATCCCAGATCGCTGCGCGGACGCAAAGGGGCTGGCGCAGATGATAAGGGTCCGAAAAAAATCCTCGCACCCATGCCCGGTAAAGTGGTTCGGATGCTGGTCGATCAGGGACAGCCGGTCGAGGCTGGACAAAGCATCCTGGTTGTGGAAGCGATGAAAATGCAGAACGAAATTAAATCGCCGAAAAAAGGCATGCTACAAAAAATCGTAGCCATTGAAGGCGGCAACGTTAATGCCGGAGATGTACTGGCGATTGTGGAGTAACCTCGCTAGGGATGATCACTTCGCGGTGCCGTTGCCTTCCAGCACTTTCTGGGCGTAATAGTTTTCTACTTTGGCCTGATCGCGCAGGACTTCGTAATAAGCCGCCTTAAGCAATTGCTCGCGTCGATCACGCAACTGCGAGCGAATCGCCTCTTGCACCCGAGGGTCCGACAACTCCCGCTGCCCGGCTGACTCCTTGGCAATCAGCTTCACAATGCGGAAGCCGATGAGTTGCTTAGTCATCGGATTGATGACAGTGATGACGGTGCTGTACTGCCCCGGCTTCAACTTAATAACAGCATCGCGGGTGACGGGGTCAGTATTCTTGAGAGAAGATTCTGGCGTAAAGCCTAAGTCGCCGCCGTTTCCCGAAGTTTCCGCGTCTTCGGAATAATTCATTGCCAGCGTGCCAAAGTCATCGCCACTGTCCAGCCGATTTACCAGCATCTGGATTTTCTTGCGGGCGTCTGCCTCGCTCTGCGCTTTATCGTTTTTCAAATTGTGGACTTGTGGGTTCGGCGTCGTGGTTACGAAAATTTGCGCCAAGTGATATTGAGGCTCGACCAGATTGAATTCTGCTTTATGCGCGTTATAGTAATTGGCGATATCCTGATCGGAAACGTTGATCTTCGATGTCACCTCTTTGTTCAGAACCTTGTCGACCGTCAGCGATCGCCGCAAATCACGCTTGAAATCGTCAATCGTCAGATTCTTCTCCTTCATGCGAGCGTCGAATTCCTCTTTTGTATAAGGCGACTTGATCTCGTTCAGCTTGCGCTCAACTTCATCGTCGGTCGCCAGCAAGCCAAGTTTCTCCGCGCGACGCATTAGGATTTCATTGTCAACCAGTTCGCGCAAAATGCTGAGGCGCAGGCTGGTGGCCTGTTCTCCGACAGGTTGTTGCTGAGAACCCGCGGTTTGGTTTTGATAATACTTCTCCACGTCGGCGCGGTAGATCTTGCGTCCATCAACGGTGGCGGCAACATCGTCTCCAGCCAACTTGGTTCCACAGCCGATGCAAACAGCTAGTAGTGAAACTCCAAGCAAGACAGGCAATGGACGAAAGAGCGAATTATTTTTCAATGGTTCCTCTCGGCACTATTTGGTGGGCGGTTGCGACTCACTTGTCGTGGGAGTGGGCGGGTGCGCCGGCACCGCCACGCCAGCCTGCTGCAGAGCGTGATCGAGTGCCGCCCGCATTTCAGTGATGGGAAGCGCTCCATCCATCTCCTGCCCATTGACGAATAGGGTTGGAGTTGCGGTTACGCCCACGCCCTCGGCTTCGTGCATCGACGCCTTAATCGCATCTTCATTCTGCGCCTTGACGCAAGCCTGAAGCTTGCTCTGGTCAAGATTATGTTTCTGTCCTTGCTCAAGGGTCATGCGGTCAAGCGCTGCGAACTGAGCGTCGCGGTTTTTTTCTGAACTCACTTCCCGCTGATTGGCATGAATGTGGTCGGCGAAATCCCAGTAGGCATCATTGTTCTGCGCGGCCAGGCAGTTGGCATCTACCGCCGCGTGCGTCGCCCACGGGTGAATTTCGGTTAGAGGATAATCTTTATAAACGAACTCCACGCGGTCGCCGTATTCCTTGAGCAGTTCGGGGAACAGCGTCTGATGCATACGCGAGCAGAATGGGCACTCGAAGTCATCGAAGTTGACCACCACGACTTTCGCATCTTTGTTGCCGCGAATTGGACGCCCGTTGAGATCGATTTTCTTCATGGCTTCGACGTAAGGGTCTTTGGTCAAGTCGAGCTTGGTCATGCGGGCCAGTGTTTTTCCATCTTTCGAAAGCAAGAAGTCGTAGGTTTGTTTTTTTTCGCCGCCCTCCATGGTGATAGTGAGGGCATCGTAGCCAGTAAAATCACTGGGATGGAGCGTCCCAATCGTTATTTTTACGGTCGCGGGAATGCTGTAAGTAGCGCGCACCTGGCGCTCAATTTTCTGATTAACATCCGAGGGTACTGGGGCTAGCTGAGCTGAACACCCCAGGCAAACAAGCAGGAGAACAAGGATCGAACGTCGCAATATCGTCACTAAAAACCGCCTGTGCATTGGGAATTATTTCGATTATCTCATAGGAAAGCGAACTGGAGAGGCCAGCCATGCGAGTCCTAGTTGGCAAGGAAACTGCTTGCAGCTCACGCCTTGCGCAGTAACTGTTCGGCGGGCAACAGAGTATTCATCGAGCCGGAGCGGAACCCTTCCAGATCCAGAGTCACGAACTTGAACCCGAGGGATTTGAAAATCCTGGTAAATTCTGCTGCCATCTCAGAAGTGAGAGCACGCGATAGTTCGCTGCTCGCAATTTCGATGCGAACAATTTCGCCGTGATGACGCACGCGGAACTGCCGGAAACCGAGCGTGCGTAGAGCGTCTTCGCCTTGCTCCACCGTAGTCAGGGCCTCACGCGTGACCGGGCGTCCATACTCTATGCGCGATGATAGGCAGGCCGACGCAGGTTTGTCCCAAACTCGCAAATTTGCCTGCTGCGCCAATTCTCGAATCTCCAGTTTAGTCAGCCCAGCATCGAGAAGAGGAGCGGCAACATAGTGCTGACGGGCGGCAATTTGTCCGGGGCGGAAGTCGCCTTGATCGTCAACATTCACGCCGTATGCGATTGACTTGAATCCATGTTCTGCGCGAAATGATTCCATCACCGTGAAAAGTTCATCCTTGCAATGAAAACAGCGGGACCTATCGTTGCGCACATATTCCGCGCGATCAAGTTCGGTGGTGGTGACGATTTTTAACGGAATGCTGTGCTCGCGCGCGAATTCAACCGCGTCGTTGAGATGAGTACGAGCCAGGCTGGGCGAGTCTGCGATGACCGCCAGCATGTCGCTGCCGAGTACGCGGTGTGCAGCCCAGGCGAGAAATGCGGAATCCACTCCGCCGGAATAGGCCACCAGAGTTCGACCCAACGTACGAATAGTGGCATCGAGTGCTTCGCGCTTGGTCTGGAGCAAGCCGGTCATTTACATATCCTAATACCTCCGGCATTAAGACGATAGCGGCGACCCCAATCACTTCATGCTGTAAGTCTTGATATCTATCCCAGTGAAATCGTGTTGCTCCACAGTCGGGTAGACGTTTCCAAGTATCTTCGAAAGTTCAATGGTTCTTGCATCAGGCTGTCCAGACTGCGTTTCAGCGTATGTAAGAACAAGCCATGCTCTCCTGTGCTGTGGAAGTAAGCGCGCGAGTTCCGTATCGTTCGGCTTCTCGACGAAATCCAGAAACGTAATTCGATCGCCATGGTTTGGATAAAGCACCAGCGGAGTGGGCGCGGGCGATCCCAGCACAGAAACATAAAACTCATACGGCATGCGGCCCATGGGGACGTGAAACAACAAGGCGTCTCCAGGCTCGGCGTGGCCCAACAGATATTTGGACGCGTCGCGCCAATCGTCGCGTTGAATGTCGATGTCCTGTTTGTAATAGGCGGCAGTTCCTCGCAGCGAGAGAATAAGCATCAATGAGAGAGCAGGCGCGACCAGCCAGTCCGAATGAAGGCGGGTGAGTCCGCCAGCCACGAGCAATACAAGCGCGGGCAAACAGAAAATAAAATACCGCGCAACAAAAAGCGGCTTGATCAATGACACCGCCAAAGTAAATAATGCCGGGAAAAGCAGCCAGCAAAGAAGAAACCGGTAACGCCACGATTCCCAGGATACGCGTCGTATTTTGCGGCTGGGCCAAATATCGGGACTATTGCAGCTATGCACGGAGCCGCGCATCCAACCAAAAGTAATGGCCCGCCGTTCCCCGTGAGATGCAGTCCGAACACCCACAGATCATGCAAGCCGGGGCGTTGCACCCAGCGCAGCGGCCCCGTTCCTGTAGTGGCGACGAAAGCAATGACAGGCGCAACGGATAATGCAATCCAACGCCAGTCGTTTTTGTTTTGCCGCGGAATCTGATTACGATCCAACAAATTCAAAGAAAGCCACTGCGCGAGCAGTAGAAGCAGGGAAAAGAATTGAGCGTAAACCGCCAGTGCGCTGGTGAGGATATAAGCAACTCGGTTGCGGCGCGAAGGTTCTCTCAAGCCCTCAAGAAAATATAAACTTGAAAGCGAGCACAGCAACAGCATCAGTGTGTAGCTGCGCGCGTCTTGCGAATACTGGATGTAATAAGCATTAGTCGCGAGCAACGCAGCCGAAAATAGACCGACCCGCGCGTCAAACAAACGGCGACCTAGCAGGTAAACGACTGGGACAGACGCGACCGCGAAAAGCACAGAGAGCGATCGAACGAAGAACTCGCTGCCGCCAAAGTGCAACCAGTAACGAAGAAGTAGATAGTACAACGACATATTGGCTTCGCGCCGCCAGAGAATGCGCGCAAAGTTGTACCAATCAAGCCGGGCGATGGCAACACTTACGCCTTCGTCAAACCAGAACGATTTCGCAGCCAACCAATGAAAACGAAGTGCGGCTGCGACAGCCAAGATGACGAAAAGCACGACCGACGTCAAACCATCTTGGGTGTAACGGGTGAGAGCTTGAGGCTCCCGACGGCGTCTGGCCGGGAGGACCAGAAAAGGCGTTCATTTTTTGTTTTGGCGTCTTAGTATCCGCTGTGATTAAAAAAGCCTCTCTGTGCGCCGCAAATTTCCCAGCGCCCCCAAATTTGCCAGCGCGAAGGTGAAGCGATACTGGTTCTCATTCCGTACCGAACCGAGATTGAAGCGGCGGAATTCCAGGCTCACCCCGCAACAATCCCAGTTATACGTGGTTTGCGCCGCAGCGTACTGCAGAAAGCCGAGTTTGGCATCAAAGCCTATATTGGTTGCCGCGCTGAATCCCTGTTTGCCAGAGTGACCATAGCCCAGCAACAACCGGAATTGATTGAATAGTTGAGGCCAGAAAATAATATTGGGATCGGTAGTGGTGTTGAACATACAAGTAGCCTGAGCGCACTCACCGGGGACCTGCAGATACGCGTCGCCGCCTCCCACGGTAAATGGACCCACGTGATAATTCGCCAGGATCGTACTGGCATTCACTCCACCGCGCACGAAGTCGTAATCGACATCCCATTCAATGTCTGTTCGCGTGCTGGCAGCGACCCGCAGACGCGAGATGAGCGGCGATAGGTGGCGCGGAGCTGTAATAAACGAAATGCCGGTTAAATCTACAGTGCTGGTAAAGACATTACTGCGTCCGGAGACTAGCGCGCCTCCAAAAGTCGGATCGATGAAGTATTTCTGCGTCAATTCCCAGGTCACGACTTCACGTACTTGCGGCTCCGAATTGCAAGGCCGTTCCGCTGGTGTACTCTGCCGAGCCCATGGTATGCGGGTGGGTGCAGGCGCTCCGCCAATAAACAGCGACGGCATCCCGGGCTTGCCGCAATTTTCCGGTTGCGAGGAAGTGCGCTTGGCGTAAAGGCGATTCACTACTCCATATTCGACTTCATTGGTATTGGTGAGAATATCGCGCTCGTCGAAACGTAAAATGTTCGCGAAATTGTTGATCCCGGTCACGTAGTTGTAAGTGACGCGTGGTTCAATCACGTGCTTCCACTTGCGTCCCATGAACTCGGAAGCAAAAATCCGGCTCAAAGCCGGCGGCCGCACTTCGACGGAGCCCTCTAGTGCCCGGCGGTTGATGGGATCAGACTCCGCGACTTTTGCCGCGCTGGAGCTTGCAAGTTGCTCCGTATACCCCGTGTCCCGCAGCGAGAGTTCTGGACGAAACGACCATCCATCAAGCTGCAGCGGAAGGGAAAGGTTAGGCTCGATATCGAATCGTCCCACCAGAGCGGCGGTACTGAAGCCGGGCTCACTGCGGGAGAGTCCGTCGGCTGCAGCATCGTATGACCAATAGAAAGGCGAGTGTCCAAGCGGATGATCCACGCTCTGAACTTCAAAACTTGGCGCATGAAGAATGGTCACCACATCGCCGGCGGTTGTGCTTTCAAAATCCTGATAACGCTGCATGGACGCGTTGTAGAAAAAGCCGTTCGTGGTGTTGGAGAGAAACGCACTCGATTTGACTTCCGAATTTACCGCTTGAGTGAAGACGTCATTAAAAGCCAGCCGAAACACGTAGGAGCTAAGGTAATCGATGTTGGCGACTCCGCGGAAGTTGTGGCCAAACTCGCCTTCACCATTTAAGCGCGCTTCTTCGCCGCCCTGATTTACGGGTGGATTTCCGACACCGCGGTCGAGCACTCCGAAATAATTTACGTCGACAAATGAAGTGTCGCTCGGCTCAGCCCGAAATTCGCCCTGCGGCGCCCAGCCGCGAGCAGAAAAATATTCCGCCCCAACATGAGCGTCCATGCTGCGATTAATGGCCCAGAACAACGATTCTCCCAAGATCGTGCCTTTGATCGACGAGGTTCCAAAGTTAGGGATCAGGAATCCCGATTGCCTTGGTTCCCGCTGTGCAGGCAGCGTTGCGAAGGGAAAATAAAGCACGGGAATGCCGCGAATCCCAAATGTGCTGTGATAGATCTTGGCAGTGCCGCCGACGTTTACCACAACTTTGTTGGCATTGAACTGCCATCGGGGACGAGGCAATTCACAGGTCGTCACCGTACCGTCATAGACCATGTAATGGTCAGGGCCGGTCTTTTCCACTACTTTCCCGGTAAAAAAAAACGGATTTGACGAAGTCAGCATAAGCCTGGTTCCCCGAGTGCGGACGCCAATGCTGCCAGTTACATTTTCGAAGCGTCCGCTTTCCGTGCGCACGTTGTAAGTCCCATGGCTCGCCTGAATATGTTCGTCGTTGGGTCCTCCCTCGAGCACCACGTGGCCATCTGCGGTGGCGTCGCCCGTGTCGGCGTTATAGGTGACTTCATCGCCGCGCAAAATGTAAACCCCGTAATGAATCTCAGCTTTACCATGCAATCTATATATGGAGCCGATTTTTTCTTGCGTGTTGGCGATTATTGTGACGTTTTCCTCTTTCGGAGCAGAAGGAGTATTGGGCAGGCTTGGCGCTGGATTGGCCGTGGTTTGGGAGGCAAGCAACTGGCTGGTAACTAAGGGATGCGCCAGTAATAGATGACAAACCAACGCCGCCGTGATAAGGAATCGATTGCGGGAAGTCATCGGAACGCGCACGAACTCTCCGGCCTAAAAGTTCGTGCCGGGTACCGTGAAGTTAGCACGGTGCTGGCCTGAGAGGCAAAGTAGCAGTTTCGATACGATGGCAGTGCCCGCAGGCTCTCCGGGATGAGATCGTAAAAATGAAATTGAAGTTTGAACCCGATGTCGATTCGAATGTGGCGCTGCCGCCGGGGTCTCGGCTCATCGACCCTGAAGCATACGATGCCAGCGAGCAGAGTTTTGCCGCCAGCCTCGATGAGGAGTCTTCGTCCCCGAAGTTCGTCGCGGATACTGTGCAGGATTTGTCGAGCAACCAAACGTCGGGGGACAAATTACCGTCCATCAATCCGCCCGCGCGCGAAACATGTGATCCGATAACGCAAAACCAGTCAGCCCAGAGCGAACCAGTTAAACCGCCGGACCTCGATTCGTGGCGGAATGAAGTCGCAGATCGAGTAAACAATTACCGCGCACGCCGGCGTCCGCGCGCTCCGCGGTATCCGTCATTGCAGTTAAAGTTCGATCCACCCGAGCCTTCCTGGAACGATCACGCTGCAACGCCGCCGCCTGCCGCGCACAATCGGCTGGCGATTGCGATGCAAAACACTTCCGCAGTTCGTCAGGAACAGATCCGAATTCAGCCGGAAGCAGATGCCGAGGAATTGGATATACCTGAGGCCGGAGGGAGACTCCTCGAATTTCCGCGCTTCGCGCCGCCCCCGCCGGTTTTCGACGGACTTGCCGAACCAGTCGTGGAGCAGCCGCGCATCCTGGAAGTGCCAGACCTATTGCCGCCCCCGCCGGCTCTGGGTGGGATCATGATGGATCCGATCGAAGAGCAGGCAACGGAGCGACGACCGGGATTTGAACTGCCGCTGCAAGCTGCTCCTATGTCGAGACGCGTGCTGGCCAGCACTGTTGACGCGTTGCTGGTGATCTCAGCCTTCGCGCTCTTCGCCTACATTTTTTTTCGCGTTACCTTAATCACACCACCACTGCAGCAGGCTGCAGCAGTTTCGGTGATTCTGACCGCGCTATTCTGGACCTTCTATCAATATCTTCTGCTGGTATACACAGGCACGACCCCGGGCCTACGCGTTGCGCGCCTGCAGATAAGCCGCTTCGATGGCACTACGGTTCCGAGGAAAACGCGGCGTTGGCGTGTGCTGGCAGCTGTGCTATCGGGATTATCGTTGGCGCTGGGATACGTCTGGTGCTTTCTCGATGAGGATCGGTTGTGCTGGCACGATCGGATTACGCGCACGTATATGGCGCCGAAATCGCATTCTCCGAAGCCAACTGCCTAAGCCAATTCGGATTGGACGACGGCCGCGGCGGCAATTGCTGCCGTTTCAGCTCGAAGGATTGTGCTTCCCAGTGATGCTGAAATCCAGCCCGCTTCGCGAAACTCACTGAATTCCTCATTCGTCCATCCACCCTCCGGTCCGATGGCGATAACAAAATCGCTGTCGCTGGACGAATGCAGCAGATCTTTCAGCTTGACCTCTGATTCGAACTCAGAGAGCACAATGCGGGTGCCGGCCGGCCACCTCAACGCATCTTTTAATTTCAACGGCTGGCAAACTTCCGGGACCGAGCTACGGCGAGATTGTTCCGCCGCCTGCAGTACGATGCGACGCCAGCGCTCGACTCGTTTCACAGCCGCTGCCGCCAGATGAGCCTCGGTGCGCCGCGCAATCAAAGGGACGATGCGAGCTGCTCCTAGCTCCGTGCATTTTTCAATGGCCCACTCCATACGCTCAAATTTGAAAATGGATAACACGAGGGTTACCTGAATATTCGGAGAGACGGGAATTTGTTCGCCCAGTTCGAATTCAACTCTATCCGCGGAAATCGTGATGACACGTCCACGCCGGACTTCGCTTCCAGTCGTGATATCGAATTCCTGGCCCACGCGAGCGCGAAGCACGCGAGCCAGATGATCGGCATGAGCTCCAACCAAAAACGCACGACTACCAGAGACTTCATCGGCAATCCAGCGTCGGCGGGTCATGGATCAGAGACAACAGTTAAACCACGAATGACACAAAGGAAGGCACGCTCGAAACTAGCAGTCACACTATCCGAAAATATCTTTTACTTTGCCCAGCAGCGTCCGGCGTTGCGGCTTATTTTCCACTCGCGCCATTCCCTCTAATTCCTGCAGTAACTCACGTTGCCGCTTATTAAGCTTGCTAGGAGTCTGCACGCGAACCTCAACGAATAAGTCGCCCTTGCCATGGCCATTCAGCAACGGCACCCCTTTGCCTCGAATGCGTAGCGTAGTTCCCGACTGAGTCCCATCCGGCACCTTGAGCGTCTGTTCACCATCGAGTGTTGGCACTCGAATTTCAGTTCCCAATGCGGCCTGGGTAAATGAAACCGGAATCACGCAATGCAAGTCGTTGCCCTCGCGCTCGAAAAAGGGATGCTCTTTGACGTGCAGAACAACGTACAGATCGCCCGCGGGTCCGCCATGAGCTCCAGCTTCGCCTAAGCCCGAAAAACGAATGCGGGTTCCGTCTTCAACTCCAGCGGGAACCTTGGCGTCTACCGTCCGTTGTCGCAGCACGCGGCCCTCGCCTTTACACTTCGGACATGGATCGGTGATCACGCTGCCCGCGCCCTGACATGTCGGACAAGTTCGGGCCATGCTGAAGAATCCTTGCTGATAGCGAACCTGGCCGCGTCCCCCGCAAGACCGGCAAGGGACGGGCGCTTTTCCGGGAGCCGCACCGTTGCCGTGGCAGTCTTCGCAAGTCGCATGGTGCCGAACCGAAACTTTGGTTTCCGTGCCGAACACCGCCTCTTCGAATTCCAGCGTTACATCCTCGCGCAAATCCGGACCACGTTGGGCACGGCTGCCTCGCCGCGATCCGCCGCCGAAAAGATCTCCGAAGCCGAAAAAGTCTCCGAAGATCTCGCTGACATCCTGAAAAACTGTGGGATCGAATCCGCCTGCCCCTGCGCCGCTCACCGCCGCATGTCCGAAGCGGTCGTAGGCCGCGCGTTTGTCGGCATCCGCCAGAATCGCGTAAGCCTCGCTGCACTCTTTGAATTTTTCTTCCGCGTCGGGATTGTTCGGGTTGCGATCAGGATGAAATTGCAGCGCCAGCTTGCGATAGGCGCTCTTGATCTCTTGCTCGTTGGCTCCGCGGGCCACCCCGAGCACTTCGTAATAGTCGCGTTTTACGTTGCTGGCCAGAATGGTTCTAGATCCTTTCGATTGGAATCAATGCTTGGGATTGCGCGCAACTTTGACCATCGAGGGACGCAGCAGACGATCTTTCAATTTGTAGCCACGCTGCAATTCTTCAAGTATTTGATGATCGTCGGCATCGCTGGCTTCAACCATCTCAATGGCTTCATGAAGGTGGGGATCGAAAGGCTCGCCCTTCGCAGGAATGGCGCGCAGTCCCAGCTTCTGCAATGCATCTTGCAGTTGCTTGTAGATGAGGTCGACTCCACTGCGAAACTCGGACTTGTCCCTCGCGCTAATCTGCAAGGCACGCTCGAAGCTGTCGAGAGACGGCAAGAGCGCTTTGATTGCGTCGGCTATAGCGTACTCGCGAAACTCCTGCTGCTCGCGGGCGGTGCGCTTGCGGGCATTTTCAAACTCAGCCTGCAGACGGGCCAGCCGATCGACCAGCATATCTCGCTCTGCCCGAACTTTTTGCAATTCGCTGGCATCGCCTGATGTGCGCGATGACGCAGACTCGGTTGTTTCCGTTTCTTCCGCCGCGTTCTCTGATGCCGGCAATTCGTGCGCCGCGTCAAGATCCTGGGCGTCGACTTCTGATTTTCCGTTTGTTCTTACCATATTCTTACTTAGACTTACTCCGATTCATTCAAGATTTTATCGAACATACGCGCGATGTAGGAGACCGCGTTCATGGTGTTCTGATAGTCGATGCGAGTCGGTCCGATGACGGCCAGCGATCCCATGACTTCGCCGCCCACTCGGGCGGGAGCGCCGATCAATACGAAATTACGCATCGAAGGCATTGACGGCAAGGCTTGATCGAGCCCGATGACCACCCGCACCGCTTCCTGCTTGGCATCCAGATACGCACCTAGCAATCCCACGATCTTCTGTTTCTCTTCCAAGGTCCTCAATAATTCCTGCAGGCGATCTCGGTCACGCTCTCCCGCAACCAGGTTAGAAGCGCCCTCCACGTAGACGGTCTGGGCGCCATCGTCCGCCGCCAGCGCGCCTTGTTTATAAAGCTGCTCCACCGACTCCATCATGCGGTCATACTCGCTGCGTTCCTGCTCCAGCCGGCGAGCCAACTCGTTTCGCATAGCTTCCATGGTCCAGCCGCGGAAGTTTTCGTTAAGGAAGCGAGCCGCCGCATCGAGATCGGCTTGCGGAAGATCCATGCGCAACACGCGATCCCGCACCAGGCCTGATCGCGTCACCAGCACCGCAAGTACCTTTTGATCGCCCAGGCGCGAAAAATAAACGTGCTCGAGAGCGTTCTTGGATCCTCTGATCGCTACTGCAACTCCGACGTTGCGCGAAATCAAGGACAACACATGCGAAGTGCGCTCCATGAATTCCTGCACATCCGTCACGCCGTGGAATGACTTCTGAATAATATTTTCGTCATCATCCGAAAGTCGCGCCTTGCCCGTGAGTTGCTCGACGTAATATCGGTAAGCCTCCGTGCTGGGGACGCGGCCAGCCGAAGTGTGCGGCTGTTCCAGATAACCCGAGTCGGCCAAATCCGACATCACGTTGCGAATCGTAGCCGGGCTCAGCCCCTCTCGATTCGCGCGCGCAAGTGTGCGCGATCCTACCGGCTCGCCCGTGGCAATAAAAGTTTCCACGATAGCCGTCAGGATTTCACGCTCACGCTCGCCAATAGGGGGTCCCGGAGGCATATACACCCTTGTATCACACTGCGCCGGCGGGGCAACCGGCTTCTGTGTCTGTTCGTTGTAAGTTATTTAGATGCAACACTTACATCGGGGGATACAAAAACATCTAAGTTGAATTTTAGGAAGCGATCCCGGGCCTGTCAAGCGACTGGCGTCGCGAATAGCTTTCTAGTTCGTCAGAGTGGTGCCGAGCAATGAAGTCATGACGGGATAATTTGGCGTTCTGACTGGATCACCACTGATGCAGTCCTTCTATCGCTGCGCACATTGTCGTACGGAGCGAATGAGGATTTTAGCGACTGCCATAGCGAACGAACTATCGCTATCTGTCACGCAATAATTTCCACATGCCTACAGGAAAAATTCATTAGCGCTTAACCTGAGCGCAACAGTTTACGTCTACCGTTTTCCTTCGAGGAGGATTTTTCCATGAAAACCAAGAAGCCCTCAGGGGCTTTCGTCACCTTTGTCTTTATAGCTGCGGTCTTGGTACCGGCCGTGGTTGCGCAAAATGCAGGAAAGGGGAACCAGATTAGCCACGTCTTGCTGGTAAGCATTGACGGCATGCATGCCGTCGACTATCTGAACTGTTCTCAGGGAGTAAAAGGAGTGAACGGCGGACAGCCCTACTGTCCCAACCTGGCGAAACTGGGCGCAACTGCCGTGAACTATCTGGATACCAGCACCTCGCGGCCCTCCGATTCATTTCCGGGCCTGATGGCCATTATGACCGGAGGCACCCCGCGTACCATGGGCGTCTTTTACGATGTGGCCTACGACCGGGTCTTCGCTCCTCCTATCAAAACCACAGGCAACGGCCTCAAGGGCGGACCCTGTACCGTCGGCCGGGCGAACGGCACCTCGACCGAGTATGAAGAGGGCATCGACATCAACCAGAAATTCTTGAACGGCATCGACGGTATAAGCACTAAGAACGGGGATGGTGGAATCAACTCGATTGATCCGGCAAGGCTGGAACGCGACCCGTTTAACAACTGCCTTCCTGTATACCCGTGGAACTTCGTCCGGGTGAACACAATTTTCGGCGTGATTCACGCCGCCGGCGGTTACACCGCCTGGTCCGATAAGCACCCAGCCTACTCCTCGGTTTCCGGCCCCGGCGACGGCACCAACCTGGACGACTTCTATGCGCCCGAAATCAATTCGGACGTGGTTGCCCTGAAGGGTGTGACGACTCCGCTTGGGTTGGCCTGCGATCCTATTCCGGACCCAACGGCCGATCTTACCGCCTGGACCAACAGCTTTCTAAACATTGAGTGCTACGACACGCTCAAGGTTAACGCCGTTCTCAACGAAATTGATGGCTATAGCCACAACCGTAAGAAGAAGACACAAGTGCCTACAATTTTCGGCATGAATTTCCAGGCCGTAAGCGTAGGACAAAAGCTCATCGAAGCCAACGTGGGCAGCGGTGGTTACGAGGACGGAATGGGCACACCAACCTCCTTCTTGCTGCACGAGATTCAGTTTGCTGACGCAGCCATCGGACAATGGACGGCAGAACTCCAAAAGGAGGGTTTGACCGACTCCACGCTCGTCATCATCACCGCCAAGCATGGTCAGAGTCCGATCGATTCTCAACGCTACGTCGGGATTACCACCTCCGGGCCGGTAACGACCTCGCCGAGCATGCTGATCGATGACTGCTTGCCGCCCTCCGAGTCAAACAGTGGAGGCCAGATCGGCCCCACCGAAGACGACGTTTCGCTCTTGTGGCTGAAGCGTTCCTGCAACGCCGAAACTGAGGTCGGAATACTGGAAACCCAATCGCCGACATCGAATAACATTGCCGGCATCGGCGAAATCTTCTTTGGACAATCTATCAATCAACTGTTTAACCCGCCGGGCATCCCGCCCAACGGCGATCCGCGAAGCCCCGATATCGCGGTTGCGCCGAATGTGGGTGTGACTTACTCAGGGAGCACCAAGAAGCTGGCGGAACACGGCGGCTTCTCGCATGACGACACCAACGTGATGATCTTGGTCTCGAACCCGAAGATCGCGCCCAAAACCCTAACCACTCCGGTACAGACGGCACAAGTTGCTCCGACTATTCTGCAGGTCCTCGGGCTCAAGCCTCAGAGCTTGCAGGCAGTGCAAATACAAGGCACGGAGCCTTTACCCGGAGTCTCTTTAGGAAAATAACCTGCAGAATGATCAGTACTAAACTTCCAGCGGGCATCTCAAAGGATGCCCGCTCTTCTTATGCGCGAAGCAATCCCACGGTAAAGCATGGGCTGACGTTCAAGCGGAAGCCGCATCCTGGCGCGTTGTTTCTGGTTAGGGACAAACGCAGGGCGGACGAATCCCTTACTCCGTCAGGTTA
The DNA here is from genome assembly GCA_963770465.1 of uncultured Acidobacteriota bacterium. Lineage (GTDB taxonomy): Bacteria > Acidobacteriota > Terriglobia > Terriglobales > Acidobacteriaceae > JABDBE01. Next base: position 133,806 of record CAVYQB010000005.1, read on the forward strand.
TAGATCAGGCCATTCTGATCTCTGACGTAGCATCTCGGAAAATCAGGCTCGTCCTTAACTATTTGGCAACCCTTTTTCGTGAGACGCGCTTTAGCTTCCTTAACGCTTTTCACCGTTACCTCGAAAACAGGTCCGAGAGCGGGCCCCCGCTCGATAAAAAAATTGATATTCTTTCCGTGCAGGCTGATCATATTCGGCTTCTTGTCCGTGATTTTAAAGCCCAGCTGTTTGACATAGAAGTCCGCAGCTTTCATTGGATCTTCAGCTTGGATCAAAATGTCGGTACCAAATGCATTTGCCATTAATCCTCCTGCTTGAGCAGTTCTTCGGCCTTTTTCTTTGGCGCGACTAAGTGTGCTCCGTGCGACGTGCCTTGTCTATAAGAGAATGGAATGTGGTCTTGCATACTTCGGCCTCTTTAAGCCATGCGGCTTCCCTGATGGACGCAACTTCGTTCGCGCCACCCAAAATTAATCCCTCCGCTTTTGGTTCTCGACGCTATCCTTAATGATCCACCACCAATCAACATGGAATTAAGAACCCACGTCGCGGTAATTGGAGCCGGTGCGTTCGGCGGATGGACGGCTCTATATCTGTTGCGCCGCAACGTCCGCGTGACCCTGATCGACGCGTGGGGGCCGGGCAATTCGCGCTCATCGTCGGGCGGCGAAACCCGGATCATCCGCGGAACCTACGGTCCCAACCAGCCTTACACCAGAATGGCGGCTCACGCGTTGCGCTTGTGGAGGGAACACGAGGCCCAATGGGGACTTCACGTTTTGCATCGCACAGGAGTTTTGTGGATGGCAACATCCACCGACGACCAGTTCGAACGCTCATCTTTGCCCATGCTGCGCGACGCCGGTGTCGCGTATGAAGAGTTGTCAGGAAGGGAACTCAGCAAGCGCTGGCCGCAGATCAATGTGGAAGATGTCCGCTGGGCGATCTACGAACCAGAGGGCGGCTTTCTGAGCGCGCGATTGGCGTGCCAGACAGTAGCCGAACAATTCGTGGAAGCAGGCGGCAATTACAAACAAGTCGCGGTCCTGCCACATGATCTGGAAGATGGCGTCCGCTATGGCTTGACGCTTTCCGATGGTTCCAAACTGATCGCAGACCAATATGTGTTCGCCTGCGGACCTTGGCTCGGCAAGCTTTTTCCTGAAACAATTGGCAGGCTCATTCGCCCGACCAAGCAGGATGTTTTTTTCTTTGGTACGCCTTCGGCGGACGATCGTTTCGCGGAGGACAAACTGCCCGTTTGGGCCGATCATCGTGATCGTTTCATTTATGGCATTCCAGCCACCGATGGACGAGGATTCAAAGTCGCCGACGATACTCGCGGCGCCGAGTTCGATCCGACTTCGGGAGAACGTGTTGTAAGACCGGAACGGATTGAAGGCCATTCGCGATTACGTTGGCTTCCGCTTCCCGGCGCTGCAAGACGCGCCCTTAGTTGAGACCCGTCGTCTGCCAATACGAAAATACTCCCGACAATCATCTGATTATCGACCGGCATCCAGCAGCAGAAAACGTTTGGCTCGTCGGAGGCGGATCAGGCCACGGTTTCAAACATGGGCCAGCAGTCGGGGAAATGCTCGCCGAGTTAGTGATCAACTGCAAACAGGCTGATCCGATGTTTCACCTGGCAAGATTCAGACAGCGGTGAATTCAAACAGACCACGGATTGATCAGCGGGACGGGAACGTCGTCGAAGTGTGCGGTGTTCCGGGTAGCGAGTGTGGCATGATGGGCCAGCACAATGCCGGCGATCATCGTGTCCCTAATATCGCCGGGACGGCCCTTCTTGTGCCGAGATGCCATCAGATCACTTGCCTGTTGCGCTGCCGTTTCATCGAAAGCAACTACTCGATGCCCGATTCTTTCAAGGACCTCACCGAAAGCATCCATGAGTGCAGAGCGCCGCTTTCCACTCACCATGACTTGCAGCCCGAATCGAACTTCAAGAACGGTGATTGCAGTAGTCCAAGTCGATGTTCGAGGCTGCCGGTCAAGCCAGGCGACGACATTGCGGTCGGGCGTTACGCTCATCAGGACCGAAAGTACGTTCGTATCCAGAATAATCATTCTTCAAATCGTACGGGCTTGATTTCATGGCCCCGTAACTCCGGGATGTCGAAGTCGAGGCCAGTCTTGGCAAATAGACCGGAGATTTCCGTGCCTAGTCCTCCAGTTGGCAGGTCCTCTTGGTTTACAGCGTTTCGCAGAATGTCCCGCGCCTCTTCCTCCATGCTCCTACCATTCCGTCGGGCGCGGCGTTGCAATCGCTGTTTGACACTGTTTTCTATGTTACGCACGACCAGTTGTGCCAATGTTGTTCTCCTCTCAGAGTGATATCATGATATCACTGCTGAAGTTGACGAGTCAAACAGGCCGCCTCCCAATGGTAGATCTTTGACAAAACAAAGTCGTTACTGAATCTGAATTACGCTTTCGCCTGCGCTTGATTTGATCTCGCTCACACGCGCAATTACATTACGTGCGAATTCGAAGAGCGATTTGGCATGAGAAGAATTCTCACCTTCAAGAACGGTTGGCTTTCCGCTGTCCCCTGACTTGCGGATGTCGGGATCGAGCTGCACGTTTCCCAGGAAGGAAACGCCGAACTGTTTCGCGGTCTTCTCCGCGCCGCCACGAGAAAAAATATCGATTTCGTGATTGCAATGCGGACAGACAAAGTAGCTCATATTTTCCACCATGCCCACCAGGTCCACTTTCATCTGGCGAAACATTTCGATGGCCTTGCGCGCGTCCTGCAGAGAAACGTCTGAGGGAGTCGAAACCACGATTGCGCCAGTCAGCGGAACAGTTTGAATCAGAGAGAGCGAGACGTCTCCCGTGCCGGGCGGCAGGTCTACGACCAGATAATCGAGTTGTCCCCACACTACGGAACCCAAGAACTGTTTGATGATCGAGTGCAGCATTGGCCCGCGCCAGATCAGCGGCTTGTCTCCCGGATTCAGCAGACCGACCGAGATGACTTTGAGACCATGCGCATCGATGGGCTCGATGCGATTGTCGCCGAGAACTTTCGGCTGCGAGTTGATGCCGAGCATGAGCGGCACGTTGGGGCCGTAAACGTCAGCATCGAGCAGGCCGACTTTGTGACCGAGTTTAGCCAGCGCGAGCGCCAGATTCACCGCTAGCGTAGTCTTTCCTACGCCTCCTTTGCCGGAGCCGACCGCGATGATCGCATCCACGCCGGGAAGAGGCTGCGGGCCTTGTGGTTGACCGGAATGCGGCGCCATGGGTGTGTGCAAGAATCACCTTCCAAGAAATGAAAGTCTAGTTTCGATTATACAGTCGGCAGCGAAGGCGCGAGCATCGCTGCCTACCGCGCTTTAATAATTTCGCTGAGCACATCCGGCTTGGACTCATCCCGCACCAGGTGCGCGTATTTTTCGCCGCCGTGGTAGTCAATCTTGAAAGTCTTAAAGTATTCCGTGTTTTCAATCAGCAACTCGATCGGCTCGGAGGTGTTCTTCCCCGCTCTCAACTCATCGCTCAACACGTCTGCGGAGAAGCGCCGTCCATTCACCGCTGCGAGTTTCATACCCGGCCCGATGCCCGCTTTCGCGGCCGGCATTCCTTCTACCGTATCGATAATGTTTCCGTTTTCGTCGAGCAACAATCCAATTGAATATTGCGCATCGACTTCCTTGAGTTCGCGCTTGCGCACCTTCGTCAGTTCCGACGGATTTTCGTCATACACTAATTTCCAGCCGCTGCGTTCGATGCCGGTCAGCGGCGCGCCGGGTCCGTGGTTCATAAGCCGCTCAGTCCAGAAGCCGCGCCAGTCGTAGGGTGCGACCTGATTCAAAGTGTTGACGACGTCATCGAAGGTGTAGGTCTTCACCTGCGGCGGGCCACTTTGTCCGCCGTGGAAGAGCTTGCAGAAATCGTCCAATGATTTCTGTCCGTGAGTTTGCTCGCGAATGATGGTGTCGACCCATAGCCAGTTCAAAACATCTTCGTCATAGTAATCGACCGTGCGGCGCCAGGATTCCCACTGCGGTGGGGCGCCCTGCATCGATGGAACTCCGTCCGCTGTATCTTGCAGATTGCGCCAGGTGCGGCCGGGAACGTGATCTAGTCGCGCCGCCATCGAAGCCAGATTTTCGCGGTACTCATCAGGATTGCGAATTCCACTGCGGGCGCTCAGAAGATCTCCCAGATACGAAGTCAATCCTTCATAAACCCACAGCAGATCGTCTTGCATGGGCTTCTCATAATCGGGCGTGGTCAAGTCTGCCGGACGCCGATACTTTCCATTCCAGGAGTGAACATATTCGTGCGAGAGCAGGCCGGAGGCGAGAAGCCGAGGGTCGGCGTCAACCAGAGAACGCTCCGAGCTGCGGCTATCATTTGATTCGTGATGCTCCAATCCGAAGTGCGCAACGTGGTCGCTCAGGCTGTAGAGAAAGTGATAATCGCGAAAGTGCTGCGCTCCGAAAAGCTTCAGCGCCTGATCGGTGAGAGATTTGTAAGGGTCGAGCACATCTTGCGGAGCATCGAGATCGCCGGGGTGGTCGGCCGCGATATCCAATTCTTGCCGTGGGTTTTCGCTTAGCGGAACTATCCGCAGGTATTGGCCGGCGATCACCGGAGAATCCACCAGCGTGGTCAGCGAAACTGGATTAAATTTAAGTTCGGTTCCAGATTGCGAAGCGATTGGTAGCGGCGTGCCAAACTTCCAATCTTCGGGCAAGCGCAGGGTCGCCTGATAGTTAAGTTCGTCGGAGGTCCATCCCGCCGGATAGAGCAGAACGGTGTTCCAACTCAACACGGTCATCTTGTCGGTCGCCGACGCTCCGCCCGTGTACAGGCCTTCTTCGCCAGTAGGTGAAACGAAGTCAAGAGACGCATTCACAGAAAAGACGCCCGCGGGCACTTCGACATGGAAGGTCCATCCGTCGAGTAAGTCGCGCCGCCATTTCAAAGTTTGTCCATTGGCGGTGAACTTCAGCCCAGTCAAATCCTGAATCGGACCGGTTGGGCCGTGCTCACCGGGAATCCATTTCGGATAATAGAGCGTGAGCGTGCCGGCGCTGGCCGGAATCGTCAGTTGCGCATGAAAGATCTTGCGAGGAGCGTCGCTGGCATCGACAGAAATGATGATGGTGGGTGCTGCGGACTTCGCCGCAGGCTTGTTTGTTTGTGCCATCACCGGCACGGCTACTGCGCAGATTAGAATCATCCGGAGCCAGACACTACGAGACACCAAGGCCATGAATCTCCTTTGATCAGGAAAGTTGATAATTGCCTAAGAGAATTAATGACTATATCAGTCTCGCCGAAAGGCCGCCACGCGGGCGATTCGCAGCATTGTCAATTTCACGTCAGAAACTCGAATTCGTCGGCTTGCGGATTCATCCGACGCGCTTTGCTATGATCTTGGCGTGCCCTCCCACACTCAGCGCGGAAAATTCATTACGTTCGAAGGGCTCGACGGATGCGGCAAAAGCACTCAACTCAAGAGGCTGGCCGCAGTCTTGAGCGCTGAGGGTGCACCTGTGGTGGTGACGCGCGAACCGGGGGGCACGCCAACCGGCGAAAAAGTTCGCCAGCTTCTGCTCGACACGAATACGTCCTCCGTGGCTCCCATGTCTGAACTCGCGCTAATGTTCGCGGCGCGAACCCAGCACATTGCGGAGGTGATCGAGCCCGCACTTGCGCAAGGGCAGGTCGTGCTCTGCGATCGGTTTACCGATTCCACCGAGGCTTATCAGGGTGGGGGACGCAAGCTGGGCGGTGAAATTGTGCTGGCGCTGCATCGAATTTTGTGCGGAAATTTGCAGCCCGATCTCACAATCCTGATGGATTCGGATGTGGCTGCGAGCGTGGATCGTGCGCGGCGGCGGAACAAGGCGCAAGCCGGCAAGGACGAGAATCGTTTCGAGCAGGAGAGCCGTGCGTTCTTTGGACGCGTGCGCAGTACGTATCTCGCCATTGCGGCGCGCGAACCGCAGCGCGTGGTTGTGGTCGATGCTCGCGGCACGCCGGATGAAACTCACAAATGCATAGTCGAGGTCGTGGGTCGTAAGCTGAAGCTTGCCAAGAGCGCGTGATGTCTGCACAGAGACACAGAGTCACAGAGAAAGCTCAAGAATGCGGGTTGTGGAACTATGTCGGGAAAGCGATAGTAAGCTTGAGTGGTTATTTCTAGTTTTCTCTGCGGCTCAGTGACTCTGTGGTTAAACAGTCTATGGGTTTTTCTGATTTTTACGGAAATGCGGACTCTGTGCGCCAACTGCGCGATATGCTGGCGCGCAACCGCTTTCCGCAAGCTGTGATTCTGGCGGGACACGGCGGTTCCGGCAAATACACCTTGGCCCTCATGCTTGCCAAGGCAATGAATTGCCTGGCGCCGCTGACTACGGACGGCCTCCCTGACTTTTGCGGCAAGTGTTCGAATTGCGTCCGCATTGCGCAGGCGGAAGATCTCGAAGCTCGCTTCGCTGAAGCGGTTGAAGCTCGAGATGCTCTGCGCGAAACCGACAAAAAAGATACGCGGTTGTTTGTGCAGACTCACCCCGATGTGCTGGTCATTCCGCCCGATCCGCCGCAGATGATGATTAAAGTCGATCAGGTGCGGCGGGTGATTGAGACCATCCATTACCGGCCCGGCGAAGCCAAGGAGCGGGTTTATATTTTTACCGACTCCGCATTCATGAAAGAGGCAGCGAACTCTTTGCTGAAGGTGCTAGAAGAGCCGCCGGACTTTGCCACCATTTTTCTGTTGACAGAAAATGTGGGCGAGTTGTTACCGACTATCCGCTCGCGTTCGATGGTAATGACGCTGAATGCGCTCACTGCCGCCGATGTGGAGCAATATCTGGCGTCAAACAGTCCCGAGTGGAATCAGAAACAGCGCGCCTTGCTGGCGCGGCTTTCGGAGGGCGCCATTGGCCGGGCTCGCAGCTTTGATCTGGCGGCGTACACTGCCGCACGCGCGCACGCGCTCGCCATCCTGACTGTGGCGTTGCGTGCCAGCGATCACAGCGAGCTCTTCAAAATCACAGAAACCTATCGCGCCGGCGCGGAAGGTCGCGACAAAACTGAAAAGCTGCTGCGCGCAATTTACTCGCTGTTGCAGGATCTGATGTTCGTGATCTCCGGCAGTCTAGAACTGGTTTGCAACACAGACATCCAATCAGAACTAAACACCCTGGCCGCGTCTGTTGACTTTGCCTGGATTTCGCAGGCTTCCGACAGCCTGGCCGAAGTGGAGCGTGGCATGCGCCGCAATCTTTTGCGCTCGCTCTCGCTTGACGCCTTCGCCGTCCAACTGGAACGCTGAAGCCAGCGCCCCCAAGGTGAAAATGTTTGCGCATCCACCATCGGCCGCAGAAAATTTCTGGTTGATCCCCACATTTCCTATGCCATGTTGCGGTGAGACTGTGCTAGCATTGCGATCCTGCGCTTCGTCTCCCAGCGCTGTACTCACTGCTATTCGGCACCACAGGAAAGGGATCTATGTCTAAGAAGCTATCTGTAGTTGTGACCATACTTCTGTCTGTGCTCGCCGGAGTTTCGCAAGCGCAGAAATTGACTCCGCTCGTGCATCCCGCGCCGGATGGCGCGATCGTGGAATACCTGATGACTGACGGCTCCATCGTAGTGCAAGGCAATACTTGCTCGGATTTTTGGAAGCTCACGCCTGACAACACGGGAAGTTACATTAAGGGAAGCTGGAAACAGATCGCCAGCTTGCCCTCTGGATACGCGCCGTATGCGAATACTGCCGCTGTGCTGGCGGACGGGCGTTTGCTGATAAGCGGCGGTGAATACAGCAACTGCGGCGGCCAATTCACGCTTACCAATCAAAGCGCGATTTACGATCCAAAGACTGACAAGTGGACCATGGTAGCGCCGCCAAAGGGTTGGTACGACATTGGTGATTCACCATCAACAGTATTGCCGAACGGTCTTTTCCTAATGGGACGCAAAACCAATAAAGACATGGCAGTTCTGGATCCCAAAACCCTTAAATGGACGGAAGTAGGATCGGCGGGCAAGAGTGATTTCAATGCCGAGGAGGGCTGGACTCTTTTACCGGATGGCACTGTCCTGACATGGGATGTTAAGCACGCTCCCAACTCGGAGATCTACGATCCTTCGAAGCAAGCCTGGACCAGTGAGGGGAGCACGGTGGCGAATTTGATGGGGCCACCAGAGGAGGGTTGCTTGCATTATGGGAACCACGATCAACATATCTATTGCCCTCCCGGGGAAACCGGACCTGGTATTCTGCGTCCAGATGGCACGGTTTTCGCCACTGGTGCTCTCCACGAGGGAGATTCGACTGGCCACACAGCGATCTACGACCCCTCTGCTCATAAATGGACTGCGGGCCCTGACTTCCCCAATGGCGACGCGGCCGGCGATTCATTTGCCGCGCTTTTGACGAACGGAAATGTGCTGGTGCTGGGTAACTCCGGAACCATGTATGAATTCAACGGGACTACCTTCAAAGCTACAACCCAGGGCTTTGGCAGTTTGATTGTGATGCCCAGCGGCCAGGTGCTGGTGGCGGGCTCTTACGCTTACAGTTCCACCGGAACCTACAAGAGTTCATGGGCGCCGAAAATTACTTCTGCTCCATCGACAGTGACGCGCGGTTCCACCTACAAAATCTCCGGCCAGCAGTTTAACGGCTTGTCGCAAGCGGCTGCGTTTGGAGACGAGTTTGAAACCGCGACCAATTACCCCATGGTTCGCATCACCAATAAAAGCAGCCATCACGTGTTCTATGCCAAGACGCACGACCACAGCAGCATGGGAGTAGCTACCGGCAAAGCTACGGTTTCAACTAACTTCGATGTACCCACGGACACGGAGACGGGGGACAGTTTGCTGGTGGTAGTGGCGAACGGGATTCCGTCCAAGTCAGTGAGCGTTACGGTCGAATAAGGTATCGGTTGGCTGTACGATCGGCGTTGGGAGCCCAGGTTAGCGTCAAAGGAACGACGCGCACCTGGGCTCGACCATTTCTGTGGAAAAGCCGGCTGTCATCAAACATGACAGCGGGATTTTCGAGCATTAAAAACATGCGAGGTTGGTGCACCGTCAGCTATTCTGTGGAAAAAACGAACTGTCATAAGACGTGACAGCCGTCATTTCGAACTTTGGAATCCCTATCGTACGTTTACGATAGGGATGTTTTGTGTGATTTACGGTCGATCAACTTACCGCATGCAGATGCCATTCGCTCCCTTTGGGTTGTTTAGTTTGTAGCTTCTATTTGGACCTCGCAATCCTGTTTCTTCCTATCGCAAAACGGGCAACCCGCTTGGGTTTTCACCCATCCAAGACCTGCATGTTAAGGGGAGATTGTGCCACTTATGTCTGTTCTGAAGTTCCGACTCCTACCGTTCGTTCTTAGTTCTCTGGCCCTTATTTTTCTCAATGCTTGCGGAGGCGGAGGAAGCAGTTCCAGCTTTCCCAGTAGCTCCTTTCAACTGACGGTTACAAGCTCCAGTGGTGGGACAGTTGCCAGCAGTCCCAGTGGCATTAGCTGTGGCCAGACTTGTACTGCCAGCTTTTCGAGTGGCACTCAGGTCACGCTGACCGCGACACCAGCGGCGAATGAATCTTTCACCAACTGGGGCGGAGCGTGCAGCGGAACCAAACCTACTTGCACGGTGACGCTCAGCTCCAACCAGAGCGTAACCGCGACTTTTACAGCCGTCCAAGCTCCACCCACGCTGACGGTCACTAATGCTGGCAGCGGGACAGGTACGGTGACAAGCGCCCCCACCGGAATTACCTGCCCGGGAACGTGCAGTTCGAGCTTCCCATCCGGAACCCAGGTCACCCTCACGGCGGCGGCTGCGGCGGGGTCGTCTTTTGCTAATTGGAGCGTGGCGAGTTGCGGCACGGCTTCTACTTGCACAGTGACCCTCAGTGCGAATCAGTCGGTCACTGCGACTTTTAACGTCGCACAAGCCACGCCAAACTTTGCTGTGAGTATCGCGCAGGGATCCGGTACGGGCACTGTAACAAGTATTCCTATGGGAATTAGCTGTCCAGGAACCTGCAGTACTTACTTCCCCGTTGGGACTCAGGTAATCCTCACTGCGAACCCGGCTGCAACTTCACTTTTCAGTGGATGGAGCGTTCCGAGCTGCGCCTCCGCTCTCACTTGCACGGTCACGGTCGCGGCTACCAATTCGATTACTGCGACCTTTATCGATCCCACGTTCACCGTGACGATTGCGGGATCAGCGGGAACAAGCACGGTAACCAGCAACAGTACACCGCCCATTAGTTGTCCGGGAACCTGTAGCGCGACCTTTGGCGTCAACACGCAAATCCAGCTTACTGAGACGACCGCGCCCGGCTATTATTTCGTGAATTGGTCGGTGAACAGCTGCGGAAGCAACCCTTCCTGTACAGTGACGATTAATAATGCGAGCGCGACCCAAGGCGTCACTGCGAACTTCGCCGCTTTACCCGTGTTAAGCGTGACGCTAGCTGGCAACGGCTCGGGCACGGTAACCAGCAATCCGAGCGGAATCACTTGTCCACCAATCCTCACTTGCAGCTATGGCTTTGCATCGGGAACTCAGGTGACCCTTACGGAGACTGCAAGCGGAAGTAACACGTTCGCTGGTTGGAGCGGAGCTTGCTCCGGCACCGGCAACACTTGCCAAGTGACCATGACCTCGAGCGGCGCGCAGGTAACAGCCACCTTCACTGGCCAGCAGAACCTCAACTCCCTCAATCACATCATTTTCCTGGCACAGGAGAACCGTTCGTTCGATCACTACTTTGGCGCCCTGAGAGCCTATTGGGCCGCGAATGGTTACCCAGACCAGTCATTCAATGGGCTGCCCCAGTTCAATCCGACCTCGGGTCCGCCGCCGCTCTATGGTCCGCCGCCGAGCATCCCGGGTTGCAATCCCGCCGATCCTCCGCCATCCGGTTGCGTCTATGACCCGAGCTAACCCGGTGACTTCGTATCATCTGATCACGCAGTGCATCGAGAATCCGAGTCCTTCATGGGATGAAGCTCACGCGGATTGGAATTACAACGACGAAGTTGGCAAGTACGGCATTAAGAATTACAAGGGGGACGGCTTCGTCAAAGACCGCGGGCGGCGACGCCAGAGCCGACGGATTCTACGACGTCAACGGTATTCGCGCCATGGGTTACTACGATGGCAGCGACCTCAACTATTACTACTTCATGGCCTCAGATTTCGGCACCTCGGATAATTGGTTCCACCCGGCCATGACGCGGACGCATCCGAATCGCGAGTATCTCATTGCAGCTACGTCCCAGGGATACGCGTATCCGGTGGGAACAGACAGTCAGGACCAGAGTCTGTTAACCGCCACTACGATCTTCCAGGAACTGCAGGCGGCAGGCATCAGTTGGAGGATCTATGTCGATCCCACGAACAGCAGTTGCACCGGACCGCCATACGATCCAAACTGCCTGATCAATTTGAGCTATGTTCAATTTTTCAAGTGGGGGCATACGATCGCGGCTGACTGCCCGACCTGCATCGCTCCTATGTCTCAGTACTTTACCGATCTGGCCGATGGAACCTTGCCACAAGTGGCCCAGATCGAACCGGCAACGGACGCGGGGTTCGACGAGCATCCCTCGGTCTCCGATTCCGAACCGAATAATATTCAGCGAGGACAAAATTTCGTCGCTTCGCTTATCAACGGATTGATGAGCAGCAGTTCCTGGAAGGATTCCGCGTTCATTCTCACCTGGGATGAAAATGGAGGTCTTTACGACCACGTCGGGCCAGTAGCGACGGTCAATCCCGATGGCATTCCGCCGGTCGATTTGTTGCCTGGTGACGTTTGCAATGCCACGGGCGACTTAGGAGACCTGCTTTGCGACTTCAAAGTTACCGGGTATCGCGTGCCCCTGATCGTAGTATCGCCCTACGCGAACAAGAACTACGTGGATCACACCCCGGCAGATACGACTGCAATCCTGAAACTGATTGAAACTCGTTTTAGCCTTGCACCTCTGACGCAGCGGGATGCGGCTCAACCCGACATGACCGAGTTCTTTGACTTCACGAACCCGCCATGGATGACTCCTCCGACGCCGCCGACACCGAACACGGGCGGCCAGTGCTACTTGAATAAGTTGCCTTAACAGAAAGGTCGCGTTGGACACAGTTATTAAGCACGACGAGACACGTAATAAATTCCGGCGATGGCGCGGCAGCGCGACCGTCGCCGGAGTTTCCTTCTTGCTAGCTCTGACGACGCTGAGTGTTCGCGCTCAAACTCCTTCCAACACAATTCCTGCTCCTCCCGGCGCAACCGGAGTAGCGCATCCGGCTGCTCCCGCTCCGGCAACTCCGAGCAGCGGGTCGGTGGCGGAACCAGCGCCGCAAGCTCAAGACCAGGCGCCTGCCGACGACAGCAGTATCTTCGTATTCAAGAAAGAAGTTCAGGAAGTCATGCTGCACGCCACCGTCGTGGATGAACAACGACGTCTGGTTACGAATCTTCCAAAATCGGCATTCACTGTATATGAAGACGGTGTGGCCCAAGTTACGACTTCGTTTCATCGGGACGATGTGCCGGTGGCCATGGGCATCGTGATTGATAATTCCGGGTCCATGCGCGAGAAGCGGGACAAAGTGAACCAGGCGGTGCTCAACCTGATTCGCGCCAGCAATCCGAACGACGAAATCTTTGTGGTCAACTTCAGCCAAGATCCGTATCTGGATCAGGACTTCACCTCCGATGTCAACCTGCTGGAGCAAGCTCTGCATAAGCTTTCCTCGGCAGGCAGCACTGCACTCTATGACGCGATTATCGCGTCCGCAGTGCATTTGAAGAACAACAACCGCATCGACCGCAAAGTTCTGCTGGTCATCACTGACGGCCGTGACAATGCCAGCCAGGAAACGCTGCAACAAGCGACGCGCCGTTTGCAGCAGGAGAATGGCCCCACGCTGTACGCCATTGGGCTGCTCACTGACGAAATGCAGCAATCGGGAGTCAACGCGCTGCAGAGTTTCGCCGACAGCACTGGCGGAGTAGCTTTTTTCCCCAGGAGCCTGGATGAAGTCGACGACATTACTAAGACCGTAGCGCGAGACATTCGCAGTCAGTACACGATTGGTTACAAACCCAGCAATCCTCGGCAAAATTCAAACTACCGCGCCATTCGCGTGACCGCGCAGGCGCCAGGCTATCGCCAGCTCACCGTGCGCACTCGCAGCGGCTACTATCCCGGCGAACTGGTTCACTAAACCCAGGAGATCGCTCAATGCGCAGCGATAGACTTTCTTTCGGATGGCGAGCGATGCTCGCCATCTTTTCTGTGACCCTGTTCGCCGCGAACGCTTCGGCGGTCACGGAGCAAGTTCTGCATAGCTTCAACAGCAATGGCAAGGACGGAAACAGTCCCTACGCCGGCCTGATTCTAGATAAGTCCGGCAATCTCTACGGTACGACGCTTCTTGGCGGTACGCATGCTTACGGCACGGTGTTCGAGTTGACGCCCAAAAGCGGCGGAGGTTGGACCGAGAAAATTCTCCACGACTTCGATGGCGCCGATGGCTACTATCCCCAGGCGGGCGTGATTATGGATGCCTCGGGGAATCTTTATGGCACGACCTTCGCGGGCGGCGCTAACGGCGTTGGCACAGTGTATGAACTACTGCCCACAGGCGGACGCTGGACAGAGAAAGTTCTGCACAGCTTCAGCGACAACGGCAAAGACGGATACCAGCCCTACGCAGGGCTGACTTTCGATACGTCTGGCAATCTTTATGGCACAACTTACTTCGGCGGCACTCATGGTTACGGCACGGTATTCGAGTTATCGCCGAAAACTGGAGGCTGGACAGAGACAATACTTTACAGCTTCAACGGCGACGCCAAGGACGGATACAACGTGTATTCCGGCGTCGTCTTCGACAAATCCGGCAATCTTTACGGCACGACATTATGGGGCGGTGCATATGACTATGGCACCGTCTACCAGTTGAGTCGCAAAGCCGGAGGTGGCTGGTCCGAGAAGATTATCCATAGCTTCAACGACAACGGCACAGATGGCTACAATCCCTACGCCGGTCTGGTCGTCGACGCATCGGGTAACCTCTACGGCACGACGCTTAAAGGCAGCGGTACAAACGATAGCGGGACAGTTTATGAGTTGTCGCCGAAGAAGGGCGACGGCTGGACCGAGAAGATACTGAATAATGTTATCGACGCCGATGGTTCTCTGCCGTACGGCGGCCTGATCTTCGACAGTGCAGGCAATCTCTATGGCACGACGATAAATGGCGGTTTAGATGGGAAAGGGAACGTGTTCGAACTGACGCGCAAAGAGGGGCGATGGATCGAACAAGCGTTGTATTCCTTCCACTACGACCCGGACGGTGGCTATCCCTATGCGGGGTTGACCTTGGATGGCGCCGGTAATTTGTATGGCACGACTTACCAGGGCGGCACTTACGGCTACGGCACGGTGTTTGAAATCACACCTTGAGGGCCAACAAATCTCAAGGAAATGTACTGGCTTCGAATTCGGTGAAGTTTAGGAGAAATAATATGAAGTACCACATGACTTTCGTCGTGTGCTTGATCGTTACGCTGAGCACCGCGCTGACGCTCGCTCAGCCCGCATCCGCACAAACCGAAGCAATGATCCAAGACTCCACCACCAGTTCCCCGGTCGCGTACGTTTACGTGTCGGCAGGCAGCTACAAAACCTCTGAAATCTACGCTTACAAGGCAGCTTCCGACGGAAGACTCACACCCGTGCCCGGTTCTCCTTTCCGGGCTCTCGCGAATTTAGGCATGGCGTTGAACCGAAAATATGTTTTCACAACGGATGGAACTTACATTTACTCCTTTTCCATCGACTCAGATGGCGCCATCAAACAAGTAGCCTCAATTAACGCCCTCCAGTTCGACCGCGGCTGTGGTGCCCCGCAAGCTTTATTTCTCGACCGTACGGGCGCAACTTTGTATGACGCAGATGGCGACGACAATTGCACTGGCAGCGACTTCGCGTATCAGTCTTTCAGCATTGACAGTTCCACAGGAGAGTTAACTTTTCTTGGAGCTACTACTGGCACATGGTTGTGGTATGTCCCGCTGAGCTTCATTGGGGATGATGTTTACACATACGGGGCAACGTGCAGTGGCAACATGTACTGGTCAATCTCCGGGTTCCTGAGGGCGGACAATGGGAACTTGAACGAGGCGAATATCAACACCAACATCCCGGACGCAAAGCCAGGAGATTTCTATTGTCCCAGTCTGACCACCGCCGATCCAACCAATCACGTTGCCATTTCCATGCAGGCGGTCAATGGAAACACCTTTGGCTCGGATGGCCCGCCTCAGCTCGCGACCTATACGGCGGACAGTTCCGGAAACCTCACCACCACGGATACTCGTTTCAATATGCCCAAGACTGCAGTCGAGTATGTCACTGACATCGCGATGTCGCCGTCGGGCAAATTGCTAGCAGTCAGCGGCACGGCAGGATTGCAGATTTTTCACTTTGACGGGAGTAAACCGATAACCCACTACACGGGACTGCTCACCAACGTAGAAGTGGATCAAGTTTATTGGGACAATGACAATCACTTGTATGCGACCAGCTACTCTGGCGATTCACTGTTCGTGTTTACGGTTACGCCGACGAGTGTCTATCAAGCGCCTGGCTCGCCGTACACGATCGCTCAGCCATTGAACATTGGTGTTTTGCCTAAAAACTAGAATTCGTGGCTCGTCAGGGGGGACTACCAGATTCCCTTATCGCTCCCTGTGATCTTTTGGCCAACTGCCGCGGCTGTTGCCAGATAGGGCAAGAGGCTGAGCCGGGCGCAGTTTGTGAACTCCCGATTGCGCAGCATGGTTGTGAGCTGCGAAGCGTAGAGCGCGGCTGACTCAGGCAGGATAGGGACCCGCAGAAATTCTTTTCGGTAATGCAGCTTATCGCCGCCGAACTGCGCTGACGATCTCACGAACGACGGAAGTTCCAATCCTCTGCCGCGGTAGTGTCGCACGTAGTCCGACACAATTACCAGGTAGGTGGCAACGCCCTCCCATATGCCGGCCGCCGTAGCTGAAGTACGCAGATCGTCGTAATCGATGGCTCCGTTGTCAGCCAGGCTGGCGCTGTCGATGATGTCGCATAGCCGGAAATAAAAATGGCGGTACATTCGTTGCAGCGTGGAAATCATCAGGCGGTCGGAGACTGCGGGTACGCGGAATGATTGATTTGCAACTTGAATCACGCGCGCGCGTCTGGGTACCGAACTCGCGATTGAAATCTGCTCTCCCGTCTGGCCCAGGCGACGCATGTGAATTTCAACCGCCTCGGGCAATCCGAGAATATTGAAATTCCATTTATTCGCCAGGCGGTCGCCCCAACTCCGGGCCGCGACTTCTGCCTGGAAACGTTGCTTCATCAGGCGAATCACATCGTCCGGATCGGCGTTAGTGTAGAGATCTAGATCGCTGCCCAAGTCGGGCCAGTGGTCGAGCGATTTAATGACGGTTACGTCGTAACCAGCCGCTTCGAAGCCGTCACATATCTTGCGTAGAAACGAAATCGCATTGTCGATCCGCGCCGCCTCGGTTGCGAGTGCCGCCTCTGCCCACGCTGCGCGCGTAGAATCGCCAGAGTTCCGCACGATCTCCGCGAAAACCTTCATTGCACGCATAATGACGTGGTTGGAACCGGCCAGCGCGACGAGATCGTCAAATTCTTCTCTAGTGATTTCTGCGATGCCGAAATCGGCAACGTTGGCGGGAACTGGCGTGGTGCCGCTTTCCGGCCGCAACAGCAGCCGCGAAAGCAGGCTCATGGATTGATTCGAACCGAAGGCAGAAGTGGGGTTAGCAATCATAGCGTTGTAAGAAACAATAAAAAGTTTATTGCGGCGGCTGTGAAGCCGGTGCTTGCGTGGCTGGCGCGGGAGCAGGTGTAGACTCCGGCGGGGGCTCGATCACCGGGGTATTGTCACGGTGTTTCAATTCCACCGGACCCGGGTGCTGACGCCTCGCCGCATTTTCCGCCGTAATTTTGTCGTCAACCTTCTGGTCGCTATCCTCCGCTACTGCAAAAATCCGCATACCCTCCGCCGATTGCCGGGTCGCGAGTCCAACTTTGGTTCTTGCGTCTTGCGCTTGGCGAGCTCTCTCATAGAAGAACTCAGCGGTCTCAAGATCGCCATCCTTTTCCGCCAGATATCCGACATTGTTCAAAGAAAATGCACTATTGGGATTCAGCGAATACGCCTTCATAAAATCTTCACGCGCCGTCGGCCAATCGTTGTGATTCGTCGCTGACACGCCCCTCACAGTGAGTAATGCTGCCTGAGCCTGGGCGGTCGCCGCGTTCTGCATGCGCTGGCTTAACTTCTTTTCGCTGTCTGCTGCCATTTCGCTGACTGGCTTGCCGCGCCACGCGCGGTTTAGGGTGACGATGACCGGTTCGTTGGAGTGCGCGTCAGCCGCCGCTTTGTAATACTTCATGGCTTCGTCGTAGTCTCCGCGAGCTTCCTTGGCGACTCCGAGATTATTCAGCGTGTAGGTGTTTTGCGGGTCTATGGTCAGCGCCTTCTGCAAAACTACTAACGCCTCCGTTGCCCGGCCCTGCGAGATGAGCCGAATCGCCTCCACGTTCATGCGGTTAACCTGCATAGGCACGTCTTTGAGACTGCCAAATGCATCCCGCATCGACTTGCCTTCTAGCTGCTTGGCGCTGGTGCGTGCGATTACCGCGTCAGTGGCCTGTTCTGAGGCCAATCCGTAAAGCTTCTGCGCCCGATCCAGTTGCCCTTTCAGCTCAGAAACGTAACCCAGGTTATATAAAGTGAAAGGGTCTGCGGGATCGAAGAGATATGCCTGGTAAAACAGCGTCTCAGCCTTCTCATAGTTATGCTTCTCAATGGCATCAACGCCTTCGCGATTAAGACGCTGCACCGGCGTGAGGTGGCTGCGTTTCGGAATCGTGACTTTTAAATCTTTAGCTTGGACGTTCTGAGACACTGAGGCGGCAATCAGCACAGTCAGTATTGCGAGCATCCTGAGTCGACCAACGAACATTAATTGTCCTCTAGCTATCTTCAAATTCGGGGAACTTCTTTGCTAAGACTGAGTTTGGATGCGTCAGCGGCCATCGCGTTGCCCGCCAAACACTAGATTCTGCAGGAAATCGCTCCAGACCACCGTTTGGCCATTTCTGCCATCCAAAGACAGGCGGAAATCCAACTCTCGGAAGGGTGTTCTGATGCGTAGTCTCTTGATCGCAACCATTTTGGGGGGCGTGGCTTTCGCCCAACAGCCTACAGCCGTACAGCCGAATACTACGCATGAAGCGGGCGCTCAGATCGCGTCCAATATGGAAACCCCTTTGGTGTTTGTGCCCGATCTTCCTGCCATGCCGCGTGGCAAAAGCACAGTCATTGGTGGTTCGATTCGCAGCATCGACGGAGTGCGTGACCAACTCACACTGAATATTTTCGGTGGCCGGTCGATGAAGGTTCTGTTTGATGCGCGCACCCAGGTTTATCGCGATGGACAGAAAGTCGCACTGCGGGATTTGCGCACTGGCGAACACGTTTCCGTCGAAACAATGTTGGATGGAACGACAGTGTTTGCGCGCAGCATTCACATGCTTTCGCAAATGCCCGAGGGTGAGGCCCAAGGTCAAGTGGTGAGCTACGATCGCAGCACTGGCGAGCTCGAGGTGCGGGATTCGCTGTCGCCTCAATCTATCAAGCTGCACATATCCCCAGCCACCGAAATCGTCGGTCAAGGGCAGGCATCCACCACCCGCGAGCTGGCCGCCGGAACCTTGATCTCGATTCACTTCCAAGCCGACAATAGCGGCAAGAACGTGGCCAACAAGATCTCAGTTCTTGCCACTCCGGGAAGCGCATTCGTATTTACCGGGCAAGTTGTCTTTCTCGACTTGCACACGGGATTGTTGGCGTTAGTCGATCCGCGAGACGACAAGCGTTACGAGATCTCTTTTGACCCAAATCATTTCCCCATCAGCCGCGATGTTCATGAGGGCAGCACTGTGACCGTTACGGCGAACTTTGACGGCGTCCGCTATTCCGCGAGCGCGTTGACGGTTACTCCACCGAACCAGCCGAATCAGTAAGTCAGGCTGCGCGCAGCCTGGGACGCATGCTTTCAGTCAGCGATTTCCCAAGGCATCTAGCGACGCCTTTGCCTCTGTCAGCGTGGGGTCCAGTTTTAGCGCCTGCTGATACGCGACGCGAGCCTCAGGTAATTTGCCAAGCTCCTGCAGGAGAATGCCAACCTGAAGGTAGCGTGGACCCGACGGCGACCCGGCCGCATACTGCGAAATCCGATAAAGCATGTCAGGACCTAGCGCGGGGTTGGCCTGCAACGCTAGCCGGTAATTGTCCCGCACCTTTGCGTAGTCGCCGAGTTCATCATAGATGGTCGCGATTTTTTCGTAGGTGCGAGCCTGGATTGTGGGATCCGAAATCGTCCGAATCGTGGACTCGTACTCTGCGATCGCATCGGTGAGTCGTCCAGATTCCAGGAGAGCAAGGGCCAGGTTCTGGTGCCGGAACGGATCACGCGGGTTGAGCATGGAGGCTTCTCGGAAGCCTGCCACTGCTTCCTGGGGTCGGCCCGCCTGCATCAATCCCTTACTCAGAGCCTCGTCGGCTACTACATTATGTTTTGTAACTCTAACCGTGTGCGACCACAGATCGTAATCGCTTCGCCAATAGCCGATCTGGCGCCACGTCAGAAACGACAACGCCACCAGAATCACAGACGCTACCGCTACTCTCAACTGAAGATTGATTTGTCTGCGATCTGCCGCATCAGCAGTTCCCCAGACAATCATTACAAAAATTCCCATCGCCGGAACATAGGCGTAGCGGTCAGCCATGGCTTGATCGCCTACCTGGATGAGTCCGATCACCGGTACTAAGGTTCCGAGATACCACAGCCAGCCCATCGCCAGATAGGGTCGAGTGCGCCGGAGTTTCCAGACGAGGATACTCACAGCTACGAGAAACAGCACGGCTAACCCCAGTTGCCACACGGGACGTCCGTCCCTGGGGTAGGGGTAGTCGAACGCGAGCGGAGTTGGCCAAAAAATCTTCCAGACGTACGACGCGTAGGAGTAAATGGCATTCTCGATCCGCCCTCCGAGCGGATAGGCTTCGAACGGACGGATCGCATAGTTCCGCTGGGCGATGATGGTGATTACCGCGCTGGCGATACAGAGCACCAACAGCGGTAGCTTTTCCACAATGAGTTTTGAGAATGGGAACTGAGGTACGGGAAATACTTTATCAGCGGGCAAATCCGGCGATCGTGCTTTGCGTTTGCGTCCCTTCACGGTGGAAGGTGTTTCGCCCCGTCCCTGGATTCTTTGCAGCGGCCAGAAGTCGAGCAGCAGGAGAACGAACGGAAGCGTGATCACCATCGGCTTTGAGGCAAGTCCTAGCGCGAACAGCGCGACCACAGTGAGGTAGCGCGTCACGTCCGGCTTGCGTGCGTACCAGCCATAGGCGCCGAGAGTCGACAGGAAAAACAGCGTGCTCAGAACATTTTTGCGCTCGGCAATCCAGGCCACAGATTCCACGTTCAGCGGATGCAGGGCAAACAAGGCGGCGACCAGCAAGCTGCGTCCCTTTGCCCCAGTGGCACGCAGCAGCAACAGAAACAGCAGTAGCACGTTGAGCGCGTGCAGCAGGATGTTCGTAGCATGGTGGCCCTCCGGATTCAAACCGTAAAGCTGGCAATCCAATGCGTGAGAAAGCCAGGTGAGCGGATGCCAATTCTCAGCTGCGGCGGTGGTTAACGCCCAAGTGAAGGTTTTCCAGGTGATGCCGGCTTGTACCTGCGGATTTTCCGTGACGTAGTTGTGATCGTCGACGTGCAGAAACGGATTGCGCAGGGCGCGACTGTAGATAGCCAAGGTTGCGGCAGCGAGACAGATGCAGGCTACAACGACGAAATAGGGACGATGTCGATCCATTCGCGGCGTGATTGTAGCATCGAATTTCGTCCGCAGAGTTGCAACGCAGGGCCGAATGGATTACGGGAGCTTGTTCAAGTAACACGGTCCCGTGGTTGGCTGCGTTGGCGGCGTGGGTGCCGTGCTCCAGGGTACGTTCACAAAGTCGAAAAACTCTGTCATATCCATTTGCGCGGCGTCCCGCTTAGTAAGGTTGGAAAGGTTGAAGCGAGTTTCAACCAGCTTCAACCATGCCGTGTAATCGGTGACTGTGTGCGAAACGTAGTTCTTCTTCGAGAACGGTGAAATCGCAATCATCGGAACGCGATAGCCTGTGTAGACGAAGTCGCAAGTCGGCCCCGTGCCTTTGGTGCAGATGTCGCCGGGCATTAAATCCGATGGCGTGATGCCATCAGGGCTGACCGTTTTCTGCGGGGGCACGTGATCGTAAAAGCCGCCGAACTCGTCCCAGGTGAGGATGAAAACCGAATCCTGCCAGGAAGAACTCTGCATTAAGGCATTCACAAGGGTGGAAACGTATTGTGCGCCTAATTGCACGCTGCCGCCAGGCTCGCCGTCGTCCAATCCGGGATGTTCGTCAAGTCCGCTGCTGAACCCTGGGTCGATGAAGGATACTGCCGGCAGCGTACCATTCTGCACATCGGTTAAGTATTCGGATACCGGGACGATGTTGTTCGGGTATTTGCTGGCCGCCGTGAACATGTTGATGGTGCTGTCCTGGACCGGAGGCGTGGCATGAGTCAGATCGGTGACGTAGACCTTCCAGGAAACGCTCGCAGCCTGCAGCAGATCAAAGATTGTCTGGTTAGTTAGCGCGGTCGGCGGCGGATACACATGTCCGGCTGAGGTCGCAGCCAGCATATATAGCCGGTTGGGCTGAGTACGCGACATTACCGGCGAAAACCAGCGGTCCGAGGTGGCGAAGTTTGAGGCCATGAAGTAGTAATAGGGCAGGTCGGTTCCGTCGTAGTGGCCCATGGCGCGAACTCCGTCCACATCAGTGAACGGCGGCACATTGGTTCGGGCGTCGTGGGCCGCTGTGTAGACGAACCCATCAAGAGTGGCCGTGGATGACAGTGGATTATGAAGGTTCCAATCCACGTGATCCTCGTTCCACGAGGGGCTCGGGTTTTCCACACACATGGAAACCATATGAAATGACGAGACTTGCGGGCTATTACCGTCGACAGTGCAGTCATTCGGCGGGTAAGGAAACGCGGCATCACAACCGGGATTCGTGGGCACCGGACCTGGAGTCGGATTAAATTGTGCCAAGCCATCAAATGATTGATCCGCAATACCATTCGCTGCCCAATATTCGTGCATGGCGCCGAAATAATGGTCGAAGGCCCGGTTTTCCTGGGCCATGAAGATAATGTGGTTGACATCCTGCAGGGTCCCGGATCGGCTGCCTGGGCCATTCACTAGACCGCGGCATCCGCTCAAGAAGATTGCCAGAGCCACGAGCGGAGTCAACCAAAATATAGGGAATTTTGCCTGGCGCTTGCGACGCCACGCTATTTTCTTTGGCAGGACCATCGCGAATCAACTGAGATGTCAGCCAAGCGCAAAGCGTTGGCCGAGAAAGCCCTGCCTGCTCACGGCTTTATTGTTGGGAAAAACTCTGGGCATGGGACTTGGAAAGAGCATGGCTTTCCAGCCGTGCCGTAAGTCATTGAAACCGGTGTGCGGCGTGGCTGAAGCCGCGGCCTTTCAAGGCCCCAGTCGCCGATTTCGAGCTTTTCCCCCAGCGTCCATAAACCCTCGAAGCACTGCATGTACTTCTGAGTAGATTTCCGAGCTTTGCGGGTTGACCCTGTCGGAAACGCTGTATTACTGTCTCACAAACATTGCTGGATCTCCGGATCGAAACATTGATCAGTGATCGCCTGGGCCGTCCCCTACTCGCGTTGGAATAGCCCGTTCATTAGCCAATTCAGGCCTTGCCGTCACGCAAGGGCAGTTTCCAAAACCCGGAGGATTTGATGAAATCTTTTTTCTACGCTACGTGTATTTTTACACTGCTGGCGACATCTGCATTTGCCACCGTATACGTCAGCAGCCCAACGAATAACTCAGTAGTAAGTTCGCCGGTGGAATACAAGGCGACGGCAACGACGAGCACATGCTCCAAGGGAGTTGCGTCCATGGGAATATACGTGGACGACAGTTTGGTTTATGTGGTCGATGCAGCATCCATGGATCACGATCTATCACTCAGCGACGGTAGCTACCACACCGTCGTAGAAGAGTGGGACCGTTGCGGCGGAGCCACTTACACTACGGTTGAGATCACGGTGAAGGGCGGAACCAGCGGCCACACACTCGAACACCTGCAGGCCAGCGGCGGCTGGAAGAGCTGGGGCGAACTGCCTCCAGGCTACGGCATCTGCAATTACCCATGCTCGGGCGTGAGTTGGTGGATGAAGCAAGGGATCAAAAGTCCCTCGCTCAGCGGCGACGCGACGGAATTCTATCTCGGTGGCAGCAAGCCTTACGCGGATGTTCTGTACAGCAATCCTCTGATCGGCCAAGGCTCAACGCAAGGTATCCCCGATACTGGTCACACGCTGCTTCCGACTCTGCACAACTTCACCTATGAGGTTTACTTCTATCCCACCAACATCGGAGTGACGCAGGTGCTCGAGTTTGACATCAGCATGTATTTTGATGGTCTGAGCTTGATCTGGGGCAACCAGTGCAACATTCTAGGCGGCAACGTGTGGGATATTTGGGATAACGTTGGGCACAACTGGGTGTCCACCGGTTTTCCCTGTAATGCGGTTAACAATGCCTGGAATCACCTGACTATCCAGGTGCAGCGCGAGTCTGACAATTGGCTGCTGTTCCAGTCGATCACGCTCAACGGGCAGGTTCATAACATCAACAAGTACTATGCGCCAGGGTCCGCACCGAGCAACTGGTGGGGCATCACCGTCAACTACCAGACGGATGGCAACCACGACGAGGCGTCGTATACGACCTACCTGGACAACTTCAGCTTCACCTACTACTGAAGCCGGCACCCGAGGCACAGGGCTGTGCCTCGGGTGACCAACTCTACTTTTCACACCCAAAATAAGATCGTTTCGTAACTTTCCATACCCAAAATAAAATCGTTTCGTATCAGGGTATGCCTTCAGGCATACCGCAAGTCGCTGAAATGCGTCCGGCATTAGCCGCTGAGGCCGCGCTTGATCGCCAGGAAATGACTTTTTCCGCAGCCTCTTAAGTGATGCTTGGCGAACTGACGCGTACGCCTTGTGAGGGGATCGAGAAGCGCTGCAAGTCGTCAGGGGAAAATTTCTTCAAGAGTGCTTCCAGGACACGCTGTGCGGCTTCGGCAACCGGCGAAGGAGGAATCACCGTCATTTGCCCGCCCATTTTGCTGAGGAGTAAATAGCCTGCGCGATTCTGATGGAGAAATTCGACCGGATATTCTGGCTTCCGCTTTCGAGCTTGCTCCGGGTCAGCGTCTAGCAAATAGGCGATATCCGGGTGCGGAGTGATCGCAAGCAAGAAGCGGGCGTAAGCCCGGGATATTCCACTCTGCAGATTGAGGTTCGCCAGCTCGTCGTGGAGATATCGATCGAAGATGATCACATCCGCGCCGCTTCGACGTTGCTTTGCCACTACCGTGCAAAGCGATAAAGCATCCAGCAAATAGAGAAAGAAGCGTACGGCTGTCATGTACCACGTCCGCACGTTCTTGTCCCGACGATTAACCGGCTTGTCCGGAGCTCCCACGCCCTTTTCACCTTTGAACAGGGTGTGGCCGCTGAATTCGCGAAGCCCGGTCAGCATCGACACATCGTCCCAGAAAGCGAGCATTGAGACCTGGAAGCCAGCCTGACCCAGGCGATCCCGCAGGGCTTCAATCTGGGTACTTTTGCCAGCGCCATCAATGCCTGAAAAGCTCACAAATCTGGCGCGGTGATTTCGAGGATTCACGTCAGTCATTTTCCTGTTTCTCTTGCCAATAGCTATCGAGCGCCGGGTGGCCGGCTGGGACTAGCATTAGCCAACGCAACCACGGTTCCGACCGCAACACTTGCACCCACAATCGCGCTTACTTTGATCAGGAAAGATCTCGTCCGTCGCTGCTTAGCTGGCGCAATGGCTGCTCCGGCTGGTTTTGAAGCTGCCACTCCCGTGCTCTCAACCCCGCCTGCTGCGGCAGTTCCGACAGGCTCTTGATCCTGCTGCTGAGCGGTGAGAGATTGCTGCCCACCGAAGGGCGATGTATTTTCCGCCACTTGTGGGCGCATCGATCCCGGGCTATCAGGGAAACTATCGGTCTTAGACTGTGCAGGACCTGGATTTTGCGCAGCTGATTGCGCAGCGACCGGAGTCGCGCCGGCCTGATCTTGTAAAGGCGATGCCGACGCAGAAACGAACGGCATTAGCAGCGACACTGCAAGACAGCACGCTACATGGGGTATGAACTTCCCACCAGATGTTTTCATTGCTCCAACGCTCACGAGGCGGCCCCGACGAGGGGGCGAATTTACGCCACCCTCTCGGATGCAGGAGTTGGATAAGTGGGTTGCAGCGGCGCCGGAAATGCATGCACCGGGAACTGATAGAAGCTCTTTACCGCTTCAGCAGGGGTGTCAAACAATTCAAAAAGGCTATCAACCTTGGTAAGCTCCAGTATCTCTGCCGCCGCTCGCGGAACTGCCGCAAGTTTGACATCGCCATTGCGCTTCATCGCCTCTTCCAGGCAATACAGGATCGCCTGCACTCCAGCGCTATCCAGCCGTCGAACTTGGGAACAATCGAGTACCAGACGTGGCCGATCTGCCTTTAGCGAGGAGTCAACGTCAAGCAATAAATTGCGGGCTTGTTCTACGCTGAATTTTTCCGGCAGTTGCTTTACTACTACAGTTCTTGCGCTATTCATGGGGCTCATCCGGGGCTCTAGATTCCATCTTTCAACCCCAATGGGGACCGAAAAAATGGTTCGTACACATGCTCAATCTATCGTCAGTAAGCGTCTCGGTCTATCCGGTGCTGCCTGTATTGCGCTCTAGGGTTTGCATTAGTACCAAAGTCTAACCTGCCAGTGCTCAAGGACTTTGCAGAAGGCGCTCAAGTTCAGCTTCCGGGTCGTGCACCAGGTTTGTCAGCCGGTTTGCGCCGTACCGACAGAGAGTAGAGAAATTAGTCTCATACCAGCAGCATTCGGTCATTCTGGGTGACAGCCCGCACAGGAAGCGAAGCTTTTGCATGGCCTCCGGGGAGCTCATCGATGCCGCCACTAAGCGGTGGTTTCCGTCGAGAATGGTGAAAGGTTCGCTCTCATTAAGACCAATCAGCAGGACCGCCCCTTCGGCATTATCCTGACGAAGCCATTCTTGCAGGGAGGCGATCTTTGCCAGAAAGGTCTTTACTGCAAGGTCGTGGCCACGATAAGCGCGGATGCGTTCGATCACGGCCGTGAGGGTAAAATTGCCGCGCGCCAGTTTCCGCCAGAGCGCCCGCGGGAATACTCTGATCTGATCAAGATCCGCCGGCTTGATTTCCACCTCATACCATTCCGTACCCTTGGGCAATTCTCGCCACAGCGGAAGATGCCGGATAAATAACAGAGCGCGGCGCTTCGCATTTGCGGCGGGATCGTCAAAACGCGGCCTAGTCACCAAATCGCGGAGGGACTCCTGATAGTCCTCGAAGACGGCGCTTTCGAAATCGCTCTTCAAAAATTCCGCAATGGCTTCGTCTTCCGAGACACGTCGAATAACTCTTATTCCGCTCGCCGCCACCGGAATATCCGCATACTCCTCGGAACTCATCAGTGTCTTCCATAGGAACGGCACTGCGAGCACGAAGAGCAACGCCAACATCAGCACCAGCTGAATCCAGATCACTTGCTGCAGTGACGAATGGAAGCGGCAAATACCCGCGAATAGAACCCCGCTGAAGGCCAATTGCACCCAACTGGTGTTCGCGATCTTGTAAGACATTTCGTAAGCAATAATTACTACGCTGAGGCAATAGATGACCGTGGTGGCCGCATACAAGGCCAGCAAGTAAGGAAGTCCGTATTTGCCGGCGATAGAAAACTGGGATCCGAAAAGCCCCGTCCAAAGCGCGGCTGGAGCCAGCCGCAGCCCAACCGCAATAATTGACCCGATCCCTAACACGAGCAGTAGCGAAATTACGAGGACGCTGTGGCCCTTTCTCTGCTCACTTCGACTCCCTGCCATAAGTGGAAACATGGTATTGATCACCGCCGAGGAGAATGCAAAAACTACTCGACCCACCAACGCCACAGCTGCGTACAGGCCTGCCGCGGTGGGTGGAAAGAAATGCTTTACCAGCACAATGTCACAGTTGTTGATGAGAACTTGACCGGTGAAGAAGACTATGGCTTGCAGCGCTTCACGAAATGCATCTGGCAGACGCAATTCGTTGGGAATCGATGCCGCGAGTTTGGGTACTGCGGCGAAATAGGCCATTGCTATTGCGGCGGCATTCGCGGCGATCACCCCGCGCACACCCCAGCCCAGGCTGATACTCAGCAGCGATCCGCCCAGTCGTACCAAGCCTTCCAAAACCAGGTTGGCAGCCAGTCGCTGGAAGCCATATGCGCCCTGGATGTAGCCTCGGCGCGCTCCCAACGGCACATAGAAAGCTACGCCGATGCTGAGCAGAACGATCAGCATGGGTGTCGGCAGGTTAAGATAGCTCGCGATAGCCTTCTGGAATAGCAGCAAAAGCAACCCAACGAAGATGCCGCACTTCCACGCGCCTTTGTGAAAGCCACGGTATGCTGTGCTCTTTCCTTCCAGGGTGGACTGCTGGGCAACCACTTTCGCGGACACAATTTGAAATGAGAGCGTGACGCAGGAAATCAGGATAAGAAGTGTGTAAACCGCGGTGGCGTGACCGAACGCAGTCGGTCCCAGAAACCGCGCGACTGCAATGTTGTATGCGAAATTGATTGCAGTGACGAGACCCGAACCCGTGAGCAGCACGAAACTGCCGGAAAGAACGCGGGCCTGCAAAGTCTTTACTTCAGGATTCGGATCGTTCAACACCGTTTGGGGCTCCAACTAAACTAAGTGGCTGGTATCAGGCGCAATCACCAGGAGCTTTTTTTCTCGCTGGCAGAGCTTCTGATGCGAAAATTGATTGTTGGGATGCTCGCGCACCGCCGCTTAGAAGCTTTAATTTGCGTTGCTTGCCTGCAACCTGAATAGCTCCAGCGCCCTCTAATAACAACGCATCAGATGATGAAGATGATGGATCGTTACCAGGTGATTTCTGCCTTGGCGCTTGTCGTGCTGCTGCAGGGCTGTAGCCACCCCGGCTTGCAACAGCAGACGCTGCGTCAGGGCGTTCCTGCCACTGACTCCTCGCCGCGCCTGCTGGCGGTGTATGAGCCGTGGTTTGGACATCCTCGTCACATCTCCGTCGGTTATTCATCGCAGGATCCTGCGGTGATACAAAAGCAAATTGACCAAGCTAAAGCCATGGGAATTTCGGGCTTTGTCGTCGACTGGTACGGCGACCGTGAACCGCTGCTAGACCACGCCTACTCATTGATGCAAACAATTGCATCCGAAAAAAAATTCCACGTGGCGATGATGTATGACGAGACGGATTATGAGAGCGCCCAGGCGACCGACGACGCGCTCATGGCTTTCAATAAATTTCATGAGAACTACCTGTCTTCCAACTCGCCTGGCGTGCAGGCCTATCTCACATACGAAGACCGACCCGTAATCTTCATTTTTCCTAAGGGCGGGCACACCGACTGGAAGCGGGTGCGCGAGGCGACGGCCCAATGGAATCCAGCCCCTTTGCTGATCTATGAAAACCGTGAAACATCGTATGCGGCCGACTTTGACGGTTTCTACGCGTGGGTGAACCCAGGGAAAAAGGGTTGGGCTGCGGACGGCAGCAATTGGGGTGAAGATTACCTGCGCGATTTCTATCGCAAGATGCGGTCGACGTATCCTGACAAGATTGCAATCGGCGCAGCCTGGGCTGGGTTCGACGACAGCAAAGCTTCGTGGAGTCTCAATCGCCACATGTCTCAGCGCTGCGGCGAAACCTTTGCTGACACGATGAAGATTTGGCGCCAGTATTATCCGCCAGACCAGCCTCTACCTTTCATGTTGATTGCCACATGGAACGATTACGAGGAAGGCACAGCGATCGAACGTGGGCTGGCGAAGTGCGGCTCTGACTCGCAGTCGCGGGCAGGGCAGTAATCCGTAGCAATTCAATCCGGCAACGCTTCTAATCAACTTGACAATGAGCTTGTCGTCCGACCTTGTCGTCCTGACCAAGGCTCTTGTTACCCCGAAAAACACTCTGTCATCCCGAGCAGCGCGAGGGATCTAGGTTCTTGCCTGCGCCAGTGATATCGTTGCGCAGGCAAGAACCTAGATCCCTCGCGCTGCTCGGGATGACAGAGTGTTTTTGTATGGATGACAGAGTGTTTTTTGTAAGAGGTTTTGCTTCATCGCTGCAAAGGACACCCAGGCTGGAATGAATCAGGCGTCTAGGCGATTCGGTAGACTCTCTCCTGCTCGGTCTGCCGCCCGATCCCTACTGGAATCGAGTTCAACTGCGAAGCGTAGTAGACCTTATTGATAATCGACAGCGGCCGGCTGCGTACTTCGTCGTAGACGCGGCCGATATACTCGCCAAGCACACCCATGCATAAAAGCAGGAGCGCACCTACCAGGAAAATCGCAGCGCTCACAGCATAGCCCAAAGAACTGGTTGAGTTGTGCGATGTCACAGTAGAGATGCCGAGAATTACCGCCAGAAGAGTCGACAAGCCCGCTAACGCAAAACTCATGCGCAGAGGCTTGTAGCTGAAGCTGGTAATGGCATCCATCGCGTACTTAATCCGACTCATGAAGGAAAGCTTACCTTCACCGCCCGCGCGATCTTGCCGATCGTAGTAGACGACGCCAGTTTTGTAACCCACCCAGGCACGCAATCCGGGCAAATATCGATTGCCTTCGCGCAGCGAATTAATCGAGTCCACTGCCTGGCGATCCAGCAGGCCGAAAATTCCCGCATTCAACGGAATGGGATAGTCAGATAGCGCTCCGAGCACTCGATAAAAGAGCGGAAACAATGCCGCCAGAACTTTGCGGCTCTCCTGCCGGCTCCGCCGCACCGCAGTTACAACCTGGGCTCCGCCGCGCCATGCCGCCACCAACTCAGGCACCACTTCCGGCGGGTCCTGGAAGTCGCCGTCCATTAATACCACTGCATCGCCGCGCGCGGTCTGCAGACCTGCGGTGATCGCGCCCATATGTCCCCAATTGCGCGAGAGGTCCACCACGACGACGTGGTCGTCTTCCGCCTGTAGTTCCTTCAACAGTTGGAGGGACGAGTCCCTGGAGCCGTCGTTCACATAAACCACTTCCCAGGGTTCGCCGATGTCGCTCATCGAGTCGGCAACTGCGGAATGAAACATTTTTACGATTTCTTCTTCGTTATAAATCGGCACTACCACGGAGATCATAAGAGGCTCCTGAATCTAATAAAAAATAGCGCTCGCTGCTTCCCCACTATGTCGACTCTCATGTGACTGAGAGTTCGAAGCAGGCCCGTTATTCGGGCTCTGCTTGGAAGACGCGCACCTTCCACTGCACTTCTGTAGGAGTTAACACCGCAACGTAGCGCGCGCGAACATGCTGCGTTATCTGAGGCTTTTCGTGGTCAATGAGTTGTATGTCGTAATCAACTGTATCCACTAATTGAATCGATAGCCCCTCAGGCGAGTAGAAGACCAGTTGCACGTCGTGCGCTTTGTCTACATAACGCGTCTGGATTCCCAGCTTCGCCTGTTCCCGGATTGTGTCGGAGAGCTTCTCTTTCGCAGTACCGACAAAATCTGCATTGAGTAAATCTGCTCGATTCTGCTCGAGGGCGCCACTCAGGCTGTGCCACGCTTGCAGATAATCGCGAACCACTGCGGTCTCGGTTTGCTTCTCTAAAGTTCGAGGCCCAACCGAATCCGTTGACTCAACTCGTACTTTTGGCTGGTCAGAGGCCCCAACAAAAAGGGCGG
The DNA here is from genome assembly GCA_963770465.1 of uncultured Acidobacteriota bacterium. Classification (GTDB taxonomy): domain Bacteria; phylum Acidobacteriota; class Terriglobia; order Terriglobales; family Acidobacteriaceae; genus JABDBE01. The sequence continues at coordinate 164,861 of CAVYQB010000005.1, forward strand.
CCAGAACAGAGAACACGAACACGGCCGGCTTCCACGCCATCGGTTTTTGCCCGGTCGTCATTCTTTCCCCCAGTGAACTTCATTCCCCATCACAACTCCAGTAGCCACGGAAATAGTTGCGCCTTTGTAGGCTGGCATCTCTGTTTTGGCTACGCCGCGTTTGAGAGGCACATCGACTGTAGCTTCCCCGCCCTCGTAAATTTCCGTAAAGGTGACAATCGTCCCGTCGGGCACCGCGTTGCCACTGCAATCACGCACTGGTTCGGTTTCCAACTGAAGTCTCTGTCCGGAGGGCCGTACGTCCATTTTCAATCTGCACGGATCCCCGGGAACCTGCTGGATAATTCGCTCGTCGGCCACATTTCCAGCCCGGGCTTCGAACTTCGCCGCGCCCTCCTTGGATGCAGAATCCAGCTTGGTCCAAGCCACACCATTTTTCGAAGTCACGGTTCGTGTCTGTGGGGCGCCGGCAACGCCCGAGAGTTGAAATGAAACCGGCGTCGGTTGCAAAACCAGGTTGTGAAAAGTATCGAAGACGTAGACCACGCCACTGATGCCATCGTGCAAATCAACCGGAAGCCGAGAAGGTTTCGCGATAAAACTTAGAGTTGTTGGCTGATGCACAGCGGTGACATCGAACGCGCCATCCTCCGTGGACGAGCCGCCGGTAAGCACTACCAGGTAGTGGCCGGCATTGTGCATATCGCCGGGCGCGAAAGAAATGTCCTCACCCAATTGCACATCGCGCCGCAGCACTTGTCCCGGGCCAACGATGTACAGCACGCCTTTTCCGCTGCCACTAGTGTGAATTGAAAACGCCGCGCCGGCCTCCACAGTTTTCGGCAGGCCTAAGCTGCCCTGAGCGAAAGCCAACTGTCCGGCCGCAAGCACAATCAGTCCACCGAGAAATGATGTGAGTCTTGATTTCATTGGAATCGGTTGGAGCTATAAGTCGTGGTGACAGCGCGTTGAGTTTTAACTTTGTTCGCGATGTCTGGAGGGACCGACATGGCGAACGTCTCTGGCGTCCCAGGAAGCAGCGCGCGTTCCGCATATCCGTCAGAGACCCAGATTAATTGCCCGGTATTGTCGTAGAACGTTCCCAGGACGTGCGCGACGTTGACCACCTGCCCACTTTGGTTAAGGAGTTTTCCGGTCAATGAAGCCTGCGAGCCCGAGTTCAAATGCTGATCTTCAATCTCGACAACCGGGTCCGCCGACGCCGCGACCAGAGTTGACGACGGCTGCATATGAACGCTGTCAACCTGGGATAACCCCACATTGTGAAACTCAATGAGAAACGGCGTCACTTGCCGGGGCAACAGAATGTGAGAAATCTTGTCGAAGCTGTCTTCGGTCGCCAGCGCGGAGCCGTCTTTCGCCAATAGAGTCGCCTTCACATTGACGAACGCCGGGACCACGTCCTCATTCAGGAGTTCGCCCATTATCACGACGCCGCCGCCGCGATCCACGGGATGCATATCTACGATGCGTACGTGCGGAGACTCGGCGTCTTGAGCTCCCCAGTCATCTTCTGCGCCGCGATAGATCACATCCCAGCGCAGGTAGTTCACCGGAATGACTTGCGGTGGGACGCGTGGTTCTTTCACAATCGGCCATACCACGCTCCAACGGTCGCCAGTCTTGACCACGCGCAACATGCGGCTGTCGAGAAACGTGCCCACTACTGTCGACCAACGCAAATTAAGTTTTACTTGGGCGTCATCTGGGCCTGCATGTTGCGGACGCACGTCGAAACTGTCGAGGCTGGCGTGGCTGCGAAGGCTGGGATAGCTGCCCGCCAGATCGCGCACGAAATCCGTTTCTTCAAATTCATTCTTATTCGCGAGGCTGGAGTACGCTTTTTCCCAATCGCGACGACCAATTTGCGTGGCCAGATTCTCAACCGCTGCCTGCGGCGTCGACGAAGGGCGCAACATATCAGCCCCGGAATCCACGCCAGCCGTAACCAGTTCCGATTTAAATGGCCACACGGTGCCCACGACAATTAATGCCACAGTCAAAAGCGCCATTACGAAAGCAAGAATGCGGCCGGTCATGAAGTCATCCTCCCGAGCACCAGATTGTCGTGCGTCGAGGTAGGCTCGACCACTCGCTCCTTGTCCCAGTGTTTCTCCGGAATCAGTACCAACAGCAGGGCGAGAATACTGCTCCCTATCGGCAGAATGCCCCACATCAGGCCTTGCCAATGAGGAGGAATTTGTGGCGCATTCACGGGCGTCGCCGGCGGCGTGTCTTCTTTGCTCCACACCGTGATGGTCCGATCTTCGAGGTCATCGACCCGCCGCCATCCGGCGAAAACTAAGAGCGGTTCGTAATACGGATCGCGCAGAAATACCCACTTCAATCCATAACGATCGGCGTGATGCAAAATCGCGCTCAGCGCCTCGATACCAGACTTTCCGAAATATTTCGAACTGGTAAGCGCGCCGGCGCCGTGCTCAGTTAATTCCGGCAGCATACGGCCAGAGTTCCATTCACCGTCCACACTGCTGGCGTCGGTGAGAACGGCCAGTCGCGCGATCTTGTTGCCGAAGCCAAGTGTGACGTAACGATACTTGTCATGACCGTCGCGGTTGAGCCACGCCGCGGTTGAGTCGACGCTGAAGTCCACGGCATCGGCTGGTTTATATGTGGACCAAGCGACCGCCAGTGCGCAGCTCAGAGTGGCAGCCACCGCCAATCCCGCAATGGCACGCCCGCGATATCTGTCGATAAGCTCAGTTGCCAGAAGGCCTACGAACGGCAGCGCGAGCAAAGTTGCCCAATAGCTGAAGCGCTCCATAGTTAGAACTTCAAAAGCGCGGCCTAGAAGAATCCGGCCCACTGGCGTTGTGCTGCCCAAGCCAATCAGAAACGCCAGCCAGAAGCCGAAGAAAAGCGGCCGCAGCCGGACGTTGGAGCAGCCCCGCAGAAAAATAAACGGCAGCGCGAGAATCAAGGCGCCGTAGGGAACGATGAAGTAGTTCAATCCCCATTGCGGAGTCAAAATGTAGTTGGCTCGGCTGGGATGCGGAATCGGCACCTGAGTGACTGGATAATGAATAAGCGCGATTATGAAGGGAAGAAGAACAATCCCGATGGCCGCGCCTACCACTACCATGATGCTCACGGTTCTTATCACTAATGCGGATGTCGAAGCGCGTTCGCCGTCATTGCGGTCCAGGAAAGCTAATGCCACAACAGGCAGCGCGAAGAAAAAAGATCCGAACAACAGCGTGGCATGGTGGGCGGCAGCCGCTGCCGTAAACAGCGCAGCGCCCTTAAGGAACGACCGCCAGTTTCCATAGCGTATCCAGGTATACAGGTAAGGCAATGCGTTCAGGTAGAGCGGAGCCGCAAACGTAGTGGACAATTGCCCGGCCGAGTAAATCAGGAAACATTCAGAGCCAAGAAACACACTCGCCAAGGCAGCAAATGAAGCCGCGCGCCGGCTTACCCACAGCAACGAGAAACGATACACGCCCAATGCCAGAAGCAAAATGGCGACAAACTGAACCAGCATGTATGCCATGTCCAGTCCGGTGATGCGCGAGACCAGCGCCAGCCACTGCTGCGGCAACGGAGGATACGTGGTCTGTGAAAAACCGGCGTACCACTTCGAATTCCATGGATCGAACCAATTGTGCAAATAGTGCGATGCAAAGAAAATGTGGAAGTTCGCGTCGTATGTCTTCAGCGGCAACTTCATGAGCAACAGCGGCGAGTGGACTGCGAGCGCCGCAAGAAAAATCATGCTCAGTGGTATTGGCTGTGTAGTAGGTGCAACGGATTCAGCTGTGCGCACTGCGCCCTCCCGAGAAGTCTTTGATTCCGCATTCCTCTTTCAGGTTGCTCATCTCAAACGGTTATTCATCTGTTATTAAAACACTTCAGCCAACATTTGGAGCGTTTTGAGAATCGAAGAGCCTTGGAATTGATCGCTTGATTGGGTGGTGTCATTTTGCGCCCTGCGTTGGGACAAATGAAGACTGTGTACGTGTGTTTGAAGATCGTTGCGTTAGTATCACTGGTCGTGCTGGGGTGTGCCCACGCGCAGACTTACAAGGTTGGAGGAGACAATCCCCAACCCAAGCCGGAAAACAAGCCGACCGATCAAAAGCCTTCCGCCAATAAATCGTTGGGGTGGGGATCCAACATTCAAAACGCGCGTCTGGCGCGTGCAGCCGAACAAGCGCTGAAAAATCGCAACTTCGGCGCTGCGGTCGACTATGCGGAGCGGGCTGCGAAGGCGGCTCCAAATGACCCGCAGCTATGGTTCCTCCTCGGCTACGCGGCTCGGCTTGACGGGAAATTTCAGCTCGCTGTGGATTCCTACAGCCGAGGCATCCGCATCAATCCTTCATCGCTGGAGGGCATCTCCGGCCTGGCGCAGACCTACAGCAACATGGGCCGCACGGATGAGGCCATTCGACTCCTGAACCAGGTTCTCGCGAGCGACCCAAAGCGAGTCAACGATGCCGTGTTGCTGGGCGAGTTAATGATGCGATCTGGAGATTACGACGGAGCAATAACGGTGCTTGCCCGCGCAGAACGCATTGAACCAGCCACCCGTCCGGAGCTGTTATTAGCGCTTTCGTTCCAACACTTGAAGAAGTTCGACCAAGCCAACCATTACCTCGAAATGGCTAAGCAGCGTGATCCGAATAATCCCGAAGTTCAACGATCGCTGGCGGGCTATTATCGCGAGACCGGAAACTACCCGGCTGCCATAGCTGCTCTTAAGACAATTCACAACCCGAAACCGGATGTGAAAGCAGAACTCGCCTACACCTATCAGCTCAATGGCAACCAGGATGAAGCAGCCAAGCTGTATGCACAAGCGGCCGACGCGGCGCCGCGCGACCTGGCTTTGCAACTTTCGGCGGCGCAGGCACAAGTGACCGCGGGGTCTATCGAGCATGCGCAGCCCTTTATCGACCGAGCTAAATCCATTGATCCGGAACACTATCGTCTGCACGCCGTTCTCGGCGAAATTGCGCGCCTGCAGGAACATAACGAAGAAGCGGTTCGCGAATACAACGCCGCTTTGGACCATTTACCGGAGACTCCGGCCGAGGGGCCGCTGTACGGAATCCAGCTGCACATGGACTTGGTTGAGCTCTACAAGACCCTGAAAGATGACAATGCATCTCACCAGAATCTTGAAATAGCACAGAATCAAATCAACGCGTTAGATGAGCGAGGGGCGACCCGCCCGCAATTCCTCCGCCTGCGGGCTTTGATCAAAATCAACCAAGGTGACTTCGACGGGGCCGGAAACGACATCAAAGAAGCATTGGCGATCAATCCTGATGATCCCAACAGCCTGCAACTCGGTGGGGATCTGCTGGTGAAAATGGGTCGCCCTGACGACGCAATTGCCGTGTACAAAAAGATTCTCGCTATCGATTCGGTGAACCGTTCCGCCCTCATCTCGCTGGGTTATGTTTCCCGCGAAGCGGGGCACGATCAGGATGCGGAGAACTACTTCCAGAAACTGGAAGCGGCATATCCCACGCTATATATTCCGTATCTCGCGCTCGGCGATTTGTATGCGGCGCGCAAAGATTTCATCAAGGCCGATGCCTCTTACAAAAAGGGATTCGAATTAGCTCCAGCCAACGCATTAATCGTCGCTGGCGGAATGAACGCCGCCATCGAAGCGCACAATCTTCCTCTCGCGGCGGAATGGTTGCAGCGCGTTACGCCGGAAATGCAGCAAGAAGCCCACGTCCTGCGAGAGGAAGAGCGGTACTTCAGCTTCAAAGGCGATTATGAGAAGTCCGCCGCCTTGGGACGCGAAGCCATCAAACAGCTCCCGAAAGATCGAGACGTCGTTGTGTACCTCGGCTACGATCTTCTCAATCTCAAACAATATGACGAGCTGCTGCAATTAACTTCTCAGTACGATCCGATACTGCCGAATGAGCCAGACATCCCGCTGCTGGCCGGATATGTGCACAAGCAGGCCGGGCAACTCGAAGAGGCGCAAAAAGATTTCAGCGAGGCCGTGGATCGAGATCCCAAAGTAGTTACGGGATACATCAACCGCGGCTACGTCTTCAAAGACCTCCATCAACCGGCGGCCGCTGCTGCAGATTTTGAAGCGGCCTTGAAGCTAGATCCGAAAAATGGCGAGGCTCATTTGGGCTTGGCTTATGCCAGCCTCGATTCGCACCGTCCGCAGGAAGCGCTGCGCGAGGTGCAGCTGGCGGAAGAACAAATGGGCGATTCTCTCCCCATCCATCTCATTCGCGCTACCGCATACGGGCAGAACGGGCTGTTGATGAAGTCCGCTAACGAGTATCGCGTGGCCCTGAAAATAGCGCCAAATGATAGCGGCATCCACCTTGCACTCGCGGATACGCTATACAGCCTCCGCCAATACCACCCCGCAATTGACGAGCTGCAAATCGCGCGTACGCTTTCGCCAGATGATCCTCTGATTTATGCGCAGATGGCACGATCGTATGCCGAACTTCGTGATCGCGATCAGACCCTGCAGAACGTGCAATTGGCCGAGCAGAAAATCCAAATCATGCCGGCTGCGAAAGATCAGAAGCACAATGAAAGCGCCGTATTTGTCACGACTGGGCAGGCTTTGAGCGCACTCGGAGATAACAAAGGTGCGATGGAGCGATTCGAAAGAGCGCTCGACGCTCCCAACGCCGACCGCATCAGCGTACGTCTCGCGATCGGGCGGCTCATGGCCAATCAGGATCATTCGGAAGACGCTCAGCGGCAGATTGCCCTAGCTCTGATGGAAGCTCGCACCGGCGAAACCCTCCCACCTACCGGCGAACAATTGATGGAAGCGGCAGGAGTTTTCCTCGATTTGCACGAGTACCAGTTAGCTCAACAATATCTCCAACTCGCTCTCGCAGCGGGTGCGGCCGATACCTCGGTGCGAGTCGCATTGGCAAACACTTACCTGGCGCTTGGCGACACAACCAAGGCTAATGTTGAACTGAATGCAGTCAGTAATTCAGCCAATGATGAACCCAGCTATCAATATTTGTTGACTAAAGCCGCCGTGCTGCGCCAGGAACATCAGAATTCTCAGGCGCTCACTGCATTTGGCCAGGCAGAAAATGCTGCTGGTGAAGATCAAACCGCAGAGCAGGATATGCTGCAGGCGGCAGGGAACGAGGGACTCAGGCTTACCCGAAACATCAGCGTCCTCTCGGATTTTTCAGTGGCGCCGATTTTTGAGGATACGACGGTTTATCCCTTGGACGCCAAGTTGGCTGTGCCCAACCCCATACCGGGACGGCAGGGGTTACTTCCGCCGCCGCGTTCCTCGATCGAAACTCAGTGGACCGGCGCCTACCATATACACCTTAACAACTTTCCCGACTTCACTGGGTTCTTTCAAGTGCGGAACGCCCGGGGCGAAATCTCGCTCCCCAGTGCGAACGAGATCGTCAATCGGGATACCACCGATTACACAGCTAACTTCGGTGTGAATCCGAGTTTTCATCTCGGGTCGGCGGTCTTCAGCTTTAACACGGGGATTCAGGGAACTATTCGCAGGGACTCCCTGTCGCCTGTGGAGATGAACCAGAACTTGTTTCGGCAATTTGTGTACATGACGACGAGTTCGTTGTTCAACATTATTTCGGTGACCGGGTACGCCATCCGCGAAGCCGGACCGTTCACCGAGAGCAACCTGAGCTCGCGGGATCTGGCCGGAGCAGTGGACTTCCGCGTGGGACGGCCTTGGGGAAAGACCGCCCTGGTAACTGGATGGGGCGCTCGCGATGAACAGTTTTTCCCCGTCACTCGAGAGTTCTATTACACGTCGGCTTATATCGGCATCGAACACAAGGTTTCGCAGCGGCTCAATTTCAGGGTGTTGGCAGAAGACTTGCGGGCATGGCGAGTTGAGCTGAGCAACTGGGCAATCGCACAAGCCTTGCGGCCTGCAGGAAGCGTGGAGTTTTCTCCCACCCGTAATTGGACCATCCAGGCAGCGGGGGCTTATTCACGCAATATGGGTTTCCATGTTTATGACGCGGTGCAAACTGGCTTCTCGGTTTCCTACGCGATGCCAATTCGCCACGGCTTCAAAGATCAAAGCGGGCAAGTTGAAATAAAGTATCCGGTTCGTTTTTCGGCAGGCATGGCAGAAGAAAGCTTTTATAACTTCCCGGGCAGTCAGAGTGAGCAGTTCAGGCCTTATGTACGTATAGATTTGTTTTGAGATTGGACTACGATGAAAATCTGCTTAGTAGCAACGTTTCCCCCTAGCGGCCGGCAGTTGAACGAGTACGCCTTTTATATTGCGCGGGAACTTCAGCGCGATCCTCGTATCGAACTGACCATTTTGGCTGACGAACTGACCGATTATGAATTTGCCACGGATCAGAACGGGAACCCCATCAAAGCCAGCGAACAAGCCGAGTTGCCTGGCTTCAACGTGATTCGCTGCTGGAAGTTCAACAGCCTGGGAACCCCGGTGAATCTGTTGAAGACCATTCGCAGACTGAAACCGGATGTGGTCTGGTTCAACCTCGTCTTCTCCAGTTTCGCGACTCCGGACTACCCCGTTGCCGCTTTTGCCGGCTTGTGCGTACCCGCGCTGACGCGAACCCTTGGTTGCTACACGCACATCACTCTGCACCACATCATCGAGCACGTCGATTTCAGCAGCGCCGGTGTTCGCCAGGAAAAGATGTTCCGGATCGGTAGTGACATTGCTACCCGAGCTTTGTTGAAGGCGAATTCAGTTTCTGTATTGCTCTCCGGTTACCGCCGAACGTTGATTGAAAAATATTCTGCCGAGAATGTTTTACTGGGTACGCACGGTACCTTTGCGCCCTGCCCCAGCCCGCCGGATTGGTCTAAACGGGGAAATCCAGATCACCGCGTTCTGGCTATCGGACATTGGGGAACTTACAAACGTCTTGAGACGGTGATGGAAGCGTTTCCCGCGGTCTTGAAGAAAGTGCCGAATGCAAAACTGATTGTTGCCGGAGCCAACCATCACACCAAACCCGGGTACTGGGAATCGATTCGCGACTCGCACAATCTGGGTTCGAGAGTCGAGTTCCGGGGCTACGTACCCGAAGAAGCTATTCCGGAGCTCTACAGCACGACCAGCGTGGTAGTAATGCCGTACGATTCAGCCACCGGTTCCAGTGGCCCGGCTCATCAAGCGTGCGAGTACGGAGTTCCAATCGTGTGCGCTGACATCGCAGATTTCCGCGACATGGCCGCGGACGAAGACATGGCAGTACGTTTTTTCCAGCGGGGAAACGCAGCCGATCTTGCCGATCAACTAACTGGCATTCTGCAATCTCATGAGGAGCAACGTCAGATGGCCGAGCAGAACTTCTCCGCCGCCATCCAGATGACTCTGCCCAGCGTGGTGAGAAATTATCTTCGTTGGTTTGAACTCAATCGGGCAAAGAAGATTGTTGAATCCTCGCCGTTGTTCCGCAGCGAGCGTTCTTTCTGGCAGCGCTGTGTAACTCCGCGTCTAGGCGCGTTCCTGCCAAATTGGAGTTTTCGCCCTGACCTAGCCGATGGAGATGCAAGTTCGAACCGTCTGCGACAGGCGGAACGAGTCTCTCCTTCGATTGAACTCACCAATACGGCCGGCTGGCAGAGATCGGAAACAGGCGACTGAGATCAGTCGCCCGTTCTTCCAATCGGATGTAGGAATGAGTCGAGGGCCCAAGAAAGGGGAGGGCCGCAACTCCGTGTTCAGGCAATACTGGAACGCACCGCCGCATTTTGCCCGCGACGGCGGTACAGTATCGCCCCCGCACATGACAACGTCGCGAACAGTAGATACATTGCCGCCGAACCGCCTTCCGGTACCATGACCATGAACTCCTGCCCTGGACACGATCCTGGCCCGTTCGTGCAGCCTTGCGGCGTCAAAATCTCAAAGTTAGAGAATTGACCGGCCGTTAAATTTGACGGAATCATGCCTAGCCAGTTGTCAACGCCCGCGATTTGGGTCGAGTTCAAACCGTTCAGGGCATTGCTATCGAACAGCGACCAGATCGCGTATGACAGATATCCCACCTGCGTGGCATTCCCCGGACTACTGTTCAAGGAAAGCATTTGCAGCGTCAACCAGGCCGCTCCTTCATAGTTCTGAGTCTGGTTTCCCCACAACGCGCTTCCCAAGGTCGAGAAGGTGTTGGGAGTGTAATTCCACGAGCTGCCAATATAAGTTTCGTCCGCGAAATCATCGCAAATGACGGGAGTATTCGCCGCGCCATTCACGGTCGCGTAATAAGGACCGACGTAGTACGTTATCCATCACATTGTTTCCGGCGCCGGTCATCGTCAGACTACTGGTGGCAAAAGCGCAGGGCGCGAGACACACGAGTGCTAGCGCAGCTACGCTCCACCATTTCTGGGTAGAGCCCATCATGTTTTCTCCTAGCTTGTCAAAACTGAAGCAATTATTTTGTGGGGGGAACTATCGGATCGATTTGAGGAGGGGGCCAGTTCATCGAACCGTAAACCACTAGATGCAATTTATCCCGTAAGTCATTGCTGGTCAAGGATGATAATTATTGCTACTATTGCAATATTTTGCGACCGCGTTAAGCCCTTTATGGCTAGACAGATACCGTGGATAGTGGTTTTTCGGCCACATGTTGCCCGCGGCGTGCGGGCAAAAATTGGCTATAAGGATCATTAGCAAGAGCCGGTAAACGGATTGTTAAACTGCGCGGCTTAAGTGGGAATTGGAGCTTAGGAAGGAATCCACTGAAATCGCATGTCCGGAAGGTCGCGACTCAAGCGCGCGTAACGTCGCCAGCGTACTCGATACGATCTCCTCAAACGGAATAGGGATTTTGCCCCCGCTGCATATTGCGGCGGCAAAAGCCTCCAACTCCGCGTGATGTCCTTTGTCCTGGCGAAAGCGCGAACGGAAAGTTTGCTTCTTTCCATGTCGCACCAGTTCCAACCGCCGAAAATCTTCCAGCACGGCCACTGCGCCTCCGCCAAAAACTTCCACTCGTTCCTTCGAGTACGAGCGGTCGCCATTGGACAAATAACTGATGGTGCCCTGCGAGCCATTGGCAAAGCGCAGCGAAATGATCACATTCTCGTCGGCGTTTTGATCAAAGCTGCTCACGCTCTTGGTTTCCACTTCGACCGGCAGAGATCCCGTCAGAAAACTCAGGAAATCCACAAAATGACAGACCTCACCGAGAATTCGCCCACCGCCCTGCTCAGGATCGTTCACCCAATGATCGCGCGCAACGAACCCGGCGTTCACGCGATAATAGAGCGCTAACGGGTCCTTAACTTGTTTCAGGAACGCTTTCATCCGCAGCGCCAGGGGAGCGAATCGGCGGTTGAACCCGACCATCAGCAGGACTTCGCGTCGTAATGTTTCGTGAGCGTGAACAATCTTTTGTAGATCGATTTCATTCAGGCAGAGTGGCTTCTCGCAAAACACATGCTTGCCCGCCGCGAGCGCAGTCAACACCTGATTAGCATGCAGGTGATGGCGAGTGGCGATCACAATCGCATTGATGTCCGGGTCGTTGATCACCTTATATTCATCGCTGGCGCAGTATCGGAAGCCAAATTTCTCGGCTGCGTGACGCGCATGCGAACCGTTGGCGGCACAGACGCCAATCATTTCCGCATCACGAACCTGCTTAAACGCCGGCAGGAGCGTGCTCATGGCAAAGTTGCCAGCGCCCAGAACTCCAATTGCCAGCGATTTCTTCGCGGCAAGAACGGTCGTGTTTCCCCGAAGCCGAATTTCCTGGCTCGCTTTGGCCTGCGCGGGATAAGTGATCAGAACTCCAAGGAATGGCTGGCACGTCTTTCCCGTAATCAGATCGTAGGCATTCTGCGCACTCTCAATTGGGAAGCGGTGTGTGACCAGCGACTTCACATCGACCTTGCCCGCCGACAGAAGTTGGAGAAAAGCCTCCATGTTTCGAGTTTCGGTCCAACGCACGTACCCGACGGGATAATCGCGGCCTTTCTGCTCATATACCGAATCGTATCGGCCCGGCCCATAAGAACGCGAAATCCGAAAATCCAACTCTTTTTCAAAATAAAGCTTGCGTTGAATCTCCATACCAACCGTTCCCACGGCGACCACAATTGCGCGATCGCGCGCCACTTCTCCGGCCAATGCGACCGGTTCGCTGCTGGTCGTTTCCGCGGTAATCAGTACGGCATCGGCGCCATGACCATTGGAGTGCTGCCGGCACAAATCGCGTAAGCCATCGCGTGAGATGCTGACATCGTCCGCTCCAAGCCGGTAGGCTAGTTCAGCACGCTCGGCGGCAATATCCATTCCCAAAACGCGGCAGCCGGCTGCCTTGAGAATCTGTACTGTAAGTTGCCCAACCAAACCTAGGCCAACGACTGCGACCACATCTCCCAGTTTTACTTCGGCGGTGCGAACTCCATGCAAGGCCACCGCGCCAAGAGTGGTGAATGCAGCATCTTCAAAGCTCAACGCCGATTGAGGAATCCTGGCCGCCAGCAGCCGCGGGATACAGGCGAACTCTGCGTGAACTGCGCAATTTACTCCGGCGCAAGCAACACGAATCGCCGATGCTGAGATCGGTGATGCCTTCCCCAACTTCAATCACTGTTCCGGAGCTGCTGTAACCAAGCGCATTCGGCTGATCAAGTCGGCTGCGAACTGCAGAGACCGCAGAGAACAGGCCATCGCGCCGAATTTTGTTGAAGACTTCGGCAACGAGGTCGGGGCGGGCTTTCGCCTTTTGCAATAAGTTCTTGCTGGCAAATTCATAAGACGCGCGTTCAGTGCCGGCCGAAACCAGCGAGGCCGCCATCCGTACCAGAACGCATCCCGGAAGCAGTTTGGGCGCGGGGACGTCCATCACCGTAATCTCGCCCGTTCGCGCCTGCTGCAGTACCTGTTTCACCGTGTGGCCAATACTAAATCGGAATCGTGTGATTTTCCGGTGACACAATTGGCACCATTGTGATCCACAATGACGTCCGCCTTCGCCTACGTTATCCCGCTAGCACTGGACCTGATTCTCCCCCGACCCACTGCAGTTTATATGTTGCATATACAACATCGTTATGTTGTAATAGCAACATGCAGGAAAATAGCACGCAGATACTGGATGCGATCTTCCAAAGAAGGGCGGTGAAGGTCTTTGAGACGGTCGAAATTTCCGAAATCCAACGCCAGTTGATTCTCGAAGCAGTTCGTCTTGCTCCATCCAGTTTCAACATGCAACCTTACCGCTTCTATTGGGTGCAATCTTCGCCGATGAGAAAGAGGGCAGCCCAGCTTTGCATGGGCCAGCGCCCCGCGGAGACCGCATCAGCTCTGATTGTGGCCGTCGCCGACATCGGATCATGGCAATCGACCACACAAGGCTTCCTGCAATGGGTACACCAAAGTGGCTTCAGTCACGAGAAAGTGTCTGAGTATGAGCGCAGGGCTAAATGGGGAAAGTGGTTTTTCATGCAAGGATGGTTCGGAGTGTTTGGTATGTTGAAGTGGGTCGTTCTTCGTGCGCTGAACCTTCGCAGGATAGTCGGCATGGCGCCCGTATCGCGGCATGGATTATTTAAATGGGCGACGAAAAACACATCGCTGGCTTGCGAAAATCTAATGATCGCCGCCGAGGCACTCGGACTCAACACTTGTCCAATGGAGGGTTTCGATGGCCGCAGACTTTCGAAGTTCCTGGGACTCGACCCTCGTTATCATGAGATCGTAATGGTCATCGCAATCGGCAGAAAGTCAGGTGGCTACGAAGCGGAACCGCGATGGCGCAGGCCGCTTGATCTGACGGTGACTTTTTTATGATCATCGTTGAAAAAAAATTGATCCCGGCTGAAATCCTGAAAGATTCTGTCCTCTTGCACCTTGCGGCCGCGTACTTTTCGATTGGAAAGGCGCTTGAACAAAAGACACAGTGCTCGCAGACTCGCGGTTTCATTTTGTCGACACTGCGGGGCGGGGCAGCGCGGAATCAAAATCAGATCGCTACAATGCTGGGCTTTGATCGAACCGTTGTGCACCGGTCCATAAAAACGATGATCAAGGACGGCCTAGTCTCAGAAAGGAAGGCAGAAACAGGGCGAGCGCTTCTAGTTCACCTTACCCCGAAGGGTGCTCGATACCGGGAGTATCTGATCAGAGAGCGCCAAGCAGCCGATGAGAAGCTTTGCAAAGAACTGACATCCGAAGAACGCACCACACTCATTCGACTTCTTAAGGTAGTTGCTGGATTGGAGTTCTGAAATAGGGCCCAGCGACCTGAAAATTGGCACGAACCTGCTGTTTGGGAGCTAGAAACCCTGGGCGCCTTGGGATTCCTGGAGGTCCAGCCGCAGTTGGCGAAGTTTGGTGGCTTTGCTGGGATCGGTGCCCGGCTGCAGGTCGGTTTCTTCCATAAAATATCGCCAACCCGAGCTTCGGTCTTCCTGGCTCTGGCACCATTCATAGTCGTTGAGAGTTTTTTGCGCGCTCTCCGTGCCTTTTACCACGGCCATAACGCCGCCCGAAATGTAGGTTTTCTCGTTGAAGCGGATAATCGCAAACGAATGCTCAGAGTGGTTTCTCATTTTTAGTTTTCCGAATAGGGGATTAGGACGGGCAAGTCCTTACTCGAATGAGAGCGTCCGAAAGCCTCCAGTACTCGTCGAACCGCCCTGCCCAAAAACTCATCGCCATCAAAATTACTTTTCTAGAACGCTTTCGTAAATGGCCTCTTGGTGTTAATGAGTGGCACAGGCGGGGTAAGGTTTTCGAGTAAATCTAATCACAACAAAATTTTCATGAGAAATAAGGTGCGAAGACTGACAGAAATGTCGCGGGAGTTGTCGGTAAGGTTCAGAAGAGGACAGAAAAGGTAAAGGCCGTGATATTGGTTATGCTCTAGCCAGCAGCTCCTGCGAGGGAGCTAACCAGCGTGGAGTATGCACCATCACGGCCCTTGATGCGATCACCGCTTTCGCAGTTCCAAACCCCAACTGCCCCTCGCTGAGCAGTCGGTTTTTTCGGGTCTGGTCGTTCGCCGGGTCGCCCCAGCGAACTGATCACCCAGCTTACTTTGGATCAGCCAACCTTTGTTTTGACTGACCCTTTCAGCCGTCGACGGAGGCAAAGTTAAACAGTTAACTGCTAAATGTCAATGCCGATTATTGGTGCAAACGATGAAATCAAAATGTCGAAAACACGACGTCGAAGCTCATTGCAGAAACAACGGTTTAGGAAGCGTCAAAATAGTTGTTCCGCCTTTTCCACATTCTTATGCACAACCGTAAAGTTCCACGCACTGCCGCCGATGTGAGAACCAGCAAAGCATCTTGACGTCGACCTGCATCTAACGCATGTTGATTGCAGAGAAAAAGCATTCTATGTCGGAGCTGATAGCGTATGTGGATGGAGGTTCCCAGGGAAATCCGGGGCCTTCGGGCATTGGCGTCGTGCTCGACGGTCCGGAGCTTCCAACCATCAGAATTGCCAAGTGGATTGGACTTCAGGACAACAACGTAGCGGAATACATGGCTCTGCTTGAAGCACTGCAATCCGCTCTGAAGCTTAAAGCCCGGAAGCTGCACGTCTACTCCGACTCCGAAGTAGTGGTACGCCAGATGAATGGAGATTACACCTGCCGCAGCCCCCGTCTCTATTCGCTGAACTGGATTTGCCGCAAGCTGGCCCGGTCTTTAGAGTTCTCTATCTCACACGTGCGCCGGGAACACAACGCCGAGGCTAACCGGCTCGCGACGTCCGCCGTGCAGGCACATCTCTAAGAACGCTCGATTTCGTATCAGGTATGGCTTCGCAGCTTGCGGAAAACCGCCTGGCCTCAGAGTTTTGAAGGGGGCACCTGTTCCCAGCCGTGCCGTAAACAATTGAAAACGATGTAGGGCGCGGCTGAAAGCCGCGCCCCTTCAAGGCTCCAGTCGCCGAAGCGAAGATTTTCCACAGCTTTAGTAGAGCGCCTTAATGCTTCCAGTTCCACACCGGATTGCCTTTCTCATCGCGCAGCACCAGCGTGTCCGATCCCTTGAGAACTTCGCGCGCGAGGATCAGGTCCGCCCCGTCATATTTCACCTTCGATCCGGTGAATGCCAGTTCGTCGCCTTTGCTGAAGCTGACACCCATATCGTCCATGAATGATTTGGGGCAGAAGTACAGATCAACCACTCCGTCGGCATTTTTCATCAGCAAGTGGACGACTTCCTTGTCGCTGCCTTTCGCCGGCAGCTTAACCTCCTCTACCGTGCCTTTCATTTTCGTTTCAGTTTGGAGGTCGTACTTCGGCGGGGGAGTTTCGGCGCCCAGCACGGCAGTGCATGCAAGCGCAAAAGTGGCGATGAGAAAGAAAACTTTGTTGCGAAAACTTCGCTGGCCGGATTCAGTTGAACGATGCATCGCTCCCTCCTAGGTGGCGTAACCAGAAATCGGAAACAGTGAAGGACTGATTCTCGACTTCTGATCTATAGGCAGGATTAAGCTTTGTAAACTCGTCCCATCGTACACCTATTCAGGAAGTTGTCCAATATCTTTGAGGAGTGGGATATCGCGGGCAGTCTGATCTTTACCGCATGCTTCTAACCGTGAATCCCTTAAGCCCGATCCTGGTTCCGGTCTTTTCCGGCGCGATGCGAACGCTGCTCAGTTCTGCGATCAGGTCTCCTGCCCACCGGTAGACATTGTGCTCCTTCACGACGCTGCGCATTCGCCGCATGCGCGCTTGGCGCTCCTCCGCCGGCAGTTCCAGGGCGGCTCGGATTGCCTCGGCCATCTGCTCAATGTCGTAGGGATTGACGATCAGCGCGTCATTCAGTTCGCGTGCCGCCCCGGTAAAGCGGCTAAGGATGAGCACTCCCTGCTCGTCGTCGCGCGAGGCCAGAAACTCCTTGGCTACCAGATTCATTCCGTCATGCAACGAGGTGACCATACAAAGGTCGGCTGCACGGTAATACTTCTCCACTTCCTCGTGGCTGAAATGCCGTTTGAGAAATACGATCGGCTTCCAGGATCCGCGCTGGAAGCGCCAATTGATGCGGTCAGCTTCCGCTTCCACTTCTCCGAGCAGATCGTGGTAACGCTTGATGTGAGTCCGGCTCGGTGCTCCGATTTGAACGAAGGTGAACCGGTTCTGATAAATCGGATGCTTCTCGAGTAATCGCTCAATACCCAGAAATCGCTCTAATATTCCTTTGGTGTAATCCACGCGATCGACACCGACCCCGAGAAACGTTGCACTCACGCCCAACCCGCGCAATAAGTTCACACGCTCGGTGTAAGGATCTTCACCGGAACGCGGGCTCGAGGTGATCTGCTGAAAATCAACGCTGATGGGAAATGGCTTTACCACGGTGCGGTGATCTTCGCGGTCTATCGCAAAATGTTCCCAGTCGATTCGCGATTCCAGCGTGCGGTCTACTGTCTGCAGAAAATTATTGCAATGGGATTGGATGTGAAAGCCAATCAAATCCGCACCCAGCATTCCTTCAATCAATTCCCGCTGCCACGGACAGATGCCAAACGCTTCCGCATTCGGCCACGGTATGTGCCAGAAAATTGCAATGCGAGCGTCGGGACGCTTTCTCTTGACCAGCCGCGGCAGAAGTGCGAAGTGATAATCCTGAACCAGAAGCAGTGGCTGTTCCTGGTCGGCCATTTCTTCGAGTACCGCGTCGGCAAATTTCTGGTTGACGGCGCGATACGATTCCCAGTCCGATGTACGAAAAATGGGACGAGTGTGGGCGATGTGGCAAAGTGGCCAAAGTCCTTCGTTGGAGAAGCCGAAGTAATAACCTTCTTCTTCGTCCTTGGCGAGCCAAACTCGTCGCAGCGTGTATTTGGGATCGTCGGGCGGCACTCGCAAATGACCGTTGGCATCGACGGTCTCCTGGTCAGCGTCGCCACTCCCGTGAGCCACCCATTTACCATCGCAAGCACACAGCACCGGTTCCAGAGCAGTGACTAGTCCGCTGGGAGGAACCACAACTTCCAGCGATTCCCCTTTTCTTGTGTGGGAATACGGTTCGCGGTTGGAAACAATGATGAGACTGCTGGTTCCGATTTTGCTGCGCACATGCACGCCCAGACGCTCGGCAGTCCAGATGGATTCCGCGCTGTCACGCATCTGGGCTTCAGCTTCCGCCGCAGAGCGCGCGGCCATCAGGCTTACGGCAAAGGTTTGCATTTCGCGCGCAAGTGGCCGCAGCAACCCCAGATCCGGAGGCCCCGATGGCAATTTGCCTCTACCCGTTCTTAGCGACTTCATCCATTGCGCGGCTTTCGCAATCGGACCCACAATGCTCCAGCGGACGATCAGCACCGTAATGAAAGTAATGAGAAGAACTTGCACCAGCACGCGCGCGAAAGCATTCCTCCACATACGCGCGCTTTGCGTGTTGATGTAGCTGGCGTCGTGTACGATGACAAGTCCGCCGACCGCGTCGTCATGTTGGCGAAGCGGGTAGGCGTAGACGTGGACCGATGCCGATCCGAGTCGAGCGAACTGCCCGGAACCCTGATTTGTTGTGATGGCCTGCGTCACCAGCCAAGGCTTCTCACCCAACCGATTTGGCAAGCCCGGAGTGGCGGCTAACAGAGCACCCTTTTTGTCGTAGATTGCCATTCCTTCGAGGCGTTCACGGTTGGCAAAGTGATCGACGACTCGCTGAAGTTCCCGATGGGACTGTTTTTCAAGGTAAGGCTCGATGTACCCTGCAAGGCTTTCACCCAGCACTTCCGCGCGTTGCTCGAGGTCCTTGCGCAGAGCCAGCTTCTCCAGCCGCACCTCGTTATAGGAAAACGCCAGCGAGACCAGCGTTATTCCTACGATCAGCGAGAGAATGAGTCGAACACTTAGCCAGCGCACGACGGTTTGTGACCTCGATCCAGCAGCCGGATGTTGCGACAGCACTCGTAAAATGGAAGCCGGGCGTCTCGTCCGGCTAGACGGTGACCCAACAATCGCCTACGGGTATGGACAATCTAAAGATGTTCCCCACAAATCAAAGGACGCACAACCTCCGGTCAGGCGTCACCTAGTCTAGTATAGACGCGGGAACATGAAGGAAAATATAGGGCGCGCACTGTAGGTTCCTGCGCCCACAAAAATTTAGAGGCACTGAGTGACGTGCCTCTCTTGCCCCGCCAACGCTAATCCTAAACTGCGCTTCGTCGTCCGCTCAGGAGGTTAATCACCAGAACTACCAGTGCCAGCACCAGCAAAATGTGAATGAATCCGCCGAGGGTGTAAGAGCTCACCAATCCCAGTAACCACAAGACCAGCAATACCACGAATACGGTCCAAAGCATGTCGGTCTCCTTCGATAATCAGATTTAAGTGCAGGCTCAGAGTTACCGGGCCCACCGCGTTCAGGCACGACTATATGCGCTGCCTCGCCCTGGCTACCATCAGGTAAAGGTGGTAGCTGGGCTGGAGAGTCGTGGTAGCTCCATTTGTCATCCGATTAGGACACGTGGGCCGCGCTTCGTGCCTCTACTGGCATTCCATACTTCAACTACCTCTCGAACCTGATTGGCATAGTTTGTGACAGCAACTATGGTTCGGGAGGAATCGGATAAATCTCAAGAAGGAGTTTTTGGATGAAATTCAACGGCAGTATTAAGACTCTGTTGCTCACAGGAACATTGTTGGGCGGCGCTTTTCTCATGGCTCAGGATCAGAACACAACTGGCACGCCCGCTCCGGCTGACAACACCAGAATGAACCAGCGCGACCGGGATGCGAGCCAGCCCACCGCGGACCAACAAAAGGAAAACCGCTCGGATCGCGACATCACGCAGCAGGTTCGCCGTGCCATTGTGAAAGACAAATCACTGTCAACCTATGCCCACAACGTAAAGATTATTACCCAGAACGGACAGGTCACGTTGAAGGGACCAGTGCGTTCCGAAGAAGAGAAGCGAGCCGTCGAAGCCAAAGCCGCAGAAGTTGCAGGGGACAGCAAAGTGACGAGCGAACTCGACGTCAAATCGAAACAGTAGCATCCTGTTGTTGCACGGCTAGTTCTACGGTTGAAATCAGCGACTTGGAGTCATGCAGTCTTCTCCGGGTCGAGTTAGGGAATCTACCTTATCGATACTTATGAGTCGCGAGCGTAGTTTAGATCATGTTAGTGGGTGGACGCGTGATGAGGCCCGATACGCGGGCCTGAATTGGTAAATCATACTAAGGAGGATGAATGAATTCAGACCAACTGCAAGGCAAATGGAAGCAGATGAAAGGCTCCGTGAAGGAGCGCTGGGGCAAGTTGACCGACGACGACCTTGATGTCATCGACGGAAAACATGACCAACTAGTTGGAAAGATTCAGGAAAGATACGGCGTCGCAAAAGACGCGGCGCAAAAACAGGTTGACGAGTGGAATGCTGCGAATCGAGCGGATGCGCAGTATCAATCTGAGGCGGAGCAGCGCAGGAAAGCTAGCTAGTTTGGACGGTGACAGGGAGCCTGTTTTTACAGGCTCCTTTTTTGTTTTTTGTCGCGATTAGTAACAGTTGGACTGCATCTAACAGTGGCTTGATCTGCGGCGAGGAGTGGAGCGGCCCAGGTTTTTGTCGTTTCCCTGGCTTGGACTCGTTCGAAGCGGAACGACTGTCAGACGAGTCACGCTCTTCTTCCCGCTGGCTTATTACAGGTTCTTCTACAGGCATCTAAAGCATTTAGCTGATCGAAGCGAGACTCAGCTTCGCCTATCGTGTCTTCGTGGTGGAGGCACAAAAATTGAGGCAGCTTTTGCGGCCGCTATCGGCCTCTGTTGCGCGAGCGAATTCTGGGTTCGATCGGAGCTAACTATGGGGTGTTTCCGAATTCTGGTCGCCGATGACCATGAACTCGTGCGCCGGGGAATCCGCGTCCTGCTGGAGAATCATCCAGGTTGGGAAGTTAGCGCGGAAGCCAAAGACGGCCGGGAAGCGGTCGAACGAGCTAACGAGCTAAAACCCGATCTTGTTCTCATGGACATCGGAATGCCGAATCTTAACGGCATCGATGCGGCGCGGCAGATACTCGCCAATTCTCCTGCGACTCACATCCTGATTTTGACCATGCACTATTCTCAGCAAGTGGTGCAGGAGGCGTTGGCTGTCGGAGCACGAGGCTTCTTGTTGAAATCCGACGCCGGCCGCGACCTCATCACCGCGGTCGAAGCCGTGCAACACAATCGCACTTTTTTCACCAGCCAAGCCACGGAAGTTGTCGTCGACGGGTATCTGAATCCGGAACGGAAAGAAGAACAGCCACTCAGAAATCGCCTCACTCCGCGGGAGCGCCAGGTGGTCCAGTTACTGGCAGAAGGCAAAACCAGCAAAGAGGTGGCTGTGGCCCTCAACTTGAGCGTGAAGACGGCAGAAACTCACCGCACCAACATCATGCGCAAGCTCGATCTGCACTCAGTTGCCGATCTCACTCTTTACGCCCTCCGCAATGGCATCGCGCAGGTTTTCTAGCGATTTACTCCTGGTTTGTGTCACGAAACGTGACAAAGTTGCCAGCTGCAATGTCTTAAAGACATTGTATATCCGATCTAAGGTCTCAGGGATGCACTGATTCTAGTCAGCAATATTGTTGATTAATAAGGTCTCTAGTGTATGGTTAGCACTCTCCCCGAGGCGATAGCCTCTAACAAGCGGTGCAAAACGGGGCCGTGTTGGGCGGCACAAGAGCCTGGCGACACAGGAGACTTTATAGTGGTTCGCATTCTCGTAGCAGACGATAATCCGGCTATACGAAAGTGCCTTCGGGGACTCCTCGAGCATCACGACGATTGGCGGGTATGTGACGAGGCAAGCAACGGTAAAGAAGCCGTCGAACATTTTCAGAAAACTAAGCCTGATCTGATCGTGATCGATTTGCAAATGCCCGAGATGAACGGGTTGGATGCCGCCCGCCAGATTGTTCACCAGTCTCCGGGGACGCCGATTCTCATGGTGACCATACATCTCTCCAAACAGTTAAGCGACGAGGCCCGCAAAGTTGGCATCCGCGGTACTTGCGCCAAGGGGAACATCAACTGCGTCGTAGACGCGGTAGGAGCACTGCTGCGCAAAGAAACTTACTTCCAAAACTAAATCTAATCGGCCGCGGCATTCTTGACCTGAAGCTTTTCTTTCAGCGGAAGGGCCACGGAAACTAGAGCGCCCGGTGATTTTGCTTGAACCTGAAGATGGCCACCGAGTTCGCGCACACGTTCACGCATACCAGCTAAGCCAACGCCAAAACTGATTCCTTTGGTCTGGAAGGTCTCTAGGAATCGGGGAGCAATACCTTTGCCAAAGTCCCGCACTTCCAAAACTACTTTTTCAGGAAACACTTTGAGGGAAACTTCGGCTCGAGGGCTGCCGGAGTGACGATGAATGTTGGTAAGGCTCTCTTGCAATACGCGAAACAGCCCGAGCTCGACTGCCTTGGGAAGGCGGCCGAGATTTTCGGACACGTCGATCTTTACTTGGATCCCGCTGCGCTGCGCAAATCCTTCCAAGTACCACTTTGCAGCCGACGAGAATCCGGCTTCATCCAAAAGCGGAGGATGCAGTAAGTGCGAGATCGTTCTGGTTTCCGCAATGGACTGCTCCAGCAACTCCATGGCGTCCGCCAAAAGCCCATCTGCCGGGCGGGAGTTGGAAAACATATCCAGATTCATCTTCACTCCCGCCAAATATTGTCCCAGGCTATCGTGAAGCTCACGAGAGAATCTGCGTCGTTCCTCATCCTGAAGCTGCAAAAGCCGCCCCGTCAGACTCCGCAACGATCTCTCACTGTCACGAAGATTGTCTTCCGCTTGTTCACGAGCGTCGAGCTCATTGGCGAGCAACCGGTAGTGTACGGAGAACATAACCAGCGCAAGGATAAACGCGACCATCAAAACAACTATAGCGAGAGTGAACAGATGTTTCGAAGCCCTGGCTCGCGTAATCAGCAGCCTTTGTTCAGTATCCCGCATTTCCTGGAGAGCGGAAGCGGCTTCTGAAACCAACGGCAAAGCGCGAGCCGAAACTTTGGTTTGTCCTTGCTGGTCCTGGGGATTTGCTTTCTTGAGCTCAACCGAATCGCGGAACCAGGCGATTCTGCGCGCCATTATTTCTTCCAGGCGCGTGCACATTTGTTGTTGCTCGGGATTATCTTTGGTCAGGTCTCGCAGATGTCGCAGCGCCTGGTAAATCTTCGCAATTGCTGCTTCGAAGCCGTTCAACTCATCGGCGCTTCCCGTGATCACATAACCGGCACGGTCGCGTTCCGCATCCAGGGCTGCCGAATCCACATCCCCAAGAGCTGCCTGAACCTCGTAAGTGTGGACCACCCACTTTTCGCTTTTGGTGAGGCGCTCAATGGAAATATAAGTGGCGAGGCCGCTCAGACAAAGCAGCATCACGGCCGTTGCGAATGCCACCTGCGCTTTGTTACGAGCCGGCATCGGTAGCTGTGCCATCAATTCGCGTCCACGAATATCAGAGTATCAACTCTCTCCCGGTGGCCTGCTCCAGCGATGTGCGTTCCGGAAGTCGGCAACAAGCTTCTCGAGCTTCTGAGAATCTCTCTCAATGGTGGCATACAACCGAAGTTCGCGCCACTGTTGGTCGAATTTTTCTGCCATCCTCTGCCTTCTAACCCGTGAGGGATCGAGGAAGTTGCGGCAACTCCTGGGTTTGTAACAACTGGCTGTGTAATAAATGGTTTGGTTCACGGAGCCTCCTGCCGTTGCCGGGTGTCGAGTTTCGCAGAGCTCGTCGCCTGACACTCAGCCTGGGCCAGCACGCGCAGTCCACGCCTTGCATCATTTAACGCCCACAGCTCTTCCCCGGAATTTTCATTGCTGCGCTCTAATTCTTCGATTCGCTGACGAATGGCTTCTTCGGCTGCGGCAATTTTTGCCGGCAGTTCTTCGGGATTGAGCGCCAGCATGGCTTCAGTGTATTTCTCTCGCCACAAAAAGTTCGTCACGTTTGGGGTGCCTCGTTTCGTTACAAGCTGAAACATACACATTCCACTAAAAAAGGGTGGAAATACTTCATCCGCACGAATTAAAGAACTGAAGATTTCTGATTCGAACAATAAAAGACCTGGATTGGCCGCAAAAATATATCAACGTACAATTAAAAAATAGTTGACAATTATGATTAAAAAATCGTATAGGTATCGTTAAAGAATTACGGGTATCGAATGCGTATGAGCAAAGAACCGACAAAGAATCAAAAGCCGCCACTGAATTATGACCGCGTAGCCTTGACGAGTGTCCGCAGGAACCGCAGGGGGAAGCACCATGATCTCATTCAGGGCATTTTTCAGGACTTGGAGACGCTTCCGGCTGGCTCTGCCATCAAACTTCCGCTTTCCCGGGTGGATGGCATTACGTTGGCAAATCTCCGATCGGCGGTGCATCGCGCATCCGTGGCGCGTGGCTTAAAAATCGAAACTTTATCGGACGACGAGAATTTTTATATCTGGAAGGGAGATATTTAGGCGTAGGGATGCATCCCTTGGACCCTGAATGCATTCCGTGGGGAACCTACAGGATTCCCTGTATTTCGCATCCCATACATCGACCTTAGAATCGATTGGTTCGAGGAGTTCTCCCTCATTCCATCTAAGGGTTGGTGACAGAAGGGAGAGAAGTAGTCCGGTTAAAATGAGCGCCACCAATCTCTTACCAACAAACGGTGCGTCAGCCGCGCCCCAGTCGCGTTGGACCGACCATAAGCACACAGCTCATGTCGTCCAGTTCTATGGAGAAGATCGTTTCCTTCTCGACGAACTCAGCCGCTTTATCGGTAACGCACTGGGATCCGGAGATTCGGCGGTGGTCATTGCGACCAAGGACCATCGGGAGGGGCTTAACCAGCGGTTGCAGAACTGGGGATTAGATACGGCCCGGGCCGTCGCGCAAGGCAGGTACCTGCCGCTAGACGCCGCAGAGACCTTGTCCAAGATAATGCATGCCGGATCGCCAGACCCAGTCCGCTTTGCCGAAGTTGTGGGGAGCGCGATAGCAAAGGTCAAAGCAGCGGTTCAAGGCGAATCTGGCCCGGTAGCGGCATTCGGCGAAATGGTCGCCCTGCTGTGGGCCGATGGAAAGTTTGAAGCCGCCATACGGCTCGAACAGCTGTGGAACGAGTTTGCCGAAACCCAGCCCATTTCCTTGCGCTGCGCTTATCCGATGTCAGGTTTTTGTCGCCAGGAACATGGCGACTCGCTGCTTCAGATTTGCGCTCAACATTCCGCGGTGATTCCCGGCGAAAGCTATACCGAGCTGGTGAGTCAGGACGAGCGCCTGCGCACTATCGCGCACTTGCAGCAGAAAGCGCAGGCATTGGAGACTGAGGTTGCAGAGCGTCGCCTTGCGGAAGAGAAACTGCGCCGCAACCAGGCAGAGCTTGAATCCCTGGTGGAGAAGCGCACTTCAGCTTTGCGCCAGCTTTCGTCAAGACTGCTTAGCTTGCAGGATTCCGAACGTCGCCGCATTGCGCGAGAGCTGCACGATAGTTTGGGACAATATCTGGTCGCGTTGAAACTGAATGTGGAAATCCTGCGGCAGTCGCCTGCGCGCGAAGACTTGTGGGCGCAGTGCTCAGAGCTGATGGACCGCTGCGTCGGCGAGGTGCGCACCCTTTCATATCTATTGCATCCGCCGACCATGGACGCGGTGGGCATTGCTTCGGCGGCTCGCTGGTATGTCGAAGGTTTCGGTCTGCGCAGCGGACTTAAGATAAATCTCGACGTACCCGCGGATCCGATCCGTTTGGGTGACGCAACCGAACTTGCTCTATTCAGGGTATTGCAAGAAGCTTTGACCAATGTGCATCGTCATTCCGGCGCGTCCGAAGCGGGCGTGCTCATTCAAAAATCTGCGGGTGAGGTAATTTTGGAAGTGCGGGATAATGGCCGCGGCATACAACCGGAAATGCTTGATCGTTTTCGTGAGTCCGGGGCAGGCGTAGGAGTGGGGCTTATCAGTATGCAGGAGCGAGCGCGTGAACTGGGAGGGAAGCTGCACCTCGAATCGAGCGCAGCCGGTACGCTGGTGCGAATCAGTATACCCATCCCTTCGGATTGCGTTGCTACTGCTCTCGTAAGTCGTAGCAACAGTTAAGGCGCGTTAAGAAAGACTGGGGCTCAGTCGAATGATGTCGCCGAACGGTAAGACTTTCGATATAGTTCGCTATAGGCCTCCCCGGAGCTAGAAATAATTATGACAGTTCGTATTCTGGTTGTGGACGATCATCCTGTTGTGCGGCACGGGTTGAGGACTTTACTCGGAGCGCATCCCGAGTGGGAAATTATCGATGAAGCGGCGGACGGATTCGAAGCTGTGGATAAGGCTGATCGCTTAAAACCGGACGTCGTGGTGTTGGACATCACCATGCCCAAGATGAGCGGCCTCGAAGCTTGCCGGCTGATCCGCAAGAGCACGCCAGAGGCAGAAATTTTAATGGTTACACAACACGACTCTCCGCACATGATGCGCGAAGCTATGGAAGCCGGAGCTCGTGGTTATGTCGTGAAGTCGAATGCGTCACGTGATCTGTTGGCCGCGGTAGAAGCTGTAAGCCAGCATATGCCGTTTACAGCTTTAAACCAGCGTTCTGCAGAGTCCGCTTAGCGAAGTCATTTGCAATTTGGAATTTTAAGTAGATTGTTTCAATCCGAAAGTCTGATCGAGACGTACCCAGTATGGAGGTAGGGCCATGAAGTTACGAATCCTGATTGCAGACGATCACGAAGTTGTTCGCCGAGGTTTGTGTGCGCTTCTACAAGCCCGCGAGGGTTGGGAAATCTGCGCCGAGGCGAAAGATGGCCGCGAGGCCGTCGAGAAGGCGGCGCAATTGAAACCTGACGTTGTGATCCTGGATGTCGGCATGCCGAACCTTAACGGTTTGGCGGCGACGCGCCAATTGACCCAGCATGATCCTCATTGCAAAGTCATTGTGCTGACCATCACGGATTCAGACCAGGTTATACGCGAGGCTCTGGATGCGGGCGCCCGCGGCTTCGTCTTGAAATCTGACGCCGCTCGAGACCTCGTCTCCGCCGTGGAAGCGCTGCAGCGCAACCGCATGTTCTTTACTCCTCGAGTAAACGACATGGTGCTGGCAGGTTTTCTCGACCGAGGGCACAACGGCTCCAATGGCGAACCGCCGAGGTTGCCGAAACTGACCGCGCGCGAACGCGAAGTGATCCAGCTTCTGGCCGAGGGAAAGAGCTCCAAAGAAGTGGCTTGCCTGCTCAATCTGAGCACCAAGACCGCCGAGACTCACCGCAGCAACATCATGCGAAAACTCGGTTTCCACTCCATCCGAGATCTGGTTGTGTACGCGGTAAAGAACAATATCATCCAGGTGCAGGTACCCGCCCCTTTTCAAAACCCGACTGAGGGCTCAGCCGCGTAAGCCACAGTAATAGTTTCGAAACAAACAGGGCGTCTGCGGACGCCCTTTGTTTTGCAGATGGAGGGGCCGGGCGTCCTCGCCCGGCTAGACGAACAACTCCTCAATCGTGTTCTACAGCAAACACCGTACACCTTAACGCCAACCCCGTAGGACGAATTGGAATCCCAAGCGGGTACAAATTTCACGGAGCAAGACTCTCGCGAATCTATCCGTTGAAAGCAAAAGACTACGCAGATGGCACTCCGCTTGCGCCTGCTGTTTCAGCAAGTAAATATGCGGTCAGCTTACAAACTCGGACTGATTGTATTCCTTGCAACCGCCCCGCTAGCCTTCTCGCAGGACGGGACCGCCCAACCTTGTCCTGAAGTCACTCCCGGCGCTGTGGGCTGTCAGTTGGTAGCATGGTCGCATTTGCAGGAACCAGTTCCGTTGCCCAACCCTGAAGCGAAGCCAGATCAGCAACCAGAACAATCGCAAACTCAACCGCAATCGGCCATGCAGAGGATTAGTGGAATCATCGTGCGCATCGGCGACAAGTACGTTCTGAAAGCGGGAGGGACCACAACCTACCAGCTCGACGATCAGGAAAAAGCCAAGCGCTATCAAGACCAGCAAGTCACAGTCGTCGGCTCACTGGATACCGCCAGCAATACCATCCACGTAGAAAGCATCCAGCTACCTTCCTAGCAGCGCCCCACAATCACTTGCGGAAACTACGAATGTCAGGCAAAGGCTCCAAATCATTTCCACTGAAAACCTGTTCGATCTCGTTAAGCAGTTGCTGATGCACCAACGCATTCGAGGCCAAGGTTTCTCGGCTGTCCAACTGAAACGGCGCACCATCGAAGTTAGTTACTTTCCCGCCAGCTTCCTGCACCAGGAGCACACCAGCCGCCGTGTCCCACGGATTAAGATTGAACTCCCAGAATCCGTCAAGACGCCCGCAAGCCACATAACAAAGGTCGAGCGCCGCTGATCCCGCCCGCCGCACTCCATGCGTGTGCAGCGTGATCTGGTGATAGAAAAATATATTCGGATTCTTATGCCGCTTGTGACTGGGAAAGCCAGTCGCTACCAGGCATTCCGCCAGCTTAGCAACCTTCGAAACCCGGATCGGTTGCTGATTAAGAAACGCCCCGCCGCCGCGCTCCGCTGCAAACAATTCGTCTCGCGTCGGATCATAGACCACTCCCGCGATCCGTTCCCCTTTGTATTCCAGCCCCAGGGAAACGCAAAATACCGGGAATCCATGCGCGAAATTAGTAGTACCGTCGAGGGGATCAACATACCAGCGATAGTCGCTGCCCGTATCCTGCAACCCGCCTTCCTCGCCGAGAACATCAAAGCCCGGCCAGCGCTCGCGCAGACGCTCTCTGATAAGCAATTCAGACTTGCGATCGGCCACCGTAACCAGATCAGCCTCGCCTTTATATTCCACGGTGACGCGTTGCCGGAAGTACTCCATCAAAAGCGCGCCAGCTTCGCGGGCAATTTCCGTCATGCCCGGAACAAAGTCGTGAGTATTCGAGGGGGTCATTCAGAGGAGGTCAATCTCGCCGCGCACGCTGGCAGCTTCACCGATGCTTGGAGCCGTCTTCTGCGATGTACATGATTTCGTGCTTGAATATAAACAGATTCGGCCCGTCCTCGCGCGTAAGCCTGAGCATGTTCTTATCGTAATATTCGATCCAGCCATGCACCGTTTCGCCGTCCGCCAGTTTGATGCTGACCGGCTTCTGCTTTTCACCTAACAACTTCAAGTAAGCGGCTTCCTGCGAGGTCTCCTCAGGAGGCGTAACTTTACCCTTCCGAGACGCGGCTCCTGCTTGTCCGTTGAATGGCATAGCTAGCATTCTACACGCCGCAGGAAACGAAAGCTGCGTTGCTTGCGATCGAAGTGGAGGGTTAGGCCGGTTGGGATGGCAGAGCGCCATTCTAGCTCTGTATAAACTTCATTGGGCGAACGCCGCCACTGATTCAAGCGGCAGGATGAGTCTTGCTCTTGAACACGTTGTACCCGCGCAGCGTGAGCCGGACCACTCCACGCACCTGTTCTTCGACGTAGCCCTCGTTGCGTAATTCGGCGACTGCCACCCGCGCGGACGAGGAATCGACAGTCTGTTGCGGCAGGGTCACAAACTCCTGCGGGTTGTGCTCATAGTGCTCGGCCAGAGTAAGAAAGAGTTCGCTTTGGATGGACGCGCATTGCATTTGATTTTCTCTGGGTCCAGTGTGCCTCTGAGGAGGTTTTGCGGGAATGGCACATCGGTGGGGTTGCGGGTAACCTTAGTCGAATGCACTAACGCGGCAATGCAGTCTTGTTAGCGGGTATTTGCAAAAGCTTAACGACCGCCGGCCGACGAAGCTTCTCTGCTAGCCGCAAAGCGGCGTGAGAATGCAGACCACGGCGTAACAGTTTGCGGAGAGAGTTTCGCTTCGTATCAGGGTACGCCTTCAGGCGTACCGCAAATTGCTGAAATGGGTCCGGCTTTAGCCGCTGAGGTCGCGGTCATTCGGTCAAACCGGTGGGAATGGAATCCTGCACGCGCGCAGCATCACACCTTACTGCAAAGCCGATTGAGTCAACTTCACCGCGCAATATGGATTTGCCGTTCCACCAGATACATTGCACTTCTGCCCGTTCACCGATCCGGGCGACATGGTCGAGAAGTAAATGTTCGCGCCTCCGTTCGACAATTGATTGTCGATCACAATCCCGCTGGTTCCTCCAAGAATGCTCGGAGAAGTCACGCAACTGGATGTGGGTGTGCCAGTGCAGTTCGGAGTCGTCAGAGAAGTCGTAATCGTTGAACTCTCCAGGTATGCGTTAGATGACCCGCCTACGCCGAAAAACAATCGGTCGGTGGTGCCGTCGTAAAACTCGGTCAGCGGCGAACACTCTTCCCCGACCGTGCTGTTTACCACAAACGAGGACGAACCCGTGCTCGTAATTTCGTGGCTGGCGAAGGGGAAGAAATACATTTTTGGATTCGAAGGAATCAGCGGTTTCGATGTGGTCCCGGATACAAATCCGCAAGAAATAAAATGCCCGGAAGTAGAGCCATTCAACCAGAATGCATTATCAAACGTCCCCGCATGCACATTGCCCGAGGTGCAGTCGCCGTCGCCGCTGCCCGACCCCAGGTCCACTGTATTGCTGGTCGTGAGCGTTGTCGAACTGGTGAAGTTGGCTGCAATCTGACTGACAGCGCCGCCAATGCCTTGCACTACGCTGCATCCGGTAAAGACAAACACCTGGTCGGTTGTGGAATTGGCAGAGTCGGTGACCGCGATTGGCGGATCAACAACCCCAGTACCTGCTCCGTGCGTAGCCCATCCAACTTCCACTTGCGCCGCATAGGTGCCACCGGGGCTCGTAAGGCTAACCGCGTACAGATAGCCTTCCCCATCGCCGATAAAAATTCTGCCTGCGGTGTCGTCCACCACCGGTGCGGTCAGTATTTTATTCGTCTGCGTCGAGACCGTAACCGGCCAGCCACCTGTGCTGACCAGCGCCGGCGCCCCGCCACCGAATACCGGAGTGATCTTATACAGCAAGCCATTGTCGGCACCAACATATGCCGTATCGTTGTTGTAGTCGACCCAAGGAGGGGAATTTGAATCGGTCGCCGCGGTCTGGATGGTCAATGTGCTCATGCAACCTGCGGTCGTCGGGTTAGTACACGACGTCGGCGTCTGCGGACTCAACACGGTTCCCGTCTGCGACGGCGGCACCGGAATCGGGCTCGGCAGCACCAGAACGTGGAAGTACGAGCCTGAGCTGGTACTTTCGACGAATGCCACTTTCGTTCCGTCCATTGAGAGAACTGGCGAAGTCTTAATCTGGCCGCCGGTCTGCGTCACCGTGTTATAGGCGAACGCGACCCACGGCGATCCCCCATTACACGGCGTACTCGCCGAAGTATAAAGATTGTTGATTCCCGACCAGGTTCGCTTGTGTACCGGAGGTCACCGTAAGTCCAAAAATTGCGTAATCGGTATTGCAATTTTCTGCGCCTATGCCGAATTGGTATTTGGCAGGGAACTGGTTCTGCGGGACGTAGCCATTCTCCAGTGAAACCGCCCAGTCGATCTTCATTGTATGTTTGGGCTTCTGATTCACACGCGGAGTCGGGATATTCCAGCGTCCGTTTTGCAACGCAATCTGCCGCATCACCAAACTGTAAACGTAACGCGGATCGTGCTGCGCCGCCGCCATGACGTCCTCAGTGCGCGCACCCGGCATCAGCAAGTGACGCGAACTCCAGTCCAGCGGATATCCCAGGTGAACGGGCTCACCGGCGGCGTCCGGTGATGAAGGCCGATCCATTCTCACCTGTCCGAAAACAGAAATGCCGAGCATGAGCAATCCTGCAGGCAGGCAGAACCAACGGAATGCGCGCGTTCGCATCGTGTACCTCCTCAAATTATTCCCTATCGTCCCATTCTTATCTTCGCGTAGATATTGGGAATTTGAATCCTTACTTTCGTAACTGAAGGTGACGAAATGCCATGTCGCCTGGTGACTGACGTGCGAACAAACGCGCTCCTCTCCTGAGGCTTGACATATATTCATAATTCTGCAAATATGGAAATATGTCAGACAGGCGTGCGAAGAAATCAGCCGAGCAAGTCACCAAGTTCGCAGATATGTTTTCCGCCATGGGAACCGAACCTCGGCTTCGCATCATGCAGTTGCTGCTTTCCGCCCATCCCGACGGCCTGGTGGTGGGCGAAATTCAGGAAGAACTCGATATCCCAAATTCGACCTTGTCGCATCATCTCGACAAGCTGAAGGCGGAAGATCTGGTTCAAGTGCGGCGGGAAGGCACTTTCCTCCGCTACAGCGCCAATGCCGACGCCCTGCAAGAATTACTGCAGTTTCTCTACGCCGAGTGCTGCACTCGCAATCAAGCAGTGAAGTCCGAACAAATCATTCAAATCTGCAAATAGGAGAAATCGCATGAGTGGCACCGATATCAAAGAAGTGGTCAAGGAAAAATACGGACAAGCGGCTTTGCGGGTGGGCAGTGGCGGCAGTTCCTGCTGCGGAGCGACTTCAAGCACCGGGTGCTGCGATCCCATCACTTCGAATCTTTACGATCCATCCCAGGCGCAACAGATTCCCGAAGAAGCTCTGCTGGCTTCGCTCGGCTGCGGCAATCCCACAGCATTGGCCCAGTTGAATGCGGGCGAAACCGTGTTAGATCTTGGTTCCGGCGGCGGCATCGATGTGTTGCTCTCGGCGCGGCGAGTCGGTCCAACCGGCAAAGCGTATGGCCTCGACATGACCGATGAAATGCTAGCGCTGGCGCATCAGAACAAGCGCAAAGCGGGAGTGGAGAATGTCGAGTTCCTCAAAGGCGAGATCGAGCACATTCCTCTGCCTGACAATTCGGTGGATGTGATTATTTCCAATTGCGTGATTAATCTTTCTGCCAATAAAGATCAGGTGCTCAGAGAAGCTTTTCGAGTGTTGAAACCGGGCGGACGTTTTGCGGTATCCGATGTCGTAACTCGCGGCGAGATCCCTGATGAAATTCGCCAAAGCGTCCTGCTATGGGTAGGCTGCGTCGCTGGAGCGCTCGAGGAAAACGAATATCTCACCAAGCTCGCCGCTGCCGGATTCGAACAAATTGAAATGGAGCTGACGAGAGTGTATCGCGTGGAAGACGCGCGCGAGTTTCTCTCCGGACAAAACATTGATGTCGACGCAATCGCGCCGTTAGTAGACGGCAAAATCATGAGTGCCTTTGTACGCGCCGTGAAACCAACCACAGCCTGCTGCGGGCCGACCTGCTGCCACTGAGAGCAAATGCCGCAGCACTACAATGTTCTGTTTCTGTGCACGGGAAATTCGGCCCGCTCGATCATGGCTGAGGCAATTATGAACCTTAAAGGCCGGCCGAATTTTACTGCCTACAGCGCCGGAAGCCATCCTTCGGGTACGGTTCGACCGGAAGCGATTGCTCAGCTTGAAACGGCTCATGTCCCAGTAAACGGGCTGCGCAGCAAAAGTTGGGACGAGTTTGCGCAGCCAGGAGCACCCGTGCTCGATTTTGTCTTCACAGTTTGCGACAACTCCGCCAATGAAGTCTGCCCGGTGTGGCCAGGCCAGCCTCTCACGGCTCACTGGGGAGTTCCCGACCCGGCCGCAGTCCGGGGACCGATGAAAGACATTAAACGTGCCTACCGCGATGCCTTCATGACTCTGGAGCGCCGCATCAGCCTGTTTCTTTGCCTGCCTCTCGCAAGCATCGCCAAGCTGGCAATCAAGAAAAAGATCGATCAGATCGGCAGCCAATGAATTAACACCCCTGTCATCCCGAGCGAAGCGAGGGATCTAGGTTCTTGCTGTAACCAACCAAAACCCCAGATTCCTTGCCCTGCGGCACTGGGTAGAAATTCTTGTCATTAGCGCAGAAACTACACGATTACGATCAACACTCTGTCTTCATTGGGGGAAATTTAGCGGATCTCACGGAGGGTGCATCTCTCAACTGTCATCCGACCGCAGCCTCTCATACCCGAAGGGAATGAGAAGCGGAGTGGAGGGACCTGCTCTTTTCTGCCGGGCGTCCCAGATTTCCTCCGGAGAGAACAAAGATTATGGGTGCCAGGCGTGTAACGCTGCGGTGCTGAAACGCACTACCAAATGAGCGGTGTCCGCGTATTGGCTCCGCCCCCCATCAATTGGGAATGCTCGACACCCCGAGGAGGTAAACATGTTTGCCCGCAAGGTCGCTGCTCGGCTGAAACCGAATTCGATTACTGAATTTACCAATCTGATCGAATACGAGATTCTGCCCTGGCTGCGAAAGCAAGAAGGTTTCGTGGATTTGATCACGCTGGCCGCGCCCGACGGCCTGGAAGTCGCAACCATCAGTTTCTGGGATCAGCAATGCAATGCACAAACTCACGACGCAACCGCTTATTCGGAGGCGCTGAAGCTTCTGGAAAAACTCTTGGACGCGCCGCCGTACGTCAAGTTGTTTGACGTCGTAGGCTCGACTTTTCAACCGTTCACGCGGACGCAGCGGCCTGAAGCCGAAAATCTAGCCCAACAGACTGCATCGGGCCAAATCGAGTATCGCCGTCATGAGACGCGCGCCTGACAGGACCTGATGGCCGGGTTGCCGCAGCTTTGGCCCATGGTCCGTGGACGCTAACCTGGACCCACCAGTACTTCCGTGCTCACAAATCGGCTTTGGGGAGGGCATGACTTCGGCCGTGCCGGTAAGGCCCGATAAACTGACGGGCTTTAGCCCCAAAGGGACGTGCATTCCGGACCCAAGATGCTCCGCTTTCGACGCTGCGCGAAATTGGGATCACCGAAGTCGAGTGTGCATGGAGAGCTGCGGCACCGTGCCGAAATTCTTGTCAATAGGCAGAAACTACACGATCACACCCAACTCTTTATTAAACTGTTTTACCACCGCCGATTTTCACGACCCATCTAATGCATCATCGGCGGTTCCGGTTCGGCTACACCATCGGCGCGCGGGTCGGATGCACCCCAGTTCATGCCGCTCTTCGAATTGTGCATCACGGCCTGCCCTCGTCCCATGTACACGGTGTATTCCTTGCGCACGGTGAGGTTGTGTCCTTTGTCGCGTAGCGCCTGCAACACTTCAGGCTTGACTCGCGATTCGATCACGATGTCACAACTCACCGTATTGTTGGCAACCGTAAATCGCGGCGCTTCGACCGCAGCCTGAATGTTCATTCCATAATCGACGAAGTTCGACACAAATTGCGCGTGGGCCAGAGGCTGGTTGGCGCCGCCCATGATGCCAAATCCGATGTGCACGTCGCCCTGCTCCATAAAAGCGGGAATGATGGTATGGAACGGCCGCTTGCGCGGTTGCAGCACGTTGGGATGGTTGGGATCGAGCACGAACAATGCTCCGCGATTTTGCAGCGCGAAGCCCATGCCGTTGACTACAATTCCGGAACCGAAACCGGCGTAATTGCTTTGGATCAACGACGCGATGTTGCCGTCTTTGTCGACGGCCGCGAGGTATACGGTGTCGCTTGTTGGAGGAGTTCCTGCTCCGGGATCGCAGTTGGCTTTGTTCGGATTGATGAGAGCGGCGCGCTGTGCCGCGTATGCCTTGGATAACAGTCCCTGCACCGGAACTTTGGCGAACTTCGGATCCGCGTTGTAACGGTAAAGATCGGCATAGGCCAGTTTCATGGCCTCGATCTTCTTGTGCAACTCCACCGTGTTCTGTGGTCCGCCGGAGTCAGGCTGGAAGGTGCTCATGATGTTCAGCATTTCGAGTGCGGCCATGCCCTGGCCATTGGGAGGCAGTTCGTAAATCTTCCAGCCGCGATAGTCGATGGAGATGGGCTCAACCCATTCTGCGGAAAATTCGGCCAAATCATCCAACTCCATGGTCCCGCCGAACGACGCGGAAGTACTTCACGATGGCCTTCGCGATCTCGCCCTTATAGAATGCGTCGCGCCCTTGCTCGGCGACCAGGCGCAACGCTTTGGCTACGTCAGGATTAGAAAACTTGGCGCCAAGCTCAGGGACTTTGCCGCCGGGAAGAAAAACCCTCCGCGCTTCGCTGGTCTTTTGCAGCCGGGGTTCGGTAGACACCCAGAAGCCATGAATGATCTCGGGGACGGCATAACCGTTCGCAGCGTAGTAGATTGCTGGAGAAAAAAGATCTTTCCAGGGCAAGCGCCCGAAACGCTGATGAGCCTGACTCCATCCTTCGACCGCACCAGGAACGGTGACGGTATGAATGCCGTCGCCTGGCATGGACGTGATGCCTTGCTTCGCCAGAAACTCCACAGAAAGTTTTCGCGGCGCCCAGCCGCTCGAGTTCAGGCCATAGAGTTTGCCGGCCTTCGCGTCCCAGTAAATGAGAAACAGATCACCACCCATTCCGTTGCTCATGGGGTCGGTGACGCCGAGCACGGCATTGGCAGCGATGGCGGCATCGATCGCCGTGCCGCCTTTTGCCAGGATTTGAGACCCGGCCTGCGAAGCCAGGTAATCGCTGGTAGCGACGATACCGCGCCCCGTCATTACTACAGAGCGCCCGTAAGAACGGTCTTGACCGAGGAAATCCAGAGACGTGACTGACATCAGAAATATTAGTAGGAGAATCGCACGCAGCATGTTCACCTCGAAGGGTTTTGTCGTCCTGAGCCTAGCGAAGGATCTAGGCACTCGTTGGTAGCAATGTCGTTGGCCGTTCGTCGTTGGCCGATAGTCTCACCGGCATCGCGTGGTTTTGCCAACGGCCAACGACCACGAGCCAACGACTTCGTTACGTTCCCAGCGTGATCTTCAGCTTTTTCGACTTCTCTTCCACGCCGTTGGCCAGCGTTTCTTTGTGCTCTTCAAGTTTCTTGGCAAGCGGTGCGTTCGAAAGCCCCAATATTTGCGCCGCCAGAATTCCCGCGTTGGTCGCTCCCGGTTTGCCGATGGCCACGGTAGCAACCGGAATGCCCGCCGGCATCTGCACGGTTGCCAGCAGCGAATCCAAACCGTTCAACGACGTCGATGGAATCGGCACTCCGATCACCGGCAGTGTTGTATGCGCAGCGATGACTCCGGCGAGGTGTGCAGCGCCACCCGCTCCTGCAATAATCACGCGGACACCGCGGCTCGCAGCTTTGCGCGCATAGTCCGCGGTACGATCTGGAGAACGGTGCGCCGAGGTCACGTCGATTTCGTAAGCAATCCCGAAACCGTCAAGCGCCTTCGCCGCCTCGCGCATGATATCGAGATCGGAGTCGCTACCCATCACAATTGAAACCAGTGGCTTGCTCATGAATGCCTCTTCAATTAATTCGCGTTCACCGTACGCACTCGAACACTACGCCCCAACCATCGGCTCCGCCAGAGGGCGTGGTTCCATAGAGATTACCCGCTGAGTCGAGTATGACCCCATAGATAGGATTCTTGCCGTCGCTCCCGCCCTTGAAGCTGTGCAGCACAGTTTCCTTCCACTTCCCGGGCTTTTCTTGCGTAAGCTGGAAAACTGTTCCGAACTGCAAGGGACCGCCAAGCCACGTGGTTCCGAAAAGATTGCCCACATTATCGCTTACCAGACTACCGTAGTAGGGGGCGCCTCCATCCTTACCGCCGGTGAAGCTATAAATCACGCGAAAATTCCAATAATCGTGGGAGGGCGTTAACCGGAAGACAGTCCCCGCATCGTCTGCGCCCCCAATGAGTGTTGTGCCGTATAGATTGCCTTTGCCGTCAAATATCACGCCAGCAAGGGGAGTAGATCCATTGTCCCCGCCGGTGAAGTTGTAGAGCACCGATTCGCTCCAGCCGTTAGGGGTATTTATCAGCTCAAAGACGGTGCCTGCGCCGTATACACCGCCCTCTAAGGTCGTGCCATAGAGATCGCCCGCACCGTCGGTGACCAATCTACCGGCGGGATAAATGCCATCGGTTCCGTCTGTCTGTCCAAAGTTGTAAATTACTTCGTAGTTCCAGCCGCTATCGGTGAGTACTAGGTCAAATACAGTGCCGGTATCAGATGTTCCACCTTGGGATGTTGTGCCGTAGAGATTCCCCGCCTTGTCGCGAGCCAACCCTTGCGTGCTGTCAGCACCAACAAAGTTGTAGATCGCTGGGTTGGTGAGGAATGCGGCCGGCAATTCGAAAACGGTACCGGAATTACCCGAGCCGCCGCCAGTTGTAATTCCATAGAACGTACCCGTCGTTTCCATAAGTAATCCGCCGGCCGGAGACGCTCCGTGTATGCCACCGTCGCCAAAGGCGTAGTACGTTGTCTCGTTCCAGTACCCGGTCGAACGTGGCTCCAGCTTGAACACTACACCGTAGCCTCCTATGCCTCCGTAAGCCTCACCATAGAGGTTGCCGGCTTCATCCATGACCAGCGGTGAATGTGGAAGATATCCGTCGCTACCGTTTGTAAAAGAGTAAATGACTTTTTCTTTCGATGAACCCTCAGCCCCGATTGGCAAAATGCATGTCGCAATGGCAATAGTCACTATGAACATGAGAGCATGCAAGAATCTTCCTCGCGCCATTCTGTTGCCCCTAAGTCTGAATTTGACTGTCATCGACTACAGCTGTCATCCTTAGCAACCCAACAGGCCTGCTCAATCGCGCAGAACTACTTCTTCAATGCCCGCGCAGCAATATCCTTGCGGTAGTACGCGCCTCCGAAACTGATTTTGCCCACCGCGTCATACGCACTTTTCACGGCGCCCTCAAGGTTCGGCGCTCGCGCCGTAACTCCAAAGACGCGTCCGCCGGAGGTGAAGTACGCATCATCATGCTTGGTCGTGCCCGCGTGAAAAACCGTAACCCCCGGAACTTTCTCCGCTTCTTCGAGCCCGGTGATTTTTTTCCCCACTTCGAAAGTGCCCGGATAACCTCCCGAGCTCATGACCACGCAAACTGCGGCATCCGATGACCAGCGAAAGTCACCGTCGCTGACCCGGCCTTCGATGGACGCTTCGAGCGCCTCCAGCAGATCACTTTCCAACCGCATCAGGATGGGCTGAGTTTCCGGATCGCCGAAGCGGCAATTGAACTCCAGCACCATGGGCCCGCGAGCCGTCATCATCAGGCCGCAGTACAGCACGCCTTTATATTCCGCGCCTTCCGCTTTCATTCCTGCTACTACCGGCCGAGCGATATGCTGCAGCAACCAATTTTGCATTTGCTCGTCAACAATAGCCGCAGTCGAATACGCGCCCATGCCGCCAGTGTTCGCGCCGGTATCGCCCTCGCCCACTCGTTTATGATCCTGCGCCGCCGCCAGTGCGACCACGCGCTCGCCATCGCTCATTGCGAGAAAAGAAATTTCTTCGCCCTGCAGGCATTCCTCAATCACCACGCGAGCGCCAGCTTCGCCCAGCATTTTGCCGCTCAACATCTCCGCCGCGACAGCAGTAGCCGCTTCTTTCGTCTCGCAAATCACCACGCCCTTGCCCGCTGCTAATCCATCGGCCTTTATAACGACCGGCATAGAAAAATGCGGCAACGCGTCGCTGACATCCTCCGAACTATCGCAAATCGCATAGTGCGCAGTGGGAATGTGATGGCGCTGCATGAACTCTTTCGCGAAACTCTTGCTGGACTCGAGTTGCGCTGCAGCCTGCGTGGGACCGAATATGCGATATCCATGCCGGGTGAATTCGTCGACGACGCCCAATTGCAGCGGCAACTCAGGGCCTACCACTGTGAGGTCAGGCTCGACGCGCTTCGCCAAGGCCAGCAATGAATCAATACTCTTGATGTCGGCAGGCAGACATTCGGCGTAGGCCGCGACACCAGCGTTGCCGGGCGCGCAATAGAGCTGCGAAACACGCGCAGACTGGCGCAGTTTCCACACCAGCGCATGCTCGCGTCCACCACTTCCGATGACGAGAACCCTCATAGCTCGGGACAGACAAGGTTAGGGGTCGCCGCAGATGATGTCAAACCCAAGAATTAAAAACCGGACGCTCGGTTGCAAAGTAGCCGTCTCCCGGCGACAATCGCTGGGATGGAAATTGGCAATCAAAGCGATGGCGTGGCGCGCATCGACCCGTTTCGTCCCGGCATCATGGTGCTCGTGACTCTAGGAAATCCACGGGAGAAGTTTTGGGGCGCCATTCTTTCTCTCACCGCGGAAGGCTTGAGCCTCTGCGGAGTCGAACTGGCTTCGTTCGACGATTTGATCTCGCTGGTCAAAGATGGCGAACCATTTTCTCCAGGCGTGGTTTTTCTCCCCATGCATCGCTTGGAGCGCATGGAACTCGATCTGCCCGACGGCAGCATTCCCTCGCTGTCGCAGCGCTTCACCACCAAGACCGGACTGAATCCTGCTGAAGTGCTCATCCGACATGCCGCCATCGATTCGCAATCTCTCGAGGCGTCGCAGTGAAGCTCTCGCAACTGTTGACTGCTCCCAATCAGCTCACCCTGATGCGAATGATGTTCGTGCCCTTCGTCGTCATCCACTGGTCGAAGGCCATTATTCAACGGCGCTGATTTTATTTGTGCTGGCTGGGATGAGCGATGGCCTCGATGGCTTGCTGGCTCGCACTCTAAAACAGCAAACGGTTCTGGGACAATATCTTGATCCGATCGCTGACAAGCTGCTGCTGAGCACGATGTTTCTGGTGCTCTCGATCCTGCACAAAATTCCCTG
Organism: uncultured Acidobacteriota bacterium; assembly: GCA_963770465.1. Classification (GTDB taxonomy): domain Bacteria; phylum Acidobacteriota; class Terriglobia; order Terriglobales; family Acidobacteriaceae; genus JABDBE01. The sequence continues at coordinate 205,377 of CAVYQB010000005.1, forward strand.
GAAATTTACCGTGCTGGTTTTCAGTCGCGACATTACCATCCTGCTGGTGAGCGCACTGCTTTATGCCATCGCCGGACTGCGCGACTTCCGCCCCAGCATCTTCGGCAAGGCAAACACATTCGCGCAAGTCGCCGCTGTCTTCTTCGTGCTGCTCATGGAAATAAATAAATCACGATGGGTTGCCATAGCGCGGCTGACGTTTCTGCGCGCGACCTTCGCCTTCACCATCATTTCCGCAATGCATTACGTGCTGCTCGTAGGACAACGCTTGCGGGCCATTCATCACGTCCCGGCTGCATCAATCCGCGAGCAGCAGGATTTGACGGGATAGGAGCTAGACGCTTCCAAAGCTACACCCCCGAACCACTCAAACAGTAGTTTCGAGTGCAGTCGCCTGTTTCCGTCAGACCAAGTCCGAACGTTGACACGTAATTCCGGCAAGACGAATAATGAACCACCTTAGGAGGAGGATCTTATGACTCGCACTCCCCGGCCCTGCAAGACGATTTCCAATTCACTTCACCGACAGCTTAATTCGTACGCACTTGCAGCAGGTGCTGCAGGAGTCGGGGCGCTTGCATTAGTATTACCCGCCGAAGCGAAGATCATCTACACACCGGCACACGCAAAGGTCATTTTTGGCCACCCCGTGGCTTTGGATTTGAACCACGACGGAATTGTCGACTTCTATTTGAATAGCTATCGTGAATACAGCATCGCTGCGTTGTCGGCGTGCGAGTATTTGAATAAGGGTTCGAGGGGTCCCTTTTGCAGTTCTGTGCGCGGCACGAACGCAATAAGAACGAAGGACTCGAACGGCGTGTATTGGGGTGCGGCGTTACGCTACGGAGCTAAAATCCAACCCGGAAATCGATTCCCCAATGGGGGCGTTCGACTCGGAGAACTCTTTACAAGTGATGGCTTTGGTACAAACTGGGCTGGCCCGTGGCTCAACGGAGGTAAAGGCGTCAAAGATCGCTACCTCGGCCTTAAGTTCGAAATCGGCGGGCGCTTTCACTTTGGTTGGGCGCGTATTGCCGTGATGACGACCTCGAATAGTTTCACCGCGACGTTGACGGGCTACGCCTATGAGACCATCCCCGGCAAGGCAATCATCGCAGGTGCGACCAAAGGTCCGGACGATGCCGAGCCAACCGAATCTAACACTAACGCTCCAGAACCGGCTACGCTTGGCATGTTCGCGCTGGGAGCGATGGGACTGTCGATTTGGCGTCGCGAAGAGGCTGTGGTCCCTAGTATGAGATGAATCCTCCCGACACACCCGCTAATTGGCGAAACATCGCCGTTACACCATATGACCGGACTTCCTAACCCCAACTCTATTGACCCTCCTTCTTTCATGCCCCTAGAATGAGAGTTCTTTTCGGCTTTTCCGACTCTCACTATGGCGCTTCATCTTTACAACACGCTCTCCGGCAAGGTGGAAGAGTTTCGGCCGCTCCAAGATAACGAGGTTCGCATGTATGCTTGCGGGCCTACGGTCTACGATTACGGCCACATCGGCAACTTCCGGACGTTCATTGCGGTCGACATTCTGCGGCGATTTCTGCGCCAGAGCGGATACAAGATACGCCACGTGATGAACATTACCGACGTCGATGACAGAATCATTCGCAATTCGGCGAACGCTGGTGTGAGCGTGAAGCAGTACACGGCGAAGTATGAGAAGGCGTTCCTCGAAGATGCCGCGGCGTTGAGCATTGAGCAGCCAATCCTCGTGTGCGCCACCGATCACATCCCGGAGATGGCCGAGTTTATCGCCGCATTGCAGAAAAAAGGATTCGCTTACCGCACCGACGACGGTTCTTACTATTTCAGCATTGCTAAGTTTCCGGACTATGGAAAACTTTCGAAAAAAGATTTCGCCGGAATGGAAGATGGGGCGCGCGTCGACGTGGATGACTACGAGAAAGACAGCGCGCGTGATTTCGCCCTATGGAAAGCTCCGAAACCGGGCGAGACTTCGTGGGATACTCCCATCGGTCCCGGACGGCCCGGCTGGCACATCGAGTGCTCAGTAATGGCGATGGAGGAATTGGGCGAGACCTTCGACCTCCATGCTGGCGGAGAAGATTTGATTTTTCCCCATCATGAAAATGAAATTGCGCAATCCGAATCGCTGAGCGGAAAACCTTTCGCCCACTTCTGGTTTCACGTGCGGTTTTTGCTGGTCGAGGGCGAGAAGATGTCCAAGAGCCTGGGCAACTTCTACACGCTGCGTGATCTGGTGCTAAAAGGACATAAACCTTCGTCCATCCGGTTTCTGCTGGCTTCAGTTCCCTACCGCAATCAGCTTAATTTCACCTTCGATGGTCTCAAGCAGGCAGCCGTGTCGGTAGAGCGGTTGCGAAACTTCCAGCTGCGTCTGACTTCCGGACAATTTCCCGCGGGCAAAACTCCTGGCATGATCGAGCTTGCTCGCGAAACTGCCGAACGAATGCGCGCCGGCATGGACGACGACCTAAACGTTGCGCAAGCCCAGGCGGCGATCTTCGACATGGTGCGCAAAGTTAACGCCGCGATGGATACGGGCCAATTTAAAAACGGAGACGTCCCTGCGCTGCTAGCCGCGCTCCAAAGCTTCGATGAGCTATTCGCAGTTTTGGAGGATAACGACGCGCCGAAAATTCGCAGCATAGTGGAGTGGGCGAAAGCCGAAGGCCGCGAGAATGAAATCAGCCAGTCGTTGCTGGAAACGATTGGAGCAAATCAGCTCTCCGTGGCAGAAGTAGAAAAGAAAGTTGCAGAAATGGAAGCTGCACGACGATCGCGCAATTTTACAGTCTCTGACACGATTCGTGCGGAACTCGGGGACAACGGGATCATTGTAGAAATAACCAAGGACGGTGCGCGCTGGAAGCGGAAGTAGGAAGCTGTGCTGCAGACCCCTGGACGTGAGCGTTCCTTAGCGATTTCCATAGGATGAGAAAGCCTCCACCCCGATCGGAGTGGAGGTTGTTTCGTGGCCACAGAAATACGCGCTACTTGATCGTACAGCCGCTGGCACTCAAGTCCAATGCAACGTGCCCGGTGGGCCCGCAGACTTGCTGGTTCCACTGTTTCTTCAGTTCGCTCGCTGCTGGGATGATAACTGGCGGGCGAACTGTTTTTTGCGCGAGAAGCGGCGCTGCAGCCTGCGGGATGAGAGCGTCGAAGCCGGCAACCGTGGTCAGAATTAAATTGACTCCGGCGGCGACACGGGCGGAGAGCACAGGATCGCTGAGATGTGCTGCTTGAAGAAGCGCAGGCAGGTTCTGATTGATGTCCGCGATGACGGTTTGAATTTTCTGCAGTTCGCTCGCGCTCGGATTCAATTTGTACTGGTTGTACAGCGATTCCAGCAGATTCAAGTCCTTGGCGGCCTGCGCCGAGATATTCTGAATCGCAGCAGCATCCGCGGCGCTGACCTGCTGGCCAGACTGCAAGGTGGTAATGATGGTGCCGATATTGAGCGCCATCTGCAGGAGCACTGGCAAATCTGCAAGTGCGACGCTGATCCATTGCGCGCTGCAAGCAGTTGCCAGCAATGAAATGGACAAAATAATCGAAAGAATAATTTTCGGCGTTGAGGACAGTTTTCGGTTTGGTCTGGAATTCATAACAAAAGTTCTCCTTTAGATTTGGTTGTTCGAGTTCTGACGATTTGCGGATTGACGGGCTACAATGCAATGCAGGCGGCCAATCGGCGACCACGGCTGAAATGAAATCTTTCGACGAATATCTGCAGGAAGCGGAAATCGCGCACGGTCATCTGTGCGCTGGGCAAGTGCTCGGCGTCCGCCTGGCAATGCTTGGCTTGACGAAACTCGGCATCGACGATCCTCGCGGTAAGGATCGAAAACGTCTGGTGACCTTTGTGGAGATTGACCGTTGCGCTACTGATGCGGTCGCCGTAGTTACTGGCTGCCGGCTAGGAAAACGCGCCCTCAAATTCCGCGACTGGGGCAAAATGGCCGCGACGTTTGTCGACGTGAATAGCGGCAAAGCCGTACGCATCGCGGCTAAGGAGTCATCGAAGGCGCTCGCCCGGCAGATGCATCCCGAACTGGAAAATAAAAATAGCCAGCAGATGCTGGCTTATCGTGAAATGCCCGACGATGACTTATTCACCGTTCAATGGGTGAAAGTTGAACTGCCTCCGGAAGAATTTCCCGGATTCAAAGGCGAACGCATTGTTTGCGAAATCTGCGGCGAGGGAATCAATTTCCGTCGCGAACTGCGGCGGGACGGAAAAACACTCTGCCGCGCCTGCGCCGGCGAAAGATATTACGAACCGGTATGACGCCGTACAGTGTTCCCTACCACCAAGTGTCATTCCGAGCGAAGCGAGGAATCCAGGTGTTTGCTTGTGGCGATGCCGGTCGTGCACGCAAGAACCTAGATCCCTCGCTTCGCTCGGGATGACAAGTATCTCTCACAAGTCTCTACAAGTATGTCTGGTTAGTTCTTCACGCTATGCTCTGCTTCGTAGGTGTGTGCCACCCGCAGGATCGTTGCCTCATCGAAGTGTTTGCCTAAAATTTGCAGCCCGATCGGCAAGTTGTCTTTGGTCTCTCCGCACGGAATCGAAATTCCGGGGATGCCCGCCAGATCCGCGGTTACCGTAAAAATGTCGGCGAGATACATCGACAAAGGATCATCAACCTTTTCGCCTAACTTAAAAGCCGCTGTAGGACTAGTCGGGGTTACAATCGCGTCCACTTTCTTGAACGCTTCCTCGAAATCGCGTGCCAGTAGCGTCCGCACTTTTTGCGCCTTCAGGTAATACGCGTCATAGTACCCGGCACTCAGCGCGTACGTTCCCAACATGATGCGGCGCTTCACCTCGGTGCCAAAACCCTGATCGCGGGTGCGACGATACATTTCGGAAAGCGTGCGCGCATCGCGAGCCCGGTAGCCATAGCGAACGCCGTCGAAGCGAGCCAGGTTTGATGAGGCTTCCGCTGTCGCCAGAATGTAGTACGTCGGGATTGCATATTCCGTATGCGGCAGCGAGACTGGAACAATTTCGCAGCCTGATTCCGCCAGCTTTTGAATCGCCGCTTCCACCGCGTTTCGAACTTGAGGGTCCAATCCTTCTCCAAAATATTCTTTCGCCACGCCGAGTCTTAGGCCGCGCACTGGCTTCTGCAGTTCGGCCACGTAATCAGGAACCGGCACGTCGGCGGAAGTTGAATCCATGGGGTCGCGGCCTGCGATGGTGCGCAACACTGTGGCGGCATCGTTCACTGTTTTTGTGAGCGGTCCGATGCGATCGAGGGATGAGGCAAACGCAATCAGCCCATACCGCGAAACCCGGCCGTACGTCGGCATTAGCCCAACCACCCCGCAAAAAGATGCCGGTTGACGAATCGAACCGCCAGTGTCGGATCCGAGCGTGGCCACGGCCAGATCGGCTGCCACTGCTGCTGCTGATCCTCCTGAGGAACCGCCGGGTACGCGGCTTAGATCGCGCGGATTGTGAACCGGATGCCAAGCTGAGTTCTCGTTTGAGGATCCCATGGCGAATTCGTCGCAGTTCAATTTGCCCAGAACAACCGCGCCGGCAGCTTCCATTCGAGCCACTGCCGTGCAGTCATATGGAGGAATGTAGTTGCCCAAAATCTTCGAGCCAGCCGTCGTGCGCACGCCGCGCGTCATCAGCACGTCCTTAATGCCGACCGGGACTCCAGCCAGCGGCGGAAGTTTATCGCCCTTTGCAGCTACCGCGTCGATTTCCGCAGCTTTGGCAAGTGCGCGTTCATTCGAAAGAATTAGGTAAGCGCCAATCTGCGAGTCATCTTTCTCGATTTTCGCGTAGAATGCTTCGGCCAGCGAAGTCGCGGTAATTTTCCGCTCTCGCAGCGCCGACCGGACTCCGTCAATCGTAAGTGAATTCAAGTTCATAGAAAAAGTGGTTGGTGGCTGGCGCTCGCGCTACTGTGAAATGGCGTTTAGGATTTCAAGCGGCATCATCTCTCAAGCACTTACGGCACAACTGAAAGCAGTACCTCTCCAAAACGCCAAATTCTACCTTTCGATCACCTTTGGTACTTTGAAGAACGTTCCGTCCGACTCGGGGGCGTTTTGCAAGGCCACATCGTGCGGCAGTGACTTTCTCAGACCCTCGAGAATATCTTGACGGCTTGCGTAAGCAAACCGCTCGCTCCCGCTCTTCGATTGGTCGATTCCGTACCGATCTGAAACCTGTGCCATCGGCGGCACTTCAGTCGTATCCAACTGATTGAGCCGATCGATATAATCCAGGATTGAGTTAAGATCGCGGAGTAAAATGATGCGTTCTTTGTCGCTCAGTTCCAGGTTGGCCAAATCGGCAACGTGCGCCACATCCTTTTCAGTGACTTTCATATTCACGCGAGGAAAAGCAAGTCCAGGCTACTGGTGTCCGAGTGATTTTATAGCTCTAATTTCAGCATAGCAGTTTGCGATGGGTAAACCCGCCAACTTTTCAACTATATATTTCCTTTATCGTCAGCAATTTACGGATGATTGAGGCAATCCAGGGGCTTGACAAGATTTGGGCAGAAGTTGCTAATTGCACCACTTTTGGTGCAACGCGTTCACATGGGCAAAAAAAAGCGGCCCCATCTCTGGGGCCACAGTTTGAAAGAGGCAAAGGGTAGGAAAGTCAGGAAAGGCGATGCAAGGGGCCAATCCGCCTGGCGGAGTGGCTTGTGAGAAGTCGAGAACGGAGAGTGAAGGTCAAGCGCGGCCTCTTTTCTTGTCTTGAACAGAAGCACTTGCTCCGCCAAAGAGACGAGAAACGATGCATGAGGCGCAATCCTTAGGCAAACCCTTCTAGACAATGAGTTTGTTTAGTTGTTGTGAAACCCTGCGACCGGCGTTGTCTCCCGTTTTTGGGCGAATAAACTGCAGATTCCTGCACATTGACTGCAGGACAGTACTTGACTCCAACCCTGCTGGATCAGAGTCATGTGTGCACTTCAGCTTGAGTTGTAACAGTCAGGCCGCGGCTAGGAACTGCCCGCGACCGTCCGCAGTTTACCCGGCAGGAAATGATATGGCGGCCAAGGTCCGCTCAGCACCAATTCACAATTCTTCAACTGTTTAGCAGCAGTGCTATAACGGTTCTGATATTTCTCCACCGACTTCGAATCGATCAAGTGAGCGATGTCAATCATCATTCCATCGGTGTTTACTCTTTTGCAACTAATTTCTTCTTCCAGGGGATTAAACATCTTGTGAACTTGAACCGCCAAGCCGCGCGCCTTGGTCTGACGCTCCCGGTCCTTGGAAGCTTTTTCGCGCAGTTTGATCAGATAATCGCCGCCAACCGTGTCGGGCAGAACCACGTCGGCCATGGCCGCTCGCAGGGAGCCGTCCTTTACCAGGACCTTGAGGTGCATTTCGGCCTTGCCTCGCAACCGTTCCACGCTCATGCCAAAAGCGCGGCGATTGGTGCGTACTGCCTGGCGAAGAGCGTCATCACTGTCAAAGATCGTCCCAAACCGGAAAGGAAGTACAGTCCCGTTGCGGAAGCAGACGCTAACCACCCGCGCATGCTCCAGAACGGTATTGTCTTCCAATTTCCCGCGGTCAGTTGTGCGGTCAAACTCGCTGACTACCACGGCAAACTCGCCGCTGGGATAGCTCAGGACTGGGGCTCCATTTACACCTTGAATTCCTTCGAGGACGTAAGGGCGCCGCGTGCGTACTCCATTGTTTAAGCTCTGTTGCTCAGTAAGGCAATAAGCGTACCACGCCATAATCGATCTCTCCGTACCTTAAGTCCGAGGCAGTAGTGTCCACCTCGTGACGAGACAGTTGGTTACGGCTCTTGAACCTGGAAGAAAGGGCGGTACCACGATTGGATCGGACGCTTACCACCGCGTCCTAGGTAACATATTACTTCAGTACTCAAAAAATGCAACCTTTTTGTGGCACGGAGCATCAATTCGGCGGGAAAAATCTACACTCTTTCCGAGAAATGACCCTTGGTCAAACAGAGCGCCTTGACAATTGTGCCTCCCGAGCAGCAGACTCTACGACACATTCGTCTATCACTCATTCGTCGCCCGCAGCGGCTCTGTGCGTACCCGAACCCTAGCTGGTTAATTTCGTCAAAGGAGAGAATACCGTGAAAAAATTGATGATTTTCGGATTCGCGCTCGTCCTAGTGATGTCGGCGGTCTCTGTGGCTCAAGACACCATGAAGTCGGATAGCTCGATGAAAGCCCCCATCAACGTCACCGGAAAAATCAGTGACGATGGCAAATCTTTCGTCAGCGACAAGGACGGGAAGAGTTGGACAATAAAAAACCCTGACGCAGTCAAGGGACACGAAGGACATCACGTCGTTTTGAACGCCCATGTCTATCCCGACAAGGGCGAGGTTCACGTCATGTCACTGAAGATGGCGAAAGACAACGGGATGAAGAACGACACCATGCAACACTAACTCCCGATCACGCCACATTTCAGGCCAGCGATTCGCGCTGGCCTTTTCTTTTTTGTAGACAAGCGCCTCCAAAATAAATTCACAAAAAGTTAACGCGGTTGAAACGCATCCTAAACCTCAACTCACTATCCTCCATGCGCCGGCAATATTGCCGAAGGTTCTACCACGTGGAACTCCGGGAGACCGAGACGGCTTTCGGGTCCTCCCGGTTTTCTGCTCGCGGCAATTGAGTCTTTCCCTTGCTCCGGCGCTTTTGAGAGGCGTGCCATGACCTTGCTGAACCATGATTATCGGAACCATGATTATCGGAATCATGATCACCGAAGGATTCTCCTGATTGATCAGAACCGCACCAAACAGGAACTGCGGGCAACCATTCTAAGGAATTACGAAATCGAGGTGCACACGGCGAGCACTATCACCGAAGCGGCAACTCTTTGGACAACTTGTTCCTATGATCTCGTGCTGGTCGCGGCCCAGGAAAAATCCGAAGAAGCGCTGGCGGTCACCGCCCAGATCAGGGGGATAAAACCTGGCCAACGAATAGGCTTACTTGTCGGTCCGCCGACATTTGTTCAGGAGTTGGGCGGGAGGAGGAGAAAAGCTGCTTCCGCCGCCAAGACTTCGCCGAGTCGAGTCATTGACGATTCCAACGTGGCCGTTTCCGCGCCGCATGTTTCTCCCCCGCAATGGCAAGAGATGATTTCAAAACTCGTAACGAACTGGTATGGTGGTACTTCACATGATCTCAACTGAATTCTCCCTGAACTTTCATTCGCCAATCCTCGTATAGAGCTTCAGGGGAAGTGTGTATGAAGCATCTCGGTGTCTGGCTTGTCTTGCTAGTTCCCAACTTGCTCCACGCTCAGCAAGCTCTCGAGACTTCGGCACAGCAGAAGTTCATTTCTGGCGGCACGATTCGCTTGCACCTGGAAGCCGGTGGCTACACTATCATTCCCGCCGACTTTGAGAACATCGTTGTGACCTGCCGCGCTCATACGGAGGAACAACTCAAGCGCGTCAAGGTGGAGATCAGACCGACAGCCTCAAGCGCCGACGTTTACGTTTCCGAAACCCCGCACAATAACTTCCAGGCCACCATCGAGGTTCCTCGTCATTCCAATCTTTGGGCCAGACTTTCAGCGGGAGAACTGCACGTCGAAGATCTGGAAGGCGATAAGAATCTCGAAGTTCTTGCTGGTCGCATTGAGATCGACATTCCCCACCCTGAGCTGTACGGTCACCGCGATGCTTCGGTCACGACCGGCAGCATCGAGTCCTCTGCGTTCGATGTCTCCAAGGGGGGTCTGTTCCGGTCATTCGAGCAGCAAGGTCCGGGGAAGTACCGTCTGCATGCGCACGTGATGACGGGAGAGATCGATCTGCGCAGGAGCGACTAAACTTCCCGCAAGGACGACAGAAACCAAGAATACTGTATAAGGCACGCCAACGGTTTGTGCAGCATCTTATCTGCCTCAAGAGAAAGGGCTCATGCACAAGAGTCTAGACCGAGGCCCTGGGCCGCGCAGGCAGGACCATGGGCAGAACTAAGGCCTACACCGGATGATGGCGGGGCCCCATGCAGCCTGGTCGGGCTCCTAGCTCCCCGAGCTACTTCTTCCTGGCCTCATTCCCGTTGTTCTTGGCGGCGGCCCGTTCCTCAAGGATCTTCGTCACTACGCGCAGCATCTCATCCCAAGGCGCAGGCTTCCCAGTCCAGATTTCAAACTGCCGCGCCGCCTGATGCACAAACATTTCCACGCCCGGAATTACTTCCGCACCCGCGGCTTTGGCCAGCTTCATCAGACGCGTCTCCGGCGGATCGTAAATCATCTCGAAGACGTAACGCGCTTTGATTTCGTCCTGATTAAGCGGCGACTCCTGCGAATTGCCCATGCCGACTGGCGTTGCATTGATGATGACGTCGAAACTCAACTTCTTCAGATCGGGCCGCTTGAGAGTTCGCGCCCGAGCCGAGCGTGCAAGTTTCTGAGCTGCCGCGAGGCTCCGATTTAGAACATAAACTTCCGCGCCGCGTTCCTTGAGTCCATACACCGCAGCCCGTGCTGCACCGCCCGCGCCTAGAACCAGTATTTTTGCTCCGTCGATCGTGATGCGCTGTTCCAACGGCCGCAGCACGCCTGCCGTATCGGTATTAAAGCCGTATAGTTTTCCGTCCTGAGCGCGCACCACGGTATTGCAGGCACCGATTTTCGTAGTGTGAGAATCAGTGTTGTCGAGATGAGAGAGAATCGCGGCCTTATAAGGCATCGTAACCGAAAGACCGTGAATAGGTATATCGCGCACGCAGGCCAGCAAATCCTTCAGCGTCTTGGCATGCAACGGAACGTAGACTCCATTTACCGTCTCGCGACGCATAGCCGCATTCATGATCGCCGGTGAAAGCGAATGGGCCACGGGATCGCCCGCAACTCCGTAAACTCGGGTGGCGGCATCAATTTGCTCGATGCGAAACGTACTGCGCAGATCCTGCGCGGTGACTTGGCCAGGAGCGGTTTTTTCGTCCTGGTTCACTGCGGCAAAAGTGAAGACGCTTCCCGCGCGGACGCCTAAGCACGCGGCTGATAATTCCCTGCTCCCCCATGCACACGCCGACCAGCGAATACTTGTCGCTGTTCTTCTCGAGGAACTTCATCATGACTACGTTGTCGTAAAGCGTGGTAGCTGTGCTCACGATTTTGTAGAAGTCGGCGGAGATTCCAACCATCTTGGCTAGCGTCTCTTCCAGATTCTTGGTGGCCTTGAAGTCGTGGTACGAAAGGATAATGGCGGCGCGGCTGCGCAATCGCCGCAACTGCTCGGGCTTGCAATGCGACGCGCTCTGGAGTTCTAGATCGACGACCTGGCATCCGGCGGCGGCAGCCTTGGACAATATGTCCAATTGGGAGGCTACTGAACCGCGGAACTTGCCCCCGGCCACGACCCGCCGGCAGGTCGCCAGAGCTACAATGTGGGAGTGATATTCGGCGAACTGCTTAATCTTCGGCAGCGCCAGCGCCGGCCGTGGCAGGTAATCCAACCTGAACTCGAGAAAGGTGTTATCGCGGGCCAACAATTCGGCTTTTTCGAGCAAATCGGCGGGATCGGAACCAGTTACGGCTACGCATACCCGAGGCAGCCGCAAGGGCCGGAGACGAGCGGCAAGATTGTTTGTAGCTGCATTCATCGTTAATTTAAGAGTGGCGCGATATTACAGGCCTGCAATTCCAGATGCAACTAGGGAGTACGAATTTTTTCCATAAAACTATTTAACGTATCCCACATGACACCACGGTAACCTTGACCCGACCTGCCCCTGTTGTTACTGTCCGGGCTGTAAGTCCTTTTATTTTGTGTGGCAATGGAGCGATGGATGTGGCAGTCTTTGGGCTCCGACTCTGGGAGGTAAGATGAAGAAAACACGATTGTTGCTGATTTTGGGGGTAGCTATTGCTGCCCGTGCTCAGCAGCCGGCAGTTACGCAAGCGGAACTGAACACACCCGCAAATACTCAGCCCACGACTGTCAGCTTCCCTTTTGAACGCATACAGACTCCCACGCCTGTCGATTTGTCCTGCGCAGGTTTTGTCAGCAAACAACTTGTGCCCAACTCCAATTTCGTCGCGGGCAACCTTTATACACCGAGCGATACCAAAGCCAGCAACGGCGAAGTTGTGTACCTGGCGGGCAAAGGCTATGAAGTCGGGCAAAAATATACCGTCGTGCGCGAACTGCGCGACCCCAACCGCTATGAGATTTTTGCCGGCCAACACACGCTATTGAAAACCATGGGCCAGCCCTATTCAGAATTAGCCCGCGTCCGTGTTATCGATACTCGCAGCAGGATGGCGATTGCGGAAATCGAAATGAGTTGCGACCCAGTCAACCCCGGGGATTACGTTATTCCATATATTGAGAAACCAGCCATCACCTTCCATCCGCCATTGCGCTTCGATCGCTTCTTGCCCTCGAACGGAAAGTTAACTGGCCGGATTGCCATGGCAAAAGATTTCGACTCCGAAATCGGACCCGGGGACAAAGTTTATCTAAACGTGGGCGCCAATCAGGGCGTGAAAGCGGGAGATTATTTCCGTGCCGTGCGCTCCTACGAAGCCGACCTGCACGACCCAACTGATTCTCTGTCGTTCAAAGCTTCCACCAACGAAGATACGCAAGCCCACCAGGCCGCGATTGATCCCAATATCTTCACCAAAACCGGAGGCCCGGTGATTCACGTGCGCGATCTGCCGCGCCGCGCCGTGGGCGAGGTGGTAGTCATTTCGACCACGCCGACAACTTCTACGGCCATGGTTGTCTTCGCCATGGAAAGCGTCCACCTCGGCGACAACGTGGAACTGGACCAGCCGTAGCAGTCCTGCATTTCATGTCAGCCATTTAATGGGAGAAGCAAACCAGCTTCTCCCATAATTCTTTCTGTGCGGATGTATATGTATCAGCTCAGGGTGCCCCACCCTTTTCCGCGTTCTTTGCGGAAAGGGTGGGCGCAGCCCCG
>CAVYQB010000006.1:0-59323 GCA_963770465.1 uncultured Acidobacteriota bacterium
ATGTCCACTTGTTTTTTACCGGGTCGTAAATCGCACCAAGATTGGTCCACGCTGAATTGCCGAAGTTGTACTCGCCGCCCTCAACTATGTATCGACCATCGGGCAATACTACGGAGCCGAAGTAGAGCGGGCCGTAGCTGGACGGCATGGTCGCGATTTGCTTCCAAGTGCCGGTTGCGTAACTGCCGCTGGAGTCAGGTGTCAGTGTCCACCAGTTACCCCATGTGCCAGTGTTACCACTCTCGTCATGCATGATGACCCGGCCGTCGGTGAGCAGCGCCATTGCACCGGCCGCCAATATTGGGTACGTTCTTAACCGCTTCCCACTTCTGTGCGCTGGCAATACCGGCTAAGGCCAGCACAGCGAGCAGTGAAATTCCGAACTCTTTCAACCTCTGCATAGTTATTTGTCCTCTCCTGATTTGGGTCCTCTAGAGGCGGGTTCGGACGGGGAGCTCCTGCACGTTGCCGCCATAGATGAGACGTGCGAATCGAATAAAGAATCGCCGCAAAAATCTATCCGCAGCCGCTGGCAAAGTCAACGTGGCCTTTCGTCTCCTAACCATCGCACTATCGAAACCTAAGCTGGGCGCGGGATTCCACGGCTACGATACACAAAGTGTGGGCCGGCGCGCGAAGAGGTAAAATGGCTGGCATGATTCCTCAGGACCTGCTTGACATCCTGGTTTGCCCCGCTTGCAAGAAGCCGCTGCTGCTCAAGGAAACTGGCGAAAGCCTGAAATGTACGGAATGTCGGCGGGTCTACCCAGTACGAGACAATATCCCGATTCTGCTGATTGACCAGGCTGTTACTGATCCTTCGTGAAACCGCGATTTTGGTTGTCGACAGCTCGGTTCCAGAAGGCTAGGTGAGTTTTTGGCCCACTGTGGGCACAGTGCGCCCTTTTCCGTGCCAGAAAGACACATAGTGTCAACCTGAGGAGACGAAACCCAGTGTTTTGCTGTCGATCCAGCCCCTCCATAATTTTCGGTCCAAGAGCGCAACTTGTTGCATGCACATGGGTTTGAATAGATAAATGATGTGGGTGCCAGGATTTTCAAAGCTAAGTGCGGTGCGGCATCAAAATTGCATACAACGTAGGTGGCAGTAGCGGAGTCTAATAGGTTGAGCGCAGTCGCAGGGTCGGAGGTGAGACGACCATGAATGACAGATACAAAGAGCGATTTTCGGTTACCGAACTGACGGCCTTGAGAAACGATCTGTTGCAGGGTGGCTTGATCGATTCGCGCGAAGCCGCCGAACTGCTGCAGGTATTCCTCATGGGTCGAGGTTATGGCGTTTCACCCCAGGCGGCGTTTGATGCCGCCGGCAGAGTAGAAATGTCAGGCTGCTCGATTCCTGTACTGCAGACGGAGTTGGAGAATCTCGCGCTGGTGATGTGAAGCGCCCGATAAAGTTTTAGAAGATCTGAGGGGAGTCTCAAAACCAAGTCAGTCCCCACAGGGTGATGAAGACAAAAGCCGGGCTAACCAGCCCGGCTTTGCTTTTGTGGCTGCGAGAATATGAAATGGGCGATTAGGCTTGAGAGCGAGCCTTCCAGCAAAGGAAGCAACTCTTGATTCCGTAGCAGGTATGCCTTCACAGCTCGCGTAAAAAGTCCCGCTTCGTGTCAGGGTATGCCTTCAAGCATACTGCAAGTCGCTGAAAATACGTCCGGCTTTAGCCGGTGAAGTCGTGCGCGGTTAGTCGACAGAAAATGACTTTTTCGCAGCCTCTTCAGGGATACCGGACCTCCTGCAAAGAGCTTCGGCTTTTAGCCGCTTGCTGCCGAGATGACAATCTCTAGAATGGCGACCATCGGCGCCTAAAGGCGCAACTGATTTGAGGCAGCTACGGCATCGCTGAAGCGATGCCCTGATACGAGCCGAACCCGAAAAGCTAGGAGCTAAGAGCTAGAAGCCAGAAGCTAGAAGCTAGAAGCTGTTTTCCTCACTCATACCGCAGACTTTCAACCGGATCCAGTTTAGCCGCCCGCGTCGCGGGAACAGTTCCGAACAAAATCCCCACCAGCGATGAAACCACGATAGCCACTATCGCCGACAATCCTGAAATCGGAATACGATACTCGGTCAGGAAACGCACTGAAAACGGCAGCGCCAACCCGATGACGACACCCGCAAAGCCCCCGATTAAAGAAATCAGGATAGCTTCTGACAGAAACTGAAAGCGGATCTCGCGATTGGTGGCGCCGATGGCTTTGCGAATGCCAATTTCGCGGATGCGGGCGCTCACCGTCGCCAGCATGATGTTCATAATGCCGATTCCACTTACCAGCAGCGTCACAGTTGCAACCAGCAGTAACACCAGCGTGAGCGCGTTCGCGGTGCGATCCGCTACGGCGACTAATTCGGTGAGATTATCGACTTCGTAAACCGATTCGGGCCGATGGCGTGACTGCAGTACCTTCCGCACCTGTTCTGTAATCGGAATCACCATGGAAGGCTCGATGGCGGAAAAATAAATCTGGTTCACTTCTACTGTGTCGGTGAAATAGTGGCTCACCGTATACGGAATGACCATGGTGTTGGCGGTCACCTCTGACTGCCCGAAAGTGTCCACACGCTCTTTAAACGTCCCAATAACAGTGAAAGGCAATCCGCTCAGCTTCAGAATTTTTCCCACCGCCTCATCGGTTGAACCGTAAAGCTGTTCTGCCAGTTTTTGCGTGATCACTCCAACTTTGTTGTGCGCCTGCTCGTCCTCCGCGTCAAAGAATCTCCCGGAAAGAATCACCAGGTTTCGCACCGCGCTGTATTCCGGCATCACCCCGAGGACGCGAACGTCACGTTCTTTGCCATTTCCGACTGGAACTCGCTCATTGATCGGAACGACCGGCGATGAGGCCGCGATTCCCGGCACCTGCGCCAATACCGCGTGCATGTCATCAATGGTGAGGAAGTCAGGATTGAGGTTTGTTGCTCCCCCCTGGTACTCCGCGTATACCATGTTGGCGCCGATCGACTGAATCTGATTCAACACATATTGTTTGCCGGTCATGCCGATGGTTACCACCAGAATGAGCGAAGCGGTGCCGATAACCATACCCAGCGCGGTCAGCGCGAATCGCACTTTATTACTGCAGAAGGTGTCGTAGGCAAAGCTGAAAATCTCGCCCAGAACGAGCTTGGGAGGATGGGTAGCCGCCGCAGTGGCAGTTGTGGGCATGCTGTTTAGATGTTACCCGGTGCCGCTTGGAGGCGCAATTAACGGCTCTGCGGCATGCCTGGAGCGGGGAAATTGGGGAGTCGCTAATCGTGGTTCGACTACGCGAGCAAGGCGGGCTACATTTTGCGGACCAATTCAGATCGCCCGATTCTTAGTCATCAATCGGCGAGCTGCATGGCAACTAGTAATCAAGCCGCAGCGGTTGGCTGCGGCTTGATCCGGCGTATGGGTTCTGACTCGACTATCGCCGCCGGCGTGCGGACTTTTTGCTGGCCTTCTTAGCTGCCTTCTTTTTGCTGGCCTTCTTTTTTGCAGGCGCAGACTTCTTCTTAGCTGCCTTTTTCGGCGCACTTTTCTTCTTCGCCGTCTTTTTGGCAGGGGCTTTCTTGGCAGCCGGCTTCTTGGCTGCGGGCTTGGATCCGCCACCACCTCCGCCCGTGGGCGGTTGTGCGGGCCGTGGCATCTCGTTTTCTGATTCCGAACCGGTCACGCCCGGGAGTTCTGCTTCCTCTTCTTCCTCTTCTTCTTCAAAATCTTCTTCCAGCGATTCGCCATAGGCGCCGCTGTCGCCGAATTCATCTATTTCGTCGTCTCTTAAATAGAGGGTTTCGTTAACGTTCATTGCTCCTCCTGTGAAATTTTTTCCGGCTGCGGATGGCGCCGGTTCCTGTTCGCACTACTTGTGCTGAAAATTAAAAAGACCACTAAAAATTACTCGCTGGACTGAACGGCCCGCGATTATAGCACAGCGATTTTTTTCGAGCAGTGACGAAAACTGGTTGCTACTTTCCAGCTTTCCCCGTCATATTACACCGAAGTCAGAATGTGCGTTTCTGTTTCGTAATAGTGATGTGAAAAAATCTCAACGCGGATTCAAGTTTCGTTAGTGAAGGGGAGTTACCGGGCGGGATTGGCAATCACCAGAATCATGCCAGGTCTGAGATTGGCCAGATTCCGGTTATTTTCTTTCAACGCGTCTACGGTAGTGTTGTGAGACTTGGCGATCGAGGAGAGCGTTTCTCCGCGCTGCACCTTGTGATGAACCACAGCCTTGGAGCTTGAGGCTCGTAAACCACTGTGGGATTTAGTCTTGGACGCAATTTGTGGTTTTGCGTCGGGGTCAGGAGCTACCGGCAGGTGGATATACAACACGTGCCTTGCGCCAACGCTGTCGCCCTTCAAGTGATTCCACCGACGGACCATTGAGGGCGGCACGCCAAAATTTTCAGCCACGGTTTCAACCGTGTCTCCTCTGCGGACTCTGTAGGTTGTCGCGCGGGGAGAGTAGCTTGCCACTTCGTCGGACGGATGCTTGCCGGGCGCGACCGGAATTATCAGTTCGCTTTCAGCCTTTAGATTGTCATCTCCGTCGAGATTGTTCGCCTGCACGATCGCCTGACGGCTGGTATGGAATGCGCTGGCTACTGAGGCCAGAGTGTCACCCGGAACCACCTTGTGATATCGCCACCAAACTCGCATATCAGGAGGAATGGCGGTTATCGCGGTGAGATAGCGATCCTTGGTGCCCGCGGGAAGATGCAGTTCAAACTCCCGATCCTTGGGAGTGGTCAGCCGCAAAAGACTTGGATTCAAATCCTGAAGGTCGCTGGCGGATGCATCGACGCATTCTGCGACCAGGCGAAGGTCGACGGGGTAGTCGATCTTTACCGCGTCATACGGCACGGGCTTGTCGGTCACCACTGTGTCCAAACCATACTGCTGCGGGATTCTTGGCCATAATAGTTACGGCCAAAATAATGGGAACGTAGTTCCGGGTTTCTTTGGGCAATACGTTGCGCTTATAGAGCTCCCAATAATCCGCGTAGCCGGTACGCTTCACCGCATTCTGCACTGTGCCCGGGCCGGAATTATAAGCGGCCATGGCGAGATACCAATCGCCAAACTCGTTGTACAAATCTTTCAAGTGGTGCGCAGCCGCGCGCGTCGATTTCTCCGGATCCTGCCGTTCGTCGATCCACCAGTCGCGCTCCAAGCCATATCCCTTGGCGCGGCTGGCCATGAATTGCCACATGCCGCGCGCTCCCGCACGAGACAGCGCCAGCGGATGAAAGCCAGATTCGGCCTGAGCCAGATAGATCAAGTCCTGAGGAACGCCTTCTTCTTTTAGAACTCTCTGGATCATCTCCTGATAACGTCCGCTGCGAGCCAGCGCATGCTCAAGCGTTGGACGTCCGCGACTGGAGAAGTAGCTGATGTATCCGGCCACCGGGTCGGTCATCATTAAAGGCAGGTCGGAGTGCGTAGCTGCGACTTCAGCCTCTGCTTTAGCTTTGAGACTGGGATCGACCGGATACGTGACTTCATTAGCTTCGTCAATCGGCGCCGGCTCGGACTTTTGCTGGGCAAAACCGTCACCCTCCTGCAAGGCTTGCAGCTCCAGCCCGTTTACGCCATCCAGGATGCGATCAAACTCCTGCTGCAACCGCTCGTCGGTGCGGACATCCAAAGAACTGCTGAGTAGCAGGTTGAAGCCGCGATCAAAATTCTCTTTGGCAGCTTCCAGATGACCGGCTTTGTAATTCTCCTCGCCGAGCTTGTATTCTTTCTCTACTTGCGCAATCAAATCTGCGACCGGGTCAACCTTAACTTGAGCGTCGGTTTTTGCAGCCGAAGCGGCCTCAGGACGAGGGTTCGATTGAGTGGTTGCGGAATTAGCGTTCAGCGGCGGCGCCGAGGATTTAGCTGTAGGCACGAGCGCAGCCGGCCGTTGCGCGGTCTGGCACGCGACGCTGCCCAGTACCAGCGCAACCACGGCAGCGATCAGAAAATAGAGTTTCTGAATCCTCATATTTATCTAGGACTTACCGCGCTGAATCTGGCTCGAAAAACGCCCATTTCATGCTACTACCCAGGTTTTGATGGGTCAATCTGCAAGTCGGTTGGATCACGTTACTTTAGGAACTGTGCCGAATATTACTTCGGCGGCTGCGGCAGTTGCAACCATTGAGTTTCTGTCGTCCCGAGCGGAAGCGAGGGATCTAGGTGTCTGCCTCCATCACGAGTGTCATCATAGCGCCAGCAAGAACCCAGATCCCTCGCTTCGCTTCGGGATGACAGGACTAAAAGTGTCAGAATCCGCACTTCTGAATCTCCCACAGCCCTCCTCGAATCGAAGTCAAACATGAAAGCGATACAAGTGAAGCAGACTGGCGGGCCGGAAGTTTTGCAACTGTCGGATTTGCCGATTCCCCAACCCAAGCCCAATGAAGCCGTGGTGAAGATCGCCGCGTCGGGAGTGAACTTTATCGACGTTTACCAGCGAGAAGGAAGATACAGCGTCCCGCTTCCGTTTGTACTGGGACAGGAGGGCGCGGGTGTTGTCACTGATGTCGGCCCCGAAGTGAAGTCGGTCAAGTCTGGAGACCGCGTCGCATGGTGCGGCGTCCTGGGCTCGTATGCGGAGTATGCAGCCGTCCCCGGCGAACGCCTGGTGCCGGTTCCGCAAGGCGTCAGCGATCAACAGGCGGCCGCAGCCATGCTGCAAGGCATGACTGCGCAGTACTTGATCCACGACACTTTTCCGTTGAAGAGCGGCCAGACCGCATTGATCCATGCCGCGGCAGGTGGCGCGGGTGCGCTGCTGGTGCAGATGGCACACAACGTCGGAGCCCGCGTCATCGCCACAGTTTCAACCGATGAGAAAGCTAACATCGCGCGCCAGGCAGGCGCCGACGAGGTAATTTTATATAGCAAAACGGATTTCGAAACTGAGACTAAACGCCTGACCGGCGGCAAAGGCGTCGACGTGGTCTATGACGGAGTAGGCAAAACCACTTTCGAGAAAGGTCTAAACGTTTTGCGTCCGCGCGGAATGATGGTCTTATTCGGCGGCTCCAGCGGGCCCGTGCCTCCATTTGATCCGATTCAACTCTCGCAAAAGGGTTCGCTGTATTTAACGCGTCCAAGCCCTGGTGCACTACATCGCATCGACAGAGGAGTTGCGGATGCGCGCGCAACCGCGGTGTTCAAAATGATCGCGGACGGTAAGCTCAAGGTCCGCATTGCGCACACTTATCCGCTGGCCGAAGCACAACAGGCGCATCGCGATCTCGAAGGCCGGAAAACCACCGGGAAGTTCCTGCTGATCCCGTAGTGAGGCGTAGCGCCGGTATCTTGCCGGATGTCGCGAGGGCATCCTGCCCTCGCCGACCCTAGGCGGAAAATGCGTACGGTCAGCGCTTGCGACTATATTTTCGCGCCTGTTCGGGAGGCTGAGAAGTGGGCATGAGTCGCTGGTCATCAATCGGTGCCGGGGTTAGCGAAATCACTCCACTTTCGTTTACTTGCCATACCCCATCAAACTTCACGAAGTAAGGCTCGACCACGATGTTCGGAAAATTTGTCGTCAGAAGGTCTTTGGCCCGAAGCAGTTCAGCACGGTGATGTTCAGCCTCGGCATCGCGATCTCCCTTGAAATGCGCCAGGCCGCCATAGGTCGCGCAGTCGGAGTGGCTCATCACCAGGACCCGTTTTGTCCCGTGCAGGCGTATCGACATTCTGACCTGTTCCAGGATGAAATCCTGTTCGAAGTCATTGCGCGGCGAAGCCAGCGTCTTGGCGCCGCCGGCGACGACAATCATATCGGCGCGCTCGATCCTCTGCTGCTTCAGAAACTTTCGCACTGCCATGCTGATGCGATGATCAAAGCAGCAGAGCACAGCGGCATCCGCCACATACTGGCCGCTTGGAGAATCGAAATGGAAGACTTTGCGCATGCGAAGTTTGCTGTTCAATTTTAACCGCGAACCGGCCTACTTTTTTCGCGAATAGCCTCACCGCGTACTCCGGAACCTCAAACGCCGATTCGAGTCTGGGGTCATCGATCGGCTTGCCGACCTTAACGGCTAGCGGAATCACGCCGGCCCACGGTGGAAAAACATAATCCTCTTCGTCATCAATCGGAGGACCTTGCCGCACCTTCGCCGAAAACTCCTCAATCGGTAGCCGCATTACCAGCGTCGCTTTCAGTTCTTTCTCGGTCGGCTGCCGTGACTCCGCCCAGCGTCCCGGCAGAATGTGCTCAGACAACAACCGCAAAGCCTCCAGCTTCTCCTTGGCATCGGTCACAGCCACGGCCGTGCCTAAAATCATCACCGAGCGGTAATTCATCGAGTGATTGAAAATCGAGCGCGCCAGTACCAACCCATCCAGCAGCGTCACGGTGACGCACACCGCGATTCCCTCGTCGATCCGGCGCAGCATGCGGCTCGCAGCTGAGCCGTGAATGTACAGGCTATCGCCGGCTCGCCCGTAGCCGGTCGGAATCACGAAGGGTTGGCTATCCACCACGAATCCAATATGGCAGATGAGGCCTTCATCCAGAATCTGATAAGCCGTTTTTCGATCGTAGACGCCGCGGTGCGGTTCGCGCACTACCCGCGTGCGCGCGGTAGGATTCTTGTCTTCAGGCATTCCAAGCGGAACTCCGGCAATCGCCAAGGATGAACCGAGTGTAGCAGCATCCCGCGCAACGCTTGAACTTTACTCGCCTGCAGCAAAGCTTGATGAACGCCGGAGCCTACTTTGGGAGGACAAAAATATCTGTTTGCTGCATCCGCTTCGCGAAATCGTCGTCTATACTTTACGTTTCGTTGAGGGCACCTATGCCGGATCAGGCATTTGGACTGAGCGCGAATCAAGTCATGGCTTACGCGTCCGTGGCCAACGTGCTGCTGGTCTTGATTCTTGCCGCTATCAACATCAACTACGCGTGGCATGCAAAGCGGCAAGCCGACGCCAGTCTGGAACAGGTCGCAGCTGCAACCCGGCAGGCGGAGATCGCCGCCGAGACTTTATCGATTCTGCGCAAGCAACTCGACCAGCAGCGCACCGCCGACCTGGCAACCGTGAACCTGCAGCTCAAGGTTGCAATGCACACGCTGGAGGACTGGCTCAAGCGCATCGCTTCGGACGCGTATCCGCAACTGCCGGATGAAATCAGTATTCTTCCTGAAGACTTCGGCCTCGCAACCCAACGGGCCAATGCCATCGATCAAATTGTTGCCGAAAACATGGGAGCGGCCTCGCTGTACGCGGGAGAGGCTGAAAACAATATCAGAATCCTTCGAAGTGGGAATCCGTCCGAGCCCCAGACCTGGAAAGAGATGCAGGAGAAAGCCAAAAAGAATCTGAGTATAGCCAAATACAAGCTAAGCGTCGCCAGGACGCGCTGGGAATCAATGACCGGATAACAATCTGTCTGCTCCGAAGGGCTACTTTTATAACCTTTCCTTCTGGCAGTGATTGGGATTGCTTTCGCCATTGTGTGTAAGTCTCCTTTCTGACCGGGTTCTGCTTGCCCAGCCAATTTTCCTTATCCTTGATCTTTGTTAACACAATCCAATTTATAGCAGTGAGCCGGACCGGACCGAGGCAGCCTCCGATGCCTGTAGGGGGCTGTCAGTAAAAAATTCTTCTATATTACGGGAATCACCCAATGTTGACGAATGTTGTTTTCTGGCACTTTTATGGTGGATCGAATTGTTAGCTTGCGGAGTTAGCCTGACAGATATCCACTCATCATCTGCTGTAGTGATCACCTAAAGGAATTTGTGTCCTCAAACTTTCAATCTTTCGGTTAAGGGAAATCTATGCAAAAGCGAAATTCGATATCTGTCCCGACGGCATTGACGACAACTCGCTGGACAAGCCTCGCAGCGGTAGTGGTAATGGCCGCCACGCTGGCTCCGTCAGCGCTGTCTCAAACCTACAAAGTCCTTCACACATTTACCGGTGGCACGGACGGTGCCAGTCCAGGCTGGGTCCTATTGGTTCGCGACTCCTCTGGCAACCTTTATGGTACTGCGGGTCGGGGTGGCGCTTATACCTACGGAAACGTTTTCAAACTGGACAAAAACGGCAAAGAGACGGTGCTGTACAGCTTCACGGGCGGAAGCGACGGAAGATATCCAGATGTCGGCGTGGTGCGCGATAATGCCGGGAACCTCTATAGCACCACTAACAACGGAGGCAACCCAAAATGCCAACTTCGTTATGCCTACCAGACGGCCGGCTGCGGAGTTGTCTTTGAGCTCACTCCGGCGCGAAAGCTTACGGTGATTCATACTTTCATGGGGCCAGATGGCGGATATCCTGACGCCAGCCCACTCTTGGTCGTGAACGGCGAGTTCTATGGGACCACGGGAGGTGGTGGGGTGAATTCCAGTTGCCAAGACATCAACGATGGCTGCGGCACGGTTTTCAAGTTGACCAATTCATCCTCCGGTTGGACCGAAAAAGCATTGTATAGCTTCGGCTGGAAGAAGGGCTGGCAGCCGTTTTCGGGCGTGGTTGCCGACAGCGCGGGTAACCTCTACGGCACAACTGAAGGCTGCAATAACGGCATGCAAGATCCTTGCGGCGCCGTTTTTCGTTTGGCGCCGGGAGCAAACGGGTGGAGGTACACCATGCTTCACGGCTTTACCGGCGGTCTCAACGGCGGCTCCGATGGAGCATACGCCTGGGCGGGCCTGGCCCGCGACGCGGCAGGAAATCTTTACGGCGCGACGCAATACGGCGGTGCGCATAACTTCGGGACAATTTTCAAGCTGACCCCGACCGGCAAGAAAACTGAGCTATACAGCTTCACCGGATCAGACGGAGCCTATCCTTTATCAACTCTGACTCTGGATGCCTCCGGCAATCTTTACGGCACAACCGCCGAAGGCGGCTCTTCCGGCACAGGCTGCGGCGGTTCGGGCTGCGGCACCGTCTTCAAACTCGACACTGCACACCATCTTACGGTCCTGCATAACTTCACTGGCGGAAACGATGGAGCCATTCCCCTGGGCGCTTTGCTTCTGGACGGCGGGAAACTCTATGGCACAGCTAATGGTGGCGGAACTTACAACAGTGGAACCGTTTTCGAGCTAACACCGTAAGCCGGAAACCGACTGCAGATTCAAGCAGGGGCGGCCAACCAGCCGCCCTTTTCAGCGCTTTCGCAAATTTTGATTCGCAAAATTCCTCGAAAACCTTGACCTCAGGCGCTTTGCGACGGATAATTGCGCCCGCTTTACTTTTCCGTAAATCGTAGTTTCGATTTCCGGCAAGCAGACGAGGAGTCATTTATATGCCAGAAGAAGCCGGCAAGCGGATTGGCGACTATCAAATTCTGAATGAGTTGGGCAGCGGCGGCATGGGCCGTGTGTACCGGGTGCGAAACCTACTTACTGATCGCATCGAAGCCATGAAGATACTGCTTCCCAATCTCGCGGGACGGGAAGACATCGCCGCTCGTTTCCTGCGCGAGATCAAGTTGATGGCGAACCTCAACCATCCGAATATTGCCGCACTTCGAACCGCTTTCACCGCCGACAATCAGTTGGTAATGATTATGGAGTTCGTCGAAGGCACCGATCTGGCCGAGCGCCTCGAGCATGGACCCATACCTCCGGCTGACGCGGTGAATTATATCCAGCAAGTGCTGAGCGCGCTAAGTTACGCCCACCAGCAGCACGTGATTCACCGTGACATTAAGCCGTCCAACATGATGCTGACGCCGCAGGGCGTGGTGAAGCTCATGGATTTTGGGATTGCGCGCGCCGGCGAGGAACGCAGCATCACCATGACCGGCACCACCTTGGGATCGTTAGGCTACATGTCTCCCGAGCAAGTGAAAGGCGAACCTACGGATGCGCGATCCGATCTGTATTCCGTGGGCGTGTCGTTGTATGAAATGGTGACCGGGCAACGCCCATTTCAGGCCAGCAGCGACTATTCGATTATGGCCGCTCACGTCAAAGAAGTTCCCAAGCCACCTGTCGAGCTGCACCCAGGGCTGCCTGCGGCAATGAACGAAATCATTATTATGTCGATTGCCAAGGATCCGACGCAGCGCTTCCAAACCGCCGATGCTTTTCGCAACGCGTTGAGCAGCGTCCGATTCGAGCCTGCGGAATCGAAACCCATTCTTCAAGGGAAGCCTGATGATGTGACCGTCGATACGATCCTTCCGCCCGCACCGCAACCCGTGGCTGTCGCCACGCCGCAGCCAACGTTCTCTGCACCGGCTAAAACGCCGCCAGCGTCCATCATTCCCCCTAAACCGTCCATTCCCATTCCGCCGCCGCAACCTGGGGGCCATCGCGGTTTATACATGACGCTGGGAGCGTTGATCGTGCTCGCTGTTCTGGTGGCGGCCGGAATTTACATACCACGTCGCAGCAAAACAGAAGCTGGGCCCAAGCCAGCATCCTCTGGCGTCAACGGTGCGAACGCCAGTTCGCAAGCTCCGCCAGCGTCCAATCAGCTGCCGGCAAATTCGCCGCAATCAGCAACTCCGGCAGTATCCGCGCCTAATCCGGTTGACCAAGGAGCAGCGCAACCACCAGCTTCGACTCCGGCAGCGCCCGCACCTGAAAATGCGAGTCCGGTACGAAACGCTGCCCAAGTGGAAAAGTTGCCGGCTGTTCATACCCACCATAGTTCAGCCAGCAACAGCGGCGGCAACCAGGATGCAGCTCCGCCTGCGCAAGACTCCTCAGCTAATGCGTCACCTGCGGCACCCGATGCGGCGAGTCTGGATGCGGCCGAGCGCGAGGCCGATCAGCTTTCCAACCGCGCGGCTGCGGTCAACAACAGCCTGGACCATCTGCAGCAGCAACAAAGTGCCGCCGGCTACGGCCTTCGCGGTGACATAGCTGCGCGTCAGGCAAGCATGAAAAACAATCTGGCAAAAGCGCAGAACGCGGTTCAGAGCGGAGATCTGACGAGGGCCAGGAAGTATATGGATCTGGCGCAGAGCGACGTCGATGCGCTAGAACATTTCCTCGGACACTAAGACAGGCTGGGGCCGAAGGGAATCATTTCATGTTGTCAAGGATCGAGCCCACGATTCCTCCGACCACGCCGCCTTCTACGGTCTGTCTCTGAACTTGATGCGGCAAGTATTTCTCGATAACGTGCGCCAGCTTCGAAATGGGCAGGGTTTGCAGCCAGATTTTTCCCGGCCCGGTCAGTGAGGCCAGAAAAATTCCGTCGCCGCCGAAGATCATATTCTTAATACCGGGCACAGTCGTGATCTGGAATGAGACGCTGGACTGAAACGCGCCGACATGCCCAGGATGAACCCGAAGATTTTCTCCCGGTGCCAGATCGCGCGCGACAAGTTCTCCTGAAAGTTCGAGCCACGCAGTCCCCTCTCCGCTGAGCTTTTGCAGCAGGAAACCGTCGCCGCCGAAAACGCCCGCTCCCAAAGATTGCTGAAAGCCAACACTGATTTGTATCTTCGGAGTAGCACATAGAAAACCGTGCCGGTGAATCATGTATTCGTGCCCGGGCGACACCTCGACGGGAACAATGTGTCCCGGCAGTTTAGTGGCAAAGGCCAACTCACCTACGGAACCCACGGCGCGGTATTCAGTCATAAAAAGGGATCCGCCACCAGCCACGCGTTTGAGCACGCCGAATAAACCTCCGCCTCCGGCGAACTGAGTATGCGTGGTCATCTGAATCGTGCTGCCCATCCAAGACAGTTCTCCCGCCTCGGAAATAATCGTCTCATTGGGCTCGAGAGCAAACTCCAGAACGGGCATGGTGGTACCAGTGATGCGGCTCTGCATATTACGTCTCCTGAACTTGGGATGGGCAAACTCTCAGCGGAATCGGCGTTCCGAGTATACATGCTGCGATTCAGGACAACACTGGCACCGCGCATTGCAGCACCAAAAAAAAAGACCCGGATTTTTGAGTCCAGGTCTTTTCGTTTTAACAGCGCAACCGTCTACGTGCTACTTCTCGCCGACAAGTGCGTTGATTAATCCTTGGCCGTTGGGGCTGCCCCATCCGGTTACCAGATCGTAGCCAGGTACGGCGGAGTAGCTGCCAGACGTGCCGCTGGTAATGTCGTGAAAGTCCGTATGGTAGTTCGACCCCACGCCAAACGAATAAAGATAGGGGTCGATGAAACCGAGTGTCGGATATCCATCGGCCGCTAGCTGTTGATTGGCCAGGGCAACGTAGCCCGCCCACATCGGGGTTGCGAAGCTAGTTCCACCGTACTCGTTGGCGGTGCAGGTAGTCTGATCGGCGCAGACGTAGAAAGTGAAGTTTGCATTAGCCGAGACATCCGGACCGTTGCGATAAGTGGTTGACCCGCGGTTGCTGGAGTTGATGACACCGGCCTGTTTCTGCCACGACGGAATTGGGATTCTATCCGGCGAGATGCCGCCGCCGCTGTCCACCCACGCCGTTTCCGACTTCCACGGACCAGCCGCACTTGCCGTCGTCAGATCCGTTCCGCCTACCGAGACGACGTTAGCGTCATCTGCGGGCCACGCCTCATTTCTCCGCGACCAGGTAGAGTTGTCGCCCGAGGCTGCGAAAAAGTTCTGCCCCTGCGCGGACATTTTTTCGAAATACGGATCCAGCGTGCTGGGATCCGCCGGCGTCCATCCCCACGAGCAGCCAATCGTTTTCGGCAGCGGATTATGCGTTGTCATGGCGCCGATAATCGCGGTGTCAGTCGAACCGATGTACATCACCAGGCTGGCCAGGCCGGGAGCCATGCCCAGAGCCTGCGTCATATCCAGCGTCTGCTCGGTATCGTCGCAGCCTTGGCTAGCCAGGCAACTGGTGCTCGTATCATCGGTGGACAATAGCGTGATCGGTACCGTGTTGGTCTGGTGCACATTCGCGTAGTAAGTATTCAGGTCAGCCAGATCGGTACCGTAATACTCCAGCAGTCCGAGGTTCTGGCCCGAGCCCGTCAAGGCCGTGCCTCCATAGTAGGCCGCACGCATGTCGCTGCCCAGAAATGAATTGCCAGGACCAGAACCGGTCGTGGCGTCGTGAATCGTACTAGCATCGATGCCACGCTCCCGTGCGTAGTCACTCTTCTTGACGAACATCGCATGCGGAATCGAATAGTTGTCCAGCCCCGAGATGTGCCATAACTGGAAAGGCAGGTCCACGGTGGGCTCGCGGTCGGGAGCGTAAAACACGCGATCCTCGTAAGGATGCTGATACGTCAGTATGTTCACGTGAAAGGCTGATTTAATGTTCGATACCGAACCTTTAACCTGTATTTCCATGCTGTCGCGTGAGCCGCCTACGATTGCCAGATCGTGATTTTGAAGGTAACCGACGACCGCATCATAGTCTTTTTGAGTCGGACCGAATCTTTCGGTAAACTCAGTCGGCGTCAGGTAGCGCTCATAGTCGGAGCTGTTAGGATTGCGCAAGTTAGCCAGAAACGCGTCCAGAGCCGGCCTGATCGCGAAGCGGCAGAACCACATCCAACTGCATAATTTGAGTAGCGGAAAGGTGCCCGATAAGCTTTGCCTGCCCGGTTAAAGTTACTTCGCGCACGTGGCGCGTCATCAGCGTTTGCGCACGGCCTTCCATCACTCCGGCCGAAACAAAAGCCACGATCGAGAGCAGCAACACACAAGATTTCCGATTCATGATATCTCCTGAGAGTTTGTTTAATAGGCTCAGATGAAGTGGCAACCTCGAACGAAAAACCCAGCCAGTATAGGGAATAACGACTTCGGTCGAGAAGCTCAAAAAGTTTTTTACAAAATCAGAACACGCCGTGTCCCATTACGGGATGCCATTTTAAACAGTCGCTTGCGCATTTGGTCTGTGGAAAACCGTGCAGCTCAATCATGCTTGGTGAAGGAATCTTCGAAAACTAAGGTCAAGCCCCACCGTGGACGGTGCTTTTAACCAAAGCCACTGCCGCCGCGGGATCGGCGACTTCTACAACCAATTGGTTGTAGCGTTCGTCTTTCAATTCAATCACGACCGTGTTCTCCGGATTGTGGACGTCCCAGAAAACCCGCTTACCGTCCTGATAGAACGTGCCCGCGGTGATAACTCCGGGAACATTAGTCCCGGGAATTCTGATGCCATGATACCAGCCTCGCGCTATGCTCGAGTCTGCTCTAACCTGCAGAACATGAGCCAACGGGATTTCAAGCGAACTTTTGAATGCCCACAGCTTGTCAGCGCCCTTGACATGCAAGACCAAATTCCCGTCAGTTATCGATAACTCCACCATGTTGTCGCTCCATAATTGTTCGAATTTTACACCGCTGGCGCCATCTCAAGATGTGATGCTATCGTTGACGGCTTGCTCGGTGAAAAGGCAAACTTGCGAACGCACGGAGCCACATGAACAGATTCCGATTTGCCACTTTGGTTTTGCTTATTGCGGTTAGCGTAGCGCCTGGCTCGCTCGCACAACCCCACCAGCCACAGCCTTCTTCGTCAACTCCTGCTTTTGCGAACACCACGGCTCAAGAAGCACCAATTGCGTCAGAGAAGAAAATCACCGCTTACACTTTGCCTCCCGGCCTTTACAAAAAAGCGCACGACCGCAGCCGTATACATTTTCAGTTGGCTCTAATCGGTTTCGTTTATGGATTGCTGGTGCTGTGGGTGATCTTGCACTGGAAACTGGCAGCGAAATATCGCGACTGGGCTGAGCGCGCCAGTTCCCGGCGATTTGTGCAAAGCATGATTTTCTCTCCTTTGCTGGTGCTGACCATCGCCGTATTCACATTGCCTCTGGATATCTATGGAGAAGTGATCGAGAGACGGTATGGCATCTCAGTGCAAGCGTGGTCTTCGTGGAGTTGGGACTGGATTAAAGCAGAGTTAATCGCAATAGTGATCGGGGCTATTTTATTCTGGCTACTCTATCTGGTGATTCGCAGGAGTCCGCGTCGTGCTTGGTTTTATTTCTGGCTCGTGGCCTTGCCCATCGGAGTCTTTCTCTTTTTCCTGGGACCGTGGGTGATCGATCCAATGTTTCACAAGTTCGAACCATTGCAAGCCAAGGATCCCGCTCTAACCGCCCGTCTGGAACAGATGGTGCAACGCGCTGGCGAGAACATTCCTCCAGAGCGCATGTACTGGATGGGTGCTGCCGAGAAAACTACCGCACTGGATGCGTACGTCACTGGTATCGGCGCTTCCAAACGAATGGTGGTTTTTGATACGACCATCGCCAAAATGAACAACAGCCAGATTGTCTATGTAGCGGGGCATGAAACTGGCCACTATGTGTTACAGCATATTCCGAAAGGACTAGCCTTCTTTGCCGCGTTGCTGCTACTTTTCTTCTTCGTTATCCATCGTCTCGTGGGATGGGTGCTAGCTCGATGGGGTCCAGCTTGGGGAATTCGCGGCTTGGAAGATTGGGCGTCATTACCTGTTTCGTTGCTGTTGCTGTCATTGCTGTTTTTCCTGGCGACTCCAGCGGCGAGCGCGTTCAGCAGGCACCTTGAGCATCAGGCCGATCAGTTCGGATTGGAAGTTACTCATGGACTTACACCCGACTCGGCACAAGTAGCGGCGCAAGCCTTTCAGGTCTTGGGCGAAGTCGATTTAGCCGACCCCGATCCAACTCCGCTGGATGTGTTCCTATATTACGACCATCCAACAGTTTCGGATCGCGTGCGTTTTGCCCTGACTTACAACCCATGGGAACATGGTGGGACCGGGGAGTTCGTTAAGTGAAACGAACCTCCGGATACCCAAGCAAATGTGCTTCGCATAGAACTGCAGAATATAGATTAGACGAGAAGGTTGAAGCAGGGAACTTTCAGTTGGTAGGGATGTATCCGGGCGGAACTTCTTGAGAGAACTGGAAAAACTACAGGCGAACTTAGTCGGCGCTAGCCACCGACAATGGCAGAATCATGTTATCGCGGCCGGCGGTCGCTTCAGCGGTTAGAGTATAACTGTATTCTGGAATAATTTGCTTCACGCGAGCACGTATAACGGCTTCCGTCTCGTTGCCGATCATGGTGTGGAGGGCATTCAGATGCCAGGTAAGCGTATCCCAACTTATGGTTGAACTCCTGGCCCGCATGATTTTTTCAACACTCGTCGCGCTCGGCTCTTCGTGTTGATAGAAGAGTTCCTCATACAATTTTTCTCCGGGGCGCAAACCAGTGAATACAATCTCAACCTCATTTTCCGGAATGCCGGATAGTTTAATGAGTGTGCTTGCCAGATCCACGATCTGTACCGGTTTGCCCATATCAAGGACAAGCAGGTCGCGATGTTCTCCCGCAGCGAAAGCCTGTAATACCAGGGCTACTGCCTCGGGTATGGTCATGAAATAACGTGTTATTTTCGGATGCGTGACTGTGATCCGGCGCGTAGTACGGATTTGCTTTTGAAAGAGAGGAACCACGCTACCTTGCGATCCCAGCACATTACCGAAACGCACAGTGACGCAACGCATATTCGAGCTAGGACGCGCCGCCAAGATAAGCTCTCCGAGCCGCTTTGTACTGCCCATGAAACTCGAAGGATTCACTGCCTTGTCGCTCGAGATGAGAACGAAGCTACTGCAATGGCAAGTCTCCGCCGCGTCCAACATAGAAATCAAGCCGAAGACATTGTTGCGGAGTGCTTCCGAGACATTGCTCTCGGTCAGTGGGACATGTTTGTATGCAGCCGCGTGAAAAACCGTGACAATACTAAAGCGCGAAATGATTGCCTCGATTCGATTGGTGTCATTGATATCAGCAATGCAGAATTCTACCTTTGAATCTGACTCAAGTCGCGACAAGCGCTGCTGAAGCTCGAACAAGCCGGATTCATCTTGATCGAGACATACCAATATGCTGGGACGGTACTGCAATAGTTGGTAAGTCAATTCTGAGCCGATGGAACCAGCGGCGCCGGTGACCAGCACCGGCGTGCCACTAATCATTCGCCGGACCGGCTCTAGATCCAGATGGACAGGATCGCGCCCTAATAAGTCATCAAGTTTGACTTCACGAAGCTGCCCCAGACTCGACTGCCCAGCGACCAGTTCCCGCAAACTTGGAATGGTGCGATACCTCAAACCAGCCCCATAACAAATCTGGACCACGCGCTGCATCTGCGCTGCCGTCGCGGATGGCATTGCGATAAAAACTTCGAATGCACGATTCTTCGCACAAAGCTCCGGTAACCGTTCGATAGTGCCTAGCACCGGAACTCCATGGACCTTCGATCCTACTTTTGACTTTTCATCATCGACGCAGCCGACAACAATCCAGGCCGGGCCGGCCTGCCTAAGTTCGCGGATGAGCAACTGCGCTGCAAACCCGGCTCCCACGATCACTACTCGGCGCGATCGCCGGCGGTCGGGCCCGGCTACGACCGGCTTGCTCTGCATAAATGCTCGATATAAAAGCCGAACGCCCAAAAGCACAAACGCTGCCAGCAAGAGTTCAAGACAATAAACTGACAATGGAAATGCTCTAATTTGTAGAAAGTATCGGACACACACTAAGAAGGCGGCTGAGCTGAGCAAAAGCGCTTTCAACATATCGATACCGTCATGAAGGCCCGTGTAACGCCAATACCCGTGAAGTAAGCCGAATCGTGCAAATGCTGCAAGCCTATAAACAATTAGTATAGGAAGCAGCGTCAGCAGCATATGCAGGTTTGGTAGATGGAACTCGAATCTCAAAGCCCAGGCTGATACTGCTGCGAAAGACACCAACACGACATGAAGTAACAAAATCACCACGCGGCGTATATTATGCGACATAGGTCTTCTCTATCGACGGCCGGAGTTGTTTTTCTGTTCAGTGTTAAGTTTCTAGTGAAGTCTGCAGTCAATAAACAACTGAGCTGCCGCCAATTCTCTTTCCGCTGACTAAGCGGTAGCTTCATTCATCACGTCAGTAACGACGGTGGCAATTTCCTGCATGTTTGCAGCAGAGAGCGTCGGATGGACTAAAAACATCAGGCTGGTCTCTCCCAATTCTTTTGCAACCGGAAATCGACAGTCGGGCCGCCACTCGCTAGGGAAAGCTTTTTCCAGATAGATCTCGCTGCAGCTTCCGGAAAAGCAAGAAACCCCTTTTTCGGAAATGGCGGCCATGATTCGATCACGACCCCAGTTGCATCGCAGCCTGTCTGGCCGAACGAACGCATAATACTTGTAATAAGAGTGTTCAATGTTATGATCCGGCGGAGTCAGCCTAAGTCCATTCAGCCGCGAAAATGCCTCTGTCAAAATCGCAGCATTTGCCCTCCGCTTTTGCAGCCACCCCGTAAGCTTTCTTAGCGCGATACGGCCTATTGCGGATTGGACTTCAGTCATTCTCCAGTTAGTCCCGAAGGAATCATGCAGCCAGCGAAAGCCTGCAGCATGACTTGGCTGATGTACGGTGTTGTAGTTTTTCCCATGATCCTTGAAGCTCCACGCTCGCTCCCACAATGCGGAATCGTTAGTGACTAACATCCCGCCTTCACCGGCCGTAGTCATAATCTTGTCTTGGCAGAACGAAAATGCCGCGGCATCACCCATACTACCGACCGGCCGCCCTTTGTATGTCGCTCCTTGCGCTTGTGCACAGTCTTCAATAACCTTCAACCTATGTTCCGCAGCTAATGCGAGAATCGGATCCATATCGCAAGGCCAACCGGCCAAATGCACAGCAATGATCGCTTTAGTCCGCGGTGTAATCGCACGCTGAATGGTTTGGGCTGTAATGTTCTGGCTGTGCCGATTGACGTCGACGCATACCGGACGTGCCCCACGCATGACCACGCAGCTGGCAGAAGCAATAAATGTCCGCGAGGTAGTAATAACTTCGTCGCCTTGACCGACGCCCAATGCTTGAAGGGCCAACTCAAGCGCGAGAGTGCCATTCGCCAAACACACCGCATGTTTGGTTCCGCACGACTCAGCAAACTCAAGTTCAAACTGCCGTCCCTCTTCACCCGTCCAGTAATTGACTTTTCCCGAGCGAAGAACTGCGGTAGCTGCCTCAATCTCATCGAAATCAAAATAAGGCCAAGAGGCAAATTGTAGCTTTTTCCCAGCCGTCTGAAGGGCCGGTTGTACGGCTGTCGAGGTCATGGAATGATTTCCGGAAGTTAATGGGATGAAAAGTTAATCGCTGCAGAAACTCAAAAAGCGCTGACAATATCTACGAGGTTAGTAAGGCTTTGCACTTCATATGTTGGTTGATATTCATGCGATATGATGTCCGAGTGCAACCCGCACTCTCGGCGGACGCGCACGGTAGTCCATCCAAGTTTGTTCGGAGCTGTGAAGTCTTTACCTGGGTTGTCCGCCACATACATACATTCATTCGGATCAGCCCCGATCTCGCTTTGTACAGTCAAAAACGCGCGAGGGTGCGGTTTGTAAAAGGCGGCGCCCCACTTATCGGTGAAAATCATAAGGTTAATCCATCGGTCAAGCTCCAGCGCCTCTGCCTTGTTCGTTTGGCTTACAATCGGACCGTCGCTAATAAGGGCAAGGTCGTAGTTCAAATTAAGGCGATCAAGGCACCACGCCGCGTCTTCAGCGAGCGAAATTGCAGGAATGTGGTTTCGGTAGACGTCCACAAGTGTTTTAACCACTGACTCTGATACCTGAATCCCTATCCGGTTAAAGGCGAGATCGAAGATATTTCCGCGCTTCCCTTCCAAAAATAACTCCCATGCCGCATCTGAAAAGCCTTTGAGGCCAAATCGCTTTTCCACTAACGTGCCTGCGTGCAAAAACCCACTGCGCACGTAGTCTCTCTCCAGGTAGAGAGTGTCATCCATATCGAAAACGACGCATCGCAGCCGACTGTTCATGCTGATTACGCTAATTGGTTCGTTCCCTGGATGAAGACTGCATTGTCGAATCGCAGCATTAGCAACCGATCGCGCCAGTTGGAAAAGCCAGCACTGGAGGGAAGCCCGAGCATATCTTCCAGAATCCACCGACAAAAGTTTGCACCAGCTTCGGCTGCAAGCGGAAAACCGCCGCCAAACCGAGCGTTGATTTCGGTGAACTTAATTTCGTTGTCCTTATCGACGAAGCCCTGTAGGTTGATCGGGCCACATGCTCCAGGTAGCGCCTCTGCCACAAGTTTCGCTGATTCCATCAACTTATGATTCTTAATCGTAATTCCTTTACTGACTTCGCCACCCCGGGTTTCGAGGCGCTGATGTGGAACGGCACAGACGCAGCGGCTTAAGCGGTCCACAAATAAGTTCGTTGTATGTTCTACACCGCGAGCGATTGATTCGACTACCAGTTCGTCTTTACCCTCTAAGGACTGAAGTAGTTCCGCGTCGTTTGCTATTCTGACTCCTATAGATGCGCTTCCACGCCTAGGCTTAACAATAACGGGAAACACCCACTGACTTAGGTTGCCGAGTACTTCATCAACCGACGCCTGTGCCACTGTCGGGAATCCGTGAGCCAAGAACCATTGGTTTGTGCAACGCTTGTCCGAAGCGATCTCGATCGTTTTTTCATTCGAAATCAATACTTTGATACCTGCAGTTTCAAACTCCTTCGCCCGGGCCGCATAGATCGGAAGTTCGTGATCAATTGTTGGAACAATGAGATTTACGCTTCGGCTCTTGCAGATGGCAAGTGTTTCCGGCACAAACTCAACGTCCGTACATCGGGGAACTTGAAAGCTTTGGTCCACTAATTGGGATGCCGGAGACAATTCTGGCGCAGCGTCCGTCCCCAAAACAGTAAGCAGAACATCTAACTCTTTGGCGGCACGCCGAAAACATTCAATTAACTGTGCGCGGCGCCCTACCGATGATATAAGCAGTGTGAACGTCCGTTTCATAGGAACACTTGGCAATTAGGAGAAGTTACTGAAAAGGTCCAATAGTCTGACTTTGATTGAAAGTTGCGTATGTCATTCTAGTCACGGTCGATCGCCGGCTCCACGAAACTCCTGCATGGTTACATGACCCGGCGCGGCGATGCCTTCACGCCTAAGGGTTTTCCACAGCGTGAGAACTAGAATCTTACAGTCAAGCCAAAAAGATCGGTTATCGACATACCAAACGTCATACGCAAACTTCTGATCCCAAGTGGCGTGGTTTCGACCATTTATCTGTGCCCACCCCGTAATGCCGGGCTTAGCCTCGTGACGCCGCATCTGCTCAGGGGTGTAACGCTCCATATATTGTGTCAACAACGGACGCGGTCCCACTAGACTCATTTCTCCGCGAATCACGTTGACCAACTCCGGCAACTCATCCAGACTGCTGCTCCGCAGAAACTGACCTAGGGGCGTCAAACGTTCAGCGTCGGGAAGTAAGTTCCCATTCGCATCTCGTGCATCAGTCATAGTACGAAACTTGAGGCAAGTAAACGGATGCCCCTTATATCCAGGACGCACCTGCCGAAACAATACCGGCGATCCCAGCAATCTTCGCACCACCAACGCAATCGCCGCAATAACGGGGGAAAAAATGATCAAAGCAAAGGTCGCGGTAAACAGATCAAACACCCGCTTCACCAAATCCCCTGCGTGTCGAACGCGCTGTGACTCCTTTAGCATCTCGCGATACATTTTCGCATGCGCTTGCCAAATGACTTCCGGTCGAAACTCCTGCTGCATCCACTTACGCCCCGCGCGGCCCATCCCGACTCGCAATCTGGGGTTGCTCAAAAGTGTGTCGATAGCCTGGGTTAAAGCTTTCGTGTCGTTCACCGGGACGATAAACCCCGTTACGCCGTGTTGCACCGAATCAACTGCACCCGTCGCATTAGTTGTAACTACCGGAACCTCGCATGCCTGCGCTTCCAGAGGGACACCCGGAAATCCTTCACGATGCGTCGGCAAGACAAATACATCCATCAGTGAGTAGTAAGGAGCAGTATCAGTCACAAAGCCCGGTCTCAGCACCGACGGATCGGACTCGATATACTGCCGCACTTCTGCTTCCACCGGATCGCCGCTTTCAAAATCTCCCACCAACAGCAACCGCAAATCGGAACGTGACAAACTAAGTTCACGAAACGCTTCCACCAATTCACGCATACCCTTGTCTTTAACAAAGCGCCCAACAAAACCAATTACGGTTTCGCTCCCAGTCAGGCCAAGTCCCTGACGCAACTGGGCGACTTTCTTGGTTCCACGATTCGTTGGCGTGAAATGTTCGATGTCAACCCCGCAGCTTCCATTTCCGAGAGACCGCGCCTTCCTCGGGCTGACTAATCGCAACTCAATGGCGCGTAGACGTAAGCTTTCACTTACAGGAACTACACGGTGCGAGCAAGTGCAAGCTATCCACTCCGCCAACCACAGAATCCACCGCTTAATGCCGGTCGCTGTCTCCAGGCGCAGTCCACGTAGCGTATAAACCCGGCAGGAAACTCCTGCAAACCAAGCCGCCATCGCCCCAAGAAGCCCAGCCTTAGGCGTGCTCACATCCACAACGTCGGGGCGAACGGCCTTCAAGGCTCGATACAACTTGAACAACGAAACTAGATCGCGGAACGGACGGATCTCCCGCTCCATCGGAACCGAAATGACGGCAGCTCCCTGAGAACCGCCGACTTCATTTAACAGTGTGCCAGGAGCAGAAACCATAGTCGTACAGAATCCTGCTTCTTCTAAGTGCCGCAACATCCCGCGATAAAATCCGCACGAGATAGAAACGGTCACAGCAAATAAAATGCGGGGGCTTCTCCTCGTGACAGTCATGACTAAATCTAGTTGCTGGAAGGGAAAAAGTTAGAATGGGAAACGGGGGCTGATCGTCTCGACCACCTATGATGCTCCGCAATCATACGGACTTGGCGATAAAAATCTTGTCGTTTCGACGCTAGTTTCGAATCTTCGTATTCCAGAGCCTTTCGAAGGTTTCGCGCGGACATTTCCGACAATTTGTGGGGATCAGACAGTACAGACTTGATTCTTACTGCTAACGATCGGGCGTCTCCGGCGGGAACCAGGAATTCTGAATCGAGAACCTCTGGTATTCCACCGACGTGAGACGCCACGCACGGCAGCGCTCTAGCCATTGCCTCAAGCAAGGCACGTGGCATCCCTTCCTGTCGTGAAGGCATGATAAAAAGGTCTGCCCGATCGAGTTGACTGCGAATAAAGGAGCCGGCCGGAAGTTGCCCTCTGAACTGAATACGCTCGAGCACGCCCTGCCTTTCGGCTCTCCTCTGAATCTCACCTCGCAATGGACCGTCTCCCACTATGGCAAGTGTGAAATCACAATTCATTTCCTTACATATTCGAACCGCATCCACCATTACGTCATGACCTTTGTAGCCATTCATAACTGCAACGGAGATCACAAGCCTTTGGGTGGAAGCAGCAAAAGCGCGTGGTTGCGAGAGGAAACAAGCTTGCGGCAGAACGGCGTCCGAAACACCAAGGGAATAGCCTTTGGTTGGATAACGACGCTGCAGGAATTCATTGGTCACGTATGAAACAGCACAGGCTTCAGAACACTGCTTTCGTAAGTTATTGGTCAGCCAGCGACGTAAAAAAGGCCGTAACGGATGCTTAACCGCTCCCGGCTGAAAGGCATCCCAAGGATCGCCCACAACTTCAAGCGCGACTGGCCAACCCTCTCGATGCAGCCGGCTGTAGACAAGGGAACCAATCCCCCCAGGCGCGATCATGATTACGGCAAATGGTGCGCTCGCTTCGCGTAGCGCGGTATTCACAACGGCCCGACGATTTCTCACGTATCCAGTCGCTCCCACCCAGTCCGGCAGAGCCACTACTGTAACCCCTTCCCCTTCGGTCGCCTCTGTCGGGCTTTCGGCAAGGCTGACTTCAGACACCCGCGCAAGAATCGCGACATTGTCGAAAATCTCTAAGTACCTACCTTTGAAGAAACTGTAATTATAGGATTTGTCTGAGAAAATCGCGCCATTCTTCGCGCGCAGAAATCTATGATCGAACAGCAGCAAGAGTTTCATAGGAAGTGTTTCGGATCTCCTTTGAGTCGTCGCGCCGGCACGCCAGCCATAAGCGAGTGTCTAGGTACATCTTTTGTCACGACAGCCCCCGCTGCAATCACGCTATGGGCGTTAATTGTTACTCCCGAAAGAATACGAACACCCGCTCCAATCCACACGTCATCTTCGATCTCTACCGGTGCCAAAAAACAATCCATATCGCGGGTGGCAACCAGAGCGATTCGAATAATCATGGTCGGTGGTCATAATGGTCGTCGCATGCGCAATGGCGACATCAGAACCTATTCTCAGTCCTCCAGTGGCGTCGATGTAGCACATTTGATGGATCGATACATTGTCACCGATCTCCATGTTTCCGAGTTTGAAAAGATGAACACCCTCAAAGATCGCCACATTGTCACCACAGGAGACTGCGAGACGAGAAACAAACAGATATCGTATTGCGATCCCCAGCTTCGTCGGCAGATGCCGCAGAAACTGAAACGCGAGTTCGCACACGGGACGCGGACACAGAAAAAGAAGAGCTCTTGCGCCTCTTAGCAATGGACGCAGCAATCGAAATGCATCACGACCTCTCATGATTTGTGGGTCCAAACATTCCGGGTAAGAGAGAGCTGTGCAGTTGGTTCACGTTGTGTTTCACAGTCATCGCTATGCATCAACGCAAATGGCAGCCAGACGCTCGCTGAGGTCCAACATTTCCCAGCTAAACAGGCGTGACGAGTGTGGCAAGCCTTTTCGCGACTGAAGCCATGCAACCGGCGACGAGAAGCCCAAAGATAAAGTAAAAGCTTTCCGAATAGACATTGCGGAAGTCGATTCTATTTGCGTTAACGCTCTCGGACAACAACACTGCGTAGGCCAATGTTCCCCATACAGTGTGTCCGCGCTGGGTGCCTACACCTAAGAAAAATAATGTCCAAAGCACAAACGTTACAGCGATGCCAAACACTCCAAAATTGATGTAAGCCTCCGCGACCGGGTTATAGCCCCATCCACTAGTAATCCCCGAGCCTCGATGAACACCGGCGGCGAAGGTCTCAGAGAGGACAAGTGGTTTGACACCTGGATACAGAAACCGCGGAAGTACGGCAAGGAACGATTCATAGTAAGAAGAGCCATACAGACTCTGGGTGTGCTCGGAAATGGCGGTCAGTAGCGAGAGGTAAGGGCCTGCGAACTCGCTGTGTTCGGGCGCCACGGAATCCGTGGAAACACTTTCCCAGACATCCGAGGCAACGTTGGTTAGGCTGGATTGTCCGCTAGCTAGGGCCGTAATAAAGACGCGGGTATTACCGAAAACGGAAAATGTTACATACGCTACCACGATGAGCAACCAGGTGCGGAATTTGAACCGCAGAGCTGCGGGCCTGGCGATACTGAGCACTGCCGCACCAGTAAGCAACGCCTGGAGCGCCAGACGTCGATCGCCTTGCAACAAGACAAGCATGCACCAAAGAAAGATCAGGCTGTAGCAGACCGTTCTCCTGCCGCGGCTATTACCGGTCTCCGCACCATAGCACAACGCGGCAACGCCAGGCACAACGAAGGCTGAAAATGGATAACTTAAAAATTGTGCTTCTCCCGCCAACTCAAAGCGGTCTCCCCGTCCCATGGCTAGGGATGCGATATATCCACCAAACTGCTTAAATTGCAAGAAGTATAAAACCAGTCCAATCACGTAGACGACCAGACCTGACCAAAACCATCCGAATGACGATGTTGGCTCGAATTTCATGGGACTGGAAGATCTCTGTCGTTTAGCAACGCTTTCACAAATCAACGCAGTTATTAGTATTGTTGCAGCTGCAATCGTGCACATGGCCCCTGCTGCCGAGTAAGTCTGGTTATTGAACGACGTCGGATATGCCAGTGCTGAAGAGTCGTTAATGGTTGCTACCCTAAGCAGAAGGACGCCATCGTAGAGACAGAACCCGAAGCAGAACAGCCCCAGCGGATCAAGGCCGTGCCGCCTGAAGCGCCACGTCGCGGTAAAGCCGGATATAAGTATCGTTGCGATGGCAAGTGATACTGCGGAATCATCCGGACTTACGGTCTGGAGAATGATAACGATGAGTATTGAAATAGCACAAAGCAAGGCGAGAAATGTGCCTGGTCTGCCTTTCTGCGAGCTGTAAAAGAAACTACGGTCTGGGGACGTTGTCATAGACGGACAGAAGAAATTGATTGGATTGGACTATCGACCTGGCATCAAGCGCAGCTTGAGCGATGGTAGGAACACGAGTTAGACCGCCTAGACCTTCGAGCACGAGCTCAGCCCATTTGTTCTTTGGAGTCGCCGTCGACTGGCGCACTACGAGGTTAGGAATCACTATGGCCTCTTCAGAGATCACATCCGAGATAATGCATTTGAGCCCGGCAGCTTGAGCTTCCAATAATGTTATGGGCAGACCCTCGCGTGTCGATGGAAATAGGAAAACATCCATGGCGCCTTTCATCAGCATGGGCACGTCAGGGCGTACGCCCGTGAATAAAAACCTGTCTCGCAGGCCGTAGGCGTCGACCTTCGCTTCTGACGTGAGCCGCAGTGGACCATCTCCTACCAGCAGAAAGAATGCCCTGGGTTGCCGCGAAATCACTTCTCGGGCGATCTCGATTAGGAACGAATGATTTTTTTCTTCTGTGAAACGCCCCACATGTCCAACGATTAGTGCATCCGTCGGAATTCCGAGCGACCGCCGAACTTCATCCTTCTTCGCGTCGAACATAAAACGCGAAAGGTCAATGCCAAGATGATGCAGCCTCCACCGCGAAGACCGACGCCATCCGAGTGGAAAAAGGTCATTTCCAGCTTCGGTGCTGACCGCGAGCCCGGCGGTGCCTAATTCTCTAATCAGTCCTCGCATAGCACCACGGTAAGTGCGCCTTCCTATCCGCGCTTTGGCTTCACTTTGTCGAGTATCGCTGTGGCTGTGCGCAACGCGCACTTTTACACCCGCCATTGCCGCTAGCATTAGCACGTAACCGCTGAAATGGTGAACGTGGCTGTGGACTACGTCGTATGGGCCATACTTCCGAAGAATACGAAAAAAATTCTTGGCGTACAGTGCTGGATTGGAAGGGCGCAGGCAGGGAATGATTCTTGCTCCCATCGCTTTCACTTCCTCGTCATACGCCCCCGGCTCAGTCGTGTGGACGAGGAAATCCATTTGATACTTCTGGCGGTCTATATGGCGCAGCGCCTGAACCAGCCACGTCTCAACGCCGCCGCGATCCAACTTGCCAAGTACGTGAAGAATACGCATCAGGCTGCGCCCCCCTTGTACAACGCGCGATTGAGAACAATGTAACTGCCAGAGGCCTGCACAACGGAAGAGAGCAGCAGTGCATACCCCCCTCCGAGCATTCCGAAATGTGGAAGCAAAACATATGTAAGAATAATCGTCGCCACTACGTTTGCCACCATGATCGGAATCTGAGAGCGAAAGCAGCGTGCTGCCGTCATTCCGAATCCCAAAAACACACACATGGAAGTCACGGAGGCATCAATCACCATCACAACCAATAGATTTACATGCTCAGCATATTCAGGCCTGTAAACAAATATGAGAACTGGCTTTCCCAATGTCGACGCTAGAATGACGCTCGTAGCACCAAGCAGAACGGATATAGTCATCAACTTGCGCAGGACCCTTGTAAAGTCGGGAATTTTGCCGTCCGCAAACAACCGTGCCATGCGAGTACAAGCGGATTGCCCCAGGGCGACAGAGATAAGCCCCATCGCAGTGACCAGGTAAGCAAGTGAAGCAAATATTCCTAATTCTGCTGTGCCCAGCTTGTGCTCAAGTATGTATCGAGGAATGTTGGTGCTCAGAGAGTTGAGAGCCATCACAATTCCCAGCGGAAGACTGAGCCATGCCAGGCGACGTAATATGGAAGAAGAAAAATGAAAAAATACTCGATTCTGCAAAATCGCTAGCAGAACCCGAAAGTCGTATAGACAAATAACAATCAGCCAAGTAACTGCGAGCGTTGTAACTGAGACGAGCAGGCTGCGCGTTAACCAAAAGACGAGCGCAAACGTTCCCACAGACGCTAGGCCCCGGAGCATTAACGCCGCAGCCACCTGGTCGAGCCGTTCAAATTTCTGCAGGTGCCCGGCGATCACGTCGCTGAATGTTTCAATGGCCTTAGCCAGCGCGATTAAAATGACCACGAGTCTAGTCAAACTGTCATAGCGCGAAAACGCAACGATGCCAGCGATTAAGAGAAAGCCAAACAAGGTGCAGAGACAGCGCAGGGTGAAGTAATCGGCAAACTCGTATTCATTACGTGCGTCAGTTGCCTGAACTCCACGCAGTTGCAAATTAGTTAACATGAACACGGGAGCGGTAATGGCAAGGCCCAGCGCATATTGTCCAACAATCGAGGGATTTCCCAGCTTCGCCAACACGGAAAGCATGCCGAATTGAGTGACTGCGTAGACTATGTTCCCCGCCAGCGTCCAACTGAATGAAACTCGCAGCGGCGGTGCGATAACACCAGTTTCAGTGGCCGGCGCTAGGCTAAGAACCGATATTGGCGTCGAAACGGTCCCTAGTCCCGAACTGCTGTGTGCCGCGCCTTCCAATCCACATTCCATGATAGTGCCGCGCTGAGGACTCAAGGCGTGGTTGCTCATCCAGTATAAGGAGATTATTTAAAATATCTACAAGCTATTGCAAGAAATGTTCTACGTGGAACATCACTCGACTCTAAGGTACGCGGTAGATGCTGGCTGCCGCCGCTGTTGGCAGGACGGCTTCCATGTCTTTCATCGCGTTCTTGGCCGCGCTCGTGGGGATGAAAAGGATGTCGTTGTCTTGCATCGCGAGGTCTGTATTTTTAGACTGCAGAATCTTTTTTAAGTTCACAGGAATTTCCTGGCGTCCTTCAGTGGTGGTGCGGATCAGCTTGGCGGAGGATTTGGCTGCGGTCGGATTGATGCCTTGGGCTAGCGCGACCGCTTGCAGGATCGAGAGCTGTCCGTCATGATCCATTGGAAAACCGCCTGGGCGCATGACGTCCCCTACTACAAAAATTACGCCTGTGCGCTCAACATAAATTGTGTCGCCGGAAAAGATCTCGGGGTTATTCTCTGGCTTGGGAGTCGCCCCAGCAGTTACTTTTACTTGCTCGGGTGTGCTTGGATCTTTCGCATGAGTAATTGTTATGCGTGTACCAGCGAGTGGCGTCAGGCCTTGCGCAGCTGAGACGTAGTCTAAGAGATGATGCACGCCAAACGCTGGATAGATGCCGGGATTCTTGACCTCGCCAAGCACGGAAACATTTTGCGTGGCATATTCGGCGATGAAAACTGTGACCTGAGGGTCTTTGAGATACGCGCCCTCGACGAATTCTTGACGTATGAGTGAGGCCGCGTCTTCTGCTTTCATGCCTGCAATGTGCAGCTTTCCCACTAATGGAAGAATTACGTCTCCGCTGTTGCTGACGCGGAGTTTTCCGCTTAGCTCTGGCGTATCAAAGACGGTCATCTCGATGAGATCGCCGTTGCCAATTGGGCCCGCGGCGCCGCTGCCGAAGCCGATACCCCCGAGCGTCGTCGAAGGAATGGAGGTAGTCATTGACGTCGGCATCTGCTGGCGCTCCTGCGCCATGGCACACCCCACCGAGATCAACACAATCCAGACGTAATACTTCATGACATGCTCCTAAGCGTGATGGCCTTTGCCATTTCCATTACCGTTGCCGTTGCCGCTGCCGCTGCCATTATTACCGCTACCATTATTACCGTGTCCATTGCCGTTGGCTGACGGGTTGTCGTGGTAATAGTAGGAATATTCGGATCCATAGTGGCCGTAGTATTGCCGATATTCGACTGAGTTGAATGAAAGGTCGTTGACGACGACGCCGGCAATATTGGCGCGAACTTTGCGAAGTATGTCGCGCGTGCGGATTAAGGACTGGCGTCCAGTTTTTTCCGAGCGCGCAATGAGGACAACGACGTCCGCGATACGCGCACACACCACTGCATCGGTGACAGCCAGCACCGGAGGTGTATCGATCACGATGTGACGGAACTGTTCGCGCCATTTCTGTATCAGTTGAGGCATGGCTTCGGACGCGAGCATTTCTGAAGGATACGGCGGCATGTGGCCGGCTGTT
Source organism: uncultured Acidobacteriota bacterium (assembly GCA_963770465.1). GTDB lineage: Bacteria > Acidobacteriota > Terriglobia > Terriglobales > Acidobacteriaceae > JABDBE01. Next base: position 31,995 of record CAVYQB010000006.1, read on the forward strand.
ACTACGTGCAGCCCTGGAATCTGTTCGATGGCCATAGGCGCTTCGTCGGCGGTCTGCGTTCCGGCCAGACACGCGCTTAAGCCGCTGCCTAAAGGGATGCCTAGATAGCGATGTACCGCGGGGCGGCGCATATCTGAGTCGACGAGCAAAACTTTTTGTCCGGTCTGAGCGAGAACCACCGCGAGGTTTAGAGAATTAAAACTTTTGCCTTCCTGCATCATGGCGCTAGTGACCATAATCACTTGAGGGGGCGCGCCGGGAGACGATAACAACAGGGAAGTACGCAACGCGCGGAACGCTTCCGCGCTGCCGGAGTTGCGATGCTCCATGGTGACCGGAAGTGTGAACTGGCGTTCTCCACTCATCAATGCTTTGCTTCCGTTCCTGCCGTTCATTGCGGCGCTCGGAATGACTCCAAGTGAAGGCAGTTGACAATAGCTTTCTATGTCTTGCGGAGTGCGAATAGAGTTATCGATATTTTCGACAACGAAGGCGAGGGCGACACCGCCAAGCAGTCCTCCCATAAGGCCGAGCGCAATGTTAAGAGGAATGTTTGGTTCGACCGGTTCGATAGGCTGGCTGGCCTGATCAACAATATTAATGTTGCTGGACTTCAAGCCCGCCATAATTCCGGCTTCTTTTAACTTCTTTAGCAGGCCGTCATACAGGTCGCGGCTGGATTCGACATCGCGGCGAAGTATTGCGTATTGAATCGCATCTTCGTTCAGCTTATAAGCTTCGCCTTTTTGCTTGTCAAATGAGGTCTGAAGCATCTGTTCAGCTTTTAGCGAAGCTTGATAGTCGGCGCGAACAGCCTCGCCTACTTTCTTGATTTCCTGCTGAATGGCGGTGTCAAGTTCCGTAAGTTGTGATTGAAGCTGAACTACTCGCGGATACGAAGCTCCATACTTCGCGGCGAACTGTGCATATTCGGTACGGAGCTCTGCCCGCTCTTTGTAGAGTGCGCCTAAGACACTTTCAGGAGCAATGTTAGCGATAAGTTCAGGATTCTCCGTCATGGCGATGCGGTACTTTGCTTCCTTCACGATGCGATCGCCTTCGGCGGCGGAGAGGCCTTTGTTGAGATCTTCTAACTTATCAAGAATGATGTTATGAGTTTCGTCTGTACCCAGGATGCCTGTCTTCTTCTGGTAGTCGGTGAGCTTCTGCTGAGATTCTTCTGCGTGCTTTTTGAGATCGTCGAGTTGCTTGGTGAGCCAATCAGAAGTTTGCAACGTGGCCTTGTACTTAGTTTGAAAGTTGTGCTCGATATAAGTGCTGGCTACTGCATTAGCAATTTCAGAGGCGAGACGAGCATTCTTGCAACGAAAATGAACTTCGACAATCTGAGTTTTCGGAATCAACTGCACGTTCAGTGATTTGTGGAAGGTCTTCATCAACTTGGCGCGAGTCTCCAGGTCCACGCTGTCGAAGTCCTGACTTTCTGAAGCCGTCAGCTTTCCAGCAAAATCTTTGTTGTGCTGCAGGCCCAGTTGCTTGATCACGCTGGTGGCGATAGTGTCACTCTGCACGATACGTATCTGGGTTTCGAGTTTTGTATTCAGATCGAGACCGATGGGCATGACCACTTGTTCGAGGCCGAAGTTATCGTTGCCGTCGAGGTCGAGAAGGATGCGAGCGGAGGCTTCATAACGTTTGGGAAGAATCAAAGATACTGCGGTTACGGCCGTTAAAATGGCGATGAGACTCCCCAGCACAAGCCAGCGGCGCTTCTGTAACACACGCCAAAATTGTACGATGGAAATTTGATCGTCCTGAGAATCGATAACTGCGGCGCGAGGATCAGAGAAATTGAATTTCTCCAACTCGACCTTCTTATTAATGGTTAAGGGGTTATCAGTCATAGGATCCTTAATCGTTTGCGGGTGAAGTCAAGGGGAGGGCCTCGCTGGCTCTTTCTGGTAGATCAAAGTCGGGCAACATAGCTGTCATCCAGAAACTGGTGTAAGTAGCGATTGCATCGTCTACATTTGCGGTCTCGGTTTCGTCTCCAGTTAGAACGAATTGCAATCCCTGGTGGGTCGCGACTAATGCGGCAAAGCCGAGCGCGGTTATTCCCGGGTCGAGTTCGCGGATCAAGCCTTTTGCGCAACAGCGGGATAGGTATTCGCGGAGCGGCTGAAACAGCGGGACCAAATGTTTGCGCAAAATGCGTTCTGCGCCGTGCTCCAACTCAAACAGGCTGAGATAGAGCAGTCGCACGGTTTCAGGGTGCTGATACACAATCTCCACTAGCAACTCGATTATTCCGGGAAGAGCGGTTCGCGGATCTTCATCCGACTCCAGGCGATTGCGGAGCTCGCGACTGATACGGATTCTGCGCAGTCGCGATTCCGCGGCGGCCCAGAACAAATCTCGTTTTCGCGGAAAATGGCGGAATACGGTAACCTCGCTTACGCCCGCCAGGCGCGCGATTTCATTCGTGCTGCTTCCTGAATAGCCTTGCCGGGAAAAAAGTTGCACGGCAGCTTCGAGGATGCGGTCTTGCGTCGGATTGTTCGTCCGGTCTTTTACGGCAGGCATTGAGTGTGTGATGTTGAAATTCAGCGGGCTACAGAGACAGGCGAACGGCGCGGCGCGAGCGGTTCGACATCAGTTGCGTCGAGCTCCACGGCGACGCTTTGGTTGATCATTTCTAACGTGATCACTACGCGAAGGCCGTTGGTAGTGCGAACGAGAACGCCAGTGAGGCCGGTTAGTGGTCCAGCCTTTATTCGTACTTTCTCTCCTACGACCAAGTCGCTGTAGGGTGCGAACTTTTTGAGGTGCAATCCGGAGCGCAGGGTTTCGATTTCAAAGTCAGAAAGCGGGGCAGGCTCAGCTTTGGTTCCGACAAATGAAAGCACGCCGGGGATCTCCAGCACACGCACTTTTTCGCGCAAGCCGATGTTTACGAAGAGATAACCGGGAAACAGTGGAAGTTCGATCACATGTTTGCAACCGTTCTTCCAGCGATGAACCGAGCGGTATAGCGGGAGGAAACATTCGATGTTTCGGAATGCCAGATGTTCGTGGATACGTTTTTCGTGTCGCGGAGTTGAACAGATGGCGTACCAGTGAGGAATCTGCGGGCTTTGCCAGGATGCGATGGCTGGGTTAGTGGCGCTGGTTGCCATTCCTGCGTTCATCTCGATCATTTCCGGCAAGGCTTCGCCCCTCTCGCTTAGATAGCGCTCTTTCTATCGGTAAAATTTGTGTGGCATTCGCGGCGTATGAATGATCGATCGCCGATTTAACCACGCCGCGTGCGAAGTGGTTCGGGCAGCTACTGCGGTATGCAAGTAGGTGCTAACACGCTTGCGCAGGATTGGTTGCAGGCCTGGTACCATTTTGGGCTAAACGTTAAGTTGTTTATTTCCTCAACAGTACGGATGGTCGTCCCAAAATGGGACGACGGTTTTAGTCTCAAGGCGAGAAACCGGTTCAAAAAAGAGTGAATTTGTCTCACGCGGTGGTCGGCGCGAGATGGTGCGAAGAAGGGCTGGAGTTTCAGCTACGCCTGAAGATCTGTCTTGCGGGTGGCATCGCTGAAGCGATGCCCTGATACGAACCAGGTGCATTCTTCCGCCGCTTCGCGGCTCTTAATTTTGCGTTAGTGACGGCGCGGTTGAAGCCGCGCCCCTTCAAAGAATCGACGGGCGCTGTAATATTGCTTTCGCGGAAATCGGGATGAACATTTCAGACGACATCACACTATGAAGGAGACTTGGCGCTGGTTTGGGCCGGAGGATCCGGTTACTCTCGATCACGTTAAGCAGGCCGGGGCTACGGGGATTGTTTCGGCGCTGCACCATCTTTATCGCGGCGAGGCATGGCCTTTGGATGAGGTGTTGAAACGGCGCGATGAGATTGTGGCGGCGGGCTTTGCTTGGTCAGTGGTTGAGAGCATACCCATTCACAATTCGATCAAGCTTCGGTCCGGACGTTATCAATCTTATGTCGATGCGTGGAAGGATACGCTGGCTGCGGTCGCGAAGGCTGGCGTCGGAATCGTTTGTTACAACTTCATGCCAGTGGTGGATTGGACGAGGACGGACTTGGCCTGGCGGCTGCCGACGACCGGATACGCACTGCGTTTTGATGCGGTGGATTTTGCGGCATACGATGCGTGCATTCTCAAACGAAAGGGAGTTGAGGCGGATTATTCCGAGGAGCGAATTCGTGCGGCACGCGAACGCTACGCGTCCCTGTCCGAGAAGCGCAAGGACGAACTCGAACGAACGATCATCGCAGGCTTACCCGGGGCTGAGGCCTCTTATACTCGCGAAACGATTGGGAGATTAATCGCTGAGTACGAGAGCGTGACGCCGGGGGAACTGAGAAATAACCTCATCACATTCTTGCGGGAAGTTGTGCCGGTCGCGCAGGAACTTGGGGTTCGGCTGGCGATACATCCTGACGATCCGCCGTGGTCGCTGTTCGGGCTGCCGCGAGTGGTTTCGACCGCGGAGGATGTAGAAGCGATTTTTGCTGGCTGCGATATGGCGACCAATGGTTTGACGTTTTGTGTAGGATCGTTCGGAGCCAGAGCGGATAACGATTTGCTGGCCATGGTTCGAGCATTCAGCTCGCGTATTCACTTCGTGCATCTGCGGCAGGTGACGCGAGAGCCGGACGGATCGTTTCATGAAGCGGAGCATCTGGCCGGCAGTTCCGATATATTGGGCGTGATTCGCGCTTTGCTGGAAGAAGAAGCGCTGCGTAGACACGCGGGGCGCGCGGATCATGAAATTCCCATGCGTCCTGACCATGGACATTTGCTGGCGGACGACATTGGGAAAAAAGTAAATCCCGGATATTCGTTGGTGGGTCGGTTAAAAGGGCTCGCCGAGTTGCGCGGCGTGATGCATGGAATGAAACATGCCATCCCTGAATTAGCCGGGTGATGTGGGGATAAGTTTCTCCAATGAAAGAATTTTCCGAAAAAGTGGCTTTGGTTACGGGCACAACAGGTGTCGGCCGGGCGATTGCGCTGCGCTTTGCTGCCGGAGGCGCGCGGGTTGTGGCGTGCGGCATTGAGCCGGCGGGAAACCAGGCGCTGGCTGATGACGCCGAAAAACTGGGATTGACGGTGCTGGTCGAGCGTAGTGATGTGACTGAACTTGAGACGATGCGTTCAATTATCACGAAGACGGTTACGCGCTTTGAAGGACTTGACATCATTGTGAATGCGGCTGCGATCCATCCTTTTGGGACGGCCGTCGAGACCGACCTTGCGACCTGGAATCGCTGCATGCTGGTGAATGTGGGCAGCATTTATGTGTTGGCGCATCTGGGTATTCCGGAGATGAAAAAACGCGGAGGGGGATCGATTATTAATTTGGCGTCGGTGCAGGGATACGCTTGCCAGCGCGGCGTGGTGGCTTATGCGACTTCGAAAGGAGCGATTCACAGCCTGACGCGGGCGCTGGCGCTCGATCATGCGGCCGATAATATTCGGGTGAATTCGATCAGTCCGGGTTCGGTGCGTACGCCCATGCTGGCGCGGTCGGCGGCGCATTTCGCGCCGGAGGTGCCGGTTGAGGAGGCGTTCGCGCGTTTTGGCGCGGCTCATCCGCTGGGACGTATTGGCACGCCGGAAGAAGTCGCGGAGTTGGCTGCATTTCTGGCATCAGACAAAGCAGGTTTCTGCACCGGCGGCGATTACCTGGTGGACGGTGGTTTGCTTGCGGGCATTGGCGTCCAGTAATTTCGCGTGCAGCAAGCTGGAGCGCGGTTGCCGAAAATCATTCCGAGAGATTCTCGCGTGCCGCGGCGTCGATGGCGTATCGCCTTTCTCTTAGCCTTTGGAGTCCTGGTTAACTTTTTCGATCGCATTAATTTGTCGGTGTCGCGCGACGCGCTGCATGCTTCGTTCGGCCTGTCGCTTGTGGCTTTCGGATATCTCTCCAGCGCGTTCAGTTGGACTTACGCCGTAATGCAAATGCCCGCGGGCGTTTTGTTGGATCGGTGGGGAGTGCGGCGGGTGGGGCGGATCAGCGCCTTCCTGTGGAGCGTTGCGTCGTTCGCAGCCGCGGTTGCGCCGGGGATCAATTGGTTCTTCGGCGCGCGACTCTTGTTGGGAGTGAGCGAATCTCCTACGTTTCCGGCCAATGCCAAGGCGTTGGGTTACTGGTTTACGCGGGAGGAACGAGGGTTGGCGACCGCGATTACGGATGCGGCGGCGAAGTTGGCAAGTGCGATTGGGATTCCGCTGATCGGGGTCTTGTTGTTTTATTTCGGATGGCGGTGGAGTTTCGCGGTTACTGGATTCATCAGCTTTTTATACTTTGTTTTTTTTTATTTTTTCTATCGCAATCCCAGCGAAGACAGAGAGCTGTCGCCGGAAGAACACGAATTCATTTTGCGCGGCGGCGCACAGTTAGAGGATCAGGGAAAGGCACGAAGTGGAAGTTCGCTGGGTTATTTGTTGAGACAACGTAAGGTTTACGGGCTTGCTCTGGGATGGGGCGCCTACAATTACACGTTTTTCCTTTTGCTGGCTTGGTTGCCCAGCTATCTTTCCATAACGCTTCATGTGGATTTGCTGCACTCGGTTTTCTACACCGGTGCGCCCTGGTTATTTGCCGCAATAACCGACTTGCTGATTGGGGGATGGCTGGTCGACGATTTGATTCAGCGTGGCTGGGACGCGAACCGGGTTCGTCAGACTGTGCTGGTCGTCGGAATGATGTTCGGCCTTTGCATCTTCGGCGCTGCCAGGGCTCGCAGTTCTGCGGTTGCGCTGGTGTGGATCAGCCTTGCGCTCGGCGGACTTGCTGCGGCCGCGCCCGTGGCTTGGACAGTGCCTTCGCTGATCGCGCCCAGGGAAAGCGTGGGGACACTTGCCAGCGCAGTGAATTTTTGCGGACAGATCGCGGCCATCTCCGCGCCGATTGTTACCGGCTACATCGCGGAGGAGACGCATTCTTTCGCGGCGGCATTCGTCACCGCGACCGTAATTCTATTGCTTGGAATTGCAGGCTGTATTGTCTTGCTGGGACGAATTGAAACGATCCCGGAAGAAGGATGAGGCAAAAAGATCGCGTATCTGCTGGCAAATCCTGTCCGCCAAGATCTGTTAAGACGTTGGCAGGATTATTCGTGGATCTGGCAGAACAAGCCCGTTACTCGATGTTTCGCCGTAAATCCTGCTTGCGCCCGACCGGAAAAAGATTAACTTGTGTCTCATCTCGTGCTTAAATCCTGCGTTTCTAGGAGAGAAGGAATGAAGAATCTCACGAAGGCAGTATTAACGGTTCTGGCATTCACACTGGTATTTTCAACCTGGTCTTTGGCTGATGGCGCCGCCGACTACAAAGCGAAGTGCGCAGCGTGTCACGGAGCTGACGGCAAAGGCGACACCAGCATGGGCAAAATGATGAAGATTCGCGATCTCGGTTCGGCTGATGTGCAAAGTCAATCGGATGCTGATCTGACTAACATAATTACCAACGGCAAAGGTAAGATGCCAAAATACGACGGCAAACTTACACCGGACCAAATTAACGGTCTCGTGAAGTACATCCGCACCCTCAAACACTGACGGCGCTTTAACGACCATCGCTCGACAGGGCCGACTGGACCTCGATGCAGGTCTGATCGGCCGTTTGATTTTGGATCACGGCTTGCCATGAACCCGCCATCGCTCCAAAATTCTGCTCGCAGTTGTATACTTTTCTGGCCGCGGAGAGTCAAAGCACGTATCGACAAACTCCGTCAGGTGAACCGATCTCATCTTTTATGATGTTTTTTGAAGCCTGATTTCTTGGGCTGCCCGGAGATTATGAATAAAGATCGCGATCCACTGAAAGAAGATTCCGAAGAAAAAATTGACGATAGTTCCGGCGTCTCGCGTCGTGACTTCCTGAAAATTTCCACCATCTCAGCAGCAGCGGTACCGATTCTTGGAACGAAAGTGGTGCAAGCCGCCGGTCAACCGGTAAAGGTTTATGGCCCGGGCAAAGTTTCGGTCGAACTCAGCATCGATGGCCAGAAGCACACGCTGCATGTTGAACCGCGCGTCACGTTGCTCGACGCGCTTCGCGACCAACTCGACATTACTGGCGCGAAACGCGTGTGTGACCGCGGCGAATGTGGCGCCTGCACAGTGATGTTGGACAACCGGGCCGTCTATGCTTGCACGATTCTGGCGATTGAGGCACAGGGTAAGGCAATCAGCACAATCCGATCCGTAATGGAGGGCGAGAACCTTCATCCTATCCAGCAGGCCTTTGTCGACAACGATGCTTCGCAATGCGGCTTCTGCACACCCGGATTCGTCGTGGCTTTCAAAGCGTTCCTCGATCAGCATCCTAATGCGAGTCCCGAGGAAATTCGCCGCGGGTTGAGCGGGAACCTTTGCCGTTGCGGGACGTATCACGGAATCCAGCTTGCCATCGCACAGATGGCGCAGAAAGGAGCATGACGATGCCTGACTACAACTGGCCCGACGCGGAGCATCGCACTCTGATTGGCAAACGCATCACTCGCGTGGATTCGCGAGTCAAGGTCTCTGGCCGCGCGAAGTATACGTACGATTATCACGACGCGAACATGCTCTTTGGCAAAGTTCTGCGCTCGCCTTACGCAAAGGCAAAGATCATCAGCATCGATGTGAGCTGCGGCAGAGAAGCTGCCCGGCGTCAAAGCAGTGGAAATTATTCAGAAGCCTGGCAGCACCGCCGCGTGGGCAGGAGATGAAATTGTAGCCGTCGCAGCTGTCGATGAGTCCACCGCTGAAGATGCTATTCGCCTGATTAAAGTTAAATATCAGCCGCTGCCTTACCTGGTCAGCGACGCCGAGCCTCCTGCGGGCGCAGGGGAAGCTGCTGGTCCGCTGAGCGGAGACGACATTGACGATGCCATCAGCAACCAGACGCCGGATGCGCAATTGATAAAGGATCTGCAGGAGCACGGCGTCAGCTTCAAAGTTGACGACGACTTTCTGAAAGACATGGAGGGTGAGGGCGCTTCTCAGGAAGTTCTTGAAGGTATTCGTAAAGCTCCTTATCACGAGGCGACTGGTGGCGGCCATTCTGCGTATCAGAAGGTTGCGGCCCAAACCAGCGGCGATCCCGACAAAGCGTTCACGGAAGCGGAGGTTGTTTCAGAGGGGCTGTACGGCACTCCGGTCATCGTGCACTGTTGCCTGGAGCCACACGGGTCTGTCTCCGAGTGGACCGATAAAGATCACCTTTTTACGCACATTTCTACGCAAAATGTTTCCGGTATCGCGGCGCAGATGGCGGAGCCTCTGAAAGTTGAAGCCGCGAATATTCGAATTCATCAGGACAACATCGGCGGCGGTTTCGGCAGCAAATTCGCCGCCGATCGTTGGGACATTGCTGCAGCCCGGCTTTCCAAAAAAGCAGGCGGCAAGCCGGTGCGAATCATGCTGGAGCGCGATGCGGAGTTGAAAGTCGCGGGCGCGCGTCCTTCGGCTTATGCGCGGGTGAAAGTGGCGGCGAAAAAAGACGGCACTATCACCGGCTGGCAATCGCAATCCTGGGGAACCGGAGGCCCGGGCGGAGGCGGAATGCCGCCGATTCCATACGTTTTCGGCATTCCCAATCAGCATAAGGAACACACTGCGATTCGCAACAATATCGGTCCGGCACGAGCATGGCGTGCGCCGAATCATCCGCAGGCAGCCGTCATTACTATGGGAGCTTTGGATGATCTTGCCGCCAAACTCAATATGGATCCGCTCGATCTGTGGTTGAAGAATCTGGAGATCACCGGGCCACGGCGCGATGTATACAAGGAAGAGCTGGCCGTCGCAGCCGATCTCATGGGATGGAAAGATAAGTGGCGGCCGCGTGGCCAGAATGTTTCCGGAAATATTGCTCGCGGCCTTGGCCTGTCGATTCACACCTGGGGTGGTCGCGGTCACGCCAGCGATTGCGATTTGACCATCCATCCGGATGGATCAGTCGACTTGAAAATGGGAACGCAGGACATTGGCACGGGCACACGCACCACGATCGTGATCGTTGCCGCTGAAACTCTTGGTCTACCCATTGAAGCGATCAATCTGTATATCGGCGACTCGCTTTATCCTCCCTCGGGCGGATCGGGCGGATCGACTACGCCGGGAGGAGTCAGTTCCTCCACTCGCCGCGCCGCTGTTGATGCCCGCGAAGCGCTCTTCGCAAAAGTTGCTCCCGCGCTTAACGCGCAGCCCGACGATCTCGAATGCGTGAACAGCACAGTGCGAGTGAAGAGCGATCCCAGCCGTTCGCTGGACTGGAAGCAGGCCTGTTCGAAGATGGGCGCTGTGGCAATTACCGCGCGCGGACACAACGATCAAATTCCCAGCAAGAATCATCCCGACCTCACGAACAGTGGCGTAGGCGGAGTGGGCATGGCTTACGTTGAAGTCGATACCGAGACTGGCATCGTAAAAGTTAAGAAGATGGTGGCAGTGCAGGATTGCGGCCTGATCATCGATCTCAAGATGGCGGAGAGCAGTTGCTATGGCGCGATGACCATGGGCATCAGCTACGCGCTATTTGAAGAAAAAATAATGGATCAGGCGACGGGGCGCATGCTCAATCCGAATATGGAATTTTATCGGCTCGCTGGACTCAATGATATTCCCGAACTCGTGGTGCACATGATGACGGGCAAGGGATACGACGAGCGCGGCGTGATTGGATTGGGCGAGCCGCCAGTGATTTCTCCGGGAGCCGCGATTGCGAATGCAGTGGCAAATGCAATTGGGGTGCGGGTTTCATTCCTGCCGCTTACTCCCGACAAAGTTCTCGCGGCACTGAGTTCGCAGAGCATGTCGCAGAAGGCAGGTGCATAATGCGAGCGTTTGAATACGCCAGTCCGACCACGAAGGAACAAGCTGTGGGACTGTTAGGCGCGAGCTGGGGGCAAGCTGAAGTGCTGGCCGGCGGCACCGATTTGTTGTCATTAATGAAAGATGACGTGGTGCATCCCAAGCGCCTGGTGAACATTAAGCAGATCAAGGAAATGAACGGAGTCACGCTGGGGGCCAAGGGACTTCGCATTGGCGCGCTCACCACATTGGGAGAACTGGCCGACAATGTGAATGTGGTCAAGGATTATCCCGCGCTGGCTGAAGCAATTAACGATGCGGCCAGCCCGCAGATTCGTAACATGGCTACGCTGGGTGGCAATCTTTGCCAGCGTCCGCGGTGCTGGTATTTTCGTGGCGGATTTGGCCTGCTGCCAAAAAGCGAAGCGGGCAAGGACTTGGTAACCAACGGCGAAAATCGTTATCACGCAATCTTAGGGAACGATGGTCCGGCGAAGTTTGTCAGCCCTTCGTCGATTGCTCCTGTTCTCATCGCCTACGGAGCTGTGCTGCGTTTGATTGGTCCACAAGGAATGCGCGAACAGTCGCTCGAACATTTCTATGTGATTCCGAAAAGCGAAAACGAGCGCGAGCACGATCTGAAACCGAACGAGATTCTCGCGGAAATTATCCTGCCGCCGACTCGCAACTTAAAAGTTGCGCATTATGAAATTCGACAGAAGGAAGCCTTCGACTGGCCTCTGGCTGTGGCTGCGGTCGCGCTGAATATGAATGGATCACAGTTGTTTGGTTCGCGTCTGGTGCTGGGCTACGTGGCGCCGATTCCATGGCGCGCTGGAGATGGCGAGTCGGCTTTGAACCGGGCAGCGCGCGACCACGGCATTACGGAAGAAGCCGCGAAGGCGGCTGCTGAAGGCGCATTGCAGACCGCAACGCCGCTCAGCCACAACGCCTACAAAGTTCAGCTGGCAAAAGTTGCTGTTAAAAGAGTCATCATGAAAGCTGCGTCGGGGAGTGCCGCATGATCAGACAATCACCGGTCGTCGAAGCCGATCGTTTCAATACTAAGCATCCCGATCTTTGCCCAGCCCTGCGCTGGAAAGCACAATTCATTCTCACCGAAGCTGACCCTACTGTGCCACCTTCGAATGAAGGTTTGTTTTGGTGCATCCACACGCAGACGTGCATCGGGCCAGACGGCAAGTTGGCTGAGCCTGGCAACTGCTCATCTTCTCGACGTAAATGTCACGGCACGGGAAAGTGCGGCTGAGCGGATTGACGGGAAAAGCAGATTCGTATCAGGGCTCGCCTTCAGGCGAGCCCTAAGCCAGGTAGTTTCAGCGACGCCTTCAGGCGTTGAGAGTCGAGGGGAGAGTGCAGAATTCCAAATCAATTCATATGAGATAATTTTTTGGAAAGAGGTTTGAAAAGATATATGGCTCAGCGCAATGTTTTCTGTGTCAAATTGCATAAAGAACTTCCCGGCTTGGACGAGCCACCCTTTGACACGGAATTCGGCAAGAAGATTTATGACAACGTCTCCCAGGAAGCGTGGAGAGGTTGGACGGAATTCTGCAAAATGCTGCTGAACGAATATCGCCTCAATCCCGCCCGGCGCGAAGATCAGGAAGCGATCGTTAAGCAGATGGAGCAGTATTTTTTTGGTGAAGGCGCAGCTCCCCCGAAAGAGTACGTTCCGCCTGCTCAGAAATAAGATTCTGTTGCGTTAATGCACGCCTGCAGCGCTGGAAGCGTTGCTCCCTCCAAAACCAGGGTTTTTCTGTTCTGGCGCTTTGTCCGAGGACGGACTACCATTTACCTGCTTATCCGGCGGGCTCCAGCCGATTAATCGGGGTTTGGACAATCAGAGCAAAATACCGCATGGCTCTTTTGACTTGTATGACGCCCATTGCAAAATCGGAGCAGCTAGGAATCGACCCTTCCGATAGCAAGTCAAAATATTTTCGCGTCACGCTGGTATTTCTCTTCTGTGCAGTCTCCATCGCGGCTGCCGCGCAGTCTCAACCAGCGCAAGCAGCTCCTGCGCAGAGTGCGCCAGCCGCGCAGGATGACTCCGACCAGAGTGCGGCAGAAATCGTTGCGCACGATGAAGCGACAACCTTCAAAGTGAATGTCAAGCTGGTTCTGGTGCGAGTAGTGGTGCGCGACGCGCAGGGCCATGCCATCGGAAATCTGCATAAAGAAGATTTCCAACTATTCGACAATCGCAAGCCGCAGATCATCACTCAATTTGCGATGGAACGGCCGGGAAGCCAGGTTGCCAAGGAGCGGCAGACACCGAACGAGGGTAGCGTCGACAAATTGCCGTCCGTTCCCGAGCGATACATCGCTTTTGTTTTTGATGACATTCATTTGACCTTTGGCGATCTCGCGCAGGCGCGCACCGCCGCCGAACATCATCTGACAACGTTGCAGCCGACCGACCGGGCAGCGATTTTCTCGACCTCTGGCCAAACCATGCTTGACTTCACGGATGATCGAGCAAAATTGCACGACGCGCTGCTCCGCCTGCAGCCGCGTCCCATCGCTCAGACGGGCGTCACCGACTGTCCAGACATTAGTTATTACATGGCGGACTTGATCCAGAACAAGAATGACACTCAAGCCTTCCAGGCAGCGGTGCAGGATGCTATATCGTGTCTCGGGCTGTCGGGCACGTCGCCGCAGCAACAGCAAGCCGCGCTGCAGGCGGCAGAAGCGGCAGTACGAGCGGAGACGTTCCAACAGCTCTCGCAAGGCAGCCAGGAGAGCCGGGTGGCGCTCTCAGTTCTGAAGGATATAGTCCGGAGAATTTCTGCCATGCCGGGGCAGCGAAGCATGGTAGTTGTGTCTCCCGGATTTCTCACTCCTGAAACCAATATGTTTCAAGATTACACGGATGTTATCGACCGGGCATTGCGCTCTCAAGTTATCATCAGCACGCTGGATGCGCGCGGCCTCTACACCATCATTCCCGGCGGCGACATCAGCAAGCAAGGGCCAACGAATCCACAGTCGGCCGCGGTTGAGCATCAGTACCAGACGGAGAGCGACCTGGCGCAGGCTGAGGTCTTGTCCGATCTAGCCAACGCAACCGGCGGAAACTTTTTTCACAACAACAATGACCTCGACGCAGGATTCAAAAGCGTGGCCGCGACCCCAGAATACTTTTATACGTTAGGTTTCGCACCACAGAATCTGAAACTGGACGGCAGTTATCATTCGCTGAAAGTTTCGCTGAAGGAGCCGGCCAAGCTGACCCTGACAGCCCGCAGAGGCTACTATGCTCCCAAACACGCCGCTGATCCGGCTGAACAAGCGAAGCAGGAAATCGAAGAAGCGGTTTTTTCGCAGGAGGAGTTGCACGATCTTCCCGTGGAATTGCATACCCAATTTTTCAAGCCGAGCGACGAGGAGGCAAAGCTCGCGGTGCTGGCTCATGTGGACGTAAGGCGCATTCGCTACCACAAGGTGGATGGCCGCAACACCAATGAACTGACGGTCGTTGCCGCGCTTTTCAACCGCAATGGGGTTTTCGTGCAGGGCATACAAAAGAATCTTACGATGCGCTGGAAAGATGCAACGCTAGAAAGCAAGCTCGGTTCGGGAATCACATTGAAAACAAATTTTGATGTGAAGCCCGGCAGTTATCTGGTTCGCCTGGTAGTGCGAGACCGGGAAGGGCAAATGATGTCTGCGGAAAACGGTGCCATTGAGATTCCGTGATTTGGGGAGAAAAAGTTATGCCATCTGGTCGCGTGATTCGCTTCTTCGCCACGATCTCTACGGCCATTTGTTGCGTGGCCATGGTTGCGCGTTTGGCGCAGGCGCAACAAGCGGCTGCCCAGGCGCCGGTCGGCGGCTCGCCGACCATTCACGCAGAAACCCGTCTGGTGGTTGTGGACACCGTGGTGACCGACAAGAAAGGCAACTACGTTCGCGATCTGGCCGTGAAGGATTTCAAGGTTTGGGAAGACAACAAGGAACAGTCCATCAAGAATTTTTCCTTCGAAGAGGATAGTGCATCGCCGGACAAGGCGGAAAAGCGGTATCTGGTTCTGTTCTTTGACAACTCGACCATGGATTTTGGCGACCAGATGAGCGCCCGCCAGGCCGCGGCCAAATTTATCGATGCTAATGCCAGTCCCAACCGTTTAATCGCCATCGTCGATTTCGGCGGAACCGTACGCATTGCGCAGAACTTCACGGCAGACGCGACGCGATTGAAACAAGTTGTCGCTGGATTGAAAACCTCGGCAGTTTCCCCCAATGCGGCGCCGGTAGAAGTTGCTTCTCTCGGATCGACGCCGATTGGTGCGCCAACTTTTGGCATGCCTCAACTCAGTAATGCGGAAGCTGATTTCGGGGCACGCAGTGTGATGCTGGCGCTTCGCAGTTTGGCGAAGAGTCTCGGCAGCGTACCCGGACGAAAGACGCTGGTAATGCTGACTTCCGGTTTTCCCATCACACCGGAAATTCAATCGGAACTCACTGCGGTGATCTCCGTTTGCAATCGCTACAATGTTGCGATTTATCCGCTCGACGTTCGCGGTCTGGTCGCGCCGGGAAACGCGGCGTCTCCGCAGGGCTCGCTGATGCGACCTCCATTGCATCCACGATTCGAGGAATCCGGATCCGCACAGTTTGGGTCTGCGACGCTTACGTACGCGGGAACATGGAATCCAAATTATCCACTTAGGCTCGCCTACTTTGATCCCGGACAGCATGGCGGTGGTGGAGGTGGAGGCGGTGGTGGTCACGGTGGAGGAAGCGGCAGCGGTGGAGGCCACGGCACAAGTGGAAGCCCAACTGCCGGAGGATCGCGTGGCACTGGAAGCAATGGTGCCGGAGTGATGACCCCCGGTCAAATGAACGGGGGCGCTCAATACAATCAACCCAGGCAAATCGTTCCGCAAATGCCGGATGTCGCCACCAACCAGCAAATCCTGTATGAGCTAGCTGAAGGCACTGGTGGTTTTGTCATTGCCAATTCCAATGATCTGCTTGGCGGCATGCAGAGAATCGCTAACGATCAGTCGCAGTATTATGTCCTTAGCTATACGCCTCCCGAATCGCCCGAGGGCAGTTGTCATACGTTACGTGTGAAAGTGGAGCGCGCTGGAACCCAGGTTCGGGCCCGCAGCGGATACTGCAACGTGAGGCCAAAGGATCTGCTTGCGGGAAACCCAATCGAAAAAGAGATGGAGACTCGCGTATCTGGCGAGATGGCCGGAAACGTTACCGGATCAATGCAGGCTCCATACTTTTATACTTCGCCGAATACGGCGCGAGTGAACCTCGCGATCGGTATTCCATCAAACGCTTTGAAGTTCGAAAAGGTTAAAGGCAAACAGCATTCGGCGGTCAATGTGCTCGGCATTGCCTACAAGCCAGATGGAACTATCGCGGCCCGATTCAGCGACACCGTAAATTTCGATTTCGAGGATAAGAAGGAATTGGAGCAATTTCAAAAGCAACCATACCACTATGAAAACCAGTTCGATGTTGCTTCCGGGCAGTACACGCTCAAAGTAGTGTTCAGCTCGGGGAACGAAAGTTTTGGCAAGCTGCAACTGCCGCTAGCCATTGACGCATATGATGGCAAGCAATTCAGCATGAGCGGCGTGGCGCTCAGCAATCAGCTGCAGCGGGTTACTGATCTGTCGACTGGGCTTGACTCGGAATTGCTTGGAGACCGGACGCCGCTGATGGTGCAAGGAGTCGAGGTGGTTCCTTCCGCCTCGAACCGGTTCAAGAAAACCGACAATGTGGGTATCTATGCAGAGTTGTATGCGCCGCTTCTGACTGGTCCCAAACCTCCACTGATTGGCGTTGAGCTTATAGTCACGGATCGCAAAACGGGGGAGAAAAAAGTGGATGTTGCTGCTCGTCCTGCAACACAAGCAGGAAGCGCCATCGTTCCAATGGGAATTAAGGTGCCAGTGAATACGCTCAATCCTGGATCTTATCGCGTCGAATTGCGAGCTGTCGATTCCGTAGGAAACTCAGTTAAGCCACGCACAGCGGACTTTGAACTGGAGTAGAGCAGTGTAGGCGCGGGCGTCATCGCCAGTGCGATGGACACGTAATCACTCATTTCTGTCATCCCGAGCAAAGCGAGGGATCTCGGTGTTGCCGGCGACGCGGTCATTCCTGGCGCCAGCGAGAACCTAGATCCCTCGCTTTGCTCGGGATGACAGAAATTCGGACGAGGCGTCCGGGGCTAGGTATTCCTTCAGCACTGCGCTTGCCGCATCCTCACTGCGGCCTGTAGCATAGAGACTGTCCTTTTTTCCTCAGCGTTTCGTAATCCCAGGAGGTTTTATGCCAACCGATCTCTTAACCGGACCATCCATTCTCGGCACCGCAACCCGGACCAAGGTTTACAAGAATTTCATCGACGGCGAATGGGTCGACGCTTCGACCGGACAGACTTTTGAAGATCGCAATCCCGCCGATACACGCGACGTGGTTGGAATTTTCCAGCGGTCGGGCAAGGAGGATGTTAACAACGCCGTCGCCGCAGCGAAGCAAGCCTTTGCCAAATGGCGTCTGATCCCGGCGCCGCGGCGCGCTGAAATCGTTTATCGCGCCGCAGAAATGCTGATGGAGCGCAAGGAGGATTTCGCCCGCGACATGACCCGCGAAATGGGCAAGATTCTAAAAGAAACTCGCGGTGACGTGCAGGAGGCCGTGGACACTGCTTATTACATGGCCGGCGAAGGCCGCCGTATGTTTGGACCCACCACTCCCTCGGAGTTGCCCAACAAGTTCGCCATGGCCCTGCGCCAGCCGATCGGTGTTTGTGGAATGATTACGCCTTGGAACTTCCCCATGGCGATTCCGTCGTGGAAGCTTTTGCCGGCGCTGGTGTGTGGAAATACTTGCGTGATCAAGCCGGCGCAGGATACTCCGCTGTCAACTTTCAATCTGGTTCGCGTGCTTTACGATGCTGGCTTGCCGAAGGGCGTAATTAACATCGTTACCGGCTTCGGCTCCGAGGTCGGCACGCCGCTCACCGAACACGCTGACGTTCGCGCAATTTCGTTGACTGGTTCGAGCGCGGTAGGACGCATCGTGGGCACGACCGCGGCAAAGAGCTTTAAGCGTTGTTCGCTCGAACTCGGCGGTAAGAATCCTATGATCGTGCTGGATGACGCCAATCTTGATCTGGCGATTGAAGGCGGGCTGTGGGGCGGCTTTGGCACTACAGGCCAGCGCTGCACCGCGACCAGCCGCATCATTGTGCAGAAAGGCATCTACCTACAATTCGTGGAGCGCTACGTTGACCGCGCCAAGCGGCTGAAAGTCGGCAATGGTCTGGATGAAACGGTCGAGATGGGTCCAGCCATTAACGAGAGCCAACTGAAGACTGACCTCAGCTACGTTGACATCGGAAAGGATGAGGGCGCTCGCTTGAAGTGTGGCGGCAACATTCTCGATAAAGGCGTTTATCAGCACGGCTATTTTATGGAGCCCACCGTTTTCGCAGACGTCGACCCCAAGATGCGCATCGCGCAAGAAGAGATTTTTGGGCCGGTGGTTTCGATCATCCCCTGCGATGGTCTTGAAGACGCCATCGAGATTGCGAACGGCGTCCAATACGGATTGTCTTCCGCACTCTATACGAAAGATGTAAACAAAGCGTTCGTCGCTATGCGTGACCTGGATGCCGGAATTACCTACATCAATGCGCCAACTATCGGTGCGGAAGTGCATCTGCCTTTCGGTGGAGTGAAGTCTACCGGGAACGGTCATCGCGAAGGCGGCATCGGCGCGATCGATTTCTACAGCGACTGGAAGTCGGTCTACGTGGATTACTCTGACCGGCTGCAGAAGGCGCAGATCGATCGTGTGGAATAAGGAACGCGAACGGGAACTACTTCCCATGATTCCATGGAGAGACCCTTTTGACAGTTAACACTAAGCATGACAAAGTAACAACAAAATGAGAGAAACTACGACTTTCACCGTCTCGTTGCCGCCTGCCATGGCTGAACAAGTCGAACGGGCCAGGAAAGCAGAGAACCGCACACGTTCGGAACTTGTGCGCGAGGCGTTGCGAGTTTACCTGTCTGCGCGGCTGGTTCCTGCCGAGTTGCCTACTGCCGCTGAGGCGCGCGCTTATCGCCGCGGAATGGCCGCTTACAAACGCGGTGACTATGTAACGCTCGAAGGGTACCTCGATGGAATGGACCGTCGTCCTCGCCGGGCCAGCAAGAAAGGCTCTTAAGCGCGTCCCGACAGGCGACCGGACCCGAATCCTGGCTGCGCTGGAAGAGATGCAGCAAGACCCATTTCGGGGCGATATCCGCAAGCTGCAGGGGCTGCCCGGCTTCCGCCGGCGCGTGGGAAACTGGCGCATCCTCTTTGAGATCGTACCCGAGCGCCATCACGTGGTCGTCGCTGCGATTGAGCGTCGCACATCTACGACCTACTGAGGGGTTTGCTTTTGAGCCGCGTTCCCGTCAAAATGCATTCAGCTGGCCGGAGTCTTCATGCCCATCACTCAAAGCCGTGAAATCGCCGCTGCCTCTCGCCTCGACAACGTCCGTTATGCCATCCGCGATTTGGTCTCCGTCGCCAATGAGATTACGGCGCAGGGCCACAAGGTTATACCGCTGAACATCGGCGATCCCAACGTCTTCGACTTCCGCACTCCACCTCATTTGATCGAGGCGGTGTACCAGGCGATGCGCGATAACAAGAACGGCTACGCGCCTTCGCCGGGAATCAAGCCGGCGCTTGACGCGATTCGCGGCGAAGCTGCGCGCAAGGGGATCACCTCAGTGCAGGACATTTTCGTGACCAACGGAGTGAGCGAAACCGTGGATGCCTGCCTGACCGCGTTGCTGAATCCCGGAGACGACCTATTGACGCCGTGCCCGGATTATCCGCTGTACTCGGCGTTGCTGACCAAGCTTGGCATTCGGCTGAATACCTATTATCTCAATGAGGAAGACGGTTGGCAGCCTGAACTCGACGACATAAGGAAGAAAATCACACCGCGCACGCGCGGTATTGTGCTCATCAATCCCAACAATCCAACAGGCTCGGTGTGCACGCGGGCTATGCTGGAGCAGATTGCTGAACTGGCCAGGCAACACAACCTGCTCGTTTTTTCCGACGAGATTTACGACAAGCTCATTCTTGATGATCAAACAAAAGACGACGAGCACATCTCGATGGCCGCGGTCGCGCCCGATGTGCCGGTGGTAACGTTTGGCGGACTGTCTAAGAATTACCTTGTCCCCGGCTGGCGCATCGGATGGGGCATCGTGAGCGGCGAAGCGGCAACCGTGAAAAATTACAACGAGGGCATCCAGCGCCTGCTGCGTGCGCGCTTGTGCGCCAATCATCCCGAGCAATACGCGATCAAGGCGGCGCTCGAGGGACCGCAGGATCATCTGAGCGAAGTCCGCAAGAAGCTGCGCAGCCGCCGCGATCTTACCGTGCAGTGGTGCAACTCGACCGCGCGTGTCAGTTGCGTGTCGCCGCGCGGTGCGTTCTATGCGTATCCGCGAATCGATATTCCCGAAGGCGACGATGTTTTTGTGAAGGAGCTCATTCTGCAGAAGCACGTCATGGTCGTCCACGGTTCCGGTTTCGGTCAGAAGCCGGGGACCAAACATTTTCGGATTGTCTTCCTGCCCGATGAGAAAACGTTATCCGAAGCCTATGCAGCCATTGGCGATTTTATCGGCAGCAGATATCGGTAGCGGCAGTCCATTCAGGTACAAGGCATTTGAAAAATGGCCCCGGAACTTTCCAGCACCGGGGCCACGGAGGAGTGAAGAAAACTCAATCAACGCTCTAATTGCATTCGCCATTTTCTCAGCGGGAACGGCGGCCACGATGAGCTTTAGCGTCGTGCAACCCAGGGCCTTGCACTGTGGCTTGGCCGGAGTAGATGCAGGTCGACGCTGGATGCCCGGAGATGACCATAGTCGCATTTTGAGTGGTGGTGGCAAATTGCGCCGTGATCAGGTCATCAGTCGACTGGTTGGAGAGTTGTGTGCCAGCGGTGCCACTGGCGAACCCGGTCGAACCTCCGTTTACGAACCACAGTGACCCTGACACCGACGGAAAGAAAGCTATCCGGGACAGGCCACTGTCACAATCCACCAATACTGTCCCCAGGTTCGGGATAGTCATGAGCGTAGCTTGCCCGCCATTGGTGGCCACCGTTTGATATCCAAAGACCAGGTTGGTGCCGAGAACGGCGTAGGAACCGGCGGGCTGGAATGCGCTGGCGGCGGATCCGCTGAGTAGACTGGCGTTCAGGTTTGATACCTGAGTGGTCGAAGTCACTTGCAGGGGAGCCGTGCCTTGCGCGACAGTCGAGACCAGTTGCGCGCCGCTCACATTGCCACTCGCGCCGACGGCTCCGCCTGAGATATTTCCGGTCGCGCTTACATTTGCGCCTGAAATGTTCCCGGTTGCGCTTACGGTTGCGCCTGAAATATTTCCAGTTGTGCTAATGGTGCCGCCCGAGACGTTCCCGGAGGCCGTGACGTTTCCCCCAGCGCTAATGTTCTTGGTTGCGGTCTCACTGCCGGCCACGATAATCGTCGACGCGGATTCACTGATGATTGAGTCGTCTACTTTCGCGGCGCCGCCATTGCTAGTAAATACGGGAATGCTACCTTTTTTGCAGGCCGTGCCTGAAGAACAGCTGATGGTGTTGGCCGGTGGTGCCTGAGCCAATGCGGGAAGCGTGACACAAACCATCAGCAAGGTCACACTTATAACGCTGATGCGAACCATAGAACCTCCTTCAAAGTTAGCTGGCTAACGGTAGCCGGTCTATCCCGTAACGCATCGGCGAGGCTCGGCGCTCGGCAACAACCATGCCAAAGGAGCAGTCTGCTCGTGACATCCAGCACCATTTCATCGCGTAGGGAGCCCTCCCAGCGAATTCCGGCCGTATACATGGGTTCCTAACGGTGTAGAATGTGAAGCGCCCGGAGCACTTGGCCCCGGTCTGGACCCTCCCCCCGTTGCGCACAGGACACTAGCCGCAAAACCGATTGTTGGTCTTTAGGCCGGCATAAAGTTTTTCTAAAGCTTTTGTGAACGTCATATGTCCCCGCAAACAAAAGCGATTTTTGAGTTCGGCCCGTTTCGCTTGAATCCCGCCGAGCGGCTCCTGCTTCGCCATCAAGTTCAGGTACGCCTGCCTCCGAAGGCGTTCGACGCCTTGGTCGTCCTGGTTGAGAATCGAGGACACCTGCTCGAGAAAGATGAATTGCTGCGAAAGGTCTGGCCGGACACCTTCGTCGAAGAGTCGAATCTTGCCCAGTACATCTCGGTATTGCGCAAAACATTGCAGGACGGTGAGGACGGCTCTCGCTACATCGAAACCGTACCTACGCGGGGCTATCGTTTCATTGCGGAGGTTCGGGATGTTGGCGGCGTTGCTCCGCATGGTGATGTTTTGGCCGGTTCTACTCCCAGCCACCGAACGCCTCCAGCGGTTGCTGAAAGTGCAGTTCCTGAGAGTGGCATTGCCGAAACTGGAGCTATCGAACGTGTCCTGCCGCGGCATCGCTTCACAACGTTGACCTACACGATTGGTACGCTGGCGTTACTGCTGACGGTTTTGATCTTGACTCTGCCAGTATGGAAGCGGCTCCGCAATGCCGCTCCCGAGCCTATACAGTCCTTGGCAGTGTTGCCCCTGCAGAATCTCTCGGGTGACTCTGCGCAGGATTATTTCGCCGATGGCATGACCGAAGCCTTGATTACTGACCTGGCCAAGATTCCTGGCCTCAAGGTCATCTCTCGTACCTCGATCATGCAGTACAAGGATTCGCACAAGAAGCTTCCACAGATCGCTCAGGAACTCGGCGTCGATGCCATCATCGAGGGCGCGGTGCTTCGTTCCGGGGACCGGGTGCGAATTACGGCGCAGTTGGTGCGCGGTGCGACCGATCAGCACATGTGGGCTGAGTCATATGAGCGCAACCTTAGCGATCTGGTTGCCCTTGAGGACGAAGTGTCTAGAAGCATTGCAGTTCAAATTCAGAAAGAGATCGCACCCCAGCGTTTGGCGGCATCTGCTGCCGTTCCTCCTCAGGCTCGCGAGAACTATCTGAAAGGCCGCTACTTCTGGAATCTGCGAAGCGAAGCTGGCTATCTGAAAGCCATTGACTACTTCCAGGCGGCGATGACCGAGGATCCGCAATATGCGCAGGCGTATGCCGGCTCAGCTGATGCATACGCGCTGCTGGGATCATTATCCAACGCAAAGATGCCGCGCGAATCCGCCATGCCCAAAGCCAAAGAAATGGCGCTTGTGGCATTGCAGCTCGATGGTTCGCTGGCAGATGCCCACACCTCGCTGGCGTTCGTCGAAATGCATTACGAATGGAGATTTCAAGAGGCCGAACAGGAATTCAAGCGCGCCATCGATTTAGATCCCAACTATTCAATTGCCCATCACTGGTATGCATTCGATCTGGCAGCGATGGGACGCATGGATGAAGCGGTAGCGGAGGTGAAGCGGGCGCGGCAGACTGACCCGTTTTCGGCCATCATCAACACTGATGTAGCGGAAATCCTATACTGGGCCCGCCGCTACGACGAAGCACTTGAACAAGCTCGTGCAACCGTTGAAATGGACCCTAACTTTGCCCACGCGCACCGCGTGCTGGAACGTATCTACGATCAAAAGCAGATGTTCCCCGAGGCCATTGCCGAAGGAGAGCGGGCGGTCGCACTCGCGCATGACCACACTTGGATGTTGTTAGAACTCGCGAGTACATACGCTCTGGCAGGCAAGAAAACAGAGATGAATGATTGCCTGACGACAGCGACCAACCTAAGCCCCGGCGGCGTTCTGCCTGATAATAGCGGAACCGCGGAAGTCTACCTCGCGCTGGGAGAAGTCGATCGTGCATTGAGAATACTGGAAGGCGCATATCGGCGCCGTGACGGCGGTCTTATTCTGCTGAATGCCGATCCGCGTTTCGACAGCCTTAAATCCGACCCGCGCTTCCAGCAATTGTTGCAGCGCGTGGGACTGCCGCACTGAATACTGCCGGTTAGTGGAGGCCGGGCGTCCTCGCCCGGCGGGACGTCGTGAACACTCGTCCTCCATCAGATCAGAAACGTCGGCGAGGCGCGAACCTGAAGCAATAAATCAGACCAATCGCCAGTAACAGTGCGCCCCACCAGACATTCGCATGTAAATTAAAGAGGACAACGTTGGGAGTCGCTGGAGGATGTACCAGCTGGTAAAGTCCCGCAGCGAGGATCAGCGCGCCATTTACCGCCAGCGAAATGCCGATGAAAAACCAGATTGAAATCATGCTGTGCGCCTCCGCAACATCCCTCACCAGAAAATAATGTTCAATACGAAGAAAATCACAATCACCACAGCAGCCCACAAAAAAGGCTTCTTATAAAGCGGAACATTGCCCACCGAAGGAACTTCGGTCAATCCATAGACCAAGCCGGTCAAAGCGCTCTCGGGCATGGGTTTGGTTGCCAGACTCACGGCCACGGTGACACTCACGCAAACCAGGAAAGACCACAGTCCCTGATACATATCCTGAGCCAGCGCTTTGGCATGCGGCGACAGCGCGACATAGCGCAAAGCCGACGGATCAACTTTTACCCAAGCCCACATGCTGATTGAAGAGAGCGTGCCGCACAATAGTCCCCAGAATCCGGCGGGACCTGTCGCCCGCTTCCAAAGCATTCCCAACAGAACCGTTCCAAACAGTGGAGCGATGAAGAAGCTGAACAGCGCCTGCACATAATCCATGATGCTGGCAAACTGCATTACGAGATAAGCTGTGCCCACGCTAATGAGCACGCCGATGATTGTCGTCCAGCGTCCCATGTTTACGTAATGATGGTCGGTGCCCTTGCTATTAATTAGCGGGCGGTAGATGTCGTAGGTCCAGACGGTTGTGAATGCGCTTACATTCCCCGCCATTCCGGACATGAAACCCGCGATCAGCGCAGTCACACCGAGGCCGAGCAATCCGGGGCCGCAGTAGCGCGCGAGCATGAGCGGGAGCACTTCGTTGTAGCTATGGGCGCCAGTGACCGCTGCAACTGACTCCGGAACCAGTTTTTCCGGCAGCAAGGCCAGGCCGAGAAGTCCCGGCAGAACAACGATTACGGGGACAAGCATCTTGAACCCGGCGCCAATAATCGGAGCCATTTCGGCGCTGCGAATATCTTTCGCGGCCAGAATGCGCTGCACCACCAGGAAGTCGGTCGTCCAATAACCCGTCGCCAGAACCGCACCGAGTCCGAACACAATACCGGTCCAATGAATCCCCATTGGATTGGTCGTGAACGATCCCAATCCCGACCACATATGGACGTACTGTTCCGATGTTCGGTGCGCAATCTGCAGTTTGAGATTGGACCAGCCGCCAGCCTCGTAGAGTCCAAGGATGGGAATCAGCAGAGCCCCAGCCCAGATCAAGAAAAACTGCAACACCTCATTAAAAATTGCCGAGCGCAGTCCGCCCAGCGTCACGTAAATCGCGACCGTCAAGGACGAAACCCAGATGCTGAAGTTGATATCCCAGCCCAGGACAATCTGCATGACCTTCGCCATGGCAAACATGTTGACGCCGCTCATCAGCACAGTCATGAACGCGAATGAGATCGCAGATAAGGCGCGGCTGGGCTCGCCAAAGCGCAGTTTCAGATAACCCGGCACGGAATGAGTTTTTGAAATGTAATAGAACGGCATCATGACCAGCGCGAGGAAAAGCATCGCCGGAATGGCGCCGATCCAATACCAGTGCGTGGCCAGAATGCCATACTGGTAGGCCGACCCGGCCCATCCCATCAATTCAAGCGCACCCAGATTGGCGGACAGGAAGCTCAGCCCGGCAACCCAGGCCGTCATTTCGCGTCCCGCCATAAAGAAGTCTTCGGCGGTTTTGGCTTTTCCTCGCAGGTACCAGCCAATGCAAAGCACCAGGGCAAAGTAAAAAACCACAATTACGATATCGACAGCAGAAAGATGAACCAGTCGGGTTGGGACTTCGCTAGCTAGCAGTAGCTCGGTCATTTCGGAGGAGCCTCAGCATTGCAGTGTCCAGCCATCGTTGACCGAAAATGCGGTCAACGTTTCTTGAGCATATCTTGTTTATCAAAACGTGTCGGCTGACAGCGCACATTTTTATTTCTGCTGATAAGGAGCGGGCATATTAACATTTCTAGTTGGTTTTCCCTCGATCATGTTGCCCATTCCCGAGCCTCTGGTTGATACATCGGTTGATCCGAACGTTCGCGGATTCATTCACCGGTCCGCGACTCCGGCGAAAGATGGATTGGTGCTCACGCACGGCGCCGGATCGAATTCGCGGGCTCCATTGCTGATGGCTTTGGCTGAAGCTTTTGCTGCGGCGGGCATTACCGTGCTGCGCTGCGATCTGCCTTATCGCCAGAGCCGGCCGCATGGACCTCCGCGGCCTGGAGATGCCGCTCACGATCGTGAAGGTTTGCAGAATGCCATGGGCGTTCTTCGCAGGATGGTCCCGGGACGCATGTTTCTCGGCGGGCATTCCTACGGCGGACGCCAGTCGTCGATGCTCTGCGCCGATCAGCCCGACCTCGTCGAGGGATTGCTGCTGCTCTCGTATCCGCTGCATCCGCCGCGCAAACCGGAGCAGCTTCGCGTCCAGCATTTGCCCAAGCTGCACACGCCTGCGCTCTTTGTGCACGGAACGCGTGATCCGTTTGGAACTGCGGAAGAGGTAGAGTCAGCTCTGAGATTGATTCCTGCGAAGGTCGGCTTTCTACGAATCGAGGGCGCTGGTCATGATCTGGGATTTAAGGGAAAGGCAAAGCAAGATGAATTGCCCGCAGTCGTGATGAAAGAATTCCGCGCGCTATTCGGCTGACAACTTGAAAAAAATGAAAGTTGTATCCGTGTGAATCCGTGAAAATCAGTGGCGCTCTTTAATTCACCCAGCCGGATTTCGAACCGCCGTTTTTCTTGTCGATGTCATCAGGCGGAATGTAGTTTCCATTTTCGTCGAAAGTGCCGCTGACGGTGCGATTCTGCTTGCGCATAAATACTTCGAACTTGCGCGCCGCGCGGCGTCGTTTCCAGCGATAGTAGGAATTTCGCACGCCGAAATAACGTTCCGATGCCCCGTATGAGAGCCCACGCTTGGGTAGAAATTTCAAATAGATGAATCCGAAAAGCAGTCCACCCAAATGAGCGAAATAGGCGACGGCTTCTCCGCGGCCCGGCGCAGCCGCGCCAATCGCACCTATCAGCGCGACGAATGCGATGGCAGCGACAAAATATTTGGCGCGGATAGAGAACGGGATCGGAAACAGCATGATTTCGCGATCGCCATAGATCATCGCAAATGCCATCAAAATGCCGTAGATTCCTCCCGACGCGCCCACGGTTGTAGTTGCGGGCGTAACGCCACCGAAGTGAGAGTAGGAAACTGCAACGGTGGTGAGCGCCGCTCCCGCGACGCAAAAGAAGTAAAACTCCAGAAATTGCTTATGTCCCCAGTCCTGTTCAAACTGCGCGCCAAACATCCAC
>CAVYQB010000007.1:0-28225 GCA_963770465.1 uncultured Acidobacteriota bacterium
AAAATATTGAGAGCGACCTGGCGTCGAGATTTCTGCGTGTTGTCGAGACCGCGGCCATCGCGTCCGCGCGCACTATGGGTCAGGGCGAACGCAAACTTTCCGACCAGGTGGCCACCGAGGCCATGCGTCAGACCATGGACAGCATCCCCATGCGAGGTACTATCGTGATCGGCGAGGGCGAGCGCGACGAAGCTCCAATGCTGTACATCGGAGAGAAAGTTGGCGCAGAATTTCCTGACGGACGCGACGTCCCCGAGGTCGATATCGCCGTCGATCCGCTCGAAGGAACTAATCTTTGCGCCACGGGAGCGCCCGGCTCGATTACCGTGCTGGCGGCCTCTGAACGCGGGGGATTGCTGAACGCTCCTGACTGTTATATGGAAAAAATTGTCGTCGGGCCTTCCTGCAAGGACGCCGTTGAACTTGACGCTCCTGTTGCCGACAACCTCAGAAACATTGCCAAGCGAATGGCTCGCGACGTGGAAGACCTAGTCGTCATCGTGCTCGATCGCCCGCGCCACGAAAAGCTGATCGCCGACATTCGCGCCGCGGGCGCACGCATTCGGCTCATTGGGGATGGCGACCTTTCGGCCGGCATCGCGGCAGCAGTTATTGGCACGGGCGTACACGCGGTGATGGGCTCCGGCGGCGCTCCAGAAGGCGTGATCACGGCTGCCGCCATCCGTTGCTTGAACGGATATATGCTGGGCCGCCTGGTTATCGACAAACCTGAACTGGAAGAGCGCATTGCCCGCATGGGCATCAAAGATAAAAACAGAATTTACGAAGCCGAAGATCTCGCGCCCGGCAAGCAATTGATCTTCGCCGCTACCGGCGTAACCGAAGGTGCGCTGCTCAAAGGCGTGCGCTTCTTCGGCGAAGGCACCCGAACGTCATCGGTCATCCTCACTTACCGCACCGGCAAAGTGCGTTTCATCGACAGTATTCATTTGGAGAAAGGTCCGGATGTGAAGGTGAGATTCGCCTAGGCCCCCAGCAACGAAATTGGAGACCAGGAGAGAAGCGTCTCGGTCATGGGTGAGCTATTCGCAGGCGTCTTGATGGGCGAAGTTTCCGTGCGAAAGAGCCCAGCCTACATTTCCGTGGGAGTCCTTAATTTTGACCCACCATTCTGCTTTCGGGTGGGGGAAGTCCATGACACCTTCATGCACAGATGTTATCTTCCCCGAAACCACACCTCCCAGTACCCCTCGCCCTCATAATGCAGGACGTAAAAAGTGTCCCCCATCTTAATCAGTGTCTCAGGGATGTCACGGTCCGCCTTAGCTGCAATCGGGACAGAGATGACCTTCCCGGTCAATCCATCTACGACATCCACCTTGAACATAAGGCAACCGGATTTAAACGGTGCGGTTTACGTCAGCGAGCAGGGCTCGCTTTTTCGCCACTGACGCGCTGAGCAGCATTCAAGGGCAGTATCCTCAGTTCCGAGACAGGTGCGATGACATGGCGACAGCCGCCATTAGCCGCATGGAGGATGCCGTTGAACTTCTGCGAAGATAATAATCCCGTCTGTTCCGTCACCGGCCTAGCGACGAATCCATCCTCATCGCTACTCGGAAGAAGGTATTTGACCCTATTCTCGCAATCATCTAGAATAATCATCTAGATTGTTAACGGAGATCGCGATGCGCACAATTGGACTGTTTGAGGCCAAGCAAAAACTTTCAGAGATCGTCGATCGAGCTGCCGAGGGCGAGCGGATCGGAATTACGCGTCGCGGCAAACTGGCCGCTGTGCGTCGTCCCGGCTCGCCCTCGGCCAACCTTGGGAGATATCTTCGCGACATCGAACAAATCCGAAAGCACGTCAAACGGCCCAAAGGCCTTAGCATTAAGGATCTGATCGAGGAAGGCAGAAGGTGACGCGCTTTGTGCTCGATGCGTCGGTTGCACTGGGATGGTTTATCGACGATCCCGTGCCGTCGTACGCGCCGAGTAGGTAGACGCTGCTACAAGGCTCGACCTCTAGTGCCACCACTTTGGCACCTCGAGGTGGTAATGTTCTGGCCGTGGTAGCGACGCGGACGCACCTCTGACGTTGTTGGCGCGATGCGCTGTCGAACAACTGCTGGGCGAGACAATGGAGACCGTCCGGACTCGTCTCGTTTCGACAGGCTCTCGCAACCGCTCGTTCCTTCCGCTTGACCGCTTACGATGCCGTCTATTTCGAGACCGCCCGAAGTGAGGACGTACCTTTGGCGACTCTCGACCGCGTCTTTACGGCTGCGGCGCGTCAGGCGGGTATTGAGCCTCTTTCTTAGACCCAAAGTGCGGTCCGAGTTTTCTTTTTTCCACGTCGATTTTCGACCCACCCGTTCGTCTATCCATGGAACAGGGAGAAATTCCACATCCTCGTATAATTCCCTGTCCGAGGAGAAAACCATGAAGCTACACATTCTGGCAGGAACAATCACATTGCTCATGCTCACCAGCTCACCTTGGGCCGCTGACGCGCCCAGCGCTCCCGACTTCAACGCCGCTTTCGCGCAGCTCAAAAGCCTTGCAGGCAACTGGGAAAGTAAGGCTTCGGACGGCAGTAGATCCCGGACGCGATATGAAGTTGTATCCGGTGGTTCCGCGGTAGTCGAGCATTTTGAGAGCGACGCCTTAGGTGCGGCCAATGCGATGGTCACCGTGTACTACCTCGATGGCGACCACCTGCGCCTGACCCACTATTGCATGGCCAAAAACCAACCGCGCATGCAAGCCGAATCGTTCAACCAGTCGACCGGAGAATTGCGCTTCGCTTTTCTCGACGCGACAGGT
Source organism: uncultured Acidobacteriota bacterium (assembly GCA_963770465.1). Lineage (GTDB taxonomy): Bacteria > Acidobacteriota > Terriglobia > Terriglobales > Acidobacteriaceae > JABDBE01. The sequence goes on from CAVYQB010000007.1 coordinate 2,790, forward strand.
CTATCGAGTCCGGAAGCCGGACACATGCACAACGCAACTTTCCGTTTCGTTGATGCCGACCACTTCGCCGCTGACTGGCAGTTCTTCGAAGGCGGCAAACCCAAACTGACCGAGTCCCTGCAGTACACTCGAGTGCGATAGGAGACTAACATGGCGAAATTTATGTGTTTACTCTACGGAAACCCGGCCGACTGGATGAACATCAGTCCGGAAGAGGCGCAGAAGGCGCTACAGAAGTACATCGCGTGGGGCAACAAGCTGCGCACCCAGAAGATCCACATCGCCAGTCACAAGCTCGCAGACGATGCGGGCAAAGTCATGCGCGGCAAGCAGCCGCGAGTGACTGACGGTCCTTACAGCGAGACCAAGGAAGTTCTGGGCGGCTATTACCTGATCGAAGCAGCAAATTACAACGAAGCTGTAGACCGCTGCCGCGATTGCCCACAACTCGAGTACGGGGGCACCATTGAGATTCGCCAAGTGGACCCGATGACCGCTGATGCCTGAAAATGCTGCTGTGCGTCAACGGGAAGCGCCGGCAGAACCGAGGCCCGAAAAAATGGTCGACCATCTGTTCCGCAGCCACGCGGGACGGATGGTCGCATACCTGACCGGTTTTCTCGGCCCAGAACATCTGGACCTGGCCGAAGACGTGGTGCAAGAAGCGCTGCTCAAGGCGCTGCAACATTGGTCCTACTCAGGCATTCCCCAAAATCCCGCGGGCTGGCTTTTTCGCGTGGCGCGCAATGCCGCGCTGGACGCGGTTCGCCACCGTGCACTGACCGCAGAGAAATCGCCCGAGGTTGCTGCCGATCATTTCAGAAACGCCGGCACGTCCGTCGACGACCCTGAAGTTGAAGCACAACTTCGCGACGATGAACTGCGGATGGTGTTGATGTGTTGTCATCCCGTCCTGCCGCGGGATGCGCGCGTCGCCCTGAGCCTGAAAACCGTGGGCGGCTTCAGCGCGCGAGAAATCGCTCGCGCGTTCCTGGCGGACGAAACCACCATTGCCCAACGGCTCGTACGCGCCAAACGGCAGATACGAGAATCGGGAATCCGCTTCGAGCTACCCGCGGGTGCCGATCTGATTGCCCGGCTGGATTCGGCGCTCGAAGTCGTCTACCTTATGTTCAACGAAGGCTACGCCGCACAGTCGGGCGAGGATCTCGTACGCCACGACCTATGCGGAGAAGCCTTGCGCCTGGGGCAATTGTTGGCGACTTCGTCAGTCGCCACGCCACAGGCGCACGCGTTGGTTGCGCTTATGGCATTCCAAGCGGCTCGGCTGCCGGCTCGGGTGGATGCAGCCGGAGAGCTCGTATTGCTCGACGAGCAGGACCGCGATCGGTGGGATCGAAATTTAATCGCTCTAGGATTTCATCATTTCGCGCAGTGCGCGGAAGGCGACGAAATCGGCCCCTATCACGTACAAGCTGCCATTGCTGCAACCCACGCTCGTGCCCACGAAGCCTCCGCTACGGACTGGAAGCTGATTCTGGAACTGTACGATCAGTTGATGGAACTGAGCCCGTCGCCCGTGGTGGAACTGAACCGGGTGGTAGTCATCGCCAAAGTAAATGGACCGAAAGCGGCGCTGGCAGCGCTCGAACCACTGGCCAGCCATCGATCCCTACGGAATTACTACCTGCTCCCGGCCGTGCAAGGACAGCTGCTGCTCGAAATCGGCGACAAGCCGGGTGCGTCTCAATGTTTCCGCCACGCATTGGAGCGTCCATGCTCGGATCCGGAGAGAAGATTCTTGCAGCGCAAGCTGGCTGAAGCTTTATAGCCCCACATCCTTTTTCTAGCGACCGTCGCGTCGGCCCGCTAATGGAATTCTTTCTTCACCAGTTCTGCCAGGCGCTTGGGCGCAATCAGCGCGTAACTTCCCACTAGCAGTTCTTTCACCTCGTCCCAATCGATCTTGCCCACGTCCAGCCGCAGCGCGACCCAGCCTCTTGAAGCGACATACGCAGGCAGATAGAATCGGCGGGGCTGAGCCTCGGCCAGTGCCTTGTTGTCGCCTGGCAACACTTTGCAAGTGACGGCTACGATCCCGTCGCCGTGATGGTCATCGAGAAAATAAGCGAAAGGTTTTTTGCGGATGAGAAACTGCGCATGCCGACCGCCGAGCTTTCGCTCGGTTTCGGGAAGCCCGAGCGCAATCTTCGTCAACTCCGCAAGTCGAGGATCTTCTGAAGCTCGCTTTGCCATGACTCTCTACTCAAATTGCTTCTTCACATCCGGTGTGACTCTTGGCGCTGGAGGAAAATCCTGCGATGGTCCTTTAAAGAGCGCGATCGTTTTTTCTGCGCGCTTCGTCCCGTCGTGCACGGCGATCTTATGCGGTTTCTCCGGAGCGTAGCCTTCCCAGAGCGAGACGCCCGCGTAAGCCCCGTCTTTGCGCAGAATGTAATAAGTCATGTCGACGAAGCGCAGCTTGTTCATGTCGCCGTTGTAATTGCGCACGATTCGTTTGAGCGCGTCCATACCGGCGTCGAACGGCGACATGCCGTGGCGCATGTTTTCGACGATAGTGTGCGCGCCCGCGACCTTTATGTTCTCTTCCCCACTGCCAGTCGCGCCGGCTGAGCCCACGTCCTGATCGGTATAACAGCCGGCCCCGATAATTGGAGAATCGCCGACGCGTCCCGGTAATTTGTAAGCCAGGCCGCTGGTGGTGGTGCAACCAGAAATTTCGCCCTTTTCACTTAACGCCGAGCAGTGAATCGTGCCCGTCGGCGGAAACAAAACTTTGTGTACCGCTTCAGCTCGCAGCTCAGGTGCGATGCCGAGATCGGCAGCCCGCTCTTCAAGCCGGCGAAAACGTTCCTGCATCATTTCAGATCGTGGTTTGATATCCGGCGGCTGCCAATGCGGATCGTCCAACCCCGGCCCCCACCAGTCTTCTGACGAGTGATATTCCTTCCACAGCAGCCAAATCTTGCGCGAATGATCGGTCAACAGATTCTCGCGCGGAAATCCCACGGCCACGGCAAACCGTTCCGCGCCTTCGCCTACGAGCATCACGTGCCCGGTATGATCCATCACGGCTTTCGAGACCAAGCGAAACATTTTTGATGTTGCGCACACCGCCGACCGAGCCTGCCCGCCGCGTCGGTCCGTGCATGCAACAGGCATCCAGTTCGACGACGCCTTCTTCGTTCGGCAGCCCGCCGAGGCCAACGCTGGTGTCGTTCGGATCATCCTCCGGCCCCTTGACCACTCGCAATGCCGCATCCAACGTGTCTCCGCCGCCAGCTAGAAAAGCGTAAGCGTCATCGAGATAGTTGAATCCGTTGTTCGCGCAAATGATAATCGGACGCTTACCGGAAGCTGCATTCGGCCTGGCAGTCGCGGAGTCTTGCGTCGCAGACGCAATTTCAGGCAAGCCTACAGCCAGAGAACCCGCCACAGCAGTGGCAAGAAAATCGCGGCGCGAAACGGTCATTATCCCTCCCCGAAAAATAAACACGAGTAAGCGTCGGCCAGAATAACATGTGTGAGCCAGTTCGTAAGGGTGGCGCGGACACTCCTGTCCGCAGCCTTTGACTCAAGTAGTTTGCTCGGTACTTCAGTTCGTACCTAGGGTACTCGCGGTGTTCGCAGTTAGGTAGAAAGCTCGGTACTTCAGTTCGTACCTAGGGTGCTCGCGGTGTTCCGCCCAGGTTAGCGTCAAAAAAAAAGGACGCGAACCTGGGGCACCGCGCTCTGATTCACTCCGAAATCACTGTGCGTTTGGTACAGGAACTTTGAACACGTGGTTGCTGACATCACTTTCGGGAACGCTGCCGTCGTTCACGACGACTTCGAGGGGAATTGACGCGGTCTGAACGCGGATTGCAGCCTTTGATTTCGCGTGCACCTCGAGCCGTTTGATAATTTCTTCGCTCTGGGTTCGCAGAATTATCGGCACCTCCGCTCCTGCGTTTCCGAAATTTTCGATCGAAATCGTAACCATGTAGCCGCCATCGACAATGGGACGCGGGTAAACCGAATCGATGCGGAAATCGGGCAGACCTCGGTCACGATAAACCCAATCATCGAAAAACCATTGCAGATCGCGGTGAGTCCGCTTTTCGATAAGCCGCTGCATGTAAGCGGCGTCGTGATCTTCGCCCGCATGGTAATCGAGCAGAAATCCCAAGGGGTGATCGCCCAGCATGTCGCGCAACATCCACCAAACATCCATGGCCTTGGTCTGAAGATAGAAATCGTCGGGCGCATTAATTAATGAGTGACTTGCTTCATCGCCGGATTGAATTGCTTTCTCGCCTTCGACCAGCGGCTTCCGATGAGCATTGAGGTAGTCGAGTGCGGCCTGCCGCCCAGCGTCGTCCGCGATGAACGCGGCTTGTGCGTAGTGCGCCAGACCGTCCTGTATCCAGGATCGTAGAGACGGCACCAGATGACGCGCCTTGGCGTACACAATGTCCAGCACCGCGTCATTAGTTAGCGGTGATTTAAGAGGACAGAGCAACATTCCTTCGCTGACAAATGATGCAGCGTCGGGATCCGACAGACCTAAAATCTGCAGACCGCCGGAACCCTGTCCCATTGGAGCAAGAGGATCGATGTTTGCCGCGACTTCTGCGTACTCTTTCGCTGCAGCGTCCTGGCCCGGCAAATATTGAATGGTGATGAGATCGTTGGGAGCGAGCTTCTGGTAATCGGCGATCACAAATGCGGGCACGCTCACTCCCGGATTGGCCATGCTGAAAGCTCCGACTTTGATGATCCCGGGCTGGGTGCCGACCACGGCCGAGTTTGGCGTACCAGGGAAGAATATTGGCGCGTCAATTGTCGATTCAAACATCAATGACATCGAGCTATTAGCGAAGCGCGCATTCCATCGCGCTTCCGTTTCGGCGACGCTGTTCCCTTCCGACAAGTTTGCCGACTCAGTCGCCACCGGATACCACACCACATATCCAATGCCGCGCACCGCGGTGAACGATTTGCTGATCTGGTCCCAATCGATGTGCCTGGCTTTGTCTTCGGGCACGCCCACACGGGTGAGGCGCGTGACGTTGAGGGGAACGATGCCTTCGTATCCGACGGTGATTTCGATTGTTCCCTTTGGCGGAACTTCATGTGGCAACGTCACGATTGCCTCCGACAGTGCGCCGGTGTGGTCGATGTCGGAGGTATATTCATGAGTGACGAACTGAACCGCCTTCCCGGCGGCTGCAATCGATTTCCAATCCAGCGTTGAAGAAATTTGCAGAGTAATATCTTTCTGCGGGGTGGGTGAATCGTTGCGCAACGTAATCTTGCCGCGCACGCCCAAACGTTGTTGCTCCGGTTCGATGCGAACCGTCAGGTCGTAATTGGTGAAGGTGAAAGCCTCACGATCAAGCGCGCATGCAGGAATAACCAACGCGAAAAGCACACAAAGGATACTGAGAAACTTCATGCCGACTTTTTTCTCCGCTGACGCACGATTTCATACAGCATCACGCCCGCGGCAACCGACACATTCAGCGACGGCACCTTGCCCAGCATAGGGATCGAAACCAGAAAATCGCACTTGCGCGCGACTAAATCGTGCAAGCCTTTGCCTTCCGCGCCCAGCACGATGGCACAGTCCATGTTGTAGTCGAGCGAGTCGTAGGATTGTTCACCGCGTTCATCGAGGCCAACCATCCACAGATTCTGAGCTTTCAAGTCTTCCAGCGTGCGTGCGATGTTGGTTACTTTGGCGATCGGCAAGTGTTCGGTGGCTCCGGCAGAGGTTTTGGTCACGATGGCGGTCACGCCCGCGGCTCTGCGGTCTGGAATTACCACGCCATCAGCGCCGGCCGCGTCAGCGGTGCGCAGGATCGCGCCAAGATTGTGGGGATCTTCAACGCCATCGAGCACGACGATCAGCGAGTGCTGTCCGCGCTTGGCAGCGACTACGTCTTCGAGATTGTTGTACTGTTTCGCCGAAGTCGCGGCCACCACGCCCTGGTGCGCATTGTTGCCAGCCAAGTCGTCGAGTTCGTCGCGAGGCACGAAGCGCACGGCAATTCCCTGCCGCCGGCACTCATCGACTACATGCTTCAGGCGAAGGTCATGGCGTTCTTTGGCGACTCCGACCCAGGAGAAAGTGCGGCCACGAGCCTTCAGCGCCTCGGTAACGGCATTGATCCCATAGATGTAATTCATGTTCTGGTAGTTTAATTCAGTAAGCGAAACTGAATGTATGTTTCGGACCAGGTTCAAGCGAGAAATCGTTGCGGAGTTCTTGCCTCCGGCTGGCGCACGCAAGCAACATGACGCAATTATTTTGTGCGATGGCATGCCTTCCATCCCGCGAAAGCAGGCGCTAGTCGAGTTTCTCGCCGGTAAAGGATATTGGGTCTTTTATCCGCGGTGGCGTGGGGCATGGGAGAGTGGTGGGCAATTTCTCGAGCGCTCTCCGCACGAAGACATTCTTGATGTCGTCGATGAGTTGCCGAAACAAATTAAAGAGCTCGCGTTTGGCCAGACCTTTCATTGTTCGCCGCGCAAGATCTTTGTTATCGGCGGAAGCTTTGGCGGGGCCGCTTCTATTCTTTGTTCTCTGGACGAACGAATCACTAAAGTGGTTGCCAATTGTCCGGTTGTAGATTGGGCCATTCTACGGACGGAGCAGAAGAAAGAAACTTCGAATCCGAGCTATCCCGCATACATCCGCGCTGCTTTTGGCAATGCTTATCGGCTGTCCGCCAGGGATTGGAACAAACTGCATGGTGGCAAATTTTACAATCCCGCGCATCATGTGAAAGAGCTCACTGGTTCCAAGATATTAATGTTCCACGCCAAAGACGATCCCTATATTCCGTGGAAGGGCGTAGACACGTTTGGTCGACGCGCAGGCGCTAGACTCACGTTACTTTCCCGCGGCGGGCATCTCAGCACCGAATACGTGGTGCGAAAATATTGGGCACAGATTAAGAAGTTTTTTGATTCGTGAGCGATCTGACTTCGCCTGCGCGTGGGCCCGCCTAAATGATCTCGAATGCTAGACTAAATTTATGAAGGGTTTGTCGTCCGACGTTTATATTTTGTCCGCTGCGCGTACTCCTATCGGAAAATTTGGCGGCTCGCTGGCCTCGATGACCGCGGCCGACATGGGAGTTATTGCTGCACAAACCGCGATCGAGCGCGCTGGTATTCGACCGGATCAGGTTGAAGAAACCATTTTCGGAAACGCGCGTCAGGCCGGGGGCGGTCCGAATCCGGCGCGGCAAATTTCCATTCGTAGCGGCATTCCGCAGGAGGTGCCAGCTTACACGGTGAATAAAGCCTGTGCTTCTGGACTTAAATCGATTGCGCTTGCCTACCAGAAGATCGCAACCGGTAATCTCGATTGCGCGCTGGCTGGCGGGACCGAATCGATGTCTCGCTTGCCTTATTACCTCGATGGCGCGCGCTGGGGCTATCGGCTGGGCAATCAGGAACTGGTTGACGGAATGTACCGCGACGGATTCTTTTGTCCGCTGGCGAAAATGCTGATGGGAGAAACCGCCGAGGTGCTCGCCGACCAATATAAGATCACTCGCGAAGAGCAGGACGCATACGCTCTCTGCTCGCAGACACGTGCGGCAGCGGCGGTTGAAAGCGGGCGATTTGATAGCGAGCTTGCCCCGGTAACCCTGGAGAGCAAGAAAGGTGCGCAGACTTTCTCCCGCGACGAACATTTATTCGCGGGAGCCACCATGGAGAAGTTGGCGAAGCTGGGTCCGGTGTTTTCGAAAAGCGGAACCATCACGGCGGGAAACTCTTCGGGCATCACGGATGGCGCTGCGGCAGTTGTGCTGGGGAGCGAAGAGTTCGCTAAGAAAAATAATCTCAAACCGCTGGCGCGGATTCTGGCTGTAACTTCGGCGGGTGTCGATCCGCGCGTCATGGGGTTGGGTCCCGTGCCGGCGTTGCGCAAAATGGAGCAGAAGCATCAGCTTCGTGTAGACGACTTCGACTTGATCGAGCTCAATGAAGCCTTCGCCACTCAGGTTCTAGCCTGCGACCGGGAATTGCATTTCGATCGCGAGAAACTCAATGTGAACGGCGGCGCGATCGCGCTCGGCCATCCCATTGGCTGCACCGGAACGCGGATCACGGTGACTCTGCTGCATGAAATGTTGAAGCGTAAGGTTAAGCGCGGCGTCGCGACTTTGTGTGTCAGCGGTGGTATGGGGATGGCGCTGGCCATTGAAAACGTGGCGTGACGGTGCCGACCGAAAACCGAGATTCCTCGCTACGCTCGGAATGACAACACATTTATGCTTGGAACGACAACAAATTCATGCTCGGAATGACAACAAAGTAAGGTATTTAAAGTCCAGCGAATTTGCCTGCATCTTTTTCCTGCCTTCGTCCGTATATCCGATAGCATGAACGCCGCAGCTTGCTATTTCGTGAATGGCATGGAGTCCGAGACGAGCGCAATCGCCCGTGGTCTTCGCCGCCGTGATCCTGAGCTGCTTGACCGCTTGATCGAGCAGTACCAGCATCGACTGCTGCGTTACCTGATTTATCTCACCAGCAATCGCGAACTGGCGGAGGATATATTTCAGGAAACTTGGATTCGCGTGTTGGAACGCGGCCATCAGTACAATCCCAAATACGAATTCAGCACCTGGCTGTTTTCCATCGGCCGAAATCTCACCGTGGATTACCTGCGTAAGAAACGGCCGGCCAGCCTGGATGGATTGCTGGATGCGGAAGAAGGGGTTTCGCTCGATCCCCCCGACCTTCGGCCTTCGCCTTTTGAGTTGCTCGCCCAACATGAGCAGGCGGAGCGCATAAGCGCAGCGCTGGTCGGCATCGCGGCTGAATACCGCGAAGCGATCGTATTGCGTTTTCAGGAAGGCTTGGCATTAGAAGAGATTGCAGCGGTCACTGGCGCGCCGTTGGGGACCATCAAATCGCGGCTCTATCGCGGTTTGAATGCGCTGTTGCCACGACTGAAAGGAGCACAGGCGTGATCCGCGACCCACACCAACAAGCACGGGAATTAATTGCCTGCGGTGCACACGAGCTCTCGGATTCTCAGCGAGCATGGTTGCGCATCCACTTGGACGGGTGCGCATCGTGCCGCGACTATGCCCAGGCTGCCGAGCAGATTGTTCGCTCGTTGCGCTCAGTGCCGGTGGTTGCTGATCTGGCGCTGGTTCGGACTACGCAATTGCAGGTGCGGTTGCGTTCTCATGAATTGCTGCAAAAGCGCGAACGCATGTGGCTGGTTTGGATCTCATGTGTTCTGGTCGGCCTATCAGTCGCTATCACTACGCCGTTGCTATGGCAGGGTTGGGCGTGGCTTGCCGAACGGGCGCATGTCTCCAGCCCGGTCTGGCAAGTGGAGTTCATGATTTTTTGGTTTGCGCCGGCGATCGCCGCCAGCCTGCTTTTTCTGGCTCGCGGCATTCACCTCACCGACACAGATGGCACGATGCGGGGATAAGAATTAAACGGAGATACATATGCAAGTGAGAAGCGAAATACGTACCCAGTTTACGGAGGAACTGCGGATCATTCCCAAATGGGCCTATGGGGTGGCTGTGCTGGTCTTTGTTGGCGTGCAAATCCTGTTCGCGACCTTGCCGGCGATTCAGAGAGATACTCCATCGCCCCCTGTCCGGAGTCTTCTTGGTTTTTTCGCCGGAACCATACTTGGCTGCTATTTCTTGCTAATCGTGTACGTCAACCGCGACGCCGGGCGGCGCGGTATGAGCAGGCTGCTGTGGACGGTGATCGCGGTTGTTATTACTCACGGGCTCGGCATCATTCTGTATCTGGTTTTGCGGCAACCGCTGCAAGGCCGCTGCCCGCAATGTGATGCGGTGGTGCAAAGCGGATTCAACTTCTGCCCCAAATGCAATCATCAATTGCATCCCACATGTCCACATTGCCAGCATCCAGTTCTGGGTAATGACGTTTACTGTGCATATTGTGGAGGCGTGTTGGCGCCCCCGAATACTCCGGTGTCAGCCTCGCCAATGGCCGCACAACGATAGATACGCCAGCCTTTCCGCCGGATGCCGCTTCTGATATGCTGCTTGCGCTCCGCCAACGGCTGAGCGCGTCGGTGTCAATCGTCCGTTTCGGAGGAACCTGTGAACAAACGATGCACTTGCAGCCTCATTTTATTGATGATCTGTTTTGCGACCACCGTAGCTGTTTTCGCCCAGGAAAATTTTTCGGCGACGGCAGCAATCACACACGGAAAAGAACTCACCAAGCAGGCAAAAATTTATGTCACTAAGGATAAGATGCGCATAGAGTCTAACGAGGCGAATGCGCGCGGCGCCACGATGATCGTAAACTTCGCCACCCAAACCAGCAGTGTCTTGATGCCAGATCGCAAAATGTACATGGAATTTCCCCAAGGTACGGGGCCAGGCGCAAGCACCACGAGAGGATTGTTCCACATAGGTAATGCGGACGACGCATGCGGAGATTGGCGCAGGATAACAACAGCCAAGGCGAACTCAACGTGCCGCAAGATTGGAAGCGATACCGTAAACGGCCGCAGCACTGTGAAGTACGAAGCGACAAGTGACAATGGAGAGAGCGGAAATTTCTGGATCGATCCCAAACTTCATTTTCCGATAAAGTGGCGGGAACCCAATCAAGGCGGCGAGTTGCAAGATATAAAAGAAGGATCGCAACCGGCTAGCTTGTTTGAGATTCCGTCTGACTATCAAAAATTTCAGATGCCTGCGGGTATGGGGAACATGCAACGTCCGCAGTGACAAGTGAATTGTTGAGACAAGTCCAGGTTTGACGCTGGCAAAAGCGCAACCATATACTTTCCTTAGCTCCCAAGGAGAGGTATGTCGCTTTCCGCTGTGATTGTGGACGACGAGCAATTAGCTCGTGACGAACTTGCCTTTCTGCTCAAAAATGTTGACGACGTCGACGTGGTCGCGCAAGGCAAAAACGGAGTCGAGGGCGTCGGTCTCATTCGCGAGCATAATCCTGATCTGGTTTTCCTCGATGTGCAAATGCCTGGCCTCGACGGCTTTGGCGTAATCAAGAAACTGTTGGATCGTAAAGTCGCGTTGCCGAAAATTGTCTTCTGTACCGCTTTCGATCAGTACGCGGTGAAGGCATTTGAAGTGAATGCCGTTGACTACCTGCTAAAACCGTTCGACAAAAAGCGCGTGGCGCAGTCGGTAGCACGTGCGCGAGCCAAAATCGCGGACAGCGGTGGATCGTCAGAGAAGCTGGACACGCTGATGCGCATGCTGGAATCGCAGAAACCGCAAACTGCGAAAATTCTGCTGAAAGCTGCCGGCCGGTTGTTCTTGGTCAACCAAAAAGACATCTGCTTCGCTTCTATAGAAGATGGCATTATCACGGTGGTGACCAGCGGCGCCAACGGCATGGAGGGTCAATCCAATTGCCGCACGCTCGAAGAGTTGCTGGATAGTCTTGATCCGAATCTTTTCTGGCGGGCCCATCGTTCGTTCCTGGTAAATATTAATCGGATCAAAGAAGTTGTTCCATGGTTCAAGAGCTCCTATCAATTGCGCCTAGACGACAAGAAGCAGACGGAGATTCCAGTCAGTCGAGCGCAAACCAAACGCCTGCGCGAACTCTTCGGCCTGTGATGAATGATTGATTGTTGCCGGAAAATTAGTGATTCGTATCAGGGCTCGCCTTTAGGCGTGCCATCGACAACCCGCGCGTTACTTCAGATAAGACCTCACCATCTCAATTACTTCTTCCGCGGCCGATGTCTGTCCGGCGGTGGATTTCTTTTCGCTGAGCACGTGATTGCGAATGTGGCCTTCCAAAAGTTCGGCCATTAGGCTATTCATCGCTCCTCTAGCCGCGCTCATAATCTGCAGAACGTCTGAGCAATCGCGCTCGTCGTCGAGAGCCCGTGCCAGCGCTTCCACTTGGCCTTGAATGCGCTTAGCCCGAAGGACCAGCTTCTCTTTGTTCTTGATGGTATGGCTCATTCGTTATACTATACCCCGTATGGTATAAATATTACTCTCTAAATCGTGGCATCTGGAGAATTTTATGAGTATTCCACAATCCCTCCCAAAACTCGAACCAAAAGCCAGTACACGTGACGACGAGAAACTCGCCCCAGCCAAGACCGAGCCGGAACATGATCATGATCTGGAATGGGTTGAACTCGTCCGCATCGCCTTTGTGGCTTTGGCTGCCGCTGCCGTCTGGTTTCGCGTTTGGGAGCCATTTCCACGCGTAAGCGTCATCGGCATTCTAGCCACTCTGATTGGCGGCTATCCGATATTTAAGGAAGCCTACGAGAACCTCGTTGAAAGAAAAATGACGATGGAACTCTCGATGACCATCGCTCTGCTTGCGGCTTTGGCCATTGGAGAATTTTTCACGGCTCTGGTCATCACCGCCTTCGTGCTGGCAGCGGAGGTGTTGGAAGGACTCACGGTTGGAAGAGGACGACGTGCCATCCAGGACCTGCTTGATTTCCTGCCCCGCACAGTCTGGGTGCGACGCAATAACGAAGTGGTCGAGATACCCGCTGAAAGTCTTCGATTGGGAGATTTCGTAATCGTAAAGCCCGGCGGACGCATCCCGGTCGACGGCCTTGTGCTGCGCGGTCGATCTTTTGTGGAGCAGGCAGCCATCACGGGCGAGGCCATGCCGGTTGAGAAATCGCCGGGAAGCACGGTTTACGCAGGAACCATCAATCAGTCGGGAGCTTTGGAAGTAAGTGCGGATAAATTAGGACGCGACACGACTTTCGGGCGCATCATCGAGGCTGTCGAACGTGCCGAGAAATCGCGCGCTCCCATTCAGAAAACAGCCGATCGACTCGCTGGATACCTTGTGTATTTCGCCTTGGGCGCTGCAGTTCTGACTTTCATAATCACTCATAATGTACGCTCAACAATTTCGGTTGTAATCGTCGCTGGGGCTTGCGGTATCGCAGCCGGAACGCCTCTCGCCATTCTGGGAGCAATCGGCCGCGCCGCCCATCAGGGCGCGATCGTCAAAGGTGGTCTCTACCTCGAAGCATTGGCTGAAGTTGACACTGTCCTGCTGGACAAAACTGGCACGCTGACTTTCGGTACACCGCAGATCCGAGACATATTCTCAACCGATGGTTTCAGCGAGCGAGAGATTCTCGCGGCTGCCGCCATCGCGGAATGCAAATCTGAACACCCTCTCGCCAAGGCAATTCTTGCGCGCGCAAACGATCTCGCCGTAGCCGTTGCTGAACCTGACCACTTCGCTTACACGCCGGGAAAAGGAATTACCGCGGATTATCGGGGAGAAGAAATTGTCATCGGCAGCCGGACGCTCCTCATCGAACGAGGTTTGACAATGATTCTGCCCAGCAACGGCCACGGCAGCGGAGTGTCTGAAGTCTACGTCGCGAGAGGTGGACGAGTCTTCGGCACGATTCGCGTCGCCGATGTCTTACGTCCCGAAGCGAAGAGTGCAGTGGCAGCGATGCGAGAGATGGGCCTGAAGACGATTTTGCTTAGCGGAGATACGCAAGAAGTAACCTCGTCAATCGGACGCGACCTCGGAGTCGACCAGGCTGTGGGCGGGCTGTTGCCTGATCAGAAAGCGGAGTGGGTGACCAAGCTTCGCGCAAAGAATCGTAAGGTTGCGATGGTCGGCGACGGCATCAACGATGCTCCGGCGCTAGTCGAGGCAAACGTAGGTGTTGCCATGGGTTCGGGAACAGACGTGGCTCGCGAGAGCGCCGATGTCATTCTGATTGGAAGCGATCTCGCGAAACTCGTCGAAGCCTTGCGCATCGCGCGGCGCTGTCGCGGCGTGATTATGCAGAACTTTACCGGCACTCTGGTAGTTGACAGCATAGGCGTGGGTATGGCGGCTTGTGGTCTTTTGAATCCATTGCTGGCCGCTTTTATTCACGTGACGTCGGAACTGGCATTCATTCTCAATTCAACCAGATTGTTGCCACGGAGTTCGGAAATCGGATCATGAGCCTCGAGGAATTGGTCAAGAGTTGTGAGCGCACATCAGGAATACCCACTCAAAACGAAACGACTTGTGATCGGGCAGATTGCGATCTGCCGCGGTTGTTGTTGCGGCAACACAGAAAACGGACGGCCCGAAGTTCCAGTCGAATGGCTCAAGACGGAATGGCGGAAACGAGGACTGTTGAAGCGAGTCCAACTGACTATCAGCGGTTGCGTCGGACCATGTGACGTGCCGAATGTAGTTGTCATTACTACGTCCTTCGGGAACAGAGTGGTTAGGGAATATCGACAAAATAGAGCAATATCGTAGCCTGCTGGAATGGGCTGTCCGGTGCAAGGACGCGGGCGAAATGTTAGCCCTCCCTTCAGAATTTCACCGATGTAGAATCAGTCCCTTTTGTGGTTGAACGAAGGGGCTCGGCGTTCTGCCCTTTTTGGGCAGGAGAAATATCTTTCCCACCCGTGTCCATCCATCCTCATTGCGCTGCTTTCCGGTTTCGGTGTAGATTCAAATAACGCCTTGATAGTTTGATCGTTATGCGGTTGCTCGTCGAAATCGATAGCTTGGCTGTGTCTACTGCTGACGTTGTCGTCCGCAGTAGCATTTGCTGCGCATCACCATTCGAGCGCGGCTGAAGCGAGCACGTGTACCGTCTGTATCGCTGCCCATTCAGCTTCTCCCAAGGCTCCTTCCACTCTTACGCGTGCGCGTTTCGTTCTGGTAGAAACATTCCAGTCGAAGCCAGTTTCCGCGAAGCAACAACTGATAACTTTTGCCCTGTCGGTCCGTCCGCCTCCTAACGTCTAAGAATCGATCTTCAGTTGCATATAGGCGGTTCTTTTCTAAAGAACCGTGCCCTTGATTTCTTGGACCAATTTTTTCGGAGGAAATTCATGCTGGCTTCTTACAAAAAGTCGCTTTATGCGGCTTTTGTGGTGGTTCTCTATTTGGCGCTCGGCCTTCATGCCCACGCGCAGTCTAACTCCGCATCCATCAGTGGCACCGTAGTGGATTCTTCCGGTGCCGTCGTTCCCAATGCAACCGTTGAAATTCATAACCCGGTCAGCCACTACGACCGATCGACGACCACCGATGGTGCCGGGCGGTTCAGCTTCGCCAACGTCCCATTCAATCCTTATCACTTAAGCGTGACCACCACAGGGTTTGCCGCTTACGCTCAAGATATTGAAATTCGATCCTCCGTGCCTTTGGACCTCAAGGTCAACCTCAAGGTGGCCGGATCTTCCGAGAGCGTAACCGTCGAAAGCACCGGGCAGGACCTACTGGAGAACGATCCCGCGTTTCATACTGACGTTGACCGCGGACTGTTCGACAAGCTTCCCTTGGAGAGCCAATCCTCATCCCTGACTTCGTTGGTGACCCTTTCGACTCCGGGAATTGCGGCGGATTCGAACGGTCTCTTCCACGGCTTGGGCGACCACGCGGAAAATTCGTTCTCGGTGGACGGCCAGCCCATCACCGACCAGGTAAGCAAAGTGTTTTCCAATCAGCTTCCTACGGATTCCATTCAATCCATGGAAGTGATCGCGGGCGCTCCGCCCGCCGAATTTGGAGGCAAGACCAGCGTAGTCGTCAACGTGACCACCCGCTCCGGTCTGGGAGTGACCACGCCGCACGGCGAGGTCACAACTTCCTACGGCACATTTGGCACCTCGACTGTCAACGCGGACCTCGCCTACGGCGTGGAGAAATGGGGCAACTTCGTCTCCCTGGGTGGACTCAACACTGGCCGGTTCCTTGATCCCCCCGAATTCACGGTGCTACACGACAAGGGCAACGAGGAGAATTTCTTCGACCGCTTCGATTACAAGCTATCCGAGAAAGATAGTCTCCAGTTCAACTTGGGATTCACGCGTTCCTGGTTCCAGACTCCCAATTCGTTTGACCAGCAATTTCAGCTTTGTACGCCGTTATCTTCACTCTGCAGCGGCGCCGAGTACGCCCCAGGATCGTCTCAGATCAACCCGCTAACCGGCGTTCCTCTTGGACCGACCGATCAGGTCTCACAAATCAGAACCTTTAACATTGCGCCGTCGTGGACCCGCCTGGTCAATCCGAACACCGTGTTCACCCTCGGCGCCTTCGTGCGTCACGATCAATATAACTACTACCCGAGCTCGGATCCCTTTAACGACTACGGGCCACTTCAGGACGAAACCACTTCTCAGCTCCGCTTCCTGACCAACGCAGGCATTCGCGCCGCCGTGACCTACGACAAGGGAATTCACAACATCAAGATCGGCGGCACATACGAACAGACGTTCCTGACTGAAAACGACGCTTTTGGAATCGTGAATCCCGGGCTAATTCCAAGCTGTCCAGCTGCTCTTGCCGCGCAATGCGCGGTTCTAGTGCCGTTCGACTTGACGACTGGCGGGCAACTTTACCACTACCGCGGGCACACCGACGTCAAGGAGCTTGGCCTCTACGTCGAGGACACGATCAACGTCAAGAACTGGGCGTTTAACCTTGGACTTCGCGGAGATTTGTATAACGGCCTCGATGCCGTTTCCCGGCAGCCGGAGCCGCGGGTTGGAATCGCCTATAACATCAAGCAAACGAATACTGTGCTTCGCGTTTCCTACGCTCGCACCATGGAAAGTCCGTTCAATGAGAACTTGGTCCTTTCAGGCACGGGATGCAGCAACCCGGTGGTCTTTGCCGTGATGACTGTGGCCCAAGGCTTCGACTGCATCAGTAACCCTCTGCGGCCAGGTTTTCGTAACGAATTCCATGCTGGCTTCCAGCAGGCGTTCAGCAGGTACTTCGTGCTCAGCGGCGAGTACATCTGGAAGTACACGCATAATGGCTATGACTTCAACGTGTTCGGTGCCGGCAAGTACTTCGTCCTCAGCGGCGAGTACATCTGGAAGTACACGCACAATGGCTATGACTTCAACGTGTTCGGCACGACTCCGATCACACTGCCCATCGAATGGCACAACTCCAAGATTCCGGGCTTTGCCCTTCGCGCAAGCGTTCCGAATTTCCACGGCTTATCGGCGTTTATCGTGATGTCGTCTGTGGCGGCGCGCTTCAACCCGCCGACTGTCGCTGGAATTGCACCTCCGGCTCCGCCTTCGTGGTTCCGCATCGACCACGACGAAAAGTTCAACCAAACGACCCACATTCAATACCAGCCCTGGAAACGAGGGCCCTGGCTTGGGTTCAACTGGCGTTACGACAGCGGACTTGTGGCTGGCCTGACGCCCTGCGAAGCGCAAACTGCGACGTGCTCGTTCTCGACGTCTATCAATGATCCAGGAGGCATGGGATTAGCCAACATCCCGGCAGGTGATATCGCCTTGGTGAATAACCTCACGGGAGCGGCGCTGACAGCCGATCAGGAGTTCCAGTCTGGGATCACCTGCAATGGAGTGCGCCCAACCCCGACAACGCTCACCGGCAGCGTTTTACGCACCGGCGAACGTTTACATCTGTCCCGCGACCCAGCTCACTTCCAGTCTGGTAAAGATACCAGCGCCGAACACCGAACAGGACGACCACAATCCGCAGCGCATCGCGCCGCGGAGCTTGTTTGACCTGTCGGTCGGCCACGACAACGTATTCAATGGCGACCGTTACAAGTGGAGTCTCCGTCTCACAGCCATCAACGTAACCAACAAATACGCGCTGTATAACTTCCTGTCAACCTTCAGCGGCACGCATTATGTAACGCCGAGGGCCCTGACAGCGGAACTTGGATTCCATTTTTGAGGGATTCGATCAAAACAAAAAAGGAGACGGCCGGGGAGGATTACCGGCCGTCTCTGCAGCTGGCTGCATCCGTCACTATGCAGCCAATGCTTCCAACGCCGTGCGATTACGGATAATCAACGTCGATCCGTCCAGCCGGATAAATTCCTTTTTCCTCAGCTCGCTGAGCAACCGGGTCACGGTCTCCCGCGATGAACCAATCATTTGCGCCATCTCCTCATGGGTGAGGCTTGAACGGACGCGGATTTCCGGAGGCTCGAACTGTTCCCGAATCGGTGTCCACGAAAGTAGGAGCCGGGCCAGTTTGCCCGCGGACGAACGCGCCAGCACTAGATCATGAATATCCCGGTACGCCGATTGGAACTCGCGGCTTAGCGCTTGCGAAGCGTGCAGACCGAACTCGCCATTCTTTTCCATCAGCCGCATTAGAGCGTCACGCTCCACGAAATTGACCTGGCACGGTCCAGCGGTTTCCGCGGTAAGTTCAAACGGTTGACCTGAAATTACCGCGCTCAGCCCCAGCACCTCGCCGGCCTCGGCAATTTTCAGGATCAGCACCTTGCCTTCGCGAGAAGTGGTGGAAAGCTTTGCCTTTCCCGAACACAGAACAAAGGCTCCGCGAGGCATCTGACCCTCAACAAAAAGAACGGCGTTTCCGGGATAGGTGCTCAAATGGCTGGCGGCGCTGAGCATTTTCAGTACCTCGGGTGAGAGACCACAGAACCAATGGTTCTTCCGCAACTTGCAGGACAGACAGTTCTCGACTATTTCCAACCCGTATGGTGTATTCATTTCGGCCACTTTCATGAGCTGCTGCCCGTTGGGTATCGCCAAATTTCGCGCTGCGGGCTTAGCGGCTCGGGCTCGAGCCCGACGCAGGTCTCGAACCAGGATGCGCCCGTCCTCAGTTTTAGCAAGCAAAGCGGCTGCCGTGGTCCGCACCTCTCGATCCGGCGATTGCAAGAATCGGATCAAATCCCAGCCCGCTCCTGCATCCCGTTCTTGATGCCATGAAACTCCACGACAGAAAATATATAAAGGATCAACCGCGCCGCATGCCTGTTGATTCTCCTTAATCGTCCCTAAGGCGGGTCTTACTGCATCGCTTGGAACCAGTGTGGGAAGCGACAATTTAAGGTCACTTACTTCCCGTCTACCCCGCGCACCTTTTCCTGCTATGACTGGTTCGACGCCACTACCACGAATGGGAGTGCCTAATTGGATGAGCAAGGAATTCTCCTCTCGTCCTTAAGCTCGCGTAAGCGTCCTCGGGGAGGGGCGCTACACGGCCGCCTAACTCAAGTTTTGCCGATCACATTTCTCATTAAGTCAAATTGAGCGACCCGCATAATCACGGGTTCATGAGTGTCTGCTCGGAGGTCCCTTCGCAGGCCACATGCCAAACCTGACGCTAGAGTCAAGGGGCGCAAAGCTTAAAGAACAATGGAGAAGTTCACAACGGAATGCACATTTCCTGGAGCGGAGTTGCCGAAGCTGCGGCAGATTGCCGACATGTCGGCTGCTAATAGCGAAAGCTGCTTGCGGTTGTCGGAATCACCTTAGTTCTCATAGTCCGAGCGGGCGATTCCCATCTTCTGCATCCTGGACTGCAGCGTAGTGCGCTTCATGCCCAATCGCGCAGCTGCACCACGCAAGCCCGAGATCACGCCGCCGGTTTCGCGCAGAACCCGAACAATGTGTTCGCGTTCCAGACTTTCTAAAGTGGTATCTTGCCGATCGCTTTGCAAAGTGGGTCGCAACTCTGATAAAGGGACATTTAGAGTCGCATTTTCGGAGAGAATCACCGATCGCTCGATGAAGTTTTCCAGCTCCCTTACATTCCCCGGCCACTCCCAATGGGTTAACGCGTTCATGGTTTCCGTGGGAATGGTTTCAATCTGTTTGTTCATGCGGCGGGAAAATTTCTGCACAAAATAACGCACCAGCAATTCAATGTCTTTTCCGCGCTCCCGTAAAGGAGGCATGTGCACGGGAAAAACATGCAGCCGATAATAGAGGTCGCTGCGGAACTCGCGCACCGCCACACTCTTTGCCAGATCGCGATTGGTAGCGGCAATCAGGCGTATATTCACGCGAATGGTTCGAACCCCGCCCAGCCTTTCAAATTCCTGGTCCTGCAGTACTCGTAGCAGCTTGGGCTGCAACTCCAGCGGAATGTCTCCTACTTCGTCCAGGAACAGCGTTCCTTTGTCAGCCAGTTCGAGGCGTCCGATTTTTGCGCTGACGGCGCCGGTAAATGCGCCTTTCTCGTGGCCGAAGAGTTCGCTTTCCAGCAAGCCGGTAGGAATTGCGGCGCAGTTCAGCTTGATGAAACTATTATCTTTTCGCGAACTCATGCGGTGAATGGCGCGAGCAATCAGTTCCTTACCGGTTCCTGTCTCGCCGAGGATAAGCACCGTCGCATCCAGCGGCGCCACAGTATTGACCTGCGTGAGGACGTGCTTCAGAGCCGAACTTTCGCCCACAATCTCTTCGAAGTTGAGTACGGAGCGGATTTCATCCTGCAGGTACAGCTTCTCCTTCTTAAGCTTGTCGGTGAGCTCTGCAATTTCGCGATACGCCCGGGCATTATCCAGCGCGGTGGCAACCTGGGCCGCTACTTGCTTCAAAAAGCTTATATCCCGCGGCGCAAATGCACGGGCAGTCAGGCTGCCCAGGTTCAGCGTCCCCAGTTTTCCCTTTCGCGTCAGCAGAGGAATAGCGCAGAACGACTGCATCCCCAGTTCCACCATTCGCCTGATCACAGGAGAACCGTCAGCACGCAACTCCTCGCCGTCGCAGACTGCGGCTTCACACTTCACAAAAGCAGACCCGGCCACTGAATCACCAATGGGCACGACTGTATCCGGAGGAATGCCTTCATCTCTGAATGTGGAATCCATGGCGTAAAGGCGAAGATAGTCGCGAGACTCTTCATAAAGAGTCACACTGGCAAAGTCCTGGTGAAGTACTCTACGCATCAGAGCGGAGATGTTGGGGAATAATTGCTGCACATCGAGGTTCGACATCAGCGTCGTTCCGACTGCGAGCAGCACTTCTAGCCGCTCTTTCTCCTCGCGAAAGGCGATTCGGGTATGCGCGTTTTCCAGTCCCAGCGCGACCAGTTCGGCGATGTGCCGCAAAAGCTGCACATCCCCTTCGTCATAGGCGTTGGGCCGATGGCTTCCCAGTCCCAGCGCGCCAAACTTTTTCTGGCCACTGGTCACGGGCAGTCCGCAATAGGAGCGCACTCCTTTTTCTATGAGAATATTGACCGCTGCCTGGAAGCGGGTTTCCTGCCGCAGGTCAGGCAGGATCATCGGCCGCTGCTTATCCCACACGAATCCACAGGCCGATTCCTCCACCGGCAACTCGGCGAGGTCAGAAAGGCGGTCACTTCCTTCCCAGAAGTGCAGGCGCATCATTTTTTTTTCGGGGTCGTAGAGAGCAAAACTGGCGACTTCAAAGGAGGCGACTTTCCGCAAGCGCTGCGCCAACTGCGGCAGCATCTCGGGCACACCACGATAGTGAACCGCGAGGTCTGCCATCTGCAGCAGCGCCTCGTAACGACTTACATCTTCCGCATCAAAGTGGCGATCAGGGTCCATTAGCATAAACACTCATGGAAGCCCCCCTCGAACAATCTTCCCTACTAATTTTCAACCAGCCTTAAATAAATGATAAACCTTATTCATCACTACCTGCGTAATTAATTTATAAGTTGTCACGTTTTGTGCCATCTCGGCACTTTTCGTGTCATTTGTGCGGTTTACAAGGCGTGCTAGTTGGTTACAACAAAAGTGGCTGTCCCAGAATTAGACAATCACCGCGTTCGCACAACGACTTGGGCAGGTATAATTTTTGTGTGGCCCGGGGATGGGAGAGCAAATCGGTCGAGGAGCAACAGGCACAAGCAGTTTCTGAGGCCAGCCCGGCCAGAGCTCCGCTAACTCCCGCGCAGATCGCCAATGCGCGCCGCAAGCAAGGTTTACTCTTATCTCGCCAGCATGTGCTGCAGCAACTCGAAGCTGCCCAAAATTCCCGTCACCGCGAAATTCTGCAGAACGCTCTCGCCGACCTCGACGGTCAACTCGCCCAACTGGTCTAAGTCTGCCGTGCACGCTGAGCCTCCTGCCTGACGTATAATAAGAAATCCCCCATGAAAGCTTACGTGTACGTTTCGCTGAAGAAGAGCGTTTTGGATCCGCAGGGAAAGACTATCCAGGGTGCGCTCAAGAAAATGGGTTACAAGGGCTTGGAGGATGTGCGCCAGGGAAAGTATTTCGAACTAACTCTGGACGGCGGCCTGACCCGGCCGGAGGCGGAGGCGGAAGTTGGACGCATGGCGCGAGAAGTTTTAACCAATCCGGTCATCGAAGAATTCCGGTTCTCCCTCGAAGAGTAACCTGAGCGGATAACTGTGATTCGCGATCATCTGTCATCCTGAGCGCAGCAGTTCTTCCGCAAGAGCGGAAGAACCGCGGAGTCGAAGGATCTTGCGTTTTGTGACTTCCAGCGCGGTGCGATAAGTTTAATCCCGAACAAGAACAAGCTGTCATCGGAGTTGAATTATGTGCGGCATCGTCGGATATGTAGGTAAGAAGAGTGTCGTGCCCGTCATTATTGATGGGCTGCGTCGTCTGGAATATCGTGGGTACGATTCCGCCGGAATCGCAGTATGCGGCAATGGCGAAGGCCTGCAAGTCCGCCGCGCCGAGGGCAAACTGCGTAATCTCGAAGAAGTCATTCGCCTCAAGCCGCTCGATGGTACCTACGGAATCGGCCATACCCGTTGGGCGACTCACGGCCGCCCCACCGAAGAGAATGCGCATCCCCATCGTGACTGCACTGGAACCATCGTCGTAGTGCACAACGGCATCATCGAAAATTACGTCTCGCTGAAGCGAAAGCTCATCGAAGAGGGCCACAAATTCACTACAGAAACAGACACTGAAATCATTGCTCACATGGTCGAGAAGTATTACCTCAAGACGGGCAACGGACATCGCCTTTCGCTCGAGGAAGCCGTACGCAAAACGGTGAAACAACTGACCGGCGTGTTTGCACTCGCCGTAATTGCCGTCGATGCACCCAACACAATCGTCGCCGCCCGCAACGGCCCGCCAGCAGTGATCGGCTTGGGCAAGGATGAATACTTCGTTGCCTCCGACGTGCCCGCAATTCTCTATCACACCCGCGACTTATTTTTTCTCGCCGACGGCGATCTAGCAGTCATAACGCCCGAAGGAGTAAAGATCACCGACTTCGACGGAAAGCCCTTAGAACGCAAAGTCCAACACGTGACATGGGATCCTCTGCAAGCAGAGAAGGGTGGGTTCAAGCATTTCATGTTGAAGGAGATTTACGAGCAGCCCCGAGCCGTGCGCGACACCACGCTGGGACGTATTTCGCAGGAGACCGGGCACATCTTCCTCGACGAAATGGAAATCTCCGAGGCGGAATTCAGAGCCGCGAAGAAAATTAACATTGAAGCGTGCGGTACCAGTTGGCATGCGGGACAGGCAGGCAAGTTCATGATCGAGAGCCTGGCGCGCATTCCCGTCGAAGTGGATTACGCCAGCGAGTGGCGCTACCGCAATCCTATCGTCGACGCCGACACTATCACGCTGGTGATTTCACAGTCCGGAGAGACTGCCGACACCATTGCAGCCCAACGCGAAGCCAAGGCCCGAGGATCAAAGACGCTCGCCATCTGCAACGTCGTAGGTTCGATGATCACGCGCGAAGCTGCGGGAACCATTTACACCCACGCGGGTCCGGAAATTGGCGTAGCCTCAACCAAAGCTTTTACTGCCCAGTTGACTGCTCTTTATTTGTTCGCACTTTATCTGGCTCAAGTGCGCGGCACTATGAATAAAGAGCAAGCCGCGCAGGCTGTTCATGAGCTCACTCTGCTTCCCGGCAAACTCGAGCATCTGCTGACGCGCGACGAAGAATGTGAGCATCTGGCAAAACAATACGTTCGCGCACAGGACTTCTTGTTCCTAGGCCGCGGCATTCACTATCCGATCGCTTTAGAAGGCGCGCTAAAGTTGAAGGAAGTTTCCTACATCCACGCAGAAGGTTATCCAGCGGGCGAAATGAAACACGGTCCCAACGCGCTGATCGACGAGAACCTTCCCGTGGTAATCGTGGCAACGCGCGATCCGAACAACCAACTCTCAATGGTGCGCTACGAGAAGACGATTTCCAACTTGAAAGAAGTGAAAGCCCGCTCCGGGATCGTTATAGCGCTGGCAACCGAAGGCGACGAAGAAATAAAAGAAGCCGCCGATCACGTGCTATACATTCCGCCGGCTCCAGAAGAACTGTCGCCAATTCTTGAGATTGTTCCGCTCCAACTGCTCGCGTATCACATCGCAGTGCGTCGGGGCTGCGACGTGGATCAACCGAGGAATCTGGCGAAGTCAGTTACGGTGGAGTAAGAAGGTAAGGCTCCTGGCTTCGGGGTTTTGGCTCTTGTCTCTCTGCACCAAAATCGTGTCATCCTTCTATGAAAACGGGCGTGCCTGTCCACAGGTATTTTGCGGCGATGCGGACAGGCTTCTATTCGTGCTCGAGGCACATAAGGTATGTCCGGACTCCGCCGCTCCCTCTGAGCGTCGCTCTCGAAGAGCATGGATGACAACGAGCTGACGGATTCCCCTTACACCGCCGCAAACTTTGCTTCGTCAAACACCACGCCATGGTGCAGCAGAGCGTAGACCGCGATCAGCAACTTGCGCGCCCGCGCCACCCGCGCCACGTGCTTGTGCTTCTTGCGCAGCAAGCGTTCATAGTAACGCCGCGCCGCCGGCGAACCGCGGGTCGCCACCTGCGCCGCTTCCACCATGATCCAGCGCAGCCAGGGCGAACCCTGCCGCGTGATCCCGCCCCGCGCCGCCTTGCCTGCCGACTCCCGCACGCGCGGCACCAGCCCGGCGTAACTGCACCATGCTTCTTTGTCCGGAAAACGTTCAATCTCCCCGATTTCCGCCAACAGCATCATCGCCGAACACTCCCCGATCCCTGGAATCGTCATCAGCCACTGCGCTCGCTGGTCTTGTTTTGCTTGTTCACTTAATGGCAGGGTTTGTTTTTGAATTTCTTCGCTGTAGCCGTCCAGCAAGCGCAAGCACACGTTCACTGATTCCCGCCCCGGCGGCGGCAGCTTCACTGCCGCCAGCCCCAGTCGTCCGCGCTTGCCGAATAAATCCGTCACCGGCGAACGCAGCCCCCGCTGATGCAGCACCGCGTGCACCTGGTTTTTCAGCCGCGTGCGCTGCCGCACCAGCGTGGCCCGCAGACGCACTTGCTGCCGCCGCTCCTGCGTGTCTCGATCCGCCTTCCACCACTCCGGCAACAAATCGCAGCGCAGCCAATGCGCCAAGGTCGCCGAGTCTACCCCATCGTTTTTCAGCTTGGCCGAGGCAATCGCCTTCACCCGCTGCGGATGCACCCGCACCAGCCGCGTCCCCTCCCGCTCCACCACCTCGCGAAACGCCGGCCAGAAGCCGCAGGCCTCCACCGCCACCTGCACTGGCTGGCCGCGAAACTGCCGAAAATACTTGCGTAGCGCCAAACTTTCGTTGCTCACGGGTCCCGACTTTATCAGCTTGCCTCTTGCTTCCAGCGCCGTCATGTAACAAAATCTCTGGTGAAGATCTACGCCAACGTGGATCATCTGCGTGCCTCCTTCAGGGCTTGTGCTTCGAGCACGTATACTACCCTTGGAGGCACGCCTTTTTTCGTTTTCATTACATCTGAGC
>CAVYQB010000008.1:0-5000 GCA_963770465.1 uncultured Acidobacteriota bacterium
CGCCCTCGACCAAACCGGCTGCAAGGAACGTGGCGTCCAGTCGATGAACTTCAACTGCACTTTTAACGTAGCCAATGGCACGCAAACCCTGCTGATCCTCCCCGACATCGAGTTTCGCGGCAACAAGAAAGCCACTGTCGAGGCCGACACGGTAAAGTGCGTCGAGCATTGTGAGCTGTTGAGCCCTCCTCCGAGTCCGTAGCCAAAAGGAAAAGGCCACCCACATTTCTGAAGATGGCCTTTATTTAATGCCGGCAACGACCTACTCTCCCACACACTTTCGCGTGCAGTACAATCGGCCCTGCGGGGCTTAACTTCCGTGTTCGGGATGGGAACGGGTGGAGCCCCCGCGGTAAGATCACCGACAAGTCGGAGCAGCTTCTAGCTATTAGCTCTGGCTTGTGCCTGATTCTTCAGCCGCGATTGCTCGCGGCCGTAAGAATTCATCGCCATCTCTCTCGGCCTGCGAGCAACATCTGCTGCAAAGCTATTCTCAAAGAGCATGAGGACGATGCCTCACAACTGAATAGATTGGGTGTGACTTACTTTCATATTTGTTTACTTCCGATTTCAGTCATGTTACTTCGGCTTTTCGTCGGCGCACAGTCGTCAGTTCTTGCTTCTCATCCCCGCCCAGGTTCTGGCGGCGGTTGAGATTCGCATTCAGCTCAGTCCAGGTTCTGACTGAGAGCTGAATGCTGAAAGCTGACGGCTGTTTACTGCACCGAGTAAATTTTATGGTCAAGCCGAACGGGCGATTAGTGCGGGTAAGCTTCACACATTACTGCGCTTTCACTTCCCGTCTATCAACCAGGTAGTCTTCCTGGGCCCTTCTTATCCCTTACGGGTTGGGAGATCTCATCTCGAGGAGTGCTTCCCGCTTATATGCATTCAGCGGTTATCACTACCGAACTTCGCTACCCAGCTATGCCGTTGGCACGACAGCTGGAACACAAGAGGTTCGTCCATCCCGGTCCTCTCGTACTAAGGACAGGTCCTCTCAAATCTCCTGCGCCCACAACAGATAGGGACCGAACTGTCTCGCGACGTTCTGAACCCAGCTCACGTACCGCTTTAATAGGCGAACAGCCTAACCCTTGGAACCTTCTACAGCTCCAGGATGCGATGAGCCGACATCGAGGTGCCAAACCGGAGCGTCGATATGAACTCTTGGCTCCGATCAGCCTGTTATCCCCGGCGTACCTTTTATCCGTTGAGCGATGGCCCTTCCATGCAGAACCACCGGATCACTAACGCCTACTTTCGTACCTGCTCGACTTGTAGGTCTCGCAGTCAACCACGCTTATGCGTTTGCACTCGTCGGCTGATTTCCAAACAGCCTGAGCGTAGCTTCGCGCGCCTCCGTTACTGTTTAGGAGGCGACCGCCCCAGTCAAACTACCCGCCTAACTATGTCCTTCTCCCAGTTCATGGGAGTAAGTTAGAACCACAGAACTCGCAGGGTGGTATCTCACCGGTGGCTCCTCCAAGCCCGAGAGCCTGAAATCAAAGCCTCCCACCTATCCTGCGCAGCAAGTGCCATAGTTCATAGTTAAGGTGTAGTAAAGGTGCACGGGGTCTTTCCGTCTAGTTGCGGGCAACCGGCATCTTCACCGGCACTACAAGTTCGCCGTGTCACTCATTAAGACAGTCGCACTTTCGTTACGCCATTCGTGCAGGTCGGAACTTACCCGACAAGGAATTTCGCTCAACTTTGTTACAGCCACTAACCAATCTCTGATCTTGATTTTGGTTAGGGCACGATTTCAATCGTGCCGTTTGGAGTCACCCGCTCGACGGCTTTAGCCGCTGAGGGAGCTTTCTCCAGACCAGGCGGAGTGGACATTTCTGCCACTCTCTGCATGTCGCCATGCAGTTCGGACTATATCTTTTCCAATTTGAGTTGGAATCTGGCATATAGTCTCTGAGGATTCCAGCAGGATCGGAAGCGCAACCTCAGGGGCTAAAGCCCTTGAGATTTTGCCGCCGTTACGGCACGACTGAAGTCGTGCCCTTCCACGAACCTTGTGAGTTCGTATTTCCCACTGGCCTTTCCTGCTGATTATCTGCACCCAACGCATTGTCACGTATCGCCAAGTTGTCCTCGTTACGGCATGGCTAAAGCCATGCCCTTCAAAGCACTTCGCGTAGCGTGGGATACTCAGACCTTCCAGCATATAGCCAGATTTTACTAAGGCTAGCGAACTAACCTTAGGACCGTTATAGTTACGGCCGCCGTTCACTGGGGCTTCAGTTCGAAGCTTCACCTTGCGGTTGACCTCTCCCTTTAACCTTCCAGCACCGGGCAGGCGTCAGCCCCTATACGTCGTTTTCGACTTTGCAGAGACCTGTGTTTTTGTTAAACAGTCGCAGTGCGCATTTCTCTGCGGCCGCTTCGGGCTTTGACACCCTAATGCGGCACCCCTTCTCCCGAAGTTACGGGGTTAATTTGCCGAGTTCCTTAACAAGTGTTCTCACGAGCGCCTTTGGATATTCTCCTCGTCTACCTGTGTCGGTTTGAGGTACGGTTCCCTTACGTTCTCCTTAGAGGTTTTTCTTGGCAGCGTGGAATCGGCAGCTTTCACCCATACGGGTTACTGCTTTGCGTCTCAGTGATAACTTCCTCGCGGATTTGCCTACGAGAAACACCTTACACGCATCGACCGTCATAGCCATAGGACGGCCTGCTTATCCTCCTGCGTCACCCCATCGTGATAACGAACACAAGGGAGGTCCGGAATATTAACCGGATGTCCATCAGCTACGCCTTTCGGCCTCGCCTTAGGGACCGCCTGACCCTGAGCGGATTAACCTTTCTCAGGAAACCTTAGACTTTCGGCGCGGAGGGTTCCCACCTCCGTTATCGCTACTTATGCCGGCAGGGTCTCTTCTCAACCGTCCACCAGTCTTTTCAGTCTAGCTTCAAACTGTTGAGAATGCTCTCCTACCACGCATGGCTGTTACACCATGCATTCGCTGCTTCGGTACCAAGCTTGAGCCCCGTTATATTGTCGGCACCGGACCGCTTGACCAGTGAGCTATTACGCTTTCTTTAAAGGATGGCTGCTTCTAAGCCAACCTCCTGGCTGTCTGGGCGTTCCGACTTCCTTTCCCACTTAGCTTGGATTTGGGGACCTTAGCAGGCGATCTGGACTGTTTTCCTCTCGACGACGAAGCTTAGCCCCCGCCGTCTGACTCCCGGATTGGTTGTTCAATGGCATTCTGAGTTTCGTTGGGTTCTGTAAGCTGGAAAGCCCCATAGCCCATCGAGTACTTTACCACCACGACAAATCATCCGAGGCTAGCCCTAAAGCTATTTCGGAGAGAACGAGCTATCACGGAATTTGATTAGCCTTTCACCCCTACCCTCAGCTCATCGGAGCTTTTTTCAACAAACACCCGTTCGGCCCTCCAGTAGGTTTTACCCTACTTTCAGCCTGGCCAAGGGTAGATCATCCCGCTTCGCGTCTATTCCTGCCAACTGATTCGCCCTATTAGGACTCGCTTTCGCTACGGCTCGCTTTCGCTTAACCTTGCTGACAAGAATAACTAGCCGGCTCATTATGCAATAGGCACGCGGTCAGACTTTCGGCTTACGCCGCATAGTCCTCCCACCGTTTGTAGGCACACGGTTTCAGGTACTATTTCACTCCCCTCGCAGGGGTTCTTTTCGCCTTTCCCTCACGGTACTGGTTCACTATCGGTCAGAAGCTAGTATTTAGCCTTACGGAATGGTCTCCGTAGCTTCCCACAGGGTTTCTCGTGCCCCGCGGTACTCAGGTATCGACTTCGAGTCCAGTTCGTTTTCGTCTACGTGGCTATCACACTCTATGGCCCCTCTTTCCAGAGGGCTTCGACTAACGACTGGATTGGTAACTCTACTATTGTCGACCCTACAACCCCAGTAACACCCGAGGGTGGTACTGGTTTAGGCTGTTGCGATTTCGCTCGCCACTACTTTCGCAATCGAGGTTTCTTTCTTTTCCTCCAGGTACTGAGATGGTTCACTTCCCTGGGTTCGCTCGTACCCGACTATGGATTCATCGGGCCGTACACGGGTTTTACCCGTGTGGGTTTCCCCATTCGGAAATCTCCGGATCAATGCCTGCTTGCGGCTCCCCGAAGCTTATCGCAGCTTGCCACGTCCTTCATCGCCTGCTTCTGCCAAGGCATCCACCATGCGCCCTTAGTAGCTTGACCATAAAATTTACTCGACACACGGCAGCTTGCTCTCGCCGCGATGAGCAACTTTTCAATTGTCATCCCGAGCGAAGTCGAGGGACCTGCTTTCCTTTCGGAAAACAAACCCTCAGCAAACCACCACACGCCGCGCAAACTCTATGGGCCTTTAAATCCTGCTCTTCGCATGTAACATAGGCTCTCTTCGCACCTCTTCACATCTCCTACAGCGATTGCTCGCCATTAGAAATCTTCAAAGGCGAAAGGAAATACCGCGCCACATACACCAGCAGGGTTTCTTTCAGGCACTCATAAAAATTTACACGCCTTGTAATTTACCCAATCTATTCAGTTGTCAAATATCGTCCTCGGCCAGCTTGCTTAGCTTTTGGCTCTTAGCCATTAGCTTCCAACTGTCCACTACCCGCCTAAGCGGGTTTGGGTTTTCCTACAGCTAAGAGCTAAAAGCTAAAAGCTTCTTTCTCCAACCCAATGTTCGGCGCCAAGCGACTTTCTTGAACCGTGATACGGAATCGGTTGTCGCATTGACGCCCAACATCGAGCTGGTCGTTCGTTCTTGGCTTTCGGCTTCTTAGCCCCGACCAACAAAGCAGCCAACGTACTGCCAACTACGGCAATCACTTCTCCGTGCTGGGCAATTGTCATTCGTAGCCAAGATGCAGGAGACTGAGTCCCTGCCCACCCCGACAAACACGTAGCCAAGTCAAACGCTATCCCACCGAGAATCGCAGCCCCTATCGCGCGACCTATCGAGTAGCGTGATCGAAATGCGAGAGCAGCGGCAACGATGCCGATCACGGC
>CAVYQB010000008.1:7500-265029 GCA_963770465.1 uncultured Acidobacteriota bacterium
TGCTCACTGTCAACCCGAAGCACCAACAGGATTTCCACTGTTTATGCACATGCGGGGAGCTCTTAACCCCAGCGGCTAAAGCCATCGACTTGGAATTCGTATGGCACGACTAAAGTCGCGCCCTTCCCAAAACCGATTCGCTGAGCTGATTGAGCTCTTTCTGAGCACGCAACAGAACGCATCTTCCGGTCCCGCCAAAGTGCCTTTTCGGCACGAAGCCTTTTCAGGCACGAGCGGACGGAAGACCATTCACTTGGTAAAAGATCTTATGGAGGTTCTTGCGAAAACGCTTGCTTAAACCCTTCGAGAAGCTTCGTTCCCGAATGAAACCCCGTGGCCGGGGCTAAATTACTGTACTGCTGATTTGATGCCGGACCTGCACGAGAGATTCAGAAAAATATCCGGCTAGCCACGCACACTGCTCTCGGTGAATTGTTTATACCAGATGAATTTGGGAAATGCAAGCGGGTGTTTAAGAAACAGAGTCATCGCTCAAGGCCATGTCTTTTTAATTTTGGTGACGTAAGCGAACAGCAGATCCCTCGGCTTCGCTCGGGATGATATCAAGTCTAGGAGGTTTTACTTCTGGGCTTGAAGTTTTGTGGGTGATTGCTTTAGGGCGGTTACCAGTTGCTGGAACCTTGGGTTGGGGTGGAGAGTCTTCAGTTCATTATCCGCCATCAGGGCGTCGGCGTCTTTGTATCCGCGATTGACGGCTTCTTGTAAATATTGAACTGCGTCGTCGGGATCGTTGGCGGCGGCGGCTACGCAGGCATAGGAATACCAGACGGCAGGGCGGTTTTCCTGGGCTGCCGAGTTGCCGCTCTTCTCAATAGTCTGGCGGAACAACCCCGACGCCCGGGCACAATGATGTCTGTAGGTAACGGCTAGTCCGAGCCGCTGCAAGGTATACAGCCTTTCGGGATGGGTTGGCGGCAGCGTGTGACGTTCAATTGCGAGAGCCTGCGTGGCCAGTTTTTCCCCTTCTGTGTAATGTCCCTCCTGTAATCAATGTTTCGGCAAGGTTCGGACTGGGCCCATAACGTTTGGGGGTTTTCGGGTCCGACGGTGCGAAGCCCGCTCGCCAGCGTTTCGCGCAGCAATTTTCTCCGCTTCCCGTAGATGGCCTTCCTTCGAGAGCAGGTCGGACAGGCTGATTTGGCACTGCAAGGTATTCGGGTGCTCGGGGCCCAGAGTTCGCGAGCGAATCGCCAAGACCTCCCGGTAAAGTTTCTCGGCGTCGGCTTGGTGACCCTGGTTGACTAGCAGGTCGGCGAGGCGTCTCATAATGACGGTTGTGTTCTTATGCTCCGGGCCGAGCACGCGGCGGTAGGCGTCCAGAACTTCGCGGTTCAATTGCTCGGCTTCCGTGAGGCGACCCTGTGACTGCACAGCATTCGCCAGATTGCCCATTGCTGCGAGAGTTTGCGGGTGATCGGGTCCGAGGACACGGCGCTCGACTTCGAGCAAGTGACGATATTCTTGCTCAGATTCCGCATAGCGTACCTTGGCTCCAAGAGCACAATGCCGAGGTTGTGCATCGATTGCAAGGTCTGGGGGTTCTTCTGCGCCCAACACCCGTGTGTCGATCTCTATCACTTGACGCACGAGTTGATTCTGTTCCTCATGATGACCTTCCAAACCGCAAGGTGGCGGCAAGGGAACTGGTGGTCGCAAGCGTAGCTGCGTGCTCGGATCCGAGCACGCGCCGCTGACCAGCAAGCGCCTGGCGTTCCAGTTTCTCGGCTTCGGCATATTTTCCTTCCTCGGAGAGAATCGAGCCAAGGAGAGATATCGATTCGAGGGTTGTCGGGTCGCTTGGTCCGAGCAGGCTTGTGCGGATATCGAGGGCCGACTTTGGCTAGTTCATGCGCCCGAGCGTATAAACCGAGGTTCTCGTAGGTGCGTGCCATGACGAACATCATCTGGGATTGCACTTCGGGGTCTTTTGCCAGACCCTTGCCCATATCGTTCGAAGCTTTGTCGAGGATCTCGCGAGCGGTCACGCTGTTGCCGCGAGCCTGGCTGGGGTCGGAGACTTTGAACATGCCGGTCATAAAATCGGTGATGCGGGTGGCGCGATCACGTTCGCGGTTGGCGCGGTCGCGCTCGCGGGTGATTCGTTTTAACTGCACTGACTGCACACCGACAAAGCCGGCCAGCAGGAGGATGAGTCCGGCTGCGATGGCGACCGCGACGCGATGGCGCCGGACATATTTTCTGATTCGATATCCGGTGCTTGCTGGACGCGCGACGACTGGGTCATGGTTCAGATAGCGTCGGATGTCGGTGGCTAGTTCTGATGGCGTGCCATAGCGGCGTGCGCGATCTTTTTCCAGCGCCTTCATGGTGATCCAGTCGAGGTCGCCGCGTAACAGGCTCGCCAGTTGCTTGGGTTCGGTGCCGCGCGCTTCGGCGGCTGCCGTCGACGTATCGCGATCGGCGCTCACCTTGGTGCTGGGGCGCGGCGGTTCTTCGTCGCGCAACTTTCGCAGTAGTTCGTCGAGCGGCTGCTTTTGGCGCAGTTTGGTTTCGAACGGCTGTTGGCCTGTCAGCAATACGTAGAGAACAACTCCCAGCGAATAGACATCGGTGCGGGTGTCGATATCCTGCACGTTGGGATCGGCCTGCTCCGGGCTCATGTATCCGGGCGTGCCCATAAAATGTCCCAGTTGGGTGAAGAGGGTTGCGCCTTCGAGCTGCGGTGTGGTTGCCTTGGCCAGGCCGAAGTCGATGATGCGCGGTACGGGTTTGCCGTCTACTTCTACGACCAGAATGTTGGCCGGTTTTAGATCGCGATGGATGATGGCTTTCTGGTGCGCGTGCTGCACGCCTTCGCAGGCCTGAATGAAAAGATCGAGGCGATCGCTGATCTTGAGTTTTTTTTGATCGCAATATTCCGTGATCGGTAGGCCGGGCACGTACTCCATTACGAAGTACGGCTGGCCCTGTGGCGTGGCGCCGGCGTCGAAGACTTTGGCGATGGCTGGGTGATCCATGATGGCGAGCGATTGCCGCTCCGCTTGAAAGCGGTGCACGACGGACTCGTCATACATTCCGGCCTTGATCAGCTTCACGGCGACTTGCCGCCGCACCGGAGAAATCTGTTCCGCCAGCCAGACCTGTCCCATGCCGCCTTCACCCAGCTTGCGGGTTAGTTGAAAACGTTCGGCGAAGATTTGTCCCGCTTCCAGAGACGTGGCAAGGTCGAAGCGATCGGTTTCCTGGGATGCTTGGAGGAAGCTGGAGCGGACATCTTCGTCGGCCGCTAGAAGTGACTCGATCTCGGCGCGCAGCGAGGCGTCGGAAGAGCAGGCCTCGTCAAGAAACGGGCCACGCTGTTCCGGTGCAAGCTGCATGGCCTGGTGCAGCAGATCTTTGACGGTCTCCCAGTTCTTGGTCGTCATGCGGTCCTGCACATTTGGCGATGCAGCCAGACGCGCGCCGTAGCCCAGTCGCGGTCGACGGTGGCGCGAGAGATTCCGAGCACATGGGATATTTCTGGGGCTGACAATCCCCCGAAGAACTTCATCTCTACGATCTTTCCCTGTCGTTCATCGATGCGGGATAACTCATCCAGAGCATCGTCCAAAGTCAGCAAGTCGGCATTTGCGTTGACAGGAAGGTCGGCTAAGTCCTCTAGTTCGATTTTGCAGCCGGCCTCGCGCTTAGCCGCTTGGCGGTTGCGGGCGTAGTCCACAAGAATGCGACGCATCAGCCGCGAAGCCACGGCTATGAAATGTTCCCGGTTCTGCAGGCCGACTGGTTGGCCTCCAAGCAGTCGAAGATAGGCCTCGTGAACCAGGGCGGTGCTTTGCAGAGTGTGATCCGCGCGCTCGGATTGAAGGTGATAGTGCGCGAGACGACGGAGCTCTTTGTAGACCAGAGGCAAGAGGTCGCGAAGAGCCTTTTGATTGCCCTGCGTCCATTGCCGCAGCAGCTCGGTGACCTGACCGGATTGAACCTCGGGCATGTGCACCTCCGATGCCCCGTTCCGGGAGAAGGCTAACAGCTTATTCGCGCACTTACGGCTCGTCAAGGAGCTTTGCGTCCTATCTTTTCCTGGTATGTAGTGTCTGAAAAGAGGATTGCGTTTCAAGAGGTCTCCTTCCTACTACCGACTTTCCGGAAAGTTTGTCCTCTGCTCCCTAGCTCGGATGATTTTCTTTGAGCCTATGAGGCGATTGGCTCGCACTTTCCGCCTTTCTGTACAGGTCGCGATTTAGCCGTTTCTAACAAAGATCCGAATTTCAACGAAAAGGAGATGTTTTATGCGAGCGCACAAGTTCAAGGTATTTCACAAAGTCGGCATGGTGTTTTTAGCGTTGCTGGCCTGGTCAAGTCTTTCCAGCGCACAATCTTGGACGAAGCTGAACACCCCATTTCCCGGCACCGCGGGCACGGCTTTGCTGCTTACCGACGGCAAAGTCATGGTGCAAGATTCCGACACCGGGACTTGGTTTCTCTTGGTGCCGTCTAACGGCGATTACCGCACCGGGTCTTGGGTGGGGGCGGCATCGATGCCCTCGGGCTATGGTCCGCTGTATTACGCTTCGGCGATACTGCCCGACGATCGCATGCTGGTAGAGGGCGGCGAATACAATTTCGGCAAGCAGGACGAGACCAATCTGGGGGCTATCTATACCGAGAAGACGAATACCTGGCAATCGGTGAGTCCACCGAGTGGCTGGAGCCAGATTGGCGATGCGCCCGGCGTGGTTCTGCCCAATGGACAGTTCATGATGGCAAGCTGCTGTACCATCGAAGCTGCGATATTCGACGCCACAACGTTCACCTGGACTCCCACCGGCACGGGCAAAGCTGACCCGTATAGCGAGGAAGGTTGGACCCTGCTGCCCAATGGAAAGGTGCTGACTGTGGACGTCTCAAATGGCACGGAGTCCGAACTGTACAACCCAGCGACTGGAGAATGGTCTCTTGCCGGAAGCACGGTGGTGCCGTTGGTGAATACCCAGTGCAGCGAAATCGGTCCCGCCGTACTTAGGCCGGACGGCAGCGTCTTCGCCATAGGGGGAAATGGCAACACTGCTTTCTATTCGGCTTCGGGCAAGTGGTCGGCCGGACCCACGTTCCCCAAGAACGCAAAGGGGAAGCAGCTGGGAGTCGATGACGGCCCCGCGGCCCTCTTGCCCAATGGCCACGTCCTGGTGGAAGTGGCTCCCATATTGCCCTGTTACGCGAAGGGTGCCCAATTTTTTGATCTCGACAGTAGTGGGTTGCATTCGCTTCCCAGCCCTGCCAACGCTGCGAATGAACCGAGCTACTACGGACGCTTCCTTCTGCTTCCGAGCGGGCATGTCCTCTACACCCATTACTCGTCGGACGTCGAGATATTCACTCCTGCGAGTGGGGGCAGCAGCTCCTGGGCGCCACACATCACCTCCGTCCCCAGCTCGATAACCCGTGGGGATGTCTACACCATCAAGGGAACCCAGTTCAACGGCCTTTCGCAAGGCGCAATGTACGGGGACGATGGCCAAATGGCGACCAACTTCCCGCTCGTGCTGATAACGAACACTGCTACCGGGCACGAGTACTTCGCCCGGACGAATACCTTCAGCACGATGGGTGTCGCGACCGGGAGCAAGATAGTCTCCGCTCATTTCCGTACGCCGTCGAGTATGGAGACTGGCGCCGCTACGCTGGTAGTGATAACCAACGGCATCAAGTCACAAACTGTCGACGTCACCGTGAATTAAGAAATTGGCGATGATCCCGTATCAGGTCAGTCGTCGGCGTTCCAGATTGGTGGAAGGCGAGTGAGGCGTGGGGCGGTCTACCTATTGGGCCGCCCCATAACTTTGGGTTCGTCGCGAAAGAAAAATGAGTAATGACGGCTTCACTGGAAGCCGCACCCTTCGAACCTGCGTCTGACAAAATGGTTATGGGGGATTGGGAAAAAGGCATCTTACTGAATTCGGCGGAGAGTAGAATAGAGAAGCCACTCATGTTTGCGCCACTCTATCCCGAGGTTTCGAAACGGTGGACTGGTTTAGTGTCTGCGTCTTTAATTCTGCATTTCGTTTTTCTGGGATGGCTGCTGCACAGTCCGGCGCCCATTTTTGTGGCGCAGTCGTCTGTGGTCAAAGGCCAATCGGGCAGCTTGGTTACTCGCATTTATTTCGGGGGCGACTCGGGCGTTGCGCAGGAGAAACCTAAGCCTCGGGTTAGCTGGCAGCGTCCGCAGAAAAAAAATGCCGCGCGGGTTTTGCCGCCGCCTCGCGCCGAAGTTGGAGATGGGGAATGAAATCGCGTCGGCTCGAGCCAGTGGGCCGGCGGCCGGATCGCCTTACGGATCACTTTCTTACGGGACAATGAGCGGGCCGGAAATTCGTCCGGCTTTGCCAGTTGTGTCTCCTGATCCTGTATTTGGCTCGGACGCGGCGGGCCTGCAGGGCGATGTGATTGTCGAGATCACCATCGACGAAGCGGGGAACATTGTACAGAAAACTGTGCTGCAGAGCCTGGGGCCTGCTATCGACGGCCGGGTGCTGGCGGCGCTTGAGAAATGGCAGTTTAGCCCGGCGTCGAAGAATGGGGTTCCGATTCCTTCCAAGCAGGACGTTTATTATCATTTCCCGCGATAAGTCTTCTGGGTTTGTATTTCTTCCGGCGAGGGCAGGATGCCCTCGCGACAGCCGGCAGGATGCAGGCGCTACTTCTGCAATCGCTTCCATGAATCGCTCGGGACTTTTTTTGTTGCTTGCGGTCGGGTTGTGGACCGGAACCGTTCGGGCGCAGGAGATAACGGTTGAACTCGATCCGGCGAAGACGCGGATCGAGTTCACGCTGGCGGCTACCATGCATACGGTGCACGGAAGCTTCGTGCTCAAGCATGGGACGATTCACTTTGATCCGTCTGCCGGGACAGCCAGTGGCGTTGTGGTGGTGGACGCGACCAGCGGCCATACTGATAACAACGGGCGCGACCGCAAAATGCATCGCGAGGTTCTCGAGAGCCAGCGGTATCCGGAGATTACTTTCACGCCTACAAAGTTGTCGGGCAAGTTCGAGCGCCAGGGAGACTCGACTGTGCAGCTCGAAGGTAGATTTAAACTCTGCGGCGCGGAACATTCCATGACTTTGGCAATCCCGATACAGGTTAATGGAAACCGGGTCAGCGGTCACACTCATTTCGTCGTCCCATACGTCGAGTGGGGGTCGAAGAATCCGAGCACATTGTTTTTGCATGTGAGCGATACGGTAGCGGTCGACATCGCGGCGGATGGGCAGCTATCGCCGTAAGTTCGCTTTGTTAGGATTGAAGCAAGATACCCCCGATGACATTTTGGCGACGTTCGGTTGCGGTTGCGGTCAGCGCGATCTTCTGGTTGGCCGTTAGCGGGGCATCTCGCCCAGTTCAGACAAGGACTTCGAACGCCACGAGCGGTGCTGCCGACCGCTCAATCGCGCGCCGGTTGAATATTGCGGGGGTGCCCAACGCGGGCGAGGTGACTCCGAATTTATATCGCGGGGGGCACCCGAATGAGCAAGGATTTAAAGCTCTGGCCAGCATGGGTGTCAACATCGTGGTGGACCTGCGTGGCTCAGACAAAGAAGAGCTCGAACGAGTGAACAAACTGGGAATGCAATATGTGGCCATCCCATGGCACTGCCCGTTTCCCCGGGATGAGGCGTTCGCTCGCTTCCTCGAGTTGATTCGACAAAATCCAGGCAAGAAAGTTTTTGTGCACTGTCGGCTGGGCGACGACCGGGCTGGAATGACCATCGCCGCCTATCGCATGGCCGAGCAAGGCTGGACCGCGCAAGAAGCGATGAAAGAGATGAAAGGGTACGGCTTTTCCCAGTCGCATCACTTTATCTGTCCTGGCCTGGCGTCGTACGAAGCCAGCTTTCCGCGGCGCTTCAGCACCAGTCCGGCGTTTCGTGAGCTGCGTGCGACTACGCCTGCGGGCCACTAGTGTCGTGTCCCAGAAATATGCGGCACAAGTCCGCGCACGTATGTTCGACGCGACGCATAATGCGTCGGTGCTGCGAGCAAAGTACATAGATCCTTCGCGTTGCTCAGGATGACAGCGCGGACTTATGACGCGAACTTGCGGGACACCACACTAGCTCTATTGCAGATAGTAGAGGTTCACGCAGCGCCATTATCTTTTTCTTTTTCTTCCAGCAATTTTTTTTGGCAAAGCCTATTCTGGGACTTGACGTAACTACCATCCATCTTTGATGTTATCGGTGCAGTCGGCAGTAATGTGATTTCCGTCACAAGCTCTTGTGACGAATTACGCAGAGCTTCTCCGCTCTGACGCTCAACAATCAACCCAAGATTACCCCGGTCGCTGTCGGTCTTAAATAAAAGAAGCGCCACTACAGCCGTCAGAGACCGGGGAGACATTCATACCAGCCTTCGTGTGGCCGCACGGAGTGAAACAGGAGTTCGTGATGCAATTTTCAAATCAATGTGCGGCCATGCCCGCAGCCGGTCTTTATGGAAACCGAAAACCCAGCCCTCGCCAGCAGCAAGTTATCGCATTGGTCGCCCAGGGACTCAAGAACAGCGAAGTAGCCAACGCCATTGGAACGACTGAGCACGTTGTGAAAAACCATCTTCGCCTCATCTACGACAAACTTGGACTTTGGAATCGCGTCGAACTTGCGCTCTGGTATGAAGCCCGCAGGCACGAAGGAGCAGAGTACGACCGAGAAAACGGAGCTATGGCGTGACAGCCTGACTACTGGTCGCGGTGGACTGTGTCCATGGAGAAAGCGGGCAGACAAACGGCGATGTATTCGGCGCCTCCATCTGCGGGAGTTGAATATCGGATCCACTCGCCAGCGTGAGCTATTACGGCTTGGCCTGACGTGACATCCGTGTGACCACCCTTGTGCTGCACTCGCAACAGGCCTTTAAGAACCAGGGTGAATTCGTCGAACTCCGGAGTTTGCCCCGGTTCTTCCCAGCCCTGCGGGCTGTGCATGTGGGCGACGCTGACTCCCGCAGTCTTAGTGTTGACTCGTCCAATGTATTCGTCGATCAGCTTGGGCTTGGTTCCGGCGGAGGAAATGCGCGTCGGTTGCGCTACCAGGGTGGGCATGGATGCTCCTTTAAGAAGGAATACTGTAGCAAGGCCGGGCACAAGTTCGGAAGTGATCCGCCGGATATTGAGACCAACGACGGACTGTACCGCGAGCTGCTGAAAGATGGGCTAATGGTTATCCAGGGAGATGCCAAACGTCATGATGTATTGAAATCCGCTGGAATTGAGCGCGCGATGGGAATCTGCATTGTGATCGATAACGATGCGGATAATTTGTACATCACGGTCACGGCGAGAGCTCTCAATCCGAATGTGAAAATCATTACGCGCGCGGGGCAGCAGCGGTACGCCAATGCCATACGGACTTCGGGAGCCGATGAGGTGATCATTCCGGAATACGAAGGTGGCTTGATGACTGGGAGAATGATCCAGAAATATTATCCGCTGAAGACCAACCTGCAATAAATCGACTGCTCCGTCAGGCCGTCAGGCTTCATTCCAAACAGGCGTGGAGCCCGTCATCACGTGGCCAAGTTACCGTGCAGGCTTGGACGGGCGAGACGCCCGTCGCCACACGACCTGCTAACATAGCTTGGTTTATATGGCCTCGCTATCTACCACCGCCATCCGATCAGAAACTCCACACGCACCATTAGCGTCTGCTTCGCGGTTGATGTCGCTTGATCTTTTTCGCGGAGTGACGATTGCTGGAATGATTCTGGTGAACAATGCCGGCGACGAGCCCCAGTCCTATTGGCCGCTGAAGCATGCCGAGTGGAATGGATGGACTCCGACTGACCTGGTGTTTCCGTTCTTTCTGTTTATCGTGGGAGTCGCGATGGCTTTTTCCTTCAGTTCGCGGCTGAAGCGGGGGGCATCGCGGCGAGAACTGCTCGGCCATGTGCTGTGGCGAGGGTTGGCGCTTTTTGCCCTGGGAATGTTTCTGAATGGTTTCCCTGACCAGTATCACTTGGCATCGTGGCGGGTTTACGGCGTGCTGCAGCGGATCGCGATCTGCTATGTGATCGCTGCAATTCTGGCTTTGTGGGCGGACTGGCGCGGATGGATTGTGACTATCGTCGGCTGCCTGGTCGGTTATTGGATTTTAATGCGCTTCGTTCCGGTGCCGGGATTCGGGGTTCCGACTCACGATATTCCCTTGCTCGATCCCGACCGCAATCTGGCAGCATGGCTCGACCGCCGGCTGCTGGCCGGACATTTGTATGAGGGCACGCGCGATCCCGAGGGAGTTTTGAGTACCATCCCCGCGATCGCGACCGTGTTGTTGGGAATGCTCACCGGCCAATGGCTTCGTTCCGCGCGTTCGCCGCAGAGTAAGGCGCTGGGGATGGCATTGTTTGGTGTAATCGGAGTGGTGACGGGAAAAATTCTTAATATTGGATTTCCCATCAACAAGAAGCTTTGGACCAGTTCCTACGTCGTCTTCACCGCGGGATTGGCGCTGCTCTGCCTTGCCTTGTGTTATTGGGTCGTGGATGTTAAACAGTGGCGCGGACTCTGGACGAAGGTTGTGCTGGTATTCGGGATGAATGCGATTGCTGCCTACGTGTTTGCCGAACTCATATCTCATCTTCTCGATCACGTGCACACCAGTGCGGGCGTGAGTTGGCAGGAGTACATCTATCAGCGTATGTTCGTGCCGCTGGCTAGTCCGGTGAACGCATCACTGTTGTATGCGCTGGTGTACGTGCTGATGTGCTGGTTGGCGATGTGGGTGCTGTATCGAAAAAGCATTTTCCTTAAACTCTGATACGGGCAATCGCGATCGATATTCCGTCAGCTCATCCCGTGGATTCTTCCGCATCCCTCATTCGATTGCGTGCGCTCCTGATTTTCTCCGTGATCTTTTTTTCTTATGCATACTTTTATGAAGGAGCCGGTTGGAATCAGAACTCGCGTTTGGACATGGTGCGCGCGATTGTGGAGCAAGGGACTTTGCGCATCGATGCGTTTCATCACAACACTGGGGACAAGGCGTTCGCCAATGGCCATTACTACTCGGATAAAGCGCCCGGCCTTGCGCTGCTCGCAGTTCCTATTGCCGAGGTAACCAGAACGGTTCTACGCGCGCTGAACATTGACCCGGTGTCGCCTCG
Source organism: uncultured Acidobacteriota bacterium (assembly GCA_963770465.1). Lineage (GTDB taxonomy): Bacteria > Acidobacteriota > Terriglobia > Terriglobales > Acidobacteriaceae > JABDBE01. The sequence continues at coordinate 18,641 of CAVYQB010000008.1, forward strand.
CGGCCTTATTGATCTTGCTTACTGTCTCAACCTGTTTGCGGTCGCTTTGCCCATGGCAGCGGCATGCGTGTGTCTGTTCTGGATCGCGATGGCGCTCGGAGGCAGCGTAAACGCCTCCGCTTTTTCTGCGATGGCGCTCGGGCTTGCGACTCCGGTTTGGGCTTATTCGACATTGTTCTGGGGACACTCGTTGGCTGCGGCTTGCTTGGTATTCGCATTCGCCTGCGCCTTGAAGTTGCGGGTACATGCGGGTTTCGCGAGCGATGTTTTCTGGGGCTTGGCTCTCGGTGTAGTCGCCGGGTGGGCCACGGTGACGGAATATCCGTCGGCACCAGCTTCTGCAGTGGTCGCTTTTCTGGCCCTGGCATTGGTTTGGCGCGATGGGATGCAACGACGCCTGCAAGTCCTGCTTGCAATTGGCGCTGGCGCGCTGCCCTGCGTGGTCGTGCTTATGCTTTATCAGCGCGCCGCGTTCGGTTCGATATTTCATCCCAGCTATGCCTACTATCCGCCGGGAGCTTTTTCATGGATGAAGAATGGCTACATGGGCCTTACGTATCCCAGAATTGATGTCGCTCTCAAGCTGTTGTTTGGCTGCCGGCGTGGACTGTTGTTTTCAGGGCCGGTTTTGCTGGCTGGTCCGTTTGGTTTGCGCCGGCTTTGGAAGCAGACGTCTTCCCATGCCCCAGCGATGGCCGCGGCTTTAATCGCCGCTTACTATTTTCTCTTTCACGCTTCTTTTTTCTCCTGGCCGGCGGGTTGGTCGTATGGTCCGCGGTATATGTCGCCGGGTTTGCCATTTCTGGCTCTAGGGCTGGCTCCGCTTTGGGACCACGCGGGCCGAGCATGGCGGATCGTGCTAGGCGCGCTGGCCGCGGCTGGCCTGGGGCTAACCCTCATGGCGGTGTCGGTCAGCGCGCAACCTCCCGATGAATTTCACTGCCCGCTGCGCGAGTTTTATTGGCCGTCGTTTTGGGCTGGCAGCTTTTCCTTGAACTTGGGGAACGTGCTAATTCCCTCCGAGCAGGGAACGAATAGTGTGCATGGCGCTTTCAACTTGGGCGAAATCCTTGGCCTGCATGGCTTGGCCAGTCTGGTTCCATTGTTGGCGGTGTGGGCGCTGGCGGCTGTTTTGTGGATGTGGATTGATCGAACAGAGTTCAAGCGCGCGTGAAATTGTTCCTTTGTGTGCCTTTGCGTCCTTTGTGGTTTCGGCATTTTAAATTCATAAACCACAGAGGACGCGAAGATACACAAAGGAAACCATCCGGCTCGATTCGTATCAGGGTATGCCTTTCAGGCATACCGCGAATATGAAAACTATCTGGCTTTTAGCCACCGCGCCTGAAGGCGGCGTTAAGAAGGACCTTCCGGCTCGCCTAAAGGCGAGCCCTGATACGAATCGCTAGCTTTTCCGCTAGCTTTTTCGCTTCATTTCCAAGTCTCGCGCCGGCCACGGAATGTCCTAAAAAATCAATCCTTTGGACGGGAACTTGAGTAACTTTGGTCGCCCTAACCTGCATGTTAGGCTCGTCCCATAAGCAGTAAGAACTTAAGGGCTTTGGGGGAAAAATGCCGCGCCGCTGGTACGTTTACCTGCTGCTGTTTTCGTCCTGCGTTGCGCTGGTTTGTGGCAAAACGAAGCCAGTGCAAACTCCGCCGAAAGACGTAGTCGCCAAGCTGCCCATCACCACTTCCTCCCCGCAAGCGAGAATTAGTTTCGAGAAGGCGATGCAGGAGTTCGAGCAGTACCGCGTTCCAGAAACGCTGCAGGATTTGCGGGCCGCGACCAAGACAGACCCTGATTTCGCTCAAGCCTTCATTCTGCTCTCCCGTCTGACCCCGGACCCCGCCGAACAACTGACCACGCGCGAACGCGCCAAGCATCTGGCGGTCAAAGTCAGTCCGAGCGAACAGTTGCTGGTTCGATGGCTGGCAGACGCGCAGGAGAATAATTACCTGCCGGCGATCGCCGCCATGAACGATCTGCTGGCGAAGTACCCGCGGGACCAGCGTCTGGCATACCTCGCCGGGGACTGGTTGATGGGCCAACAACGCTATGAGCAGGCGGCTACGGTGTTGGAGCGCGCAGTCACGCTATACCCGGACTACGCTGCGGCGCTGAACGATCTGGCGTACGCTTATGCGGATCTGGGAAATTTCGATAAAGCCTTTGCGACTATGGACCGCTACGTGGCGCTCCAGCCCGACCAACCTAATCCGCACGATTCTTATGGCGAGATTTTGCGAATGGCAGGCAAATTCGATGCCGCGCTTGAGCAGTTCCGCATGAGCATTCGCATCGATCCTAATTTTGGTTCGGAAGTTGGAGTGGCTGACACTTATGCGCTGATGGGTAAAGAGCGCGAGGCGCGCGAGGAGTATGACCGTGCCATCGTTTTTGCTCCCAGCAACGCTGACAAAGTACAGCGTGAACTGCAAGCTGCAGTGACCTGGATTCGCGACAATAATCGCAAACAGGCAGACCGCGCCTTCAGTGATGTTGCCCGGCATGCGCACTCCGCCGGTTTGGCCGAACTCGAAGCCGAAGCGCACCGCATACTTGGGATGTACGAAGCTGATCCAAGGTTAGCGCTGAAACAATTACAGGCGGCCGACGACGCGTTGCACGAAGATCATCAGATTTCGGCCAGCAAACGCGACGAAGAGCTGGCGCGAATTCTGCGGGTGCGCGTTACCCGTTCCATTGAGATTCATGACCTGGATGCGGCCTCGAACGCACTGCAGCAATTGGAAGTGATGGCGGGAACAATCCGCAGCGAGGTGATCGAGGTTTCCTATCACGGTGCCGCCGGCGCGCTGCTGGTGGCTCAGGGAAAGTCTGACGAAGCCATTGCTCATTTGGAGGAAGGCAACACTGACCCAGAATGCATGCGGCTTTTGTGGCGTATCTACAGCAGCAACGGAGCGACTTCTCAAGCGCAGGCGATTGCTGCAAAACTGGCAGCCCTGAATCAGCCCACGGTGGAGCAAGCTCTGGTAGTGCCCCATTTTCGTGTGAGCCTGGTTAGCCTAGCGGGGCAGCCGTAGGCAATCGCTCGCCATGCCACGCATCCCATTATTCAGTTTCGGGCACGAAGAGCAAGCAGCGGTCCCGCCGCGGCTGAACGGCTTCACTCCTGCGCTCACGCTCGAAGGGCTGCAACTTGGCGTGGACAATCTCCGCCACGACGTTCATCTGAGCCCTAAGTTCGCAACCCAGACCCGCGCGCAAATTGCTCGCTTGATCATCCGCCATGGCGACGTAGAAGGATTGCTGGCAGCAGAAGCGCCGCAGGTGCGACAGGGCGGCCACTTCATCGGATCCCAGTCCGCGCCTAAGGCAAATGCCAAAACCAGTGGCTCCGAATTGAAGCCACTGCTCGTGGAAATGCACTCGGCTGCGCTAAACCGGGCGAAAGCCGAAGCAAATCCATCTCTCGATTTGCTGGCGCGCATGGCAATCATTAAATTTTTGCGCATCGAGTTGGGCCTGCAATTTGCGCAAATTCTGGAACGCTGCCGCGCCACGCTGAAGACTTATGAAGGCATCCGGCAGCAGAAAGCGCTGGAATATCGTGAGCGAGTAGCGGCTTTTCAGGTAGCGAAGAAAGGTATCCTGCGCAAGACGGGGCAGGAACTGTTTCGCACCCTGCGCGAAATTGAAAAAGAAACCCTGGCTCGCACCCGGCGCTCGCTGTTTGGGAACAGCAACGGTAACGACGAGCAATACAAACTCTTTCTTAATCCTCTGATTTTCACCTCCGATGGCTGCGATGCGTATGTCAATGCCGAGCAGTATGTGATGCTGGGCAATTTCGATACCGACCCCGACCGCTTTGCCAATATTCGCAAGCTTGCCTACGAATTTCTGCAATCGTTGAACCTGGGCACGGAGGAAGATCCCGAGCGTGCCATCAATGCCTGGCTGAATGCGCCTGAGAATGCTCTGGAGTTGGTCGGTTCCGGCACGTCCGATGACAGCACCCCGGAAGCACGAGCGCAAAAAATGCGCCTCGCGGCCTGGCTCGGTTTGCTCGACCGCGAGAAGCTGATGGAGTACGTGGTGGCTTCGTATGAAGCCGTGCCGCTGCTGGCCGAGTATTCGCCGCGCATCAACGCGCAACAATTGAAAAATGCATTGATTTCGCGCGAAGAACGTATCCGCGTAGAAAAATTGATTGTCGAGCAAGGCAAAATTTCGCGTGACAGTTTGCAAGCCGCGGTGCAGCGGGCAGCAGCCTGCCGCGGAGCCGAGCGCAGCAAGATGGCGGCCCGATTCCTCCACGACTTCATGCGCTATCACCGCGATCTGAGAAATCTGGAGACGCTTCGGCTGGCGATGGACAACGTCAACCTCATCGCCAATGACAAGATGCGGCAGCTCTCCGCTATGAACGGCACGTTGTACGAATTTCTGTTGCCGGAAGAGCAGAAGCCGTCGGAAGAGAAAGTGGTACGCCACGTGATCATCAAAGCTGACGTACGCGACTCGTCGCGGCTTACGCGATCGCTGCTGGAGCGCGGAATGAATCCCGCGTCCTACTTCAGCCTAAATTTTTACGACCCGGTAAACAAACTCTTGTCGAAGTATGGAGCCAGCAAGGTCTTTCTCGAAGGCGACGCCATCATTTTGGCTATTCTCGAGCGCGATGGTGAGCCTGGACTGGCCGTCGCTCGCGCCTGCGTGCTGGCGCGCGAGATTATCGACATTGTGCGCGGCTACAATCAGCTGATCGAGCGCGCCGGACTGCCGGGCATTGAATTGGGCGTGGGTATTTCCTACCAGGATTCTGCGCCCATGTATCTGATGGATGGCGAGCAGCGAATCATGATTTCCGACGCGCTCAACGAAAGCGACCGGCTGTCATCCTGCAGCAAGCGGGTGCGGAAATCGATGAAGACGATCGAGACTCCCTTCAATGTATTCGCATTTCAGACGGTAAGTGATGCCGACGTCGAAGATAGCCCAGATGACTTTATTCTGAAATACAACTTGAATGGCATCCGCATCAGCGAGGCCGCCTTTGCCAGACTGAAACAGGAAATCTCCCTGCAGCTTTCTCCGCTTGACCTGCCGCGCGCCTGGGAGGGCGAAGAATTTCATCTATGGAGCGGCCTGGTTCCTGTGGGCAACGATATCTTCCGCAAAATTGTGGTGCGCGGCAGTCGCATGCCGCAAATCGATCCGCGTAGCTTCTCAGTCCAGCTATGGACCGAACGTTGGTACTACGAAATCTGCTCCAATCCCGCGATCGACGCCAAGCTGGAAGCAAAAGCTACCGCCGGAAAATAACCAAGTGTGCCGCGGGCGCCCGACTCTTCCTTCCCAGTGACTGGTCCTTCGAGTGAGAGGACCTTTAATGAGAACCGTGGTGGCTGCCTAAGAGAAATCTGATCGTATCCCACACCTTAAGCTTGTCCAAAATATACGTAGTAACCGCGACCGCTGCCAGCGCTGTTGTCTTTGTATTCTGATATCGCGCCTCTAAGAAATTGTAGCTATCCTTGGCTTCTTGCAGGAACATAGGAATCTGAAATATGTCTTGAGCCTGTCGAACCAGCGGTATTGACTCTGGCGAGCGGAATGGGAGAGCCTTGACCATATCGTTCTCGAGAACCAGCAACTCTTCACGCCTTTTCTCAATCAACAATGGTCTAGGGAAAATACGGACCTTTTTTGCATCGCTGTCAGCCTGATTTCTGAATGTCCTTAGCAGTCTCTGCTCCAGTAAGCATATTTCGCAAACTTGAACGGCTCGGAATACGGTTCTTTCATACAGTTCGAGGTCAGCCTCTTCTGTCGACTCCGTGCCGCTGCTGTACACACCAATGCCTTGGTGTGACTGCAAAAAAAGACCTTCATACATGCGCCGGCTGAGATTTTTGGACACATACTGGGCCATGGTCTCGTCGGACTCGTGATCCAGTCCACCGGACAGAAGCTTACCCAGGAAAATCCCGTCCTCGCGCAGGACTTCCGCAAGGTCTGAGGAGGAATATCGCAGACTTATGAACGGATACATAAGCTGCCCCTCAGCAATGTAGTCAAAAATACCCGATAGTTGTTTCAAATAGTGCCTAGGGATATCTACCGACAAGGAATGCTTGATGGCTAGAGGGTCACTCGTACTGGGGTATTTCTTCCAGACGCATACCATTGCCGCTTTGAGACTTCCAGATATTGTGATTGTTCCGCCTTGATCTGTAGCGTCGTTCGAATCCCTCGCTAGACCAAAACGGTCAAAGCGCTGCGGTGACTGGGGACAATTGACTTCCTGAGACAAATACCGAAGCGTGGGATCTTTGGCCCGAGACTGCGTGTCTCCCGGCGTAGATTGAGCATCGAAGAGCCATTCGTAGCTTTCGATGTAACGTTTGTAGGCTGCACTTCTTGGTTTTGCGCTGAGCAGTGTCCGCAGATCTGGTATTTGTCTCTTTCGGCTTAAATCAATATCGAACAATTGAACTACGTCAACCTGAGAGATTGGCACCGTAGCACCCGCCTCCTATATGCGTAGAACGACTTCAGCGCTCGGTCAGAGCCCGGACTGGACTCCAATAATACGGATTGGGGGAATCACTCGTCTACATAGAGCGCAGGCGATGATGCACGCAGCTACAGATGTCGTTTAGCGCTTTAGGGATACGGTCTTCGCGTTTCCGTTGCACCCCGGAGCGTCGCTGCACTTGCGGAACGCGGGCACGACTAGTGCTTGCTCTAGCGTGGGATCGTTGAGGTTGGTCAGAGTTTCCGTAGTGCGTTTGGCTCCGGCGCTGTATCCAATTTTTTGATAGGCGGCTGCGAGCAGCTTCAATGACAACGGATTGTTGGTGTCTTCTTCCAAATGCGAGATAGCTTGATCGTACTTATGTTGCGAGAACAAAACCGCGCCCGCTGCTCCGTGGTATGCACTTTCGATCAATTTGTCGTCGGAGCTTTCTGACATCGTTTCCAGCCGCGCCAGATTGGAGTTCGCCAGATCTTTGTTGCCCATCTTCAGAGCGAGTTCCACGCGGGCTCGTAAGATTTGCGCCAACTCCTGTGAGAGGGCAATTTTTAGAGCGTTCTTGCCGTCCTGGGTTGCGGCCTCGGCTTTGCCTAAATAGGCCATCGCCTGTTTGAGATTCTGCTCGCACATCGCCATTTGCCGATAGGTATCAGCTTCGGCCTGGCTGTTTTGCCGGGAGTGCGCATAATCAGCAATCGCCTGAAAGGCGTGCTGGGCGGCGTCATAGTCGCCCTCGCGCACATACGTGGCGGCTTCCCGGGTCTTCCACAAAATCTGTTGCAGTTCGGGGACGGTAAATTTTTGGAATCCGATTTCGTATTCCCGGCGGGCGCGAACCTGATCGCCCATTAGCGAATACGTATCCGCCAGGCCGAATTGCGAAGAATAAAATTCCGGATTAATCACCAGCGATGTCCGATAGTGTTCGATCGACTGATTGAAGCGTCCCGCCAGGCGCAGGATTTCGGCGTAGGAATCCTGGGGATTAGAGTCGTTGGGCAGCGCTGCGACATATTTGTCCATCATCGCGAAAGCTTTGTCGAACTGCCGAATCGACGCGTAAGCGTAGCCCATGTTATTGATCAGCCCGGGAGAGTCGGTAATTCCGGAACGCTCGTACACGGCCAGCGACCGCTCATACTGGGCCTGATTCTGCAGCCACCAGGTGGTCATCCAGACTACCCACTTATCGTGAGGATACTGATTGAGCACATCGTTCATTTTTGTGATGGCGGGAATCAGCTTGTGCTCGGCTGCATTCTGGTACCACTCGATCACTGATTGCTCGGAAGAAGTGGCGTGGTTTCTGGTGGCGAATGCTTTTTCTTGCTCGGCAACCTGCTCGGCGGAATCGAGGCTGATCTGCGCGAGAAATTCATGCCCCATGGCGAAATCCGGGTCGATCTGCACCGCTTTGCGCAGAATCTCGTTCGACTGCTCCTGTTCCACGCGGTCGAGGTACAGGGTCAAGGCTTGTTCCACGAGACGCCGCGCTTCTGGAGATTTGGTAGTCAGCGGAAATACGGCGGTGAGGGGATTGGTTTGCGAAGGCGCGGTTTGTTGCGCAACACTGGCCACGCCTGTGAGCAGGAAGATGGCGCAAATGACAGACGCACTCATCCGAACAACCATCGTTTTCCAAGTCATTGGCTAGTTCCCCCTCAAAAAGTAACCTTGCTCGACTGGCAACTTGCCGTCTATCTTCACGACGTTTACATCCTGAGTGAGGGAGTACAGATCGACCACGCCGATGGCTCCAGGCGAAGTCGAAACAAAACGGAGCACGGCGTCATCGGTGTCCGCCAACATGATCACATCGCGATGGGCGAGCACGAATGCATGCGCCTGCTCCGCCGTCATGTTCAGCACTTTGCGCAAAACCAGCTGCATGTCCGATGAAGATGGATCGCGCATCACGACTCGAATGGACTTTCCATCCGCCCAGGTGCGGTTGCGTGCGGTAAAGATTTTTACCAATTCCGCAGCTGTGAGATTGGCAGTAGCGTTAGCTTTATCGGAGACAATCGCGAACTGCTTGGCCTGGACGGCGCAGGGCAGGCACGCGACAAATAAAAGGAGCGTAAGGATTAATTGCCGGTACGTCACAATGGCGTGATTTTAGCTCTACGGCCGGTTACTCGACAGGTCACCGAAGTAACGGTCACAATTTCTGTTTGGGAATTATTTAGTTACTGGCCGGCGCGCAGCGGGGAGATCAGCAAACGGCCAGTCGACTTCTTCTTGGAATCAGATTTGTCGGGCTGATACACGAGGTCGAGCGAACCTTCTGACGTGGGCGAAGCTTCCGCCAAAGTCGCGGCGAGAGCTCGGAAGGAGCGTGCCACATCGATGTTTTCGTGAAATGCCACCGGCGCGCCTTTATCGATCGCCGGTGCGATCGCCTGATGGTTGTTGGGAATTTTCCAGAGAAGTTTGCAGCCGGTAGCTGCTTCCACGTCTTCGTCGCCAAAGCCGGGAATCTTCTTATATCGATTGAGCACCAGTCGCACTCGATCGCGTCCGCCGCCTTCTTCCAGGAAGGAACGCAGCCGGCCCGCACTCCACAGCGATACCACATCGGACTGCGCCACTAACAGCACGGCATTGGACAAATCACAAAGCAGCCGCGCGGTTTGGTCAGTGCGATTGGAGCAATCGACCACCACGTAGCGAAACTGTGAAACCAGCAAATCGAAAAGACGAGCCAGTTCGGCAGCAGTCGGAATACTTTGGTGAGGCTCCTGCGGGCCAGCCAGCAATTGCAGGCCGTTCTTGCAAGTGGTCATCAGCCCTTGAAGCAAAGACGTATCCATGCGATGCAGATTTTGCAGCGCATCGGTGAGTCCGAAGGTTGGCCGGGCGTTCAAATGAAGCGCGGCATGACCAAGCAGCGCGAAGTCGACCACCAATACTCCACCATGCAATTCCTGCAACGCCACGGCAGTATTCACCGCGACCGTGGTAGCTCCAGCTCCGCCTTTCGCATTGGCAACCACAAACACGCGAGCGCGTCCCGACGAAGTCCGCGTACGGCCACGCGAAGCCGCGAACCGGGTGAAGGCGTCAATCATGCTTTCCGGGGTGGCATTGCGCTCGACGTATTCGCGAGCCCCGGCGCGCATCGCCGAAACAATGGTGCCCGGATCGGTCATCGGGCCTACGGCAAAAATCACAATCTCGCTGGTGTTGGAGTGAATCAGTTCGATGGCGTGCATGGCTCGCTGCACGTTTTGCGGATCAATGTCGACTAACACGATGTCGGCGCGCACATCTTGAATCTGGCGTAATATGCCGTCGGTCGGACTGGTGGGAAATCCAACGTGTCCAAACACATTGCGGCCCATCTGCGTGCTCTCCAGCCGTTGCTGAAGGACCGTGAGCCGTTCTTTGTCCTCGGTAAGGAGGGTAACCGCTATGCCATGCATGGCTGGAATCTCAATTATCTACCTGAATGTGGATGTTATGAAGAGATGCGTACCTCGCCAAATGACTTTCGTAACGGGAGTTCCGCGCTGAACTTCTCTTCAAAGAGCTAAACCCACGAACCCATTAAGGACAGCCACAGCGGAAAAACCGCGAAATGTGAGGGAGTGTCCCCGGCTATTCTACGCAAAAGCTTACCGATTGCAAAGGAACATGCAAAAGAAAATCCGCTTCCAGCAACTCATTTGGACATCAGGGCCTTGGAAGCCAAGCTGGCGTGCTCTTCGTGCGGATGCTCATGCAGGGCGGCGATTCGGGAAGGAAAGGAAGACACACCATCGGTCTCCGGCAGATATTCGTATTTTTCAACTAGCACCGCGACGACTGATCCTTTGCCCTGAGCCGAGAGCACTCGAAGCACTTTGCCGTGGCAACGCACGCGCATATTCTCAGCCAGTGTGATCATCGACGGCATAACCAGGGTGACCCCCACAGGATCTCCCTCTGCCATTGGCAAATCAGTGTGTAACAACGCGCCGCGTGCGCTCAAGTTTTGCGTGGAACCGCATCCTTCGCAAGCCGTCTGCGAAAGTCGTACTGAAACCGGCAGGTGGAGTTCAAAACGTTGCCCAGCGCGGCGTTCCAGTCGAACCTGGTCGGTGTTCATAGCTTCTCCACAAAACGTACCTCTATACTAGACAGGCAGCTTGATTGCAACGCTCCGACTCTACCTGTTCGGCCTGCCTCTGGGAAGCTCTAAATTCGGCGGGGCGAAAACGAAACGCAGCCGCGGAATCGGAACGTCCGGCACAGGCATCCTAAAGGAGCATAGAAAGATTCAGCCTTGAGCCATCCAGCACGTCCAGCCAGTTCTGAAGAGCAAGTTCTGAAAAGAGCCAACGCACGCAGCATTACGTTGCCCGCGACCTTGCGAGCCTTGCGTCATCGCAACTTCCAGCTCTTTTTCGGCGGACAGCTCATCTCCCTCATCGGGACTTGGATGCAGAGCATGGCCCAAGCGTGGCTTGTCTATCGGATTACCGGCTCTTCCCTGCTCTTAGGTTCGGTGGGATTCGCCAGCCAGTTTCCCGTTTTCCTGGTCGCTCCGCTGGGCGGAATCGTGGCCGACCGCTATAACCGCCAGCGCGTCGTGATTTGCACGCAGATCGCATCCATGATTTTGGCTTTGGCGCTTGCCTTCTTGACCCTCACGGGACGGGTTCATGTGTGGCATATCTTCGTGCTCGCCGCATTGTTAGGAGTGGTGAATGCCTTTGACATTCCCGGGCGCCAGGCTTTCCTCGTCGACATGGTCGGCAAAGAAGATCTGATGAACGCCATTGCCTTGAACTCATCCATGTTCAACGGCGCTCGTATTGTCGGCCCCGCCATTGCCGGAATCCTGGTAGCCAAGCTAGGAGAGGGCTGGTGCTTCTTTGGCAACGGGGTGAGCTATATCGCGGTTATCGTGGGACTAATGATGATGCGGGTACAGCAACCGCCTCGTCGCGCCTCGGCCGCATCGCCCTGGGCGCATATTATCGAAGGCTTTCGTTTCGTCCGCCAGACTGCTCCCATCCGCGCCATCTTACTGTTACTCGGGCTGGTGAGTTTAGTGGCAATGCCTTACACGATTCTCATGCCCGTGTTCGCGGACAAGATTCTGCATGGCGGCGCGCGGGGTTTGGGGATCCTAATGGGAGCCACGGGCATAGGCGCCTTGCTGGGCGCGCTCACCCTGGCGACGCGCACCAGCGTCCAGGGATTAGGAAAATGGGTCGCGCTTTCTTGCGGAGGCTTCGGAGTCGGTCTGATTCTGTTTTCTCTCTCCCGAAATTTCTGGCTCTCGACCGCGCTTCTGCTTCCTGTGGGCTTCGGCATGATGTTGCAAATGTCGTCGTCGAATACCCTGATTCAGGCGATGGTGCCGGATCATCTGCGCGGAAGAGTAATGGCCGTGTACTCCATGATGTTTATGGGCATGGCTCCATTCGGAGCCTTCCTCGGAGGAGCATTGGCGGATCGGCTGGGTGCGCCGCTGACAGTATCCATGGGTGCAGTCGCCTGCATCGGGGGCGCGGCGCTGTTTGGATTACAGCTTCCTAAGATCAGGGTTGAGGGCCGCCAGTTGATCATCGCCCAAGGCATGACCGCCGGCGCCCCCGCCGAAGAAATGACCGCCAGGGTAGTAGAAGATTAGGCGCAGCAAAGCTCGTGTGGGGACGGGCGCCTCGCGAGCCCGCCCTGAGCGAAGTCGAAGGGTCCAGGCGGAGCAAAGCTCCGCAGCGCCTTAGGAAGCGGAATTATTTAACCACGCGAGGACGAATCCATCGCAAGGCTGCACGGGCGAGACGCCCGCGCCTACATTAGAAAACCCCGCCCAAGCTGAGCTTGGACGGGGCACCCTCAAACCATTCTTACATCAGGCGCGGCCGGAGCCGGCTGCCATGGCGTAAGCGCTCTTCTGTCCCGAACCTTCACGCAGCGCGTGGAAGTAGACTGCGAAACTGCGCTGCACGAAAAACATCAGGGGTAGAATGAGCAGTGGAATATACCAGGCGAAAGCATGCGCGGCCAGTTTGGCCAAGCCAGCTACGCCCGCGGCAAGCACGAAATAAGGAAACGTAAGTTGCACAATCCGTCTCCAGATCCCGAACACGTTGCCGCTTTCGGTCAAGGCGATGATCGACGCCACCGGGATGGTGTTGACCAGCAAATAGGCCAGCGCCCCCAAGGCGAGGCCGAGTCCTGAATTCGGCGCCACGGCTTGCATGGTGTACCAGGCAGCCTGGGCGGCGATCAGAGTAACGGCCACGTTGAACATCAGTTTCATTGGCTTTTGCTGGGCTCCCTCCGACCAGAGGCATTGCACCAGCGTCGAGGTTGCGGTGATCAGAAGCGCTTCAGCCAGGCTGAGTTCGCTCAGAGCCAGAAGGATGAACGGTAGATTTACCGACATCGATCCAGTCAGCTTCGGCAGCGAGACCCTGAGCCGCGCTGCTAACAGTGCGACCAGGAAGGTTCCGGTGAAGCGTCCGTAGGCCGGGTGTCCCCAAGTCAGCGGCACCTGTAGAAGAATTCCGGTGCCGAGGACTAGCATGAGCCCGACAAGTAGTTTGGTGTTTGTCGAGAGTTTTGTCATGGCTAGTTCTCTCCGTCCTGGCCATCGCTATAGGCCGCAGTTGCTGTCGAGCTGCCCCAGACAATGCTGCTTCCCCAGACTATGCTGAAGCCTGTGTCGACAGTGTTGCCCCACACCACCGAACTGCCCCAGACGATTGAGTTCGCGTTCAATATCGAACTGCCCCAGATGATGGAGTTGCCCCACACGATGGAGCTGCCCCAGAGCACCGAGGTGCCCCAAGTCACTGAGCTGGTATTGACGATGGTTACGGTGTTGTTTAATGGGTTGAAAACCGCGGTCGGTGACAGAGCCACCCCGGTACCGGTATCCGTGCTGGCAAGCGCTGCGTCAACATTGAGGTACCCTGCACCGTAGGTGAACAGATCGTATTGGTTGTCGTACTCGTTATTGAAGACGTCCCAAGACTTGCAATAGACGCCAAAGCCCTTCCAGGCCGTCTTCATGATGCGCGCTTTCACGATGTCCGGTGTTAGCGCTGGATTATTTTGCAGCATGAGCGCTACCGCGCCGCTCACGACTGGTGTCGACATGCTGGTTCCGCTCAGCCGGAAGTACTGCGTAGGGCAGGTGCTCAGAAGAGCGCAAGCCGTGGGCGTGATTTCCAGAGTCGGAAACTCGGTGTCGAGCGTGCTGTTCTTCACCAGCAACGAACCGATGCGGTTGCCCGGAGCAACGATGTCCGGCTTGACGATGTGGTCAAGCAAGGTCGGCCCCTTGGAGCTGTAGCTGGCGATAGCATCGTCGTTCCGCGTGGGTGTGTTGAACGTTCGGGTGGCGCCCACGGTGATGACGGCGGGATCGTTGGCAGGAGAACCGATGGTGGCGAAACCGTCGGTGCCCATCGAATTATCGCGGCCATCGTTTCCAGCAGCGACCACTACGACGATGCCCGCGGCCCAAGCTTGTTCTACGGCTTGATCCAGAGGATCGACGGTATAGCTTTCAAACACCGGTCGGCCCAGTGAAAGGTTGATGACGCGTATGTTGTATTGCGCCTGTAACTGGATGGCCCGCTGAATCGCTGCGATTACCTGGCTGTCAGTGCCCGCGCCATTTTGATCAAGCACGCGGAGGTTGATGATGTTGACATTCGGAGCCATACCCGTGATTTGGGAGCTGTAGCCGCTGCCTGGCTCGGATGCCTCGCCGTTTCCGCCGATGATGCCGGCGACGTGAGTGCCGTGTCCGTAGGCATCGACAGTAGAGGTATTTCCTGCCACGAAGCTCTCACTGTGCACCACGCGAGTTCCGCTGGCGTTGTGAAAGTCAACGTGATCGGCGACGCCGCTATCAATCACGGCAACACCGATTCCAGTTCCATCAAGCGCGTATTGCTGGGCGGCTACGTCCGCTTCGACTGCGGAAGCGAAGCTCTCGTAACTGTTGTCCTTGAGAGTGACTTTGCGATCCGGCGAGACATAGGCGATGTCTGTATCCTTTTCCATCTCGGCAAGAGCGGAAACCGGAATATTGAAAGCCGCCGCCTTGATGCCATGCAGTTTAGCCTTAACCCTCCCGCCACGAGCCGACATTGTCCGGTAGTGTTTGGCGGTAGGAGTTACCTTGAACTGAACGATTACATCCATCCGGCGATTGGGACGGCTGCGATCGATGTCGCGGGCTATCTTCCCGTGCGCTGCGCTGCCTTGGTTGAAGAGCTGCGCCGGCATTACAGCAAAGCTCGCCGTGGCGAGGACGACGGGAATTGCTAAACGCAATAGCGCCGTCCCTACGCTCTTCCATTTCTGAGTTCTTAAGTTTCTAGGTTTCATTGATGGGTCGCTCCGATCCTTCCCATAATTTGTCATTTGCTGTTAGCTGCCCCAAACGGCTGATGCAAGGAACGAGACAGCGTGGTTAAGAATCCTTTGGGGAACGATCTGGATGACTCCGTAGGCCAGCACCGTTAACACCGCCAGCCAGCCGATTTTGTTTTTTGTTTGCACGTAAACACTCCTGACAAAGTAATCTACTTCGCTACTGATAATGCAGATGGGGTACCAAAGGAGATTCAAGTTAAGTAGTTTATTATCAATCACTTATGATGAAAAAACTGCTGGCCCGACAAGGACAGATTGGCCTGTGCAGAGAGGCACATGGAGCTTATACTGCTGAAAACAAGATGGATATGCGGTGTGCCCAGTAAATGAGACAAGTTGTCCCGCTGACTGGCGACTTCAACAGGCGAAATGCCTAGCTAACCGCTTTGCGCCGGAACTGCGAAAGTCCGGCTGCCAGAAAGAGCAGGTCAAAGCAGGTTAAAGCGACCAACACCGCTACTACCGGAATGTGCGGGAACTGGGGAACAAGCGTGCCTCGCAGGCCTTCACTGGCGTAAACCAGAGGATTCACCAGCACGATTTTCTGAAGGATAGGAAAGTGTGCCAACGCGCTCCACGGGTAATAGGTGCAGCCAAAAAAGATCATCGGAGTTAAAACCATGCTGAACATCAGGCCTATGTGGTTTTGGTCAATACTGCAACCCAGGGCAAGCCCCCCGCAGGCAGAAAAAAGCGCCACCAGCACAGTAACGCATACAAAGGTCAGAGGAGAACGCAGGTTCAACTCAACTCCGGGGCGGAGCAACAACCAAGCCGCTGGAATAACGACGAGGCCAGCAAAAAGCGCTTGCAGCGCGCCGAAGAATACTTTCTCTATAGCCAGCCATGAGATCTCTATCGGAGCCAAGAGGCGATCTTCGATCTCGCGAGTGAACTGAAATTCACCAATCAACGGCATAGCGACGGCCCAGACTCCGGTAAACACCATGCTGATCGCCATGATCCCCGGCAACAGCAAGCTCTTGTAGGCGACGGGCATGTAGCCGCTGCTCACCATGACCCGCCCGAAGATGAAAACGAACATCATCGGCTGCAAAAACGTCTGCAGCAGTAAAGGAATCAAGTTGCGCCGAGCGACATGGGCATCACGCCCCAGCAGGGCCAGAAACGTCTTCCAGTTCATTCGCGCAAACTCCTTCCGGTGTGGTGCAGGAATAGATTCTCCAGGCTGGGCTCGGAAATGTGCACGTCGCACAATTCCGCGTTAGCCAGCGCAGCCAGACTGGCGATTTCGGGAACCAGCGAGCCGCCACGATCGGCGTAAACGTCGGCGGAGTTGCCATCAGTCGCACGAACTTCGGTCACACCCGGCAACTTCTGGAGACGCTCCAGTAAATCGGGAGAAAGCTGGCCGAATCGCAACCGCAGCAGAAACCCGCCGGGAACAGCCGCCTTCAGGTCGCGCGGCGTACCCAAGGCGATGTTACGGCCGTGGTCGATGATGGCTAAACGCTGGCACAGGGCATCCGCTTCCTCCATATTATGTGTAGTAATAAGGACGGTCTTGCCGCTCTGATTGTATTCACGAATAATTTCCCACAGCAGCAGTTTAGTTTGCGGGTCAAGGCCGGCGCTGGGCTCGTCGAGAAAAAGCACCTGCGGGTCATGCATCATGGCGCGTGCAATGGAAAGACGTTGCATCATGCCGCCGGAGAAGCCGCGCACCAGTTGATCGGCGCGGTCGCGAAGTTGAAAGCGATCGAGCAGCGCGTCTGCCCTTTGCGATCGCTGTTGGGCATCTATCCCGAAGTAAGCGCCGTGAAACAACAGAATTTCACGAGCAGTCAAAGCAAAATCGAGATTGGGCCGCTGCTGCACGACGCCAATAAGTCGCTTGACTACGACCTGTTCCATCCAGACATCGTGCTCGCCAATCCACGCCTGGCCACTGGTCGGCCGTACGCGCGTAGTAAGGATTCCCACCGTGGTCGATTTGCCCGCACCGTTCGGCCCGAGCAGACCAAAGATTTCGCCGGGAAGAATCTGAAGAGACAGACCATCGAGCGCAACGATTTCCGCCTTGGGCTGTTTTTTGCCCTTGCCGCGCCCGAAAGTCGGAGCGAAGCCGCCGCCCGAGGCCAGTGGAGGCGGCGAAGTAAACACTTTGCGCAGATCGAGGGTGCGAATTCCAGCCAACATGAAGCGGTCCTGGAGAAGGACGGGCGCGACGCCTGTCCTCCCATTGAGTCCATCCGATAGAACCAGAGGGATGTGAGGCTTGTCAATTATTGTAGAAAAGAAAAGCCATGAATGATGGAGACGGGCGTCTCGCCCGTCCAGTCAATGACCTTCGACGGATGCCGGTTGCGCGTTAGCGGATTGAACTTCGCCCAACCGTCGCTCCAGAAATCGGCGTTCGGCATCATTAGTGACCAGCGCCAAAGCGCGTTGATAGCTTTTCGCCGATTCAACAGAAGAACCAAGCCGGCGCAACAGATCCGCGCGAGCGGCATGGAGCAGATGATAGTTGGCGAGATCGTCGCTTGCTGCCAGTTGATCGATCAGATCGAGGCCGGCTCGGACGCCCTCCGCCATGGCCACGGCCACCGCGCGGTTCAGCGAAACGATGGGCGAGGGCTGAACACGCTCCAGCAAATCGTAGAGGCGGACGATCTGAGGCCAATCTGTTTCTTCCGGCCGCGCCGCCTGACAATGGACGGCCGCGATCGCCGCCTGAAGCGCAAATGGGCCAGGTCCACCGCGAAAAGCCTCGGGGACGAGCGGCAGAGCCTCCGCAATCTGACGGCGATCCCAGCGGCTCCGGTCCTGCTCCTCCAGAACAATGATATCGCCGGCGTCATCAACCCGCGCCTCGCGCCGCGCATCGTGTAGCAGCATGAGAGCGAGCAAACCTGTGACTTCCGCCGGAGGCTGCGGCATCATCAGCGACCTGACCAGGCGTCCCAGCCGAATAGCTTCCGCGCAAAGATCGGTCCTCACCAGCGGCCCCACGCGAGTCGCCGCATAACCTTCGTTGAAAACCAGATAAATGACGGTCAATACGGCCTCGATCCGGGCAGACATCTCGGTTGTCTCGGGTACGCTGTAAGGAATGCCTGCGTCCCGAATCTTGCGTTTGGCACGCACCAACCGTTGAGCCATGGTCACCGAGGGCACGAGGAATGAACGCGCAATTTCATCGGTTTCTAGGCCGCACAGTGTACGCAGGGTTAGCGCTACTTGCGCTTCTAGAGCGAGCGCCGGATGGCAACATGTAAAGATCAGGCGAAGCCGATCGTCGGGAATTTCGTTGCTATCGTAATCCGGGGTTTCAATCGTCCGCACTAAACCGGAGTTGGCGTATGATTCAACTTTTTCTTCGAAACGGGCGGTGCGTCGGATGCGGTCGATCGCCTTGTGCCGGGCCGTCTGAATGATCCATGCGCGGGGAAATTCTGGCACGCCAGACACCGGCCATTGATCTACCGCAGCGGCAAAGGCTTCTTGCGCCGATTCTTCGGCGAGGTCAAAGTCACCGATGAGACCAATCAGGGTGGCGACAATCCGCCCCCAATCAGAGCGATACAGCGCTTCAACCGCTTCGCTAACTTGGGACGACATGCCTGATTGTAATAATTTTTTGAGAAGAGTGTCGATTTAGACTCAGGTCGTTCGATTTACTGATGAAGACGGACAAATTCAAACGGAAATGGAGAGCAATCAATGCGATGCATGGTGATAGTCAAGGGCAATAAGGAATCCGAGGCAGGAGTTCTTCCCAGCCCGGAGATCATTAATGCCATGGGAAAATTCAACGAAGAACTGGTAAAAGCCGGGGTAATGCTGGCTGCTGAAGGGCTGCAGCCGACTTCAAAGGCCAAGCGCGTAAAGTTTTCCGGCGCCAAGCCCACCGTAATCGACGGCCCCTTCGCTGAGACCAAGGAATTGATTGCCGGCTTTTGGCTATGGCAGGTGAAATCAATGGACGAAGCCATCGAATGGCTAAAGCGCAGTCCCTTCGCAGGCGGCGGGGAGGTTGAAATTCGCCCGCTATACGAAATCGAAGATTTAGACCCCGTATCCACACCCGAGATTAGAGAACGAGACCGGCGGCTGCGCGCGCAACTTGCTGGGAAGAAATAAGAGATAAGAGAGAGGAACTATGCGCAGATTGATCGTTTCCAATAATGTCTCGCTTGACGGTTATTTTGCAGGAAAGAATGGCGACATCAGCTGGTTCAAGGGGAAGATGGATCCGGAGTTTACTGAATTTGTTTTGCAGAATGCCATTTCTGGTGGCGCTCTGCTGTTTGGTCGAATTACGTATCAGCTGATGGCAACTTACTGGCCGACGCCCGATGCGATCAAGAACGATCCGCTCATCGCAGAACGCATGAACAATCTGCCGAAGATTGTCTTTTCCAGAACGCTGGAAACGGCATCCTGGAACAATACCAAGCTGTTGAAGGGTGACATGGCGGAGGAAGTGCGCAAGATGAAGAAACAACCCGGGAAAGACATGGCGATTCTCGGGAGCGGCAAAATCGTTTCGCAATTGGCGCGGAAGGGTTTAATCGATGAATACCAGATCATATTGAATCCCGTCGTTCTCGGGCAAGGAAGCACGATGTTCGAAGGCATAACAGAAAATCTTCCTCTGAAGTTGACCAGGACGCGGGCCTTCGGCAATGGCAATGTCTTGCTATGCTATGAGCCGACGTGAAAGGTGTCGATTTCAACATTCGCCGTTCGACTTACTAATGGAGGCGCACGAAAATGAAGTACATGTTGTTGATCTATGCCGACGAGCAGGCCTGGACCGAGGCTGAGCGGCAGCAGTGTTACGGCGAGTCCACGCAGCTGGCCCATACGCTCAACGCAAATGGCCAGTTTGTAAGTGCCTCGCCGCTGCAGCCAGTGTCGACCGCGACCAGCGTTCAGGTGCGCAATGGCAAGCGAGTGGTCACCGACGGTCCATTCGCAGAGACGCGCGAGCAACTGGGCGGCTACTACATGGTCGAAGCCAAGAATCTCGACGACGCCATCGACATTGCCGGACGAATTCCGGCCGCGCGCAAGGGTACGGTCGAAATCCGTCCGGTAGTAGAAATCCCGGGCCTGCCAAAGATCTAATTAGAGGACGGCGCTATGCAACTGAATTCTTACCTTACTTTCAGCGGTCAATGCGAGGAAGCGTTCAAGTTTTATGAACAGTGCCTGGGCGGCAAAATCGCAAACATGTGGTCGCACGCGGGGACACCGCTAGAAAGTCAGGTGCCGCCGGAATGGCGCAACAAAATCATTCACGCCACATTGGACGTGGGCGGCGACTTATTGCAGGGTTGTGACGCTCCACCCGATCATTATCAAAAACCACAAGGCTTTTTTGTAAAACTCGACGTCAAAGACTTAGCTGAAGCAGACCGAATATTTCTGGCTTTGGCAGAAGCTGGGAAGGTTGAAATGCCGCTCCAGGAGACATTTTGGGCCGCTTCGATTTGGTATGGTCGTCGATCGCTTCGGCATCCCTTGGATGATTAACTGCGGCCAAAAGGCCTGACGCAGTCGATTCAGAAAAACAACAAAAATTAAACATAAAAATAAAAGGAGAGAAAAATCATGGAAACAAAACCCACGCACGAACAAGCACGACTTCACCTGCAGGTCTTTGAAGAGCGCCGCGAGGCCCGGCTTCGCCAGGCCCGCGAGTGGTTCATCAAGAACTACTTCGCGGACACCTTCGAAGACTCCATGCGAATCGCCGCACCGGGGACAGAAGGAGGCACCAATTTCATGATGGTGGTCAGCTATTGGGACCAGACCTGCGCCTTGCTGAATTATGGTCTGCTCCACGAGGATCTGTTCTTCGAAACTACCGGTGAGTTCTTCGGTGTCTGGGAGCGTGTCAAGCCGATCATCCCGCAGGGTCGGGAAATGTTCAAAAATAAACAGTTCCTCGGCCACCTGGAGAAAGCTGCGCAGCGCTACGAAACCTGGATGGAAAGCCGCAATCCTGGAAATATTGCTGCCATGCGTCAGTTTATGCAACAGATGCGAACCCAGTTTGCAAAAGCGGCGTAGAGGCCGATGCATTAGCGATCGAGCCTGCGCCACGATTGGTGAATGTGGCGCAGGCTCGCACTTCGAATCCCGTTTTTCAGGAGCAACCATGAATCCAATGATGCCGTCTGACCATCCGGAGTTTTGGAACCCAAAGCTACGTGCGCCGGGTTGCTTCAATCCAGCGGCAGCTCAATCCATCCTGCCGCTCACGATCACCCATGGATGCGAACTGACATCCGTTGTCGGTTGGCCCAATCTCGGATTTATTGACGGGGAAAAACATGCCAAAAATAACTCCATTCCTGTGGTTTGACAGCAACGCGGAAGAGGCAGCAAACTTTTATACTTCGATTTTCAAGAACTCGAAAATTCTGAACGTTGCCCGCTATGGAGACGCAGGCCCGGGGCCGAAAGGATCCGCAATGACGGTGACTTTCCAGCTCGAAGGGCAACAATTCATAGCGTTGAACGGAGGCCCGCACTACACTTTTTCTCCGGCCATATCGTTCTTTGTGAACTGCGAGACGCAGGCAGAAGTTGACGACTTGTGGGACAAGCTCTCGGCTGGCGGAAAGGACGTGCAATGCGGGTGGCTGAAAGATAAATTCGGCGTGTCGTGGCAAATTATTCCCAAGCAATTGATGGAACTCATGAGCGACAAAGATCCTGCGAAGTCACAGCGAGTGTTCAAAGCCATGCTGCAAATGACCAAAATTGACGTTGAAGGTTTGCAGCGAGCTTATCGCGGTGAATAAATAAAAAGAGGAGCGAAGCATGAGCAAGGTACGGGTTCTGGTGGGCACACACAAAGGCGCATTCGTCCTGACGTCCGATGGCAAGCGCGAAAAGTGGGAGGTTAGCGGTCCGCATTTTGCGGGCTGGGAAATTTACCACATGAAAGGATCGCCTGCGGATCCGAATCGTATTTATGCCTCGCAAACCAGCGGCTGGTATGGACAAATCATCCAGCGTTCGGACGACGGAGGCAAGACCTGGCATCAGCCGGGAACACCTCCAGGAGAACCGCCTCCACAATTTCCAGCTAAGGCTAGCAACAAGTTCGTCTACGATGCTTCCGAAAGTGGCAAGCCGCTTACCACGCACCAGTGGTACGACGGAACGCAGCATCCTTGGGAGTTCAAACGCGTCTGGCACCTCGAGCCTTCGCTCGACGACCCCGGCACGGTTTACGCTGGTGTGGAGGATGCCGCTATCTTCCGCTCGACCGACGGCGGCGAGAGTTGGAACGAACTCCCCGGACTGCGCGGCCATGGCACCGGGCCGAAGTGGCAGCCGGGCGCGGGCGGCCTGTGTCTGCACACCATCATTCTGGACCCGAGCAATCCAAAACGCATGTTCATCGCCATTTCAGCCGCGGGAGCTTTTCGTACCGATGACGGCGGCAACACCTGGAAGCCGATCAATCAAGGACTGCGTTCGCAGTACATTCCTGATCCCAAAGCCGAGATTGGACACTGCGTTCACCATGTCGCGATGAATCCGAAGCGGCCAGGCGTGCTGTTCATGCAGAAGCATTGGGACGTGATGCGCAGCGACAATGCCGGCGACCATTGGGTTGAGGTCAGCGGAAATTTGCCGACCGATTTCGGATTCGTAATTGATGTGCACGCGCACGAGCCAGAGACGATTTACGTTGTCCCCATCAAGAGCGACTCAGAGCACTACGTACACGAGGGCAAACTGCGCGTGTTCCGCAGCCGCAGCGGCGGAAACGAATGGGAGGCGCTAACCAAAGGTCTGCCGCAAAAGGACTGCTACGTCAACGTCCTGCGCGATGCCATGGCCGTCGACTCGCTCGACAAGTGCGGCATTTATTTCGGAACCACGGGCGGGCAAGTGTACGCATCCGCCGATGCGGGGGACAGTTGGAATCCCATCGTGCGCGATCTGCCCGCTGTGTTCTCGGTCGAAGTGCAAACGCTGGCGTGAGGAGATTCTGAGAAAAGGGCACAGATTCGCCTGTGCCCTTCAGTTGCTATCTCTCGTAGTGTTCACGTTGCGCGCCGTCGTAACGACCGGTCGGCATACAGCACTTTTTGAAACCTGCGGCCGGAGCCGCATGGACAGAGATCATTCCTGCCCAGTTTCTCGAAGAGCTCTTTTTCATTGTGAACGACGCGGAAAGCCGCGCTTGACATTCGTCTCGGACGGGAATCCCTTGCGACGTTTGCTGCTTGGTTCGAAGAAAAATTCGCTGTTCACGGCGGTATCTCCTTCCAGATGGATTGCCCGTCACATCCGAAGGTAAGCCGTTTATTTATTCTAGCTCAAGCACGTGCCCGGGTGGCACGGAACTTCTGCTTAAGGTGCTGAGTATGATCCGAATTATGCTTCCGCAACATCTGCGAACGTTGGCGCACGTCGGCGCCGAAGTGTCGCTCGAGGTGGAGGGTCCGGCCTCGCTTCGCTCCGCCCTCGATGCGCTCGAGGCTGCATACCCGATGTTGCGCGGGACCATTCGTGATCACGTCACACTTCAACGCCGGCCATTCTTGCGCTTCTTTGCCTGCGAGGAGGATCTGTCGCACGAGCCTCCTGAGACACCGCTGCCCGCCGCGGTCGTCTCGGGAGCGGAGCCGCTAATCATCATCGGCGCGATCGCCGGCGGCTAATTTGGCAGCGCCGGCATTCATAATTAAATCTTGTCATCCCGAGCGAAGCGAGGGATCTAGGTTCTTGCCTGCGCTGGCTGTACCGTTGGCACAAGCAAAAACCTGGATCCCTCGCCTTGCTCGGGATGACACTCATGGTCGGAAATTCTTCTGCTCCCTGGCAAGACGCACTCAACGCGAGTACCCTATTCATTCGCTGCCCAATCCATGCAGGAGGAATGCAAGTGAAGGGATGGATGGTGTGTGCGCTTCTCGCACTCGCAGTCACGTCAATCTGCGCCCAACAAGCTCCGAACACGAGCGATCCGTATAAGCCAACCTTGGACCGCTTGGAATCGCTGACCACTCTGTCGTTGCCCGACTGGCGATTTCATGCGGACGTCTCGCATCCCGAGGATCCATCGTTCGATGATTCCGGCTGGGAAACACTGCGAGTCGGGGACAGATGGTCGACCGGGCCCCGCGTGTTACGCCGCTGGATCGTGATCCCCGAGAACATAAACGGTTACGCGGTGCAAGGCGCACGCGCCAAGTTGGATATCAGGTTCGACTTCAACTGGAACAATAAAGGTCCAGTCACGATCGCAGTTTTCTCTAACGGATCGCTAGTGTCGCGCGGCGATGACGATATGCAACAGCCGATCCTGCTCACCGAGAGCGCCCAACCCGGCCAGAAGTTTCTGATCGCCGTGCGCATTGACGCGCCAGAGGTAGAAACTTTATTTCATCACGCTCAGTTGACCATTGAACCTGGCGTTGCCCGGCCAGACCCGGCGATGCTGCGAACGGAAATTCTCGCAGCGCAACCGATGATTGCCGCCTATGAAGAAGGACGCGCGGAGCGTCTGCAGCAACTCGATGCCGCAGTCAAAACCATTGATTTTTCCCCGCTCGATAAGAACGATCAGGCTGCCTTCGACGCTTCGTTGCGGCAGGCGCAGAGCAAACTGCAATCGTTGAATCCGTGGTTGAAACAATTCGCTGTTCGTGCGGTCGGAAATTCACATATAGATATGGCTTGGCTGTGGCCGTGGACGGAAACGGTTGAAGTTGTCCGCAACACATTTCAAAGTGTTCTGGATTTGATGCGCGAGTATCCGGATTTCAAGTTCACCATGTCTTCGGCGCGAACTTATGAATGGATGCAGGAAAAATATCCCGACATGTTCGAGCAGATCAAGCAACGCGTGAAAGAGGGCCGCTGGGAAGTGATCGGTGGCATGTGGGTCGAGCCTGATCTGAATATGCCGGACGGCGAATCGCTGGTGCGGCAGATTCTCGTTGGCAAGCGATATTTTCAAAACAACTTTGGCGCCGACATCAAGATTGGCTGGAATCCGGATTCCTTCGGATACAACTGGCAGCTTCCGCAAATCTACAAAAAGTCTGGCATCGACTATTTTGTGACCAGCAAGCTGCTATGGGCTACCGACTACACCAAATTTCCCTACCGGTTATTTTGGTGGGAGGCTCCCGATGGCAGCCGCCTGCTGACGTATTTCCCTCACGAATACGCCAATCAATTCGAAGCTGAGCAAATAACGAAGGATTTGGCGTTGTACGCGCCGTCGATTTACGGGAGCAAATTCAACGATTCGCCGCAGATGCTTTACCTGTACGGAATCGGCGACCACGGCGGCGGACCGACGCGCACCATGCTTGATCAGGCAAATCGCCTGCGCGACCCCAACACAGTTTTCCCGAAGATTGATTTCAGCACCGCCAAAGATTTCTTCGCCGACCTGAGTCAGGAACTTCCAAATCTTAAAGTCCCTGTTTGGAAGGACGAACTTTATTTCGAGTATCACCGCGGCGTATATACCTCGCAAGCAGACACGAAACAACGTATCCGGCACGATGAGGAGTTGATGCTGGATGCGGAGAAATACGCGTCGCTAGCCGCGTTGCTTGGACGTCCATACGCGCAAAATCAGTTCGAGCTTGCGTGGAAAAATCTGCTATTCGACCACTTCCACGACGTGATGCCCGGCTCGGGAATCGCGGTGAACTATCTCGATGCCAAGCGAAATTTGGACGATGTCGCGCGCTCAGCCAGAGAACTCACCGATGGCTCGCTCGACGAGATCACGGCTCACATCAACACCCAAGGTAACGGCGTTCCAGTTGTGGTTTTCAATTCGCTCTCTTGGCCGCGAACGGAAGTGATTGAGACTGAGGTACAGCTTCCCAGCCAGACTAAGGAAATCAGAGTTCTCGACTCCTCGGGAACACTTGTGGAGTATCAACTGATCGCGATGGATGCGAGCACGAATCGAGCACAGGTGCTCATTCTGGCCAACCTGCCGCCAATGGGCTACCGGACTTATTTTGTGCGTCAGGCAGGCACTCCCGGCTCGCCTCCGGACGTAGTCAACGGGCAACTGCAATTCGTCAAAGCTCATGACATGACTATGGAAAACCGATATCTGCGAGTCAAAATCGATCCACAAACAGGATGCATTACCAGTCTTTTAAATCTGCCGCATCAGATCGAAGCGCTTGCTCCGTCCGAAACCGATACGGGCGGGCCAAAGACCAACACTTGCGGAAACTTATTGCAGGCTTTTTACGACAAGCCGCAAAAATGGGATGCGTGGAACATCGATGCCGATTTCGAGAAACAACATTGGGATTTGGATAAAGCCGACGAGGTGAAACTGGTCGAGGGTGGGCCGTTGCGCGCCGTGATCCGCGTGAAGAAGCATTTTCAGAATTCAACGTTCGTGCAAGATATCACTATGTACGCAGGCGTGCCGCGAGTCGATGTGAAGATGCAGGCTGACTGGCACGAGAAACATATTTTGCTCAAAGTAGCTTTCCCACTGAGCGCACACAGCGACAAGGCTACGTTTGAAATCCCCTATGGCTCAATAGAACGCCCGACTACGCGCAACACACCCGCCGAACAGGCCAAGTTCGAAGTGCCAGCGCAGCGCTGGGCCGATCTTTCCGATTCTAAGCACGGCTTCAGCCTGCTGAACGACAGCAAGTACGGATACGATGTCAAGGGCAACGTGCTGCGTCTGTCATTGCTGCGCTCGCCGGAATGGCCCGACCCGCATGCCGATGAAGGCCATCATGAATTCACATACTCTTTGTACCCGCATGGCGGGAGCTGGCGGGACGCGCAGACCGTTCGCCGTGGTTATGAACTGAATTACAAAATGATCGCTGTGCAGCCGCACAAACATGAGGGAAGACTTCCGAGCGAATATTCTTTCGTGGGAGTTGACGCGGACAACGTGGTGCTTACCGCGATCAAGAAGTCTGAAGACGATGACGCGCTCGTGTTGCGCTTTTACGAGTGGGCAGGCAAAGAAGCGGATGTGAAACTCCATGTTCCACCCGGAGGGCAGGCGGCGGAAGAAACCGATCTGATGGAGAAACCGATCAGCGATCTTGCCCTTCGCAATGATTCCGTAACTGTGCACACGAAGCCGTACGAGATCAAGACGGTGAAGATCCGATTTGCGCCACAGCAATAGCAGTCTGCTGAAAAACTTATATCGCCAAGCGCAGCGCCTGAAGGCGCTTTTGGATCTGCGGCATTTCGCCGCGCTGAAGCGCCGCCCCGATACGAATCAAGACGTGTCATCCTGAGCGAAGCGAAGGATCTATGTACTCGCTCGCGCAAACAAAATGCATGGATGCTTCGCTGCGCTCAGGATGACAAAGCTTTTTTTCCAGCAGCCGATAGGGCGCACACGCGAACCGCGCGCTATTGTCCCTCACCTTTATCGATCTTGCTGGCGACTTTCACTCCGCTCAGGCCACCAACATATTTGGCGATGCCGCGGTAGAGCGATTCCGCAATCTTCTGGCGGTAGTCGGCGGTTTCCAGGCGGTGTTCATCGCCGGGATTACTGAGGAAAGAAATCTCCGCGAGGATGGACGGCATGTTGGCTCCAATCAGCACGATGAATGGAGCCTTCTTCACGCCGCGGTCGCGTTGCCCGGGACTCTTCGCTGCCAGGCCGGTGTGCAGGGATCGCTGAACGTCGGCGGCGAACTCCTGCGACTCTTCAATCTTCTCTTTCAACGCGATTTTCTTAACCAAATCCTGCAACTCGTGAATCGATTTCTCCGAGACCGCGTTTTCGCGAGCTGCCACTTCCAGCGCTTCCGGCGACGACGTGAAATTCAGGTAATAAGTTTCGACTCCTCGAGCGTCGGGATCGTGGCTTGAATTCGCGTGCACGGATACAAACAGATCAGCGGCCTCCTGATTCGCGATTGCGGTTCGAGTCTCAAGCGGGATGAAGGTATCGTCTTTGCGCGTGTAGATGACTTCCGAGCCCAGGCGAGTTTGCAGCAACTTGCCCAGGCGACGGCTGACGTCTAGCACCAGATCTTTCTCCTCCAGCCCAGTAGGACCAATCGTCCCGGTGTCGTGCCCGCCGTGGCCGGGATCAATCACGATTTTCCCAATCTTCAATCCCAGCGCGCGAATCAGCGAACGGTCTCCGCTGGCGGTCGGCTGCGCTTCGCGCACATCAAACTCAGCGGCTGCGGCCTTGCGCTTGCTTTTGGGGCTGCTCTTGGCGCGGTCGGAGAGCAGACTCGAAACAGTATCGACGCTCGCGGGCTTGATCTTCCCGGGATCGACAGAGTCAGACTTGGCCGCATCTTTATTATTACTATTGTCCTGCGCCAGCGCCTCTGCTTGATCGGAGCGGTCACTGTCGGCATCAACGATGGTCTTCTTAACACCGTTGCTGATCACCACCGAGTTGCGGCGCGCCGATTTCTCAATGGAGACTTTTTCCCCTGACAGAGCCTCTTCGTTAGTCGGATCCGGAACGCTCTTAGCTGAAGAATTTTCGCCGTCCGCTGCCGACCTTGCCTTCATCGCCGAGACGGCGGTGATTGGCTTGTTATGGATGTCGATAATGAGGCGCGGCGGATTGTCGAGCAGCGACGCATCGAACTCCGCCACTTCGTCGAGATCGAGCACCACGCGAGCACGTCCAGCTTTGAACCGTGCGGTGCGAATGTCTTTCAGCAGGCCATCGCCTACATCGAAAGTCCTGCCGGCCAGTTTCGGATCAAGTTCAGTATTAAGCAGATCAAAGAAGATGCGATCAGGCGATTCTATTCGTTGCGACTCGAACTTCACGCCCTGTTCAAGATCAATCGCAACCCGCGTGTAATCTGGCGTCGACCAGTGGCGAATTCCGATCACGCGCGACGGTTTCCCAGATTCCGCCACTTCAGTTTGATTGCCCAAATTATTCTGAGCGCTTTCGGGGACGGCAACTGAATCGGCGACCGCACTCGGCTTCGGCGCTTTCGCATCTTTATTATTAGCAGCTTTTATTTCTTTCTGTGACCTGCGGCTGGGCTGGGGCTGCGCCAGTTCGGCAAGCGCCTGCCGCGCCGCCTCGGCGAATTGATTACGCGGATAACGTCGCACAAATTCTTCGAAGGTCGCATCGGCATTCTTCTTGTCGTGGAGATCGTCTTTGTAAATCTCGCCAATCCGGAACAGAGCATCGAAGCGGAATTTGCTGCCAGGATACTCGCGGCGCAAAAATTCGTATTGTTGAATCGCCGAGCGCAACCCGTCAGAATCGTCAAAGCGCCGTCCCAATTCCTCGGTCATCTGGGCAGCAGCAACGACGCTGGGATCGGCGCGGCCAGACGTGGGCGCTCCGAGATAAATCCTGCGATAGGCATTAATCACGCGCTCATAATCAACCCGCGTTCGTTTTTCAAGGGGCTGACCTTCTAACGCCTCCTGCATGCGTTGAGCGGAGGCAAATTGCGAATCGGCCCAGGCGCCCGACCGATGAACGCGCGCGACCGCAAACGCCGGCAGCAACAGCGCGAACAGAGCCGCACTCCAGCGCAGCACGCGTTGAATTCGCTTTGAATCCTTCAATTGAACGGCCCGTAACCGCTATCGCAAAATTAAGAACGAATACCTGGGATGACTGGGAGCTTGCTCGTCAACCAACTGCACACAATTATTCGGTATTGCTGATGTGAAGCACGCCCCGGGCGTCCCTCTCCACATGAATTGGATCATGTATGGGGCTTTCGAGAAAGTGAGAACCTGGGTCCGATCCTCCTGGGTTCGATCCTGCATAGTACAGTTGCGTGATCCGCTTGACGTAGTTGCGGGTCTCGGCAAAATGCGGCACCCCGGCACTGCGCGCCACCGCTCCCTGGCCCGCATTGTAGGCGGCGAGGGTCAGTTTCACGTCGCCTCCGTAGCTCTCCATGAGCTGCTTTAAATGACGAACCCCTGCGTCGACATTTTGTTGCGGATCAAACGGATTTTCCACCCTCAACTGGCGCGCGGTTTGCGGCATTAACTGCATCAGGCCCATCGCACCCTTGCGGGAAACCGCGTTGGGATTGAAGTTTGACTCCACCTTGATTACAGCCCGCACCAGGTTAGGATCAACATTGTGCCGCGATGCTGCTTCATCAATTGCGGCATCAATGTCCTGTTGTGAAAACGCCTTTCCCGGAGCAAAGTTCGTCTGGTTGACCTCGGCCGCAGCCGATCGCGCTGCCCGGATGTTGGCCGAAGGCACCGCCTTCCACCGATGTTCGGTGGAACTCCAGAATGCCAGCGAATTCCGCGCAGGGGCATCGAAGCTTTTGCTATGTGTCACCGGAAAAGATTCATTGACATACACTTTGCGGCCGCTGTCGTCCGTGCTGCTGGTAATGGCGGTATGCGCAGCGCCAGAAGCCGCTTCCGCCTGCAGGTACGGCGTAGCGAGTGAAAGGAAGATCGCGATTACGGGACTAGCCATCAGGGCGAGTTGCAGGTCTTTTCGCATAGCCGGGTGACGCAATATCACGAACAACGATCACATCGCGGACACAATATTGCCCTGTCCACCCACCCGCAACCCGAGGGAGAATCCTATAACCAGAGTGCCATGATTATAGGGGTCGGAAATAACCGGAGCAACTTACCAAAGGAGTATTGAACCACCGTGGTAATCGCAGTAAGTATTTGAAAAATCATAATGTTCGCCGGAAGTAACCGATCTGAGAGTGTGGTGCTCCGCTCCTTAGCGTTTGTTGCAAGGGCGGGACAGCTCAAAAGTCACATCCTCATCCGCGCATGCCCTTACTTGGCGAAATGCCAAAGGGTCTGAAGCGGTATTACGGAGCTGGCCACCCCTTCGGAAGGTCTGGGCCAGCTTCCGACAATATCTTACAAATTCGGGGACACGGACAAATTCGGGGACGGCAGATTCGGGGCCCCGTCCCCGGTTTTCACCCTTGCTGTCCGCCGAGGAACTCCCAATTTGTGGTCGGTCGAGATTGTGCTAAGGCTGGTCTTTTGCTACCAATCGGCGGTCGCGATGCGGATCGGTGCGTGGTAGGCCCGTGCTGAGTTCGCACTTCTCTCGCGGAGCGGCTCCACAGGTCGGACAGCGAACAGCGAGTACCTGCTTTGGGCTGAGTTCTTTTGTCATACAAACCTCCACCTACAAAAGGTTGGTCATCAGTTCCGGGAAGCCCATCTGGACGTTCTACGCCCTCCTGACAACGGACATGGGCCGATTTTTGAGAAAGGCGCTGATAAGCTCGCTATTTATTTGCAAGCCGCCGTTGTAGCTGACGAAGCCTTTCTTCTTGAACAAATTCATAAATTTACTTACTCTTGCGCGGGTGGTACCAACCATCTCCGCGAGGGTTGCTTGGCTCACCTTCAGGGGGTGCTCCGGCTTTGACTCCTTGATTATTTGCCCAAACAGCAATAGGATCCGTGCCAGTCGCTTTTCGCTGAAATTGAAAAATTGGTCTACCAAGTCTTCCTCGACCCGAATGACGCGGGAAAGCAGATATGCATTAAACAGCGCTGCAAACCGCGGGTCTCGATCGAGCGCGCGAACCGTGCTCTCTTTCTCCAGACGAGTGACATTGGACGGCCCAATTGATCTCGCCGTGTAGATACGCAGAGATTGCCCTCCTAGACAGCCCTCGCCAAAAAAGCTACCCCGCAGCAGGACGGCGATTATAGCTTTCTTGCGACGCGTGGCGGCCACCGTTAGCTTCACCGTGCCGCTCTGGATGTGGAAAACTGCATCGGCTCCATCCCCTTGCGCAAAAATGACCTCGTTGTCTCGGTAGTTCCGCACAGTCATACCAGAACCGAACTTTTTGCGGAAAACTGTGGGACTGAAACCGGGAGTACGTTTGTTCTCCATTTGTATCCTTGGCCCAGCTTCAGTTCGTGAGAATGCCGTTCTCCCTCCCTAGAAAAAGAGCCTAAATCATACGGCTCAGGAACATGGCTCGACTGTTCAATATAGGTCATACACAATTGCACACAGTACCTAAGTGGTTAATTCGGGCAAATTGCTCGTCCGGCCTGTCACGTTTCGTGCATCACGCCCCACGGGCGTATTATTCCGTTGTCTGTTTGTGAGGACCAAATGCCGCACAAGCCACGGCACGAAACTCCCATCGAACGCATCTACCGCGAAGTCACCGGCAACAAAATGCCTGCTGTAGTGAAATGCATTCTTCTCCCCAAGCGGAATACCAAGCGGCAACGGATGGAGTCGCCTTGGGGGGAACTGGTGGGGGAATTGATAATGCTAGGCGACGAGTGGATTAAAACACTTGCAGATGGCAGAAGAGTGAAATTCACCAACCAAGAACTGCGGGACGAGTGGGTGTTTATCACCGCTCAGGTGGAGCGCAACAAAGTCGTCTATTCGATCGTGTTGACCGACGCAAAAGACTCGCTTAGTCGTGGAGAAGTTGAAAGTCAGTTCGAGGGCGAGCTTTCAAAGAAGTCGCTGAAACCTAATTGATCGGGTCGAACGGATCAAAGTTTGCCCAACATATAGGTTGTCCGCTGCCTGTTTCCAGCGTGTCCTGGCAGCCTTGACAGCGCTAGCGTACAGGCCTAGCATTGTGATTGAGCAAGCTACCTCTTCTTACTCTTTCAGGTCCCCTGAACTAAGTCAGCCCATCTGAAGTTTTTCCTCTTAGCTTCCCTCTGAAGGAGGAATTGCGTCATGACAATATTGTCCCGTTGGGAGCCTCTCCGTGAGTTTTCTGCCATGCAAGAGCGCATGAACCGCATGAATCGTCTTTTCCGCGAGTCGTTCAGCCCCGAAGGCCCAGAGGAAGCGTTGACGACCACAGGCTTCGCACCTCTGGTGGACATCTACGAAGACGAGCACAACATCACTCTGAAGATTGAAGTTCCCGGTATTGACGAGAAGGACATTGATGTCCGTATCGAGAACAACACCTTGACCGTGCACGGCGAGCGCAAGATCGAGGAGGAAGAGAAAGAGGAAAACTTCCGTCGCGTAGAGCGGCAGTATGGAAGCTTCACTCGATCCTTCACTCTGCCCACGACCGTGGACCCGGAGAAGGTCTCGGCCAACTATGACAAGGGCATCCTGAAGATCAGCTTGGCCAAGAAGGCGGAAGCGAAGCCCAAGCAGATCAAAGTCAATGTCAGCAGCGAGAAGACTCTCGAACCCAAGGTTGTCAGCAAGGCCGCATGAAACCAGCGGGCGGTGAGAGAAACGGGAGGCGGATTCTGTCGCCTCCCCCTCATAATAGTTGGTCTGCTACCTGTCCAGGATTGGTTATGAACACTAGCATATTAGGGTCACCGTGCAAGCGAGTTTGGCCACAATTTTACAAGGCTGCGCTCTTTGAGTTGGACGCCAACAAAGTTTCAGACCGAATTGCTGAAGCGGAAGCGGTACTTGTGACGCGTGGGCGCGAACTCTTTCACGCAGCAGGAGACAATATCGAAGAAGAGCAGGCTGTAGATGACGCGATGTATTCCCTGCACGCCCTTCGGAGCGCGTTGAAGTCTAGGGCGAATGCGAAAAACGCCTCCCAAGAACTAGCCGCTTGAAATTGACGGGAGATAAAGGTGATGATGGATGCGAATTACATTTCGGAACGTCTCGGCAGCATGAGACAAGAAATAAGCGATCTAAGAGTCACGACCGCTCGCTATTGGAGCAAGGACCAGCACACTGGACTGGAGAAATCCGCTTTCGCCTTACGAAAGGGGCGCTTGTTGGAGATCAAACGGGAGGTGTCGGACATGATGAAACGCTGTGCTTGAATACCGGTTGGTTTCCGGCTGGTAGCCCATTCAAGCCGTTCTTTGTGTCCAGTCCCAACACATCCTTTACAGTTTGTCCCGGGACAAACTGTAAAGGATGTGTTGGGACTGGACACGTCAGCACAGGAGTGGGCCAGCCCCCACCACCAACGTCATCGAACGCTGCTTCGTGGAAGCGCGACGAAGAACCCGGCTCACGTCTGCCTTGTGAATGTGGCCATCGTGGACCGTATCATCTACTCCATCTTCCACAGATTTAACCTGGAGTGGAAAACCCGCACCCTCAACTTATTTACACAAGCGGCTTGACATCACCGGGCCGAAAGTCTCCATTGACACTCCGCGCCGAATGGCTAGAATGGAGGGCGTTTTTCTGACCAGGGAGGACTATAGTGGCCAACACACTGCAACCCAGCATTTCGAGGATGCGTCTGGTAGCGGCAAGCGCCGCGCTGACGTTTGTAGTCGTGCTTGTCTTAGGGGCAGTCACAACGCAATCGGCACAAGCGCAGACTTTCACTGATCTTCACAACTTCACCGGGGATCCGGACGGGGCATATCCCTATGCAGGTTTGATCCGGGACTCAGCGGGGAATCTCTACGGCACCACCTACTTCGGCGGCTCTTCCGACTTCGGATCGGTGTTCGAGGTGAGTAAGACTGGCACGGAGACCGTGCTGTACAGCTTCACCGGGGGAACGACGGACGGGGCATATCCCTTCGGAGGTTTGGTCCGGGACTCAGCCGGGAAATCTTTACGGCGCCACCAACTCTGGCGGCTCTTCCCAGGCCGGAACGGTGTTCAAGGTGAGTAAGACTGGCACCGAGACCGTGCTGTACAGCTTTGCTGGTGGACCGTCAGACGGATGCAATCCCTACGGAGGTTTGATCCGGGACGCGGCGGGCAATCTCTACGGCAACACCTCTAGTTGTGGCGCTTACAACTGGGGTACGATTTACAAGGTGGATACGGCTGGCAAAGAGACCGTGCTGTACAGCTTCAATTACTGGGACGACGGAGCAAGCCCCTACTATTCAAGTTTGATCATGGACGCGAAGGGCAACCTTTACGGCGTTAACGACGAGGGCGGTTCTTTCGGCAGGGGAACAGTGTACAAGTTGAGCAAGACCGGCAAATTTAAGGTGTTGCACAACTTCGCCGGGGGAACGACGGACGGGTGCTACCCCTATGGAACTCCAGCCCTGGACAAGAGTGGCAATCTCTACGGTACCACCGAGTCGTGTGGTTCCAGCAGCGAGGGAACCGTGTGGGAGGTGAGCAAGGCGGGCGTCGAGACAGTGCTGCACAACTTTGCTGGTGGGTCGTCAGACGGGGGATTTCCTTTGTCGGGTGTAATTATGGACGCGAAGGGCAACCTCTACGGCGTCACCGAGTCTGGTGGCTCTTCCGGCTTAGGAACGGTGTATGAACTGAATTCGACAGGCGTAACCGTGCTGCACAGCTTCGCTGGTGGGTCCTCGGACGGGGAATTCCCCTTCGGAGGTCCGGTCCGCGACGCGAAGGGCAACCTCTATGGCACCACCCCAGAAGGCGGCAGCAACTACGGAACCGTGTGGAAGGTGACACCAAAAGCACAATAGCAAGAAGCGCAGTAGCCGCGTAGGCTTGAACCAAATTGCTGAGGAGCAGCAGCGGGTGCCCCAGGTTCGCGTCGGTTTTTGACGCTAACCTGGGTCAACCCGCAGCGATGCACTCCGAGGTTATCCCCAAAAAAAAACGCGGGAACCTGGACACCGGCCGGAACAGTGCCTCTGAAGCAGCGTTCGCCACTACAAGTATGGAGATGTGGGACGAGTTCGCATCAATGATCGTGACCTGAGCGGATGACTCTAAGGAAACCCGCTGTGTGAACGATCTCATCCACCCGCGCGCGACTTCGCCATAAATTTTGATTTGTCAGATTCGGGTGCCCCACCCTTGTTCGCGTTCTCTTCGAACAGGGTGGGGCTTTAGGCACGGGCTGGTGCGGGTGTCCCGCTCCTTGCGCCTTTTGCAAGGGGCGGGAGGGTCAACCGTAACATCCTGATCTTGCATTTGCTCTTAGCATTGCGAAATGCCGATGGTCCGAGGCGACACTATCCGCCAGCACCCGGCGGTTTGCTAAGGTCATTGCGATGATCCGGTTACAGCATTTTCAAGCGGTTAGACTTCAATTGGTACCGGTAAAACATTCCAATATGGTGTGATTTTCGATAAATGTTCTAAGCCCTGTTCTAAGATGCCTAGAGGGCGTATTTTCTCACGGATTCAAAACCATTCGCGTCGTTCCAACCCTGCATCTAATCTGCCGTCCCTAATTCCCATCGCCAAGAGGAGTTTCTATGGCCGAAACAGGCAACAGCAACAACGATCCGCAAAAGAGCGAACCGCTTCAAGGAGAGATAATCCCTCCCGGACAGATAATCCGACATTCGAATATCGCCGAAAGGGCGATCGGATGGCTGCACGGTTTGTGCCACGTGGTCAAGGACGTTGGAATTTGGATCGCAAGGCAGCGAGAGCTTGAACAGAGAAGCAGGACCGATATCGCGGCTGTGAAAACCGATGTTGCAGTTGTGAAAACGGAGATCATAGAAATACGCAGCACAGTTGCAGTTCTAGGGACCGAAGTGGCTGATCTGAGGAAAATAATCTTCAACAGCATGATTGCAGCAATGCTCGCCGGGACAATGGTCATCTGCACGCTGCTGTTCGCTTTATTGCGACAGTGAACCTGAACGGATTGTTCTAAGATGCTCCACGAAGTCTAGTGAACGACTAGGGAAAGGCTAGTAATGCGGTAGGGATTACTGCTGACTAGTAAAGCTCCGACAAGCGTTTCTGCCAGCGTGCTACCTCCTCAGTGGTTGCCATTCGTTTCCCTTCAATCGTCTTCGTGAAAGCATCTCGCTCTTCAACCGGCAACCCAGAGCGCAATCGCTTGGCATCCGCTTTGCCAAAAAGAGTTTTTAATTTTTTCTTAGCAATGGTACCGTGGTGCCCTAGACCCTTGTACGGGTGAAAGAAGGAATGGCCGCATTTCGAGCACGAAAACTCAAACGTTCGCTGCACAAACTTTACGAGTTGATCCGGTATGCCGGTGAAGCTCTCTTCGGCAACCATTCTGCCAATCGTGGATTCCGCACCGCACTTCGGACACATCACCGGATGCTCAGGCACGTTCCTGTCAAGCCTCTGCGTTTCTCAACAGTTCTTCAAGAAGCGTTGTGGAACATTGATTGTACGCCAGCGCTCGGAGAAATCACTGAAGTCTTTGACCGTTCGTAGAATTGCCTTCGGAGGCCAAATAAAGCCTTTCGGAAGTTCAGAGGTAGGCCAGAACGGTATAGCCATACCAGAATAATCAGCTGCGGGGCCGAGCGGGATGAAGCCTTGTTGTCTCTGTGCTACGACTTGAAAAACAAAGTGCCCGACTGCATATGTGCAGACGTAAAGTCTGAGCCGGTTAGTAGGTGTGAGGTTTCCTTGCGAATAAAATGTGAGAACTTCTCCCTTGGCAGTCGGCAAATATCCTGCCATCCACATTTTGACCGTAGTCGGAGGAATCGCAATCGACTCCCTGAACCGGTGCCTGATCGTTCCCGGAAAGAAAGGCTCTTGATTACGTTGCATATGATCGAACACAACGGCAGTCTTAAATGCGAACAACGCAATCGATTGGGCCCGTGCTTCGTCTATCGGGATATCCACTTTGCCGCTAATCAGATCAGTCATTGCTGGCTTGGCGTGGTCATTTTCAATCGCACTCATCCACGTGTTATTACAGTCAGCACAAACCACTTTCGCCGTCCAATCTAGGCTTTTCGATATTCGCTCGTGAACGACTTCGCCCTTCTCATTTCTTAACTTGAATCTTTTTTTGCCCGGAAATAAAGCATCCATCCAATCACTCCACAAATGCTCTGCCGAGAGTTTGGCGGTGTGAGGGCAAAACGCGCATTCTTTGGGCATAGCGGCCATTGCGTCTGTATTGTCTTTCTTTCTCTCTCTCTTTCAATCACGCGGCGTGTTCTAGAGAGAGCAGGAATGCATTTACGACCCTATCTACGTCCCAAGGTGGCTGGCCCACCTTTACGTTTTTGTAAGGGTGGGACGGAAAACTTTAACTCAACCGGCTCCACTGCAAGAACTGCCACATCCTTTCCCATTTCGGCACCCATCGTCATCGTTTCCCCGCAATTCTCTTGACTTCACTATAAGATATACACGATAACAAATATATAGCTCATAAATCAGCAATGCCTTCCCCCATCCACAAGCCATTTGTTTCCAAGATTTTCCCTGTAACTCTTTTAAACTCAAAAATTTTGACCCTAGTCCCCCGGTACCGCTCTGATTCCAAAAGATCAGGGAGGAGGGGGTGGAGACCATTCATGTCTTTTCCCAGTAGCATTCCTCGTTGCGAACACATCAAAACCAACGGCACCCAGTGCGGATCGCCCGCCCTCAGAGCGCAAGCGTTTCTGTTACTTTCACAAGCGCTGGCGCGACACTCGCGTCGTCCTCAACGCCAACCGCGCCCGCCGCAGCCGCGCCGTCATCGATATGCCCGTGCTCGAGGACGCCAACTCCGTCCAAGTCTCGCTCATGCAGATCATGCGCCTGATCCTCAGCGGA
Source organism: uncultured Acidobacteriota bacterium (assembly GCA_963770465.1). GTDB lineage: Bacteria > Acidobacteriota > Terriglobia > Terriglobales > Acidobacteriaceae > JABDBE01. The sequence goes on from CAVYQB010000008.1 coordinate 56,912, forward strand.
CAAGTGGAACCCAGAACCGCAGGCCTCCTGCTCTACGCCCTGCAGACCGCCTCGTCCAACCTCAAGCGCACCAATTTCGAACCTCACCAAACCCGCGTAATCATCGATCCCAGCACCGTGGACCAAACTGTATTAGGCGAGGACCCCTGGCGCCGCGAAGATTTCGTGGAAAATATTCGAGCCGAAGCGTCGAAGTCACTCGAGGCCAGCGACGAAGACGAGAATGAGGCAGCGTCCGCGGAAGAAGATAGCGCAACTAAACAGCAACAAACGATTATGCAGATACGAGACATGGTAACGACCGCCGCTCGTCGCTGGGGGATCGCAACACAAAGCCCTGCTCAACTAGAAAATCAGACTTGAAAACATAGACCTGCTTTTGGTTTTGCACGGGCGAGACGGTGTCACAACTAAAGTGTGCTCGAAAGAGTGGAACGGAATCTCCGACAGCCGCGAAGCGGCGTAAGAATGCAGCCCACGGCGCAAGCCGTGGGTGCAAGTGGAAAGTTGCAAAGCCCCAGCGGGGCGACAGAGTAGTTGCGATACAGTCTCGACGACGTCGTCCTCCACAAACTTTCATGGCTGTAGTACGCTGCCTGTGATCCCCATGAATGAAGTGGAAACATCCCAAAGGCAAATGCCGGATTCGCTGATGCTCTACGGCTTCTGGTATCGCGCTCTACCCAGCGCCCAGGTTGCCCGCGATCATCTGCATAAAGCGATGCTGCTCGAGACTCCTTTAGTGATAGGCCGCGACCGGCAGGGCAAGCCTTTCGCTTTGCGCGATGCCTGCCCGCACCGCGGAATGCCGCTGTCGAGCGGCTGGTTTGATGGGCAGAATTTGGAGTGCAGCTATCACGGTTGGAAGTTCGACGCTCACAGCGGGCAGTGTCAGCTCATTCCGTCGCTGACTTCCGACCAGGAACTGAAAGTGGATCGCATCTACGCCGGCAGTTATGCGTGCGAGGAACACGACGATTTCATCTGGGTATTTATTCCGGAGCCGCCTCCGCCCGGCGCAGGTTTTGGCAAGGCGGCGCAGCCGTCGACGAGTGCTCCGCGCGTTCCAACTTTTGGTGGAAGCTACAAGATCGCCCGCCTGAGCGCCAATCTGCCGTGCAGCGTCGATCACGGCATTATCGGCCTCATGGACCCGGCGCACGGACCGTTTGTCCATCAGGCGTGGTGGTGGCGCAGCCGCCACAGCATTCATGAGAAGCAAAAGAATTTCGAGCCCATCCCAATGGGCTTTCGCATGAGCGCGCACACGCCCAGCTCAAACAGCGCCCCCTACAAACTGCTGCGGCTGTATGCCGACGCGGATTCGATCACCACGACTATTGATTTTGTTCTACCCAACTTGCGTCTGGAAACGATTCGCGCGGGAAAGTACTGGTTCTCGAGCCTGACCACGGTCACGCCAATCACGCGCAACCAATGCCGCATCGATGTGGTCGCATGCTGGAATATTTTTCGCTGGGTGCCGTTCGGAGCGTCGTTGCTGAAATTCGTGTTTGCGAAGTTCGTCGAACAAGACCGGCAGACGATGGCAAATCAAGCGGAAGGATTGAAGCACAACCCGCATCTCATGCTAATCGACGATGCCGACCGTCCCGCAAAGTGGTACTTCCAGTTGAAGGCCGCGTATCTCGAATCATGTCGCAATGGTGGTGAGATGAGGCATCCCATGGCGGGCCCGGTAACGTTGAAGTGGAGAAGTTAAAGTCGGACTCGGGTATCAGTCGCGCTGGATGTTCAGGCTATGTTTCGTTTAAGGCGTGGCGTGCGGCTGCGAGTCTCGCTTGCAATTTCTACGCGATTGCGTCCAGCTTTCTTGGCCCGGTAGAGAGCCTTATCGGCCGACTGGATCACTTGCTCGACTTCATGCGCTTTGGGAGTTGGCTCCGCCACTCCGATGCTGACGGTGACCGATAATTCACCAAGAGATGGTTGCGTTGGAGGCTTGCGCAGAGCGGCTCGCGAGCGGGATTCCGTGACTTTCTTATCTTCTTTTCTCCGCCCTCCGTCGCGAAGGTCGCTGCGGCGGTCGGGTGTCGAGCGAACCCGAAACTTTGCTTCCTCAATGGCAATTCGGAGCGCGTCGAGATGAGGCACAACCTCCTTCATGGATTTTCCGCGAAAGAGAATGGAGAACTCTTCCCCACCGACGCGAAAAGCCTGACCGCCTCCGCTCACCCTAGCCAATCGCGCGGCCACCATGCTCAAAACCTGGTCTCCGGTGTCGTGGCCGTAAGTGTCGTTGAAGCTCTTGAAGTGATCGATATCGACGACGGCGATTGCATACGGAGTTTCGAGGCGCAACAAAGCTTCATTGAAGGCGCGGCGCGCGGGCAGCGAAGTGAGTTCGTCATGATAGGCGAGGACGTAGGTGTTCTCAATAATCGACGCCAGAAGAACCAGCCCAGCCGTCGCCCAATAGGCAACGCCGATGCGGTCTACCGCATTGCTTTGCAAACTCAGGAGAGCCGCAGCCAGCGCCCAGAGCAGCCCAATTTCCAGCGGCTTGTGATAAAGCAAGAGCCGGACAAGCAACACGACAAAAGCTGCGACGAATGCCAGCAAAGCGAGCTGCGGAATTTTCGTCCAATGAAACCACGCGCGGTCTAAGAATGCAGCATGCAGAAATGCGGGACTAGTTTTTTCTCCCGGACGGCAGATGACCGCGACAAACACGGATTCGAGAAACAGCAAGAGCACGCGCGGAGTAATAGCGGGAATCCCCAGACCACGCTCGCGCAGGAGCGGCGTAACTATAAAGTTGAGCGGCACAAGAAAGCAGACGGCTTCAAATGCGATGCGGCCCGGCCCCGCAGAAACGGCGCGTCCGGCGGAAAAGAACTCCACGGCGCGATGCGCCAACAACAGCATGCCCAGGGCGAACAGGATGCGGTTGGCGTGGAAGCGCCACGCCAGCACAATTCCGGCAACGAAAACGGCGTAATAGTAGAAATCGACAGCGGCGGCCGAGACGGACAGGAATCCGCCCGACAGCAAAACTACTGCGGCGAGCAGCAGTATGCCTCCAGGTACGAACAGGGATTTCAGTGTTCCCTTGCTCCCCATGTCCACGCGTCGCCTGATCCTTCAAGCCCAAAATGGCATTTAAGGAATTATCGTTGGCGGAACAAAGTGGCAGCGAGTGTCAGCGCAGGTTCGCGTTCCCGTTTGCGGAAGACAGAGCCCTTGGTGCAGCCAGTAAATTTCTAATCTTCGCCGACTTCGTGGCTAGAATCGAAACAGCAAAGTTAGACACACCTTATGCGCATTCTTATCGCTGAAGATGATTCCGCCCTCGCCAGCTTCGTGAAAAAGGGTCTCGACGCCGAACATTACGCGGTGGACGTTTCGCATGATGGCGAACAGGCCCGAGCTATGGCCGGAGAATTTGATTATGACCTGGTGGTGCTCGACCTTAATTTGCCGCGTCTCGATGGAGTAACGATTCTGCGCTATTTGCGTACCCGCAAGCCGAGCATGCCTATTCTCATATTAACTGGGCGTACGCGAGTGGAAGATCGGGTGCAGTGTCTCGATCTGGGTGCGGACGATTATTTAAGCAAGCCGTTCTCGTTTTCAGAACTCTCGGCACGGATTCGGGCACTGCTGCGGCGTTGTCATCTGCCGGCGGAATCGATATTAACGGTGGAAGATTTGAAGCTCGACCGGGTAGAGCGCCGGGTGGAGCGGGCGGGGAAACGCATTGACTTGACTGGCAAGGAATTTGCGCTGCTGGAATACCTGATGCGCAACGCGGGGCGGCGAATTACGCGCGCCATGATTATTGAGCATGTCTGGAATCTGTCCTTCGATACCTGTACGAATGTCGTGGATGTGTACGTAAATTATCTGCGCCGCAAGGTCGACGATGGGCACGGGACGCGGCTGATCCATACGGTTCGGGGAGTTGGCTATGAGCTGAGCCGTCACTCGGGAGCGCAGGCGTGAGCATGGCAGCCAGCCCGGCTTTGAACCCGGCGGTGAGTCCGGGAGGGGAAAAGGTTGAGGGTGAATATCAGCAACTCATGCACGACATCTTTCATGAGTTGAGCCAGCCCCTCAGCACGTTAACCTGCCTGCTCGAGGTAAACCTGCTGGTGTCGCGTCCGGCGAAACGCACACGGCACGATTTGCAGATCGCGCTAAAACAAACCCAATCGGTGATGCGGCTATTCCGCGGTCTGCGGGAACTGGTGGAGGCGGGTGATCCGAAGCAGGATCAGCAGGTGCTGAATCTGGCCGACTGCCTGCACGAGGTGATAGCGGATATTGTGCCGGTGGCGGAGAAGCAAAATGTGAAGCTGGCTTTGCTTGGTGAGGCGGCTATTTCCAGCGACAAGTGTTTGGTGAGCTTCCAAGCCAGCCGCCTACGGCAAGGTTTGCTTCGTGCGCTGGAATTCACTCTGGAGGGCTGTCCGGGAGGAATGGAAATTCAGATTACGTCGGCCGCCGACGGCGATGTAGCGCGAGTGATAGTTGCAGTACCCACCGTCCAACCTCCTAAAGTTGTGGTTGCGAAGGCTGACGCGCATGGGAACCGCGTGGCCTCAGTTGACGACTCCATGAACGTGAAGCAGCGCGAATTGAAAAGACGGCTGGCATTGGCAGTCGCGCGACGCATCTTCGAAGGTGCCGATGGCAGCTTACGTGTGCAAAACAGCACAAACGCATTATGCCTTGAAGTGCGTTTGCCGCTGGTTTCGCTGCCACAATAGTCGATCTACAACAGTTATACGTCCGAGTTGCGAGGCAACGATTGCCGGGCGGCAAACTTTTCCCGTTTTCATCACCTCTCTCTAAACTGGGAAAGATTTGCCGTCAATAGAAACCTTTAATCCTCTTCCAATCTCCTTCTAATCTCTCCGGATTGAAATCGGTTTATGACAACCGCATCAATCGTGCCATCACGTACAGGCGGCGTTCTGGTAGCTAGCCCCAGCACCACGTTCCGTGAACAAGTTCGCAGAAGTCTGCATGGGGACCGGGGGCCGATTCACGAGGTGCAGGGCGGCGCCGATGCTCTGGTGAAACTCGAAAGCGGCCACTGGCAGCTTCTGTTCCTGGATCGCCGGCTCAATGACCTTGATGTGGAGGAGTTGATCGAGATTATCAAGCTGCGTTATCCGGGCATTGAAGTGGTACTGCTGGACTCCGATAGCACCGCCGCGCAGTTCCCCTCGCCAGACGCGGCTTACAGTTCATGGCTGAACCGATCGCTGGCAGTAGTGCCTGCAGTGCGGGGAGCAGCGCCGACTTTCGGCTCCATTCCATCGCTGTCCACACCGAAGGTTGCGCCGCCGATTTTTTCCAGCGAGATTTTAAGACGGCGGATTTCGAGTGGCTTAGAGGCAGTGCGATCGCACCTTTCAGCCGAGTACCCGCAGCCCAGAACCGTCGCTCCCTTGCCGGGAATGATCGGCAATGCCGAAGTAATGCAGAAGCTGTACCGCCTGACCCGGCTGGTGGCGCCGCGCATGACCACAGTCATGATCTCGGGAGCCACGGGAACCGGCAAGGAATTAGTAGCTCGGGCGATTCACCAGTTGAGTGCGCGCGCCACCAAACCATGGGCGGTGGTGAACTGTGCAGCCATTCCTGAGGCTCTGCTCGAATCGGAGTTATTTGGCCATGTGCGCGGAGCTTTCACCGGGGCGGTGCAAGGCTATGCCGGACGCATCCATCTGGCCCAGGGTGGGACATTGTTTCTCGACGAAGTGGGGGAGTTGCCGCTCAGCCTGCAAGCCAAGCTGCTGCGCTTTCTCGATCAGAAGGAGGTACAGCGGCTGGGCAGCTCAGAAACGCTTAAGGTGGATGTGCGGGTGGTGGCGGCCAGCAATGCCAATCTGGCGCGCTGCGTGGACGAAGGCCGCTTTCGCGACGATCTTTACTACCGGCTGTCGACTTTTCCCCTGGAACTGCCCACCCTGGCGGAACGCACCGGGGACGTGCTGCGTCTGGCGGAACACTTTTTGCAGGGAATTGCGGCTGCGGCGGGGTGCGCTCCAGCCGGGCTCGATCCGCAGGCTGCGGCCATGCTGGAGGCGCATTCCTGGCCGGGCAATGTGCGCGAATTGCAGCAAGTGATGGAGCGGGCTTACATCCTGGCGGAAGGCGGGCACGAAATCTTACCGGAACATTTTTGTTTTTCCCCGCTGCGGGGCACGCGCAGGCAAGAAAGCTCACCCCAGGAAAGTCCGGCCTGCAGCCCGGCGAACCGGTGAGTATGGCCGGCGCTACTTTATCCACGCTGCTGCATCCGCTCGAGGCGGGAGTGATCGCGCTCGACGAGCGCTCACTGACGCGAGCGTTCGCGTCCTTCACCGAGGCGGCATCGTCGCTGGAACGCGCCTACATGCAGTTGCAGGCGGAGGTCGCGGGGCTGCGCCACGAACTGGAAGACACTAATCGTGACTTGGCCGCAAGCCTGGAAGAAAACCACCGCATGCGCCAACATCTTAACCGCATCCTGCAAGGGCTGCCGTGCGGGGTGTTGGTAACTGAGTCCGGCGGACAGGTTTCTCTGGCCAATCCGGAGACCCGGCGACTGTTGGGCACGGCTGGCGACTCCGAACTGCCGTCCTGGCTTCCTGACTTGCTTGACCGTTGCCAAGTCAGCCGTAGCGAATTGGAATATCGTTGCGCGACCGCCGCGGCGGAGTGGATCACGATACGCTGCGCCCAGTTGAGTGCCGAGGAAGGCGGCAGTTCGATTTTCATCCTGCAGGATGTCAGCGAACTGAAGCGCCTTGAGCGCGAGCATGAAGAATTGAGCCGGCGGCAGGCCCTGGCCGAGATGGCGGCGCTGCTGGCGCATGAGATTCGTAATCCGCTGGGAAGCCTGGAACTGTTTGCCGGATTGCTGGCCGAATCCGATTTGGAAGATGAAGAGCGCGATTGGGTGGGACAGCTGCAGGCGGGACTGCGGACCCTGGCAGCTACAGTCAATAACGTTTTGCACTTTCACAGTGAGCCTTCTCCCGGTCTGGCTCCCGCCGACTTGGGACAGTGGCTGCGCTCTACGCGTGACTTTTTGCGGCCCCTGGCGCAGCGCGCCGGAGTGCGCATGGAACTGATGCACACGCTTGACGGGGTGCTGGTGGCTGGGGACCGCCATCGTCTGGAGCAGGTGCTGTTGAATCTGGCGCTGAATGCTTTTCGCATCATGCCGGGTGGAGGCGTGCTGAGGATTCACGGCGAGGTGCATTCTCAACCCGGAAAAGAAAAAGCTATGGTCGAGATATCCGATAGCGGCCCCGGAATCGCAGCCGAGAATCTGGAACAAATCTTCCATCCCGGGTTCACCACTTGCCCGGGAAGCCCCGGCCTTGGACTGGCAGTATGCCAGACCATCATGCAGCAGCATGGAGGGACAATCACAGTGCACAGCGAAACGGGACGCGGAACAACTTTCAAATTGGAATTTCCTTTGTTGGGAGCGAAGCCATGAATCAGGCGGCAACTATTCACACGGAAATATGTCAGGCGAAAATGAATCCCGCGGCTTTGCATCCGGCGGTCATGTTTTCGGCGGGCATGAAAGCGGTCCCGCCGCGCCAGGTGCTGGTGGTCGAAGACGATGCGAGTATGCGGGCGGCGCTCGAAATCAGCTTTCTGCGTCATGGCTGGCGGGTTGACACTGCCAGTGGCGCAAGCGATGCCATGATGAAGTTTCGGCGCGGCAAGCATGCGCTGATTGTGACTGACATTCGTATGCCGGATGGCGACGGTTTCGGAGTGATGCGCGAGGCCCGTGCTCTGGCGCCACGCACCGCGGTGATTCTGTTGACCGCGTTTGGCAGCGTGCCTGACGCCGTCACCGCCATGCGAAACGGCGCCTGCGACTACCTGGTGAAGCCGGTCTCCTTCGAACAGTTGGAGCATGCAGCGCAGGAAATTCTGTTGCGCACCCAGACCGCAGATGGCGAGCCCGGACAGTTGATAGGACATTCGCCAGCGCTGTTACGGGCGCTCGACCGGGCGCGGCAAGTGGCGGGCATCGACGCCGACATTCTGATTCAAGCCGAAAGTGGCACTGGCAAAGAATTGCTGGCGCGCATGATTCATCGCCTAAGCCCGCGCCGCGATCGTCCATTTATCGCAGTGAATTGCGCCGCGTTTCCCGAGACTCTGCTCGAAAGCGAATTGTTCGGCTATGCCAAGGGGGCGTTTACCGGGGCGGTCAATGCCAAGCCAGGAAAATTTGAACTGGCCCATGGAGGCACGCTGCTGCTCGATGAAGTTGGCGAGTTGCCGCTGCTTCTGCAACCCAAGCTTCTGCGGGCGCTGCAGGAACGGGAGTTTGACCGCCTGGGCGACACCCGCCTGGTGAAAGTTGATATCCGGGTGATTGCGACCACCAATCGTCCGCTGGAAAGCATGGTTAAAGACGGCAGCTTCCGTGCCGACTTGTATTACCGGCTCAATGTGATTCCCCTCAGCCTGCCTACGTTGCGCGAGCGGCCGGAGGATGTAGCCGAACTGGCCGCGTACTTTGTTGGACTTTACGCGCCGCCGGGCGCAGCCCCGGTGATGACTCCGGCCTTTCTGGATCACTTGTTGCAGCGTTCCTGGCCGGGCAATGTCCGCGAGCTGGCCAACCTGATGCGGCGGGCAGTGGCATTATCCGGCGGCGAAATCGGCGTGGAAGTGCTCGAGCCGGGCGAACTCAGTGCGCTGCCGTTCGTGGCCAAGGCCGAGGGTCTGGCGCCGCCAGAAGATGGCTTGCGCCCCGGCGTCTCGCTGGAATGCGTGCAGAAGCGTCTGCTGGAGCTAACCCTCGATGCAACTGGAGGCAACCGCTCGCGTGCCGCCGAGATGATGGGGGTAAGTCTGCGCACTGTGCGCAACAAGATTCGCGAGTACGGGCTGCCACCAAGGAGAAGCTATGTCCATGATTGATGATCCGAACATTACTGCGCTCTCCCGCTTTCTCGATGTGAATGTATTTCGCAGCGAGCTGGTCATGTCCAACATGGCCAACGTCGACACTCCGGGATACCGCACGCAGGACGTGAACTTCAGCCGGGAAATGGAGCGGGCGGGAGGGAATTTAGAGTACGCCTCGTTTTCCCCGGTGGCTCACCCGGTGCGTGGGCTGATGGAGCGTCCCGACGGCAACAATGTCAGCCTGGAGCGGGAAAGCCTGCTGCTGGCCGACAGCCAGCTGCGCTTCAATCTGGGAGTGCAGTTGCTGCGCGATGAGTTCAAGGGCATCTTAAGCGCCATTCACGAAGGGAGTCCGTCATGAATCTTTTTGCCATGCTTACCGTCAGCGGCTCGGCGCTTACCGCCGAACGACAACGGGCGGAGGTGGTCACCAGCAATATGGCGAACATGGAGACTACGCGCACGCCGGAGGGTGGGCCGTACCGGCGGCAACTGGTCGTGTTTCGCGCGCGGCGCATGCCGCAATTCCCCGCCCTGCTGGCTGGATTCAGCAATGTGTCGGCGCGCGGGGTGCGGGTGGATCAGGTTATCGCCGATGCCAAGCCGCCGATTGAGCGCTATCAACCGGGGCATCCCGACGCCGACGCCCAGGGATATGTGCGCTATCCGGCGGTCGATCCGGTCGAGGAAACTGCCGACATGCTGAGTGCGGTGCGCGCCTACGAGCTGAATGCGTCGGCGGTGCAATCGACCAAGACCATGATCCAGCAGTCACTCGATCTGCTGCGCTGATTTAATGACGCTGATAATCTGTTGCGCCGCAGATCGCGCAATTGTAGGTGTGGGGAAAAGAAAATATGTCGAACCCGATTTCGAACTTGCGAATTCTACCCACGGAAATAAGTGTGGCATCGAAGGCGACGGCGCCGCGGGAGTGGGGTTTCACGGAAACCTTGCGCGGGGCTATAGACCAGACCAAACAGCTGCAAGGAACCGCCGACGTCAAAGTAGCCGGACTGCTCGATGGCAGTGGCATGGACGTGCACAGCGCCATGATCGCGGTGGAACAGGCTGATCTCTCGTTTCAACTCATGATGCAGGTACGCAACAAGATCGTGGCTGCCTATCAGGAGATATCGCGCATGCAGTTCTGAGCCGCCGGATAGGAGACGAGAGTGGAAGCACCCAAATCATTCGGCCAGGCGATCGAGCAGGGCGGCGAACTGCTGCGCGGTCTCAGCCTGGGCCAGCGTGCGCTGCTGGCCGGTGGCGCGGTATTGGTGGCTGTGACCCTTTGGCTGTTTGTGGGGCTGATTGGCAAGCCGAAATATGCCACGCTATATTCCGGATTGAAACCGGAGGAGGCGCAGGCACTTGGAGTCCGCCTGGCGGCTAAGAATATTCCCCATGAGCTTTCGCCGGATGGCACCAGCCTGCTGGTGCCGGCGGATCAGCTTGATGCCAGCCGCTTGGAGACGGCTGCGCAGGGCTTGCCACGGAATGCGCGCCTGGGTTTCGAGCTTTTCGACACTCCCAATTGGGCGGGATCGGATTTCACCGAAAAAGTGAATTATCAGCGAGCGCTCGAAGGCGAACTGGAGCGGACTTTGCAGACTCTGAGTGAAGTCGAAGCGGTGCGGGTACATCTGGTGCTGCCGCGCGAATCGCTGTTCAGCGAGCAGGAGCGCGAGGCCAAAGCCGCCGTCATATTGAAGACCCACGGAGGAGCGCTCTCGGAGCGGGCGCAGTTGGCGATTCCGCAGTTAGTGGCGAGTGCGGTCGACGGACTGCGGCCGGAAAATGTGACCGTGATAGACGCCGACAGCAATACTCCGCTGTTGCATACCCACGGCCCGGGAGCTTCGCATGGCGGCTACGATCTCGATGACGAGCTGGCCAAAACCTTGCTGCGAACGCTCGAGCCGGTGGTTGGAGCCGAGCACGTGCGGGCCAGCGTGCATGTCGAATACGATCTCAGCAGCAGCGAAAATACGGAAGAAGTTTACGATCCGAAGATTACGGCAACCCTGACCCAGCAGAAATCCGAAGAGAATGCGGGCGGCGGCGGGCCTGCGGGAATTCCCGGCACTGCCAGCAATGTCCCCGGAGCCGCGGCGGCGACCGCGACAGCAGTGACGGCCGAAACTCAGAATTCCCACTCCGAAAGTGAAACCTTCGCGGTAAACAAAAGCGTGCGCCATACGGTGCAGCCTGCGGGAAGAGTCAAGCGGTTGGCGGCGGCGGTGCTGGTAGACGACGCCATTGATACCGTCGAAAAAAACGGAGTCAAAACTGCAACCCGGCGCAAGCGCACCGCGGAAGAAATGAAAGAGATCGAACAACTGGCGGGAGCGGCTATTGGTCTGGACGCCCAGCGCGGCGATATGCTGGCGGTGCAGAATCTCTCCTTCCAGGAGCTTCCGGTGGAGAAGCCGCTACCCCCGGGCAAACTGGACAATACTCGCAAACTGTTGACGCAATGGTCCGGGCTGTTGCGCTACGCGGGCGTTCTGGCGCTCTTCCTGATTGTTTATTTCCTGATGTTACGGCCGGTCAAGAAGCAGATTCTTATTTCCCTGCGCGAGTTGCCCACTCGCATGGTGCGAGGCTCGAAAGACCTGGGAGCGGCTACCGCTGGTGCAGCGCTTACGGCCGAAGTAGAAGTCCCCGGAGTCGAACAAGCCAAGCGTGCAGCCACGCTCAAGAAACAGCTTTCGGAAAAGGTGAGGACCGAGCCAGCGGTGGCCGGCCGGCTGGTACAGAGCTGGATCCGAGAGGGTGGTAAAGAGTGACGGCCGCAGAACCGACGCTCGGGGGAACGCGAAAGGCCGCGGTGCTGCTCGTTCTGCTAGGGGAAGAGATTGCGAGTCACATCTATCGCGTGCTGCCGCAGGAGGACCTTGAGCTTCTCACCAAAGAGATTGCCGAGCTGGATTACGTCAATTCCGAAACTGCGCTGAACGTGCTCGAAGAATATCATCGCATGGCTCTGACCCAGGATTATCTAGCGCAGGGAGGCACGGATTATGCGCAAAAACTACTGGTGAGGTCGTTTGGCGAAGACGGCGCCCGGCAATTGCTGCGCCAGGTTTCGACGGCGGCGGAGAGCAGCGCCAGCAAGCTGGATTCGCTGCAGAAGGCTGATCCGCAGCAACTGGCCAAATTTCTTGAGAGCGAGCACCCGCAAACCATCGCTTTGACCCTGGCGCACGTGAATTCGAAACAAGCTTCGGAGTTGCTGATGCGCCTGCCGGAGGCGCTACGGGCCGAGACCATCAAGCGCATGGCGCAGATGCGCCAGTTTTCTCCGGAAATCGCGCAAAAAGTTGCTCTTGCCCTGCACAAGCGGCTGCAGGCTCTCGGAGAGCAACATCGGCGTGCGTATGCAGGGTTTCAAGGGGTGGCCGATCTGCTGAACCACATGGACCCGGTACCGGCCAAGGCGATTCTCGAGAGCATTGAGAAAGATGATCCTAAAGTCGCGCTGGGCATTCGCAACTTGATGTTCACCTTTCAGGATCTGCTGTCAGTGCCGGAGGCGGGTATTCGCGAATTGCTGGGACAACTGGACAAGAAATCTCTGGCCTTGGCATTGCGGGGCGCGACCGAGGAACTGAAAGCTTATATCTTCAAATCCATGTCAAGCCGGGCGGTAGAAATGCTGAAGGAAGATATGGACGTGTTGGGGCCGGTGCGCTCGCGCGACATGATCAAGGCGCAGCAGGAAGCGGTAGCGGTAGCGCGCAAACTGGAGGCGGAGGGAAAGATCAGTCTGGGAGGCGATGAAGATGAGTACGTCGTGTAATCCCGCGCTTGACGCTAAACAGGAAACCCGGAGCCAGCCCTTTCTCTATGCGGAGGCGGTGACGGCGGGCGGTCGAAACAAAACCGGATCCGCCGCCAGCCCGGGCGAAGGCGATCTTGGCGCCGAAATAATTGCGCAGCGCGAGGCGGCGGCGCGGGAAACGGGGCGGCGCGAAGGCGAGGCCCAGGCGCGCGCGGCTGGCGAACAACATCTCGCGCAGACCCGGGAAAGTGTGACGGCGGCCATCGCCGGCTTTGCCCACGATCGAATCCAATATTTTCAGCAGGTGGAAAGCGAGGTTGTGCAGTTGGCTCTGGCCATTGCCCGCAAGATTCTGCATCGTGAAGCGCAGCTGGATCCCCTGCTGCTGGCCGGGATGGTGCGAGTTACCTTGGAAAAGATTGAGAGCGCGACCAAAGTTGTGCTGCGAGTGCATCCGCAGCAGGTTTCTGAATGCCGCAGCTATTTTGCGCAGCACATGGAGGCAAGCAAGGTACCGGAGGTGGTCGATGATCCCGCGGTAAAGATGGATCATTGCCTAATCCAAACCGCGCTCGGTACCACCGAAATCGGCACGGAAGTTCAGCTCAAAGAAATTGAGCAAGGTCTGCTCGATCTGCTGGCCAAGCGGCCGGCCAATCCGTAACCAAGCGAAACAATGCACAGTCAAACCATAAATGCTTCACCTTTGCTTTCGCCATATTTCAAGCGGCTGGACTCGTGTTCGAGTTTGCGCTGGCAGGGCCGCGTGACCCAAGTGATCGGCCAGTTGGTGGAATCCGAGGGACCGTTCTGCTCGGTTGGCGAGCTGTGCGAAGTGGTGGACGGCAGTGGTGCGGTTTTTGCAGGAGAGATTGTCGGCTTCCGCGGGACAACGGTGCTCTCCATGCCGATGGCGCGTCCGACCGGAATCCGCTATGGCGATCGGGTCGTGACTTGGGGAGCACGACCCGTGTTACGCGTGGGGAACGGCCTCTTAGGCCGGGTCATCGATGGCATGGGCGAGCCCATCGACGGTCTGGGAGCGTGCGAGCGGCGTGACTCACAAATACTAGAAGCAGCGGCGCCCCTGGCTATGGAGCGCGATCTCATTCGCGAGCCCATCGGCTGTGGAGTGCGCGCGGTAGACGCCTTCCTGACTTGCGGCCGTGGACAGCGCGTGGGAATCTTTGGCGGCAGCGGCGTGGGCAAGAGCACATTGATTGGCATGATGGCACGCAACACTGGGGCCGATCTGACGGTGCTGGCGCTGGTCGGAGAACGTGGCCGCGAAGTGCGTCATTTTCTCGAGGACGCTTTAGGCGAGGAAGGCAGGAAGCGTTCGGTGGTGGTGGTTTCAACTTCCGATCAATCTCCATTACTGCGGATACGCGCAGCTCTGGCGGCAACCGCTGTCTCGGAATATTTTTGCGCGCGAGGTAAGAATGTTTTGCTGGTTGTCGATTCGCTCACACGCCTGGCCATGGCACAACGGGAAATCAGCCTGGCGGCAGGCGAACCTCCGACTGCGAAAGGCTACACCCCTTCGGTCTTTACCCTGATGGCGCGGTTGATCGAACGGGCAGGAAAATTCAGTGGCGGCAGCATTACTGCGTTTTACACCGTGCTCATGGAAGGAGACGACCAGCAGGACCCGCTGGTCGACGGCGCGCGCGCCTTGCTGGATGGACACATCATGCTCGACCGCCGACTGGCGGCACAAAATCATTATCCGCCAATCGCCATTCTGGACAGCATCAGTCGGCTGATGCCCATGGTTTGCTCCAAGGAACACATGCAAAAGGCGCAAACCTTGCGGCAACTGCTCGCCGCTTACACCGCCTCAGAAGACTTGATTCGTATTGGCGCATACCAGAAAGGCAGCGATCCGGTGCTCGACAAAGCGCTGGCAACTTTGCCGGAGCTCAAACGCTTCCTCCAACAAGGGGCCGGCGAAAATGTAACGCTCGCGGAAAACATCACTCGACTTTTGGCCCTTCCCAGCTGACGCTTATGGCATTCCGATTTCCTCTAGAAGCAGTCTTGCGGGTGCGACAGGGGCTGGAGCGGCAACAGGAATTGCGGCTGCAAGAAGCGAATCAACTAGTCGCGTTGTTGCGCCAGCAAATCGAGAAGGTACACAGTGAAGCGGAAAATATCGTGGCTCAGCGGTGGCCGCAGTTCAAATCTGGAGTCAGCGCTGCAGAATTGCAATTCGACGGGCTTTGCCACCTGGCTTTGAGCGAACGGCGGCGGAACCTCGAAAAACAATTGCACGAAGCCGAAGCGCTTCGACAGACGCGCAGCCAGGATTTTCTGCAAGCACGGCGGCAACGCGAGGTGATCGATACCTTACGTCAGCACCAACTTAAGGAATACGAAATTCAAGAAAGCAGATTAGATCAGCGTCGCATGGATGATTTGTTTTTATTGCGGCGGGCATACCTTCGGCGCAGCTAATCTTTGCCGAGCCTCGTAGGCAAGCGTTGCCCACAAATCTGTATCCAGTTATTTCCTCTTCGCCATTCCCTCTATCGACACATTGCGACTGCACTTGAGTCTTAAAGAGTTATGGGCGCTCGACGATCCGCGCCGTCGCAGCTGAAGCTTTGGCGTTCGACATGCATTTGAAGGCGAGTGCGGGCCAATAAGCGTGAGATGGATTTGTGCTAACCAACTTTATTCAACCCGGTGTGGCGTCTTCAGCTTCTCCGAGTAAATCGCTTCTACCGTTCCCATCCGCAGGTCCGAGTGCAAGTAGTTTCGCCAGTACCTTGCAGAGCGCGCAAACGCCAGCACCGTCGACTGCCGAACTACAACCTGAAACGGTTGCTGGACGGGCGAAGCCGGCTGGAAAAAAGACGGCAGAGAGTTCGACAAAAACCGCCGGGCAAACTAGCCCCGCGACAGTTTCAGCAACTCTTTCGCCGTCTCCAACCGCAGTCCCAGTACCGGTTCCCGCAATGTCCTCTCTTCTGTCACCGAATGCGATGGCGGGGCTAACCAGTTCGAAAACTGACTCCATGTCGATGGAAGGTTCGGCGCAGCAGGGTGCGCCAGCCGGGTTAACAGGTAAGCTGCAATCGCAATTCATCAGCAACTCGGCAACAATTACAAATTTCATCTCAACAATGCAAGGGTTGGGCGCTGATAAATTGTCGCCGACGCCGAGCGTGCCTCCTATCTCCATAACGTTGCCCGTGCCAGCTAACACTACGCGTGTTCCGCCAGTGAATGGAGAACGCCCCGCGACAAGCCCGACCAGACCGGACACAACCGCGAAAGATACAGCTGCGACTGAAACATCGGGGCTAGACACATCTGAAGCAAGCTTCGCCAGCCTCACCTCCCCGACAACCTCGGGCTCGATTCCAGCTTTCGCGAATACACCTGCTCAACCATCGTTGGCGGCCGTTTCAAAGTTAGGCGAAGCAATCGCCACTTCTCAGCCTTCGACGCTAGTTCCGCAAATCAGTGAGGCGCTCGGCGCAATGACTTCCAAGAGCAGTGACAGCAATCAGACCGCGGGCAACAATGATCTTCAGATTAAACACAGCGATCCGCGGTCTAACGCAGCGACACTGACACAAAGCGTGTTGCGCTCCGACACGGTTGATGCCACGTCAAACGCAATCATGAACGCTGTTTCCGCGACGAAGGCGAGCTCGGCTGAAGAAAAACTGACGTCGCTCCCCGATGATATCGGCGGTTTGCCGGCAAGTCCCGACTTGCCCTCTGCGTTAACTGCGACGGAGCCTGCGAACAACCCGACCAGTGCCAATGCTTCCGCGTCACAACCAGACATCGCAGCGCAACTGATCAGCGCATCGGTCTCTGCAACGGCTACCGAATTGGCTGCGTCAGTCACTAATGCAAACGCGGCAATTTCGCCGAGGGTATCGAAGCCTGGCCCCACGACAGCGGCGACGATGATTAAAGAGCGGGAATTTAACTCCGTGGATGCGGGTGGCGAAGAAATTAATTCAGCAGGCGTGTCGTCACACCAGGTCGCTTCAAGTCACATAGTGTCGAATCCGGTTGCGGGGTTGAAACAGGCTGCGTCCAACCAAGTCGCGGTCAACCCGAATTCGTCCAAGGTTCCGGTCAATCAGAGTTCATCAAACCAATCTTCATCCCAAGCTGTTTCTTCAGGCCAGCAGAATATAACGTCAAAACCCACCACCTCTTCGCCGAATTCCTTAGACACGAATCTGCAGACGCTATTGGCGAATGCCGCCCCGGCTGTTCCCTCCGGCTCGGTCAGCGGTGGCAGCCAAGCCCGGCCCTGCGCCAATTACAAGTGTATTGCTGCAAACCTCGCCGACGGCCAGTCAGCCGTCAGGAAACGGAACTACTGCATTGCCTGCGGCGAATTCACAGTCCCCCGTAGCCAGCTCTTCGACTAACTCGCGTCCGGCTGGTCCGGTCGAAGCGGCGCGACTGGTCACCAGCGTTGCCCAATCGGAAATGCACATTGGACTGCGCACCCAAGCGTTCGGCAGCGTGGAGATCCACACCGTGGTTCGCGATAGCCAGGTGGGTTTGAGTGTAGGGAGCGAGAAAGGCGACCTGCGCAACTATCTGACGAACGAAGTTTCTGGATTGCAAAGCGCATTCCGCCAGCAGGATTTGCGCTTCGACAACATCCGTTTCCTCGACTCCAGTGCAGGAACATCTGCGGGATTCTCCGGCGGAGCCAATTCGCAATCCCATTCCTCGAGCCAGCAGCAGCCTTCTGCAGCTGGATTTTTTTCCATCCACGGCCCACCGGAAGACACGACCGATCCCGAGGTGAGTCCGGCATCACAGAGCAGACTGAATGTGCATGCATGATGTGCAAACCAGCCCAAAATAAAATAAGGAGGAGTTATGAATATTATTCCCGTAGCCCACAGCCTCGCTGCCAGTACGGCTCCAACGAGCCCGTCAACCCCAACGACCGCAAGCAGCTCCAGCAGCAACTCGCTTAACTCAACTCAAAGTATGTTTATGCAACTGCTGGTTGCGCAACTGCAAAATCAGGATCCAACCAGTCCTGTCGATCCCACCACGTTCACTTCTCAGTTGGTGCAATTCAATATGCTCGACCAGTTGACCCAGATAAACAACACCATGACTAACGCTTTTGGTCCGGCACCAAGTACAGCAAGTTCTTCCAGCACGGGCACAAACTCAGTTCAAGGAGCGCAATAATGCCGAATTTTTCAATTCCACTTTCCGGGCTGACTTCCGAAGCTACCGCCTTATCGGCGATTGCCAATAACCTGGCTAACCAGAACACTACCGGCTACAAGGACACCAGCGTTCTCTTTAGCGATCTGTTTTATCAGAACCTGGGCACGACCGGATCGGGCGATCCCATCCAACTCGGCTCCGGCACCCAAGTGGGTTCCATGCCCAGTAACTTCACCCAAGGTAGTGTCACCACCACGGGCGTACCAACCGATGTCGCCATTCAGGGCAACGGTTTCTTCGTGGTGCAGGACGGAGGGGTCACCAGTTTTACGCGCGCGGGTGACTTCTCGGTCGATAGCAACAACTTCCTGGTGACGTCGGAGGGCCAACAGGTTTTGGGCTATCCAGCCGTGAATGGGGTGGTCAACTCTGGTGCGGGCGTGGGGCCGTTACAGCTGGGTGCGGGTACGATCAGTCCACCGACAACCACCGCGAACGTCTCGGTCACAACCAACCTTAACTCCGGCGACGCTACCGGAACGGTGTACTCGACGCCGGTCACGATCTATGACTCGCTCGGAGCCACCCATATCTTGACTTTCACCTTCACCAAGGACGCCGGCCCTAATACGTGGAATTACAGCTTGGGTATTCCCCCAGCCGATCTCAACGCAGTGGGCGGCGTTCCTCCTACTGGAATTCTATCCACCGGCACGTTAACTTTTAACGGCAACGGAGTTCTGATCGGCACCGGCGGCGGCGCCGGAGCTCCCGCCTACGGCGTAGGGAATACTGGAAACGGAACTCTTTCCGGGGAAGCTGCGACCGCGGCGACCATTGCCCAGACCGTTACTATGACTGCGACCAGTGCGACTACGTTCTCCGTCGTGGGCTCGGTTTCTGGTGCGATGGGCACGGCCACGGTGGGGACTCCGTTCACCTCTGGCCCGCTCGATTTTACGATTAATGCGGGATCTACAGCGTTCGCGATTGGCGACACTATCACTGTGGCTACAACGCCCCTCACCTTAGGAGACGTCAAGGCTATTCCGATCACAGGATTTGCCGACGGCGCGACCAATCAGACTTTCAACTGGAACACGCTCAACGGGACGACTCCGGTCGTAAGTCAGGTGGCTGCTCCCGACAGCACATCCTCCACTCAGCAGGACGGAAGCAGCAGCGGGACCTTAACCGATTTCACTATTGGCGCCGACGGCACAGTCACGGGATCGTTCACCAACGGTAAGACGGCAGCTCTCGGGCAACTGGCACTGGCCAGCTTTGCTGACGAACAAGGGCTAGAGAATGGAGGCTCGAACGACTATACCCAGACGCTGGCCTCCGGGCAGGCTGTGGTTGGAATAGCCGGCACCAGCGGGCGGGGTACGCTGGCGGGAGGATCTCTGGAATTGTCTAACGTGGACATTGCCACTGAGTTTGCCAACCTCATCGTGGCACAGCGTGCTTTTGAGGCGAATGCGAAGGCAGTGACTACCTTCGATCAGATAACCCAAGACACCATCAACCTGAAACCACAGTAGTGATATTTGCGCCCTGCCTTCGTTTGAAGGCAGGGCACATTTTCTGAGTCGTTCCTAATTAAGATTCTGTAGCCTTCCTCGCTTGTAGGTTGCAGTTTTCCGGTCGTGACCATCTTGCGGTTCGAGTCTCTCCTCTATCTCTATTCACACCAGTATGTTCGACGCGAACCTTCGATGACGTGAACCTGGCGTGGGTCGGCGTCAGTCGGCACCCGAGTTGCACTGTCTTTTCAGGGACCGAGTCTGGGTTAAGCATCCGCTCGAAATCTTTCCGTTCCGGTAACCATATGGCAGGAGCTGCAGTTGTCGCCCAACCAGAGAACAGTGTTGCAGATCCCGAGGCGTGGGCGCAGGCACTGCCTTTGCCCTGCCGCTTAACGGTGGATGTGCCATTGCCGGGATTTACCGTGGCCGACGCATTGCGGCTGCGGCGCGGTTCGGTGATCAATTCGCACTGGCGGGTGGGAACCGACATTCCGCTGCGGCTGAATGGCGAGCTGATCGCTCGCGGCGAATTCGAAGTCGTTGGCAATCACCTGGCAGTGCGGATCACCGAGTTGGTGTGAGTGTCCGAAGAAAGGATAGCGAAAGTGTTTGGAAATCAACTGCCGAAAATATTGCGCTGGTTAACAAATATCAGACGCGCCTGGCGCCAGCATCCCTCGCGGCAGCTGTGTTTGCGGGAAACTTTGATGCTGGGAGACCGGCGATTCATTTCCGTGGTCGAGTTCGAGCAGCAGCGATTTTTGATTGCGGGCACCAGCGGTTCGGTGGTGATGCTGGCGGCGCTTCCGGGAGAGATCAGCGCGCGGGAGGATTTGCACGCGAAAGCAGGAGATGAAGGAGTTCCGACTTGGGTATTTTCCAGAGCAACATCGGGGCGGCAACTGATTCGAAGTTGAATCGGGCGAAAGCACTGAAGCGTCGGTGGACAACTCGCGGAATATGGCTCAGCGTAGCCCTCGGCTTGTTGTCAATTCCCTGCGCCGGAGCAGCCATGACACGGCCTCGTTCTGCGGGAGGACTGCCGTGGAACGGTTCAGGAGGAGCGAGCGGCTCGGTGCCCTGGAATATTGTCGTTCTGCTCACACTGCTCACGCTGCTGCCGTCGCTCCTGCTGGCTATGACTCCCTTTGCCCGGCTGCTGGTGGTGTTTCACTTTCTGCGCCAGGCGCTGGGCACACAGACGGCGCCCAGCAATCAGACATTGATTGGGCTATCGCTGATTCTCACTTTTTTTCTGATGCAGCCAGTCATGGCCACGATCTACGACACGGCTGTCGTGCCCTATGAAAAAGGCCGCGTAGATGCAGTCGCTGCGGTGGAATTGGGTGCAGGTCCGCTGCGCCAGTTCATGCTCAAGTTTGCCCGGGAAAAAGATCTGGCCTTGTTTCTGGAGTTGGCCAAGGAGCCACGCCCGGCGCGGCCTGACGATGTTGCTATGCGTGTGGTGTTGCCGGCTTACATCCTCTCAGAACTGAAAGCCGGATTCCAGATTGGGGCTGCGCTCTATCTGCCTTTTCTGGTGGTCGACATGGTGGTGGCGGCGATCACTACTTCGGTGGGCATGCTGCAATTGCCCCCGGTGGTGATTTCTACGCCGCTGAAGATTCTGCTGTTTGTCATGGTGGATGGATGGAATTTGCTGGTGGGGTCGTTGATGAAAAGTTTCACTTGAGGAGAAAGCATGTCTACCCAACAAACCGTGGAACTGGCGCGCAGAACGCTTGAGACCGTGCTGTGGATCGTGGCGCCACTGTTGCTGGTGGCCACGGTGACCAGCTTGATTATCAATATCGTGCAGGTGCTGACCTCGCTGCAGGAGAGCACGCTCTCGACCGTGCCCCGGCTGGCGGCGGTGGCGGCTGCGATCTTTTTTCTTTTGCCGTATATGGTGCGCCGCATGGCGCTGTTTACGGTCACTTTGTTTTCCGACTTTCACCCGTTCCTGCGTTAGCCGCTCATGGAGACTCTGCATCTCGAGACAATCGTCGCCGCCGTGATGTTTGCCGGCGTGCGCATTGGCAGCTTGATGTTGTTTGCGCCTTTTCTGAGCAGCGGCAGCATACCCGTACAACTGAAGGCTGGTTTGACGGTGGCGCTGACCGCGTTGCTGTATCCGGTGTATGGCGCGGTGCAACTCGAAAGCAGCGGCCTTGGCTGGGTGCAAATTTGTGTGGGCGAGGTGGTGGTGGGGCTGCTGCTCGGATTGACCCTGCAATTCATTCTGGAAGCGGCGCAGATGGCGGGGCAGATTCTCGGAGTGCAGGCGGGTTTTTCGCTGGTCAGCATTTTGGATCCGCAGACGCAGGCGGACACGCCGGTGATTTCGACTTTCATTCAGCTGATCACGCTGCTGATTTTCCTCGAACTCAATGTGCATCACTGGCTGTTGCGCGGCGTGGCGGCCAGTTTCGTATACCTCCCGCCGGGCTCCGTGATTTTGAATCAGAGAGTAGCCTCCAGCCTGCTGCAGGCGGCAGGCGCTATTTGGCTGGTGGGACTGCAGATTGCCGCTCCGGTGGTCGTGGCCACTCTGCTGATCGACGTCACCCTGGGTTTTCTAGCCAAGTCTTCGCCGCAAATTCCGATTTTATTTCTGGGGCTTTCAATCAAGACCGTGGTGGCGCTGACAGTGCTTTCGGGCACGCTGATTTTGTGGCCGCGGGTATTTGAGCATCACTTTGCGGCTGGCATCTCGATGGGCGAACGGCTGTTGCATTTGGCCAAGTGAGAAAAGATGGCAGACAGCAATAAAACCGAACAAGCATCGCCGCGCAAGCAGCAGAAGGCGCGCGAGAAAGGGCAGGTGGCGCGCAGCCGCGACCTGATGTCGAGCCTGGCGGTCGGCACCATGGTGCTACTGCTCGCTAGCCAGGCCCCCTCTTTTTCTGCGCAGTGGCGCGCATTGCTGAGCCGCAGCCTGGATGCAGCCGTGATCGGTGACTTGAGCGAGACCCCGCTGCTGACCTGGACGGGATTAGCCGTAGTGCGCGCTATCAGCCTGATCGTCTGGCTGAGTTGGATGGCGGCCATGCTGGGAGCGCTGGCGCAAGGCGGTCTGGTGTTCGCGCCTACCGCGCTGCAACCCAGTTTCTCACGGCTCAGCCCGGCCTCGCGGATGGAGCAACTGTTTTCTCTGCCCTCGGTCGGCCGCTTATTTAAATCGCTGTTGCCGGGTGCCGCCATTATTTATCTCGCGGTCGGAATCTTGTCTCGCGAATGGAACACGATCATGGGCGCGGCACACTTCGGAATCAACCGCCTGGCCGGGTATCTCATGGGACACATTTTCGAGCTGGCGTGGAAGTCGGCGCTGGTTCTGCTGGTGTGGTCGGGCGCGGATTATGCCATCGAGAAACACAAACTGGGCAGCGAACTGCGCATGAGCAAGCAGGACCAGCGCGACGAGTACAAGGAGACCGAAGGAAACCCCGCGACCAAGGCCCGGATTCGCCGTCTGCGGCGGCAGATTCGGCGCAAGCGAATGCTGGATGAGGCCAAGAAGGCCTCGGTCGTCATCACCAATCCCAACGAATTCGCAGTCGCGCTCGAGTATCGGGTGGACATGCCGGCGCCGGTGGTGGTGGCCAAGGGACGCAATCTGTTTGCCCAGCAGATCAAGCAAATCGCGCTGTGGAATGGAATCCCCATGGTCGAAAACCGGCCGCTGGCGCACGCGCTCTACCGCGCGGTGGAAGTCGGGCAATCGATTCCGCCGAAGCTTTACGCCGTAGTGGCGGCCATTCTGGCCGCCATTTTCCGCGCCCAGGAACGGGCCGGCAGCGCGAAAGCAGGACGTTAAGCCATGGCCGAAACCAAGCCGCAGCCGCTGGCCGGAAATGGAGTCGTGGAATGGGCCGTTCCCATTGCCGCGGTGGCATTGGTTTTTGTGATGCTGGTGCCGCTTCCGTCGGTGTTGCTGGATATATTGCTCGCCGCCAGCATTACCGCGTCGGTGCTGGTGTTGCTGTCCGCAATCCATATTCTTCGCCCTGCGCAGTTTTCCGTTTTCCCCAGCTTGGTCCTGTTGTTGACCCTGGTCCGATTGTCGCTGAATCTGGCCTCCAGCCGGCGCATTTTGTTGCATGGCAACGAAGGCGCTTCCGCCGCGGGAAAGGTAATCGAAGCCTTTGGGCAGTTTGTCGTAGGGGGAAATTATGTCGTCGGATTCGTCTTATTCCTGGCCCTGATTGCCATTCAGTACATCGTCATCAGCCACGGCGCAGTGCGTACGGCAGAAGTCACCGCCCGCTTTACCCTCGATGCTTTACCCGGCAAACAGATGGCCATCGATGCCGATTTGAATGCCGGGCTGATTGATGAAGCCGCAGCCCGCGCCCGCCGCGAGCAGATTGCCCACGAAGCCGAATTTTACGGGGCCATGGACGGGGCGGCGCGCTTCAACCAGCGCGACTCGCTGGCCACTATTCTTATCACTGCGGTAAACATCATCGCCGGTTTTCTCATCGGCGTCTTTCAGCTGGACATTCCTTTTCACGAAGCGCTCAAGACTTACACCGTGCTTACCGTCGGCGACGGCCTGGTCACCATGATTCCCTCGCTGCTGGTCTCGATGGCGGGCGGCATCGTGGTTACCCGCGCGTCCTCCGGATCGAGCTTGTCCACCGATCTCGGCAAACAGCTGCTTTCCGGACGCCGCCCGCTCATTATTGCCTCCGGCGTGATGCTCACTCTGGCCGCGATTCCGGGACTGCCCAAGTTTTCATTCTTCCTGCTGGCCGCAGTCGTGGGCGTGCTGGCATGGCGCGCTCCCAAACTCATGGGAGAAAAGCCAGGCAAACCGGAGCCAGGAACCGATGCAAAGGGCAAGAAGCCGGTCAGCGAATCGATTGAAGATCTGCTTAAGCTGGATGAACTCAGCCTTGAAGTTGGCTACGGTCTGGTGCCGCTGGTCGATCAGGAGCATGGCGGGCAGCTGCTGGCGCGGGTGCGGGCCTTACGCAGCAGCCTGGCGCTGCAGCTGGGTTTCATCGTTCCGTCGGTCCACATCACCGACAATGCCCGGCTGAAAGCGCGGGAATACGTGGTCTCGCTGCGCGGCGTTGAAATTGCGCGCTGGGAGATGCATGAAGATCATTTGCTCGCCATCAGCTCCGACGCCGCACCGCCTCCGCTCGCCGGCACCGCTACTCGCGAACCCGCTTTCGGAGTCTCAGCGTTGTGGATTATCCCCGGACTGCACAATGAAGCGTTGGCCAAAGGCTATGCCGTGGTCGATCAGACCTCGGTTCTCGCTACTCATCTGGCGGAAGTAATCAAGCAGCATGCTTCGGAACTACTGACCCGGCAGGAAGCCAAGCGCCTACTGGATCGCCTGGCGGAGAGCCATCCCAAGCTGGTGGAAGAACTCGTACCCAAACTGCTGACTCTGGGCGAGGTGCACAAGGTTATGCAGCAATTGTTGCGCGAGCAGGTTTCGATCCGCGATCTTTCCACCATTCTCGAAGCTCTGCTCGACACCTGCGGGGTCAGCAAACATCCCGTGCTGCTGGTCGAAGCTGCCCGCCAGGCTCTTGGAAGAGCGCTGGTGCAGCCCCTTCTCGCCGAGGACGGCCACCTGCGCGTGGTGACCTTGGACAGCTCGATCGAAGAGGAACTGAGCCGCGCCTTCAACGCACCCACTTCGACTACGGCAGCGGCCGGGCTGCAGCCTTCGCTGGTACGCCGCATTCTCGAAGGCTTGCGCAAACTGGCGGGCGAACAGGTGACGGTAGCCAGCCCGGTGCTTTTGTGTTCGTCGCCGGCACGCTTTCATTTGAAGCGGCTGCTGGAACCCTTTGTACCCAAACTGATCGTGCTGGCGCCCGGCGAGATTCCGCCCGTGGTTTCGGTGCAGTCGCTGGGAGTGCTGCGTTAAGCCGCGCCGCCAGCGGCAGCTGCAACAGGAGGACAAGATGCAACAAGCGAAGCAGGCCTACACCGCCTGGCAGGGTGACGAGGAACGCGAACGTCTGCTGCTGGAGCAACTCCCGCAGGTGCGCTACATCGCGCGCCGCATTCACGAGCGCCTGCCTCGCCACGTGCCCTTCGAGGATCTGGTGCATGCGGGCGTGGTCGGATTGATTGACGCCCTGCACAAGTACGATAGCGGCAAACACGTGCAGTTTGGCTCCTACGCCAAGTTCCGTATTCGCGGCGCCATCCTCGACAGCCTGCGGGAGATGGACTGGAGTCCGCGTGATTTGCGCCGCAAGGCGCGCCGTCTGGAAGAGGCAAACAACACTTTGCGCTCACAGCTCGGGCGCAATCCAACGCAGCCCGAGTTGGCGGCGGAGTTGGGAATCGATTTGCACGGTTTGCAGATATTGCTGGGCGAGATTGACGGGCTCGAGGTAGGCAGCCTGCGGGTGCAGTCGCGCCAGGACGGCAAGGAAGAAGATCTTTGCGAGTACCTGCCGGATGATCCCGAAGAAACTCCGCTGCTGATTTGTCTGCGTTCGGAGATGAAGGAATTGCTGACCCGCGCCATCGCCGACCTGCCCGAGAAAGAGCGCCAGGTGCTGGCACTTTACTACTTCGAAGAGTTGACCATGAAAGAAGTGGGCGCGGTGATGGGGGTGGGCGAGTCACGGGTCTCGCAGATTCACTCGATGGCTGTAGTCCGGCTGCGGGCCCGGCTGGCGGAACTCACCGCAGTGCGCAGTCCACAAGCGGCGTGCTCGGCCAGCGCGGCCGGCGGCAGTTGAGAGGAGACAGTAAATGGAAAAAGTTCTGAACCAGGCGGAAATCGATGCCATGGTGCGCAAGGCCCGCGGCGGCGACACCGGGGGGAAAACCGAAGCCGCACCGGCAGTGATTACGGTCTGGGATGTGCGTCATGCCGGGCAGATTGGCCGCGAACAGGTGCAATCGATCAGCACCTTGCACGAAGGCTTTGCCCGCAACCTCACCCATGCAGTCGGCGCTTACTTGCGCATCGAATTCGCGGCTGCGCTGGTTTCGGCCGAGCACTTGACCTACGGAGAAGTTTTACAGCGCATTCCCGAAGTCAGCTATCTGGCCAGCTGCAAGCTGTCGCCGGTGGGGGCAACCGCGTTGCTGCAGCTGGATCTCGCAGTTGCTTTCCCCTTGATTGATGTGCTGCTCGGCGGTAAGGGCAGCAGTTCGCTGCCGGGACGTCAACTGACGGAGATTGAAGAACAGATTCTCGAAACCGTGATGCGCATCATCTGCCGCGAACTGCAAACTGCCTGGCAGGTTTTGAGCCTGGCATTTGAATTCGAGTCGCGGCAGCAGCCTGAGCAGGTGCAGCGCCTGATGCCGTCGGAAGAAAAAACTCTATCTTTAGCCTTTGACATCACCGTTTCGGAAAGCCGCGGCACGCTGAATCTGGTATTTCCCGCCGTGGTTTCGAATGCGTTATTACGCAAACTGGCGGCAGGATGGGTTCGCGCCAAAATGCGCGCCCGCCCGGATTCCGAACTGCGCCTGCGGCATCGCCTGATGGCTTGCCCGTTTAGCCTGGATCTGGCGATCAATATCCCGGGGGTTTCGTTGCTGGAGTTGATGAATCTTTCTCGCGGATCGCTGCTGGCGCTGAAATATCCAGTGGAGAGGCCTGCCGCCCTGGGAGTCAGCGGGTGCGAGATGTTTGTGGCCAGGGTAGGCAAGCGAGGCTGGCTGCGGTCGGCTCAGGTGCTCGAGCGTAGCCGCTCGGAGCCAGAAGGAAAACAACCTCATGACTGATGAAACTGCTGCTCCGTCCGCGCCTGCCGTTCCTCCCTCCGATGCCGACGCTCGTCCCTACATGCAGGTGTGGGCCGACAGTCTGGCTCAGGTGCTGGGTCAAGTCGCAGCCTCGCCCTTCGCCATGGAGTACCTGACAACGGCCCCTGTTGCAGCGTTAGCTCCTGAGGAAACTGATTTGCGGGTGATTCTGGCAGCGACTGGCGCGCTGCGTGGCGAAATGAGCCTGCGCATTCCGCGCGCCGCGGTTTTAGCTTTGGCCCAGCTTTTTCTCAGTGAAGCGCAGGATGCGGCCGTTGAATTCAAACCCGATCATCAGGAAGCTGTCGAGGAGTTGCTGCGCCAGGTTGCGGGACATGCTGCTACCGCGTTGAAACCGCGCTGGGGAGAAGTGCAGTTACGGCTGGAATCAGGCCCTCCGCCTTCGTGGGCGGCGGGCGCCAGCGGCTGGCTGGCCTCGGGCAGCGGCACAGTTTTCCCTCTAACCCTCGAGTGGCAATTGAGCGCGGCCCTGAATGCTGCGCTGACTGCGGCTGCGAAACCGGCGGAGAGCAAGCCGGCCGACATCCCCGCACAGGACGTGGCCGCAGAAATGGATTCTGGCGAAAACAATCTTGACCTGCTGCGCGATGTCGAACTTGAGGTGACGCTGCGTTTCGGGGAACGCATCATGCTATTGCGGGACATTCTCGAATTGGGCGAGGGATCGGTGGTTGAACTGGACCGTCAGGTAGAAGAACCGGTGGACCTGTTGCTCGACGGCAAACTGATTGCACGCGGCGAGGTGGTCGTGGTCGACGGAAGCTATGGCTTGCGAATCCATGAAATGCTGACGCCGCTGGCGTCGGCATAAGCAGGCGGAGATCAAATTGAGGGCGAAGCATTGTCACGCATGGCTGTCGCGTATACGCAACTGCTGGGTAGAAGCCTATCCGCCTTGCGCCGAGCGCGACTGCACGTCCAGGCGCAGAATGTGGCGCGGCCATGCCATCCCAAATCGAGCCTGATGCCGCAAAACATTCCTTGGCCAGCCCGGCCACAGGCTAAAGTCGCATGGCACTACAGCCGATGACAACAAAGAGAGAGTAACCGTTTTCGCCGGCCAGAGCTGCAGCCCGGCCTGCTTGCGTCCCGGCTAGGCGAGTCTAAAAAAAGGCTAAGCAATGAACAAAGTCCGGGCACTGATCATTGACGATTCCTCCGTCATGCGGACGATGATGGTGCGTTCGCTGCGGCAGGCGGGAGTCGATTTGGCTGAAGTTCGCGAAGCCAAGAACGGAGTTGAAGCTTTGGCAGCGGTCACGGCCAGCGTGGTGGATCTCATTCTTTGTGACATTTATATGCCGGTCATGGATGGAATCGAATTTTTGCGTCAGTTGCAGAATGTGCCCAACGCAAAAGGCGTACCCGTTGTGGTGGTTAGCGCCGAAAGCCGGGAGTTGCACGTGGTCGAAGCACTGTCGATTGGCGCCCGCGGCTATATTCGCAAACCATTTACCACTCAACAGGTAAAAGAACAAGTGCTGCCGTTGCTCGCAGAAACCAGATGAATGCGGCGGGCCATCTCAGTGCGGATGCTGGCAGCTCGCCGGAAAGTTGGGGTCCGCTGCTGCAAGTGGCCTCCCAGGAGGTTTTTGAGATGATGGTGGGATGCCGCGTGGAGACGCGGGATGCGTCGGCCCCGGCGCCATTCGAATTCACCGCCATGGTTGGTTTTGCCGGGTTGATGTGCGGACGGTTTACCATGCGTGCCAGCAAACAGTCGGCAGTTGCCATGGCGTCGAAGATGCTTGGCGTGTCCCTGAATCACGATGATGCGCAGATCTGGGACGCGATTGGTGAGATTGCCAACATGATTGCCGGCAACTTCAAGAACAAAATCGTTGGACTGGAAAACCGCTGTATGCTTTCCCTGCCTACGGTGATAACCGGCTCGGATTACAAGTACCGTGCCATGAAAAAATCATCTCTGCTCGAAGCGCATCTCTGCTTTGACGGAGCGCCGCTTACCATCTCGGTTGAAGTTCACAGTTAGCCGTCGGCTGAGACTCGGCCCGCTTGGAAAGGCCTGCTTGCTCGTAGCTGGTGGGTACCCCCTCCCCCTTGATCTTTTGGAATGATGGGGTTAGGGCCCGGACTAAGGTCAAAATCTTTGAGGAATAAGGACTTACACGTAAAATATTGCGAAATTAAGACTTAGCGGGTTCCCGGTTCCAAATTGGAACTTCCATTCGGCAAATTCGCTGATTGTCAAAGAGCTAAGGTCTACTCGGGAATAATATCCCGACGGGAAAGCTACGTCAAGCCTTGAAACGGGCGGAGCCGGTCGTGGCGTGGAGGAAGAGGGGAAGGTTCAGCCTCGCAACCCTGCTGGGGCCTGACTGTGTTCCGTAGAAGTTCGCCCTCGGTGCTTTAGCTTCGCTACCCCGTTTGGCAAATTGCAGCGCTTGGTGGAATATTACCTTGGTTTTCCCCATGTTTTGAGCTATATTCCCCCGGTTTTACGCTTATAAGGATAGGGCGTGGTCTACACGCGCGATGGGGGACACTATGCGAAAAGTCATTTGCTGGTTGCTCTGCATGTCGCTGGTGGGATGGGCGTGGGGTCAACAAGCTGCTTCGAACCCGAGCACGGTACCGACCGTGATCCGGTTCAGTGGGAATCTGGCGGATGTGAACGGTAAACCTCTGAGTGGGGTAGTGGGGGTTACGTTCTCGCTCTACGCCGGGCAGCAAGGCGGAGCGGCGCTGTGGGTGGAAACCCAGAACGTGCAGGCGGACAAGAGCGGACATTACGCGGTGACGCTGGGTTCGACTACCACGCAGGGATTGCCGCAAGGGATATTTGCGTCAGGGGAAGCGCGCTGGCTGGGAGTACAGCCGCAAGGCCAGGCGGAGCGGCCGCGGGTGCTGCTGATGAGTGTTCCGTACGCGCTGAAAGCGGCGGACGCGGACACTGTGGGCGGGCTTTCCCCATCGGCCTTCGTGCTGGCCGCGCCATCTCCCCGAGGTTCTACGGTAGTCACTGCTGGTTCCCCGCCCACCGGCGGCTCCGGTACCATGAACTACATTCCGATCTGGACGGACAACACGGGCGATCTGGGTAATTCGGTGCTGTATCAGACCAGCGGAGGCATGGTCGGTATCGGCACCACGACGCCGGCGGCCACGCTGGATGTCAGCAGCGGAGATGTTTCCATCGACAGCGGCAACCTGGACTTGCCTCTCACGGTTCTGGACAAATCCAATGTGGGCGTGGTCACGGTAGGGGGCACGCCATTTGTACACACCTGTTGCTCTCCCAAGAACACCTTCGTGGGCAGCAATGCCGGAACCAATGCTGGAACGTTCAGCATCGACGGCGCCAACAACACTGGCATTGGCAATCAGGCCCTCAATGCCATCCGCAATGGGGATAGCAATACGGCAGTCGGGTCGTTGGCGATGCAATTTCAAAACGACGGCGGTTCCAACACCGCCATCGGCGCCTCGGCTCTGGAGTTGGCTACCGCCACCAGCTACAACACCGCCATTGGAGAAAACTCACTCACCCAGACTACAACCGGGAGTTCCAACACGGCTCTCGGAACATCAACCGGCAACGGGAACCTCACGGGGACGAATAACACCTTCCTGGGGATGGGTGCGGACACCACCGTCTCGAATCTGACCTTTGCCACCGCAATCGGATCCAATGCGAGAGTCAGCGAGAGCAACGCATTAGTGTTGGGAGGCACGGGCTCGAACGCGGTCAAAGTCGGCATCGGCACGGCGGCGCCGGCGTACACGCTGGATGTGCAAGGCACCGGCAACTTCACCGGGGCAGTCACTTTCGCTTCTAGTCAAAGCTTCCCCAATACGATCTCGGGAGTTACGACGGCTGCCGGCAGTGGGCTGATGGGCGGAGGGACCAGCGGCACGCTCAACCTGAGCCTGCTCAACACCTGTTCCAGCGGCCAGGTGCTGAGCTGGAGCGGCAGCGCATGGGTCTGCACGACAAGTGGCGGTGGCACCATCACCGGAGTGACCGCGGGTACGGATCTGACCGGAGGCGGCACCAGCGGCAACGTGACCTTAAATGTGGATACCACCAAGGTGCCGCAATTGAACACCGGCAACACCTTCACCGGCAATCAGACGGTGAACGGGAACCTCAGCGCCACGGGTGTGGTGATCGGTACCGGCTTCCAGATCGGAAGCAACCTGTTCGCCTTCGGCTCCTATGCAAAGAGGAACGCCTTCCTCGGGTTCGCTGGGAATTCCACGATGACGGGTACCGCCAACACTGCCAGCGGCTACCAGGCGCTCAACTCCAACACCACGGGCAGGAACAACACTGCCAGCGGCTACCAGGCGCTCACCTCCAACACCACGGGTGGCAACAACACCGCCAGCGGCTACCTGGCGCTCACCTCCAACACCACCGGCGGCACCAACACCGCCTACGGCGGATTCGCGCTGGCCCTCAACACGAAGGGCGGCGACAACACCGCCAGCGGCTACGCCGCGCTGTTAGACAACACCTCGGGGAAATACAACACAGCCATCGGCGTCAACGCCCTCACCTCCAACTCCGCAGGCTACTACAACACTGCCAGCGGCGCCCTGGCGCTCAACTCCAACACCATTGGCGGCTACGACACCGCCAGCGGCTACCGGGCGCTCACCTCCAACACCACCGGCGAATACAACACCGCCAGCGGCAACAACGCGCTCTCCAACAACACCACGGGCAACTTCAACACCGCCGTGGGCTTTGGCGCGGGGCCAGACTCTGGCTCTCCCAACCTCACCAACGCGACCGCGATCGGAGCGGACGCCACTGTCAGCGAAAGCAACGCTTTGGTGTTGGGTGGTACGGGCTCTTACGCTGTCAACGTAGGCATCGGCACCGCCGCTCCCACCTATCTGCTTCACATCGCCTACACCGGAGGGTTCAACAATAATTTCCTGCGCGTGGAGGGGCCAACTGCCGCCGGAACCGGTGGTAATCTGGCGTCGTTTGGCGGCTACGGAGACTTTGGCATTGACTCGTTCGGCATCCCAGAGGGCCGCTTCTACGTTCGGGAAAATGGCAACGTAGGTATAGGATGTGGCCTCAGCAACTCCAGTGGCTGCCCGGATGTCGCCATCCTGTCCATTGGCGAAGGCCTTGGCTCCGCCGCCGCTGACGGCTGGTTTTCCTATAGCTCCCGGCGCTGGAAAAAGAACATCCACACGCTGCACGGCGCCCTGGCAAAGGTCGAACAACTTCGCGGCGTCTCCTACGACCGGAAAGACAGCGGCAAGCACGAAGTGGGCGTGATTGCCGAGGAAGTCGGCAAAGTCGTACCCGAGGTCGTTAGTTGGGAGAAGAACGGCAAGGACGCCCAGGGCGTCGACTACAGCCGGCTGACCGCGCTGCTGATTGAAGCCACGAAGGAACAACAGGCCCTCCTCCGCGATCAGCAGAAGCAGATCAAGACACAGCAATCGCAGATTCAAGCTGAGCAGAGGCAGATCAAGGCACAAGCGGCGCAGATCAGAGCGCAGCAGGCCGCAGCCAAAGTCCAGCAAGCGCAGATCGCCGGGCTCGGTGCGAAGGTGAAAACGATTCAGATAGCCCTGCGCGACAGTGGCCGAACTGATTCCGGCGTTCTCACAGCCAAAGCCAACACCTTGCAAGCCGTTCGATAGTTAGTTGGGGGCTGGCCCGACCTAAGCCTTTAATCTACTCTTCAGGGAGTAAAATGAACGCGATGGCCTGGGCCAGCCCCCGGGACCGGCTTTTATATATGGTTGACTGCTCGCCGTCTCGGAGGTAGACTGCGGCGCGAGGTTCTCCCCGGCTCCCGGTCCCCGCTGTCGTTTTCTACCGCGAGGTGATGCCATGAGCTTCATGGAACTGTCTAAGTCAGGCTGGTTCTTCCTCTGCGTGGCTGTCCTCAGCACGCACGCGCTCGGCCAGAGCTTTGCTGGCGTCCTCACTTGGCATAACGACATCGAACGCACCGGTCGGAACTTGCAGGAAACCCAACTGACCCCTGCTAATGTGAACTCGAATTCCTTTGGCAAGCTCTTTTCCTATGCGGTCGAGGGGCAGATGTACGCCCAACCCCTGTACGTTCCGAAGGTCGTGATCTCGGGCCAGGGAACCTACAACGTGGTGTACGTCGTCACCGAGCACGATCAGGTTTATGCTTTCGATGCTGACGGCAATGTCTCACAGCCGCTTTGGCAGGATAGCTTCATTGACCCCGCGCACGGAATCACGTCGGTACCAACCAAACAATACGATTGTCCTTCGCTGAATCCTGAGATGGGGATTACGTCGACTCCGGTAATCGATCCCACCAGCGGAACACTGTATGTGGTGGCGGCAACGGAGGAAAAAGGCAACGTGGTGCAACGGCTGCACGCGCTGGATATCGGCTCGGGGAGCGAGAAGTTTGGTGGGCCGGTCGAACTGCAGGCGACTTTCCAAGGGGTGAAGTTTGACCCGCGGCAGATTCAGAGGACCGGGCTGCTGCTGCTGAACGGTAACGTCTACTTTGGCTTCGCGTCGCTGTGCAAGCCGTTTCCCTGGCATGGCTGGATCCTCGGGTATAGTGCGTCGACGCTTCAGCAGACAGTGGTTTTCAACGACACTCCCAGTGGTGAAAGGGGCGGGTTCTGGCAGAGCGGCGCTGGCTTGTCCAGCGACGGCTCCGACATCTTCTGCATGGGTGGGGATGGGACCTTCGACGCCGACACTGGGGGAGACAACTATGCGATGTCAGCTTTGAGATTGTCTCCGGCGAATGGAACCTTGAGCGTGGTTGATTACTTCACGCCTTTCAATGAGCGCCAGCTTTCCAGCAAAGACCTGGACCTGGGATCTGGCGGTTTGCTTTTACTTCCCAAGCAAACGGGCAAGCACTCGCAAGAGATGATCGGAGCGGACAAGACGGGCGCCATATTCGTCATGGACCGCAACAACCTGGGCAAGTTTCACGCCAAGAGCAACAAAGTCGTGCAACAACTGCAAGGCGCCACGGGCGGATACAACGACACTGCGGCTTACTGGCAGGAAAGCGTGTATTATTCGGGCGATAACGATTATCTCAGCATGTATTCGCTGACTAAAGGAAAAATGTCGTCCAAGCCGGTCTCGCAAGCACCAACGAAATTCGACAGACCGGGCCCCTCTCCCTCGGTTTCCTCGAATGGGAAAAAGAACGGCATCATCTGGGCCATTGAGAGACCCAACTCGAAGGTACCGGCGGTACTGCACGCCTATGACGCCACCAACCTTGCGAACGAACTCTATAACAGCAGTCAGGCCGGAAACCGTGATACCGCAGGACTGGCAAATAAATTCCAGGTTCCGACAGTTGCCAACGGCAAGGTCTATGTCGGTACTCAGGTCGAACTCGACGTATACGGGCCCTTGGGAACCGCGGGTGGCAAGCTGCCTCGGGGCGATCAACCCGGAACTCGCGCCGAGATAAGTAAGAACTCAGCACAAAGGCCATGACCTTGTTGGTGCGAAGTAGTCGGGGCTTAGCCCAGCTATTTTCGGCTTTTGCCAGCCCAAAGGCTGAGCAGAACCGAAAACCAACGGCCAGTGCCTACGACCTGCGCGTCGCTAGATGGAGTGGTCGAGATCGAATCGCAATGGACGGCACGACGCCGAGAAAAACTGGGGATCATGCCGACGGCTCGCGTTCACGAAAACCCCGCCCAAGCGAAGCTTGAGCGGGGCACCCTGAAGAGCAGATTAGAGGGTTAGGTGGGCCAGTTGGCGTGGTTAGGAACATTCTGCCGAGCGGATTCTTTGCTGGGCAAGATATTCCTGCGTTTCACGACGATTCACTTCTCTTTATCTCCTTTCCAGCACGAAAATACTGCGCTTGCGCCAGGTCGCGTCGTAATCCTTCCTGTCGTCGAATTGGCTGGCCGCGTGCTTCTGTCGATGCGGAGAAACAACTGGGCAGCGGATACTATGCAGCATGTGCAGGTTTACGGGCGCAAAGTCAGGCGCTCGAGCTGATTGCCAGCAACGTAGCCAACATTAGTACTACGGGATATCGCGGGCAACAGCCTCTGTTCCATTCACTGCTGGCGAGCGCGAGCCATCAGATCGCCGATCCGCTTAATCACGCCATCAACGATTTCGGTGTGCTTGAAGGCAGCCGAACCGATCTGGCTGCGGGAAACCTGGAGCGTACCGGGAATGCAATGGATCTGGCCATCGAAGGCAAAGGATTTTTTGAAATTAAAACTGGCACGGAAATTGTCTACACCCGCAACGGCAATTTTCGAGTTTCTGCAAAAGGCCAATTGACCACCGCACACGGAGACTTGGTTCTTGGGGAAAACGGGTTGCCCAAGAAGCCGGGATTGCCGATCACCCTGCCGAGCGGAGACATCTCGATTAGCCCCGATGGCACCATATCGGCTAACGGCGCAGTGGCGGGAAAGCTGAAGATCGTAGAGTTCGCCCCCGGCACGGTGCCATTTGCCCTGGGCAACTCGTACTATTCCGTTCCCCCAGCTGCATTGAAAGTTAGCCCGGATTCGAACGTCCGCCAAGGCATGCTGGAATCCTCCAACATTGATTCCGTAAAAGCAGTGGTCGACATGATTACGGTGCAGCGTCATGCTGAAATGCTGGAGCGGGCGATGTCGGTATTTTCCTCCGATCTCGATCACATTGCGGCCAACGATCTACCCAAACTCTAGGAGAAATCATGTTACGAGCTTTATATACCGGAGCCAGCGGGATGAGCGCTCAGGAAACTAACTTGGACAACGTCGCAAACAATCTGGCCAACTCAAGCACGACTGGCTTTCGCAAACGCCGGGTGCAGTTCGAAGACATGATTTATCAGAACGTGGTCATGCCGGGTGCGGCGGCTACGCAGCAAACCACCTTTGCCGC
This sequence comes from uncultured Acidobacteriota bacterium, assembly GCA_963770465.1. Taxonomy (GTDB): domain Bacteria; phylum Acidobacteriota; class Terriglobia; order Terriglobales; family Acidobacteriaceae; genus JABDBE01. The sequence continues at coordinate 92,931 of CAVYQB010000008.1, forward strand.
GGGATTGCAGATTGGCTTGGGAACACGCACGGCGACCTCCGAGGTGGTGCAGTTACAAGGCGACTTCAGCGCCACCGGCAATCCGCTGGATCTGACGATTCAAGGCAACGGATTTTTTCAGGTGACCTTGCCGTCGGGCGAAACCGCGTATACACGCAGCGGCGCGTTCCAGGTTGACTCGAATGGAAACGTGGTGACGGCGGATGGCAATCCGCTTACGCCCGGGATCACGATTCCAACAGGAGTGACCTCAATCACCATTGGCCTCGATGGCACTGTCAGCGTGACCTCGGCTGGGCAGACCACGGCGCAACAGGTTGGAACCATACAGTTGGCCATCTTCCCCAATCCCGGTGGGCTGAACAGCACGGGCAACAATCTTTTTCTGGCGACTACGGCTTCGGGGGATCCGGTACAGGGCACGCCCGGAGGCAGCGAAGGACTGGGCACGATTCAGCAGGGATACCTCGAGCAGTCCAACGTGGATGTGGTTGAAGAATTCGTGCAGATGATTGTGGCGCAGCGTTCCTATGAAGCTAATTCGCGGGTAGTGCAAGCTGCCGACGAAATGCTGCAAGGACTGAACCAGCTCGGCAAGTAAGGAGTGTTTGATGAAGTATCTTGGGCTGGGCGCGAGTTGGATGTTGCTGGCGTTGTTCCCCGTGACGTGCTGCGTAGCGATTGAGCGCGTCAACAGGGATCTGCCTGCAGTGCAGTTGCGCGACACGGTTCAGGTAAATGGGAAACAGGTTTGGCTCTCCGATCTGTTGCCGGCGGGTGCGCCACTGGCATTACAGAAAACCGGTGCGGCCATTGCAGTATGTCAATCTCCGCAGCCTGGAATCGCGCGAGTGCTGGAAGCGGAGCAAATCACTAATAAACTCGCCGGACGACCCGAGCTACTTCGCCAACTGAAGATACCGTCTCGCGTCACCGTGCGGTATGCAGGTTGGCCGATCGTGGAAGACGCGGTACGCATGGCGATCTCCAAGTTCCTACGCGAGCGATGGAAAGCCAGTCTGCCGGAAGCGGCACAACTCAAGTGGCCAGAGATGTTGGCGGTTACAGAAAAAGACTTCGCCCTGCAAGTGATGAGTGCGAATTGGGATAACCGCCAGCAGTCGATGCAACTTTGCCTGCGCTGCTCGGTGCGGGCCTCCTGCGGCAGTTTTCTGGTGCATGTAGTTCTACCTGGGCCGCTGACGGAGGTATGGCATACCCGATTAGAGCCGGGGAGCGGCCTCAATTCTTCAGGCGACGGAGACGCAGCCCTGATTGCATCGGGCGCCGCCCTGGCTGAAAAGGGCAAACCGGCAACCTTAGTTTTGGATAGCGGCACCATGCGCATCTCGGTGCGCGTCATCTGCTTGCAGGCGGGGGCAATGAATCAGGAAATACGGGTTCTCGATGCTCGCACCAGGCATGTCTTCCACGCCGAAGTAGTGGGGGCGGGGCTGTTGCATGCAGCATTGTGATTTCGAAGGAGAGCTTATGTCTTGGCCCCGAAGTAGCGCGGTTCTGATCGTCGTTCTTACTGCGGCTTTACTCGGGCCGCTGGCTCTGGGCAAAGAAACCAAGCCCAAGACTATCCAGCACGAGACTCAGGCTGCATATATCCAGAGAATGCAACAACAGTCTCAGGACTTGTCGCACGCCACCCCCGGCAGCCTATGGACGGACAATGGCAGGTTTGCCAATCTGGGCTCCGACTATAAAGCCATGCACGTGGGCGATGTGATCATCATCGTGGTGGCGCAGGGAACTTCGGCAAATAACAGCGCCAGTGTTTCTACCGCACGAACCATGAATGCGAGCTCCGGCATCACCAGTTTACCCGGGATGCTCAAAACTGCCGGTGTGGCCAGTCTTTTCTCTCCCTTCTCGAACGCCACTCTGAGCGGCAAATCGCAAGGATCGACCACATCCGCTTTAACTGACACTTTGGGTGGGCGAGTGGTGGCTGTATTGCCCAGCGGCGTGCTGGTGGTCGAAGCCGAGCGCCAACTGACCATGAATAATGAAAAGCAGACCATCCTGGTGCGCGGACTGGTGCGGCCGGGCGACGTCACAACCTTTGGCACGGTGCAGTCGAACCAAGTGGGGAATCTGGAACTGGAACTCAAAGGCAAAGGCGTGCTCAGCGATGGAGTACGGCCGCCAAATGCGCTGATCCGGGGATTGTTGTGGCTGGTGGGATTCTAGGAATTAATCTATGAAGCATCTTTCGGTTTTTCTAATTCTGCTGCTGACTTCGGGTGCCGGATATGGCGAAGACGCGGTGCGCAAAGCCTTAATTCGCGACATCACCAGCATTGCAGGGATTCGCGAAAACCCGGTCATCGGCTATGGCGTGGTGGTGGGACTGCGCAATACCGGCGACAAGCAGCAGACCGTTTTTACCATTCAAATGCTGAGTAACATTCTGCAGAAGATGGGGGTGCAGATTCCGCCCGCCCTTTCCACCACCGTCATCGTGAAAAACGTGGCGGCAGTTTTCGTGACCGCCAACCTGCCTCCCTTCGCCAGTCCAGGCACGCAACTGGACGTTACGGTTTCTTCGGCGGGCGACGCCAAAAGCCTGGAGGGTGGGCTGCTTCTACTCACGCCTCTCTATGGAGCCGACGGTCAAGTCTACGCCGCGGCCCAGGGTCCGCTGATATTAGGCGGATATAGTGAGGGTTCGGCAGGCAATTCCAAGCAAGTCAACCATCCCACAGTGGGACGCATTCCTGGTGGCGGGTTGGTCGAGCGCGACAGCTCGCTTGATCTGCGCAAGCTGGAGAAAGTGTCGTTGATGTTGAACGAACCCAACTTCAGTACCGCCGAAGAAGTGGCGGGCGCGATTGATCGCGAATTCGGCAAAGAGATTGCCTCGGTTATTGACAGCCGTCGCGTCGACATTGATGCGGTTGCTTCGGGCGCCGCCACTCTTCCCGCGTTAATGGCGCGAGCCGAGAACCTGACGGTCGAAGTCCATCATCGGGCGCGGGTAGTGGTGAACGAACGAACCGGAACCGTGGTCATGGGCAGAGATGTCCGGCTGGGCGCGGTTTCGATTCTGCATGGCAACCTGTCGATTGAAGTGGCTACGCAGCTCCTGGTGTCGCAACCGAATCCATTCTCGCAAGGCAAGACCGAGGTCGTCCCTGAAACCACGGTGAAAGCGGAGGAGGCTCCCGCCCGGCGCATTGAACTGGGTGAGGGCGCGAGCGTCGAGCAACTGGTTACCGGACTGCAGAAAATTGGGGCTACGGCACATGATGTCATTGCGATTCTGCAAGCCATCAAAGCTGCGGGAGCCCTGGAAGCTGATCTGGAGGTGATCTGATGAATACAGGAGTACAACCTGTTGCCGCTGGCTCCACGGCCGCAACCGAAGCCTATGGCAAGCGGGTGGCTCAAGCCGCGCACCAGTTCGAAGCGGTGCTGCTCAACTCGCTGCTGGGTTCGTTGGAACACAGCTTCTCCGCACTTCCGGGAAAGAAAACTGACTCCGTAGCCGACGATTACCACTCAATGGGCATGCAGGCATTGTCATCGACGCTGGCAGCGCACGGGGGGGTGGGCATTGCTAGCATGATCATCCGGAACCTGATGCGCGCGAATGGACAAAGTCATAAGAGTCCAGCCGGGCTCCCTAAAGTTACTTAACCGTATGCCGATAGACATTGGTAGAGCCCTGAACGGCCAAAAAGTCCAAGCGTAGAGGCAATTAAGCCTCACAGACTTGAGCCAAGGATTAAAGCTTTCTAATGCGCCGCCGATAGCGTAATTGTACAGCCGTTCAGGGCGAGGAGACAGGCCATGAGAATCGACTTAAACGCAATTATTCCCCAGTCGCCAGATCCAAGCTCATCGACCAAGCCGGGTTCGCAGCCAGCGAGCGGAAGCGCGAGCGCCACGGCGCACATCGGTGTAGACACAGCCAAACTTTCCCCGGATCAAGCAAGAGTGCAACAACTGGCCTCGCAGGTGAACCAGCTGCCCGAGATCCGACAGGACAAAGTTGCAGCTTTGCAGCGGGCGGTGCAAGCCGGCACCTATCAAGTTACGCCGGCGCAGACCGCGGGAGCATTATTTTCCGCCATGCAGCGCAGCCCGGCTTAAAAGGCTGATTCAATGAGTTTCCGGCGGATGGGTAGCAAAGGTGATGAGTGACATAAACAGCGATCGCATAGAGCCGACGCCGCGAGTGATCGGGCCTCAGGGTTCGGGAGAGCGGAATCAGTCCGATTCGAGGTCACGGCGCCGGCCTGCTCCTCCGCAGGAAGAGCCTGAGCCCGAATCAGATCCCGAGACTCCCGCGCATCAAGTGGACCGCCGCGTATAAGCAGGTAGCATTCGGATGATAGATCAGGAAATCATTGCTGTACTCGAGTTGGGGAACAAGCGCCTGGATTTACTGCGGGAGTTGGCCAGCTCACTGCAGATGGCACAAGCCGCGGTGGTGCGCTCGGATCTCAGCGGGATCGATAGTCAAACCGGACGCCAGCAGGAGCTCTGTTACGCTCTCCGCCAGCTTGAGAGCGCAGGTTTGCGACTTCCGGGAACCGCCGTAGCGGGCGAGTCGCGGAAGCAGAATACCTGGGCACAATTGCCTGATATCGATCTTGCTCCCGGCGTGCGGCAGCGCTGGGACGCATTGGGGCGGGAATTGCAGCGGGTGGAGATGCAGGTGGACCATTTGAATCGGGTTTACGCAGGATTGCTGCGGCGCGCACAGCGTACGCTGCGGATTTTCATACAACTGCTGGCCAGTTCAGCCAACACCTACACGCCCCCGAAATGTGCTTCCCTTATGGCTCCGTTGAAATTGCAGGAAGCCAGCCATGTCTAGTCTGTTTGGCACACTCGCGATTGCAACTGGAGCGTTGGGCGCGGATCAGGGCGCCATGGACGCGACTACCAACAATGTGGCCAATGCCAACACTCCAGGCTATTCCCGGCTAAGACCGGTCCTGGTCCAGAGCGATCCCGTGGTGGTCGGGAACGTCACCTACGGCGAGGGAGTTGTCCTGCAGCAGCTGCAAAGCCTGCGCGATCCCATTTTACAGCTGCGAATTGAAAATGAAACCCAGCAGCAAGGACAGCTGAACACAGTAGTCTCGGCCATGCAGCAGGCGCAAGTGCAATTTACCAGCAGCAGCAGCGACATCGGTTCCGAGATCTCGAACTTCTTTTCCAGCCTGAATCAGCTCTCCACCGATCCTACCAATACTTCGCTGCGGCAGAGCGTGCTGGCGGCGGCGGGAAATCTCTCCACTGTCTTTAACAACACCTCGGATGCGCTCAGCCAACAGCAGACTAATCTGGACTTGAATGTCAGCCAGGCGGTGCAGCAGATAAACACACTCACCGGGCAGATTGCCGGTCTGAACACTCAGATCAGCCAACTGCAAGGAGTCGGGCAGGATGCCAGCGCCTTCGAAGACCAGCGCGATGTGGCGATTGGCCAGCTTTCCAATTTGATTGGTGTGTCCAGCATTCAAAGCGACAACAGTTTGACTCTCACCACTGCCAATGGCGCACCGCTGGTGGTGGGCGGCCAGAGCTTCAACCTTAGCACCCAATCCAGTGCGTCAGGCTTTCAGGACGTTTATTCGCAAGGCCAGGACATCACTTCTAAATTGACCTCCGGAGAGCTGGCGGGCCTGGTCCAGGTGCGCGACCAGACGATCCCAGGCATACTTTCGAATCTCGACACTCTGGCGTCAGGGCTGGCAAATTCGTTGAACGCAGCCAACGCCAAGGGTTTCGATCTGAACGGCAATCCCGGCGGAAATATATTTGTTCCGCCATCGGCAACCGGGCAGGGCTACGCAGCGACCATGTCAGTGGCAATGACCAATCCTTCACTGATCGCCGCCAGTTCCGACGGCACGCAGGGCAGCAACGGGAATATCGCCGTGCTTACCGCAGTCGAGAACCAGAATGTTGCCGGCGGACAGACCCCCACCGACTACTATTCGAATATTGTTGCCGATGTGGGCAATGATGTGGCCAATGCCACAGCCGAGTTGAGTTCAACCCAGCTGGCTTTGAATCAGCTGCAGGATCAACTGGGCAGCGTTTCCGGAGTCAGCTTGGATGAAGAAGCGGCCAATATGGTGCAATATCAGCGCGCCTACGACGCCGCCGCCAACGTCGTCACTACCATTAACGACATGATTTACACCACCATCAATATGAGCACATTAACCGTATGAGCTCGATACGCGTCAATCCCTTCCCCATGCCCGATTTATTGCAGGCGGTCGAGCAATTGGAGCGGCAGCAGTCCACCGCCACGCTCGAGCTCGCGACCGGCAGCAGCATCAACAAGCCCTCCGACGACCCGGCGGGCGCAGCTCAACTCATCAAAATCAGCGACCTGAGCAGTCAACTGGATTCGTTTCAACGCAGCGTCAGCGCCATAAGCGGGCAGTTCTCGACTGCCGATTCCACTCTGAGCTCGGTGGTAACCGTGCTGCAGCGGGCCATCACACTGGGAACCGAAGGAGCGAATGGCACGCTTTCCGACAGCGACCGGCAGGCCATTACGGTCGAGCTCCAGGGAATTCAGTCGCAGCTTGTCAGCCTGGCCAATACGTCCTATCAGGGCCAGTATATTTTTTCCGGTACCTCGACGGCGCAACCTTTTGTGCTCGATCCCACACAGACGTCCGGCGTCCGCTACACGGGAAATGCCGGGTTCAACAATGTGACCATCGGAGCCGGTTACCAATTGCAAGTGAACGTGCCGGGATCGCAGATTTTCAATGGCCCTGCGGACACCTTTCTGGCCATCAATAATCTGATTACTTCGATGCAGAGCAATAACGGAATCGGCACTGCGGTGACTGAAGTCGGCAACTCTCTCACCTATGTGAGCGGTCAACAAGCTTTTTTCGGCAACGCCCTCAATCAAACCCAAAGCCAGCAAACTTACCTCAGCAGCCAGAGCGTAGGCTTAGCCCAACAGGCGAACACGATTGGGGCTGCGGACTTGACCGCAGTGGCTAGCCAACTGGCCAGCGATCAGACGTCGCAAACCGCAGCCCTCGAGGCCATGGGCAGAATGCCGCAGACTAGCTTGTTTGATTATCTGAAATAGCAGCCCTCGGCAAGAACAATCTCCAAGTTATCGATATCCATTTGGAAGATTATCGGTTTTGAAGATCGATTTCTTTTCTCGATTGATTCCGTGCCGTCGGAGCTACAGAGTTGCCTGGCTGGCTTCAGCCCAGGCTTTTGCCGCAGCCATATGCGATTGCAGTGTCTGCAGCCGCGCCTTTTCTACCAGCAAACGTCCTTGAACCCAGGGCAAAATCTTTTCCAGCTGTTCCAGGTTTTTCCGGTATTCGGCGATCTCCTCTGCCGTATCTGCACGCCTGGCGATCGCAGGAGGCAGCTCCCGCAGGTGCTCGGCTGCGCTTCGCAACTCCTGCAACAAATCGGTGAATTCGGTAGGCGAAATAATGGCGGGCCGATCAGGCCCGCCGCGGAGGCGATCCAAGCGGGCGCGCAGGTATTGATTGGCGGTGTGCAAGCTGCGCGTATTAGCGTTGAACATGCTGGCACCGTACATGTTGGCGTTGCGCATTGGCCGTCAACCCGCAAAGCTGCGCGGAGCCGATCGTGCGGTATCCATCGCCTGCGCAACCGGCTTCGTCTTTGCGGCCACGGTTTCGGCGCGCTCTACTTCACTCCACGCTTCGCGCACCGCTAGCAGGTCGGTAATCTGCTGCGACAGGATTCGCTGGGATACGGAGAACTGCGCTTTTGCCAGATTGGCACGCAGTTGCTGGTAGAAGCGCTCGAGATTGAGGGCAACTTGCCCGCCGGTTTTTTTGTCCAAGCTCGACTGCAAATAACCGATCACGGAAATGGCGTGATTGATTTTGTTGGTGCGCAGCTCAATCTGATTCTGTTTGATGGCATTCAACGCCTGCCGCAGATCTTCAATCATTTGCTCGTAGAGCAAGACCACCAGCCGTACCGGCCCGGCGCCTCGGATGGCAGTCTCTCGGTAAATAGATGTAGGGTTCATGAGTTGGTTATAGTCCTGAAGTTAGAGTCGGATTGGATGAGCCGGATGCCCCGCCTGTAGAAGTCGTGCCCAGCGAGCCCAGAATCTCGGTAACCGATTGCAGGAGAATCGGGTACTGCTGCAGCGAAGCGTTCACCGCGTCGTACTGCTGGGTCAATTGCGTCTGCTCAAGGGTTAGCTGGGTTTGGAAGTTGGTGATGGTAGTGGTGAGATCTGCCTGTTCAGACTGGTTTTGCGCCAGATCCACATTTAAGGGACCGGTCGTAGGATTAGTGAGATTGTTCAGATCGGCGTTGAAAGCATTGGCGAACCCGGTCGCCGACGCATTCTGAAAAAAGTTCACCACCGCCGAGGGATTGGCTGCCAGTACTTGGGCAAAGGTTTGACTAGTTGCGTCGCTTGCTGATGGCGTGGAGCCGACGGTCAGAGTGCCATCGTTGTTCATGTTAATGCCCATCGCCGCCAGGTTGACCAATCCACTGTTCCCGCTAGTGGAGAAGCCTGCGTCGGCCAGCAGGCTGGACTGTAACGAGCTTAAGGATGCGTCCCCTAACAGAGGAGGCGGGGGAATATTCCCAGTCGGATCCACCACGTATTGCGTGTTAATGGTGCTGACCACGGTGTTGTATGCGGAGACGAAATTGTTTACGGCGTTGGTGATCTGGTTTTGATCCGCACCGACGGTGAGCTGCACTGGATCGCCGAGGGTGGATTGACCGAGCAGACTTAGCGTGACTCCTTGAATCGCGCCCGTAACCGTGTTACTGGGGCTGCTGAAGGGCACGCCATCAATGGTCAAACTGGCATTCGTCCCACCCACTGGAGTGTCGAAAGTCAGATTAGTGGCAGGGTTGGGGGTCGTGGTGACACTGGTGTTAGTGTTGGTCGTGATGGCTATCGCGCCCGCCGGCCCTAGGGCGGAGCTGTCGATGGCCAGGTGGTATCCGCCCGAGTCCTGAACTACGGTAGCCGTGAGCCCCCAATTATTTGCGGTACTCTGCGTATTGATGTAACTGGCCAGCGTATTGAGTGTGTCGTTGCTGCCGGCGGTGATGGGCAGGTCGTCGATCGGGCCGCTCGCACCTCCGACTTGCAGCTGAATGTCGCCGGGATTAGCGCCATTGACTAGAAAAGATGCGGTCGGGTCCGCCACATCTGCCGTGTACAGCGTTCCCGTCGTCGTATTGCCCGTGATGGCTAGAGCACCGCCGCTGCCTGAGTTTTGGCTGAACAAGGCAAGTCGCGAACCGTTAGCGTCACTCACTACGTTGGCCGTCACTCCCCAGTTGTTCGCCGTGCTCTGCGTATTGATATAGTTGGCCAGCGTGGTCAGAGTATCGTTGCTGCCTTGGGTGATCGGAATGTCGTGGGTCGTGCCACTTAATCCTCCCACTTGCAGCTTAATATCGCCTCCGGTAGCGCCACTCGGCAAAATGGATACGCTCGCGCCGCCGGCGATGGGATCGGTATATAGCGTGCCGGTGGTCGCCAGGTTGCTCACTGTGATCTGGTGAGTTGCGGCAGTCGCCCCGATTTGAGCAGTCGCGGTCAGTACTGCGGTCTGGGAAGATGTTGCCGCTTGCGCCGCCAACGCTCCGGTTGGGTCGGCTAAAGCCGCCACGGCGGTCTGCAGGTTGACGAGATTGTTTTCCATTCCTTCCAGCAATCCGTCTTGGGTCGATAGGGTTGTCTGCTGCCCTTGCCAAATCGTCAACTCGCCACTCTGCGCCGAGATGATCTGCTGCACCACCGAACTCACATCCAGACCTTGTCCCGAAAGGATACTAGAGGGATTTAGACTAACGCCCATGTTGTTTCTCCTTCGACGCCAACCGTTTGGGGCGGAGTTTCATGAAATATTCCTCGGGGGAATTCTCCCCGACAAGGATCACAGAATCAGACTGCCCGGGTGGTTGAAGAGCTGGCAAATCATGGCCTGTTCCGGCGTATCCGTTGCACTTCGATTTCAATTCTTGAAGGATGACGTCTTCATCACCCGTTATTTCGCGGCCTGTTTCCCCAATCGATCCGCCTGCTGATATGGGAAACAGTCAAACCCTCCGACCCAATCCCCCGTTTGACATGTAGCTTAGCCGAAGCTGGAAAGATGAGTGCGTGGCTCGCGCTGGTACAGAATTGCCCAAGCTAAAGTTGGAAGGAGGCAGGCCAGCCCGCCTCCTTCCGAGTCGAACTTACTGCAACAGTTTCAAGACGAGCTGCTGTTGCTGGTTGGCCTGAGCCAGAGCCGAGATGCCGGTCTGTTCCAGGATGGAATACTTGGTGAGGTTCGCCACTGCGGCCGGAATATCAGCCGCCGTGATGGTGTTTTCCGCCGACGTCAGGTTCTGCACCTGACTGTTGATGACGTTGCTGGCTGCGGTCAGCCGGTTGACACTCGCGCCCAACGTGCCACGTACGCTAGCCACGTTGGAGATGGCCTTGTTGATCAAGATCAACGCGGTTTGCGCGTCGGTCGCTGTGTTCAGGTCCGTAGTCGCCAGGTTCACGGCCTGCGCGCCATTGCCATCAGTGATTGACGCCGTCCCCAAGCCGCCAATGGTTACTGCGATTTGGCTTGATCCGATGGCGGTCGAGTCACTCAAGAAAATGTTGGTGGCGGTCGAACCGGTTGTACTCGGGTTGGTATAGGTTCCGAGTACGGTCTCGGTGTTAGTTGGACCCACCGCGACGTTATTGTTGTTGTTGGGGTCGACGACCACAAGGCTGCCGCTTGAGAGATAGGCGTGCAGGCCAGCCGCATCGGTGGGGTTATTGATGGCAGCGATGAGATCGCCAACCTTCTCGAACCCCGGAGTGCCAGTGTTAGCCGTGAAGCTAAAGGTTTTGCCCCCAGCGGTGAAACTACTGATGGCGCCGTTGGTCAAGGCCGTGTCCGCCGTGATGCTCGTGGCGTTGCCCACTAACTCGTTGGTGTTGATGGTTGCCGCCCCGGTGGTGACGGTGTTGACGAATGACGTGGGAGCGCCCGCAACCGGTGCCCCAAGCACAGTGTCGGTCGTGGTAGCGGTGAGGTCCGCCCGATTGAGCGGATCGGTAATTTGGAGTTGGCCGGCGACCAGAGCCGCTTTGGCGCCCACGGTCGTGTCGGCATTGATCGCGTTGATCAGGTTTTGCACGGTTGGGGCGGTGGAGTCGGCAAAGCTGGTTGTCCCTGCGTTAATGATGCCTGCATAACCAGTCACCGCAAGATTGTTGTTACCTACTGTGTCGGTGATTTGCAGCTGTCCGCCGACCAATGCAGCGTGTAAGCTGCCCGCCGGTCCGGCAGCGGCAGTGGTAATGGTGGCATTGGCGCCGCCTAGAGCGCCGACAAAGGCACCGTTAGCGTTGCTGTTGATCGCATTAATTAAATCTCCCACGGTTGCGGTTGTAGTCGCGTTCGTGGTGAGCGTTGTGGTTGTGCCGCCATGTACGATCGACAGGACTCCGACTCCCGTCACCAGCGTGGTACCCAAAGTGAGTGCGGTGCCAGCGCTAATACCCACGTTCGGATTGTTAACTCCAGCGGCTGCCGTGTAAGTGAACGTGACGCCGCCCGCGGTGACCGCGGTCGCACCCCCGACCGTCAATGCGCTGTCCAGGTATACGGGAGCTGTGGTGCCGTTATTGACGCTCGCTGCCTGGTTCACATTGGTCGACGTGCCGCTTTGAAATACGGCTTGTCCGTTGTAGGTGGTCGCGGTGCCTATGCGGTTAATTTCTGCCAGGATCGACGCATACTCAGCCTGTATGGCTGTGCGCTGACCGTTCGAAACCGTGCCCGTGGCCGATTCAGTGGCCAGGGTGACTGCGGTGTTCAGCAAGCTAGTGACCTGAGCTAATGCGCCATCAGCGAGTTGCAGCTGGCCGACGCCGCCATTCGCATTCGACACCGACTGTGTCAACGCGCTGATGTTAGCTTGCAACCCGTTAGCAATCGACAAGCCGGCAGGATCATCAGCGCCACTGTTGATACGTGATCCTGAAGATAACTGCTCGAGGGTATTGCTCAAGGCTGTACTGGTGAGGGTCAGTTGGTTTTCCGCCGCGAGGGACGGAATATTATTCAAAATTCCTAATGGCATTGCATTTCTCCCTTAATTCGTTGATCGTTCGTTTTGGTTGTTAGTTCGTTTGTGTGTTTACTTTTGGTATCGCCTCCCCAGCAGTTTCTCCGCGGAGGTCCTGTTTCCTTTCTGGCGTTGAAAGCTAGTTTGCCTTCACAAGGTTCATCGGCAGCCCAGGTACGTCCTTTAGGCTTCACCTCTCCGACCGTCCCCCGACCTTTGTAACCTTGGGGTAACTATCTGGGATGTGACCTTTTCTTCAATATGGCCGATGAAACATAGGAATAAGGTGCGTCGCCGACGGCGTCGCTCAGGAAGTGGCGAATGATTCAACTGACTCGGTTAAACAACAGCCCGCTCATCGTGAACTCGGATTTGGTGAAGTTTGTGGAGCAATCTCCGGACACCGTGATCACCCTGGTTAACGGAGAGAAGATCCTGGTGCGCGAGAAAGCGGATGAGGTTCTGAACCGCATCGTCGAGTACCGCCGTTCGGTTTTGCGCGGGATGGTTCCAATCACCACCCATATACCCGCGATGGTCGAAGTGGCAGAACGCTTAGAGCTAAAGACCGACCAACAAGAAGAGAGGTAAGGGTTCGTGGATAAAGCCAGTTGGGGCGGCGTGGTACTCGGTCTGTTCGGGATCATTGGAGGGTTGCTGCTCGAAGGCGGCAGCATTTCACAGATCGTGCAGCCCACTGCCGCGATGATCGTCTTCGGAGGCACAATCGGAGCGGTTTTGCTGCAATTTCCTCTGCCCGTCGTGCTAAGGGCGGCGGCACGCCTCGTACAGGTTTTTTTTCAACCCGATATCGATCCTCGGGGAAGAGTGCAGGAGTTGGTGGAATACGCCAAACGCGCCCGCCGCGAAGGTATTGTTTCGCTGGATGCCGAACTTGACCTGATCCATGATCCTTTTCTGCAAAAGCCGTTGATGTTGGCAGTCGATGGCACGGAACCGCAAGAGCTGCGGAAATTGATGGAACTCGATCATGACAATCAGGCTGAATACGAAGAAAAAATTCCCCAGGTATTCGAATCGGCCGGCGGTTTTTCGCCCACCATCGGCATCATCGGTGCCGTGCTGGGATTGATTCAGGTTATGCAACACCTCGACAAAATCGATGAAGTAGGCAGAGGCATTGCAGTGGCATTTGTGGCCACGATTTATGGTGTCGGCGCCGCCAATCTCTTTTTGATCCCCGTTGCCGGGAAACTTCGCATCCGGATCCGCGAAGAGCAGGTACTACGCGAGATGACGCTCGAAGGAGTGGTTTCGATTCTCGAAGGCATGAATCCACGGATGCTTGAAACCAAGTTGTTGGGCTATCTGGCCGAAGACAAACCTCAGCCGAGCCCCAAGGCTGCGGTGGAGCTGGCGAAATGAGACGCAGAAAGAGACGTGTAAGCCGTCCCAGTCATGATCGCTGGCTCGTCTCCTACGCCGACTTTATTACGCTTTTGTTTGCATTTTTTGTGGTGCTGTATTCTACCGCGCAAGTCGACAGAAAAAAGGTTGCAGCGCTTTCTTCCGCCATCCAAACTGCATTCCAACAACTCGGAGCCAACCCTGCCACGCCTGCGACAAGTCAAGACTTTACCGACATCCACATAGCCTTGCCTGTCTCTGCGACGACACCTATTGACCAAGCCCGCGACCTGACCGGCCTGCGCAAAGAATTAGAGCAAGCTCTTGCGCCGGAAATCTTACGTGGCGACGTTGCGTTGCGAAGTGGCCGGGACGGCCTGGTCATCAGCCTGCGAGAGGTAGGCTTCTTTGAGAGCGGCTCTGCTGGCGTCAAAGCTGCATCTCAGCCAGCTTTCAGCCGCATTGCCAAATTACTGGGAGACGGTCAATACAACATCCGTATCGAGGGACACACGGATAATGTGCGTATTCACAATGCGCAATATTCCTCAAACTGGGAACTCTCGACTGCGCGCTCGACCGAAATGATTCGCCTTCTGGTTGTGAAGTACGGTCTCGATCCGCAGCGACTTTCGGCGAGCGGTTACGGCGAATATCATCCCATTGCTAGCAACGCCACCGAGGCTGGCCGGGCTCTCAACCGGCGGGTGGACCTGGTAGTGCTGGGGAAGCATGAAGCTGAACCTGCTAAGGACCAGCCACAGGAGAACCTCCCTTGAGCCGCGCACCTGGGATGCCGGCGCAAAGCCTGAACTTCCCCGTTGCGCCGCCCAGCGTGCGGCTGATTCAAATTCGCGATCTGGTTTACAAAGTGGCGGGGATGTTTCAACCCGATAGCAAGCTGCGTCTTCTGGAAACCGGATGCTGGAAACGGATGCACGTTCTCGGCGTGACTACGTTGCAGGATTATTACCAATGCCTCATACGCATGCCCACCTGCGAAGCTGAATTAGTGGCACTGCTCAATGAAATCACCGTGGGAGAAACGTATTTTTTTCGCAACCAGCCACAGCTCGATGCCTTGCGCAGTGTGGTTTTTCCTCGCATTGTCGAGGCCAAATCCAAAACCGCGAACCGCCATTTGCGAATTTGGAGCGCCGGGTGCTCCACCGGCGAAGAAGCTTACACCCTGAGCATGGTACTGCGCGAAGAGCTCGATGGCCAGCTTCAGGGATGGACTTTCGAGATCCTGGCTACCGATTTGAATCAACGCTCCATCGTCCATGCGGAACAAGGCCTCTATGGCGAATACAGCACCCGCCATCTCTCTGAACATTTCAGGCGGAAGTATTTCGTGTCGAGCGGGGAAAATTTACAGATTAACGCTGATGTGAAAACCTTCGTAAACTTCAGCCGCCTGAACTTTCTTGATGATGCCGGCATGGTTCTACTGGCACACCTCGATGTGATTTTCTGCTGCAACGTCTTGATCTATTTCCACGGCGCCGCCAAGGGGCGTGTAGTCCAGCACTTCTATGACAGCTTGCTGCCTCACGGTTATTTGTTTTTAGGCCAATCCGAATCTTTGTATGGAGTGAATGAAGACTTTCGTCTGGTTCACATGTCCTCGGCCACCGCGTATGTGAAGTCGGCAGTTCCACCAGTGCAAATATGAGCGATCAATCTCGGGAGATACTCGGAAAACGGCTGGAAGGGCTTGATCAAATGCCCACCATTCCAGTCATTCTCTATCCTTTGTTACGCTACCTGGAACAGCCTCTGGATCAACTCGACCTGCAACAGATCGTCAATCTCATTTCGCAGGACGAGTCCCTGGCTTCGCAGTGCCTGCACATGGCGAACTCTCCATTATTCGGTCTCTGGCAGCCGGTGGACAGCATTCGCAGCGCCATAGCTTTGCTCGGCCTGCAACGCATGCGCGACATTGCCACGTCTTGCTCGCTGCTGAAGTTGTTGCCAAGGGGCGCCGGCGGGATCAATCCCAAAGTGTTTTGGGAACACTCTTTGGCGTGCGCGCTAGTCTGCCGGCAGTTCGCTCACCGAATTGCTTTTGCCGATGCCGGAAAAGCATACCTTGGGGGCTTGTTGCATGACCTCGGAATCGTGGCTCACCTCTGGATCATTCCAAAACAGTTCCAATCCGCTTATGAGCTGGCGCGCACCCAAGGTATGCCATTGCACGAAGCGGAAGCGATCACTCTCGGAGTCACGCACTGCGATACTGGCAAGACAGTCGCTGAACGATGGCACCTTACCGCAGATCTGGTGGCAGTTCTGAGTTGCCATCACAATCCGTCCACCGCGGTCGTGCGCCGTGATCTGGTCGCACTGGTCTCTTTAAGCGACCTGCTGTGCCGCATGAGTGGCATGGGTCACGGATATGTGGAACGAAGGCAAGTTAACTTTACCGAGGAGCCAGCCTTCGCCATTCTGCTTGCGGAATGCCCTTCACTCAAAACGTTCGATTGGGCGCGCTTCACCTTCGAACTCGAGTCTTATATGGAAGAAGTACAGCGATTAGTAAAGGTTCTCTATCGCGAGCCAAACTGAGAAATCCTGGCTCCGCCCAGTGCCGTAAATGTCGTCCCAGGTAACTGTCATCCCCTAGCAAAGCTAGGAATCTGGTTCTGCTTTTAACAGTCATTACCGGCCTGCAGGCAAGGACCTAGATCCCTCGCTTCGCTCGGGATGACACCACGCCTTAGTGGCTTCGCCCTGGTGACTTCGCCTTAGTGACTTCGCCTTAGACTTCGCCGTGCACGTCGACTGGATTTGCTGAGGTTCGGACGTGGTATTGTTCGAAGTCCTCCTCTATTGTTGCGCAGCTGCCGTTTCCGGTTGCTGCAGAACTTCACGCACTTTTCGCGTCAAAGACTGCATCGAAAATGGTTTGGACAAGTAAGCCATTCCGTCCCCTTGAATTCCCTTGCGCGTGACAACATTCTCCGGATATCCGGAAATAAAAACGATCCTCAGCTCGGGACAAATGGCCCGCAGATCATTCGCCAAATCGCAGCCATTCCGCCCCGGAAGGACAACATCCGTTAGCAGCAATCGGACAATAGGTTTGAATTCCTCAAAAGTGGACAATGCCTCCACGGCATTGCGAGTTTTCAACACACGGTAACCGGCGGTCTCCAGAACCACGCAAGTCGCGTCGCGCAGAAACTGTTCATCCTCTACCAGCAGGATAGTTCCGCGCTCGCGCGGTGTAGCAGTGTTCTCTATAATCGAGGCCCGTTCTGGCAGTGTTTCCGTGGACGATTGCGTATGGTTCACTATTCTGCCCTCCAACCACGAAAACGTATATGCACACGCATCTCCATTGCTGACGCCTCACGCGGCGAACTGTGGGGACCATATCTTGCTGCGAGTTAGAGACAGCGGATGGTCGACGCAGCAGAAAAGACAGCCGTAACTCTCGACAAAAATAATCGTCTTGGGAAAAACGGTTGGAAATATCGGGAATGCGTTCTGAAATGGTGCGGTCTTTTTATCGCGATCGCGCCAGCAAAGTCTGCTCCGGATCAACTACGACCTTGCGTGCGCCCTGGGGTCCGGTCAAATGGAAAGAGGTTTCTGCTCCGTCGGCGAACACGCGCGCCAGAAACACCGTCTTGCCGGCGACTGATGCGAAAAGCGGAACCGACGTTATCAGATCGTCAGGCGCGTCTTTTTGCAAAATAATTCCACTGATGGTGGTTGAGTCTGGCTTGTCCGAATATTTCACTCCGCGCAATTCGAAGCGCGGAATCGCCGTCCCATTCACCCACCCGTCGTAGAACCAATCCAGCGATTTGTGGTGCTCATACCTTAACGAAGGCGGCAACTCGTCCGCAAACACCTGCAACAACTCGCGAGTGGTAATGGCCTTCCCTTCGTAACGTTCGCGAATACGGTGAAGAACCCGCACGAACGGCTCATCTGCTTGCCCCGCATTGCGTGAGTGGTCACGAGTCCCTTCGGCATCGCGCATCATGGAGCGGAGCATGTGAAACAGCCACGTGCCGCGTCCATAACTGATCGCTTCATATCCATCGGAAAATTGCGAACAAGAAAGTCGCGTCCCCAAAGTCACGGGCCCATCCTCCATTAAACGCGCGCCCGCTTTATTCTTCTGCAAAAGATCATCTCTGTATTTCTCCATGGCGGCACGAAATTGAGTGGGATTCTCGCTTTCGAGAATCATCATTGAACTGTAGTTTGCCAGGGCTTCTACCAGCCATTGATCGCGGTAGCCGCTCCACAGGACCAGATCGCCCCACCACTGATGGGCAGTTTCGTGCGCGATGATCTGGCTGATCAGGGTTTTCTCGACTGGGGTCATGTGCAGTTCTGATTTTTCTTCGGCAGTGAGAAAGGAGGTGCTCGAAAGGAAGATGAGGCCGGGCCAGCCTTGACTCAATCCGCCTGGCATTTGAGCGACTTTGAGGTCGGCGTAGGGATATGGACCGTAGCGGCGAGAATAGAATTCGATTGCATGCGCGGCCGTACTCGCAACCATTTGCGCATTCCGTGCGGGTGAAGGCGGCAGAGGCGTAATGGTCAGCGAAGGCGGCCGGGGTATGCCACGGATCACCGGCGGAGGAAGCAAGCTTTCTATCGGTGGCTTGGGGAATCCACGTTCCATCCCTGACGTTGCATAGGTTTCGACGGATACATCGCCGGCGTGCGCCACCACTCGTTCATATTTTCCCAGATCGAATCCGGCGACCGGGATTGGGCGTTGCGAAACCCATCGGCTCACTTGCTCGCCCGGCGCCAAAGTTTCCCCGACCGCAGAGGCAGTCTTCGTATCTGTACGTTCTCCTGTAGCCACTAATGTCCAGCCCGCCGGATAACGAAATTCCAAATCGAAGTTCGACATGGCGAGGCCGCGATTTGGATACCACGTGCCTCTTGCCCCCACGTACAACAGCCCGGCTCCCGCTTCCGAAAGTACTGCTCCGCCATACACAAACCGAAGTTTCAGTTGTTGTCCCGTCTGTAGCGGTTGAGGAAAAACAACTGCTACAAGGTCGTTTCCTTGCCGCGCCAGTTGGGTTCCTTCGATGACCGGATTATGAATGAACTCAACCGGATGCCCATCGGCTTCAACTTCTGTGATGCGAAGTGATCGCGATAATTCGAATAAAACTGCGCGCTGACCACCCTGCCGGACCTCAATTTGAATTACTGCCTCGGCATCAATTTCTGTGGGCGGTCTTATTTTCGTGCGAATGGTGTAGTGAGAGATAGCAAATGAATCGGCTTTGCCGCCTTCTCCGACTGTGGCGTTGACGGCTTCAGTTCCACGATTTGCTTCCGCGGATGAAAACGAGGTCCAAACGTCGTAATAGCTTGTGCCCTCGACCGTCTTCAATTGTCCTGCCCATATCTGCTCGGGCGCGTCAGCGTCGAAGTAAATGTCAAAAGTTCCTAATCTCAGACCTTGCAATCTGGCGTGTAGAAAGCGGTCTTTATCATTGACCAAAGTGGATGAGGGTGAAATATCTTCTGACGCCTGGCTGTCGATCGGAAGAACTTTACTGAAGGTCATTAAAAGGCGCAAGGCGTCACCTTCAGCCAGATTGCGGGCGGTCTCGTTCCATTGCGATAGGAATGCCTCAGCGTGCTCGACCGGCTCAAGGGATGGCCGCATCTCGGCAAACGTATCGTCATTGAAGCGGAAGTATGCGGTTACGAAGCGCTCCTCCAGAATGGCTTCACCGGTGAACAGTGCCATGGAGGCGCGCTCGTACTTGTTGGGCGGCGACAAAAGGATTTCGCCATCGCCTTCGAAAAAGGCTCCGGTGACGTGATTGGCAACATTTTCAGTAAACGCGATGAGTCCATCGTTCAGGGTGATATGAAATGCTGCCCGGTCGATAGAGACATCGCGGAGGCGGAAGACTCGCAATTTGTCCAGGCCCACTCCGCTCAACTTCATGTAGAGATTCTCGGCGGGCTTAGGATGGGAGACGTTTTCAGGTGGGCTGACTGCAGGTGCACTAGTTGGTTTCGGAGGATCCTGGCTCATCGCCGTCGCGGCCGCAAAAACCAGCAAAAGACTGGTTAAAGACGGCAACCTTCTCCGCAATTTTGAGATTACTCTGGTCACCTACGCTCGCTGCTTTCTGTCCTCTAGAATGCGCCTAAGTGCGCAAACCTGTCATCTGCTGGTTCTTTCTGGTGTGCCTGGTCTTAGCCGCGGTGTGCGCGTCCGCCGAAGTTATTCATCTTAAGAACGGCCGTACTATCTGGGCCGATCATGTTCGCGATACCGGCACTCGTATCGAGTACGATCTTGGCGATAACACTTACGCGATTCCGAAATCGGCGGTCGACCAGATCGATGCCGGCGGAGTGCCTCCAGCATACTCATCCTCCGGAAATAGCGCCCAGCAAACGCATGAGCTCCCAGAGTTTGCGCCCGCGGACAACTCGAAGAATGATCCCGCGCTGATTGCGAAAATCATTCAGGACGGCCGAGTCGATCCCGACGCATTGTATTCTCTCGAGCAGGCAGGAAATAATTCCGCCACTGCCGCTGGGTATTTTATTGCTGGCAAACACGAATTAGATCACGGAAATTTCGGCAAAGCCCGCGGTTATCTCGAAGCAGGTTTGCGCTTCGACTCACAAAATCCCACCATTCTGAACTACTACGCCGCGCTGCTGGCAAGAACAGGAAACGCGGCGGAGGCCTTGCCTTATGCCGAGCGCGCCGTCCGCGCCGCTCCGGACTCGCCCGATGCGCTCACCGTGTTGGGCTACGTGCAATTTGCCGACGACCACACTGCAGACGCTATCCGCTCGTGGAAACGTTCTTTAGAGCTTCGTCCCGATAACACGGTACAAAAATATCTGGCGAAAGCTCAGCGCGATGCCACTGCGGAAGCCGACTACACGCAGCATGAAAGCAACCATTTCATCTTGAAATATGAAGGCAAGCAAACATCAGATGCGTTGCGCAGCCAGTTAATCGCGACTCTGGAGTCGGAATACGACGATCTGGTTCGCCAGTTGGGCATTGCTCCTCGCAATAGCATTCTGGTCGTGCTCTACACCGAACAGTCCTTCTTCGACGTAACTCAGGCACCCTCGTGGAGTGGAGCGGTGTTTGATGGGAAGCTGCGCATTCCAATCAATGGCGTGACCTCGGTTACTCCTGAGTTGGCGCGCGTTCTTAAACACGAACTCACGCACTCCTTCATTAGCCAGCTTGCCAGTGGACGCTGTCCGCAATGGCTCAACGAAGGCATTGCCCAGGCTATGGAGCCCAAGCAACTCTCTCATGGAAAGCTTTTGGCTGACCTTTTCCGCACGCAACGCGAAATTCCGCTCAACGCATTAGAAGGCAGTTTCATGAACTTCTCCAGCGTGCAGGCCACGGTAGCGTACGAAGAATCTCTGGCGGCGGTGCAATACATCAGCGACACTTATGGCATGAGCGACCTGCAACGCGTGCTCGAAAGACTTGGTCAAGGAAGCTCTACTGAAGCTGCTCTTCGCGCCACCATCCACTCCGATTATGGCCAACTGGAAGCCGAAATCGGCAAATACCTCAACAGCAAATACGGAAATTAGCGGGTTACGGCGTTGCCATGTGCGTATTCGACTGACTTTTGCCGCTAAGTCTGTATAATCCTCGGTTCGCTTCGCGCAGAATTTGCTTTTTACGCGAACGTGGGTCACGTCACTACAATGGTTTGCATCTATAGAAAAGCGGCCTGAATCAACATCACTTTATTGCCGGCTGCTTATGCGCCTGCTAATCATCTATGAACGACCTGAGCTCGAGGAACCAACTGCGACACAAGGGGATATTCTTCGCTTGCCTGCTGGTTCTATGCGTTCTCGGTAATCTCCTGTCTTTTTGTGAATTTGCAGTGGGTCAGGCTTTGCCCTTGGGCCCGTCCGCACCGTCCAACCAATCTTCCTACAGCAACAATGGAAGCAGTAGTAACAGCGCCTCCAGTAGCTCTAGCCAAGCAACTAATCCTGGTGCGGCCCTTACTCAGAGTCCATTTTCTGGCAGTGTTCCCGAAGGCAAAGCGACAGCCGAAATATTGCCACTTTCTTTCAAAGAGGCAATCGAACGCGGATTAAGAAACAACCTCGGAATTCTGCTGCAAAGCGACAGCAGCTTAACCGCTCGCGGAGAACGCTGGAATGAACTCAGCGCGCTGCTCCCTCATCTCAACGCAGGAGTTTCCGAAGCGGCGGAGCAAATCGACCTGGCAGCTGAGGGATTTCGTTTTAATTTTCCAGGGATACCCAATGTGATCGGGCCCGTAGGCATCTTCCAGGCGAGTGCTTATTTGACGCAATCAATATTTGATTATCATGCCATCGAGCGTAAACGCGGCGCGTCTTACAACGAAAAGTCAGTGCACTACTCTTTGAAAAATGCTCGCGAGTTGGTGGTCTTGGCGGTTGGAAACGCATATTTGATCGCGCTGTCCGGGGCAGCCAGGGTGGGCACGGCACAAGCCGATGTGCAGACCGCGCAGGCCCTATATGACAAAGCGAGCGACCAGCAGAAAGCCGGCGTGAATCCCGCGATTGATACGCTCCGCGCGCATGTGGAACTGCAGAGCCGGCAGCAGCAGTTGATCGTTGCCCGCAACGATTACGCGAAGCAGAAGCTGATGCTGGCACGCGTGATCGGGCTGCCACCGGGACAGGAATTCACTCTGACCACCGAAGCTCCCTATGCGCCGTTAGCAACCGCACCGCTGGAAGAAGATTTGCAACGCGCCTATGCTTCGCGCCCGGATTATCTGGCTGCGGCACAGCAAGTGCGGTCTGCGGAGGAATTTCGTCGAGCGGCTACCGCCGAACACTATCCCACGCTCGATATGGCGGGGAATTATGGAGTGGCGGGAATTCGTCCCGGAGATTCCCACGGCGTGTTTGAAGTGGCGGCGACGCTCAACATTCCCATCTTTGCCGGCGGAAAAACCCATGCAGACGTATTGGAGGCAGAAGCTACCCTGCGCCAAAGCCGGCAGCAACTCGATAACCTGCGCGGCCAGATCGATTACGAAGTCCGCAGCGCCCGTCTCGATCTTTCTGCCGCGGCTGATCAAGTCGAGGTGGCTCGCAGTTCGGTGGAGCTTGCGCATCAAACCCTCGACCAAGCGCGCGACCGATTCGCAGCTGGTGTTGCTGACAACTTAGAAGTAGTGCAGGCGCAAGAGGCGCTGGCATCGGCCAATGAAAATTATATTTCCAGTCTCTACTCGCATAACGTAGCCAAGATATCGTTGGGGAAAGCTATAGGCTTTGCCGAGGAGGGTGTGAGGCAATACCTGCAAGGTAAGTAAATCATGGCAGAAAATACAGACACGATGGTGCGGGACGATCAGACGCAAGCCCGGCGGGCTGGGGATCAGCCGGAGTCATCGCCAGCTTCTGAAAAAGATCCTCGCTGGAAAAGTCTTCGCGCAAGCAATCCGCGGTTTCGCCTGTTTCTGATTCTGGGAATCGTTGTGTTGCTGGTGGTTGGCTTCTTCCTCTGGCGCTACCTTAACAGCTACGAAGACACCGACGACGCACAGATCGACGGTCACCTGAACTCCGTCAGCGCACGGGTTTCTGGTCATGTCTTGAAGCTGCTGGTTGACGATAATCAGTACGTCGCGGCCGGAACGCCGCTGGTCGAGATTGATCCCAAGGACTATCAGGTAGCACTGGATAAAGCGAAAGCGGATTACGCCGACGCACTGGCTATGGCCGAAGCTGCGCGTGTGAACGTGCCCATCACTTCGGTCAACACCACCAGTCAAACCTCTACTGCACAAGCAGACATAGAGAACGCAACCGCCGGAATCGCAGCTGCCCGCCAGCAATATGCGGCCGCGAATGCGCAATTGGCTGAGGCCCAGGCTAACAATGTGAAGGCGCAGAACGATCTGGCGCGTTACAAACAATTGGTCGCCAAAGAGGAAATTTCGCAGCAGCAATACGATCAGGCTGTAGCCGCTGCCAACGCCAGCGCCGCGGCAGTGGATGCCGCGCGGGCTTCGGCATCAGCCGCGGAGCATCAGGTTCGCCAGGCGCAAAGCAAACTCTTGCAGGCGCAAGCCAATCTTCGCGCCGCGGCCACTGGTCCTCAGCAGATCGCCAGCATTCGATCTCGCGCACAATCCGCCGAAGCGCAGGCCGATCAAAAGAAGGCCGCACTGGAGCAGGCGCAACTCAATCTGCAATACACAGTTATCGTCTCTCCGGTAAATGGAGTCGTGACTAACCGCACGGTCGAGATCGGACAAAATGTTTCTATCGGGCAGGAGTTGATGAGAGTAATCAACCTTGACGATATCTGGGTTACGGCGAACTTTAAGGAAACTCAACTCCGGCACATGCAAGTCGGCCAAAAGGTCACAATTCATGTCGACACGAATGGCAGAGACTACAACGGACACGTGCAAAGTATGGCCGGAGCCAGCGGCGCCATTACAAGCTTGCTGCCCCCGGAAAATGCAACCGGGAACTACGTCAAGGTGGTACAGAGAATTCCGGTGAAGATCACTTTCGATCCAGGTGAAACGAGAGAGCACGTGCTGCGTCCGGGGATGTCGGTCGAACCCAAGGTCTGGATAAAGTAAAATCGGTGCTAAGAGTTTGCGCGTAATGGGCTTTTGCGGGCCACTTTCCCGAATCAGCACTTTGGTACCATTAGGATTGCACCTTTTTCGCTGCAATTAACATTCCTGCAATATTCTCCAATTACCATGAAAAGGTCGGTATCTTCATTGGAGGATTGGCAGGTGGCATCGCCCCGGCTGTCGCGATCGGCTCTTCCGTTGCAAGTTGCCGCCGTGTGCTATCGACGGCAAGGACAGTCGATCGAGCTTCTGCTGGTGAATACCAACGGCGGTGGCAAGTGGACATTTCCCAAAGGCGATCCGGAGCCAGCGATGTCGCATAGCCAGGCTGCGGAACGCGAAGCATGGGAAGAAGCTGGAGTGCGCGGGCACATCGAGCCACGACATTTTCATCTCTATTTACATTCCAAGGGAGTCTTCTGGAAACCACCGGGCGTGCGTGAATTCGTGATCAAGGCTTTCCTGATGGAAGTCGAAATGATCGACGGGTCGCACGAAATCGACCGCAATCCTACCTGGTTCACGCCGGACGAAGCCAAAAAGACTTTAGCCAAAGGACGCGAAGTAAAATACGCACGTGAAATGCAGACGGTCGTCGACCGCGCCGTCGAGCACTTGGTCGCCAAGGAAATGGCGACTCGATAAGTTCCTGCATTCTGTAGCGCCGGCATCTTGCCGGCTAAGTTCCCCGTTTAATCCACGTCGCGCATTGAGCAGGCGCCCGGCCCGCGCGGGTCGCCGCAACTTCCGCAAGCACGCATCGATGGCGATGGACTGGAAGAGGCCTTGGCTGACATCGCGAAAACGGAAAGCTGTTGTGCCAACTTCTTGCTCTGGCATTTGGGACATTCGGCTTTGTTGCTGCCGTACACCAACGCTTCAAACTGATGATCGCATTCCTTGCACACATACTCAAAAATGGGCATGACGACTCCTGCTTTCTCATCTCCATTTAAAATCAGAGTGTGGACTCTACGCAAACATTAGCCAGAAAATTTGTGGGGCGACGCGGCATGCGTGGCGGACATCTGCAAACCCTGGCGAGTTTTTTTCTGCCGCGGAGAATTGCGCTGCCTGGCTCCGAGAGGCGTTTGATCGAAGTCGAACCCGGCGTGCAGTTGCTGTGCCATTGCCACTGGCAGCCGGACCGGCGAAATGCGTTGACTGCGATTATTGTTCACGGTCTTGAGGGCTCCAGCGAATCGCAATACATGCTGGGTATCGCCGCTAAGGGCATGGCCGCGGGAATGAATGTAGTGCGCATGAACCAGCGCAATTGCGGCGGAACCGATGCGTTGTCGGCGACGCTATACCATTCGGGGCGGTCCCAGGATATCGCCGCCGTAGCTCGACATCTTTTGCAGCAAGATCGGATTTCGCGGTTTGCCCTTGCCGGATTCTCTATGGGTGGCAATCTGGTGCTCAAGCTCGCCGGGGAATGGGGAAATGATGCCCCGCCACAGCTCCGGGGAGTTGTCGCCGTTTGCCCTGCGGTAAATCTCGCCGCGTCGGCCGATGCTCTGCATTTTCCTCGCAATCGCGTTTACGAATATTATTTTATGTGGCAGCTTCGCCAGCGACTCCGAATCAAGGCACGCTTGTTTCCGGATGTTTTTGACCTTTCGCGGTTACGAGGAGTGAAAACTTTGCGAGAGTTCGACGACAAAATCACAGCTTATTATTGCGGCTTTGAAGGAGCGTCAGATTATTACGAACGCTCGGCCGCTGCCAACGTCGTTGATCGTATTGCCGTACCGACGCTGATCCTGCACGCCGCCAACGATCCCTTCATCCGCATTCTTCCTGAGACGCGGCGGAAGATTATTTCGAATCCCCACATCACATTCGTTGAAACCGAGGATGGCGGTCACTGTTCATTCCTGGCCAAACCTGACGGCGACGATGGCCGATGGGCCGAGCGCCGGGTAGTAGAATTCCTGCGCGAGTTTTAAACGCGTGGGGATAGCCGCCCCTTCGACTTCGCCCAGGGCAGGCTCTCGGTTGTCAACGGGCGCACGCTCGAGTTCTCTCCTATACAATCACCTCGAATGAAGCTCGGGGCTAAAGTTGCGTTCACAGCAGTTCTAGTGCTCTCGCTGGCGTTTGCTCTTCACGCGGAGCCCGTATCGCAACTGAAACCCACGGACTACGTCAACGACTTCGCTCACGTCCTCGACCAGAACACTGTGGCCCAGCTCGATAATATTTGTCAGCAAATCGACCAGAAGGCACATGCGCAGATTGCTGTTGTCACCATCAAGTCGCTCGACGGATCGGACATCGAAAGTTATGCGGTCGATCTCTTCCACAAATGGGGCATCGGCAGCAAGGCCACTGACCATGGCGTGCTGATCCTGCTGGCAACGCAGGACCATCGTTACCGCATTGAAGTTGGCTACGGACTGGAACCGATTCTGCCTGACGGGAAGGTTGGTGCCATCGGACGCGAAGCCGTTCCGTTACTCAGACAGAATGACTTCAATGGCGCCGTCTTGCTGATGACCACGCGCGTCGCTCAGGTCGTCGCGCAGGATGCGGGTATCCAGTTAACCGGTACGACCGAGCCCGCAGCCCCAGCGCGAGAGCCGAATAAGGGGCTTTCGATTGGCGGGATTATCGCCATTATCATTATTGTCCTGATTGTGCTGTTCACGCCCTTGGGACGGCTGCTCTTGTTGGGTTTGTTATTTGGAGGAGGAGGCGGGGGTGGTGGTGGTTTTGGCGGCGGCGGTTTTGGCGGTGGTGGTGGCGGAGGTTTCGGAGGGTTTGGTGGTGGCAGTTCGGGCGGTGGCGGCGCCAGTGGAAGCTGGTAGCTCGAAATGAGGCATTATGGTTGCGGAAAAAGAGATTAACGAATTCGTCAGCCGGTTGCGTATGGCGGCCGGAACAAATCTCCAAAGCGTGATCCTCTACGGTTCCGCGGCAAACGGAGAATTTCATCCCGACTTCTCCAATGTCAACCTGCTTTGCATTTTGCGGGAAAGCTCGTTTGCGGCGCTTACCGCAATCGCGCCCGCAGTCGAGTGGTGGACGCGGCAAAAGCATCATGCGCCACTGGTTCTCACTGGCGAAGAATTGCAGCGTTCCACGGATGTTTTCTCCATCGAACTCTTGGACATGCAACAGCGCCATCGGCTTCTATTCGGTGACGACCTGCTCACCGGCCTCAACATTCCGATGCACCTGCACCGGGCGCAGTTAGAGTACGAACTGCGCGAGAAACTGATACTGCTGCGCGGACGCCTGCTGGCCGCACCCAATAACAAGAAACATTTGTGGGAGTTGATGCTGGGTTCGTTATCAACCTTTATAACTCTGTTCCGCCACGCGTTGATTGCGCTAGGCGAAACTCCTCCGAAGCCCAAGCGCGAGGCCGTCGAGGCGTTGGCTAGGCGCATACCATTCAACGCTTCAGCCTTCCTGCAACTGCTCGACATTCGCGAGCGCAAAGCTGAAACTAAACAATTCGATGTCAACGATGTTTTTACCCGCTATCTGGCGGCAGTACAGCAGGTAACTGCTGCGGTGGATAAAATGCTAGACTCGCCGGAACCACGCAGTGCGTAAGTTCAACGCTTCTACAGGAGAGTGACGATGAAGGCAGGCTTGATTGTGATTGTTGTCCTGGTGCTGATCGCGCTGGTCGCGTTCGGACAATACGTAGGCGTTCGCAATACTCTGGTGGCTAAAAATGAGGCGGTGAAAACCGCGTGGTCGCAAGTCGATATTGTGCTGCAACGCCGAGCTGACCTGATCCCGAACCTGGTCGAAACCGTGAAAGGCATCGCCGGACAGGAACAAAAAGTATTTGGTGATATAGCGGCAGCTCGCTCCAGGCTGCTATCGGCCAACGCTCCGGCGGACAAAATCGCCGCCAACCAGCAACTGGACGGCGCAATCGGCCGCCTGCTCGCAGTGGTCGAAAATTATCCGCAGTTGAAATCGAATGAGAATTTTCTGCGTCTGCAGGATGAGCTAGCTGGAACCGAAAATCGTATCGCCGTCGAACGCAAGCGCTACAACGACACGCTGCAGGACTACAACACGTACGTCCAGACATTCCCCAATAACATTTATGCCGGATGGGCTGGCTTTAAACCGAACGAAGCATATTTTGCCGCTACCGAGGAGTCGCGCCAGGTTCCGAAGGTGAACTTCTCCACTCCGAGTGCGCCACCGCAGGCAGCGCCACAGCCTGCGCCAGCCAAGTAGCGTGCAAGCCGACTTCGCGGTCGAACTCGGCGCTGACGACGAAACCCTGGAAATGCCGTGGGCCGCCCCAGCTGGCGGCCCACGTTATTACGATGTAAAGCGCCATCCCGAGCTTCTGGTAGATGTTGCCGAAGCTTACAGTGCGCCGGAGATACGCCAGTTTCTCTGCGCGGTGAATGCTCCAGCTAGTACTCTGGAAACGACAAAGTGTGATCTGTGGTCGAGCACGGAAATGAACGCCGAAGAAGAGATTTTCGGAGCGACGCACAAGTTTGGCTCCTACGTTGATCTGCTTTTTTCTGACCCCAGTTCCCGCTTTTCATTTGATCAGCACGAGCAACTGGCTAAATTGCTGACCGGTCTTTTGAAACGGACTCCTGAGGTCCCAGCCGCGGCTGAGTTTCTCATCCGCCGCTGCTACTACCATGATGAAAAAGGAATTCGTGCCGGCTTCTACATTACGTTTTACGTGTTCGGGTATGGAGGCGATGAAGTTCAATCACGCCAATGTTGGGCCATCGGGCTCAAACTGGCGGAGAATGCGATTCGATCGCAATGTTTTTCAGGAGCGGAAGCAGAAAAATAAGGGAGAGCCGAAACTCTCCCTCAATAAGCGACAGAGGCGATACTCTTATATAGAAGCATGCAGCCCATAAATAGTTGTCTGAATCAATACAGAAAGTGGTCATGAACAGCGCGTTGAACACAAGCATAGGTTCGGAAAGCGAATTTGCCATTGAAGAACACCGGATCGCTCTAGATAGCAGCGAAAGACTCCCACGTTCGGTATCTGAAAGCCGGTTCGGGGCCGGCCTTGTTGCTCGTCCATGGGTTGCTGGGGTATTCATTTTCCTGGCGCTTTTGTATTCCTGCACTGGCGCAGCACGCGACGGTGTACGCAATCGATCTATTGGGAACGGGCTTTTCCGATCGACCGGCGAAACTTGACTACTCCTTCAAAGCCAGCGCCCAGCGCTTGTTGCAATTTATGGATAGGATCGGCCTCGCCTCGTGCGATCTGCTGGGTACGTCGCATGGCGGAGCGGTGGCGATGCTGGCCGCCTCGCTGGCACCTGATCGGTTTCGGAAGCTGATTTTGGTGGATCCCGTTAATCCCTGGTCTGCACACGGAAAACGATTGACAGCTTTTCTCAGCAACCCGCTGATCGCTCGCCTGTTTACGACTTTAACTCCACACGTGCGCAGCGTGCACGAGTTTTACCATAAACGAATGTTCGGCGATCCGCGGCGCATTCCGTTAGATAGCCTCGAAGGCTACCGCAAGCCGATGCTCATTCCAGGTTCTTACGAATATGCATTATCAGTGGCCCGCTCGTGGAATGATGACTTGAAAGAATTGGAGTCGGCGTTGCCGCGCATTGCGAATATTCCAACTCTGCTCATCTGGGGCACAAAAGACACGGCCGTGGATCCTGCGTCAGCCGAGCAACTTAAAAAGTATTTCCGCGATTGCCGGTTGGTGATGTTCGAGGGAGTTGGGCATCTCCCCTACGAAGAAGCGCCCGACGAATTCAATCGTGCGGTCATCGAATTCCTGGTACCAAAGTCTCGTTGATGCGCAGTCTGGCCGGTGCTACCCTCGAAGCCAGAACCCGCAGATGAAGCCTGCCAACATCGCGCAACATTCCGCTACCCAGCGAGTCACTCGCTTCCTGCACCTCGATATTCCTGAAGTTTGGGTACGTTTCCTGCTGGCGATTGTGGGATTGGTGCTCGCGTTCGCCGCTGCGCTTTTTTCGACTGTTTCGCGAGAGTCAGGAAATTTGTGGACAACTGTTTTGTTGGCATCCCTGGCGTTGGTGTTGGCAGTTGTCGTGGGATTGACTACGGTGCCGTATCTTGCCCGCAGAGTAGCGGGAGCGGGACTCCGCGATGCTTTCGATTTCGACGTTACGAAAGTTGGAATCGTGTATGTGGCTATCGTGATGCTGATCGGCATTGCCGCCCTCAACACCGGCAACAATCTGCTTTACATCGTGGTAGCGGCAATGCTGGCCGCGATCCTGGTTTCGGGGATTGCGTCGGCGATTGTGTTGCGCAATCTGGAACTGGATGTCCGCCTACCCGAGCATGTATTTGCCGGGCGGCCAATACTAGGCAGAATTGCATTGCGAAATCAGGGGAACTGGCTGCCAACATTTTCCGTGAACGTAGTTGCGGTCGAGAAAGATAATTCCGGAAAACATTGGCGGTGGGTGCCGGCAAAGTTTGCGGTTCCGCCGGGGCGTCCGCCGGAAAAGCAGTGGTTGCAATTTCGCGATTACAAACTGCAGCGAGTTTCGAAGACCGCAGTATTGCCTCCCATCTTCGAAGGGGCAACCTACTTTCCTTACATACCTGCGAGCACTGAACTGACCGCAGACATTGAGCTTTTCTTTGAGCGCCGCGGATGTTACCAGCAAAAAAGTTTCGGCCTGGCAACCCGCTTTCCGTTTGCATTTCTTACCAAGACGAGGCGAGTGCCGCTTGCCCGCGAAATCATTGTTTATCCGCGCGTAGAACCCGCGGATGAATTTTTCGAGGTTCTGCCCATGATCACGGGCGAATTCGAAACCTTTGTCCGCGGGCGAGGCGACGACCTATATCTGATCCGCGAGTACATGCCGGAAGACTCGGCCCGGCATGTGGACTGGAAAGCGACGGCAAAATCAGGTTCGCTTAAAGTGCGCGAGTTCAGCCGCGAGGACGAGCGCAAGCTGCGCATCGTGTTCGACAATCCTGCAAAAGGCGCGGTGTCGGATGACGTCTACGAGAACGCGATTGTGTTGGCGGCTTCGCTGAGTTGGCACTTTGTCCAGGAGAACACGGACATTTCATTCGTCTCGCAGGGCTACAACGGAGGAGCTGACATATACCGGTTTCTGGCCCACCTGGCGGTTGCCCAACCGCAGCCCTTGCCCTCCGTGGTCGAAAGTCTCCAGCCTTCCGAGGACTACAACATCATTCTTACGACCCGGCCACGAGGCGGTATTCCCACGGCATTATGGGCCTGTTCTTACTTTGTTTTCATAGGCCCAAAATGAAACTTCCCCACTTTGCCGCCGCGAATACATGATTCTGGCACTTTAAATCCGTTGCATTTCGGCATATACTCGCGCGGTTTGCTTTGGATGCAATTTCACGGAGGAGCCCCATGCATGTTTACGATTTGATTATCAACCAGGATACTTATCGCGCCGATGCTGACCAGTTTGCGTTCGACGTGGCGCAGGCCATGGTCGATCGAAATATCGGCGCGGTGCCGGTGCTTCGCGATGGTCTTCTGGTCGGAATATTTTCTGAGCGTGACCTGATGAGACGCGTGGTGGTGGAAGGACGCGACTGCCGCACAACGCGCGTCGAAGAAGTCATGACGGAGGATCCGCTCACCGTCAGTCCGGACGAAAGCTTGGAGAACTGCATGCTGCTGATGAGCCGCCACGGATTCCGCCATTTACCGGTCTGTGAAGGCAAGCAACTGCGCGGAATCGTATCGTTGCGCGACATTCTGCTCCACGATCTTAACGAAAAGGATCATGAAGTCCGAATGATGCGAGCCTACATTCACCAGTCCTCCCCGGAGGTGTAAACGAACTGCATACTGCTTCTCAGCGAGGCGTCCACTGCGGATGGCCAGTAAAGAGCCCATTGGCAACGCCTATCTGATAAGCAAGCACCATACCGAAAGCCAAACTCACCAGGCCCGACGCCAGCCCCAGGCGTTGCGAAAATCGCGGATTCCTATTTCCGAAAAAGTTGAAGGCCGAAGCGATGCTCATAGTGATCAGCATCATGCCAGCAATCGTCCCCACTCCAAAGATCAGCAGATAAGCCATCGCCCAGTGAGGATTTCGAATTGTAGTCAGAATCAGCAATGCTACTGCGGCAGAGCCTGCCAGCCCATGAACTATACCCACGACTAATGGACGAAGTTGCTGGTATAGACCAATTCTGCCAAATAATCGATCGAGCCAGGTCAACGGCGTTTGGCTGTGCGAATGTGTTTCGGGCGAATGTCCATGGGCATGGCTATGCACATAGTCTCCGTGGCTATGTGGATGTTGATGAAGCACGCCAGAATCCTGAGGAGCGATCGAACGCGCTGAGCGCACGAAGCTGACGATATTCATCACCCCAAGGACAATCAACATCAGACCTACGGAAAACTCCATGGAGAGGCCAATGCGAGCGGGAATCACTACATCAAAGAGGATGATGATGGCGCCGACGACAAAAATCGTGAGCGTATGACCGATGCCCCAGAAGATGCCGGTCATGGCGGCTTTCAGCAGATTGCGCTGGCGGCTGACGATCGTAGTGACCGCAATTACATGGTCGGGATCGGTCGCATGACGCATCCCGAGAAAAAAGCCCACCGCGACGATAGAAAAAAAGGTAAGCACCGACTGATTTCCTGACTTAGCTTGCGACTACGCCGGGCCGCTCGTCAAGGCCGCTATCACCCGATCTAGCCGGGTCACTCAACCGCATTATGCGAAATTACTTCACGATACCACTCGGCACTGAGTTTTGGAGTGCGCTTCTGCGTTTTGAAGTCGACGTAGTGAATGCCGAATCGCTTGCTGTAACCATCGGCCCACTCGTAGTTATCGAGCAAGCTCCAGAGGAAATAACCTTTTATCGGGTAGCCTTCTGAAGCGGCACGATGCAGGTGGTAAGATGATTGCGCAGATACATCACCCGGTCCGTATCCTCAATGCGGCCATCGGCAGTGATCACATCGTCCGCGGAACACCCATTCTCCGTGATGTAAAGTGCGCGCGGCTTCCAAATTTCGCTCACGTTGCGAACCGCCCAGTAAATCACTTCCGGACCGATGTAAAGCCAGTCCGACGCCATGCGCGGGTACGACGACTGGCGCTTCTCTATGGCGTATCCGGCTGGTGATGAGTCTGCGCGCACATACTCCGGCGTGTAAACGTTGAGCCCGACGAAATCGAGTGGACTGCCGATGATTTTGAGGTCACCCGCTTCAACCTTGGGAGCGTTTGTACCCTCGCGCTGAAGATAACCATCAGTATATTTACCTTCCATCACCACCGTAAGAAATTGCGCATTTTCTTCGCGGGTTGCGCGCCGCGCAGCTTCGATCTGTTCGCTATCTTCGATTACCGGAACGCAGACAGTGGCGTTTTCCGCAAGACCGATCTGGGTGCCGCTTTTCGCGTTGGCCCGGATTGCCTGCACCGCCATGCCGTGTGCGAGCACGGCGTTGTGCCGGATCTGGTTTACCTGCGCATCGGGCAATTGCATGCCCGGAGCAAATTTGCCGGTCTTATAACTTTTGTCCGTGAAGCACGTGAATTCATTGATGGTAAAAAAATGACTGACGCGATCCGAGAGTTGCCGGGAAACGTAGCCCGCGTAATCCGCAAAGGCCTTGGAAGTGTCGCGTGACTGCCAGCCTCCGGGCAAAGCCTGCGGCAGATCCCAATGGAATAGCGTAACGTACGGAGCAATATTGTTCTTCTGTAATTCGTCCACGACCCGCTGGTAGTACGCGAGGCCTTTCTCATTCGGCTGGCCAGTCCCGTCTGGAAAGATGCGTGACCATGAAATGGAGAAACGGTAGACAGACACGCCGAGATTCTTGAGCAGCTTTATGTCTTCTTTGTAGAGATGGTAGGAGTCATCGGCGATATCGCCGGTTTCGCCCTGAAAAGTCTTACCCGGCGTATGTGAGAAAGTATCCCAAACGGATGGCTTCCGTCCGTCTTCACTAACGGCGCCCTCAATCTGATAGGCAGCGGTAGCGCAGCCCCACAGAAAATTGGACGGAAATCGCTGTAAACTCACTGTGACCATTTGCCCGAATGCAATTCGTGGCAAAGATGCGCTGGCAAACGCGGCAGCGGTAGCACCACCTAAAGCTTTACCGAACTGGCGACGGGTGAAGTTTTTCATAGGCCAACAGAAGATTATCACTGATACAGATGAAAAGGTGCGCAGTTGCATCGCTATGGAGCAAAGGAGTTAGCGTGAAGAGAAATCTCTGGAGAGCGGTGATTGAGGTTGGTTTTATTGTCTTCCTTTTTTATTCGAATCTCTTGATGGGAGAGTTCGAGCGCTCTGGTATCGGTCACAAGCGAGGAATAGCGTTTGCAGTTAGAGATGTTTTCACGACGGCCAATTTTGCGATTGCGATTGGCGCTGCTCTCCTTGGTTACATGCTTTTTGAATTCCTGCGGAAGAGGTTTTAAAGTTCGCCACTTGCATTTGTTTGAAACCCGATGCAACCGCAGTACCGCTCTATCGAATCAATTAGACTTAAAGTTTCTGTTAAAGCTCACAAGCATGCGATCCATCCATCCCCAAAAAACAGCCAGGTGTCGAAGCGCCGTCAGTAAGTGTGCGATGTTCCCCTCCGTCTTCCAAATTGCCACAATCTTTGTTCTGTTATTTGTTTTCTGCGTGGGACTCACAGTTTCACAGAACAACGCGCCAGATTCCGACCGCTCGCAGCTATTACAGTTTCTCGATCAGACTATTAATTGGTACCGGCAGATTGACGTTGAGCGGCAGATCGCGACCGAACCCGATGACATCATTGCGGTAAACGACGACCGTGCGCTGGCTGACCAGATCGTGCGTGACGCTTTCGAATTTGCCAGGGCTGAAGCAGACTTCTCTGCGCAGGCGTCCAACGGCTCAAGTCAAGCGCAGAACCCCGAAGGCGGACGCTACCAGTCGCTTGTGCAATTAGCCAACAAGCTTGATCAGCAGGTGAAAGATACGCAAGCGGAGTTGCAGTCTGATCGCGAGAAGCTGGAACATTTGAGCGGGAAGAAACGCCAGGACATGGAGGCGACCATCGCCGAGTTGCAAAGCGAAATCGATCTCGCTAATGCCCGCCGCGACATTATTGAAAAAATGGCGGACTTCGTCGGGGGGTCGAGCACTAACGGGTTGGGAACGAGCAGCCTGCGCGGGCAAATCGACGCGCTGGCCCGCACCTTGCCTCCGGAGGTCTCCGGCTATGCAAATGGCGCATCGTCCACTCCGTCTACTACGCCGTCTCGTCCTGCTCCAGCCGTGTCCGCGAGCAAGCCCGAACCCAGCGGCCTTTGGGGCTTGACCGCAGATCTTTTTTCGCTCTCCGGTAAACTGCACACTATTGACGACCGTGTAAAAACCACGCAGGACCTTGCGAACGCGAACAAACAATTCCTTGATCCGCTGGTTTCCCGGCTGAAGGATTTAACCAAGCAAAGCGACGTCATCGCCCAGCAGGCTGACAATGCCGATGCCCAGGTGCTGGCCCAGCAGAAAAAAGAATTGGATTCTCTCACGGCTCAATTCAAGCAGCTCTCAGGTGCGGTGCTTCCGCTCAGCAAGCAATCCATTTTGCTGGATCTATACAAGAGAAATCTGCAGAACTGGCAAACCAGCGTGAAGTCTCGCTATCGCTCGGACCTCAGAGGCCTCTTGGCGCGGCTGCTGGTACTGGCGTTTGCTCTAGGTGTCGTGTTCGCTGCCTCTGAGGTTTGGCGAAGGGCGATTTTTCGCTATGTGCACGAAGGCCGCCGCCGCTATCAATTTCTGTTAATTCGCAGAATCGTGATGTGGTTCGCTGTCCTGATGGTGGTGGCTTTTGCCTTTGCCAGCCAACTCGGTTCGGTTGCCACTTTCGCCGGCCTGATCACGGCTGGAGTGGCGGTCGCGCTGCAAAACGTGATTCTTTCCGTTGCCGGCTACTTTTTTCTGATTGGAAAATTCGGCATCCGGGTCGGAGATCGCGTGCAGATTGCGGGAGTCAACGGAGAAGTCGTCGAGGTCGGCCTCGTCCGGCTGCAACTCATGGAACTAAGCGGAGCGGAAATCCCTACCGGCCGCGTAGTTGCATTTTCCAACTCTATCGTCTTCCAACCGGCCTCCGGCTTGTTCAAACAAATACCCGGCACCAACTTCATGTGGCACGAGGTCACGCTTACGCTGCCCGGCGGCAGCGATTATCATCAGGTCAACAAAAACCTCACGGCAGTCGTGAACCAGGTTTTCGACGAATACAAAGACGACATTGACCGCCAGCGTCGCCAGTTGGAGAGTACGCTGGGCGCGACAACACCTGCAGAATTTCGACCCCGAATCCGGCTGGTGTTTACCGGTAATGGCCTCGAAGCAGTCATCCGTTATCCCGTGACTTTGCAGAATGCGAGCGAGATCGATGACCGCATCACGCGCGAACTGCTTGACGCGCTGAAGAATCTTCAGCAAAAATCAACGGCCCAAGGCACGCCGACTTTAAAGCTTCGCACGGACGTGTCGCCGCCTACGAGCTGATGAGCACGATGAGACAAAAAGTATCGTAAAGGAAAGGACGGCAGTGCAATGATCTTCGGAGCACACATTATCGTGTACAGCAAAGATGCCGAAGCTGATCGTGCCTTCTTTCGCGATGTTCTCGGATTCAGTTCTGTTGATGCCGGCCACGGATGGTTGATTTTTGCTTTGCCTGCGGCGGAAGCCGCATTCCATCCCGCCGAAGAAAATGATCGGCACGAACTTTATTTCATGTGCGACGATCTCAAGGCTGAGATGTCCGCGCTCAAGAAAAAAGGCGTGGCGTGTTCCGCTGTTAACGACGAGCGTTGGGGATCGATCACCAAGATCAGTCTCCCCGGCGGCGGCAAAATTGGTCTGTACCAACCGAAGCACCCGACTGCATTGGCTTCTCACTGAATCGCAGTCAATCAACTTGACGGAAGCGATTCGTTGAGTATAGTATCGCAACAAGTTTGCTCTTCGGAGCAGACCTTGGATTTCATGAAGAGTGGCTGAGGGACGAGCCCTGAGAAGCCACGACAACCGGATCGGGAGTCATCTCTCGGTCGCCCGGTGTCAACTCTCACCCGGAAACGGGGGACATGAGATTCGGGGTGCCCGCAGTTCAGCATCTCGTTCTTCTTCCTCCCCTTAATTTTCTCCGGTAAAGAGATTCTCGGTTCGGTATCTTTGCGGCTCGTCCCTCGGCAACAGAAAGCGAGTAAGTGATGAGCGCTGCCGCCCGAGTTCTAACCGTCGCACCGGACCTTTCAAAGTACGAATTACGCTGCCGCGAGTGCCACAAAAGTTGGGGAAACCAGCCCAAATCGATTTGTGACGATTGCTTCTCTCCGCTGGAAGTTTCCTACGATTACGACGCACTGCGTGGCAAGTTCACGCATGAGCGCATTGTCAGCCGCGCTCCCGACATGTGGCGCTACGCTGAATTGCTGCCGTTGCCGGCGAACTACCAGCCAAGCTTGCCAGTCGGATTTACGCCTCTGCTTCGTGCGCCGAAGCTCGCTGCGCGCTTTGCCGCCAAAAATCTTTTCATCAAAAATGACGCCGTTTGTTTGCCCACGCTGAGTTTTAAAGATCGCGTGGTCGCAGTGGCGTTGGCGCAGGCGCGTAGCTTCGGTTTCGATACGGTTGCGTGTTCCTCGACCGGAAATCTCGCCAATTCAGTTGCGGCGCAGGCAGCGCGCAATGGATTCAAAGCCTGGATCTTCGTTCCCGCCGATCTCGAGCCCGCGAAAATTCTGGGCACGCAAATTTATGGCGCTAAGCTGGTTCGCATTGCGGGCAGCTACGACCAGGTAAATCGACTGTGCTCGCAGATCGCGGACGAGCACCGGTGGGGATTCGTCAACGTGAACCTCCGTCCTTATTATGCGGAAGGCTCGAAGACCGTGGGATTTGAAATTGCCGAGCAATTGGGATGGCAGCTGCCTGACAACGTAGTCGTGCCCATGGCTGGCGGGTCGTTAATCACGAAGATCAGAAAGGCTTTCGGCGAATTGATTCAGCTGGGACTGGTCGAAGCGAAGGCAGTGAAGTTTTTCGGAGCGCAGGCGACCGGATGCTCCCCGATTTCGACTGCTGTAAAAAACGGAAATGCCGATATAGAGCCTCAGAGGCCAGCGACGCTGGCTCGTTCGCTGGCGATCGGCAATCCAGCGGATGGGCACTACGCAATCAAGGCCATAACAAAAAGTGGAGGCTGGGCGGAGGATGTTTCGGATGATGAAATGATCGAGTCCATTCAGCGTCTGGCGGAGACGGAAGGCATCTTCACCGAAACCGCGGGTGGCGTAACAACCGGCTGCGCGCGCAAACTCTATCGCGAAGGCCGCATTTCGCCGGATGAAACGACGGTGCTCTGCATCACCGGCAACGGTCTGAAAACTACCGACGTTTTCGCCGGCAAGTACGAGGCGGAAGAGCCGATTCGCCCGAAGATCGCCGAGTTCGAAACATATTTGCAGAGAACTCTTGAAACCGTTGGCAACAACATTCCAGAAATCGTGGAGGCATAAAATGACAGTCACCGTACAGATTCCAACTGCGCTGCGCCGCCTGACATCGGGAGCCGGACAAGTTAAATGCTCGGCTGGAAACTTGGGAGAACTTTTTTCTGCGCTCGATCAGCAATTTCCAGATCTGAAATCGCATCTGCGCGACGAAGCTGGTGAGGTTCGCCGTTTCCTCAACGTCTATGTCAACGAGGAAGACATTCGTTTTCTCGGCGGAAACACTTATGCGTTTCAGGATGGAGATGAGGTGTTGCTGGTGCCGTCGATTGCAGGCGGGTCGGTCTAAACGCTAAGACCGGGCGAGGACGCCCGGACCTCCATTGGATAGTCATGTCTCGCAAATTAAAAATCGGATTGCTCGGCTGCGGCACGGTTGGCCGCGGCCTGGTCGAACTGGTTGGGAAAAATGACGCGCTTATCCGCCAGCGTTCAGGTGTCGAATTGCGGATCACGAAGATTCTGGTTCGAGACCTCGATAAAGAACGTCAGGGCGTCGATCATGCACTGCTGACGACGCAACCCGACAAAGTTCTGAATAACGGCTGCGATCTGGTGGTCGAACTCGTCGGTGGGATCGAGCCGGCGCGAAGTTTTATCGAGCATTCGTTGGCGCGCGGAAAACACGTAGTGACCGCCAACAAGGCGCTGCTGGCGCTCGATGGTTTCAGTTTGATGAAGACGGCGGAAGCGAAAAAAGTTCGCCTCGGGTTCGAAGCCAGTGTGTGCGGCGGCATTCCGATTATTCGCGCTCTGCGAAACGGACTGGTCGGAAATAATATTCAAAAGCTCGCCGGGATTCTAAATGGAACCTGCAATTACATTCTGACGCGCATGACAGAGGGGCGGATCGAGTTCGAAGATGCGCTTCGCGAGGCGCAGGCGAAAGGTTTCGCGGAAGCTGATCCCACGCTCGACATCGATGGCCACGACGCCGCGCAGAAGCTGAAAATTCTGACTGAACTGGCCTTCAGCGCGCAAGTGAATGCCAGCGCGGTTCAAGTCGAGGGCATCCGCGATATCGCCGCCGACGACGTGCAAGCAGCCCGGGAATTGGGTTTCGTGATTAAGCATGTCGCGACCGCGGAATTCCGTCAGGATGCGGTGTCGCTAAGTTGCACTCCGGTATTGCTTCCTATGTCGCATCAGTTGGCCGGAATTCGCGATGAGAATAATGCGGTGCTGGTTCGCGGCGATGCCGTCGGCGAAATGCTTTTTTCCGGTAAGGGAGCGGGTTCTCTCCCCAGTGCCAGCGCTGTGCTTTCTGACGTGGTGGACATCGCTTGTCACAAAGGCGGATTTTCCATGAGCACCGGCGACCGGATCAATGCTTCTACCCGCGATTGCGAGAGCAGTCACTACGTTCGCTTCTCGGTCAGCAGTCCCGCCGCTATCGGTCCGATCACAACCATTTTGGAACGAAACCGTGTGGGCGTGGCTCGGGCTGCCGCTGTGTGGGCGCGAAATGACTCCGCTAACCACCAAGTCCGAGTGCTGACTCATCCCGTCTCGCGAAAGACCGTTGAGGCTTCGCTGCTTGATCTTGCGGCGTCAGGTTTGGAGAACGGCAAGCGCATGATTTTGCGAGTGGCAGATTAGAAAAGCCCCCGAACACCGAAATATCCCCGTTCGTCTCGGTTCGCGTTATTTGCCAGTGCCCTGCAGAGCCACTTTCTGCATACGACCGGGAGCATTGTCAGCGATACTCACTTCGCCCTTGAGAATCCCTTTTTGTGTAGGCTTGAACGAAACTTGAATCGTGCAGCTTTTTCCAACTGCCAGCCCTTTACCGCAGTTGTTCTGCTCCAGAAAATCTCCACTCACGGTGATGCCGGAAATTTTTAGCTTAGAATTTCCGTCGTTCGTTAGTTTGACGTTCTTCGGCGAACTTGTCTTGCCAACCTGTTCCGAACCAAAATTCAAAGCGATCGGGCGTAAGTTGGGAGTGGGTGTGCTCAAGTACAAGAGGACGACTCGGGACATTGGACGAAGTCTGGCCGGGAATGCCGAGGTCAGCTACTCCGTCTGAATTGAAATCACCCGCAAATCCACCTCCGCCATAGCCATTTGAGTTGGAATCATAATCCGTCGGTGGCCCGAATGTCCCATCGCCATTGCCGCTTATGATTAGGTTTCCCGAGTAATAGTAATTACTGCGCGCGGCCAGATCGAGTTTGCCATCGCCATTAAAATCGGCTGCAAACAACGGGCCTGATAATTGCAGAGCTGGGTCGGAATAGACCTGCGTTTGAAACGTACCATCTCCGTTCCCGGCCATAAAAGCGATTCCATGGGAGGTGCCAGCCACTACATCGAGTTTCCCGTCGCCGTTGAAGTCGCCAACGACCGGCATTAAGTAGTAATTGTCGCTCGGACCGAAAATCGGGTTCTTGAAGGTTCCATCACCGTTGCCAAGGAACACCAGAAGATTGGATCCGTAAAAACTTGTGGCGGTCACGACCAGATCCAGATTGCCATCACCGTTAACATCCGCAACGGCGACATAGGAGCTGGGGTACACAACGTACGACGTTCCCAGGGTGAAAGTTCCGTCGCCATTGCTGAGATAAATGTTCATTGCTGAATTGCTATTGTTGGTGGTAGCTACGAAGTCGGCCTTCCCGTCTTTGTTGAAATCTCCGGTAGCGAATGAAAGCAGCGCGTAGCTCAACGGTGTATCAACTGGCGTTGCAAAACTCCCATCTCCGCGGCCGAGTAGAACCTGGAAGCCATCGCCGTTGTTATCCTCAACCAGCAGATCGGTCTTTCCATCACCGTTAAAATCCGCGGCCAACATGAGGTTCGGACTCGACGCATTCGAGGTTAAAGCAGAAACGATCGGTTGCCCGAACGTACCATTGCCTTTGCCGAGTTCTACAGAAACTTGCGAGTTTGGATAGCTCTGTTCCGCAATCGCCATGTCAAGTTTGCCATCTCCGTTAAAATCGGCGGCGACCCCAACGTTAGTGCTCTGGGCCGAGGTTGCCTGGGCGATGGTTCGCACGTCCATGAAACTGCCGTCCCCGTTGCCCAGTAATACCGGAACAGTTCCTGAATTTGTGATGGCTACAATGTCAGGTTCACCATCCCCGTTGATGTCGGCAATAACCATCGGGGTCGCTTCGGCAAAAGACAGAATCGGATTTTGAAATGTGCCATCCCCATTGCCCAGCATTGCCCAAACTCCGCTCAATACGATATCAGGTTTGCCGTCGTGGTTCAGATCTCCCACCAAAATGGTCGGCTCGTATTGATTCTGTGGTGCGTTCGGGATGGCCGTCGGATTTTGGAAACTGCCATCACCATTGCCGAGCGAAAGGTACAGACCATAGCTCGCAACGATTACCACATCCAGCTTCCCGTCATGATTAAAATCGGCCACGCCGATGCCAGACGCAAACGTGGGAGCTTGCGACTCTACCTGCTTAAACGTTCCATCTCCCTTACTGAGTAGCACTGTGATTGTGCCGCTGCTGTAATTGTTATTACTGGTGATGAGATCAACTTTACCGTCTCCGTTCACATCGCCGCCTGCCAGCAGTGTGGGTTCGGACGCAACCGGAATCAGGCCCTCTACTTCGAAAGAACCATCCCCCTTGCCGAGCAGTACAGCAACGGCACTGTCATTTGTGCTGATTGTTGCGAGATCTATAGTGCCATTACCATCGAAGTCGGCGGCCACAATTCCCGCTGGGCTTTCGCCTACGGCATAGTCGACGCGGGTTTGAAAAGTACCATCGCCATTACCAAGGAAGATCGAAATTGTGCCCGCTTGGGCATTCACCACGGCGAGATCAATTTTCTTGTCGCCATTGAAGTCCGCCGCTACCAGCGCCGTTGGATCAGACCCTGTGGCATACGTCGCGCCCGTTACAAAGCCTCCATTGGCAGTGCCGAGCAGAATGGAAATCTGGTTGGTCTGCGGATTGGTAACCGCCAAGTCAAGGCGCCCGTCGCCGTTGAAGTCCGCGACGGTAACGCTGCCAGGATAGGTGCTGCCACCGGGAAAATCGGCGCGGCCATAAGAAAATACTTGCGCTCCCGCCGCAAGAGGCAAAGAAATTACAGCCGCAGTCATAAGAACCAGCCATACCATCCGCAACGACACTACGCACTTGCGATTGTCCATACAACCCTCCGGCCAGGCGGACGGGATAATATCACAGAACTCACGCTTCCCAGTTTATTAACGTCAGCACGAATTTTTGACCAGCGGCGGGCAATTCTCTTTGCTGGATCCGCCCAATAACCCCAGTAGTCACCGTTCTTTGCCTCTCAATTGCGATACAATCCGCCTCAGGAACATTCCTGACAATCAGGCGGGGAGGCGCAGATGGAGCTGGGCTTTGGTTTCACGACCATCGTAATTATCATTGCCGGACTATACCTGCTAAGTTCAATCAAGATTCTGGCGGAGTATGAGCGTGGCGTTATCTTCCGCCTGGGTCGCTTGCTTCCCCAAGCCAAGGGTCCGGGCCTGATTTTTGTATTCGCTCCGCTTGACCGCATGGTGCGCA
Organism: uncultured Acidobacteriota bacterium; assembly: GCA_963770465.1. Classification (GTDB taxonomy): domain Bacteria; phylum Acidobacteriota; class Terriglobia; order Terriglobales; family Acidobacteriaceae; genus JABDBE01. The sequence goes on from CAVYQB010000008.1 coordinate 136,056, forward strand.
TTTCGTTGCGCCAGGAGGCTCTGGAAGTGCCCCCACAGGACATCATTACCCGCGACAACGTTACGTTGAAAGTAAATGCGGTGATATTTCTGCGTGTGATTGAGCCGCGAAAAGCTGTGGTCGAAGTTTCCAACTACGTGTATCAGACTTCGCAGTTCGCGCAGACTACTCTGCGTTCAGTGCTCGGCGAACAGGAACTGGACGAACTTTTGGCGCATCGCGACAAAATCAATCTGCGCCTGCAAAGCATTCTCGACACCCACACCGCGCCGTGGGGAGTAAAAGTGGCGAACGTGGAGGTCAAGCAGGTAGACATGCCCGAGTCCATGCTGCGCGCCATGGCCAAGCAGGCTGAGGCAGAACGGGAAAAGCGTTCGAAGATCATTCACGCCGAAGGCGAATTTTCCGCGGCCCAGCGCCTGGTCGATGCCGCCCATCTGCTATCCAGCGAACCGGTCAGCATTCAATTGCGCTATCTGCAAACGTTAACTGAAATTGGCGTGGAGAAGAACACCACGGTGGTTTTCCCGGTTCCTGTGGACTTTTTTTCCGGCATGCAAAAGCTGTTAGCAAAGCCCGATGCCGACATCGCGCCGGCCGCTGCGAAAAGCTGAAAACTTTAGATCTGAAACAAAAACGACGAGGTGCACATGACAACCGCTACTTCTCAAGACACGGAGATCACGCTGGGCACGGGCAAAATGCTTACCCTGTTTTTCGGGTTGGTGGCAATTTGTGCAGTGTTTTTCGGATTGGGATTTTCGCTGGGAAGAACTTCAGTGAAGATAACCGCGCCCGACTCAGGCGCTCCAGCTTACGCCAGCAGCGGCGTGCGCCCGTCGGCAGTTAAACCTGCGAGCACCGCCGGTACGGCCGATATGACGTTTTACAAAGCGGTTCAGGGCAAGGAAGATAATAGCCAGCCGGCTCCAACCGAGGTCTCCGCCTCAGCGCCAGAACCCGCTGCTCCAGCACCGGCAGCCGTTTCTGATCCCGGCACTCCGTTAAGTAATTATTTTGTGCAAGTGGCCGCTGTCAGCAAGGCCGAAGACGCCGAAGCGTTAGTCGACGCACTCAAGAAAAAACAATATCCGGCGTTCTCCACCAATACGCCGGCCGACAAACTTATCCACGTGCAGCTCGGGCCATATACCGACATTAAAGACGCGGAAGCCATGCGCGCCAAGTTAGTCAGCGACGGCTACAATCCCATCCTGAAGAAGTAACAGACGACCTACTTCGGCTGCGGCATCACGCGCAGATACGGTTTGAGCGTCTTCCATCCGCCGGGATATTTCTGTTGCGCCTCCTCGTTTGAAACTGCGGGCGGAATAATGACGTCGCCACCTTGCTTCCAGTTTGCTGGTGTCGCCAGCTTGTGCTTGGCTGTGAGTTGCAGCGAGTCGAGGACGCGCAGAACTTCGTCGAAGTTGCGGCCAGTGTTCATCGGATAGATCAGCATCAGCTTGATCTTTTTGTCAGGACCGATCACAAACACCGTGCGCACGGTAGCATTGTCCGCCGCGGTGCGGCCTTCGGAGGTGTGGCCGCTCTCGGCAGGCAACATGCCGTAGAGTTTGGCGACCTTCAGTTCGGTATCGCCAATCATCGGATAGTTCACTTTGTGGCCCTGGGTCTCTTCGATATCCGCTGCCCACTTGCTGTGATTGATTACCGGGTCGACGCTCAGGCCGATAATCTTGGTGTTACGCTTTGCGAATTCCGGCTGCAGCCCGGCCATGTAGCCGAGTTCGGTGGTGCAGACCGGCGTGAAGTCTTTCGGATGCGAAAATAAAATCGCCCACCCGTCGCCGATCCATTCGTGAAAATTGATGGTGCCTTGGGTGGTTTCGGCGGTGAAATCGGGAGCAGTATCATTAATCCGCAGGGCTTTGCTGGTGCTTTCAGTTAGAGTGTCGGTGGCCATAATCTCTCCTCCTTAGAATTTCTCCCGCGAGCGCTTTAACAGGCACGCGCAGCTTTCGGAAGGTGCATCTCGGCTAGAAAAACGAAACCCACCCTCATTTACGGGGTGGGTATGAGAAAACATTTCTGCACTACCCACACGCCTCGGGCCGGCTACAACAAGCAATTCGGCGAGGGGTGGGATCTATGCGCATACAGTCAGGATACCGGGCGCATGAAAGTCAGTCAAACTCTGAACTGAGGTGCACCTCAAATGGCTCATTGATGCAGGCGGTACAATGCCATCCATGGCGAGAGAACCTCGGCGCTTTCCCTTTGTGCAATTGGACGTCTTTACGTCACGGCCTTTGGAAGGCAACTCTCTGGCGGTCTTTCCCGACGGCCGCGGACTGAGTGATGACGAAATGCAAGCGCTGGCTCGGGAGATGAATCTTTCCGAAACTACTTTCATTCTCCCGCGTGAAGCATCGGTCGAGCGTGAGCGCGGAGTGCGAGTGCGAATCTTCACGGTACAGGAAGAGTTGCCTTTTGCCGGGCATCCGACGCTGGGAACCGCGTTTCAATTGCGCGGATCGACAGGTGCTCACGAGGTTGCGCTGGAGCTTAGTGTTGGCAAGGTTCCCGTGCGCTTTGAGGAACCGGCGGGCCAGCCGGTATTCGGCGAGATGACGCAAATCGATCCCAAGTTCGGCGAGCGCCATGATCGTGAAGCGGTAGTGCGCGCTTCCGGTCTGCGCGATGGTGATATCGATCCGTCACTGCCCATCCAGACTATTTCGACTGGGGTACCGTTCACCGTGGTCCCGCTGCGCGGGTTGGACATCATACGCGATCTCCATGTGGACCTGAGAAGCTCCGGCGAATATCTGGAACGCTCTGGAGGAAAGTTTTTCTACTTTGTGACGCGCGAAACGGAGAACCGCGAAGCCCGGCTGCACGCCCGCATGATGTTTTATAACGGCGAGGACCCCGCGACCGGCTCCGCCGCGGGGTGCGCGGCGGCCTGGATGGTTGCCTACGGCGTCGCTCAACCTGAAGAGCGCGTCTTGATCGAACAAGGACTCGAAATGAAACGCCCAAGTCGCATTTTTGTGCGTGCCTCTCGCCGGGATAACAGAGTGGTTAATGTGCGCGTCGGTGGAAATGTTGTCGAAGTGCTGCGCGGAGAAATTAGTTTCTGACAACAGTCGTGCGAATCTCTAGGAAAAATGCTCCCATGCACAAGTGCTGAGATTTTTCAATGGGGCGATTCTCCCATTAGCATGGACGGCACTTTACAGTAATTAAGTTCGCCTTTACGATTCATCGCGCTCTGAAATTCTCTATCAAGGTTTTCGGATCTCCGAGTGGCCGTCTCGATGGTCGTTATTTCGGAAACAAAAAATGAAACCAAAAAGAACGATCCTCTGCGTTGACGATAATGAACAATCGCTCTCCATCCGCAAAGTAATGCTCGAAACCCGCGGCTATCGCGTGCTCGCGTGCACCGGCGGCCAGCAAGCGCTAGAGCATTTCAGAAGGGGCGGCATCGATCTGGTGCTTTTGGATTTGACCATGCCTGGTCTCGATGGCGGCAAACTGATTGAAGAGATAAAAGGTATTTCGCCTCACACACCCGCCATTCTTCTCTCGAGCAAAGCAAAAATGTACGACACCAAAGCCGACGTGTTCCTGCCTAAGGGAATGTATGCGCCGGTAGAGTTGTTAGAACGGATTCGCGTATTGTTGGTGCGGAAGCGCGGGCCGAAGCGTTCGCAACCGCGGGTCACCCAAACTCCTGTACAGACCAGCGCGGCCTGATCAGAACACAAAACCTCATTCGAGTTAAGCGTGCAGGCGCGGAACGCTCCGTTCGCGTCACCTTCGTGTAATATCGATGATTCGGATGTCGGTAATCATCGAAGCCGTGGACGTGCGTAAGACCTACCGCGTGGGCAAAGTCGAAGTGCCTGCGTTGCGCGGGGTTTCCTTTAGCGTGCAGAAGGGCGAGTTCGTGAGCGTGGTTGGCCCTTCGGGCAGCGGAAAGTCCACACTGTTTTATCTTTTGGGCGGGTTGGCCCGAGCCGATTCCGGGCACGTGATCGTCGATGGAGACGATTTTGCACAGCTTTCCGACCCCGAGCGCACCCGCATGCGCAAGCGCAAGATTGGATTTGTATTTCAAAAATTCAATCTGCTGCCTACTCTCGATGCGCGTTCGAATATCGAGATCGCAGTCGACATTGCCGGAACCGACGGAAATCGCGACGCGGCATACTTCGACAAGATCGTGGGCTTGCTTGGTCTGGAAAAGCGGCTTCATCACAGGCCTTCCGAATTGTCGGGAGGCGAGCAGCAAAGAGTTGCGCTGGCGCGGGCGCTGATCAACCAACCGGCCATCGTATTGGCCGACGAACCGACGGGCAATCTCGATTCGCAAAATTCGGTAATCGTGCTGAACATGCTGCGGCATTCTAATCGAGAGTTAGGGCAGACCGTGCTCATGATCACCCACAATCCAGAAGCCGCAAGCTACGGCGACCGTATCATTCACATGCGCGATGGTGAGATTGTGCCACCAGAAAAAGATCCGCAATGGATCGGACCGAAAAAAATCACCTAGATTGTCATTCCGAGCGAAGCGAGGAATCTAGGTTTTTTGCTTGGGCCGGAAAAAACCCAGATCCCTCGCTTTGCTCGGGATGACAAACGCTGATTTGAGGAGCAAACTTTCAGGAGATTAGTAGCATGGACGACTTGAAAAAACCGATCCTGCCCGGTAAAGGCGCGTCCGATTATGAACGCTACCTGCGCACCGACGAGTTGCTATCCCTGCAAAAGCCGGCCGAAGAATTCCTTCATAAAGATGAGATGACGTTCCAGGTAGTGCATCAGAGTTCAGAATTATTATTGAAGGGCGTGGCATGGGAACTGGGACGTGCGCGCACACTAATCGAAGAGGGCGACTTTTCAAACTCCGCCCGATTGATTCGCCGCGCCAATCAAATGCTCGATTATCCAATCTCCATGCTGCATGTCTTGGAGACAATCACGCCATACGATTATCATCTGATTCGCGCGGGACTGGGGCACGGCAGCGGCCTCGATTCGCCTGGCTTTCTATCTCTTCTCCATATTGGCCCGCGCTTGGGTGATGCGTTCCACGCTCAATTGCTGAAGGCCGGGCTTAGCGTCGACGACCTTTATCGCCGGCATGACGAGTTCTTTGGATTACACGACGTCGCGGAATGCCTGCTCGATTTTGACGAACGCGTACATCTTTTTCGCTTTCATCATCTCAAGCTGGCTCAGAGAATCATCGGCGGTGGCGTAATTGGCACGATGGGCACGCCAGTCGAGGTGCTTCATCAAAGGATGGAGCACCTTTTCTTCAAAGATCTCTGGGATGTGCGAAACCAGATCACGGCTAAGGCATACGGAGCCACACAGAAACCCACCACCGGTTGCACGTACTGAGCACATTTCTTCTTCATCAGGGCGCGAATGTGGCCCAAAGCTTGTTCCTAGAAAGTCTCGTCAAGGGTAATCTGCTGCACTATCTGGTCGAGTTGGGCCCTGGCTTGATTCTGTTTTTCCTGCAGGTCCGTGATCTCTTTCGCCAAGGCGTTTAGGCGGTCTTCCTGCGAATCTAACTGGTGAGCGTAACGCTGCAGCAGAGCTTTTTCTTCCGCGCTTCCTTTCAGCGCTTTCATGTTTTCGCGTAGGCGCGCCTGATCTTTGGTGATGGTTTCGACTTCGTGCTGCCGAGTTTTTACCTGCGTGCCTAAGCTATCAACTTTATTTTTCTGGTCGAGGACGCGGCGAAAAGCTTCTTGCATGGCAGGCGTGATTTGCCTCTGCTGAGTGATGAATGCCACTTGCTTTTCGTCGAGATTGGTCAAAGCGAATTCGCTGCTCTCGGGATGGTATTCCTCGATTTGAAGATTCTGTGTTCTGGCCGGCTGGAACGGCGACGCGAAAGCGCAGGTACGAAGCGGATGTTTCCTCGGGCTTCGGACCTTCGACCAGTTTCCAATTTTCCCGCGCGGGATGCTCGATGACCACTTGGCGCGGAGCCGCATCGGCATTGTGCAAAGTATATTTGCGGCTGTCGCGTTGCTCGCGCGTTAGATACATCAGGCCTTTGACGATGTGGATGCGGGTGACCGGTTTTTCACTCGACTGTTGCTCCATGGTGACTCGCAGGGCGGGGTCGGCGGCGTAGGAAATGAGACGTCGCTCAGCCGGATGGACGGTCTCGATCAGGCCTTCTCCGGCAAACGTTTCGCTTTCGAGAATGTTGAAGGTTCCGGAGTCAAGCGTCAGGCCGCTGCTGTTGGTGATCCAGAGGGCACGGCGAATTTCGCGTGTGTTCTCGTTCCAGATGGTAACCTTCTCGGCCTCGATGGGAGATTGCAGAATCGGCACCAGGGCCGACTGATTCTTGCCAATCGTGATTTTTTGTTTGAGGTTGTATTCGAAATAGTCTCCCAGGTCTTTGGATTCGGCTTCGGCTTGTTGTTTAGCCGCGGTGGCAAAGGGGTTGAGCCTGTCGCGGCCATTGACCGGGCCTCCTGTAGCGAATGTGCCGCCGCCAATACCTGAGGACTTGACCGGGTGCGGTGTCCATCACGGTCAGTGAGGTTAGGCCGTTCGTGTCGCTTGCTATCCCCGGCGCGGCCAGAGGTTACAGCCGTACTCATCGATGCTTCTTGGGTCTGCGGCGTGAGCATAGCCGCTTGCGGCAGCGGGACAACCGGTCGGCGAGTGTATAACGGCCGAGATATATCCTGAATAAAAGATTGCGGCGCACCAGCAATGAGCGAGAGTTGGACATCTTTCCAATCCTCGCCAACGGTGTTGTCCACGATGGCCCAGCCTTGAAGCACCGGCTTTTCGTTTGGCTTTTCGGGCAGGATGATGCGATATGTGCTCTTCCACACTGGCACTTCGCTGATGTAGCTGACGAAAATTTCACGCTCGCCGGTGCCCGTCGCGGAGATGGTCATGCGGCGGAGATCACGCGCTCGCGACGAGCCGATCAGGTTCAAGTATTTTTCAACTTCGTCGCTCAGGTCGCGCTCCGCAAGCCGAACTGAAGTACTGGGGCCGAGATCGAAATTCCGCATGTCGCCGCCGTCGGTCATCACCGAGAACTCGGTGACTTCGTACGAATCACCTTTTTCGTTGAATCTTTTTTCTTTTTCGACGCTGAGGAGCCGTCCAGTTGCGGCCTCTGAGCCGTTGTGTACCTCGACGCGCGCACCGCGCAGGGCAGCCAGAAAATCAATGCGGGTAAGCTGTTCGCCAAAGGGCAGACGCAGCGCCTTTAGACGCTCGTCGAGGGGCGCAATCGAGTTATAGCGAACGCCGGATATCCGTCCTTCGCCCAGGTCGACGGCGGTCAGTGACTTCAAAACATCATTGAGCTGGCTGGTGGTGAAGTCAATGGCAAGGTCCTGGTTACCGCGAATGTGGGTGGAGTGCTCGAAATATCCCATGCCATTCTTGTAGAGAACCACGCGCCTGACCGGGAGGCGAATGCCGGAATCGGCTTCAGAGTTCGAGGCCGACGGCTGCGACTCGTCTGCGTTAAGTTGCTTGTCCGCCAACGCGGCGAAGAAAAACGAAATGGTGATGATCGTGGCGAGAATGGATTTCCGCATCGACACCTCCCGCTCTCGCCGGGAGTGTAGCAGTGGATGGCGTCAAGATGTCAGTGACAAGTCAGTGCCGCTTCCCGGAAACCCAACCTGCACGGGGATGACACTTGGTGTGACCAATTCACGTCACGCCTTGGCGGCGTGCTGCCGGCTCTTGAAATCGCGGAGAGACAGTTCGAGTCCGCCGAAGTCGGGGTGGTCGTTCTGATCGAGGGTGAAGGCGATATCCAACGCGTCCCCGGGAAGCAACTGTGCTTGGTGAATGCGTTCAGCCATGCGCCAGCCGAGGGCTGTATAGGTGACGGGTTTTCGCGCCCTTGCGTTTGAATTCTGCGCAAATACGCGTGGTAGTACGGATGAATCGGGATGACATCGGGGAAGTGTTAAAACAGCTCCGTCGCTTAACTCCTGCTGCTCGATCTGCGACGACAATTTTAGTTTGACGTGCTTTTCTTTCATCACGCGCGGCGGAGCCATTAAAACCAAGTTACGCGAAGCAAAAACGGGCTCCGGATTGCCCATGCCAAACGGTTCGAGCCGGCGTATCGCCTGAAACAAACCAGGCGTGATTTCCTCAAATGGAAGTTCGGCGTCGAGATCGAGTGTCGGTTCGAAATCTTCCAGAGTCAACTTGGTGCGCGCGTAGGCGTCAAGATGGGCGCAAAGTTCGGGCAGGTTCGCTGCGGGCATCGAGAAACCGACGGCATGCGCGTGCCCGCCAAATCGGGTAAACAGTGAAGCACAAGACTCCAGCGCGTTCAGCAGGTGAAAGGCGCGAATCGACCGGCCTGAGCCGTGTGCTTCATTTCCATCGCGGCAAATCACCAGCGTAGGACGGCAATAGCGTTCGACGATGCGGGTTGCCGTAATTCCAATGACTCCCCGGTGCCAGCCATCGCCGTCGATCACCAGGCAGAAAGAATTCAGGAGAGCAGGCTCCTGCTCCAGCCGCGAATAGATTGCATCCAGTATTCTGCGCTCTTCATTTTGACGATCCGAATTTAGCTGGTCGAGCTGGTTGGCTAGTTCGCGTGCGCGCGTTGCGTCTTTGACGCTGAAAAGTTCTATAACGTCGCGGGCAACGTCCATCCGTCCGGCGGCGTTGATGCGCGGGGCGATGCGGAATCCTACTTCGCTCGAAGTGAGCGGCCGGCCGCTTACCTGGGCGACGTCAAGCAGTGCCTTGAGGCCCGGATTAACGGCTGAACGCAAGGCTTCGAGACCGAGTTTCGTGAATACGCGATTTTCGCCAGTCAAAGGGACGGAGTCGGCAATCGTCGCAATGGCCACTACTTTCATAAACGACTTCAGCAGCGGCATTTGATCTCGATGAGTGAGACGACGCTCCATCAGCGCCTGTGCCAGCTTGAAAGCAACGCCGGCGCCGCAGAGCGCTTTGCACGGATAATCACATCCCGACTGATTCGGATTCAGCACGGCCAGCGCCCTGGGCATTCCGTTGAGGCCGGGAAGATGGTGGTCGGTGACGATAAGGTCTACGCCAAGGCGATGTGCGGTTTCCGCAGCGGCGAAAGCGCGAATGCCGGTGTCGACGCTGATGATGAGATGAATTCCGGCGGCAGCGGCGCGCTCAATCACATCGCCGCGGAGATCGTAACCTTCCTTGATGCGGTGCGGCACGTGGAAGTCGGCGGAGCCGCCGCAGAGCTCAATTGCGGTTTTGAGAATGACGATTGCGGTCGTGCCATCGACGTCGTAGTCGCCGTAAATCAGAATGCCTTCTTTGCGCTCGATGGCTGCGTCCAGGCGGTCCACGGCGGCTTTCATGCCAGACATCAAATACGGCGAGTGCAGATGGGCTACCGATGGAGTGAGGAAGCGTTCGGCAGTTTCGGGGGCCTGAATTCCACGCATTAGCAAAAGCTTTGCGAGGGTCGCGGCGAGTTCCGGAGTTTTGAGCTGGAGGCTGGCGTTTGATAATAACGCTGCCGCGAGGAATTGAATCTGCGCGTCGTTAGCGATCTTTTGCAGCCACTTCATTTCGTGATCTAGCTCTTCGCGGAAGGACAATTCTACTTGAAGGTTGGTAGCGCCGCCGTCTCGGCGGCTGTGTTGCGTTTCGCACGCACAGCGAGGGCAGGACGCCCTCACGAAGCCGGCAAGATGCCGGCGCTACAAAAAGCTTTACGGTTCGTCGTCGGAGTCGGTTTCGTCGATAGGGAAGCCGGCGAAATCGTCGGCCATTTCGAGAATGTTCTGATACCGGTCGTACCACAAAGTGGACGCCTCGTAGACCATCATTACGCCTTGTTGCGCGAATCCTAACTGTACGAAACCGGTCTTGCCGACGTAAGTGCGCAGCCAGCGGGCATCTTCGACATCCTCATCGCTGCTGAACTCGGCCGTGCTCAGGCGCTCGATCATGGCATCGAGTTCTTCGCGTTCCAAACGCCACGAATCCATGGTCAGGAATGGCGCGCCGGAAGCCTTGGCCAGTTCGACGAAATCTTTCCAACTGTCGGGATTGTTTACAGACTTCCAGGTAACGCTTTGCACTTGTTCATAGTCGACGAGGCCCGGAAAACGGCGCATGCCGTGGCCTTCGATGAAGGCGATCATGTCATCTTTAAGGCTCGTTAAATCGTCCGGTATAGGAAGCATAAAGCTCTTGATACGAGCATTGTATGCCTGAATGCGGGCAAATGGGAGGATGAAGCAGGCGTCAGGCGTCAGGCTTCGGGCTTCCGGCGCAGGTGTTGTAAAACCTGAAGCCTGACGCCTAGAGCCTGACGCCTGTCCCGCTGTGCTACACTGTTTGTTTCACGACGAATCTCTCATCCGCATCATGCTTCTTTCCAAAGATTATGTGGCCTATCTGGGCCGCGAAGTCACGAAAAAACTGATTGCAGGCAAGTTCATCGAGACCAAAGCAGCGGCGGCGGTCACGGAGAAAGTGCATGCGGCGATTCTTGAGGAATTTTCGCTCGAAGATCGCATCAATGATGAAGTGCGCGTGATTTTGGAAGCCTATTCCGCCGAAATGCAGAAAACAGGTGCTAATTATCAGGAGATGTTTCGCAAGGTGAAGAACGAACTGGTACGCAAATACAAGGCGGTGCTGTGAGAATCAGCCGCGACAAAGTGAACAAAGTCGCGCATGTGGTTACCGACGCGCTGGCGGAGATGGATGATCTGGATTTTATCGAGGACCGGAATACGATCCGCCTGGAAGTGCGCAAAATCTTGGAAGAGTTGTTGAACCAGGAAGAGAAGATCGATCAGGCGGCACGGCACAAAATTGAGAACCAGAAGCGGACCATCCTGGAGGGCAGTCAGGAATGGGATATTCTCTACCGCAAGTATTACACCGAAGAAGTAAAGAAACTGGGGATGTAAGTCTCTGGTTTCGCCGCAGCCCGACCTCATCACGCTGCGAAGTTTCTATCCACTTAAACGGGCGAGACGCCCGTTCTCCACATTCTTATTTCTTTCACTACCGGCCAGCAGTACCATTATCACGGTTCCGGGTGACTGCTATCACCGCAGAAACCGGCCCGAAAGCCTTAAATGGACTGTTACGAAGTTTTCACCGGTGTGCAATGCACCACAGCAAAAACGTACGTTCTGAAATTAATCTTATTGGAGGAAAATTCTATGAGCGTTATGACACCGCCCAAAGTCAAAACTTCGGGCGATTACATTGAAGACGTAATGAGCATCGTAAAAGCGAAAAACGCGGCAGAACCTGAATTTCACCAGGCAGTTCAGGAAGTGTTCGATTCTCTACGGCTGGTTTTGCAGAAGCATCCGGAATATAGATCGTCGAAGATTCTTGAGCGCATCACCGAACCCGAGCGCGTCATCATGTTCCGCGTGCCCTGGTTTGATGATCGGGGCGAAATTCAAGTCAACCGCGGTTTCCGCATCGAGATGAATAGCGCCATCGGCCCTTACAAGGGCGGGCTGCGCTTCCATCCGTCGGTCAACCTCGGCATTTTGAAGTTCCTTGCTTTTGAACAGGTATTCAAGAACTCGTTGACCACGCTGCCCATGGGCGGCGGCAAAGGCGGATCGGATTTCGACCCCAAGGGCAAGAGCGACAACGAAGTTATGCGCTTCTGCCAAAGCTTCATGACCGAGCTGTCGCGCCACATCGGTCCGGACACCGACGTTCCCGCTGGCGACATTGGAGTTGGCGGACGCGAAATCGGCTTCCTCTTCGGCCAATACAAGCGTCTGCGCAATGAGTTCACCGGCGTGCTCACCGGCAAGGGCCTGAGTTGGGGCGGTTCGCTGATTCGTCCCGAGGCCACGGGATACGGCTGCGTCTATTTCGCCGCCGAAATGCTAAAGAGCAAGAAAGACACGCTCGAAGGCAAACTCTGCCTGGTTTCAGGCAGCGGCAATGTTTCCCAGTACACGGCCGAGAAGCTGCTTGATCTGGGAGCGAAACCGCTAACCTTCTCCGATTCCGACGGCGTAATTTACGATCCGGATGGAATCAATCGCGAGAAGCTGGCTTGGGTCATGGATCTGAAGAACGTTCGCCGCGGACGCATCCGCGAATACGGCGAGAAGTTCAAGAAAGCGATCTTCATGCCCACCGACATCAAACTGGAGCACAATCCGATCTGGAACATTAAGGCCGATTGCGCATTCCCGAGCGCCACGCAGAATGAGATCAAGGCGAAAGATGCCGCGAACCTCATCAAGAACGGCTGCAAACTGGTAGCCGAGGGCGCGAACATGCCCAGCACCCTCGAAGCCACAAAGATGTTCCTCGAAGCCGGAATTCTCTACGGCCCAGCCAAAGCCGCAAACGCCGGCGGCGTAGCAACGTCAGGCCTCGAGATGGCCCAGAACAGCCAAAGGCTGAGCTGGACCCGCGAAGAAGTAGACGACAAACTGCACAAAATCATGATCGCGATTCACAAGAATTGCTTCGAAACGGCCGAAAAATACGGCACGCCCGGCAATCTGGTGAACGGCGCCAACATCGGCGGCTTCCTGAAGGTAGCCAATGCCATGCTGGATCAGGGCTTGGTGTAGCGGTTGTGTGGGGCGGACATTCCTGTCCGCCTTTCTGTAGAGACGTTGCTCGCAACGTCTCGCGTGGCTATGATGCGGGGTGGAAGAAGATTCCACCCCGTTGGTTTTAAAGATGCCAGAGTCAAAACGAGTTTTTCTTTCTGCTGAATGGCGAGACCTGGTGATGTTGAACTATGAGGTTGAATCCAATCTTTTGACTCGATACGTTCCGCCAGGTACGGCGCTGGACTCGTTCAAGGGGCGAACCTACCTCAGCCTTGTCGGCTTTCGGTTCTGCCGCACTAAGCTGCTTGGCTATCTCCCTGTCCCATTCCACGCGAATTTCGATGAGGTAAATCTACGCTTCTACGTCCGTCGCAAAGAAGGCAACGAAGATCGCAGAGGAGTCGTTTTCATTGCCGAGCTGGTGCCCAGATACGCAATTGCGACGATAGCTCGTCTGGCATACGGCGAGAACTATAAGCACCTTCCGATGAGGCACCACATCGAAACACACGAACTGAGTAAGATACTCGATTATGAATAGAAAGCTGGCGGCCAGTGGTGCAGACTCTCGGCCCAAACAGTCGGTCCTCCGGCACAGCCGCAAGAAGAGGGTTTAGAACAGTTCATTACCGAACATTTCTGGGGCTATTCGAGGCAACGAGCTGGTGGCTGTCTTGAGTATCATGTCTCGCATGTTCCCTGGAAAGTGTGGGCATCCCCTAAAGCTGAATTTGAAGGAAAAACCAGCGCTCTTTACGGCGACGAATTCGCAGCAGTTCTCCAACGCCCGCCTGACTGCGCATTCGTGGCAGACGGCTCACCCGTGATTGTTTTCAGGGGCAACCGAGTTCAATGACTGCGTCAAAGCATAAATCGGAAGCCGGTGTCCCCCATGAAGGATGGATACTCTACGATGGTGGGTGCGGATTCTGTTTCGAATGGGTTCACTTCTGGAAGAAAGTAGTTGAACGCCGGGGCTTTGCGCTTAGAGACCTGCAATCTGCTTATGCCGACGGTAGCTTGCAAATCCCGCAGGAAAATTTGCTGGACGACATACAAGTGTTAACGCGCGCTGGACAATTAGAATCGGGCGCCGACGCATACCTCTATGTAACTCGGCGAATCTGGTGGGCATGGCCTTTCTATGGAATCTTCCGGTTGCCGGGTTTCAATTGGATACTGTGGCGGGGTTATCGTTGGTTCAATCGAAATCGATACCGAATATCTCGCCACTGTCCGTTGCCTCCACAAGCCAACGGCCCCCAGTCTGAAAGACGATAGTTGAAATAGCTAGCCGCAACGGAATGACCGCAACTTCGATCCCGAGCGCCGCTTCGAGGGCTTCGAGAACTTGATGCCGACTGGCCACGCTCAGCTCCTCTTGCCGCATCGTCATAATCTGTCATATTATGAAGCTATGCCTATGACTTCCCTGAATATCTCCCTCCCCGAAGCCCTCAAGCAGTATGTAGAAGGGCAAGTTGCTACGGGCGACTGGGGTACGCCAAGCGAGTATGTCCGCGAACTGATTCGCCAGGACAAGGAACGCCGCCTGGTAAATCTCGAACAAGAGCTAGTGGCTGCCGCCAAGGGACCGAAAATCGAGATCTCCCTGGCCGAAATTCGCCGCAAGGGCCTGATCTCCGCGCTCCGGGAGCGCGCCCGCAGCCGATGAGAAGGCGTCGGCTCGTCTTCAGCGACGCGTCGATTGCCGACATACTCGAACAAGCTGAATGGTACGCCGCTCAGTCGGGACGGCCATTAGCCCAACGCTGGCAGAAAGCTGTCACGACAGCTATTTCGCAATTACTAACTCGACCCGCGCGTCCTGCAAATTCCGATCACCAGCACTTCGCGATGTAAGACGGGCGACAATCTCAGGCTTTCCCAAGCATCTGCTCTTTTATCGGTTCGACGACGACGAAGTATTCGTTCTCCGCGTTGTGCATGGCGCCCGCGATTTACAGCGGCTCTTTTCTTAGCCCGGTGCTGGTCCGAGGGAGTCTGGGCATGTGGGAGACCGTCCCCGCGCGAGTATGATTAGCTGTTAGCGCTGGCATGTCCCTCACCCACACCCCCGACCCCATCGTCGACCCCGAACGCCTCTTCGAGGGCTTCGAGAACCTGATGCCCTTCCGCGTGCAGGATATTCTGCTAGTCTCTAGCCTCTACGACTCTTTTATTCTTCGCGAGGATGGCCGTCTGAATGAGTTGCTGATTGGGCAATCCCTCGAACTCAACCTCTCGCAGGTTCCAGGAATCACCCACGTCGCCCGAGGCGCGCAAGCACTTGATCTAGCCAAGTCGCAGCGTCGTTTCAATCTGATCGTCACTAACCTCGAAGTCGAGGACATGGATGCGGCGCAGCTCGCGCGCGAAGTCAAAGCCGCGGGTCTCGATGTGCCGGTGGTTGTGCTCGCCTACGACTATCGCGAGGTCAAGAAGTTCATCGCACGCAACCCCGTCACCAATATCGAACGAATTTTTCTATGGCAAGGCAACGCCCGCATTCTGATTTCGATCGTCAAGTACATTGAGGACAAGCGCAACGTTCTCCACGATACGCGAGCGATCGGCGTGCCGGTCATCCTGGTTGTCGAAGACAACATCCGCTACTACTCGTCGTTTCTTCCCACAATTTATACCGAGCTGATTACCCAGTCCCGCCGCCTGCTAAGCGAAGGTTTGAATGTTGCGCACAAGTTGGTACGCATGCGCGCTCGACCCAAGATTCTGTTGGCATCGAACTATGAAGACGCAGCGCGGCAAGTAATGCAGTATCGCGAGTATTTGCTGGGAGTGGTTTCGGATGTGGAGTTTCCGCGAGATGGCGAGTTGAGCCCCGACTCTGGATTTCAATTGGCTCGGATGGTTCGTGCAGAAGTCCCCGATGCTCCCATCGTCCTGCAGACGAGCAGAACTGAATTCAGGGCGCGCGCCCATGCCGAGGGATGTTCATTCCTGCGCAAACGTTCGCCCACGCTGTTGCGCGACCTGCGGCGTTTCCTTACCGAGCAGTTCGGCTTTGGCGACTTCGCGTTTTGTCTGCCTGACGGACAAGAAGTGGCGCGTGCAAGGGATTTGAACGAACTCGAGGCGCGGCTTCACGAAGTACCGGCGGAGAGCATCGCGTACCACAGCGAGAGGAACCATTTTTCGCGCTGGCTGTGGGCGAGGACCGAATTCGCTCTGGCTCAGAAACTCAGACCACGGAAGGTCTCTGATTTTGCGACGCTCGAAAACTTGCGCCGCGATTTAATCGACTCCATCGCCGAATATCGCAATGAGCAGAGTCAGGTTCTGATCGGAGATTTCAACGCAACCACCTTCAAATCAAGCGAGGGATTTTTCCTTCGCATCGGCGGCGGTTCGCTGGGCGGGAAAGCCCGTGGCCTGGCTTTCATCCGTCATCTGCTGCACAAATATCAGACTGCGCGCCGCTTTGCGGAAGTTAACATTGCGGTCCCGCCGAGCGTGGTGCTGGCGACGGATGTTTTCGACCGCTTTCTCACCGAGAATAATCTGCTCGATTTCGCTATTAACAGCACAGCCGATGAAGAAACCCTGCGCCGCTTTCTGGACGCAGCGCTCCCGGCATCGTTGCGCGACGATCTTCTGGCATTTCTGGCGGAGGTCCATTACCCGCTTGCAGTGCGTTCTTCCAGCTTGCTTGAAGATTCGCAATACCAGCCCTTCACCGGCGTGTACGAAACTTTCATGCTGGCCAACCAGCATCCCGATTTGTCGGTGCGGCTGGAGCAGCTTATGGAGGCGATCAAGCGCGTCTACGCGTCGACGTTCAGCCAGCACGCCAAAGGTTACGTCCGCGCCACGCCGTACCGGCTGGAAGAAGAGAAGATGGCGGTCATTGTGCAACAGGTCGTCGGCACCATTCATTCTTCGCGTGACGGAGAGCGTTTCTATCCCGATTTTTCCGGCGTGGTGCGGTCGCACAACTTTTATCCCGTGCCACCGATGAGCTATGGCGATGGCATCGCTGCAGTGGCATTGGGCCTGGGGCGCGCCGTGGTCGACGGTGGCAAGTGTCTGACTTTTTGCCCGCGCTATCCGCGAAATATCATGCAGTTTTCCTCGGTGGAAGATATTCTTGCAAATTCCCAGCGGGAGTTCTGGGCGCTCGAGCTTGATCACGTGGAGCGCAGCGATAAGTCCCCTTCCGATCCGCTGCTGGAGCTTAAAGAAGTACGGTTCGGGCTTGACGTGGCAGAGAGTGACGGAACTTTGGACAACCTGGGATCGACGTATTCTCTCGATAATAACGTAATTTACGACGGACTGAGCAGGCCCGGGACGCGCATTGTAAGCTTCGCTCCGATTCTCAAGCATGGAGTTTTTCCGTTAGCGTCGATTCTCGAGCGGCTCACGAAAATCGGCGACGAGGCGTTTGGGCGGCCTGTGGAAGTGGAGTTCGCGGTGCGGTTGCCGCGGAGACAAAAAGAACCCGCCGAGTTCGGTTTTTTGCAAATCCGTCCGCTGGTGCTGTCGCGCGAAGGCGAAGAACTTCGGATGGAAGATGTCAGTCCCGAGCGACTCGTCTGCCACAGTGCCAAAGTGCTGGGTAATGGACGTGTCGCGGACTTGCGCGATGTGGTGGTTGTCGATTTTCACCGCTTCGAGCGCGCGCGAAGCCAGGAAGTTGCCGAAGGGGTGGCCCACTTTAACGCGAAGCTAACCGAAACCGGAACGCCCTACCTGTTAATCGGCGTAGGACGCTGGGGATCGAATGATCCATGGCTCGGCATTCCTGTGGAGTGGGATGAAATTTCTGGCGCGCGAGTAATCGTGGAGGCGGGATTCCGCGACTTTCGCGTGACTCCGTCGCAAGGCAGCCACTTCTTCCAGAACCTCACGGCGTTTCAGGTGGGATATTTCACGGTCAATCCAGATGCGGGCGAGGGATTTGTTGACTGGGATTGGCTCGGCGCCGCGACTGCGGTGGAAGAGCAGGGTTGCGTGCGCCACTTGCATTTCGAGGCACCGCTAGTCGTCGTCATGAATGGAAGAACGAGCCGAGGGATGGTGTTCAAGCCCGAAGGAATGTAGCCGCCTGCGAACGTAGCGCGGCCAGCATTTGTTCTGGGTTCGTAAATCGATGTTGGGGACTGAAGGTTGGTTGCTAGCAGGAAGAGGAAATTACAATCTTGGTGTGTGCCTTTCAACTGCGGTCCCAAGAAACTTGAGGCGGCAGAAACCGCCGACCCGCCAGAAGGCGGGCCGGCGGTTGTTCATAAAAAGTAAGGATACAGCCGTTGAAAGCTAATTCCCAAGTATTGCGTAGCCGGGTAGCGGATCACCGCTCTGACCGACCACCCACACTCCGCCGTCGCCGCAGTATGTGTCTGTTGGTGAACACCAGCTTGCGATCTCGTGCGATCTCATGTCAGTGCTGTTGAAAGCCCAGCCACCTGCTAAGGTGGTTTGTTTCTTAGAGGTGGTAACGGCAATCCAATATTGCGTACCTTTCGTGACAGGAATGCCTGCCTTGTCGTTACCTACGTCGAGAGTGCAGCAAGATCCGTAGGTAGGCTCACTGGAGATAGTGAATGTCTTGATGGGCTTTCCGGGCGAGTTATTGTCGTCAGCAAGGAGCTGGATTTGGAATGCACCCGCGTCTGATCCGCCAAATGTACCAACCGAAACTTCGACACGGGTTACAGTGGCATCGGCTGTTGGCGTGAAGGGAATGGCGACCCAGAATTGAGTACTGAGAAAGTCCGACCCGCCGCCAGAGATGGTATTGCCAAAGCAGCAGAAAAACACGCCGTACGGATAGGTGCTAAGATTGCCGGCGATGGTCTTCAGTTTGGTGTCATGGTTCGAGGGCTTAATCGAGCCAGGCGCGTTTGCCATGACGGTTCTTCCGTTTTGACTGAAGGTGTAAGGGTTTGGGCTCGTTGCCAAGGCAGTCAGTGCGATAAGCGTCAGTACGGCGACGCCAACTACTACGATTATTTTCTTCACTTCTGTGTCCTCCATGTTCCCCGATGTTAGTGTGGTAACCCTAAAGCGTCGCTAACTGTATACCCGTCTTCTCCGTTTGGCAACGGTGAAAGGATTTTCATCAGAAGCGCAGAAAAATCGATATTCGATCGGTACCAGCCCTCGAATTGAGCCATTCGGGATCGATTTTTACCACACCTCTCTTCGGACTAAGCCGCTGTAATAAGATTTCCACTAGGGCAGAACTCGGGGTCTGTGTGCGGCTGAATAAATATCGCAGTGCCTTCGATCTGTGGACCGTCAGCCGACGAAGGTCAGACGTAAATCATATTCAATGTAGACGCGGGTGTCTTCGCCTGTGCAAGTTGCATCCATGAATCAGGTCGGTGAAATCACGGCTCATGTAAAGGACGCGGCCCGCTTGGCGGGCTTTGAGCTCGCTGGAGTCGCTCCCGTGCGCGACTTCGACGAACTGAAATACTTTCCCGATTGGATTGCAGCAGGGCACGCCGGTGAGATGAAATATATGGAAGCTCGCGATGAAGCGGGCCAACTCAAGCGCGCTTCACTTCGGTCCAGCGCACCGTGGGCGCGGAGCGTGATCGTATGCGCGATCAATTACAACACGGCGCATCCATACTCCACCCAGGTCGACGATTCGGATCGAGGATGGATTTCGCGGTACGCGTGGAGTCGCGAGGATTATCACGAGGCGGTGATGCGAAGGCTGCGTGCGGTGGAAGAACGGCTATTGGATGCGGCTGGGCCGCGAGGGCAGGATGCCCTGGCGACAACCAGCGAGACGCCGGCGCTACAAACTCGCTGCTATGTGGACACAGGGCCGTTGGTTGAGCGCGTATACGCTAAGCACGCCGGGGTCGGATGGATTGGGAAAAATACTTGTATCTTGAATCAGAAGCTCGGGTCCTGGCTTTTTCTCGGGGTGATTCTAACTTCACTTGAACTGCAGCCTGATCTGCCTGCACCGGACCGTTGCGGTAGTTGCACCCGCTGTATCGAAGCCTGCCCCACCGACGCTTTGATTGCGCCTTATCAACTTGATTCCAATAAATGCATTTCGTATTTGACCATCGAAAAGCGTGGCGCAATTCCAGAAGACTTGCGAGAAGGTATGGGTCGCCACGTTTTTGGCTGCGACATTTGCCAAGATGTTTGTCCGTGGAACCGCAAAGCTCCGGCGACCAGCGCAGCAGAATTTCAAGCGCGGGACGGGCTGGTGAATCCAGCGCTGGAGTGGCTCGCCCAAATGAATGTGGAAGAATTCCGGGCGCAGTTCCGTGCTTCTCCGATCCGTCGCACTAAGCGCTCTGGCCTGCGGAGAAATGCGGTGATCGCCATGAGCAACAGTGGGAACGTGAAGTTTTTGCCCAACTTAAAAAAGTTAGCGGCGGACGAGGACGCAGTGGTGGCGGAAAGCGCGCGATGGGCCATAGGCAGGCTGACTGAGTCCACTTCGGACAAAATGAACGGCAATTAAATCAGACTTCTAACCAGAGCCTTCTGCTTACAGCCTTCGCCGCCGACCGCATGGTAGCATCATTGACATTCGCAACCCTAACGGCAAAACAATGTCTTGTATCCACTGTTCGCCGCGCCCATTCCTCTGTTCGTTGTTGCTATGCGCAGTAGCATTTCTGCCCATTGCTTTCGCCCGTTCCGATGAGCCTCACTGGATTCGCGTCAATTCCAGCCACTTCTCGGTTGTCACCGATGCGGACGAGAAACATGGCCACGACGTCGTGGTTCGCTTCGAGCAGATGCGTGCGGTCTTTGGACAGCTGCTATCACGAAGCCGGATCAACATGTCGGAGCCGATCGATATAATCGCGCTGAGAAACGACGACGAATACAGCAAAGTCGTTCCCAGTCGCCAAGGGCAAGGACTTGCCGCCGGGTTCTTCATCCCTGGCGCGGACCGCGATTACTTCACGCTGAATCTTTCGAAAGATGAAAGCTGGCGATCAATATCTCGCGATTTTGCTCTGGTCTTTCTAAATTACAACTACCCTCCGACCCAGCCCTGGTTTGACGAAGGCTTCGCGGAATACTTCTCGAGCTTGCGCTTGGACAGACAAGTGCAAATTGGAAACGATCCGGAATCGTTTACCGAACTGCTGAACTCGTCCACATGGATGACGATTTCTGATTTATTCGGCAAGTTCCACGAGAGTTCCTCTGTCGAAGAAAAGTCGCAACCCACTTTGTTCTACGCCGAGTCATGGGTTGTGATGCACTACCTCCTCGCCCAGAACAAGCTTTCGGAAACCGGTACTTACTTCGACCTGGTCGAGAATCAAAAGCTCTCGATCGAGGAGGCGATTCAGAAGGCATACGGGATGTCGGCGGTTCAATTCGAGCAGGCGGTGAAAGCCCATTTTCATTCGCTGTCACAGACGCCAGGCAGCGCGTCGGCAATTCAATTGAGCGGCGTGCCCTTGCCGGAGAATATCGGCAGCAGTACTCAGGAACTCTCTGAGGCGGAGGGACGAGCCTTGGTCGCGGAAATGAGTCTGCGGCTCCCCGACCACCGTCAGCAGGCGGCACAGCAATTGGAGTCTATAACCAACCTTCCCAAAGGAGACAACGTAGTAGCGCGCCGCGCGCTGGCTTGGGCTCACGTGGAGAAAAAGGAATTCGATCGCGCAATTGAAGAATTGAACAAAGGCGCAGAACTCAATGCCAAAGACGCGTGGCTCCGCTATTATTTGGCCTTGGTCCGATTGCGGGCGGCGCAAGCGTCAAGAACGTCGATTCAAGGTCTGCCTAACATGATGCAGGATCTTCATGCGGTTCTCGACTGGGATCCCGAATTCGCCGAAGCCCGCGCTATGTTGGCCATGGCCCAACTCGAGGGCGGAGGCGTGCACGCGGCCATGGATTCAATGCGGCCTGCTCTTCTACTCAGCCCGCGAAACCAGACGTATCTATTGGACATGGCGCAAATTTATCTTGCGGGTAAGAATTGGGATGCGGCTACCGCTATGCTCGAGCGGCTTAAAAATAGTTCCGACCCGCAGGTCGCCAAGTCTGCCAGCGAGCAACTGGAAGGGCTCCCCACGTTAAAAAAATATGGCGTACTGCCTCAAGGCCAAGCGCCAGCGCAGTCCCCGCAAACGGCACCGACGTCATCACAATCCGCATCGACGGCAGCCGGGCCTCCGTCTGGCGCGAGGAAACCGCCGGAGCCCTCGGCGCAAATAACGAAGCAAAATCCTAAAACAGATGAGGAAGTCACCGAGGACCATGGTGATCAAGTTCCGGTTGCGCCCCAGATTGACAAACGCGCCATCAAATTTATGAAAGGGAAATTGCTTGCGGTCGATTGCACGCAGCCGCCATCGGCAGTTCTGACCGTCTCAGCAGGAACGAGGGTGCTCAAGCTCCGCACCCCGGACTTCAAATCACTAACGCTCATCGGGGCGGACGAATTTTCCTGCGACTGGAAAGGCCGGGCTGTGGCTGTCAATTACAGAGCAGGAGGCACAACCGACGGCGATTTAGTTTCGCTGGAAGTGCAATGAAGCCGGATCGTGCCATTCCATGATCCTCATCCGCGACACTGCTGGGGGAGCCGTTTTCGCGGTTAAGGTACACTCCCGCGCGAAAAAGAATGCGATTACTGGAATCGTGGGCGACGCGCTGAAATTGGCGGTGACTGCTCCTCCTATCGATGGGCGGGCGAATGCAGCCTGTATCGAATTTTTCGCAAATCTTTTTGCTATGCCTCGATCTTCCGTTACTATTGCGTCCGGCGAAACCAGCCGCAGAAAAGTAATTCGGATTGCGGGATTGTCGGCGGACGAAGTGCGCAGGAAGCTTGAAGCTTCCACGGGAGGTATTGTTTCTGTTCTCTGAACGCTTACGCGAAATTCGAACTGGCTTCGAGCGTCCTTTCTGGGTCGCCAACATCAGCGAGATTTTTGAGCGTCTTTCCTACTACGGGGCTTTTGCTTCTCTCGCTCTATATCTGCAGGAACGACTGAATTTTTCCACCGAACAAACCGGAACGCTGACAGGAATATTCGGCGGTATGGTGTGGTTTCTCGCCATTTTCGGCGGCGCCGCCGCCGATCGACTTGGCTTCCGCCGCGCTCTTTCGTGCGCGTATCTCATTTTGGCTGTCGCTTATTTTCTCATCGGCTCGATTGGTGCGCCGTGGCTCGCTCCGGTGCGCAACGCTGTTCCCCTTAGTCTCTTTGTGGGCTTCGTTCTCATTCTTCCCGCACTCGGCATTGCGCTGGTAAAACCTTGCGTGGTGGGCACGACGGCACGCGCTTCAAAAGAAAACGTTCGCTCAATCGGCTATTCGATTTATTACACCATGGTTAACGTCGGAGGCGCTGCCGGCCCGTACTTCGCATCGTGGGCGCATCGCCACTTGGGCGTCGAGAATGTCTATCGCCTGGCGGCTTTGAGCGTCTTCGCGATGTTTTTTGTGGTCATATTGTTTTTTCGCGAACCGCACAAGCCGGGTGACGCGCCTCCGCCTTCGATCGCAACTGTTGCGCGCAATTTCTGTACGGTCGTGGGAAATTACCGCTTGGTCCTGCCCGTCCTGCTGATTGCGTTAGTGCTGCGCATCGCGCTCTGGTTCTATCCAAACCTCCATGTTCCCTGGTGGATCTGGGTTGGGCTTCTCGCGCTTGTGCTCGCTGGGATCAGCCGATTTATGTGGTTCCTCGTGCTTTTCACGGGCTACTGGATTGTGTTCTGGCAGCAGTACATCAGTCTGCCGGGATACATTCACGGGTACATCAATTCGACCGCCGACGTGGAAATAATTCTGGTGACCGACGGGCTCACAGTAATTTGTCTCACGCTCGTGGTGAATTTCCTCACGCGAAAAATTCCCGCGTTTCAGGCCGTGATTCTTGGCACCGTGATCACCTCGCTTTCATGGTTGATTTTGGCTTTCCGGCCCACGATCTGGGCCGCAGTGCTCTCACTGTTTATTCTTGCGCTGGGCGAGATCATTCAGCAGCCCCGTTACTACGAATATATTTCGCGGCTCGCGCCTCCGGGGCAGCAGGGGACGTACATGGGATTTGCCTTTCTGCCCATCGGAATCGGTTCATTGATTGGCGGATGGTTCGGCGGGACGTTGGTCCATCATTTCGGAGAAGTTATGCATCAGCCCGAGCGCATCTGGTGGTGCGTTAGCGCTGTAGGCTTGGTTACGTCGGCGCTGCTGTGGATCTATGATAAAAGTGTGAAAACAAAGAGCAGCGCTTCGGCGCAATAGTTCACATGAGCACGCGCAAACCTTCTCCTGCAACCATTGCCGCCGAAATTCGACAGCTCCTCAAAGACGGCGGCTCGACCGAGCACGCGAGTGGTGTGCAGTGGTTCTTCAAGGACGAAATAAGATCCCACGGATGGTATACCGCAAAACTGCGCAGCGTGGCCGTTCAATTCCGTCGACGGATTCGAAAAGAGTTCGACCTTGATTTTCTGGTCAAAGTCGCGGACAAACTTTTTGCCGGGCAAGTTCTGGAGGAAAAAATCTTCGCCGTGTTCTTGCTGGAGAGACTAACCGATGAGTTCGGCGATGCCGAGTTCCGGCTATTTGAATCCTGGCTGCCTCGCATATCAAGTTGGGCCGACCACGACGGGCTGGTGCATTATCTGATTGCACCGATGGTGGCCGCAAAATCTGGCCGAACGGCTAGAGTTTTTCGCTGGGCTAAATCGCCGGATCGCTGGCATCGACGGGCGGCTTGCGTGGCGCTGATCCAGGGAACACGGCGGAAATTGTTTTTTGCGGAGATCAAACGTTTATCGAACATGCTTCTTTCCGACGAAGATGACATGGTGCAAAAGGGACTGGGCTGGCTGCTTCGCGAAACTGCTAAAGCAGATGCGAAACACACGGTGCCTTATTTGATGAGCATCCGTGAACGTGCGCCGAGACTGGTGTTGCGGACGGCTTGCGAGACGCTGCCCTTGGATGTTCGCAAGAAAATTCTTGCCAGACCATCATGATCGCAGTTGTGGAGCGTCGCACGGGTGGGCACTGGGGCGCTGTCCCCACGTGAACCTCGGGACGTCGAAGCACTTCCAATATCGCTCGCGCCACGATTCGCCCAAAGCCGCTGACGTTGTTAGAATAGTTGTTTAACTTCGTCATCCCGAAGCAAAGCGAAGGTTCTTGTCGGCACCGGCACAAACCCAGATTCCTCGCTTCGCTCGGAATGACAACGAATATTCCATGAACCTTTCTGCCATACAGGCTGCCTTGCGCGAGCGCAATATCGACGCGTGGCTTTTCTACGATCACCATCACCGGGATCCCATTGCTTATCGGGTACTCGGACTTTCCCCGAATCTGATGGTTACGAGGCGGTGGTTCTATCTCATCCCTGCGGAAGGTGAGCCGACCAAACTGGTGCACAAGATTGAGTCGCGCCATCTCGACTCTTTGCCTGGGAAAAAACTTCAGTACGCCGGTTGGCAGGAGTTGTTCGATCAGGTGAAGTTGCTGTTGGCAGGGCATCGCGATATCGCCATGCAGTACTCGCCGAATAATTCTGTTTTCACTATTTCACTCGTGGATGGCGGCACGCTGGAGTTGATCCGCGGGCTGGGAAAGAATGTATTGAGTTCGGGCGATCTGGTGGCTTTATTCGAAGCGACTTGGACGGAGCAGCAGATTAAGACTCACTACGCGGCACGCGACGCTGTTGATGCAATCACGGCGGCGGCGTTTCAGGAGATCGGGCGGCGGGTGCGGAATGGCGGAACGAACGAGCATCAGATGCAGCAGTGGTTCATGGAAGCCTTCCACCGCGAGAATCTGGTGACGGACGATCCGCCTATAGTCGGCGTCAACGCCCATAGCGGAGACCCCCACTACGAACCGAGCGCTGAAAACTCAGCGCCCATTCGCGAAGGTGATTTTGTTCTGCTCGATGTTTGGGCGAAGAAAGATTTGCCTGACGCCGTTTATTACGACATTACCTGGACCGGCTTCGTGGGCAAAACGCCGTCCGACCGCATGCGCGAAGTTTTCAACGTGGTTCGCGATGCGCGCGATGCTGGCGTAAAGACGGTGCAGGAAGGCATTGCCAGCGGCCGCACTATGTGCGGATGGGAAGTGGATCGAGCGACGCGAGATCACATCACAAAAGCCGGCTTCGGCGATTACTTCATCCATCGCACCGGGCATTCCATTGGCACCGAGGTTCATTCGAACGGCGCGAATATGGATGATCTTGAAATTCACGACGAGCGCCGGATCCTTCCGAATTCATGTTTCTCAATCGAACCTGGTATTTATCTTCCGGAGTTTGGCGTGCGCAGCGAAGTGAATGTATTGGTGCGGCCGAAGGCGGCCGAAGTCACAGGTAAAATTCAACGCGAGCTAGTAATCATCTGAATGGCAAATCCCTCGACAACTAAAGCAGCCCCAGTATCGCAACCCGTCACTACCTTGTCGGTGTTCGCGCCGGCAATCGGCTGGCTGATTCCAGGCGCAGGCCATCTGATCCAGAAGCGCTGGATCCGTGGTCTGTTGATCATGGGTTCGATCGTAATCATGTTCGTAATCGGCATAGCCATGCAGGGACGCGTGTATCGGCCCAATGGCGGCGATATTCTCGACATCCTCGGATTTGTAGGCGACGTTGGCGCGGGAGGGCTTTATATTCTGACGCGAGCGATGGATCTCGGACAAGGCGCGGTCGCCCACGCCACCGCCGATTACGGAACCAAGTTCATTATTGTTGCCGGCTTGCTGAACTTTATCAGCGCGGCTGACGCTTACCACATTGCGATTGGGAAGAAGCCATGAACCTGCAACTCTCCCATTTCAGCGCGGCCGTATTGTTCGGCCTATTCGCCTCTGTAGTTTTCGGCATTACCCAGCGCAGCACCTCGCGAGAGCAAATTCGCTACGGCCTGTATTGCTTCGCCATGTTTGTTGGTGGAGTCTTCGTGGCAGGCTGGGTAATGTGGATTTTGCGACGTTAGGTCGATGGACGCAAGAAACGAAGTAATTCAAGGCGATATAACCAAACAAATTGTGGACGCAATCGTTAACGCCGCCAACAGTTCGCTGCTGGGCGGAGGTGGCGTCGATGGTGCCATTCATCGCGCAGCTGGGCCGGAATTGCTTGCCGAATGCCGTATGTTAGGTGGCTGCGAGACCGGCGATGCGAAGGCCACCAAAGGATACAAACTGCCGGCAAAATATGTGATTCACACGGTTGGTCCAGTGTGGCACGGTGGAAATAACGACGAAGATCAGTTGCTGGCTTCTTGTTATCGCAGGTCGCTCGAAGTGGCTGCGTCGCTAAACGTTCGCAGCATCGCATTCCCCGCAATCAGCACCGGCATCTACGGATTCCCCAAACAGCGGGCAGCGAAGATAGCAGTGACCGAAGTGTCTGCATCCGTGGAAGACATGGAAAAAGTGTTATTCGTATGTTTTGATGCTGCGACTGCGGAAATTTATCGCCAACTACTACGTTAGATTTTGGCGGCCCACCTATCCCTCCCATACGAACGCGTCAAAAATCCTTTGGGTGTTGAATCCCAGGCGCAAATACAGTTGCACAGCGCGGTCATTGGCTTCTGTCACCGTTAACGAAAGCAAAGAGAATTTCCGCTCACGCAGGTTCCTTGTGGTCGCCGCCATCAGCGATTCACCGATGCCGTGAGAGCGGTATTCCGGCAGCACACACACCTGCGTGACATGGCCAACGTCGTTACGCACGCGCGAGCACAGAATCAATCCCACCAGCGTGCGAGTGCGTTTATTTATCGCTGCGAAGGATGATTCGGGATCAAAAGTTCCACATCCCGGGAAGCGCACAATATTATTTAGAAAGCGCAAAGAGCCGCTCAAGGTACGGTATTGATCGTTGATTTCGGAATCCACGTGTCCGCGATACGCGGTAGTGATTACGGCGGCGGCAGGTTGGTAGTCCGCTTCCGACCAAGGACGGATTTCGATATCCGGATGTAGCGGCCGCGCTGAGGGAACGGCGTTGTCCAATGGCAGGAGCATGAAAAGCCGTGCGTGCCTGCTGAAGCCCTGCGCCACAAATGGCTGAGAGACGATCCCAGTCTCGTGCATCAGCAATTGCGCCTCGACGCGATGTATGCCGGGGGATTGCTGCAGCGTTTCAATCACATGCGTGAGCAGGCGGGATTCTACTTCGTGAGCATTAGGCAGGCGGCCGCCGTTGGCGACAAATAAGTCGCCGATCACGCCCTTACTACCCTCGTAAACAAAAAACGCATAGCCGAAGATTCGTCCGCGATCGATGGCTGCATAACCGGGAAGAATCTTCGCGTCGACGTAGCGCAGGATCATGTCGGCGGAGCCGCCGTAATCCCAAGAGAGCAGGTTCGACCACACTCCGATCTCGTCGTCCAGCAAGGGACGCAGGTCGACAGAAGAAAAATGCCTGAGATCGAGAATCTCCACGCGGGCTCCTGGAGGGCTACGCCTCAGCGGTGCACAAAAATTGCAGCCTTAAAGGCCGAGTGTATTAGCTTCGCACGCCGCGAGGCAAACGGGAGTATCTCGGAGGATTCACGATTCTCAAAACTGAGGTCATCCAAATAAATACTTCGTCATCCCGAGCGAAGCGAGGGATCTGGGTTGTTGCCGGCACTCAAGCTGGCGCAGTCAAACACCGAGATCCCTCGCTTTTGCTCGGGATGACAATTCGCAGGCGTGGGTTCTAATGGATACTCAATTCACGTTCCCGGCCGGCGCTACCCAGTAGTAATCCAAACCTTGCGGCGCGAAACTTCCCAAGTAAGATACGCGACGGCCCGCGACTTTTTTTGCAATCGCGGTCTGTG
Source organism: uncultured Acidobacteriota bacterium (assembly GCA_963770465.1). Lineage (GTDB taxonomy): Bacteria > Acidobacteriota > Terriglobia > Terriglobales > Acidobacteriaceae > JABDBE01. Next base: position 164,414 of record CAVYQB010000008.1, read on the forward strand.
ATCCTTCTGGTGCTACCACTAAATGCTCAATAGCGGGAATTTGTCCGAACTCGTATCGATCAATGATTTGGTTTCGATAGAACGCCAGTCCATATTCGGTTTGTCGAGAAACGCCCGACACTGCGAGCGGCAGTGGCTTGGTCTCAAGATGGCTGATTTCATTGGCCAGCGGTCGAGCCGAAAGCATGCTGTCGAGCGCCGGGGCACCGAGACGCAGGGTCGCGGCTACTGACAACACGACTGGTACCAGAGTAATAAAGCGCAATCCCACGAACCCGAGCCTCGTATATAGGGTGACAGCAATGCCGATCGCCAGCACGCCGGCAAAGGCAAACGAGATCGTGGCGGCTTTGCCCCACGGGAGACGATGCTGAAGGATTATGTACTGAATCATGAGCGTCGGCACAATCGGCGCCGCAGCGACAATGGAGTGCAACCCAGTTAAAAGAATGCCCGGGCGTTCGTTCGCTGCTACACGCCGGCGCAAATACTCCGCCAGCAACAGCGTGCCTGCGGGTAACGCCGGCACAATATAGCCTGGAAGTTTCGTTTTGGAGAGTGAAAAGAAAACCACTGGGACGACCAGCCAGATCATCAGAAATACGTTGAGAGCATCCTCCGACGCCAGCATTTGTCGTCGTTCTGCCCAGCAAACCCGAACGCTCTCCGCTGCCGATGCCAGGACGCAAATTGTCCACGGGATCAAACCAATCAGCGTAACCGGAATGAAATACCAGAATGGTTCGGGATGGTGATACAGGTTGGTGCCAAAGCGCGCTAAGTTGTGTTCGAGAATAAAGACGCGTAAGAAGTCCGGATTTCGAATCTGTACCGCAACATACCAGGGTAGAGATACCCCGCAAAAGAGCAGTATTCCTGGAATCCAAAGCGTGCGCAGAAGCAGCCGGAAATCATGTTTCGCCGTTGCAAAAAGCCCGATGATTACCGCCGCTAACAATGGCGCCACGGGTCCCTTGGCCAGCATGCCGAGAGCTACGAACAAGTAGAAAATTGCAAGATCGAGATAGGATTCGCTCTCGTACCACGCATACCACGCGAGCAGAGCTATGGTGAACATGGCTGCCAGCGGCATATCCGTCGAAGCGGCTCGGGCGAAGCCAATCACTCCGGCTGCTGAGGCAGTCATCAACGCGGCATCAAGTTGAAAACCGGGGCGAAGACGTTTTAGAAAAAGATAGATGGCAAACACCATGAGCGTGGCATCTATTGCGGATGGCAAACGGGCCGCCCAATCGCTCACGCCGAAGATGCTGTAGGCCAGCATCGCTTGCCAGTAGTAAAGAGGCGGTTTCTCAAGCCACGGTTTGCCTCCCAGTGTTGGCGAAATCCAGTCGTGACGAGCCAACATCTCACGGGCGACTTGGGCGTAGCGGGGTTCGTCGGCGCCAATCAGTCCGAAATATGCAAGCCCGAAGAAAAACAGAAACCCGCAGAATCCGGCAAGCAGAAGCCAATCAGTGGAGGCGCGCGAGATTTTCAATTTTTCCTCGGAAAGCTATTGTACGAAGGGATTCTTTCGAAGTTGCGCCATGATCTGCGTGACCGCGGTCGTCAAGGGGCCGTCGATAGAGCAGCCGCTGGCGCACGCGTGGCCGCCGCCGCCAAACTGCTCCGCAACTGCGGCCACATCCAACTGTCCTTTACTGCGCAGGCTTACACGAAATCGACCATCGGGAAGCTCACGAAAAAATACCGCTACTTCAACGTCCTGGATAGAAAGCGCGTAGTTTACCAGTCCTTCGCAATCTTCTTCTTTGGCTCCGAAGCGCTCCATCTGATCGCGAGTCACCCAAATCCAGGCCAGCGGCCCTTCGCGGTGCAGATTCGAAAGCGCCGCGCCCAATAAGCGCATCTTGGCGGTGGAATGTCCGAAATATACATTGCGGGCGCAATGCGCGGCATCCGCGCCCGCGAGCACCAACTCACGCGCCAACGCAAATGTGTGTTCGTTAGTCCCTTCAAACATGAACGACCCGGTATCTGTGAGCACAGCGGTGTAGAGGCAGGTTGCAATCTCTGGAGAAATCTTTACCCCAGCTTCTCGTGCCAAGCGATAAACCATCTCCGCGGTCGCAACCGCCTTGGGATCGATCCAATTCACATTGGCAAAAGGCCGGCCGCTGATGTGATGGTCAATGCTGATCAGAAAACGGTTTTCCAGCCCTTCGAGCCGAGTGCGCTGAATGCTATCGCATTCCAGAATGATCGCGGCTTCATAGTTGCCTTCGACGCTCTCCGCGCGCACAACTGTGTCGGCAAAGGGCAAGGGCTGATAAATTCGCGGCACTCCGTCGTGCAGAACCACGTCGGCTTGCTTGCCCATGGAGCGCAGAATCTGGCAACAGGCTAAGGCGGAGCCGACCGCGTCCCCATCAGGGCGCGCGTGCGAAGTCAGCAGAAAGCGGTTGCGACGCTCGATGTGGTTGAGAACTTCTTTCAACATATCAGCCTGCTCTCGTGCGAGTCGTTATCGGCTCCTTTTCCGGTTTCGCTTTAGCAGATCATCGATTCTCGCCGCGTAAGTCTGCGAACGATCCAACTGAAAAAATAATTCTGGCGGACGCCGCAGATGCAAACGTTCCGCTACTTCCCGGCGGATGAAACCAACGGCGGCGGTCAGTCCTTCCAGCGACTGCTCTGCTTCGGCGTCGTCGCCTTGGACCACCACGAAAATCCGGGCGGAGCGCGAATCGCTTCCCAGCACAACGCTGCTCACGCTGACCAGGCCGATGCGCGGGTCGCCGAGTTCACCTTCGACGATGGTTTCAATCTCCTCACGTAAAGCCTCTCCCAGTCTTTCGCGATGATATTTGGCCCCGCGCTTTTCCACAGTTTTCTCTCAGAGTAAAACGAATGAGAATATCAGAAAATCATGTTCAAGGCGTCACTATCGTCGAAGTGAAAGGTACTTTCGTGTGGAGGTGAAAATCATAGCGATGTGATGCGGATTCTGTGGTCCTGTTTCCGGGGCCACGGTCAAATAACTCAAATAAGTGCAACCCAGGGACCATTTGCTTGAAGCACGCCATGCATTTAAGCTGTTTCCAGAACCATAAATGACATAGTTGACTTGAACTTGCGACTTACGTCTGGTAGCGGGGCTTTCGGAGTTTAAAGCCTGGAATGTAAGCAACTGGGCCGCTCAGTCAGTCATCCATAAAGCTGCATTCGTATGTATATATTGACACTCAATCCCGGCGAATCCGCCTTCGTGCGGTGTACTCGTTGCGAGAGTTTGAATTTGATGGTGACCAACGAGAAGGAGAACGACGTATCGCTCCAGTTCCATGCCAAGGATGATCAACTGGATGCAGAGTGTGTTCAGTGCAAGAGCCACTATCTGTGGACTCCTGGCTCGGTTGCCATCGTCAAGCCCTCGCAACACGCGAACTAAAGCAACCGGTTCGCATGTTCGCGATTACCAGCCCGAGTGATATCCCTTGCTTCCGATGAGCGGCACAAAGCGGCATCCCTCCAGACTGGTGACCAGCGACTGGCCCGCGTTTTTGTAGACCAGTTGCAACTCCTGCGCCTGTGCAGGGCCAACCGGGATAACCATTCGTCCGCCGTCACGTAATTGCTCGAACAATGGTGGCGGAATCTGCGGAGCCGCCGCGGACACCACGATGGCGTCAAATGGCGCGCGGTCAGGCAGGCCATTGCTGCCATCTCCCAGCAAAACCTGAACGTTGCTATAGCCGAGACGGCGGAGCGTAGCTTCAGCTGTGCGGGCGAGAGACGCGTGCCGTTCCACTGAGTAAACCTGACGAGTAAGTTCCGCCAGTAATGCAGTTTGATAACCCGATCCGGTACCTATCTCCAAAACTGTATCCGACGGGATGAGCGCCAAGGCCTGCAACATAATCGCAACAATATAGGGTTGAGAGATCGTCTGGCCTTCGCCAATTGGAATGGGATGATCTTCATAGACCTGGTCGCGAAACTCTTCAGGAATGAATTCATGACGCGGAACATGCGACATTACCGCGAGCACGCGCTCGTCCCGAATTCCTCGCGCGCGCAATTGCGACTGCACCATATCCCGGCGTTGCGCAAGCAATAGATCGACTGAAGTTTCCGCTGCCATCGTTTCGTGTACCAGAATAGCGCGAATCTTTAAAACGCGAATCCTTGGCCGTGCTGGCGAATCTCAGAAGATTACGTTTCTAGTACCATGCACTGAGAACCCTTGAGGATAGATCATTGAGCGACGAACGATATGCTCCGGGCTGGCCGGGAATTCGTCCGCGCTGGACTTCGAGCGCGAAAAGTGGCGTAGGCACAGCTCTGAATCAGCACAGCCGGATATGGTTCACAACCAGCCATGGAATCTTGAACGAGATTTACTACCCTCGCGTTGATCAAGCCTGCACTCGCGACATGGGATTCATTGTTACCGACGGCAAAGGGTATTTCTCCGAGGAGAAACGTCACTGCAAGTTCGAGAACGTTCCGGTTGCGCCCGGTGTACCCGCCTTCGAGTTGACCAATACAGAGTTGCAGGGAAGGTACCGGATCGACAAAGAAATTTTGAGCGATCCGTATCGCAATGTTGTGCTGCAGAAGATTCGCTTCATCCCATTGCAGGGCACCCTCGGGAACTACCGCCTTTACGCTCTTCTTGCGCCGCATCTTGCGAATTGGGGAAACGGCAATACCGGTTGGGTTGGCGATTATAAGAGCGTCCGCATGCTGTTCGCCGAGCGTAACGGATGCGCGCTGGCGTTCGGCTGCTCTACGCCGTGGAAGAAAATGTCGGTGGGCTTCGTCGGTACGTCCGATGGTTGGCAGGACCTCTCGAAGAATTTTGAGATGACATGGGACTACACGCGCGCCGAAAACGGCAACATTGCGCTTACAGGAGAGATCGATCTGGAAGCGTGTAGTGGAGAGTTTGTGCTCGCGCTGGGATTTGGAGCGATTTGGTCAGAAGCTGGGCAACAGACGCGATCAAGCTTGCTGGAAAGCTACGAAGATCTGCGTCATCGGTATGTGGCCCAGTGGGAAAGCTGGCACGAGAGTCTCATGGGTCTAGATGAGACGGGCCCGCCACGCGAACATGATCTTTATCGAGCCAGTGTCGCAGCGCTGCGCACTCATGAATCAAAGGATTTTGTGGGCGGAGTGATTGCGAGTCTTTCCATTCCATGGGGCTTCAGTAAAGGTGACGAGGATCTTGGGGGATATCACCTGGTCTGGCCGCGTGACCTGGTGGAAACTGCATTCGGCTTTTTGGCGGCAGGTGCGCAAGAAGACGCCGTGCGCGTACTTCGCTATCTCGAATCAACGCAGGAGGCTGACGGACACTGGGCGCAAAACATGTGGCTGGATGGGCGTCCGTACTGGAATGGATTGCAAATGGACGAAGCCGCGTTTCCCATTCTGCTGGTCGACTGCCTGCGCCGCGACTGTCCGTCTGTATTGGGCAAGCTAACCCGCTGGTGGACCCTGGTTCAGCGTGCGGCCGGATTCCTTGTTTGCAATGGCCCGGTTACACAGCAGGATCGGTGGGAAGAGGATGCGGGTTATTCGCCGTTCACTCTGGCTGTGGAAGTTTCCGGATTGCTCGCTGCGGCAGACATCGCGGAGGCTGTCGGAGAAAAAGCAGCTGCCGAATATTTACGTGAAACTGCGGACAATTGGAATGACAATATCGAACGCTGGACTTATGCCACTGGCACTGACCTCGCACGTCAAATCGGAGTGGAAGGATATTACGTCCGCATAGCGCCGCCGGAAACAGACTGCGCGCGTTCTCCAGCCGAAGGATTTGTGCCCATAAAGAATCGTCCTCCGGGACAGAGCAGCGAGCCGGCAACGCACATTATCAGTCCCGACGCGCTAGCATTGGTGCGGTTTGGCTTGCGCGCGGCGAGCGATCCCAGAATCTTGAATACGATCAAAGTAATCGACGCGCTACTACGAGTGAAATTGCCGCAGGGTCCCTGCTGGTACCGTTACAACGGAGATGGCTATGGAGAGCATGAAGATGGATCGCCTTTCGACGGCAGCGGAATCGGGAGGCCATGGCCCTTGCTGGCGGGCGAGCGGGCCCACTACGAAATAGCAGCGGGACATCTGCAAGCTGCAGAGCAACTTTTGCGAGTGATGGAACTCTCAACCGAGGGGGGACGCCTGCTGCCGGAGCAAGTTTGGGATGCGGCTGACCTGCCGGCGCGCGAATTGTTTGCGGGTAAGCCTACCGGTTCGGCATGTCCGCTGGTGTGGGCGCACTCGGAGTACATTAAGTTGCGACGCTCGCTGCGCGACCGAAAGATTTTCGATCAGCCGCCTCAGACTGTGCAGCGCTACCAGATAGACAAAAAGAAATCCGAGTACTTTGCCTGGAGCTACAACAACAAGTGTCGATCAATGCCGCAAAGCAAGAAACTGCGTGTCACGCTGATGGCACCGGCGCAGGTGCATTGGAGCAGCGACCACTGGCGGACAGCGCAGGACATCAACACGCAGGACACAGGGTTGGGCACTCAGGTGGCGGACCTTCCCACTGAGGGGTTGGCGGCGGGGAGCGAGGTTGTCTTTACCTTTTGCTGGCTGGAGGAGCAGAGGTGGGAAGTCACAGACTTTGCCGTCGTCGTGGAAGGATAGCTCCAAACAGCGGCTTGAAGCCGCTCCAGTTTGCATCCGTGTGGCATGCCTGAAGGCATGCCCTGATACGAAGCTTGTGTGCTCCCGCATGCCTGAACGCGTTGCCCTGATACGGTCTTGGATCAGGAATTCGATAGAGGAATTTGTTAAACGAATTTGTTAAACGAGTAAGACGAATTTGTAAGACGAATTCGTTAGAGGGAGATTCGTATCAGGGCATCGCTTCAGCGATGCCGAAATGCCGCAGAAACAGTGGCGCCTTCAGGCGCTGCGGATAGCAATGGGAATCTTTTCAATGCCAGCAGGGGCGGGCTCGAGTTCAAATCCAGGATGCGCTGAAGACCACGGATAATCCGCCGCGTCGCCAACGAGATGATGCGCTACCGGATTATTGTGAATATAATTTCGAACTTGCTCAAAGGCGTCAGCGTCTGAGATACGCACCTCGGAGAATCCCTTCTGCCAAACTGGTGACCTCATCCCCAGTTCTTTTCCCGCGCGAAAGGAAAATCCGCCTTTGACGAATTGCACCGCACGCTCGATTGTCATTTCGCTTTCAATGGTCAACAACAGATGAAAGTGATCTGGCATGATTACGAAGTCATGCAGGCGGTATTTGTTCTGCGCGCGATAGTTATAAAGAACGCGCAGAAATAATCGGGCAGTTCGGTCTGACTGTAGGAGGTTTTGCTTGCCCCATGTGGAGGACGTAACGAAAAAAGTGCGAGCTCCTGCCTTCACGTGGGCTGCATCTGCGTGGCGGGATGGGACTGCCATAAAACAACGGCTAAAGCCGAGTTACATTTGGGACTGGATCGGCATGCCTGAAGGCATGCCCTGATACGAATCTTGCAGCTCCCAGTGCAGCAGGTATGTGATTAACGTCACGACTCTTCAGAGGAAAACTCAAATTGGGAATGGAGGCCTTTTGGTGAGAGTCGGGCTACAGGACCAGTAGCGTACCGTTCTAGCCCGTGTAAAGCAGTTCCACCACGGTGCAGTCATCGTTCAAGGGAGTGCCGCCACAGAAACTGGATATCGCGGTAAATATCTGCTCTAGTGTGCCCGTTTTTGCGGCCTGTTCCAGGCGCGAGTCTTCAAAGAACTCGCCACGGGCATTTTCAGCTTCGGTGACGCCGTCGGTAACCAGCACCAGGCGGTCGCCCGGTTTCAACTGACAGTGATCGCTTTTATATTTCGCATCGGGTAGCAGCCCGACGGGGAGATTGCCGAACGATGGCCGATCAATCTCTCCATTGGAAACCACCAGCGGCAAAATGTGCCCGCAGTTCACATACTCTACATTGCCATCGTGCTGAACCCGCGCAATGATGACTGTCGCGTACTTCTCTCCAATATTTTTGTCGGTGAAAAAGCGATTCACGGCGGTAACAATTTCAGTCAGTGGCATACCCGCAGTCAGCTGCGAATAAATCATTCCTTGCAAAGTGGACGCGAGCAGAGCGGCCGAGACTCCCTTGCCGCTCACATCGGCCAGCACAATCGTCAGGCCTTCGGCGGTATTGACGGCATCGAAAAAATCGCCGCCAATCTCTTTGCAGGAAAGATTTCGTCCCGCCAACTTGGCGAACGGAACTTCTGGGATGGTAACCGCCATCAGCCGTTGCTGAATCGACGCCGCAATCGACAACTCCTGTTGGTAGCGCCGTCCAGCCTCTTCCGCTTGCACCAGCCGGGCGTTCTCGATGAGCGATGCCGCTTCAGTCGCGATGGCGTGCAGAATATCGTTACTCACTCCGGAGATGTCGCGCGAGGCAAAACGCGAATCCACGTACAACGCACCCATCACCTCCGCCGAAATCGCGCCTGCAGGCGCGTCGGCATCGCGAGTGGCCTGAACCTGTGGCTTGCGCAGAGGCACACAGATCACCGTCCGCAGATCATAAGCAACGATGCTCTTGCGTCCGGTAAGGTCTGCGGAGCGACTGGTGTCGGTGAGCAGGAATTCGGAGTTGGACTTCAACGCGTCTTCGAGAATCGAATGGGAGATGGTTTTATCGTCTAGAAGCGGTTCGCCCTTTGCGTTGCGCCCCGCAGCTAGTCGCAACTCTCCTCGGTCGTTTTTCATGTATACGTATGCCCGCTCGGCTCGAGTGAGTTTAAGAGTCACGTCCAGCAGGGTCATCAAAATCTCGTCGAGCACACCGATTGTGTTCAGCTTGCGGGCAGCTTCGAGAAACAGCACTAATTTTTCCAGATCTGTAGTCTCATCCGAGATGTGCATCCCGGAAATCTGGCTCAGGAACTCACGAGCGGAGTTGGTGGTTCCATGCTGCGGATTGAAAATTACGTAAGCAACTTCACGAACTCCGAACTCCAGCCGATCATTGCGTTCGAGAGTCTTGCGTTCGACTCGCTCGCCGTTGACGAACGTGCCGTGCTTGCTGCCCTGATCGACGACACTGAAGACCCCGTTTTCGGAGACGATCAGCGCGTGATCGCGTGAGACGCGCGGGTCAGCGATCACCAAATCTTTATCGACTTTTCGTCCTACACCAAAAGGACTGTGATCGAGGTTGATAACACGTTGCTCGTTTCCCTGGACAAAAACTAGTGTGGGAAATACCCCGGAACCGGTTCCTGAGGACGGGCCGACGATGGTTTGGAACGCCATGTAGCGCTGCAGTGCTCCTTAAAGTAGTAGGAGAATAATACGACAGTACCGAGCACAGAGGGAGGAGGCAAACTTCTTCACTCGATTACTTGGTTCAGGCAGCGCCACGATGAAACGTGGCAATGGCTTCCTGCTCGCTGTCGTAGACCTCAAAAACTGTGGCTAATTTCGTGATTTGCAAAACGTCACGCAGGCGTTGACCAAGTCCGGTTAACTTTATATCCGCGCCAGCCGCGCGAGCCGATGAATACACCCCCACCAAAGTACCAAGACCGCCGCTGTCGATATAAGAAACTCCGGCGAGATTAAGCACGACCTGCCGCGTGGACCCCAAAGTTTTCTTGAGGTTTTCGCGCAACGTCGCAGCCTCTTCGCCAAACACTATGCGACCCTGTGGCGAAATAATCGTGACGCCTTCAGCCTGTCGAGTATCAATTTTCAGGGACATTTCAATCCCTCCGCACCGCAACGGTGCCTGAGAAGCCTAACGCGGGAAGTGGCAGGAATGCAAGCAGGCTTTAAATCAACGCAATTCTGGATTCGTAAGCACCGGTACTGGACGTGCATCTGGACTGGGTTGGATCCGGACAAATTCCGCAAAGAGCACCACGAAAAAGAGTACGAGCACGGCCCCAATTAATTCCGAATGTTTATAGTCGAGAATGATCAGCATGTATGCAGGGCTGCAAAACAGAATTCCTATGCAGGCGTAAAGCGTTCGCTTGCTCCAATCGTTAGACATCTCGTTTGAGAGCAAGAATTCCAGCACGATAAGCACGGCCACGAACAGGATGCTAAGGTCGTACGTGTAAGTGTGAAAGCTCAAAAGAACGGCTGCGATCAGGCTCAAAGCGAAAACCAATTCGGGATGGACTGCCGATATTAGGAACGACTTGCGCACCGCGTATGTGAGGCTGGCGAGGAGCATTAAGTAAACAAGCAGAATCAAACCAATCCTCACGCGAGGTTCCGTCGGCGGGCACAAGCTTTCAACGATGCCTCGTACATTCGCTGCGGGGCCTATCGCGATCTTCCACGCATGAGTCTGGTTTTTCTCCCCGCCTAAAACGTAAGCCGGATAGCTCGACGAGCCTCTCCAGCCAACCGCGGCCAATCCTAAAAGCGCGAGAATGACAGCTACCAGCAGAAATCCTGCCAGAAATTTCTTGCGTCCGCAACAGCAGTAGCGGAAAAACGAAAGGAAGCACCAGGTGGAACTTGCACAGACCCAATCCCGCCCACGCGCCTTCGCGCGATTCAGTCCCTTGACGAAACGCAACGAATGCCATGGCGTAACAAAACAGTACAAAGACGGAATCCTGCCCCTGAAGTAAAGCAAAGAACAACGGGAAAAAAGCGAACGCCGCCAACATCCAGAGATAAAACGGTGCGTTTCCCAAGGCAGTGAAGTTTCCACGCAAGAAAACCAACATAGTAAACGTCAGCCCGAGATTAATGGCCAGCCACACAAAATATGCACCAAGGTAAGGCAGACGCGCGAAAGGAAGGAAAACGAGGGCTTCAAAGGGAGGGTGGTTGAAAGGAATGAAGGAGCCGCGCTTTTGCAGGCTCATCGGGGCGAAAGATCGTTGCACCGCTTCCTGTACAGTGTCGTCATACAGTTCATATCCTCGCCCTGAGTGCAGAATCTCGCCTGCCGTATAAAAAATGCTGAAGTCAGGCATGCCGATACGGATGCCACGCCATGCATTCCACGCCAGGAACATATGCAGAAACAACATCGCCGTAAGGTATAGGACGAGCTTCTTCTGTGTGGATCGGCTCAGCATAGATTAAGACATGGCATTATAAGCGAGGCTTTGCTTGCGCTCTGAGCTGTTCTTTTTGATCGTTCTGAAGGAAGCGCAAGCCCATTGCTTATAATCAGACTGCATGCCAAATTTCGCTCCGGTTGACGAGCAGTTAGCCTACATAAAAAAGGGCAGCGCGGAAATAATTCGCGAAGCCGAGTTGCGCGCCAAGCTCCAGAAATCCCGTGCCCACGGCAAGCCTCTTGCGCATCAAGCTTGGTATGGATCCCACGGCCCCGGATCTGCATCTCGGGCATACTGTCGTTCTGCGCAAGCTCAAACACTTTCAGGATCTCGGACACACAGTCATTTTCTTGATCGGCGACTTTACCGGGATGATCGGTGATCCCACGGGTCGCTCGGTTACGCGGCCGCCGCTTTCTCGCGAGCAGATCGAGCAGAATGCGGAAACTTACAAGGCTCAGGTGTTCAAGATTCTCGATGCGGAAAAGACCGTGGTTGATTTCAATCGCCGGTGGTTTGCGAAGTTTACCGCCGATGACTTCATCCGCCTCGCTGCCAAATACACGGTCTCGCAGATGCTCGAGCGCGAAGATTTTCACAAACGTTTCCTCGAAGAAAAACCGATCGCCGTCCATGAACTGCTCTATCCACTGGCCCAGGGTTATGACTCGGTGGCACTCGAAGCCGATGTCGAACTTGGCGGCACCGACCAGAAATTCAATCTGCTGGTAGGCCGCGAACTGCAGCGCGCCTACGGCCAGGAGCCTCAGGTAGTGCTCACCACGCCAATTCTCGAGGGCCTCGACGGCGTTCAGAAGATGTCAAAGTCATTGGGCAACGCAATCGGCATCCATGAGCCTCCGTTCGAAATGTATGGAAAGATTATGTCCGTCTCCGACGAAATAATGTGGAGGTACTACGAGCTGCTGACGGATATATCGATGAGCGAAATTGAAAAGATGAAAAGCGATTCGCACCCGATGACCGCGAAGAAAGACTTAGCTCGCCGGATCGTGACGGATTTTCATTCAAGTGAGGCCGCCACGAAAGCTGACGACGATTGGACGAAGCAGTTCCAGAAAGACCAGGCGCCGGAAGATGCCGAGGAGGTTCACGTCGGATTCGACCAAGTTCGATGGAGCGCGGACGAGTCGCAGCATTCGCGGGATGGAACTGGACTCAGTTCCGCTGAATCGAGCCCACTCCAGTTCGGAATACGGCTCGACCGCCTCTTAGTAATATGTGGGCTGGCCGATTCCACAACGGACGCGGCCAGAAAGCTAAAACAAGGCGCGGTCAAAGTGAATGACAGCCTCGAACACAACCCGCGGATTATCCTTGCGGGTCTCCCTGCGCGGATGACCCTAAGAGTAGGCAGGCGAGTCAAGGTGGCGGTAATCGAGGTGAACCGTAATTGATCTCACTGGTTCATTCCCGCTGGTTGGATTAGGCACTACGCCCTTGCCTTGTCGATCATTTCTTTCCAGATACCTTTGGATTTGAGAATAAGTTCAACCGCTTCGCGGATTGCTCCATGGCCGGCGAGGGTCTTGGTGGTATAGTGCGCGACGTCTTTTACCTCGGGCACTGCATCACCGACGGCAATGGCGAGGCCGGCACGGCGCAGCAAGGGAATGTCCGGAAGATCGTCGCCAATGAACGCGACAAGCGAATCGGAAACGCCCGCTTTTCCGAAGAATTTCTTCGTAGGCTGGCATCTTTACTGGTTGTTTCATGTAAACAAATTCCATCTTCATTTCGCGAGCCCGGCGCAGCAGCGCGGAACTCTCGCGACCGGTAATACAACCGGTGCGCAGTCCAGCGGTTTGGGCGAGAGTCAGGCCCTGACCGTCGTGCGCGTCGAACTTTTTTATCTCAAGCGCACTGCCGTCGGGCTGTGAGAGCAAAATTACGCTGCCGTCCGTCATGGTGCCGTCGACATCCATCAGCAGCACTTTGATTTGCGCGGCGCGTTTCTTGAGTGCGGGAGAGATTCTCAAAAAGTCCTCCGAGGCATCGCAGTCTAAGTCAAAATCAATCAAGCTATCGAAGCCGAAATTGCACAACAACGTTCAACGGGCAATGCGTGCTGAGCGGCCGCGCATCACCGCTTCAACTTCGGAAAGTGACGCCATGCTTGTGTCACCCGGTGTTGTCATGGCCAGCGCGGCGTGCGCGACTCCGCACTCAATTGCCCATTGAATATCTTCGCCCGCGAGCAATCCGTAGATAAGGCCCGAGGCAAATGAATCGCCGCCGCCAACTCGATCCAGAATCTCCAGCGGACGCTGCGCTACCTGAATCGATTTGCCCCGATACAGCGCAATGGCTCCCCAATCATTGTTGGTCGCTGTTTGTGCGGTGCGAAGCGTACTCGCAATCAGCTTGAGGTTGGGATAGAGGTCGGCGACTCGCCGCAGCATCGTCTCATAGCTTGCCATCGACAGTTCGCTGAAATCTTCACTCATACCCTCGATCGCGACCCCGAGGGTTGCGGAAAAATCCTCCTCATTGCCAAAAAGCACGTCCACAGTCGATACCAGTTCACGGTTCACATCTTGCGCTTTAGTCTTGCCGCCGATTCCTTTCCATAGCGATTCACGATAGTTCAAATCATAGGAGACGACTGTGCTCGCAGCACGCGCTGCCTGAATTGCCGCCTTCGCGACCGCCGCGGACGAAGAGGACAGCGCCGCAAAAATACCGCCAGTGTGAAACCAGCGCGTTCCACTGCTTGCAAAAATCTGTTGCCAATCGAAATCGGTCGGCTGGCAATTGGCGATTGCCGTGTTTCCGCGGTCTGAGCAGCCGACGGCAGCGCGCACCCCGAAACCGCGCTCGGTAAAGTTGAGGCCATTGCGAACACTTCGGCCGATGCCATCGTAGGGCACCCAGCGAATCAGCGACGTATCGACTCCTCCCTGCAGTATGAGGTCTTCCAGAAGTTGTCCGATCGGGTTTTTCGCGAATGCGCTAATAACAGCGGTGCGCATGCCGAAGCAACGCCGCAGCCCGCGCGCTACGTTATATTCTCCGCCGCCTTCCCACACACGAAAATTTCGCGCCGTATGGATGCGTTCCTCGCCGGGATCGAGCCGTAGCATAACTTCGCCGAGGCTTACGCAGTCCCACCTACAGTTTTCGGTCGCTTTCAATACGATCGAGTCCATGCAGCATTCTAGCTGGTTGGCTGTGGAAACACTGCTTTGCTAGTCAGCGCAGTGAAACTAGGTCAGCGTATAATCGCCCGTCAGGCGCCACTCATAACGTGAAGATCATCAGGTTAAAAACCGCGGTTGTCGAGGGTAATTTTGATTGGACCTTCGTTCGTATTGAAACGGACGAAGGAATTCGCGGCTTGGGCGAATGCTTTTTTGCGCCCGGGCTCACCTCGATTCTGCGTTCGCTAGAGCCGCTGCTGATTGGCGAAGACCCGCGCGAAATTCGCAGGCTTTTCCGCAAATTGCAAATGGCTACTTCAGGGGCCGGTTCAGTTGCGGGCATTGTGTACAACGCCATTAGTGGCATCGAGGCTGCGCTGTGGGATGTGCTGGGCCAGTCGCTCGATGTGCCCATTTATCGATTGCTGGGGGGAAAGTTTCGAGAGCGGGTTCGCGTGTACGCCGATTGCCACGGCGGCGAGGCACTGGAGAGTCTGGACGAAGTTTTGCGCTCGCGGCGTGCGTCCTGGGATCCGGCCCGGACTGCGCACACCGCGAAAGATTATTTCGGACAGGCTGGCGACGAAGTACCCGCTACGCCGGAAGATTATCGCCGCCGGGCCCTAGCAAAAAGAGCAGAAGGTTTCACTGCTTTGAAGTTTGATTTGGATGTGCCCGGCACCGAAGGTCCGGACCCTTACAATCGAGTGCTTAGCAATCGCGCGATCGATCGTATGGTGAATTTGATCGCTACCGTTTGCGATGCGGTGGGAAAAGACACCGATATAGCGGTCGATTGCCATTGGCGCTACAACGCAAGCGATGTAGTAAAGTTAGCGCGGGAGCTCGAGCCGTTCCGGCTATTGTGGCTGGAGGACCCGGTTCCGCCCAACGATACTGCCGCGCTTAAGGAAGTTAATTCTAAGGTGCGAGTGCCGATTGCAACCGGAGAGAATCTTTTTCTCTTCGAGGGCTTTCAGGAAATAATCGCGCAGCACGCACTCAGCGTTGTTACGCCTGACTTGCAAAAAGTCGGAGGATTGTCCATAGCCCAAAACATTGCGCAGTTTGCTGATGTGCACACCATGCCGGTAGCTCCGCACAACATCAGCAGTCCGGTGGGGACTTTAGCTTCGGCCCATTTTTGTGCGGCGATCCCGAACTTTCTTGCGCTGGAATTTCACGCCTCAGACGTTCCTTTCTGGAATGATCTGATTGAAGGCGTGTCAAAGCCGCTTATCGAGGGAGGGTTTATCGAGATGCCAGAAAAGCCCGGACTGGGAGTCACTTTGAACGAGGAAGTGGCCAGACGCTATGCGCGCCGGGGAGAACCGTTTTTTGAGTGAGAAACTCGTTGTGAAAGCAAGAACCTAGATCCCTCGCTTCGCTCGGGATGACAGAATAAGACGGCGAAATTGTTTGCGCCCCAGCCCAGAGCGAAACTAAAGCTGCTGAAATTTATGTCGATTGCCAAAATAGAAGTATTGGGGAAAATTATTGCGGCAGGATTAGTAGCCGTGATACGGGCCGAAAAAGCCGATCAGGCGTTGCATATCGCCGAAGCCTGTGCTGACGGCGGCGTGGCAGCTCTGGAAATTACTTTCACGGTTCCGGGCGCAAGCCGGGTGATTGAGCATCTCGCAAAAAACTCTACCAGCGGGATTTTGCTGGGAGCGGGCACGGTACTTGATCCGGAAACCGCACGCGTTGCCATTCTCGCTGGCGCGCAATTTTTGGTCAGTCCGGCGCTCAACCCTGAGACAGCGCGTCTTTGTAACCGGTATCAGGTGCCGTACATGCCTGGCGCGGGCACGGTTGCCGAAATCATCGCGGCGATGGAGTGTGGCGCTGACATTGTGAAAGTTTTCCCCGGAGAAATTCTTGGCCCGGCGTTCGTGAAGGCTGTTAAAGGACCGCTGCCGCAAGCGAATTTGATGCCCACTGGCGGAGTCGGCCTTGAGAATGTAAGGGAGTGGATTAACGCCGGCTCGGTTGCGGTAGGCGTGGGAGGCAATCTTACGGCCGGCGCCAAGAGCGGTGATTTTGCGTCCATCACCCGAATTGCGCGGCAGTTTGTCGACAAGATAAAAGAGGTGCGTGCGCGATGAAGAGAAAATCACGTGCGGGGGCACGAAAACTGTGGACAGCGGACGACGAACTCTTCGCCATCGCGCAGCGCGAGCTGTTCACGTGTGTGGTTGGCGATGTGATGGACAAGTTAGGTCTGCAGCATCAGTTTTTGCCGCCTCAGATCCAACCCGTGCAGCGCGACATGATTGTAATTGGCCGCGCCATGCCCGTTCTTTCGGTGGATGTGTTTGCGGAAAAAATCGCCGACAGTGCGAATAAGTTAATGGAAAAACCGTTTGGCTTAATGCTCGAGGCGTTGGATGATTTGCGCACGGACGAGGTTTACGTTAACACTGGATCCTCACCTCGCAACGCGCTTTGGGGAGAACTGATGAGCACTCGCGCCCGCAAACTCGGCAGCCGGGGCGCAGTCCTGAACGGTTATATAAGAGATACCAAGGCGATTGTGAATATGGGGTTTCCTACGTTCGGTTTCGGATCTTACGGGCAAGACGCCGCGCCGCGTTACAAAGTTGTCGACTTTCGCATTCCGGTTGAGATTGGATCGGTGCGCGTCCGGCCGGGAGATATCTTGTTTGGCGACATCGATGGAGTACTCTTGGTTCCCGCCGAAGCGGAAAACGAAGTGTTTACGCGCGCATTGGAGAAGGCTCGCGGGGAACAACTGGTGAAGAAGGCCATCGAAGCCGGTAGTAGCGCGGTTGATGCTTTTGCGAAGTACGGAATCATGTAAAGAGGAATTGAGCGTGAGTACAACTTTCGTGACTGGATGGCCGCTGTCTCGTCAGGATCAGATAGAGAATTTTCTCCGCTTAAATAATCTGCGGGCATGGATTGCGTGGCGGCCTGACGAACTGCTCATGTTGTCCGGGTATTTTCCCTTCTGGGGCGCTTCGTTGCTGCTGTACTTCGCGAGTGCAGAGCCGGTTCTCTTCGTTCCGCAAATCGAACCGCGAGACCATATTCCCAGCGGCTTGCGAGTTCAGGAATATCCATGGGGCGATCTGAAATGCGCTGATCCATACTCTGAGTTGGTGTCGGCGGTTGGCGATCGCCTGGCGAAAAACAAAGCCAACCCCGAACAGGTGGGACTGAATCCGAGCGCCTTCAGAACTTCTCTGCCGATTCAAGCCGCTGAACAAATTCCGATACCCGAAGGTTTTGCAGGACATTTATCCGCGCTTGGCGCGAAGCAAAACGCGAATATTGCTGATCTTTATTTACGAAAAACGCCAGCGGAGACCGAGGCAATCCGACTGGCAAACCGGGTTGCGAATATCGGGCTGCAAGCTTTCTTTGAGAATTCGCAACCGGGAGCCACCGAGGCGGAAGTTGCCGCAGCCGTGGAATCGATTATTTACCGGCAAATTGGCTGCGAAGGGATTTTCCATTCGCGAGGTTGGGCAATGGTGCAGTCAGGCCCCAATAGCGCAGATGCTGGGCGATTCAATCGCTCGACAGGACGACGATTGACCAACGGCGATTTGGTGCTGATCGAACTGGCAACTTGTGTCAATGGGTATTGGAGCGACTTGACGCGGACCGTCGCAGTGGGCCGTCCACAGGCTGACGTCGCAGAGATTCTCGATGTCGTCCGAGACGCGCAGCAAGCTGCGGTTGATGCGGTTGCCCCGGGCATTGCTGCCGAACGGATTGACGCGATCGCGAGAAACAGAATTGCGGCGCAAGGATTTTCATCTTTCTTCACGCATCACACCGGTCACCACGTTGGCTTTCGTTATCATGATCCAGGATTTCTTATCTTGCCCGGAGAATCCGCGGTGCTTGAACCGGGAATGGTAATCACGATCGAGCCGGGAATTTATGTTCACGAACGTGGCGCGGGCGCGAGAATCGAAGATAACGTGCTGGTGACGGAATCAGGTCATGAAGTGCTGTCCAGAAGTGGGGGCGAGAAGTTGTGATCGCGATTGATCTCTCCGGCAAGACTATTCTGATCACCGGCGCCATGGGTGCGATTGCGGAACACATGGTGCGCAGACTGGCTGCCAGCGGTGCAACCCTGGTGCTCACTGACATCAAAGCGGAGGAGCAAGCTCAGGGGACGCTGGCTGATTGGGAGATTCCGTCTTCGTCATACGTATATTTTGCTGCTGATATTACTGACTCGAGCCAGGTAAACGCCTTAGTGAAAGCGGCGTTTGAGAAATTCCCCGGAATGGATACGGTCATCGGTCATGCGGGAGGCTGTGGGTTGCATCCTTTTGCCAGCACCTCCGAAGCGGAGTACGAACAGATCTTCCGCTTTAATTATTTTGCGCAAACTTACCTGGCGCGCTCCGTGCTGCTGCAATGGGCGGAGCACAAAATTGCCGGTCATCTCATCTTTACATCCTCCTATGTGGCGCGAATGCCGCACACGCACATTTCTTCCTATGCATCTGCTAAAGCGGCGCTTGAAAATTTTGCTCGCAGCCTGGCGCTCGAATATGCACTCACCGGTATTCGTGTGAATGTGGTTTCGCCGGGGAATGTTGCGGCGGGCAGCTCACTGAAGGTGTTTGACGATGATCCAGCTTACCGGGAATTTGTGCTGCGAGTTTCGCTGGGCAGAAGAAACAGTCCGGAGTCGATCGCGGATGCATTTGTTTTTCTGTGTTCACCATTGGCCAGGGAAATCAATGGCCAGGTTCTCAGCCCCGATTATGGCGCCGGTATTGGAAATCGATTATGAAAATCGGCCTTGGCCTATACCGGCATATGTTGACTCGCGAGTATTATGACTTCGCGCGCCAGGCTGGTTGTACGCATATCGTGGCGCATCTTGTTGATTATTTCAATCAGGGATCTTCGAATCCGCGGAACAACCAGCCCACCGGCGCCAAGTATGAGCCTTGGGGATACGCCGGCGATCCCGATAAGCTTTGGACCACCGAAGAACTAAAAAGTCTTCGCAAAGAAATTGAAGACGCAGGACTGATCTTAGCTGCCATCGAAAATCTTGATCCCGCGCACTGGCACGACATTCTGCTCGATGGTCCGCATCGCCGGCAACACATAGAGAACGTTAAGACCATCATTCGCCGACTTGGCGAAGCGGGCATTCCGGTGCTCGGCTACAACTTCAGTCTCGCGGGCGTGTGTGGACGTGTGACTGCGCCTCGTGGTCGAGGCCATGCCATCACTCTAGGCATGGACGGTCCCGCCGAAGATGTGCCCATCCCGAATGGGATGGTTTGGAACATGGTGTACGAACGAAACGCGTCTGTCGGCATTCTGCCTTCGATCTCTCATGAAGAACTGTGGAATCGGCTGCAAAGATTTCTGGAAGAAGTTATTCCTGTCGCGGAGCAGTCAGGCGTGCAGCTGGCCGCGCATCCGGACGACCCTCCCATGCCAATGATGCGGCAGCAACCGCGTCTCGTCTATCAGCCTCACATGTATCAACGGCTGATCGATCTTGCTCCCAGCGGCAGCAACGCGCTTGAGCTTTGCGTCGGAACCATGGCGGAAATGACGGAAGGCAATATTTACGACGCGGTCGATCGATACAGCCGACAAGGAAAGATTTCCTATATTCATCTTCGCAATGTCGTGGGAAAGGTGCCGCATTACCGTGAGACGTTCATTGATGAGGGCGATGTGGACATGATTCGTATCCTCGCGATCCTTCACCGAAACCGCTTCGATGGCGTGATCGTTCCCGACCACACGCCGCAAATGACGTGCGCAGCGCCCTGGCACGCCGGCATGGCGCACACGATCGGATTTATGCTGGCGGCGAAAGCGGTTCTCGAATCCTCCGAATTGCACGGAGCGTATTCCACCTGAGGAGACGAATAATCTGACCTCATCACCTGCTCCAGCGTATTCGCGCATTCCTTTAGTGATTGCCGCCAGCGTTTCCACTCTCGGCGGTTTTTTGTTTGGCTACGACAATATTGTGATCAGCGGTGCGATCCGATATTTGAGCCGGTTTTTTGACCTCGATGCGCCGGGCGTGGGTTGGGCCGCAGGATGCGCACTGGTGGGCTGTATTGCCGGCTGCGTGGTGGCGGGAACTGTTGCTGACTATTTGGGGAAGAAAAAAGGCCTCGCGCTTTGCGCGTTGTGTTTCGCGCTCTCTTCTGTCGGCATGCTATTCGCCGGGAATTTGCATCAGTTCGTTTTTTGGCGGCTGATTGGCGGAGTGGGCATTGGGGCGGCATCGGTGATTTCGCCGAACTACATTGCGGAAATTGCTCCCACGCGGGTTCGTGGCCGCTGCGTGACGCTTTATCAGCTTGGCATTGTGGTTGGAATTCTTGCCGCTGTCTTCGTCAATATGCTCATTCAACGGATGGGTAACGAAGCCTGGAACATATCGAGTGGATGGCGTTGGATGTTTTTCGCTGGCATTGTTCCGGCAATTTTATTCGGACTGATGATTTTGCCCGCAGTTGAAAGCCCCCGCTGGCTGATGAAAATGGGCCGCCGCGATCAGGCCATCGAGGTTTTGAGCAAGATCAACGGCGCTGACTTAGCGAGACAGGAAGCGGCTGAGATCGAGAATGCGCTGATCACCGAAGAGGGTCATATATCAGAACTCTTTACCACCTTTCGTCGGCCTCTGCTGCTGGGCATCATGTTGGCAGGTTTGCAACAGATCAGTGGTATCACTCCGCTATTTTCTTTCTTGCCGGAGATTTTTCGCGCTGCGGGAACGGCGACGAGCGACGCATTCTTCCGGTCGGTATTGGTCAGCCTCGTTAATCTTCTATTTACGCTTTTCGCTCTGTGGCTGGTTGATCAGGCTGGGCGCAAAACGTTGATTCTTGCAGGCACGGCGCTGCAATTCGTCTCTCTCGCGTTGGTCGGCTGGTTCTATCACATCCACGGCAGCGGCCTGGCAGTTTTGGTTTTCGTGATGAGCTTCGTTGCCGGACACGCCTTTGGCAATGGCGTAGCTTGCTGGGTTATCATCTCGGAAATTTATCCCACCAAAGTTCGTGGGCGCGGCATGTCGATCGCTACCACGGCGCTCTGGTTGGTTGGCTACCTGGGAAACCAGACTTTTCCGATTTTGCAAAAGCATTTGGGATCGGATGGGACGTTTTGGCTTTTCAGCGCGGGGGCGTTATTAACAATTGTTCTTGTGGGTTGGCTGGTTCCTGAGACTAAAGGCCGTTCACTGGAAGAGATCACGAGATTCTGGATGGAAAAAAATGGTGTCGCGGTGCGATGAGGAATGGGGCCGCGTGGAAAAGCGCGGAGGGTGGGGGGCGTGTTGGCATAAAGCACGAGCGAAGACGCTCGCGCCTACACTGGTTTGCGGTTACCCACGGCTTACACCTTGGGGTTGTCCATGTCGCGTGTTTGCGATGATATCTTTGTGACGACCGTGTTGGTTGGTCGAGATTTCTCTTTATGGACGTTCTGACGAAACTTTTCGAGGAGCATTTCCACACGCCGGTTGTGCGCGTGCAGCCGCTACAAGGTCAACTTGGAGGCTCCGGCCGTCGCATTATTCGTGTCACTGGAAAGGACGTCAGCGCCATCGGCATTTTGTATGATTTACGCGAAGAGAATGTTGCATTCCTCGAATTTTCGAGGCACTTTCGCCGCCATGGACTTCCTGTGCCTGAAATCTACACGGAAGATTTGGACCATGGCGCGTACCTCGAACAAGATTTCGGTGATACCACTCTGTTTGAGTTTCTGTCGCAAAATCGTAACGGCGAGAAGGTTGCTCCCGCGGTCATGGATGCGTACCGGCAAGCTTTATCCGTATTGCCGCGTTTCCAAGTCGAAGCGGGACGCGACTTGAACTATAAGGTCTGTTATCCACGCGCGAGTTTCGATCGCCAGTCCATCGCCTGGGACATGAATTATTTCAAGTATTATTTCCTGCGACTGGCGGAGATTCCTTTCAGCGAACCGGCTCTGGAGCGGGATTTCGCACGGCTCTCAAAGTTTTTGCTCACTGCTGACCATAAATATTTTCTTTACCGCGACTTCCAATCTCGCAACATCATGCTGTGCAATGGGCAGACATTTTTCCTCGACTATCAGGGCGGCAGGCAAGGCGCGCTGCAATACGATGTCGCGTCTCTTTTGTATGATGCCAAGGCTGATTTGCCCCCGCAACTTCGCCATGAATTGCTCGATCATTATCTCGACCGTCTTCAGGAATTCCTCCCGCTTGATCGTGCAGTGTTTATGCGGCATTACTATGCGTACGTTTATGTGCGCATTATGCAGGCGCTCGGCGCGTATGGTTTTCGTGGATTCTTCGAACGCAAGCCGCACTTTCTGCAAAGCGTGCCCTATGCGTTAAAGAATGTTCGCTGGCTGCTGCACAACGTCGAACTGCCCATCGAGCTTCCTACCTTGATGGAAGCATTTACCAACATGCTTGGTTCTGAAAAGTTGCAGAATCTGGCTGCTGATTCGGACTCGCGGAAATCCTCAAGTAATAACCCGGCGACAAAACAGCTTGTGGTGCGGATTTTCAGCTTTTCTTTTCATCGCGACGGCATGCCTAAAGATGAAAGCGGAAATGGCGGCGGATTCGTGTTCGACAGCAGATCGGTTCCAAATCCAGGCCGTGAAGACCGATTCAAGCCGCTCACAGGGAAAGACACGCCGGTGATTGAATATCTGAATCAGCAAGAAGGCGTGAGGGAATTTCTGGCGCACACCACGTCACTGGTGGATGCCAGCGTCAGTAATTATCAGAAGCGCGGATTTACCAACCTCATGATTTCCTACGGCTGCACTGGCGGAAGGCATCGCTCGGTTTATTTCGCCGAACAGTTGGCCAAGCATTTGTCCGACAGGAACGACCTCCAGGTTCAGGTGCGGCATCTCGAGTTGGAGAAGGTTGGCAAGTGAGGGCGATGATTCTGGCAGCAGGTTTAGGTACGCGCCTGCTCCCACTCACAGAGAATCGGCCGAAGGCCTTGGTGGAAGTTGGTGGCCGCACTTTGCTTGAGATCGCCCTGGCGCGCATGCGCGGCTTCGGAATAACCGACGTCGTCGTTAACACCCATCATTTCGCGGACATGGTGCAGGAGTATCTCGAGCGCAATAAGAACTTCGGAATGAATATTACGATCTCGCATGAGGAGATCTTGCTTGATACCGGCGGCGGCTTGAAGAAAGCAGCTTATTTCTTTCTCGAACGGTCGGCAAATTCGGAAGAATCATTTCTTTTGCACAACGTCGATGTGATCAGTACGATTGACCTCAGGCAGATGCTGCGCTTTCACAATGAACACCACGCTTTGGCAACTCTGGCGGTCCAGGAACGAAAAACCTCGCGGTACTTGCTGTTTCAGCCGGATTCTGAACTTTGCGGAAGGCGATCGGGACCCGATTCCAGCGTTGAATTGGTACGCCCTTCACAGAATGTGCAAGCGCTCGCTTTTTGCGGAATCCATATTATTTCTCCGCGCTTGCTTTCCATGATCCGCGAGGAAGGGGTTTTCTCTATCATCACTTCTTATCTTCGCCTAGCTGGACTCGGGCAGAAAATCCTTGGTTTCCGCTCCGACAAATATTACTGGCGCGATCTGGGAACGCCAGAGAATGTCGCCCGGGCGGCGGAAGATTTGCAGCAAAGGATCAATATCCCGTAGCTCTTCGGCAGCTCAAGGATTCGTCACCATTGGCAGTTCGATGAAACTCGCCTGCCCTGCCGCGTGGTAAATACGCTGCACTGCCTTGCGATAGTCTGCCGCTTTTGCCCAAAAGATGTTGGGAACAAAGGTCTGCGGATTGCGGTCGTAGAGCGGGAACCAACTTGATTGGATCTGTACCATGATGCGGTGCCCGGGCAGGAAGACGTGGTTCGCTGTGGGCAGGGCAAAGCGGTAAAGCAGCGGTTTGTCGGGTGCGATCGCTTTGGCCGTTTCCAGGCTTTCCCGATAGCGGCCACGGAAAATATCTGCTGAGATCATCAACTGGTAGCCGCCCATCGGCGCCTGGCCGGCCACTTGGTCGGGGTAAACGTCAATCAGCTTGACCACCCAGTCTGAGTCTGTGCCGCCGGTAGAAGCGACGAGATTTGCGATTGGTTCCCCGCTGATCTTCACCGGCGCCCGCAAAACTTCGGAGGTGAATACGGCGACATCCGTGCGCCCGGATATCTCGCGCTGATCGTCAACCAGCCAGCGGGACCATGAGGAGGCGTCGATGGGGCGCGCGCGAAAGGGCACGGGCTTCGCGGGATCGGATACATATTCGTCGTAAGCGGCATCGCCAGCATTCGGTGTGGTGAAACCTAACTTTAGTCCAGCGGTGAGATAGAGCGGCGTCGGCCGAGTAGCGCAGCCGCTGTCGCATCCTGCCGGCCATGCGGGCAAACGGCGCCACGTGTTCGTTCCAGTTTCAAACGCCGAAACGGGCGCAACATCGGCCTTGGGTGCGCCGTCTTTGAGATATTGGTTGAGAAACGGCAGCAAAATCTCGCGGCGGAAATAGAGTGCGGTGTCGCTGTTGAATTTGACTGGGCCCAGCGTGCTACCATCGCCGATTTCCTGGCCGTGATGCCATGGACCTAAGACCAGAAATACTTTGTCATTGTTCGTGTCTTTCGGTTTGATTGCCTTATAAACTGCGATCGCGCCGTAGATGTCCTCCTGATCCCACAGGCTGTCAACGAGCATTACCGGGACTTGCAGCGGTTGGGTTGCCAGAATTTTGTCGACGGCCTGATCGCGCCAAAAGGAATCGTAGCTGGGATGCGCGAGAATCTTTCGCCAGAAGCCAACTTGTTCCAGCCCATGTTGTCGACCTAACTCGCCAGCCGAGCCCGCCTGCATGAACATGTCGTAATCGTCGTAATATCCGGTCCACCACTTGGCCTCGTTCTTGCGCGTGGCCTCCTGCTCGTAGATGTAAGGCATCCCTTGTTCGCGAAACGCGCCGTTGTGGAACCAATCGTCGCCTCTCCATCCGTCGACCATGGGATTCATGGGCACGGAGACTTTGAGCGCGGGGTGGGGATTTACCAGGGCCATCAGCGGCAAAAAACCGTCATACGAGATTCCCAGAATTCCAACCTTGCCGTTGCTTTCAGGAATATTCTTGACCAGCCAATCAATGGTGTCGTAGGTGTCGGTGGAATGATCAACTGGTGTCGGATTCTGCGGGCCGCGCAGTGGACGATTCATGATGTAGTCGCCCTCGGACCCGTATTTCCCGCGAACGTCCTGAACGACGCGGATGTAGCCGCCGTCGACGATTACGTCGGTTGCATTGTCATAGCCATATAAGCTCGGACCAAGATGAGAACTATCGAGATGCGTGGTGAGTTTGTTGGCGTCGTAAGGGGTGCGCGTGAGCAGGATCGGAGCGCCTTTAGCGTTCTTTGGCACGAGGATTACTGTGTGCAGTTTCACACCATCGCGCATAGGAATCATTACTTCGCGCCTGCTGTAATCGAAGCTGTCTGTTACAGGCTCGATCTTGGCAGGCATTTCGCTTGGCAGGGATGGGTATCGTGGCGGCGCGACATCCTGGGCCGCGGAGCAGACAGAACCACCTGAGACGAACACAGAACTCACCATGCCGAGCAGCAAGCATGCAAGCAATTTGCTTCTGTCCAAAATCGTGCTATTGCGCATACACCGTCCTTGTCCTGACAAAATGATGTTTCTTATTAAGCGTCTTTGCTCCGGAAGCATCGTCGGCGTTTACCGACCGTTTCTTGAAGCTGCTTGCAGAGAGAATACGATAGCAGAAGATTTAACTAGCGCGAGAAAACCGCTCCGTGGGGTAGGGCGGAGCCTGTCCATCCATGCGGCCACTTGCGATCGGCGAAGCCGAAGCCGACTTTGCCATCGCTGTCACGAAACGTGTCATCGAGCGTGAGAGCGCCAGTGCCAGCATCAAGTTTCATAAGGTAAAGGCGCTCGACCGGCGTTCCTGGGGTCAGGCTCGAAGTTACGACGATGCGTTGCGTCTTTTCATCCCATGCCGTCCAATGGGGCTGATAGGTATCGGTCAGCCTCAGCCGCGACACCTCCACCGGCTTGGCTGCATTGGCGATGTCGAGCACAATCAAACCGTGAGTCGCTCCGGCAGTCTGCACCAGATAATGACCCACGATGGTGGGCACGCCGCACCAGTTGCCGGGAAATGTGTACACGAGTTGTGATGTTGGCTGATCGTTGTTCACTCCGGTGATGCGCTCGAGCCCGCAGCCGAGCGTTTGCACAAAGATCGATCCGTCGGGAGCAAGCCGCGGTTCTTCTGGACTGATTTGGGCGTAGCGATTTTCTCCCACATCGAAGTACGCGGTTTTTAGCAGCTTTAGATCTGAGAGCCGCCACACCTGGTAGGTCACGCCAGCGAAAATTTCGTCCAGGTGCATGGAAGAGTTTGTAGATACGACGCGGTCCAATTCCGGCAGTACGACAAGGCTGTAAGGCGTCAGCAGAGCGCCTGAAAACGCAGGGTCGGCATTGCTGGTGGAGCGAATCACTGTTCCGTGGTCGTCAATTTCGACCAGGCCGCCAGTCATGCCCAGAGGTTCTTCTCTGCCGCCGTGGTGAGTGTGCTGAAAAGTAGCGAGCACGTTGCCATTCGGCAGCCGCACGTAAGAGTGCGGATGCATGTAGCCCGCCACGTCGGTGAACGAAGTCGCAATCTTCGGATGCAGCGGGTCTTGCAAATCGAAGATGAAAGTACGGCCAGCATCGTGGTCGTTGGCAAAGAGCATACCGCTAGCGGGCATCGTGTATTCCGTGTGATGCACGCGCATAGTTTGCTGATCAGTGGCGAGAGTCGTAACCAGATGCCCGTACGATGGCGATGAAGGCTCGGCATCGATTACAGCCAGAAAGTCATTGCCGTTGCGCGCCGCATCACCACACCACACAAACAGGTAGTGACCTGGCGCGGTTGACTTCTGCGCCTGCGAATGCAGCGGAATGCTGATGACGCAAAATAACAAGAAGATGATAAGTAGAGCACGTGGCATAGAACTCCGATCGCCATTCATTTTCTTAATAGGACAAGAGAATACACCCTAAACAGCGCCGAACAGTGGTTGGCCCGAGCCGTTATTGCCATTTGGCCACGCAGGAGCGTCGCACTTTCCACACTCTGTTGTGCTTGCCAACAAATGGGTTGCGTTATATCGTGGTGTTCCAAAAGCCGCTCCTCACCGCACATCTCACGGCGGTCGCGAGCACTTCACGAAAGGTGGTGCAAATGTTGGCCTTGCAACGGAATTCCGGCAAGTTCGAACTCATAGCTTTGCTAGTTCTGGTGATGTTCGTCTCCCAGGTTTTAGTTTCTTCGACGTCCGCGCAGACAACGGTAGGGACAGGCAGCATTGTGGGAAATGTGACCGATCCTTCGAATGCAGTGATTAGCAGTGCCAAGGTGTCTATCACCAATGTTGCGACCGGGCACGTTATGAGCCTGACCACGAATTCCGCGGGCGCCTATAACTCTGGGGCCTTGCTGCCAGGCGATTACAAAGTTCAGGTAGGAGCTCGGGGTTTCAGGCAAATGGAAATGCCGGTTACGGTTCTCGTAGGCAATACCGCGACGGTCAACATGAAGCTGGAAATCGGGCAGGAGAGCCAGGTTGTCGAAGTGCAAGGGTCAGCGGTGCGGGTGAATACGGAACAGGCCACTGTGCAGGGGGTGTTGAATGCCGAGCAGATCGAGAATCTGCCGGTGAATGGCCGCAATTTTCTTGATCTTGCCCAGCTTGAGCCCGGAGTTCAGATTCAGGATGGCCAGGATTTCGATCCCACGAAGGCGGGGTATTCGTCGATTTCGTTCGGCGGGCGATTTGGCCGCACGGCCCGAATCGAGGTGGACGGCGTGGATGTTTCGGATGAAACCGTGGGCACCACAACCATGGATATTCCAGCCAGCGGAATCGAAGAATTTCAGATTAGCCAGTCGAGTTTAGATCTTTCGAACGAGTTGACCTCATCTGGCGCGGTGAATGTGACTACACGGTCTGGAACCAACAGCATTCACGGCGAAGCTTTTGGGTTATTCCGCGACAGCTCTCTGGCTGCGGCTCTGCCCACGCCCGTGGGATTGGCGCCTCCCAACTTTCAGCGCTCACAGTACGGTGGACGCCTGGGCGGTCCGATTATCAAGAACAAGTTTTTCTATTTCCTGGATGGTGAGCGAACTTTCCAGCACGAACAAGCGCCGGTGTTGGTGGGAGCGCCTTTTAATCAGTTTTCGGGTTACTTCAACTCGCCATTTATCGAAGACAATCTGATGGGCAAGGCGGATTATCAGTTGAGCCAATCGGCACACCTGTTTTATCGCTTCAGCTATTTCAAGAATTCTCTGCTGGCCAATGCCGGTCTCGGTTTCTCGGTCTACGACAACAAAGACATTACGCGAAATCACGTGGTCGGACTGGACTTCAATACGGGGAGTTTCACCCACAGCATTCGATTCGAATATCTGAAGTTCCAGAACCAAATTGTGGATGCGACCGTGGGCAGCAGTTTACCGCTGGCCGATTTCCCCGTGGAAATTCAGATGGGCGCGACAGGTTTATTCACAGGACCAAACTACCTTGCGCCACAGAGTACGATGCAAAGCAATCATCAGGCTAAATACGATGGCAGCAAGGCGCTGGGGTCGCACGTCATCCGTTACGGCTTCGGTTTCAACCATATTGTGGGTGGTGGATTCGCGAACTTCAACAGCATTGCTCCCTTCCTGAACACGAATGTGGGAACTTCTGAAATGAGTTTTGCGCAGAGTGGGCCGTTCCCTGGCGGCGACACCAATCCGCTGAATTACCCCGTCGAAGCTGTCTACCTGGGTAATGGCCTGGGATATTCGACCAGCACTCCCGCGTTTGGCTACCCGGCGGGGGGAATTACTGATAATCGTATTGGTGCGTATCTGGGTGACAGTTGGAGGATAAAGAAAAACTTCACTCTCACCTATGGATTGCGTTACGTCCGCGATACAGGCCGCACTGACAGCAATCTTCCTGGCATCCCGGAACTCAATGCGTTGATGCCAGGCTTGGGCAATCCTGTGAAACAACCGAATTTGAATTTGGCGCCGCAACTCGGCGTTGCCTGGGATCCTACGGGGAACGGCAAGACTGTGATCCGCTCTGGTATTGGCATCTTCTATGAAAACGCGATCTGGAATAACGTTGCATTCGATGCTCCGGACCGCGAAAGAACAGGCGCGTTCGGACAATTTCCCACCGCCTGCGCTGCTAGCGCTACGCCGCAACCGGTTCCCATCCCCGGTGGGTCGCTTGAACCAACGTTCTGCAGCACTTTGGTGAATGGGGTGAACACCACAAATCCGGTTGCCATTGGGACGGTTGCCAACCAGATCGTCGCCTTTCAAAAGCAATATCAGGCTGACTCCCCGTTCAACGTGAATGCACCGAACCCGAGCTATGTGGGGACGCTGTTAGACAACGGACTCGGTTTCGGCACGACTGCTTCCATGTTCGATCCCAATTACAAGACTCCGCGGTCGGTGCAGATCAATGCCGGCATCCAGCATGAAATCCGTCCTGGCATGGTGTTTAGCGCGGACTTTGTACGCAACGTGCAAACTCATTATCTGCTGGGAATCGATGAGAACCACACGGGGGATATTCATTACTTCAACATGGCTGGTGCGTTGGCCGCCATTAATGCGACGAATAGCGAGTTCCCTGGCTGCGCACCGGGCGTCGCAGGCATTCAGTGCGCGATCAATTCCGGCGCAACTATGTCCGCTTATGCAAGCAACGGTCTCACATCTTCGGCCGACTTCGATCAGCCCTGCACCGTGGTCTTCGGCTATAACTGCGCTTTTCCTGGAATCAATCCCAACGCGCCGCCGCTGCCATTCCTGAAGTCCGTAGGGAGATCGGTATACAACGGTCTGCAAGCGAAATTGATTGAGAATGTGAAGAAGCCATTTCGAGGAGTTCGCACGCTGAACTTTCAGGTCGCCTATTCTTTATCCCGGTTCGAGAATACTGGCGGAGGTACAGCCGAAAACCCCGCCCAGTCAGACCAGGACTTCATCATTCAGGCGCTCGACAATGAAAATCCCAACCGCTACTTCGGGCCTTCAGTGCTGGACCGCACGCATCAGATTTCATTTGGCGGTTACGCTGATTTGCCCGCGGGATTCCAAATCAGTATGATCTCGCATTTTTGGAGTCCGCTGGCAATTTCCATGGTCGTTCCGAATACGAATCTCGGTCCGGGCGAAATCTTTCGTACGGACTTCACAGGCAGTGGTGCTGTGCAGGATCCGATGCCAGGAACCCACGTGGGGAACTTTGACCGCGGCATCAACGCGTCGAACATCAACGC
Organism: uncultured Acidobacteriota bacterium; assembly: GCA_963770465.1. Taxonomy (GTDB): domain Bacteria; phylum Acidobacteriota; class Terriglobia; order Terriglobales; family Acidobacteriaceae; genus JABDBE01. Next base: position 194,979 of record CAVYQB010000008.1, read on the forward strand.
CGCGATTACTAATTACAACAACACTTATGCCGGCCAACCTACGCCCGCAGGCCAAGTACTAATTCAGAACGGCTTGTTTACCCTGCAGCAACTGCAGACGATTGGAGCATCGAGCCTCGGCCAGTCTTTCGGCGATGGCGTCGCGCCCGCAGTTCCGCTGGCGCCGCCCGGACAAGTCAACCTTGCCTGGTTGCGTGCCTTCGATATGAAGCTGACCTGGACTCACTCCTTCGGCGAGCGCTTCACCGTGCAGCCCAGCGTGGGTTTCTACAACCTACTGAACTTTGCCAACTTCGATCTGCCCTCAGCCACGTTGGATGGCTTGCTGACCGGAGGAGCGGGCAATATCAACGGAACTGATGTGAATGGACATAACATAACGCGCGTGGGCGTTGGGACTGGCGTGTTCGGCCTGGGTTCTCCGCGGCAGATTGAGTTTGGACTGCAGTTGAGCTTCTAGCTCTCGCTGGCGGAGGCCTTACTGAGACTTGCGTTATGCCTGGTCGCCAAGTTTCTCGCTTCCAGTAGAGGGGAGGCACTTGTCGGCACGCCGAGACCCAGATTCCTCGCTTTGCTCGGAATTGCAACTGAGAACAGCTGTAGCGACAGTTAAGGACAATTAACTATTGGATGTGTCTGGACGTGTGGAGAAGCCCGCGCTGCCGATACTTGCAGATTAGCCTCGCAGTCTGACTGGGTTTCCTAGATGCAGACACGGGCTATACAGACAAATCCGATTGGAATCCGAGGAAGTTTCACCGAAGTTCTTTGGGGTCGTGCTTAGGTGGACTTGGGGGTACGGCGATTCTTGGCAGATATAAAGATCCCGCCAAAAACTATGACTGCTGACAGTAGCAGATAGGCTCGCGCCGAATTGCCTTCAGGAACCGCCATGTTGAAGCTACCATAATTCCGCCGGTTGGCCACATCTCCTGTGACTTGAAAAGTTCCGTTAGCGTTAAGTGTGACATCGTAAATAACGAGATCGCCGTTGTTAGCTAATCCCCACCATTGGAAGCTCCACAGGCCATTTGAGCCCTTAGTCCCCTGTAGCGAGCCTGGATCTACATTGCCGTTGCCTAAAATGGAACTGGTGAAAGAAAGGCTGACATCCGTAAATTGACCGGTCACGGAATTAAGTGAGAACGAACCAGATACGGTGCCGCCGACGAGCGGTCCCGAAAAATCGTCGATCGAACCCGCGGAGGCGGACATCGCAACGGACAGAACAAACGCAGCACAAACGACCGCGAGTTTAAAATAGCGTTTCATGAACACGTCTCAGTCTTTTTACGGATTAGTACTCGCGTGAGTCTATACCTACTGGAAGCGTTGTCAAGACTGAGAATTATTGCAACAGGTTGCAAGACGTTGCAACACCAAGCCCTTCGCTGCCAGACTGCGTTAAACACGGCCGCGAGAAAAACATAGCCGCCGCACCGAGGCGCCGTTCAGACAAAGCCGTAAAGACTTTCGGACACCCTTTAGTTTGTGGCACTTACGGCGATAGCTGGTGAGCCGAGCCCGGTCAGGCCGCGCCACACTTCGACCCCTTCCGCAACCGTAGAATCAAGCCTTAATGCGAATGAGGAATGTCCCAAGAAAGGAATAGGGCAGCCAAACAAACTAAGCGGCTGCCCATTCCGGCTGAGACTGCGTAACCTACCAGCTGGTTAGCGACTCTTCGTCGACATATTCTTCGATGGTTACACCAGAAGCCGAGCTATCCAATTGATGTTGCAGGCCGATGGTGGCACCCCACTCGGGATGCGGAATGGTTGAGTAGGAGAATCCTCCCAGATAGGAAGTGACTCCGTCGATGGTCAAGGTCCCAAATCGCAGGTTAACGTTATTGTCGCTGCTTGGGTCGAACTGGCTCGGTATCTCCTGATATCCGGCGCTGGTGACACGCTGCGAGAAGTAGGTCGCATGGTGCCAGGTTCCGCTAGAGAATTGGCAGGGAGAGACTCCTGCGTTCACCCAGCGTAGACCGCCATTGTCCGGAAGCCAGATCTGCCACTGATTGCTGGCATAGTTGCACTGCGATCCGAACATGAATTCGTGTACGCCGTCGCTCAACGGCACCGCCTGGAAGAAGTCGAATTCTAAGGCTTGCACCGTGCTGCTACGGGTTGTGGTTGGAATGTAGAACCAGAAGTCCCACAAGAAATTCGTAGAACTGCTTTGTGGATTCGCGGGATCTTTCCAGTAGAACAGGCTGTCGTCGTAAGTACATTGGCTCTTTACGATGAAATGCTGGCCGTTTTCGTCAAAATCCGGCGAATTCCTGGTATTGGGGTCGGAGGCGGAATCGAACGTACCAATGCTTCCATGGTTGCATTGGCCGCCGACTCCGTTGTGGTTATCCACGGTCCAGTAGGAGGTTGCTGGCTTATCAATCTCCGCGACACGTGTGGCGATGCTGGGCGGGATGGGCGGTGCGGCCCCCGTTATATTGATGGTATAGGTTGCCGTGCTCAAATGACTCCCGCTGGAATCCCAGGCGGTGATGTACACGGAGTGGCTGCCACCCGGGGGAAGAACTACCCAGGCGTCCATGGACGGGCTGAAGTTGCGAAAAACATTGACGTGGTCAACGTAGACTACGTATCCGGTTATTTCGAGGTCACTCTCTGCCGTGGCCGCAAAATGGATTGGCGTCGTTACATTTGTGCTGCTGGTAGTGGATAGCTTCGGGGACTGCACGGATACGTTCGATACAGTCGCATGAGCCGTCACGCTGAGACAGATACAAACAATTAATATAAGGGCTAAGTTGAGGGGGATGGCGTTTGAGCGCCCGTCGCGGGGGACGGGGGCGAAGGACGACGCCCAATGCCGCTGCTTTCTTGAACAATTTTGTGAGGGATTAATCATGAATTTATGCCACCTTTTGAATTACCAATACAGGAAAACCCTTAGGTAAGTACCTAAAAATGAGCGTACATGCAAAACTTTGGTAATTGCACAAAAGCCAGCGAAATTAAAGAAATAGATTGACTTAGCGCCCAGAACGGGACTGCTACAGTGCTTTGCGAGGGCGGCTTCGAATTTGGCGCGCCCGCCTCGGCTTGCTCTACGCTAGTGTCTCTAGGGGACGCCGAAAACCTCAATGAAGTTACAGCTCCAACTACAGTTTTTCCCTTCCTAATTACGATTTGTGATCGCATCAAATGTTTGCGTGGGAGGAATTCTCTGTGGCAGATGCAAACGTCGCTGTTGAAGGGGCATCGCGGCTGGGCCGTTTAGTTCCATTACTTCCCGGCGCCCGTACTGATTCGGCGGGGAAAGCAATCAACAACCTAATACTGTTATCGCTTCCGAACGAGGAGTACAACCTGCTTCGTTCTCACCTGGAGCCGGTGGAATTACCGCAGCACAAGATACTTCACGAGCCTGGGGAAAAAATTGATTTCGTCTACTTCCTCAACCAGGGAATGACCTCGCTGGTCGCCACCAGCGTCGATGGTAGGAGCGTTGAGGTAGGAATCGTCGGCAAGGAAGGAATGGTTGGAATGTCCCTCACTGTAGGCCTCGTGCGGGGAACCTTCCGCGCGATCATGCAGATGGCGGGAAACGGAGCGCGTATATCAGCGGAGGTGTTTCAAGCCATGCTGCCTTGTTGCGCGACCTTGCGCTCGCAGCTTAGTCGTTTCGCTCTCATGCAGGGAATGCAAGTTGCGCAGCTCGCCGCCTGCAACCGCCTTCATGATATAGACCAGCGCTTGGCGCGCTGGCTGCTGATGTGCCAGGACCGGGTCGATTCTGAACTTCTGCCTCTCACGCACGAATTCCTGGCGCAAATGCTCGGCACCGGGCGTCCCAGCGTGACTTTGGCCGCCGGCGCTCTCGAAAGCAGTGGCTTGATTGAAAACATGCGCGGCACGGTAAAGGTAATAAACCGCAAAAGTCTGGAGCAGGCCGCCTGCGAATGTTACGGAGTCATCCAGCACTTCAATGGCGGGCTTGGCCTGAAATAACCTATCGGCCTCATTGCGTAAGGTGTCGAACAGACAAACCCACTACTTCACCAATAGCCTACGTGCACTGCCCAACATGTCTGAGGCTTGCGAAAGCTTGCAAGGGAGCGGTGTGGAACGTAAACCTAATGGAAAAGAACGAAGCAGCCTACGAATTGATTCCACGGGCAGAGCAGTGCAAAATTCAATTCTGAATTCGATCCCTGACGCCGAATACAACCTCCTCCGAAAACATCTTGAGCCGGTCGATTTGGCGCAACGCCACATTCTGCACGAAGCCGGGGCCAAGGTCGAATTTGCATACTTCCTGAATGACGGCATGGCTTCGGTGGTTGTACTCACCACCGATGGCAGAAGCGTGGAAGTAGCGATTATCGGGCGAGAAGGGATTGTCGGTACGCCGTTGGCCGTCGGACTGAGCCGGGGGCCGCACCGCATTGTCATGCAAATCGCCGGAAGCGCTGTGAGGATCAAATCAGCAGTATTGCGCGAGACGTTACACACGGCAGCGGAGCTGCGACTGATCTGGAACCGCTACGTTCTTATTCAAGGGTTGCAGGTTGCGCAAATCGCCGCGTGCAATCGCCTGCATGAAATTGAACAGCGGCTGGCGCGCTGGCTGCTCATGTGCCAGGACCGCGTCGACGCAGAGATACTCCTTGTAACTCACGAATTCCTGGCCCAGATGTTGGGCACGGGACGGCCAAGTGTAAGCCTGGCGGCAGGAATTCTGCAGCGTGGAGGACTGATCGAAAATGTACGCGGCGCCGTGACGATTCTGGATCGACCGGGATTGGAAGCTGCGTCATGCGAGTGTTACTTCGCTCTGCAGCGTTTCGGTGCAGTCTCCAATGGGCAGTAGATCGCTTGTGTTTGAGAACCGAGGGCAGGATGCCCTCGGGACAGCCGGCAAATGCCGGGTGCTACAAAAGCAATGCTCATGAGAAAGGTCCGGAACGATTAGGCTCCGGACCTTTAATCACTCAAGCTGTACCGTACTACTGTTGCGGTACCGTGGCGGGCTGTCCCGCTGGCACGGTTGTCTGATTTGAGCCAGGCTGAGCGGGTGTGGCCTGATTTGGACTGTTCGCGGGCGCCATGGAATCGCCGTTCGAATTCACGTTCACATTATTGTTTTGTCCGACTGCCTGGCCGATCGACGAACCTGAAACTACCAGTTCGACTCGCCGATTCTGTTGCCGGCCGGATGAGGTTTCATTCGAAGCGATCGGGTTGCTGGGTCCAAATCCCTGTGTAGTTATCGTCGACGAGTTCACGCCCTGGCCGCCAAGGTAACTTCGCACCGACTCAGCTCTCTGTTCCGAAAGGCGTTCGTTGAATTCCAGACTGCCGGTGCTATCAGTGTAGCCGTCGATCTCGACATGAATGTCGGGGTAGGCGATAAGAATGCCAGCAACTTTTGCCAGGCGCTCACGCGCTGACATTTTGAGATCGGCCTTTCCAGTGTCAAACAGAACGTCGGGCATGTTCACAATCAAACCGCGTGCTGTGTCTCTCGTCTGCAACACTTGGTTCAACTGCTGCAACATGCGAGCACGCATTTGCGCTTTATCGTTCTCGGCCTGTTGCCGCGCCTGTTCAGCCTCTTGGCGTTGCTGGTCGGCCTGCTGTCGTGCCAGTTCTGCTTGCTGCGCCTGTTGCGCAGCCTGCTGTTGGGCTAACTCAGCCTGTTGCTGAGCCTGTTGTGCCTGAGCCGCCTGAGCAGCGGATTGCTCCGCCTGAGCCTGTGCCTGAGCAGCCGCAGCTTGCTGAGCTTGTGCTTCAGCTTGTGCCCGTGCTTCGCGGTCAGCAGCCGCCTTGCGTTCCTGCTCAGCTTGCTCTTCTTCCTCGCGCTTGATGGTCATGACTCGCGCCTCTTCCGCTGTCTGAGTTGCTTCGCGAGCCACGGTTCCGATGGGACCGCTGCCTTGCTTGCGGCGATAGTAGTCTTCGGCACGATTCAACAGATCCTGCGCCTTCTGTAATTCGGCAGCCGCATATTGTGCGGCCCCGGCATCCTTGGCGATGCGAACTGCATTTCGGGCTTCAAGAAGGTCGATAGGTGTCTTGTTGCTTACTTCGTAAACTGACGAATCGATGGGCTGCACCTGGGAGTTATAAGTCTCACGAGAAATAAGCTGGAAGGTGACATTTACTGGTTCAACTCCGCCTTTGGTGTCGCGGCGAATTTCGTTCTGCGCCACAATTAAATCGCTGGGTTGAGCGACTGCATAATCGGGCTCGGCGGTTACTATGAGCGCGAATGCCTGAAAATCTGTCGTGGTGCGCACGGAGCTCTTGCCATCTTTTACGATCAATTCGCCGAGATTTTTTGGCGCGCCCTGCGGCGTGATCGCCCAGAGGACATAAGTCAGATAAGCCAGCCCGAAACTATTCGCGGGGCGCAAATGCTCAACGTTGGCCTCGATCTTCACGCCTCCAGCTCTGCCTTCCACCTTCGCGTCGCCACGCACGTCCGGGGAGAGATCGGTTCCTCGTAAATTTACTTTGGTCGAACCCTTGTGGCGATAGTCGACCGCTTCCGTGCTGCGCGAGACTACTCGCATGTGGTATCCGGAAGTCTGATCTCCGGTTATGGCGGGTCCCTGTTGGCCGAATGCCGGGAACACCGAAGTTAGTACCAGAGAAATTGCCAGCGCCGAACACGTTTTGAATTTAGACATACACGCCTCCAAGCGATAGAAACGCGGGCAGGTGCCCAACTAAGAATGAACGAATACGCCGTTTATCCCAATCAGGGGTTCACCTTAGGTTTTAGAAATTAGTAATGCAGAGGATTGACATCGATGATGCCAAAAAAACGAGGCCGGAGCATCCGGCCTCGCATATCAGCGATAGTTAATTAGCTGGCGCGTGGCAGAGGCTTATCGCTCTTTTGCCAGTCCGCACTAGCTTCACCCGTGGAGGCAACATCCGTAGCGCCGGTGCGTTCCAGGATATCTTTGGCCTTCTTGGTCCAGTTCGAATCATCGCAGTGCACGGAGAGCAGGATTCCGCCTTCCTTGATCCGGCCTTCGTAGCGCTTGGCTTCGTACTCGGGAATGCCCATGCCAATGAGGGCTCCCGCAATTCCGCCAATGGCGCCGCCTACCCCGACTCCGGTGAGAGCAGCAACGATCGGGCCTGCCGCGATGAGTGGGCCAACACCCGGAATAGCAAGCGCGCCAATGCCGGCGAGCCATCCGAGCGTTCCGCCAACCACGGCGCCGGTGGTAGCGCCGGCAGCCGTTCCTTCGGGTGCCTTGGTGTCTTTCTTAACCGCGAAATCTTTCGTTCCTTGATTTTCAGGGAATAGAACGGAGATGTCGGTATTGCGGAAACCTTCCGCCCTGAGCAGGTCAACTGCGTATTCCACGTCGCCTTGTGTGCGATAAATTCCAAATGCTGCCGTGTTTTTTCCAGCCATTATCAAGCTCCTTTAGAGTGTTCGTTCTAATATGCGTTCTTTCGCAGCGTTTTCGATGGCAGGAACGAGATTGGGGATGGCCGGAAATAATCTTGGGGATTTATCTTTCTGCGTGAGGACGGAATGCTTGCCCAAGCAGGTTTGACGCAGTATTGGCGGGATGTTCGGGTTGCTCGCCTTTAGTTTGTCTAATTCCTCTTGGGTTGTTCTCCACGCTTTGGCGTTCTTCTTGGTAGCTATTTGCGCGTTCGGATCTCCGTAGAAGGCGAGGATGTTCTGACGTAACTCAGGAGATGCCTGGTCGAAATTGCGTTTGGCTAAATCGTCGAGCAGGTGAGCATAGGTTTTATCGGCTAACGAATATTCGCCGGCGCGCGTCGGCCGTCCAGTATCAAAGTCCATGTCCGCAAGTTTTAGTTCGCCCGCCTTTTGCTCTCGCAGTTGAGCGTTGTAGTCATCGACGGTTTTGTTGATGCTTTTGACATACATGTCTTCAGTCTGGGTAGTTGGAACTTTGAAGGCGAGCGCTTTAAACGGTCCAACCTTCGGAACTATCTTAAGAACAAATGCCAGTACGCGCGTACCGAAGCCCGGCTTGCGATATCCGTTCCCCCATTCTTTCTGGTAGCTGGCGCGTGAAAGGTGGTAGAGAAATTTCTTTTCGTTGAAGTTTGGCGTATCGCGGACGATCTCGTCGCGCCGCGACACCAAAGCCACGCGCGTCATCTCAGGAATAATCTGACTGATGGAGCGGCGAAAAGTTCCAATCGCCAAGTCTTCGTTGTGCATAACATCCGAAAGTTGGATGCCATAGGTTTCTGCAAATGCGCGTTCGAGCAGAGGCTTGGAAATGTTGAACCCGATAAAGTCATGAAAATTGTCCGAGGTGTAGCGGTTTTTTGCAACCTGCTCCATGTCGAATCCGAACTCAGTTCGGATGTGCGCTTTCGGGTCGTCCACGTAAGTTACTTCCGGTCCGTATTTCCTACGCAGCTTGGGAAAGGTAATCGCCACCACCTGATTGATGGTGGGATGGCCGGTGTTGTCGGAAGCGTAGTGCGCCAAAGCTCCTAATGCGAAAGCATATTCGTTCAGGTCGGAAGAGTCTCGAATGAGAGTCATTACAAAATCACCGCTACGCACATAGTGAACCAGGTCGCTGAAATACTTGTTGCCGAACGGATAGTAACCCATGTCTTGAACCACGCTGCCGCCGTAAGCGTAGCTATGCGCCTGTTTCAGTTCGTCGTCGGTCGATTGCGGAAAACGGGCCACCAGCATTGGTCGAAGCTGATCCTTCCAGACCAAATCGATGATTTCTTCGTGTGTGAGTATCGAATATCCGTTGCCAAATCCCGAACAGAACACGATAAACAACAGGCTGGCCGTGACATTGACGAAAAAACCTTTAACCCGCATAAGCATGTTTGGATGCACTCTGCGGCATTGACGGCGAAGTGTGGTGGGCCGGTTCTTTAAGCAGAGTTTTCGATGCCATTAATGCAAATTAAGTGTTGGACTGTTATTGGCTAGAGACGCTACTTTGAAATCATCAGAAAGTTGTTGCTGTTAGACGTCCTACAGAGGGTGCCATGAATATTGAACGACGTTCCCTCCCGCGTTCTGCGCTTTCTCGCCGTCGCCATGCGCGTCAAGCTGCCCGCGGGCAGACCCAATCGCCGATTCGCCGTGTACAGAAAATGACCGACCGATCACCGATGCTGCTTGAACCCATGCCTGCTTTGCATCCCTCGCCATCCGCGACCAGCGCGGAGAAGGTATGCGGCTCGGACATGGAAAATCTATTGCAGCTTTCGCAGCAGTTGTACGCTCATGCACTCACTTTGCAAGAACTGATCCGAAACGGGGGTAGCACGACTTACGATAACTTGCGACCGCGATATGACCGGCAGGCTGCGCAGCAATTTGAGATTTTCTATCGCAACTTTGCCCGGACTTTAGCAAGTGAATAGGCGGTTGAGACTCAAGATTAAGGCTTCGAACCAAGAGCCCAGCAACGCCCTGACTGGCGACAGTCATGCAGGATGAAGCAACCACGGCGATTCCTCTCTCATCGTAAAGGTCGGTTTACATAAGGGAGGACTTTTATGACACGCGTTCTTGCCACTCTAATACTGGCGCTTTTTACCACAGTGGCGTTTGCCAGCGACGCCACCAAGGAGTTAGATAATGCTGCGGTGGTGATCCGCAATATGACCGCGTCTCACCAGATTCCCTCTTCGGTGCTCGGGGATGCCCAGTGCGTTCTGATACTTCCCGCGGTAAAACAAGCAGCCATGATCGTCGGCGGCAAACATGGCGACGGTGTCGTTAGTTGCCGCACCAGTAAAGGCTGGAGCGCGCCCGCTTTCGTGAACATTACTGGCGGCAGCGTAGGACTGCAGGTCGGTTTCGAACACCAGGACCTGGTTTTACTCATGAACAAACAGGGGGCACAGGAATTGAGTCGCGGAGAGTGGAATCTCGGAGCGGACGCGACCGCTGCGGGACCGATAAATTCGACTAACGGCGGTCCCGAAGGCAACGGCTGGAAAACTCCGGTACTGGTGTATACGACGTCTACAGGCGCCTATGCTGGGGCAAAACTTGAAGGCTCAAAGATCAGCGTAGACCAATCGAAGATGCACGAACTGTACGGCTCGAACGCCAACTTACAGTCAGTGCTGAACGGTGAAGTTCAGTCTCCGGGACCAGCACAGTCATTCCTCGCAACTATTAACGAAGTCACGAAGGGGTAGAACAGCCCCGCGTTCCGGGTGGACGAGGTAACTTATTTGACGGTTCGGATGTTTAGGCTGCGAGCGCAAGTCCGGCGTGCAGGCAATTCTTTAAGGCGTGGAGTGCGTACAGCGCGTCGTCCAGCGCTTCCTCTTCCTGAATGTGGTCGCCCGGAGCTTTGAACAATTCTCTGGCACGCACCAAGATCGCGTGTTCCGCCTCTGCAATACGCGCGGCGGTTTTATCTCTGTCCACTTCCATCAAAGCCGTGAGGTACAAATCTCTCCATGCCCAGACTGAAGGGGGATTTGCAGACGTGGCCATATTAATCCCTCCGTTACTCATCTAATGGGACTACAGTGAGTCTCAAGAAATACTGCAGGATTCCGATGAGCACAATACAGTAAACACCGTATGCGCGTTGCGGCTCGACGGTCGGTATTAGGCCGATGTTTCCTCAGTGTTTTTCATTTTTCAAAAAACGACGCAAGTCAGTGGCCGATTTCAGAGGTGAGAACTGAGGATATCTGTTGTCATAACTAACTGGCTAACATCGGCTTAACGTAGGCGTTAGACGATAGGAGTAAATCCTGTGGAATAAGATGGCTTTAAATGGGCGTTGGGCCTACCGGACGTTGGCGGAAAATGCAGCGGTCAGTCCGACTGAGGGGGAGCAAACATAACAAATCGAAGACGCGCAGCTTTGAGGCCACCACTTGTAACAGAAACGGATAATCCTAGCGTTCCTTCTTAAGCTTACTTGCAAGCTCCCTTATCTCTTTTTCCCGCGCGATATTCACGATACCTTTGGCATCGTCGTAAAGGCTTTCGCGCAAAAGGTTGGACAATTTGGCTTTGAGTTTTGCCCGTTCTGCGAACGGATGAGGAATGAGCAGTTTTTGCGATTCGGAACATGTCAGAGGGTTCTCCGCAAATGCAGTTGCTGGACTAGGTTGCGGATCTCGTAAGGTTTGGCCAGTTGCTTGTACAACACCAAAAGTAGAAGCAAGGGCCAGGGCAAGCAGAGCAAAACGAATGTTCGCCACATTTCCACCCCTATGTCACCGGCGGCGTCGAACTCGTACGCAGCCTGCGAATCGACTACAAAGATGATGCGCGTTTGAGTGAAGGTTGCCGTCTACAAGAATGGCGATGTCAGAGCTACTGACTTTGCCGTAATTCGAAGGACTCTGTGATTCGTGGTCGGAGGGCTGGTGTGCGTGATGCTGGCTCACTATTGCCGCAGCCCCATCCATCGCTCAGAAACCACAATGGAGTTTCCCGGATTGTGCGGATCGTAACGTACCGACGTAGGCAGGCCGAGGCGACAGGAATGAAGGTTGATGAGCTGTCTTAGGTAAGTCACGTCTTGCGAGGCTTCGTAAGATACTCCGGCTACATCGTATTGGAAAATGAGGAAGGTCGCCGGCTTTCTTCCCTCGAGATTCATTTGCTGAACGTCGATGACCGTCCCATCGGTAATCCGGCCCACCCGATCGAGCCATGCCCGGCGCTCCCGCTCGATCTCATCGGGTCCCTTGGGCTTCCGACGCAATAGCAAATACGCGGCCAGCAAAACGCCGGACCCACCACAGATCGCTGTATAGAGACGGAATGGAATCATGACTTGCGGAAGAGCTACGCTGGCAACTTGTAAATGTCTTAAACAGAATAAGGCCTGAAAGCGAATCGCGGAAGGGCTTCGGAGTTACGAAAGTGAAAGTTAATCGGAGAGGAATTTCCCGACCTGGAGCGAGGTGATCGAGATATTTTTCCCAAACCATTGCGTGCCGCCGATTTTAATTTCCGGCAGACTGCGCTGCAGTTCATTCGGTAGGTTCACGTCCCATCCGGCTTGAATTACCCAAACGTGTTGCCCTGGGGTGAGCGAAAGAGTGCGCATCAGTTGATTCCACCTGGGAAGAAAATTATCTGCAGTGAAGATATAGAGGTCAGGACCGGCGGCGGCCGCCCTGTGGTTGCCGCATTGAAACTGCTCAAGGCTTCCGATAGGGGCAGCAAACGGCAAAGGTTGCTGCGGGCATACGTAGTAACCGAGCAGGAGACGAGTCTGATAATCGACAAAAATCAGGTCTGATTGCGGAATCTGCGAGCGAATGAACTCTGTCGCTCGTGTCATTTGCATGCGGCTCTGATCTTGGCGAAGGATGTAGGGACGGTGCGGCTGGCCGAATGCATTGCAGACGGCGACAATAAGAATCGCAAGCGCAATTCCCCACCGGAGATTTTCCTTTACAGAGCAAGCCATTGCCAGGCTAACCCCGGCCACGGCGAACATGATGAGAAATGCCGAGTGGCGAGTTCCCCCATAAGGATAGATTCTGGCAATTGCCGCTCCCGCTCCCGCAACGAATGGCAAAACCAGAAGAATTCCTAGCTGATGCGAAGTCGCGCTCGGCTCCGCGGTAAAACGTTTACTCCTCAAAAGCAAAACCACTCCCGCAATGAATGCCAGGTAGGCGATGTCTCCAACCGCGAGCTGGCCGAAAACATACTGAAAGACGCCTCCGGTGCGAGCGATGGCGAAAAGAAACGGGTTTTCATGGCCGGGACGAAAAAAAGAATTGGCCAGCCATCCCTGGATGGTGCCTACTGCGTAGTCTCCCTTCAGCTTTGAAATGTGCGAAACGTATAAAGCGGCGATGAGTCCGGCGGCGCCGACTTGCCCCATGATCCAGACTGAGGTGATCTTGTCGGTTGGCCGAGCGATGATACGGAGCAGTGAATAAACTCCCATCGCCGCCGCAAAAAGAATCGCCGAATAATGAGTGAGTAAGGCGAGGTAGAGAAATGTTGCCGACAGCAACATCAGGCCAACGGAGTTTTCGGCAAAGGTGCGCTCCAGCAGATAAGCCGCCGCCGACAGAAAAAATAGCAGCAACGCATACTGCCGTACCTCGGCGGAAAGCGCGATCGGGGGCGGGAGGAAACTTACCAGGATCAAACCAATGAACCCAGTTACCCTCCCGAGAATCCGGCTGAGCCATTTAAAAAATAGCCAGCAGAATGCTGTGCCCGCAATCACCGAAGGCAGGCGAAGTACAAATTCCGACGTGCCTAGTTCCCGCCAGAAGTGAAGCACGAACGTTAGGAGTGGAGGATGCGCATTCGTCAGGCTCGCGTTATAAGCAAGCAACCAGGTGGATTGATTCGCTAGCAGGTAATGAAGTGCTTCATCGGGATTAAGGAATGAACCCCAAGCAGTTCGCACACGGATCAAGAAAGCGGCTGTCAATATCAGAGTTGCAGTCAAATCCAAATGCGCTTCGAACCAGCCGCCAGAGCGAAATTCCCGACCCGGCTCAGATTCGACTTTATCTTGCACAGACCGTGTGTAATTCATCAGGAGATGAAGATCAACTAGGGTGGTGTGTCCGAAGCTCATTACGAGTACGACCGCTTTGAACTTCAGAGATCACATACAGTATCAAGATGCCCAGCTCTGGCTCGATAGGATGCCGGTAGCGCGGGTGCGGAAAGACAAAGTAATATACCAGCGGATAGCTGAGAACGAGCCAAAAAAACAACCATGCGCCCGGCTTGCGTCTGCGCAGAGCACGACCTAGCCCCCAGAAAGCCAGCACCGAGGAAGCAAGGAATAAAGAATTCCTCAGGGTTCCAAGGACCGGATTTTCTGATGGTTTCGGCAACCCACCCCAGTAATAAATAAAGCGCCGCAGGCTGAGGCCGGCAAACCGCGTATAGTCAGTGCGAATGAAATCCGACGCTTCCCGCTTGCGCTCGGCCACGTAATCGAGCTCACCTAACTGCTGGTAGCGGCGCATCTCGACAACATTCTTGGTGGGATGTAGATAGTCCATCCAGGTGCCATCTGCTCCCGGGCCGTTGCCTAATCTAAGCTCAGCGCCGAAATTTGAGCGGATGAAAACAAGTTGCCCGAACGTGCGGTAATTGCGGACCAGCCAGGGTGCGATACACACCACGAAGATAAGGGATGCTAGAACGATTCTGGCGAGCGAACTTTTACTAAGTTTGGCGCGGTGGTACCACATCCACAATCCGGATATTGGCAGAAACGACAGCAGTGCAGTATTGGTTAGCCCGGTTATGCCCCAGAGCAAGCCAAACATCAACCATGATTGCATTCCATCTCTCTCGACCATGGTCAGCGTCAGCCAGAAGATTATTGCCAGCAGCAGTGCGGCGAGACTCGTCTCCCATACCCAGCGCGTACACCAGAAAATCACAGACGGCAGCAGCGCCCAAGTCCAAGATGTCCATACCGCGACTCGTTCGTCGAAACATCTTTTCGCGATCAGGAAGATCGGAATGCAGGTTAGCGCCGAAAAAATACTGTTAAGACTTAGCAGAACCAGAGCCGAAGCCCGGCTGTAGACTCCAAAAAGTTTGAAAACGCCCGCGATCAGAAAGGGATAGAGCGGCGGCTCCCAAGCCGTTGGCCCAGTAGTTTCGTTAAAAGGATTGCTGAACCCTTGGCCTTCGGCGAGTGAGCGCCCAATGCGGCCCATCTCGAAGCCAAAGTCGAAATCCTTTTCGTTAGCTGGAATGGTCAGCACATGCTTTCGAGAGGTGAAGTTGTAGGTGTGCCCGATAAGGATATAGCCAAAACGGACGCCGAAAGCTACGACCACCATCCAGAAAAAAGATGTGCGCGCCTTTGCCCACCAGCGTCGGGGAACGCTCAAATCTGCCGGCTTAGGCGTAGTCGTCGTGGCATCCACAGTGGGTAAGCCATCAATCAGCGGGACGGTTTTATTTGTAGCTGATGGAATCCTTTTCAGCAACCTGTGCGGTAGCAAGTGAGACCGTGTCTCCTTGACACCCCGCTCCCACCGCCTTTATCCTTAAATTTCGCTCCTTGGAGAACTACGCCTCTGAGCGTGCTTCCGCGTTCCGTCGCGGTATGAATTTTGGGCGCGGAGATCTCGATGCTTATCGAAATCAAACAGTTGGAACTCCATCCTATTGATTTTCAGGAGGAGTACCGTCCAGGTGAGCTTGATCTAGGGCCCGACCTTCAGCAGAAGACGACGCTGCACGCTGCCGGGCGCGCTCAACTGATCGAAGAGCATCACGGGAAACATGAGCGAATCAAAGATATACGGGTTAGCGGCGAACTCTCCACGTCGCTGGAGCTGCTTTGTGCTCGTTGCCTCGAGCCTGTGACTGAGGATGTAAGCCGTACGTTTGATTTGCTATATCGGCCGCTCGGCGCTGATGCTGGACGGGAAGAGCTGTCGGTAACCGGCGCGGAAGCTGAGATCAGCTATTATCAAGGGGAAGGTTTGCTGCTCGAAGATGCGATACGTGAGCAGGTTTTGTTGGCCGTCCCTCTGAAAGTGATCTGCCGTGAGGACTGCAAGGGACTTTGTCCACACTGCGGGGCCAATCAGAATGTGGAACGCTGTTCTTGCGCTGAGCCAGTCGAAGATCCGCGCTGGACGCCACTGAAAGATCTTCGCAGCAAGTTGGGGAATTAATTTAGAAAGTGCACGAGCGTGACGCTCGCGCTCACAAAAAGGAATCAATCATGCCAAATCCGAAACGGCGACACTCCAAAGCACGCACCGGAAGCCGGCGCGCTCATGACTCGCTCAAAAGTCATGCCCTGTCTGAATGTCCAAACTGCCATGAGCGCAAGATGCCGCATCGGGCTTGCCCCAAGTGCGGCTATTACAAAGGCCGCGAAGTTCTGGACGTTGAGGAAGCCAGCTAGCCCGCCACAGCCATGCCAAGCGTCATTGCCTTGGACGCGATGGGTTCTGACCGCAGGCCGAAGCCTGAAATCGAAGGCGCAATTCAGGCAGCGCGGCACTACGATGTCCATGTGCTTTTAGTCGGCCCGGAACCGGCGCTGCGGGCCGAGTTGACACGTTATCCCGCCGCAGCCGGACTTCCTATTAATGTCGTGCATGCCAGCGAGGTCATTGGCATGGAAGACAAAGCGGTGCAGGCCGTCCGCGCCAAGCGCGATTCGTCCATGCGAGTTGGATTGCGCCTGGTTCGTGACGGCCAAGCCTCAGGTTTCATAACCGCAGGCAACACTGGCGCTGCGATGGCTACAGCGAAAATGGTGCTAGGCGCTATCCCGGGCGTGGACCGACCCGCACTCGCTGCTATCTTTCCGACTGCGATTGGTACGGTTGCCAGCCTGTTAGACGTCGGCGCCAACGTGGACAGCAAACCGCACAATCTCGAGCAATTCGCGGTTATGGGCGAAATTTATTTTCGTACTCTGTTTGGAACCAAACGTCCTCGGGTGGGACTCCTTTCCATTGGCGAGGAAGAAAGCAAAGGCAACGAACTGACGCGCGAGGCTTTTCAGCTTCTGCAAAAGCTGCCGCTGAATTTTGTCGGGAACGTAGAAGGCCGGGATTTGTACAACGGTAAAGTGGACGTAATTGTGGCCGACGGATTCGTTGGCAATGTCGCGCTGAAGGTTTCAGAAGGCGTAGCTAACCTTGTTCGTTCTACATTGAAAGAATCGCTCAAGGCCACCATCACACGGCAAGTGGGAGCGCTGCTTTCGCGCAGCGCCTTTGCTGATTTTAAAAAACGTCTCGATCATACAGAATACGGCGGCGCGCCTCTGCTCGGAGTGAAAGGGGTCTGCTTTATCACGCACGGCTCGTCAAATGCCAATGCAATCAAAAACGCAATTCGCGTCGCGGCGGAGTTCGCCGAGCATCCAATTAATTCCGAGATTGAAAGAACTTTGACCGGGATTCGTGCAGCGAGGTCTGCACGCGATGCAGCCGAAGACGTCGCCAGCAACGTCTCTACAGTGGTTCGTCTGTAGCTCCATTACGTGCTGATAAGTCTCGCTTGTCGTGCCCGAGCAAAGTTGTTGCATCCCGAGCAAAGCGAGGGATCCAGGTTCTTTGCGGGGCGACGGAAAACCCAGATTCCTCGTCGCTTCGCTCCTCGGAATGACAGAGATTAAATCGCGGATTAAGGCGTGCTCGCTAGCTTTAACTTTTCGTAATTGTTAACTATGACAACCGTCTCAAACACCAACGGACCGATCGCATTTCTTTTCCCCGGCCAGGGATCGCAAACCATCGGCATGGGCAAAGAGCTCGCCGAGAAATATCCGATAGCGCGGCAGACGTTTGAAGAAGCCGATGAGCTCCTGGGCTACAAACTTTCTCAACTTTGCTTCGAAGGTCCGGAGGAGCAACTTCGCCTCACCGAAATTACCCAGCCAGCAATTCTGACCGTTTCCGTCGCGGCGTGGCGTGTTCTGAACCAAAAGGGTCTCAAACCCAGTTTCGTTGCCGGACACAGCCTGGGCGAATACTCCGCACATGTCGCCGCGGGATCCTTCAGCTTCGCCGACGCGGTGCGTACCGTGCGCCATCGCGGCAAATATATGCAGGAGGCTGTGCCCGTTGGCGTGGGCACGATGGCGGCGATTCTAGGCATGCAATTCGAAAAAGTCATCGCGGTTTGCCGCGATGCCGCGCAAGGCGAGGTTTGCGAACCGGCAAATATCAACTCGCCAGAACAGATCGTCATCTCAGGTCACACTGCAGCCGTGGAGCGAGCTGCCAAACTCGCCGCCGAACGCGGCGCGAAACGGGCGAAAGTGTTGCCGGTCAGCGCTCCATTTCATTGCTCGCTGATGAAACCAGCACAGGATCGTCTGACCGTAGATCTTTCATCCATTACCTTTAGCAAGCCGTCGGCTGTAGTCGTATGCAACGCCGACGCTGCTTTGCTCAACGAAGCAGCCCCCAGCCGCGATGCTCTGATCCGTCAGGTCACCGGCGCGGTAAAGTGGGAGCAATCGATGCGTGCGCTGATTGCACAAGGCGTGCAGACTTTTGTAGAAGTGGGCCCGGGCAAAGTGCTTTCCGGCCTGATGCGCCAGATCGATCGATCGAAGACGTGCGTCAACGTGGCTGACGCAGCATCGCTGAACAAAACTCTGGAACAGCTTGCGGTTCGGGTTTAATTGAACTACTCCGTGACCCAGGTCCACCAGTTTCCGCACTGTATTTCGTTAGGAGAAAAAGATAGAGTCTTGTTGGATTTTTCCACCCAGACATACGCGTGTTCCAGGCGAGAGTTCACCGTTGCTTGAACGATGACCCCGCTCCCACCCGATGGACTGAGCGAACAATCAACCGAGTAAGACTTCACTAAGCCCCATTCTCCGCCGGGCCCCCAGTCACGATAAAAATCGTTGTATGCGTATTTCGAGTATTGGTTCGGATGCTGCTTCCAATCAGGATCGCGGAACCATACCGCGTAGGCTCCCTCGTAATCCTGTTTCTGCAGCGCAGCGAAGAATCTGTTCACCGCATTGCGTTCGGGATAATCGCGGTAGTGATAAGCCACCCACGCGACGAGGAGAATAACCACGATCCCGATAATGATTCGCGTGCGCCGCCGGCGGTCGCGCATAGGATCGTATCGTTCAGCATCCATCAATGTCATGGCTCAGATAAGCATAACGGAAAGCAGATGAGAACAAAAAGCTCACAAACAAATTGGGAAATTGAGTAATCGGGTAATTGAGTAATTAGAAAGGCGGTAAGGTAAGCTTCTAAAATTTCCCAATTACACAATTACCAAATTACCCAATCCTTAGAGGGTTCTCTTGAACAGCGGCGTGGCCACCGCCAGCGTGACGAACGCGAAAATAGATAAATAAAGCATGTCAGGCCAAATGGCGGCCATGCCAGTTTCTTTCAGCAGTATCGACTTGAAGCCGTGGACCGCAAAAGTAAATGGGTCCACAGCCGCGATGCCGCGCAACCACCTCGGAAATGCCTGGATAGGATAGATGGCGCCACTGGGGAAAAACAGCAGCGTATTGAGAATTCCGAAAATCGCGCGCGGCACCAGCGGATCTTCCACGCGAACCATGAGCAGAAACATCATGGTGTTGAAGGCAATCGAGGTCAACAAAATCATGATCATCAACTCGAGCGCAGTGGCCGGATTGAAAACCGTCCCCACGCCCGCCAGCAGTGAACCGATGACGGTAATTACCACTCCGGTCATTACCGCCTTGATGGCACCGGCAGCGTTGAGTCCAAAAACCAACTCGGTCTTGGTGATGGGCGTAACCAAATATCCTTCGTGCACACCTCGGGCTTTGTCATCGATGTAGAGCATGCCGCCGCCAATCATCACGGAAACAAACATTGCCAACGTGATCGAGCCCGGCAAAAGATATTTCATATATTCGATATACGGATAAAGCTCCACAATCTGCAAAACCGTCTGCTGCAAAATGCGAGGCTCGACCGTAGGTTGGTTGAGCGCGTTCGTGATGCTGGTAAGTTCGTCTTCAAGCGTCGAACTCATGAAATTGTCGCTATTGTCGACCACCAGCGCGATGCGTGGCTGATCCTGCTCATACACGCGCCGTGAATATTGTGGCGGGATAATAACGGCACCTTGAATCTTGCCATTGCGCACATCTTCCATCGCGGTTTTGGGGTCGTTGTAGTAGACCGGCTCAAACGTTCGCATGTTGGCTCGAACCGAATCGAAAGCTTCACGAATCTTCAGCGCCTGAGTTCCCCCATCTTGATCCACGAGTCCGAGTTTGGCGTCGCGAATCTTTCCGCCGAAGGCATTGCCCAGAACGATGAGCTGTACCAGCGGGAAAATCATGGACGCCATCATCAATGCGGGAGAGCGGAAGAACTTTCGCATTTCGCGTTCCACAATGGCAAGGATATGATTCATGGCTGTAACCCAGGTCTCGGTGGCATCACGAAGGCGTGCGCTTTAACAAGTTCATCGCGCAACTGGCGTCCGGTGTAGTGTACGAAGACATCATCCAGCGTGGTGTTTTGCACGGATAGAGATCGGATTTTGATCCCGACGTGCACCGCCGCTTCCACCAACTCGGTCGTAGTGCGCGATCCGTCTCCGGTCAGAATGCGATACATGCCGGCACCCTCATGCTGGACGGAGGTCACGCCCCTCAGCTTCTTCAAGCGTTCTTCCCAGTCGGGAGGAGCATTGTCGAACTGTGCTTCAATCACATTCGATCCAGGCACGCTGGCTTTCAGCGCAGGCGGCGTATCGAGTGCCACGAGTTTGCCGTGATCCACAATCGCGATGCGGTCGCACAGCCGGTCTGCCTCGTCCATGTAGTGAGTGGTGATCAGGATTGTGAGCTTGCGATGACTTTTAATGTTGGTCAGCATCTCCCAGACCGCGACGCGAGATACCGGATCAAGTCCGGTGGTGGGCTCGTCAAGAAAGAAAATCCTCGGACTGTGCACCAAACCGCGCGCAATCTCCAACCGCCGCCGCATGCCTCCGGACAGCGTTTTGGTCTGCGCCGAACGCCACTTTGTCAGGTCAACGAGTTCCAGCAACTCATCAATGGCCTCTTTACGCTTTTTCGCAGGAACGTCGTAGAGCTTGGCATAGATGTTCAGATTCTCCTCGATGGTGAGATCAAGATCGCTGGTCAGCGCCTGCGGAATGACGCCAATCGCCCGGCGAACCGAATCTGGATCCCTCTGCACATCGTGACCAGCAATGCGGGCTGTCCCTGCCGTAATTGGAATCAGCGTGGTCATCATTCGAATAAGCGTGGACTTGCCCGCGCCATTCGGTCCCAGCAAACCGAAGATTTCTTCTTCTTTCACGTTGAAAGAAACATCGTCGACTGCAGTGAAATCGCCATATTTCTTGACGATGTGCTCCACCTCGATGGCATTTAATACGGCAGCATTGCCAGGCACAGTATGCCCGTCGCTGGGAGCGCCTGCACCTAGTCCGCTGCTAAGGTCGGTAATCATGGGCGGGGCTCGGCCGATGCGTTTTCTCGAGCTGTTCCTTTTAATTGATCTGGCGAAACCAGAACCTCTGCAGTCATACCCGGGACGTATGCACCTTTCGGATTATCCAGCCGAACTTTCAGCACAATGGTTCTGATATCGCGCTTGCGCCGGCCAACGTCTCTTTGCGTGGCGAAGTCCGCTTCGGCGGATTTGAAAAAAACTTTGCCGGATGTAATGGTTCCGCCCGGCAGCCGCACTCGCAGCGTGTCTCCCAATCCAATGTGATCTGCATCGGTCTCGGGAATCGCGGCTCGCACCCAGGTATCGCCGAGGTCGACAATGGTTACAATCGCCTGCCCCGCATTCAGCACTTCGCCTTCGCGAGCGGCACGCACGGAGACTGTTCCAGTCACGGGCGCGTAAATCTTGGTGTAGCCCAAGCGAACTTCAGATTCTTTGAGCATGCTTTCCGCATTGGCTACCTGGGCGCGCGTGGATTGCACCGTATTCTGCGCAGCATTAGCCTGATGAGTATTCGCGATGGCCGTATTCAAATCGGCCTGCGCAGCGCTCACTTGCTCCTGCAGCGATTGCACCAGCGCTTTCTGCGCTGCCAGATTCGTCTCTGCCTGCACGCGGTCTTGATCAGAGGCCACTCCCTCTTTGGCGAGTTCAATCATGCGGCGGCTGTCACTCTCGGTGCGCTCGAGCGTCGCTTCAGCTTG
Organism: uncultured Acidobacteriota bacterium; assembly: GCA_963770465.1. Taxonomy (GTDB): domain Bacteria; phylum Acidobacteriota; class Terriglobia; order Terriglobales; family Acidobacteriaceae; genus JABDBE01. The sequence goes on from CAVYQB010000008.1 coordinate 216,610, forward strand.
CAGTAATTGTGCCCGAGTGGACTGCAGTCGCGCTTGTGCATTCACCACGCTGCTCGAGGTTGATCCCTTGGTTGCTTGCAAAGTAGATTGGGTCTCGGCCACTTTTGATTTCAAACTATCGATGGTGGCAGCCGCTGCGCGTTCTTCGGCTTCCAGTTCGGAGGGATCGAGAACCGCGACCAGATCGCCTTGTTTTACCTGCGTGCCTTCGTCAACCAGCAACTTCGCGAGTCGTCCTCCGATTTGCGGACTGACAATTACCTGGTTCGAATCCACGGTACCGATAAGAATAAGATCCTTGTTGCTGGGCGTCGAAACGAGGTAGTACGTCAACGATATGGCGAAGATTACGCCTAGAATGATGAGAAATTTATTGCGTACGCTCATGGTCGTGCTCCTCGGGATTTTCCGCCTAAGTCTTGAAATAAAGAGGCCGAAATCAAATCCAATACCGCTGCCCGGCGCGCCGCTACTCGCTCTGGAGACATGGGATCAGTGCCGGTCATAAGCCGCATGACCGGGGCGCTGTTGAAATAGAAAACAATGACTGCGATCATCGACGGAATGAAATGCAGGGGATCAACAGGCCGGAATTCCCCGCTGAATTGTCCTTTCTTAAGCACTTCTGCCAGCCGTCCAAATAGCGGACGGAAATACTTTTTCACAATTCGTTCCAGATGGTTCGCCCGGCCACGCCCAACACCCATCATTTCGCCTTGTACAATCCGCGGATAAAGGGGATGGCTCGCGACGTAATCAAAGTGCGCACCCGCGTAAGCGAGAATCTTCTCCCGGGGGGGCAGGTCGCGTGAAAACACTTCTCCCAAATGGGTGACCAGACCTCCAAAGACCTGATCGAGCACTGCACCATACAAGGCCTCTTTGTCTTTGAAGTAGTAATACAGAAGGGCCTTGTTGACCTTGGCGGCGCGGGCAATGGCGTCGGTTCTCGCCCCGGCGACGCCCTCGCGCGCAAACTCTCGGACCGCTGCCTGGAGGATCGCGGCGCGGCTTTGCTCGGGGCGCCCACGAGATCCCAATCGCGATTTGGTAACCGCGCTTCCCATAAAGTTAATTAACCAGTTAGTTAGATTATACCAACAGCACAAAAGATACACAACTGCGGAAACGAACCGGAAGTGCTGAGACGAATGCGAACCGTAACAGCTGGACTATTCGCGGTACCAGAACTTAAGACGTTTGTTGGAACACAGCGGATTGAGCATTCTGGCCTGACGGTACTGGGTCCACGCGTAACTGCAACCCGTCCACTTGGCGTACTACCACCGGCTGTCCGGCGGGAACACTAGCCGAAGAGATGGCATCCCACAGTTCACCGTGGACGAAGACTTTTCCCTGCGGTGATAAAGCGCTTTGCGTTAGCCCGATCTCTCCGATTAGACCTTGAATTCCAGTCACAACCTTATTCGCTCGGGCTTTCAGGGCAATGCTCATTAAGAAAACCGTGATGATCCCGAGCGGAATGCTGACTGCAAGAGCTGTCAGTAAATGGACTCGCATTTCCGGGATAGGAGCATCCACCAGCAGTAGACCTCCCAAAGTGAGGGTGACGATTCCACCCATCGCCAGCACTCCATGCGCGGCAAACTTCGCTTCGAGCGCGAACAGAATGAAAGAGGCAAAAATCAGGACCACGGCGGCGAAGCGCGTGGGCAGCAAGTTCAGCGCGAAAATTGCCAGAAGAATGAACACCACTCCCACGGTTCCAGGAACGACCGCGCCGGGATGATTGAACTCGGCGTAGAGCGCGAGCGCTCCCACGGCAAGGAGAATAAAGGCCACGTTCGGATCCAAAAGGTAAGCAAGGATATGTTGTTTCAGCGTCATTTCGAACGGGCGGACGGATTGACCAACCAGATTAAGCACCACCGTCTGGCCGTTGAATCGTTTCACCTGCTTACCTTGCAATTGTTTGAAGAGGTCGTCCTCACTAGGAGCTACATAGTCAATAAGTTTTTGCGAGAGCGCTTCTTGATCGGTGAAGGACTTCGACTGGCGCACGGCGGTTTCTGCGATTTCCACGTTGCGGCCTCGTTTCCCTACTACCGATCGCATGAGCGCAGCAGAGTCGTTTTCGATTTTCTGTTTCATCTCATCGTCCATTTTGCCGCCGCCAAGTGAAACAGGATGAGCCGCGCCGGTGTTGGTCCCGGGCGCCATGGCTGCGACATCCGCGCTCTCCAGAATAAAAAAGCCGGCGGACGCGGCGCGGCTTCCGCTAGGAGTGACGTAGATGATTACGGGCACCGGCGAAGCCAGGATTTTTTCAATGATGTCGCGGGTCGAATCAAGCAGCCCGCCCGGGGTGTTGATCTCAATCAACAATGCCTGGGCTTTGCCGCGTTCGGCTTCCGCAATGGCCCGCCCGATATACTCATCGGTGATCGGATGAATCGCGTCATCGACGACAATCTTCAATACTTCGGCGGAAGAGGCAGTCGAGAGGACGAGGAACAGCAACCCAACCAACAGGAAAATACGGGAAAAGATAGAACGCTTCATCGATTGGGCAGCGGCTGCGCTTCCTGCGCCAGCTTGGCTGCAACGGCGCGTTTAAGCGCCAGCGCGGCCGCATTGGAGGGTTCCAAATGCAAAGCCTTGTCAATGTTCTCCGCGGCCGCTTCAGCTCTATTGTCTCGCAAATCCAGCTTCGCTAACACTAAAAGCGGCTCCGAAAACTGGCGCAGCCGCAACGCCTGTTCGGCTTCGGATCGCGCAGCGGCGAGCTCATTCTCGGCTTCGAGCACGCTGGCCAGGCCGGAATGAGCTTCTGCGTTTGAGAAGTTGAGCGCCAGCGCCTTTCTAAATTCGGCTTCCGCTTCGGTGAGGAAGCCTTGGGCCAGCAACTGATGTCCGCGATCGCTGTGGAATTTCGCGTGAGTTCGCGAATCAGTTTTGGCTAGCCGCGACTCGGCTGCCGCGTCGATTTTCAGGGCAAGCTGGCGGAAAGAACTTTCGTCGTAATTGGCGCGAATGCGCTCCGGTGGAGCTTTTTGGGCTCCCCGGTTTGAAGAAGCCGCCTCTGATGTGATTCCGTTAAGCAAGGATTTGGCTTCGGAATCAGCAGACTTCAGGGCCAGAGTCTCGTGGAGTTGACGCGAGGCACCTGCCATATCACCCGTGCGGTAGAACTCGATAGCAAGGTTGAAATGATAATCAGGATCGTTCGGGTCCGCATCGATCGCTTTCTGAAAATATTGGGCAGCAATTTTTCGATCGATATGAGAGTTGACCGCACCCAGGTTGTTGTAAACCTCAGCCAAAGGCAATCGGGCTGCAACGGATCGAAAAGCTGAGTCAGCTCGCTGAAAATCTCCCTGGTAATAAGCCGCAAGGCCCAGATAGAAATTCGCCTCCCGAGCGAGCGCATCGTCCTGCGGCATTCGCGCCAGAGTTGTGACCGCCGGTTCATACTGGCGTGCTCGATAATAAGCCTTGCCCAGTTCCAGCAACGCCGCGGAATAGGCCGGATTCAGACGAAGAGCTTCGCGAAAAAGCTGGATCTGCTCATCCGCACCGGCTGCCTTGATTCCGCGTATGTAGTTTTCAAACGCATCCAATCGGATCGGAGGCGCTCCGGCTACATACGCCTCACGGCTGATCGAGATATCCGGACGAAGCGCATGCAAAACATCCCACGCCAGCGCAGTTTGAATATCGATGAGTTGTATCAGGGGACCAGACTCAGACATCTCCGGCAGGAGGTGCTGGCGGCGCATATCCAGCAATTGCGCCGTGGTAGTGAAGGTCCGGCCATCGAAGCGGTAAAGACCAAGCACCACATAGTCCACATCGAGTTGTTCGGCGATCCGGTAAACCGTAGCCCGCGAGGGATGGAGTTCGAGCGGAATTCCCACCCGGTCGTAAGCGCGAATGCGATCCTCGCGCGGCAGCACGAACAATGTTGCGGAGTTCAGGCGCTCTTGCAGCAACTCGGGAAATGAATCGCTGATCCACTCGATGCCCGGAGCTTTAGATTGATTTTCAAAAGGAACTACCAAGACCGTTTCACCCGCCGTACCCGGCGCCTCGCCGAAAGCGGATGCGACCAAAAGCAAACAAAGAAGCGCGCTTAGACGAAGAGATTTCAAGGCCACTAGATTATATCCGGGGCGTGCTCGCTGCTTGAGGGATGAAAGCCGGATTACTTCGAATCACTCAACGGCGACTTCCGTTATCAGTTGACAGTAATCGGACAATTCGCGCAGGCCATGGTGAAACGATAAATTGCCAACAACCGGTTTACGATCAAGACGAATAAACCCCTAGTCAAAGTGTCGTGGCAGGTGACCGGAATTCGACACGACGCTTATGCCAACCACTACCGCATACCGGTCGAGGAGGAGAAGGCATCTGAGGAGCAAGGTTACTATTTGCATCCGGAAGTATTCGGACAGCCGCAAGCGAAGAGCATCTCGGCGGCCCGGAAGTCTTCACCGGATGTGGTGGCGGACGCGCCACACAAATAGGAGAACTGACTAACCGCTGCTTTCAGTTGACGCCAGACGGGCGTGGACGCACACCCGTTTAGCGTGATTCAATCCGCTGTCATTTTGTCCTTGCCTCGCTCCTGCGTTGGGCTGTTTTTCTCCTTCATCAGTTCCACCCAGCTCGGCAAAGTTTGATCGCCAGTAATCAATTGGGCTCCGCGCTCGTAGGTGAAGTACGACCATGCCCACTGGATCATCACCAATATCCGATTACGAAATCCGATGAGAAAGAACACGTGGACGAACAGCCAGGACAGCCATGCGATAAATCCAGAAATGTGAATTTTGCCAAACTCCGCGATCGCAGCCGCGCGGCCAATGGTTGCCAGACTGCCTTTGTTGACGTAATGAAAATCGCGCCGCGGCTTTCCTTGGAGCTCGTTCGCGATATTTCGGGCTGTCGCCTTTCCCTGCTGGATTGCAGCCGGCGCAACGCCCGGCACCAGTTGGCCGTTCTTGTCTTTCAGTGCAGCTAAGTCTCCAATTACGAAAACCTCGGGATGGCCGGGGACACTCAAATCCGCATTCACCAGCACGCGTCCCGCGCGGTCAACCGGCGCTTCAAGTTTCTTGCCCAGCGGCGACGCGGCTACTCCCGCAGCCCATAGAATAACGGCGGCAGGCAGACGCGTCGTTCCCATATGCACCGCCGCAGATTCAACGTCGGTAACCATCGTGGATGTGTGTACTTCGACTCCCAGTCCACGGAGTTGCTCCTCTGCGCTTCGCGATAAATCCTCGGAATAAGCCGGCAGAATTCGTGGACCGCCTTCGAGCAAGATGATTCGCGCGCTCCTGGTATCGATGGAATTAAATTCCTCTGCCAGCGCGCGGTGGGCAATTTCCGAGAGCGTTCCGGCCAGTTCTACTCCGGTGGGGCCGCCGCCGACAATCACGAAGTTCAACTGCACGTTCTCGCCGGTACCGGCGGCGTGCCGCTCGGCAAGTTCAAATGCGAGTAAAACTCGGCGGCGGATTTCAAGCGCGTCCTCGATAGTCTTCAGCCCCGGCGCAAACGGTTCCCAGTCGTCGTGTCCGAAATAGGCGTGGCTGGCTCCCGCGGCAACAATCAGAAAATCGTATAAAATTTCACGATCCGCGAATTTTACGATACGCCGCTCAAGATCGAACTCGTTTACTTCTCCGAGGAGAACTTCGATGTTGTGATGTTTGCGCACAATCCAGCGAATCGGAGTAGCAATTTCTCCGGGAGATAATCCGGCGGTTGCGACCTGGTACAGCAGAGGCTGGAAATTATGGTGGTTTCTGCGGTCTATCAATGTTATCCGCACCGGATGGCGGGCAAGGCTAAGAGCGGCGTTGAGGCCGCCAAATCCCGCTCCGATAATCACGACCTGCGGTGTTGCCTTTAGGTTCATTCGCTTTTTTCGCTTAACTGCACGCCGCTTACAATAGAAGAAGTTGCATCTTAATTAGTAGATTCACGCCATGGCTCCCCAGTTGAAAACTTTAATTCCCAAGGTTGAGGCGTCCCACCTGCCTCCATTTGTTCAAACGCAGCAACCAAAGCCGAGGGTGCCTTTCAACTTGAGCGACTTGCAACAAGTGGGCATTGTCTTCGCTCTAATCATGATCGCAGTGTGGACGCCGCAAGGCCGCCTCAACAGTATCGTGAGTCTGCTGGCGGCATTTTGCATTCTGTGGTTCACAGTGCGCAGTCACTATTCAGTTCGTGAATTAGGACTGGCCCAGCCTCGCTCTGGAGCGTTCGCGATCCTGGCGGCTGGGGCACTGATGGTAGCGGCCATTGTCGCGGCGGGTTCGTTAATGCACGGTCTCGGGCCGGCTCAGCCGGCGCCGTGGAAAAGGGCTTGGCAATACGCTATTTGGTCTTTGCAGCAGGAATTCATTCTGCAGTCGTTTTTCTTCGTGCGCCTGGAATCAGTTCTGGGCGGCCGTCGTGCCGCAGTGCGCGCGGCGCTCTTGTTCTGCGTCGCGCACATCCCCAACCCACTGCTGACCGTGCTCAGTTTCATTGGCGGCTTAATATTCTGCGAGCTGTTTCGCCGGTATCGTAATCTTTATCCGTTAGGCGTGGTCCACGCTGTTCTGGGTCTGAGCATTGCCGCGAGCCTTCCTGACAGCCTGCTTCATCACATGCGAGTCGGAATCGGTTATTTGCTATATCGCCCGTGACCTAAAAATACTCGCAGTCGTTGCGCAAAGCTCTCTGACATTTCCGCGGCTTAATCGGATAATATGGCCCGATCACGCGAGCATACGCTTTGCATTCAAAACCACCGCAGATAGAGCCTCTACGTAACATAGGGCCGCAGCGCGCTAATGCGTCGCGCTGGATCCTCTTTCTGATGCCTTCCATTTCAGATTTGCTTTTTGTTGCACTGGTCCTCGGCTTGAGTTGCGGCTCTATGGGACGACTTCTGCTGCGTGATGCGGGAACGGGATGGCACATCCGCAACGGGCAGTTAATGCTGCAGACGCACTCGATCACACGCGTAGATCCGTTCTCAGCCACCATGAGCGGCCATACATGGTACGCATGGGAGTGGCTATACGACGTCTTTATTGCGAGCATTCATCATTGGATGGGGTTGAACGGAGTTGTCTTCGTCACCGCAGCAATTATGGCGGCCACGTTCGTCTTGGTTTTTCGCTCGGCCATGCGGCGCGGCGGCAGCTTGCCGATTGTGCTTTTTATGCTCGTGCTGTCGTTGGGAGCTTCGGCTGTGCATTTTCTGGCGCGGCCTCACGTTCTCAGTTGGTTGTTCACCGTCGTCTGGTTTGAGCTGTTGGACTCTGCACAGGAACCGGGAAGCGGGAGCCGCCGCGTTTTTTTCTTACCCCTTCTGATGCTGCTGTGGGTAAATCTGCACGGCGGGTTCGTGTTCGGTTTTGCTTTGTTGGCGGCATATATTTTCGCTACCGGGATCGAATACTTCACGTGTCCTGAGCAACGGCTGCAAATTCGCAGGCGACTTAATCGGCTTGGTTTGGTCAGCCTGCTCTCGCTGCTCGCGAGTTTTGTTAATCCTTATGGTTACAAGCTGCACGTTCACATTTACCACTATCTGTCCGATAGATTCTTGATGAACCAAGTCAGCGAATTCCGATCGCCGGATTTTCACGGTGCCGCGCAGCAGTGTTTCACCGTTTTATTGCTGGTGACCATAGCGGCCGTGGCAAGTGCCCGGCGACCGCAGCAGCCAGCACGATTGCTCGTAATTCTGTTGGCCGGTTACAGTGGCCTGTACGCTTCGCGCAATCTTCCGGTGTCTGCAATTCTGCTCACATTGATTGTCGCGCCTATGTTGAGCAACACCGTCGTAACTGCTGCTGGGAATGACAGGATTGCGCCTCGGCTGCGCGCCGCCCTTTCCACTCTGCACGGCTTCGGCACGCGGATGGAGAAGCTGGAGCTTGATTTTCAAGGCCACGTTTGGCTGATCGTTGCGCTTCATTGTTGGCGTGGCAGCTTGCATGAATGGCGGACGGCTCGGGTCTACGCAGCTTTTAAGCGCTTACTTCGATGAACAGCGTTTTCCGGTCGAGGCCGCTGACGTAATTATTCGAGCGCGACATCCGGGAGCCCGATTTTCTGCCCAGACCTCTGGGGCGGATATCTCATTTACACGGTTTATCCGCGAACCAAAGTTTTGGTGGACGATCGCCACGATTTATATGGCGACCAGTTCTTCAAGGACTACTTGAAAGTTATTTACGTGCAACCTGACTGGAGCAAAATTCTGGACGAAGAGACACGTGGACTGGGTACTCGTGCAGAAAGGATTCTTCGTTGGGAACCATCCTTGCACTAACTTCGGGCTGGAAACTGATCCACGCAGACAGCACTGCAGTTCTGTTTCATCGCGAAACGTGAAGTTATTTTGGCGTCTACCGCAGTTATAGAAAACTTAGGAATGTCCGGACGGGGCTGCGGTTGCGAGCTTCACGTCGGCGACTGACTTGGTGAGATCCTCCACCGTCTTGGAATCAATTTGATAGAGCATTGCCGGCTCGTTTTCTCTCTTCGCGATATAGTTGTCACCCGAGTTTCGAAATCGAGACCTTCTCCACCTTCTTGCCGTCACTCGATGTGACGGTGAGGTCGATGACCGGCGCAGAAAATCCAGAATCGAGAAACTTGCTGGCCGAGAGCTCGCGAATTTTATCGACGAGATCCTGCACCGTGCCAGGATCCTCCTTGTTTCGCATCACCCGACCACCAGTCTTCCCCGCTCCTGGTCAGGAAGTAGGTTTTCAATCCGTCGCGAACTTCAATTTTGTTGGGATCGTCTGAGCCCAGGTCAAATAACTTCTTGTTGCGAAAATCTTCCAGGTTCTTATCGAGTGCCTGTCCCAGCGTGTTCGGCACTTTGTAAACGCCGTCGACCGCGCTCGACTTCGCGTAGTATTCGTCCTTGTTCTTGCGCACCTGGAGTTCTTGCGTCCCAGATTCAGCCGTGACTTTCGCAGTCGCAACCGGAGCAGCCGAAGCGAACGCTGAAGCTGTTTTCTTGGCGTCGTCGGTTGCACTCAATTCCATCTTCGCGTCAGTGAGAGCACGAACCAGGGAATCAACTTGGGCCTGATCCGCTCGCAGCGGCTTCGGCTTCACGATCTGCCACTCATCCTTATTGCGGCCGAATGCTATCTCCTGCTTTTTCGCGAGCTAGATCAACCTCGCTGATCTTATCTGCGTTCACTGTCAACAGACGTTTGTCCCGCAGGTCGTTTGCGCTCTTGTCGATGCTGGTCTTGTCGTAACTCGGAATGGTAAAGATGCGCGAATCACCGCCGAGTTTGGCATAGATTGCGTTGCCGGCGGGAGTTGCGTCCCCCAACAGCAGGCTCTGCGTCTGATTATTTTTCTGGGTCAGATCGACTTCGAGCTTTGGAGCGTCCAGACCGTAGGGTGCAAGATTGCTGGCCTTCTCCTCCACCAGTCGTTCGGAGTTGAGCGACGAAAAAGTTCCGAGCAAACTCGAAACCGCACTCTGATCTGCCGGAAGCGTCACAGGCGAAGTAATCTGCCACTGGCCCGCGCCATTGCGCTCAGCACCGACTTGTTCAGTGCCGTCTTTCTTCAAATCAAATTTGGAAATGTCTGGAGTCTTAACCGCGAGAATTTTTGGCGCCGCATCCGCGGAAGCTTCCGTAGTCTCAGCCGGCTTGTGGTGATTCGACCAATAGAGCGCCCCAACCAACCCCGCGAGAATAACGGCGGCGACAATAAGACCGGTTCCCTTCATCTATCGCCTCCGCCACCAGACCGAAACTCCGGCGAAAACGACGACAAGCGGCAGCAGGAACTGGCTGGTGATCCTTACCATATTCATCTGGGCGCGAGTCATGGTGACGCGTCGGTCTTCTTCTTGCTTGGGCCGGATTGAGATCAAATCTTCATCCGACGCCAGCCAGTCGATCGTGTTCAACGCCAGATCACTATTGCCGTTAAAGTTGATGAATGAGTTTGCCACCCAGGACGAACTGCCCACCACTACGAACCGTCCCTGCGAATCCTGCTTGCCAGTGTTATAGGTTCCGGCTGCGGCAATGGTCAGCGGTCCTTTCTTATTTTTCGGGTCATTGGGGTCAACTGCCGGTGAACTCAAATTGTTCGTCGCCAGGCTGGTGCTCGACGAATCAAACAACTTCTGCACCGACGTTTTGTCGCCGTTCTTCACCCCAATTGAACGCGAGAGTGGAAAGCCGGTTGCGGTGCCCTTCATGCCATTCACGATCGGTTGCGAGTCGTAACTAGTGACAAGTGCTACCTGCGGTCCGACACCGGCAAGCTGGCCAATGGGGTTCAAATCCAGAATCAGATCCTTATCCATAGCCACGCCCCAGCTTTGCAGCAGGCCGGTGAGAGCCTCGTTGTCCGCAATTTCCGAGCGTCCAATTTTCAGCGGCGGATCCAGCATGAACAGCGCGCGTCCGCCATCTTCAACGTACTTCTTGATAGCGTCAACTTCGGGCTGCTGATAATTTCGAGTCGGCCCGCCGACTACCAGCGCCGTGCAATCGCTCGGAACTTCAGCCTTCTGCAGCAAGTCAATCGATTTCGCTTCATAGTTGTCTTTGCCCAGTAGCTGCTTGAAACTGGAGAAACCGTTCCGCTCCGAATCATCTATCTGATGCTCACCGCTACCTGCGACAAAGCATGCGGTGCGGGTTTTATTTTTGAGTACACGTATGAGCGCGCCAGTAATACCTTCCTCCGTCATGCTCTTGGCTTCTTCTTTTCTGTCGCCAACCTGCACGAGCACGCCTCCGTTATAGTTCCTTATGCCGGCCTCGCGAGCTTCCTGCGGATTCTTGTCGGGATCGATGTAGTCAACGTGCAGTTTAGGCGACAGACTTGTGTACTCTCCGAGCAAGTCTTTCGCGTGCTGGAAGCGCGTCCCCTGGTCGAAATAGAGGATGGTCGCATTCTCCTTCAGCCCTTTGACGATCTTCGCAGTCTGTTCGGACAAGCTGTAGCGCTTGTTCGACGTGGCGTCGTAAGACTTGGTGTAGCGATCAGCGAGCACGTTCACGATCACCACAGCGGTTACTACGACGAGAATGTAGACGGCGGCATAAGCCGCGTACTTCGTCTGTCTGGCTTTCAGCAATTGCGTATTCAACTACGACCTCCAGCGGAGAGATTCCATGGAACGAGCCGTGAAAAACAGTCCCAGGAAAATCACCGTCACATAAAAGATTGCGTCCTTCGAATCGAGCACGCCTTTGGCGAATGATTCGAAGTGAGTGATTATCGACATGTAGGCGAGTACTTGGGCCCATGTGGAAGTTTCGTATCCACTGACCCATTCCAGAATCCAGAGCAACAGGCATATGCCGAACGTGGCAGCACCAGCGATGATTTGATTCTTTGTCAAAGTTGAAATGAACGTGCCAATCGCCAGCAATGCGCCCGCCTGCAGCAACAATCCGAGATAGCCAATCACAAGTGGCTTCCAATCGGGCTTGCCATAGCGGAAAAGAAACGCAAAATTCACCGCTGCGACCAGCAGCATGCAAGCGTACAAGCTGAGAGCTGCAAGCCACTTTCCTATGATGATCTCGATGTCGCGTACTGGCGAAGTCGCAAGCAGTTCGATGGTGCCACTGCGTTTTTCTTCCGCGAACAGCCGCATCGTGATCATCGGGATGAAGAAAAGTCCGACCACGCCGACGTTCGACAGCAATGGCCTTATCACCATTTCGTTGAGGTTCATGGGCATCATCTGCCCGCGCATCTGCGATTCCATGCCCATCAAAACGAAATAACCCAGCGCGTTCCAGAAGAAGAAGCCAAAAATCACAGCGAACATTGTCAGTAGCAGATACGCGATTGGCGACGAAAAATAGCTGCGAAGCTCTTTGCGGCAGATGATCAAAATATTTCGCATTTACTGCGCCTCCTGGATTGCGACTTCTTTTTCTGCCGCAGCCGGTGTCTCTTTGCCAGTTAGTTGCAGGAAAATTTCTTCCAGGCTCATGGCCGTGGGACGAAGCTCGTTCAAGTCCCATCCAGCTTCAACCACCGCACGCGCCAGGTCTCCGCGAACAAAACCTTTTCCACTTTCAACTTCAAAACTCTTCCGGTTCTGCTGGCCCTGCTTCGCCACCACGCGGCTTACTCCAGCAACCTGCTCGAGCCGCCGTTGCACAGCCGCAAAATCGAGATTGCCGTTGCGCCCGCTCACTTCGACCAGCACCGATTCCGCTCCGCGAGCCCGGTTTTGTAAGTTGTGAACGGAATCGGTCGCGACCAGTTTGCCTTTGTTGATGATGAGCACTTGCTCACAAGTCTGTTCCACTTCCGGCAGGATGTGCGTGCTGAGGATAATCGTGTGATCGCCGCCGAGGCTCTTGATCAAATCACGAGTCTCGTTGATCTGCTTGGGATCGAGTCCAGCTGTGGGCTCATCGAGAATCAGCACATCTGGATTGTGGATGATGGCCTGAGCCAGACCTACACGTTGACGATAACCTTTCGAAAGTTTCCCCAGCAATTTGTTTCTTACATCGGCAACTGCGCAGCGTTCGGAAACGTAATCGACTCGCTTGCGCAACTCCGCGCCAGACAGACCTTTGAGCTGCCCGACGAAAGTCAGATACTCGCCGGTTTCCATCTCTGGATAAAGCGGCGGTGTTTCGGGCAAATAACCGATCCGCTTTTTCACCTCAAGCGGCTGCTCCAGCACATCGTAGCCAGCTACGGTTGCATTGCCGGACGTGGGCGAAAGAAAACCCGTCAACATGCGCATGGTTGTGGTCTTCCCCGCTCCATTGGGCCCGAGGAAACCAACGATTTGGCCTTTTTCAACCTGAAATGAGATATGGTCGACGGCAATATTACGAGCGTATCTCTTGGTAAGCTCTTTAACTGTAATCATAAGAGGTTTTTCGAGGAATTACGGTCTGCTAGCCCGAACCGTACTTCGGTTGAACAGTTCCAAGCTGAACGTATATGTTAAAAACCTTGGAGCGGCAATGTCAAATCGCGGCAACGCGATTTTACAACTTCGCGGAGGCTCAATGAAGTATCGCAAGCTTGGTCGGACCGGCTTTGACGTAAGCGAAATCGCGCATGGATTGTGGGGAATGAGCGGCTGGAGCGGCTCGGATGACTGCCAATCGCTCGAGGCGTTGCAGTTGGCCGTCGATCTCGGCTGCAACTTTTTCGACACGGCATGGGCTTATGGCGAAGGCAGGAGCGATGCTTTGCTGGGGAAGATTTTAGCTGCGAACCGCGATAAGCGCTTGTACGCAGCTTCTAAGATTCCGCCACTCAATGAGAAGTGGCCAGCCTCCCCAAAAGACAAGTATGCGGATGTGTTTCCGGCGAAACACGTTTTCAAATATGCGAAGTTGATCAGAGCGAAGCTGGGCGTCGAATCCATCGACCTTTTGCAATTCCACGTCTGGGATGATAGTTGGACCGATGAAGCGGAATTTCGCGAGACCGTGGACAAGCTGAAAAATGACGGATCGATAAGCTTCTTTGGGCTGAGTCTGAATCGCTGGCAGCCAGAGAATGGCATCAAGGCCATGCGGACTGGATTGGTGGATGTTGTGCAAGTGATCTACAACGTTTTCGATCAGTCGCCGGAAGACAAGCTGTTTCCGGTCTGCCGCGAGTTGAACGTTGGCGTGATCGCGAGAGTTCCGCTCGATGAAGGCAGTTTGGGCGGGAAGATGACGGTGGAAACCAAGTTTCCCGCAGACGACTGGCGCTCCAAATATTTCAGTCCGGACAATCTGAAGAAAACCATAACGCGGGTGGAAAAACTGAAATCGGTCCTTCCAGAAAATTTGAGTTTGCCAGATGCGGCTTTACGGTTCATTCTCTCGAATCCAACCGTGAGCACTACGATTGTGGGAATGAGAAAGGCGGATCACGTTCGGCAAAACATTGCGGTGAGTGATACTGGTCCGCTGCCCGCGGACTTACTTCAGCAGCTTAAAAAACATCGCTGGGATCGCACGCCTCAGCCCTGGTCAGACTGATCAGCTGTTTAAGGCGCCTTCGGTGGTAATGCGAGTGGCTTTGCAGATCTCCTCAGCAACTTTGACCACGGCGTCACTGCCACGCATGGGCTCTTCGCCTGACATGACAGAACTGGCGGCAAGTGTGAACAGCACAGCATCTTCCTGCTTGTCGAAATAGAGAACCACCTGATTCGCTGCCATGCCCACACCTCCACTGAGTCGTTCTTAGAATGATAGGCCGGTTGGCGATGAATGCGGGGTTATCTCTTTTGGTGCGGGGCAGTCGGAAGGACACGATCTTTAGTTGTTCGACAGTTGTCGAACAGCGGACTATCGACTCTGCAGTCCGTCTCCACGCCCGATAAGCAAAAATGCTACATTGGAACCTTCATGTCTGCCCCCGAATCTCGCTTCGTTAAGGCTTGCAACGCGCAGCCCGTCGACCGCACGCCGGTTTGGTTTATGCGGCAAGCCGGCCGCTATATGCAGGAATATCGCGCTGTCCGCAAACAATATTCGCTAATCGAAATTTGCAAGAAGCCTAAAGTTGCGGCTGAAGTTACGATTACTGCGGCGGAGGCGCTGGGCGTTGATGCCGCCATCATTTTTGCGGATCTATTGCTGCCGCTTGAGGTGATGGGGTTACCATTTCATTTTTCTGCGGGCGAAGGCCCCGTAATCGAGAAGCCGTTGCGCCAGCAAGAAGACATAGCGAATCTTCGCACCGATCGCGCAGCCGATCTGGGATATGTTTCTGAAGCCGTGCGACAGGTGTGCAGACACTTCGGAACCAGTTTGCCCGTGATTGGCTTCTGCGGCGCGCCTTTCACGCTCGCCAGCTACATGATCGAAGGGGGCGGATCACGCAATTACGTTCACGCCAAGAAAATGATGTATTCATCGCCTGCCGTATGGGATGAACTGATGCGAAAGCTGGTCGCCGTTGTCTCTGAATACGCGGCGCAGCAGGTGCATGCGGGCGCGGACGTGATTCAGATTTTCGATAGCTGGGTCGGATGCCTCAGCGTCGAAGACTATCGCCGTTACGTGCTCCCGCGCACCACCGAACTGGTGAAGAAGCTGCAAAAAACCGGCGTGCCTATAATTTATTTCGGGACTGACAGTGCCACGCTTTTGCCATCGATGCGGGAAACTGGAGCGGAAGTAATTGGCCTCGACTGGCGCATTCCGCTTGACGATGGCTGGCGGAGCCTCGGCTTCGACTGTGCCGTGCAGGGCAACCTCGATCCGGTTTTGCTGTTCGCAGATTGGAAAGAGCTGAAGTCGCGCGCCGAAGACATTCTCCGTCGCGCCGCTGGCCGTCCCGGTCACATTTTCAATCTCGGCCATGGTATTTTGCCGGAAACTCCAGTCGAGAACGTGAAAGCGCTGGCTCAATTCGTCCAAGAGCACTCGATGAGAACCACTCCTGTTGTTTCATAGCGGAGGAAGAGCTTGGGAAATCCCGACAAGACGGCTGTTCTGCTTCTGGCTCACGGCAGCCCTGACTCGGTCGACGAGGTGCCGGAGTTTTTGCTGCGCGTAACCGGCGGAAGGCCGCTTCCACAGCCAGTCGTGGACGAAGTTAAGCATCGCTATGGTTTGATTGGCTGCTCGCCGCTTACTGAGCTCACACTGAAACAAGCTGAACTGCTGGCGCGCGAATTGGGATTGCCAGTTTATGTTGGCATGCGGAACTGGAAGCCGTTCGTCGCTGACGCAGTAAGCGCCATGACCTCGGACGGCATCGAAAATGTTGTCGCCATCTGCCTGGCACCGCAAAACTCGCGCACCAGCGTTGGACTCTATCGCTCTGCGCTTTCTGACAATCAACTGAGTTTTACTGTGGACTTCGTCGACTCATGGCACGACCACCCATTGTTAGTTAAAGCTTTCGCCGAAAAGTTACGGTTGGGATTAGATCGTGCCCGTCGCGAAGCAGGCACGCAAAATATTCCGATCATCTTCACCGCGCATAGCGTCCCCGAGCGCACGATTGCAGAAGGCGATCCGTACGAAAACCAGGCAAAGGAAACGGCCTCAGCCGTGGCGAGCGAGGCGCGTCTGGATCCCGACGAGTGGAGTTTTGCATTTCAGAGCCAGGGCATGTCGGGTGGTGCGTGGTTGGGGCCGCGAGTGGAAGATACAATTCTGGGGCTGAAACAAAAGGGTCATCGCGACGTCTTCATTCAACCCATCGGATTTCTTTGTGACCATGTTGAAGTGCTCTACGACATTGACATCGGTTTCAAACAATTCGCGGAGCAGCAGGGCATGCGGCTGTGGCGTGCAGAATCATTGAATGATTCTCGCCTGCTGGCGTCAGCGCTTGCCGACATTACCCGGTCACGGATGGCCCGAATTCCGGTCGCAAATAAAAAATGAAACGCATTGCTATTATCGGCGGCGGTATCTCGGGACTCTCTGCGGCTTTCACTCTTGAAAAACACCGGCGTGCTGGCGCCCCGCTGGAATATGTAGTGTACGAATCGACTTCGCGACTAGGCGGAGTTCTGGTTACCGAACGCGTCGATGGCTGTTTAGTCGAAGCCGGTCCAGATTCATTCCTCACAGAAAAGCCCTGGGCGAGCGACCTTTGCCGCGAGGTTGGCCTGGGCGATCAACTCATCGGCTCCAATGACGCCGATCGCAAAACTTACATTTTGGTAAAGGGCAGATTGGCGTTGATTCCGGATGGCCTGATGTTCATGGTCCCGACAAAAATTATGCCCACCGTACTGTCTCCGCTTTTCTCCGTTCGTACCAAGATACGCATGGCGGGCGAGTGGTTTCATCCTCCACGAAAAGCGGACGCTGATGAGACTGTGGCTGCGTTCGTCGAGCGCCACTACGGCCCGGAGATGGTTGACCGTCTCGCCGACCCGCTGCTTTCCGGCGTCTACGGGGGCGAAGCCAGTCAACTTAGCGTACGCGCCGTCCTGCCACGCTTCGCCGAAATGGAAGCTTCGCACGGCAGTTTGGGCCGCGCCATGCTGGCTGCGCGCAAGCGCATGGCGCAAGCGTCAAAAGCTCCACCCAGGCCCCTGTTTACCTCCTTGAAAGATGGCATGCAGCAGTTGGTGAACGCGGTCGTATCCCGCCTGCCCGCATCTGCCCTGCGCACAAACACACCAGTGCGAGTTGTTCAAACGAACCGGGAAGGCTGGACTTTGTCCGCGGGCAATTCGAATAACTTCGACGCCATAATCATCGCCACGCCCGCGCCAACTGCCGCGGAACTTCTGCGCAGCGCCAGCGTGGACCTGGCCTCCGAACTTGCGGCCATACAGTACACTTCATCCGTCACCGTGAATCTTGGCTACGACCGCAGCGTACGCGCGGCTCTGCCTCCCGGATTCGGATTTCTCGTTCCTCGCAGCGAAGGCAAACGCATGCTAGCCGCGACCTTCGTGCATAACAAGTTTCCCCATCGCGCTCCCGACGATCGTGCCCTGCTCCGCTGTTTCGTTGGTGGAGCGCGTAATGAACAAATTCTGCAAACGCCGGACGAGGAACTCATCCGCATTATCCGCGAAGAGCTTAACCAAATAATCGGGCTGAAGGCCGACCCACTGTTCACGCGCGTTTACCGCTGGAAGGGAGCGATGGCTCAATACGGAGTTGGCCATTTGGAGCGGCTACAGCGCATCGAAATTCTGCTGCAGCAACTTCCAGGTTTGACGTTAGCCGGCAATGGCTATCGCGGGATCGGAGTGCCCGACTGTGTCCGTTCGGGAAGTGATGCGGCGAACAAAGCTTTACTCGCGGTTGGATTGTCTGAAGCGTCGCCTGTACTTAGTCACTAAACGCCAACAGTAAGTTTGAAGAGATCCTTGTCATTCCGAGCGAAGCGAGGAATCTGGGTTTAGCGTGTGCGAAATATGCGGATCTTCGCATGCTCGACAAAGGTACAGCCTTTGGATCTACTTTACGAAGGGCAGATTGGACAAGACTTTCGCGGCGAGTTCTAGTTGCTGCATATCATCCTGAGTAAAATCCGGTCCCGCAGTGGCTGCATCAAATCCCTTACGGCAAACCTGGACCACCCCTAAGAACTTTTCGCTGTGAGTCAAGAATGGGTGCGGACATTAATTTTTGAATAGCATTGGCACCTGTTCGCTCAACCTCTTCCGAGCTGCTTAATTTTACGCTTTCAAAAATACTGGCGTGTTTTACCTTGACGAAAGCGTTGAAAATTTCGGTTTTCCTGGTGGATGCAGTGTGCGCAGCCACCGCGGAAGAACTGGAAACCGGAATCGATCCCGCAGTCTTGAGCTGTTCCGGATAGAGGAAACCCAGCAACCCCCTCTCCAGGCGCATCAGCGCGACTTCCGTTGGTCGAACTCCAAAAAGTTTAGCGAGCGCCGCACAAAACTCCGGCGCTGTGGCGGACTGACTGAGGATCTGTTCGGCAGAAGCATTGGCAGTCCGCGCTGTCGCTGGCGCCGCGGCGCTTGAACCCGAGTTATGTTTGCCTTGCATGATCGGATTAGTTCTTATTAAGACTTCAGCATGACCATGGTGACTTATGGCGAAGCCTGCATCAAGTTACCGAAGTACTTCAGCACACGCAGTTCCACAGGCTTTCAATCTTTCGTAAGTCTGAAACCTTTTTCGCGCCAGCCCCGAATACCGCCGTCCATCGAGAGCACGTTTTTGTACCCCATTTTTTGCAGGTTATCGGCGGCTAGCGCGGAGCGAAATCCGCCGCCGCAATAGAGCACCATGGGTGCATTTTTATCGGGAACTTGAGCCTCGACATCGCGTTCGATAATGCCTTTGCCAAGATGCATGGCGCCGGGTAAATGATCGGCCGCGTATTCGCTTTCTTCCCGCACGTCGATGAGCAGAAACTTCTCGCCGCGGTCCATCTTCGCTTTCACATCGTCGATGGTGGTTTCACGAATACGTTTTTTTGCGTCCTCGACAATCTTCAGAAAACCAGCTGAATGCTGATGAGCCATGAATTCTCTCCATGAGTTGTTGGTCAAAGTTCGAAGACTATTTTAGCGGAGGATGGTTTTCCTTAGGTAACGGACAGGTGCGTCAGCCGCGGCGGCAATCAAAATTGTTCAGAATATCCGGACATTTCAGCATTCTCTTCTGCAGCCGTCACAATCCTCGCCGCTGAGCAATCCAGCAATCGCTGCAAATCAACTCCCAGGCTGGAGCGTTCTTTTTCGCTGAGGTCAGAAAATTCGAAGGGCTGAAGATAGCCTCGCGTCGCCCACATCGGAAACAACATGCGTGCCTGACTACGAACCGTGCTTTCGCCCACATGAAAGATCAGCTCGACCTTAATCCCTTCATCTAAAGGCGCAGCCACATTCAATAACCCCCCAGTTATGGAGAGCATATGCAACCTTCCCCGAGTTTGCCGGCCATTTTCCAAACGAACCAGGGACAACACGGTTCCCGCGAGTTTCACCCGCGGCGCACGATTGGCGACGTTCGATGAGGCAGCTTTGACCATTCGTTATCCACAACTATTTCATTTCAGCCCCAAGGGCGGCAGATTACGTAAGACGCGCCGCTCTTTTTGCCCGCTACGAAACCGGCCATGTACATACGAAGCTGGGATCCGAGTTTCGGGCAATCCAGAATGCGGCGAGAAACCGCTAAATTCCGCAGTTTCAATCCGGGAAAGAGGTTGCGCGGGTAACTATTCAGTTATTACCGCTGTTACTTTACTGGGGTCCACGCGAGACATAAGCTCCCGTCTATGAAACTCAACGCCTTGCTGGTATCGCGAGACCGCCCGTCCCTTCGAGTGCTGGTCGCGCTTTTGGACGTGCTGCAAATCGAGCATCAGACCTGCCATTCGTCCGCCGATGCCGTGGAATTGCTGGTGCGAGGCCATCATTCGGCGTTAATACTCGACTTCGACCTTGAAGGTGCAGGCCAGGTCGCACGCATGGCGCAGATGGTAACCCCGCAACGAAAGCCGGTGGTATATGCCATGGTCGGTGCATTTACACCGGTCGGCGGAGCGTTCCAGTCGGGCGTAAATTTCATCCTCTACAAACCGCTTGTGTGCGAGCAGGCTGCGCGCTCGCTGCATGCGGGACAGCGGCTCATGCGGCCCAGCCCGCGCCATTCTGCTCGTCATCCGTTGGAAGCGCTGCTGCATCTTCGCATTGGCACCGCAACATTACCGGCGATTATGCTGGATGTCAGTGAGCAAGGTTTAGCTTTGCAGGCTCCAGAACCATTGCCCGCGGCTCACAGTGTGCCTTTGCATTTTTACTTACCCGGAACTTCTCACTTGGTGGAGGGCATTGGCAAGGTGATTTGGGCCGAAGACGATGGCCGCGCTGGAATGTTCTTTTCCCGCCTCACGCCTGCTTCACGGCATCATCTGAAGAATTGGCTTGCTAAGCGCGGTACAAAAAGCAAAGACGCCGTGCGCGTGCTTTTGCCTCCGCAAAAATCACGGCGTTCGATACCAACCTCGCACTGAACTGTGTCGAGACGTAGCTTGCTACGTCTCCATACCACGCTTGTCATCTCTAGCGCAGCGAGGGATCTGGGTCTTTGCCTGCGATTCACATTACCGATCATGCAGGCAAGAACCTAGATCCCTTGCTGCGCTGCGGGATGGCAAGTACGCTCGGACTACACAGAATTCTTCCATGCTAAACTCGATGTTTTTCTGACCAAAACGCATGTCCGAGCTTACCTTGCTTTCAGCTCTCTCCATGGCTGAGCAAATTCGCCGAAAAAAATTGTCGCCAATTGAATTGGTCGATGCGCATCTCGCACGCATCGAGAAGTTGAATCCCAGGCTGAATGCTTTTGTGGAAATCGATGCCCAAGGCGCGCGCCGTCAGGCGCGTGCTGCTGAAGACGCTGTCGCCCGCAACGAGAACCTGGGCCCGTTGCACGGCGTTCCCATAAGCATCAAGAGTTCCATTGACGTGAAGGGACTGCGCTGCGAAGCGGGAACCAGGATTCGCACTGGCTTGGTAGCAAAGAATGACGCGCCGCTGGTTTCGCGCCTCCGCCAGGCGGGCGCCATTGTCTTGGGCAATACCAACACCCCAGAACTGCTGATGGCATGGGAGACAGACAATCTTCTTTATGGGCGCACAAACAATCCCTGGGATTTATCGCGAACTCCGGGCGGATCAAGTGGCGGAGAAGCAGCAGCAATTGCCGCGGGATTGTCAGCCGGAGGAGTCGGCAGTGATGGCGGCGGCTCGATCCGCGTGCCCGCACACTTCAGCGGAATTTGCGGACTGAAGCCCACCCCGGGCCGGATCCCGGCGACAGGACATTTTCCGACCTCAGTCGGACCATTCGCATTGCTCGGTGTGGTAGGACCGATGGCTCGTACCATCGGGGATTTGAAAGTCCTATTCGAGCTGATGCAAGGCCCGGATGTCGGTGATCCATCGGCCGCACCGATGCCGGTGCGCTGGCCCTCGCGTGATGATGTGAAAAAACTTCGCATCGGCTATTTCGAAGATGACGGTCGTACTCCAGTGACATCTGAAACTCGAGCCGCCGTGCGAGCCGCGGCCAATGCACTCAGAGACGCGGGATTTAAAGTTGAGCCCTTTCGTCCCGAAGGCCTCGAACAGGCTCGCCAACTATGGTGGCAATTTTTCGGTATCGCGGGCGGAATGCTGCTGGGGCCTTTGACTAAAGGACGCGAAACTGACCTCAGTCCCATTCTCAAAGAATTTTCCCGTTGGGTCGCGGGCGAACCACCGCACACGGCTCAGAGTTTACTCGATACCTGGATCATGCGCGACGTGGTGCGCATGCAAGTCTTCTCGCAGATGCACGATTTTCCCATTCTGCTTTGCCCGGTCGCTTCGGTGCCAGCTTTTCGTCACGGCGAGCGTAGCTGGAACATCGATGGCCAGACCGTGCAATACCTCGATGCATGGAGCTACGCCGAATGGTTCAATCTGTTGGGAACTCCGGCCGTATCGATTCCGTTTGGCCGGTCAAATGAAGGCTTACCCATCGGCGTGCAAATTGTGGCGCGTCCGTGGGAAGAGGAACTGGTGCTCGCGGTAGCGGCCGAACTGGAAGCCCAGCGAGGACCGTGGCAACCGCCGGACATTATGCTCCGATAAATTCTCGTCGCATCTCTTACTCCGTGTACCTTCGCATGCTCTGCGGTTGATCAAGTTCAAAGTGCTTTAACCACGAAGGACACAAAGTTCCGCAAACGAAGAAAAGCAAAACTAATAGATTTGTACTATTTCCCCGCTCCGAAAAAACGATAACCTGTTTCCCACTCAATTCCTGAAGTCGGCGGCTTCGTCGCGCCAGAGGTGGCATTTATTTAATGGCTGTTCCCAAAAAATCCAGAAGCTTCCTCCTGGCCCGCGCATTCGCTGCGCTGTTCATATTTTTGTTCGCTTCGGCCGCTTACCTATACACCTTTCCGCAGACCAACGTGTTCTACGCTGGAATGGTTTTACTGCACGCATTGGCTGGCATAATCGCCGCAGTTTTTCTGGCAGTGTCACTTCTTCGCCGGATCCGAAACGGAACCATCGCTTCACGCTTTGGATGGATTTTGCTCGCCGCAGGAGCAATTGTCGGACTCGTTTTGATCAAGACGGGTACGCCACGAGTGGAGTGGAAACTGCTGTACGCCCACATTTTTCTGTCGCTAGCAGGCAGTGGCATTGTCTTCGCAGAATGGGCTGGGAGGCGTGGGTGGCTGACGCCGAGCGTGCGCAGCTCAATCGTTCGCTGCGCAATCTGTCTTGTGTTCCTTGCGGGATTAAGCGCGGGCGCTCGTTACGTGCGCGAGTCGCGCTGGCAAAATCAGGCCCGCATCGAAAATCCTTCGATGCCACCTGCGACCATGGAACAAGAGGGCGATGGTCCGGATGGCGCCTTCTTTCCCAGTTCCGCGCAGGTCAATGGCGGAGAAAAGATTCCCAGCAAGTTTTTCATGGAATCCGACTCCTGCAAACGCTGCCACGAAGATATCTACAATCAGTGGTTCAGTTCGGCACACCATTTCTCGTCCTTCAATAATCAGTGGTATCGCAAAAGCATCGAATACATGCAGGACACGATTGGCACCAAACCTTCCAAATGGTGCGGAGGCTGCCACGATCCTGCCGTGCTCTACAGCGGCTTGATGGATACGCCCATCAAGGAAATCGTGCACCGTCCCGAAGCCCAGGCTGGTTTGGGCTGCATGATGTGTCATTCAATCGCCGGCGTGAAGAGCAGCATGGGACAAGGCGATTTTTATTTGGAATATCCCAAGCTTCACGAATTAGCGGCGACGAAGAATCCATTCGCGCGAACGCTGCACGATTTTCTCGTGAAACTGAATCCTGAGCCGCACCGTCGCGTGTTTCTAAAACCTTTTATGCGCGAACAGACCGCGGAATTCTGTTCCAGTTGCCACAAGGTCCATCTTGACGTGCCCGTGAACGGCTATCGCTGGATTCGCGGCTTCAACGAGTACGATAACTGGCAGGCGAGCGGCGTATCTGGACAGGGCGCGCGTTCTTTTTATTATCCGGCGAAACCATCGCAATGCGCTGATTGCCACATGCCGCAGACGCGTTCAAACGATCAAGGCAACGTCGCAGGCTTCATCCATTCGCATCGTTTCCCGGCCGCGAACACCGCCCTGCCGACGGCCAATGAGGATGCCGATCAGCTCAAGATCACCGAGAATTTCCTCAAGAATGGGATTGTCAGCGTCGATATTTTCGCTCTCTCGCCAGCGCGCGCGCAGTCAAAGCCGGGAAGCGGCAATCAACCGGATCTCTCTACGACGTTCGCGGTCGGCGAGGAAGCGGAGACAAAAATTACTCCGGCCAGCGAGCCCGAAGTCCTGCCGATTACCGCGCCGCTCAATCGAGCTAAGCCAAGCGTCCGTCGAGGCGATACCGTACGCGTAGACGTAGTAGTCCGCACCAAAAAAATCGGACACTTCTTTCCCGGCGGCACGGTCGATGCCTACGACACCTGGCTTGAACTGAAAGGCACCGACGACAGGGGACAAACCATATTCTGGAGCGGCAGCGTGGATGACGATGGCAACGGCCCAGTCGAAAAGGGCGCCCACTTCTACCGCTCCCTGCAAGTCGACGCACACGGCAATCGCATCAACAAACGCAACGCTTGGGCCACGCGTGCCGTGGTTTACGTGCACTTGATTCCGCCGGGCGCGGCTGACACGGTTCATTACCGCATGCACATTCCCGAAGATGCGGGAAATAAAATCACGCTGCACGCTCGCCTCTGCTATCGCAAATTTGCCTGGTGGAACACGCAATTCTCATTCGCGGGTGTGACCGATTCTGATTCTACGGCCAACGTCACTCGTGATTACGATGACAGGAAGTTTGTGTTCGCAGGATCGCTGCAAGGAGTATCCGCGAAAGACGAAAAAATCCCCAATCTCCCCATCGTGGCTCTGGCTGAAGACGAAGTCACGCTGAATGTAGTTGCGCACGAAGCGCCAGTATCCGCGCCCAAGACCGTTCTGCAAGCGGAGGACTGGCAGCGCTGGAACGACTACGGCATCGGTCTGTTGCTGCAAGGCGATCTGAAAGGCGCGCAGGCTGCTTTTGAGAAAGTAACCGAAATTGATCCTAAGAATCCCGACGGCTGGGTCAACATCGGACGCGCAGCCGTGCAGGAAGGCGACATGGATCGTGCGCGCACGGTTCTGGAAAAAGCTTTATCGCTGAGTCCCGACCTGGCTCGAGCGCATTTCTTCTATGCCAAAGCTTTGCGCAGCGAGGGCCGCTATGACGATGCGAGCACCCATCTACGAAAGGTTCTGGCGCAGTACCCGCGAGATCGCGTTACTCTGAACGATCTCGGACGCATTCTTTTTCTGCAGCGGAAATACGCGGAGGCAGTGATTGTTCTGAAATCCGTTCTGACCGTAGATCCGGAAGACTTACAAGCGCACTACAATCTCATGCTTTGCTACAACGGTCTCGGAGACCATAAACAAGCCCACGAGCACGAGGTACGTTACCTGCGGTTCAAGGCGGACGAAGCTTCCCAAGCTATCACGGGCCGCTATCGGCAACTGAATCCCGAAGACAACAATGAGCGCCAAGCCATTCACGAGCACGCGTCTGTGCCATTAACGTTGGGCCATCTGAAATCAGCTCGTGTGGGGACGGGTCTTCGACCCGTCCGGGCAGAGCAAAGCTCGGCTGAACAAATAGCCACGACGGGAGCCTCGAGATAATGGGTAAGCCCGAAATTTTCTCTCAAATAATCTGCAGCTTCGTATCAGGGCACGGCTTTAGCCGTGCCGACAGGATCGCGAAACTAAAAGCGGCTTTAGCCGCCGCAGCTAAAGCCGTAACACCTAACCTCAGATCATTGGCACGCCAGAAGGCGTGCCCCGATACAAAGAAGGCCTTCCAGCGCGGATTTGTTCTCGCAATGGCGTACGCACTCTTCTTGATGCCATTCGTCATCCCGTACGTATCAGCCCAGCAAATTCAATTTCGCGACATCACCGCGCAAGCCGGCATTCATTTCGTCCACAACAATGGCGCCTTCGGCAAGAAATATCTGCCTGAGACGATGGGCTCGGGCGTTGCCTTCGTTGACTACGACAACGATGGCTGGCCTGACATTCTGCTGGTAAACAGCGAAGACTGGCCCGGACACAGCCGTGCCGAATCATCGCTAAAGCTTTATCACAACAATCACGACGGCACGTTTACCGATGTCACTCGCAAAGCCGGCCTGGCAATTTCCATGTACGGCATGGGCGTTGCCATTGGCGATTACGACAATGATGGCTACGATGACATCTTCATCAGCGCGCTCGGTCAGAGCCATTTATTTCACAACAACGGCAACGGCACGTTTACTGATGTCACCAAGGCCGCCGGATTGTGGGGACCGAACGAATTCTCCACCAGCGCCGCCTGGGTAGACTACGATCGCGACGGCAAACTCGATTTGGTAGTCGCGAATTACGTGCAGTGGTCGATCCCGGGCGATCTGTACTGTACCCTGGACGGCGCGCACAAATCCTACTGCACGCCGGAGTCGTACAAAGGTTCGTCGGCCCGACTGTGGCACAACCTGGGCAACGGAAAATTTGAAGACGCGACGCAGAAGGCCAAGTTCTACGATCCAACTTCCAAAAGCCTGGGCGTCGCGGTTGTCGATTACGACGGCGACGGCTGGCCCGATATTTTGTTGACCAATGACACTCAGCCCAACAAGCTTTATCTCAACAAGCACGACGGCACGTTCGAGGAAAAAGCAGTATCTGCTGGAATTGCTTTCAGCGAAGACGGCGTGGCTCGCGCCGGCATGGGCGTGGACGCCGCCGATTACGATCGTTCCGGCCGCCCAAGTTTTATCATTACGAATTTTGCCAACCAGATGCTTTCGCTCTATCACAACGAAGGCAACGGTCTGTTTGTGGATGAGGCGCCGCAGTCCGAAGTTGGACGCGCAACTCTGGTTACGCTGGGCTTTGGCTGTTTCTTCTTCGACTACGACAACGATGGATGGCCCGACATATTCGTGGCCGACGGACACATTGAAAACGAAATCGAACGCGTGCAGAAGCGCGTGAGTTATGCGGAGCCGCCGCATCTTTTTCGCAACCTGGGCGGAGGAAAGTTTCAAGAAGTGACGGCGTCGCTAGGTTCTGCATTTGCCAGTCCGAAAGTGGCTCGTGGCGCGGCCTACGCCGATATTGACAACGATGGCGCGCTCGATGTGCTCATGACTACGAACGGTGGCCGAGCATATCTGTTTCACAATGAAGGCGGCAACAACCACAGTCTGAGAGTAAAACTGCAGGGAACAAAGTCGAATCGCGACGGCATTGGAGCGGTTGTGCGTTTGACTTCCGGAAAAGATCAGCAGTGGCAGATGGTTCACAGCGGATCGAGTTATTTATCGCAGAGTGAACTGGTGTTGACCTTCGGCTTGGGCGAAAAAACCAAAGCCGATTCGATTGAAGTGCAGTGGCCGAGCGGGCAGATCGACAAACTGTCAAACGTAGCTGGAAGTCAAACCATAACAATCGAGGAAGGCAAAGGCATAGTGGGGAACAAAAGCTACAGCAAGCCATGGATCTTCGCCGCGAAGTTGAACATAAGCTGACACTTTAGTCCCCGCACGCCTCGATTCCGGGGACCGCCAATCCGATGTGCTAACTTTGTTCTTCGCATGAATAAGAAAATCCCCCTCGCTTGTGCGGTGGTTCTGGCAACAATTGCCATCTTCGCCGCGCACCGCAACACACGCTGACCGCAATCCACGCAGACAAGTCCACGGAAGCGGCGCGCCTCAACAACCTCGGCGCCGCTTACATGAATCAGCAACTTTTCGAAAAGGCACTGAAGGCGTTTGAACAGGCTGCCACGCTCGATCCCAAATTCCAGATCGCAACCATTAATCAGGGCATCGCGTTGCTCAATCTTGGACGCGTCGACGTGGCAAGGAAATTTCTCGAACAAGCGGTAAAAGAAAATCCCCGCGATCCTCATGCCTGGTACAACCTCGGCATGTTGGAAAAGAATTCCGCGAATTCAGAGGCGGCAGCAGACGCGTTTCGCCACGTCACTGAAATCGATCCCAACGATGCGGACACCTGGTATTTTCTAGGGGCGTCACATGCCCAGAACAAACAATATCCAGAAGCGATCGACGCCTTCCAACATGCGCTTGAAGCTCAATCCGTCTTCACGCCTCGGCCGAATTCGGACTCTCTCGCGCCTATCAGCAATCGGCCAATCTCGCTCAAGCTCGCGAACATCTGACACGGTTTCAATACATCACGCAAAACAAATTAGGCTCTCCGATCAGCCTGGCGTACGGCGAGCAGGGAAAGTATTCGCTCGCTGAAGAATCGCCAGAGATGGTCCAGAAAGTTCCGCCCCAGATTCCGGTGCAGTTCGCAGATGTAACCGAGCAGTCCGGGCTGAAGACAAAACTCTCATCCGCGAAAGACATTATTTCCTACTCCGGCCCCGGCGCATGTTTCTTAGACTACGACGCCGACGGGCTCATCGACATCTTTCTGCCCGACGATGGCAAGGAAGGCGGAATGTCTTTGTACCACAATTCGGGCAACGGCAAGTTTGAAGACGTAACCAAGAAAGCCGGCCTCGATCCGACATTGCATGCCACTAACTGCACTGCCGGAGATTATGACAACGATGGTTTCACCGATCTCGCCGTCACCCGCAACGGACAGTTGGTTCTTCTGCACAACGAAAAGAACGGTACGTTTAAGGATGTCACCGAGGCTGCGGGCATCAAGAGCGAACGCTTCGAAGCCGGGGTAATGTTCATCGATTACGACCACGATGGGGACCTCGATCTGTTAATCACCGGCACTCCCGAAAAACCAGGCACGGTGGTGTCCAGGAAGCTGATCGGGGCAAACGTGATGTGGCGCAACAATGGCAACGGTACGTTCACTGACGTCACGGAATCCGTTGGCCTTGAGGGTGAGACGCCTAATCATTCTGCTGTAGGCACGGATTACAACAATGATCGTGCCGTAGACATTGTTGTCACTGGCATGGGCGGCACACGGTCGAACGGTTATTTGGGAACCTTGATTTATGAAAACCCGCGGGAAGGGAAGTTCATCAGACGTGCGCTTTGGTCTTCTCCGATAAACGCCGAAACTGCGGGCGTCGCCGTCCTTGATTTCAATCATGACGGCTGGATGGATTTGGCTTTCACGCATTCTGGCGCGCCCGCCTTGACCGTTTGGCGCAACGTGGAGGGCAAGAGCTTCGAGCCAGTTCTATTGCCCGCGACCAACTGGGTCCGCGCTTGGGGCATTGCCGCGATCGACTACGACAACGATGGCTGGGTCGACCTCGTAGCCACCGGCGAAACAAAAGACGGTAAGGGCGAAGTGCGCCTGTTCCGCAACCTTGGGCCTGACGGGTTCAAGGATGTTACTGCCGACGTCGGCCTCGACAAGATTCAGCTCAAAGATCCGCGCGCCATCATCACCGGGGATTTCGACGGCGACGGCGCCACTGATCTGCTCATCACGCAGAGTCACGGTCCGGTTGTCTTGCTACGAAATGAAGGCGTCAATAAGAACCATTGGCTGCGTCTGAATCTTAAAGGACTAGCCGACAACAAGAGCGCGATTGGAACCAAAGTCGAAGTTTTCGCCGGAGGCAATCGTCAGAAATTCGAGATCTACGGATCGAACGGCTACCTTGGCCAGAACTCGCCTTACCTCACGGTCGGCCTCGGACAATCGACACAAGCCGACGTCGTCCGCATGCTCTGGCCGACCGGAGTTTTGCAGGATGAAGTCGAAGTAGCCGCCGACCGCGAACAGAAATATATGGAAATTGACCGCCGCGGCAGTTCCTGCCCTACCCTTTTCGTTTGGGATGGAGAACGCTATCAATTCGTCGCTGACATGCTAGGCGCTGGCGTAGTTGGACATTGGGTCGGCCCCGGCCAGCGCGACATTCCACGCCCCACGGAATACATAAAAATAGATCGCAACGCCATTCGCGAAAAAGATGGCGAGCTCAGCTTTCGCTTCATGGAACCGCTCGAAGAGGCAGTTTATCTCGACCAGGTAAAGCTGCTCGCGGTCGATCATCCCGCTGACCTTGACGTTTATCCGAACGAATATTTTGCCAGCAATCCGCCTTATCCAAATTTCAAAGTTGTGTCCAGCCGCAACGCGCGGCCTCCAGCGGGCGCATGGGATGAGCACGGCCAAAATGTTCTGCCCAATCTCCAGGCTCATCATTATTTCGGCGACTTTGAGTTGCTTCCATTCGCAGGATTCACAAAGCTGCACAGTCTCGAACTAGATCTTGGTGAGCCCTACCAAGGCGGACCGTTATGGCTGCTACTCCACGGCGAGGTTGAATATTTCAGCGCGACGAGCATGTACGCCGCCGATCAGGCAGGAATTCACGCCATCTCGCCTTTCGTGGAAGCACAGGATGCCGCAGGCAAATGGATTAAGGTCATCGACGACATGGGTTTCCCCGCGGGTGGACCGCGCACAATGACCGCGGACTTGACTGGCAAAGCTTCCGCTGGGCACGCGGCGCATTCGAATTTCAACCAATCTGCAAATCTATTGGAACAACATTCTGATTGACCGAACACCACAGGATCAGGACGTTCGCCTTTCTTCAATTCCCCTGGCCCGCGCCGATCTGCGCTTTCACGGATTTCCGTTAAAGATCGAAGGCAACCCGCCTGGCAATGTAATGTATGTTTACGAAAAAGCCAGTCCGACCGGCCCCTACACGCGTCCCGCAGGCAGCTACACCCGCTACGGAGACGTGCTCCCACTGCTCACTTCCCTCGATGACAAACTTGTCGTTTTCGGATCGGGCGATGAAGTCGCTCTGGATTTCGATCCCTCGACACTTCCGGCGTTACCGAAAGGCTGGGTGCGCGACTATTTCTTCGAGGCCAATGGCTACGAGAAAGACATGGACTTCTACGCCTACGACTTCACCAACGTCGACCCGCTTCCCTTCAGTACGATGAACATGTATCCCTCTGACAAATCTTTCCCTCTCGATGACGCGCACTTGAATTACTTGCTGGAATACAACACGCGCTACATGTCGGGACACGAGTCAGCCGGGTTTAGATTCGACTACCCGTCAACAAAGTGAAGGTCATTTTCCGTGTGCGAAATCGATTTAATAGTTGACACTTTGCCTTAGGCATAATTCAATACCCGCACATGGCAACCACTTCCTCGGGAACTCCTGCGGCCGCACGGCTCCGGCGAACACTCACGCTTTGGGACCTGATTCTCTACGGCGTGATCGTGATTCAACCGGTCGCGCCGATGTCCGTGTTCGGCGTATTGAGCCAGCGCGGACACGGCCACGTGGTCACAACCATTCTGATAGCAATGGTGGCCATGCTATTTACGGCCATCAGCTATGGCCGGATGGCCCGAGCTTATCCCAGCGCCGGTTCGGCATTTACCTACGTCGGACAAGAGATCAATCCAGCGCTCGGCTACGTCACCGGATGGAGCATGGTCATGGATTACATGCTGAATCCCATGATCTGCATTATCTGGATCAGCCAACAGGCAAACGTGTTTGCGCCCGGCGTGCCGTATGGCGCGTGGGCAGTCTTTTTCGCGTTGGTCTTTACGGCTTTGAACATTCAGGGAGTGAAGACTTCCGCCCGCGTGAACACGGCGCTGGCGGCGGGGATGGGCGTCGTGATCGCGATATTCTTCGTAGCCGCAGCCCGATATATTTTTGGACACCCGCATGACGGCGCAACATTCTTCACGCGTCCTTTTTACGATCCGCAGTCGTGGAATACGAAAGCTGTGATGGGCGGCACTTCCGTCGCCGTGTTGACCTACATTGGCTTCGATGGCATCTCGACGCTTTCAGAGGAAGCAGAAAATCCTCGCCGTAACATTCTGCTGGCGACGGTGCTGACATGTTTTGTGATCGGGATTTTGTCGGCGGTCGAAGTTTACGCAGCGCAACTGATCTGGCCGGCCTCGCAACCGTACCCGAACGTCGACACTGCGTTCACCTTCGTCGCAGGCCGCGCCTGGGCGCCGCTCTTTGCCATTATCGGATTCACTCTGGTCGTGGCCAACTTCGGCTCTGGCATGGGAGCGCAACTCGGCGCCGCCCGCTTGCTCTATGGAATGGGCCGCAGCGGCGCTCTGCCTAAATCTTTTTTCGGCGTAGTGGATGACAAGCGACACGTGCCTCGTAACAACGTATTATTCGTGGGAGCGCTGGCTCTAGCCGGAGCTTTTATTCTGCCCGCAGTGGCTGGAGCAGCCACCGGTTATGAGCTTGGCGCGAACCTACTCAACTATGGCGCCCTGATTGCTTTCATGGGAGTGAACGCTGCCGCGTTTGTTCGTTACTACCTTCACGAGGATAAAAAGAAGCTGGGCAATCTCCTCCCGCCGGTTCTTGGTTTTGTTATCTGTTTGCTCCTCTGGCTGAACCTGAGCACCAAGGCACTGATCTTTGGAGCCATTTGGATGGCCGTGGGCATCGCTTTCGGCGCCTGGAAGACGCATGGCTTCCGCGGCAACCTGGTAGATTTTGAACTTCCTCCCGAAGAAGCCTGAATCCTTTCGAACATCCGGCGAACGATGAAAGATGCTTGATTCCAATCATGGCATCGCTTCGCAATTGCGGAGAAAGCCTTCCCTGCTGCAAATTGAAAGGCCTGAAGGCGTCGCTGAAAAACCTTTCGCTTCCGGCTCGCCTAAAGGCGAGCCCTGATACGGATCGTCAATAAAATGTTCAAACGCTGCGAATCGCAGCATTCAGTTTTCTGCGTCTGCTCGTCTTAACCCTAAGCCTCCCCTTGGTTTATAATGATTGACTCGCCCTTTTACTCCGGAGTGATTAGACAATGATTCGATTTCTGCAAACCCCTGGCCCGATCAAGAAGATTGTTCTTGGCGGCCTGTTAACAATTATCTCTGTTTTTATGGTGGTCACCTTAGTCCCGGGCTTTGGCAGTACCGACTTTTTTGGCTCCAACGGACCTACGCGCGGCGTAGTCGCCAAGGTCGCGGGTACCGATATCACCAGCCAGGAAGTGCAGCGCCAGGCTAGACAGATGGTGCAGCAGCAATTTCCGCGTGGGGGTGCGCAGGCTTCCATGCTGCTGCCGTATTTTGCATCGCAGGCGGCGCAGCAATTAATCCAGCGACAAGCGCTCATTGCGGAGGCTGAGCATCTCGGTTTGCGAGCGACGGATGAAGATGTGCGCGACGAACTCCAGCATGGCCGCTACGCGCAAGCTTTTTTCCCAGGCGGAAATTTCATTGGCCAGGCGCAGTATGAGGAACTGCTGCAGCAGCACGACCTCACGGTACCGATGTTTGAAAATGATGTGAAAGAAGAAATTCTGATCGACAAACTGCGCAGCCTGGTCACGGGCGGGGCCATGGTGACGGACGCGGAAGTCCGCCAGAAATTTGAGAAAGACGATACCAAAATAAAGTTTGACTACGCGGTGCTGCACAAGGACGACATCCTCAAAGGCCTGCACCCGAGCGACCTCGAATTGAAAGCTTTCTACGATCGCAACAAAGCCACCTACAACAATTCCATTCCCGAGAAGCGCAAGATCAAGTACGTTCTCATCGATACCGCCAAACTTCAGGGCGAGCAGCAAGTCAGCCAGCAGGATTTGCAGAAATATTATGATCAGCACCGCGACGAATTTCGCGTGCCCGAGCAGGTTAACGTCCGCCAGATATTGATTAAGACTCCGTTGCCGGGTCCCGACGGGAAGGTCGATCAAAAAGGTATCGACGACGCGCGCAAGAAGGCTGACGACGTTCTAAAGCAGGTTAAAGGTGGAGCTAAGTTCGAAGACCTGGCCAAAAAATATTCCGAGGACCCGAGCAGCAAGGATGGAGGCTCGGTTGGCTGGATCAAGCGCGGAGGCTTTCCCGTCCCTGACGTTGACAAGGCCGCGTTTTCGTTGCCTAAAGGTGGAACCAGCGACGTGATCAACGCGGGCTACGCTTTCGTAATTCTCCGTGTGGACGATAAACAGGATGCGCACCTGAAAACCCTCGCAGAAGTTAAAGATCAGGCAGAGCCCATTATCAAGCAACAGAAAGCTCAGCAGGCCGCAGATGCAGCAGCCAGCGCGCTGCTTTCCCAGGCGCGCACCGGCGGCCTGGATAAAGCGGCTGCCGCGAAAGGAATGCAACCTGTAGCGACGGACTTTATCAGCCGCGCAGATTCGCTGCCAGGCATTGGCACTTCGCCGCAGTTCACTGAGGCGGTGTTCAGCGCCGCGGAAAAATCGCCGCCAGACGAAGTGCAGTTGCCGCAGGGCTATGCGATATATCAACTGGAAGCCATCAAACCGCCCGCTACGCCCACTTTCGAAGAGATTCGCAATCGCGTGGAAACCGAATTCAAAAATGAGCGCGCTGCAACCTTGTTGACGCAAAAGACGCAGGAGTTATCCGATCGAGCCAAGGCAGATCACGACTTGAAGAAAGCGGCTAAAGAGCTGGGCGCAACCATGAAGACCAGCGATTTCGTAAAGCCCGACGGACAGGTACCGGATATCGGCTCGATGGCGGGACCAGCGTCAGCGGCTTTCAGCCTCAAGCCAGGCGACATCAGCGGCCCAATCGATAGCGGTAATTCAGGTGCAGTCCTGGCAATTCTGGACAAGCAAGCGCCTGCTGACTCGGAGTTTGCCTCGAAGAAAGATCAGATTCGCGATACCTTGGTGCAAAATAAAGAGTCCGAATTGTTCGGTCTGTTTATGGCGAACCTGCGCGATCAGATGGAGAAATCCGGGAAAATTAAAATCAACGAGCAAGAGATGAAAAGCCTGACCAAGCAGCAGACTCAGGGAGACGAGGGAGAATAGTTCCGGAATCCCACTCTACCCGGATCTTTTGTAGACAGCTGATTCTGAAAGTTGCCGCGTTCTCGATAATTCTCTAAGCTAGAAGCGTGATTAAATTCAAACCCAATCACGCTTCGTTCCTGTTCGTAGCCTCATAGCCCAGATGGAAAAATAATTACAAATGTCATTCCCTCGCTTGACCGGAATTCTGCTTCATCCCACTTCCCTGCCCTCACGTGGAGGCATCGGTGATTTTGGCCCCGCTGCCTACGAGTTTCTGGACTTTCTAACCTCTGCGCGCCAAGGGCTGTGGCAGGTTCTGCCTTTGGGGCCACCCGCGAATGGGAACTCTCCGTACTCGTCGACTTCAGCTTTCGCCGGTAATCCGTTGCTCGTGAGCCTGGAGCGATTAGCAGAACACGGCTGGATCGACGCTGCGCCGTTGGAGACTCTTCCTAATTCCAACGGGCACATCGATTACGAACAGGTTTATAAACACAAGTTCCCTTTACTAGAGGAGGCGGCCAACAATTTTTTGCACTCTGCTGCTAGCTCCGCGCGATCCCGCTTCGACCAATTCTGTGCTGAGAACGATTGGTGGCTTGAAGACTTTGTCCTCTACGACGCTCTGAGAAGCCGTTACGATAGGCGATCCTGGAATACCTGGCCGCTCGAACTGGCGCGCCGCGAGCCGAGCGCTTTACAGACCGCGCGTACTGAATTGGATTCTGAGATGGCCATCCGCAGGGTCATCCAGTTTTTTTTCTACGAACAGTGGCATGCCTTGCGCCTCTATTGCGCGCAAAAATCTATCCGCGTCGTCGGAGACATTGCCATCTTTGTGGATTACGACAGCGCTGACGTCTGGGCACATCGAGAACTCTTTCGTTTAAAAGATAATCTCGAGCCCGAAGCAGTCTCAGGCGTGCCTCCGGACGCCTTCAGCGCCACCGGACAGCGCTGGGGAAATCCTCTTTATGATTGGAATGTTCTGCGCTCGCAGGGTTTCAAGTGGTGGGTGCAAAGGTTGCGCTGGGCCGCTCAAACGTGCGACTTCATCAGGCTTGATCATTTTCGCGGGTTCGCGCAGTTCTGGGAGATTCCAGCCAGCGAACCTACAGCGATAAACGGCCGTTGGGTGGACGGGCCGAAAGACGAACTGTTCAACAAACTGCGCGAAGAATTGGGAGGCTTGCCATTCTTCGCAGAGGATCTAGGCTACATCACTCCCGACGTGCACGCGCTACGCGAACGCCTTAGCATTCCCGGCATGGCGGTATTGCAATTTGGTTTTGGCGATCCAGGAGCCCACATGTATCTGCCGCATCGCCTGACTGCGGATCGCGTCGTCTACACTGGCACGCACGACAACGACACAACTCTGGGTTGGTGGAAAACCGCGACCGAATATGAGCGTCGCGCCGCCGAGGCTTACGTCGGACATTGCGAAGATGGTATCAACTGGGCGTTCATTCGTGCCGCTCAGGCTTCAGTAGCGAGCTTTTCTGTGTTTCCTATTCAGGATGTACTTGACCTCGGCAGCGAAGCCCGCTTGAACACGCCCAGCGTAAAGAGCGGCAACTATCATTGGCGATATCAACAGGGTTCGTTGCATCACAAACTGGCAGAGCGTCTGGCGAATATTGCCGAAGTCACCGACCGGCTTCCGCAACCAGTTCCAAAGCCACAGAGTGAAGATTTCGTTGCCTGATTTGTGCAGGAACCTCCATGAAGAAAGGCGTAGCGCTACGAACCATTTCGCCGTATCGGCTGTGGTCTCTGTTGCCTCCGCTAGAGACTTCGCATCTGCCCGACGTCCTGATGTTCGCGGCGGCCATCGCCCTTTTCTACGGCGTTCTAGTCGTCGCACGCACTTGGCTCGGCCCTTTCACCCCAGCGGTTGAAATCTCACGAAGCCCGCTGGCGCTTCCCGGCTACGCTGCTCTGTCGCTGCTGCGCATAACGCTCGCGTACGCGTTGAGCCTGGGGTTTACTTTGGTTTACGGCTACATCGCGGCCTACAACGCCAAGGCTGAGCGTTTCATGATCCCGCTCCTGGATGTTCTGCAGTCGATCCCGGTGCTCAGCTTCTTGCCCGGAGTAATGCTGGCCATGGTCGCGCTGTTTCCCAGCCGCCAGTTGGGCGTCGAGTTGGGCGCAATCCTCCTTATCTTTACCGGGCAAGTCTGGAATATGGCTTTCAGTTTTTATGCGTCGCTGAAAAGCATTCCTCAGGAGATGCGCGAAGCGGCGAATATTTACCGATTCAGCTGGTGGCAGCGCTTCACGGAGATGGAGCTGCCCTTCGCCGCAATTGGCCTGGTATGGAATTCGATGATGTCGGTGGCTGGCGGATGGTTCGCGCTTATGGCGTGCGAAATGTTCGTGCTAGGCTCGCGTGACTTCCGCCTGCCGGGACTCGGCTCCTATCTCCAAACCGCTGCCAGCGCGGGAGACACGCGATCTATTCTACTAGGCGTCATTACCATGATCGCGGTCATCGTGTTGCTCGATCAGTTTGTGTGGCGACCTGTGATCGCTTGGGCAGAAAAATTTAAAGTCGAGCAAGTCGAAAGTGCTGAGGTTCCGCATTCATGGGTGCTCAATCTATTGCAGCACTCGCGTGCTCTTGCACAGCTGGAACAGAAAGCCATTTTCCCGCTCCGCGAATCTCTCATGTCGTATTTTTACAGGAGACACACGGGGACGTCCGTCGCACCAGCCCCACGTTGGAAGAGTTACGCGCTTGGCATTCTCGGCATAGCCGGCATTGGCCTCACCGGTTACGCGGTAGTTCGAGTTGCCATTCTGCTGACCGGACTCGATCACTCCGAAGTAACTGAACTAGGACAAGGACTGGGCGCAACTTTTCTTCGCGTTATCGCTGCGTTGTTGATCGGCGCCGCCTGGACCATCCCCGTTGGCGTGAAGATCGGTTTCAGTCCGCGATTGGCCCGCGTGGCCCAGCCGTTGGCACAGATCGCTGCGTCGGTTCCGGCGAACGCTTTTTTCCCGATCATTTTGCTGATCTTGTTTCGGCTAGGATCGGGCCTCGGCATCGGTTCCATACTTCTGCTTCTGCTCGGAACCCAGTGGTACATTCTGTTTAACGTGATCGCGGGAGCAATGGCGATTCCCACCGATCTGAAAGAAGCCTGCATCGTATGCCGGATCACTGGCTGGCAACGATGGCGCAAGCTCATCCTCCCGGGAATCTTTCCATATCTCTTGACCGGCATGGTCACTGCATCAGGCGGCGCCTGGAATGCGAGCATCGTGGCCGAATATTTTCATTTCAAAGGGCAAACCTTTTCCACCATCGGGCTGGGATCCACCATAAGCCGCGCCACAGATGGCGGCAATTACGACTTGCTGATCGCGGCCACCATCGTGATGGCGGCAATGGTAGTCACGGTGAACCGACTGCTCTGGCGAAGACTTTACCGGCTAGGCGAAACCCGTTTCCGATTGGAGAGCTAAGAAAAAAACCGGAATCTTTCGATCCCGGCTGCAGTTGGCTGGTCGCCCGGAAAAAGTCGTTAATGGGGACGGGCGTCCTCGCCCGTCTCGGTTGTGCATCAAAAGCACGCCAAGAAAATCTAGGCGCTCCGCCGCGGACGCACTGTCAAGTCGCGCACCTGCGTCAGAATGCTCGACATCTGCATCCCATTCAGCTGGTTCACAAACGGCAGCATCTCCGCGACAAACGCATCTTGCATCAGTTCGCGAATCTCTTCCTGCCGATTGCGCTCGCCGCCACTTAGTAGATCTGGCACGGTCACCTCCAACGCGTTCGCCAACCGCTCAAGTGAGGAAAGTGTCGGCGTTGCCTTTTCGTTTTCGATTTTCGAGACGTAAGTTCGCGGCACCGACATACGCGCTGCCAGTTGCCGCTGGCTGAGTCCATTGCGCAGACGCATCGACCGGATCGAGGCAGCCAGGTGCAAATGCCCGCGACCATGGCCATTGCTTGGTAAAATCTGCGGCTGTGGTGGCGCCTGAACTACTTCGGGCTCCTCTTCATCCAACGAGGCGTGGCAGCGGCGGCAAAGATCGTTACTGGTACGGAATTGAACCAACAGGCAACGATCACAACGAACAACTTCCCTGGAATCTACTGGGGCAAGAGTGGTGGCCATCTAAGGTGTGGGAGGGCCAGAGCGGGCTTCTCCTGGAACCGAGTGAACCAAACTTGATACGGTTCCCAACCTGTTGCGTAATTTGCGGTACAACCCCTGTGGATGTCAAGCACAATCTGAAGAGGAAAGTCGCAGTATGCTATTTAATAATTACACAGAGCGGCGATAACCAGCACGAAATGGACAAGAAACCATGATTGATCGCGAAGCAGCATGGGGTTTACTAACTGAGTTCACCCAGTCGGAAAGTTTGCGCAAACACGCCTTGGCAGTTGAGGCGTGCATGCGTGCGTACGCGCGAAAATTAGCCTCGGGGTCCCTTGAGGAAGAAGAACTCTGGGGTGTGGCAGGGCTGCTTCACGATTTCGATTACGACAAATATCCCAGCCTGGATGACCATCCATACAAGGGAAATGAAATCCTGAAAGAGCGCGGCTATCCGGAAGAAATTCGGCGCGCGATTATGTCCCACGCAGATTACACCGGCGTCACACGCGACACGCCGATGGAAAAAGCACTGTTCGCCTGCGATGAGCTCGCGGGATTCATTACGGCCGTCGCATTGATCAAACCATCAAAATCTCTCGCCGAAGTAGACGCAAAGTCAGTACGAAAAAGAATGAAAGACAAAGCCTTCGCAAGAAAAGTGAATCGAGATGACATCGTAAACGGCGCCGCAGGCCTGGGTGTCGACCTGGATGAACACATCACATTCTGCATCGAAGCCCTGAAACCAATCGCAGACAAATTAGGCTTGGATGGAAGCGCAAAAGTGTAGGCGCGGGCGTCGTCGTGTAGGCGCGGGCGTCCTCGCCCGTGCAGACGCGGAAACCTGTGTGGGGGGACAGTCTGTGTGGGGACGGCCTGCGTGGGGACGGGTCTTTGACCCGTCCAGCCGAGCGAAGCTCGGCAGCTCTCAAATCCGCCACGAAAGAAAAAGCCGCCAAGGAAATGCGCTGATCTACCGTTGGTGCGCCACGAGCGAAACCAGCAACCAGGCCGTGCTGCCGATGACCAGCAAGCTATAACTGACGAGGTTGGCATTCCGAACTGCGATCCGGATGCGGTCACTGCTGAGATTGGAGGTGCCGTCTTCCAGTGTTCCCACCATGCGACCGATGACGGAGGTTTCGATCAATACAGAAATAAAAAAGGTCGGTAGGAGCAGAACTATCGTAGCCAAAGGGATCATCCAGTAAAGGCGCTTCTCGTCTGGACCGAGCCAAGCTGGGAAGAGGATAGTCCCGACGATGTGCGCGAGCGGAGTGTTCCATTTGTCCGATGCTCGCTCAACCGCCGGGATTCGCAGGATAGTTCCGAGAACAAGGAAGTCGAAAAGCAAAACCGTCCCCCACGCCAGCGGCACACCGACCAGCGTGGAAACTAGATTCGCCAAGGTATTACACTTTAATGCGACCCAATTGGTTACGCCGAGCCACCTGCGACACAGCCAAGCCTCAATCAGAACGATCGGCACTAGCAGGATCAGCATCGCCGGTAACGTCAGGACAAGCATCGGCACGCCGGCGTCAGCCAAAAGAGGTCGCACAGTGAAAACCTGCCCTATAGCCTAGAGATTATCGTCAGCATAAGTACATCGGCAACTGTCAACATCGGTGAGTCGACGCAAATTACAGGCACACTGACTATCTCAATACTTCCGCCACCTTCCCACTCGCAATTAATTCCGCAATCCGCGCAAAATCCTGATACATCACGCGATCTTTATCCATCGTCGGACACACCGACCGAATCGCGGCATGAGCCGCCTGCCCGCGCTTGCCAGTCTTAAGCGGAGCCACAAAATCCAATGCCTGCGCCGCGGCCATGGCCTCAATCGCCATCGCATTGCGCGCGTTTTCGACAATGCGCTTCAGCTTGAGGGACGCCGCCATTCCCATCGAAACAAAATCTTCCTTGTTGCCGGAAGTGGTGATGGAATCCACAGAAGCGGGATGCGCCAGAATTTTGTTCTCGCTGACCAGTGCCGCAGCCGTAACCTGCGGCATCATGAAACCAGAATTTAATCCGGCTCCCGCGGCCAAAAATGGCGGGAGGCCTTCGTTCAGCGCTGGATTGACCAACCGTTCCAGCCTTCGCTCGGAAATGCCAGCCAGCGCGCTTAAAGCAATCCCGAGAAAATCCAGCGCAAATGCCACGGGCTCGCCGTGAAAATTCCCTCCGGAAATCACCTCCCCTCTGCCATCCGCCTGCTTCGGGTCGCTCACAAAAACCAGCGGATTATCCACAGCCGAGTTGACTTCAGTCTCGATGACCCCGCGACAATAGGTCAGCGTGTCGCGCACCGCGCCATGCACCTGCGGAATGCAGCGTAACGAATAAGCATCCTGCACGCGGCCGCACTCCCGATGCGACTCGCGAATCTGGCTGCCTTCGAGCATGCGA
The DNA here is from genome assembly GCA_963770465.1 of uncultured Acidobacteriota bacterium. Taxonomy (GTDB): domain Bacteria; phylum Acidobacteriota; class Terriglobia; order Terriglobales; family Acidobacteriaceae; genus JABDBE01. The sequence continues at coordinate 257,465 of CAVYQB010000008.1, forward strand.
CGCAAATTTTCCGCCGTTCTGATCTGGCCGCGATGCGGTCGCGCCATTTGAATACGTTCATCAAAAGCCGCATCCGTCCCACGCAATGCGTCGAGCGTCATCGCGCCAATCACGTCTGCCGTATCGACCAGAGTCTCTGCAGCAAGCAGGGCCAGAATTCCGACCGCCAGCATGCCCTGCGTCCCGTTAATAAGCGAAACCGCCTCCTTGGCTTCGATCACCAGCGGCTTGATTTGAGCCCGACTCAACGCATCCGCAGCGGGGATGCGGGTGCCCTGCTCATTTACACACTCGCCTTCGCCAATCAGAACCAACGCAAGATGAGCCAGGGGCGCTAAATCCCCACTCGCCCCCACGCTTCCCTGCGAAGGAACAAACGGCGTGACGCCGCGGTTCAGCATCTCGCAAAGCGCATCAATTGTCTGCGCACGCACGCCGGAGAATCCCTTCGACAAAGAATTGGCGCGCAACAGCATCATGGCACGAACCTCGGATGCCGCCAGTGGCGGCCCAACCCCCACGGCGTGCGACCGCACCAGGTTGACCTGCATCTCGCGAATCTGCTCGCCCGCAATGCGCACGTCGCTCAGCTTGCCCACGCCGGTCGTGATCGCATAGGAAACTTTGTCGCTTGCGACCAGCGCATCTACTACTGCGCGAGCGCGGTCCACAGCTGCCCGCGCATCCGCAGCGAGAAGCACAGGCCGCCGCTCGCTGGCGACTTCCCGCACCGCTTCCAAAGTCAAATCGTTGCCGTTAAGATGAAGTGCTTGCAAGAGATTCTCAGTCAACTTTCAATGGGATTGCTCTCAGACTTCCGCATCCATGGCCGCGCGGAACACGCTCATGTATTTGTCCGGCAGTGGCACTTTTTTCATTTCTCGATCCACCACGATGTGTGTGGTGTCGCCCTCGGCCAACAAAGTTCCGTCATCAGCGCGCATCAGGTCATACTCAAATTGAATTAGAGATTCGCGAATGTACTTCAAACGTGTGCGCACGACGATCTCGTCGTCGTAGCGAGCCGGAGCCTTATAGCGGCAGCGCGCGTCGATAACGGCGATGCCGCAGCCGTCTAAATCTTCCATGTCGCGGTACGAAAAACCCAGCTGCCGCAACAGTTCTACGCGTCCGATTTCGAACCAGATGAAATAATTCGCATGGTAAACCACGCCCATCTGGTCGGTCTCAGCGTAACGAACGCGAAAACGGGCCTCATTGACAACTGCGCGGTCGTTGTCGCTTCTACTCACTCGCCCGTCCATCGCGGCTTGCGCTTTTCAAGAAATGAAGAAATGCCTTCACGAAAATCAGGCGTGGCTCGGATGGCTGCATTCTCATTCACCGCCAACCGTATCTGCGCATCAAGGTCGCCGCGCGCGTAATCACTCAGCAGACGTTTAGTACACGACAGCGATGCAGGACTGTTCTCCAAGAGTTGCAATGCCAACGCCCGCGCACGCGCTAACAAGTCCTCCGCAGAAACAATTTCGTTGATCAAGCCGATGCGATGAGCCTCATCTGCTTCAATAATTCTGCCCGTAAAAAGCAAATCCCGCGCATGCTTTTCCCCAATTTGCCGCAGTAGAAAAGTCGAAACGATGGCCGGGACGAATCCAATTCTTACTTCGGTGTAGCCAAACTTCGCTTCGGCTACGGCCAGCGTGAAGTCGCAAAGGGTAGCGAGCCCGCACCCGCCCGCAATCGCTGCCCCGTTCACTGCCGCAATGGTCGGTCGAGGAAAGTCATACAGCGCGCGGAACAAGTCCGCCATAGTTTCAGAATCTTTCAGGTTCTGCTCCGCCGACCGTCCCGCCAAAGCTTTCAGATTCTCCAGGTCCATTCCCGAGCAAAACGCTTTTCCCTCCCCGGTGAGAATCAGCACCAGCGCGGATGAATGCGCTAGCTCGTCGAGTGCTCCGAGCAACTCCTCAATCAGTTCGTAGCTGATAGCATTGCGTTTTTCCGGACGGCTCAGCGTGATGGTGGCTATGCTCGCATCGTGAGAAAGACGGAATGTTTTATAGTCCATATCAGTCGGCCGCCGCTGAAGTGGAATACCGCGCACCGATCTCCGCCGTGGCCCGCAACAGCACGTCGAGAGGCTTCAGCGATGGCAGCGTCGCCCCGCGAGCCGCTAATGCCGTTAACACCTGCTCGGTCGGAATGTTGCCCACCAGCGCATCTTGAGCAAACGGACATCCGCCCAACCCGCCCAACGCGGAATCAAACCGCCGGCAGCCGGCATCATACGCGGCGGTTACTTTCGCCGCGGCCTGATCAGGCCGGCTATGCAGATGCACACCGATCTCGAGATAGTCGTACTTCGAAATCACCGACGAAACCACTTCGCCAATCTGCGCCGGCTCCGCCATGCCAACCGTGTCGGCCAGCGAAATCATGCGCACCCCATAAGATTCGAGCAAGTCGACGGCATCGATGACTTCGCCAACATTCCATTGGTCACCGTACGGATTCCCAAATGCCATCGAAATATAAACCACGCTATCGAGTCCAGCATCTTCGCCTTTGTCTTTGATTTTTTCCAATTGATCGATGGCTTCGTCGAGCGTCTGATGCTGATTGTTCCGCAAGAACGTTGGCGAAACCGAATACGGAAATCCCAGCGTGCGCACTCCGTTCGTATTGATGGCTCGCTGCGCGCCCTTCTCATTTACCACGATGCCAATAATCTCAACATCGTCCGGAGGATCGAGTTCCTTCGCGACTTCCTCCGAGTCAGCCATCTGCGGCACTGCGGTGGGAGATACGAATGACACTGCATCGATGTGCTTAAATCCAGCGCTGATCAATGCCCTCAGATACTCCACTTTGATGTGCGTGGGGATACTCCCTTTCAACCCCTGCCAGGCGTCCCGTGGGCATTCGACGAGTTTGACGGCTTCCGACATTTCAAAACCTGGGCCACTGATTTGCGCGGATTCTCACGGATGAATTCAATTAATTTCTTTCTCGGTGTGGATCCGTGAAAATCCGTGGCTAAAAGTTGGCTACGTTTGCAGCACTCCTACTTTGAACTCCGGCACATCCGGGTTCAGCGCCGCAGCTTCGAGCGCCTGTGTAATCGCGTCGCGCGTTTCCGCGGGATCGATGATCTTATCGATCCACAAACGAGCCGCGCCATATCGCGGATCAGTCTGCTCGTCATAGGTGCGTTTCGTCGCTTCGTAAAGTTCTTTCTTTTCCTCTTCGCCCAATTTTTTGCCGCCGCGTTCCAACTGCTTCAGCTTGATTTCCACCAAAACGCTCGCAGCCGAATCGCCGCTCATCACCGCATAACGCGCCGTAGGCCAGGCAAACACAAAACGCGGATCATACGCCTTTCCACACATCGCGTAATGGCCGGCGCCAAACGATCCGCCAACGATCACCGTAATCTTAGGCACAACCGAATTTGAAACCGCGTTCACCATCTTCGCGCCCGCTTTAATGATCCCGCTCCACTCCGCGTCGCGTCCCACCATGAATCCATTCACATCGTGGAAGAACACCAGTGGAATCAGGTTCTGGTTGCAATCCATGATGAAGCGCGCAGCCTTCTCCGCGGATTCGGTATAAATCACGCCGCCAAACTCCAACCGCTTGTGGCCTTCGTGATCGGTAGCCTGCGCGTGCAACTTTTGATTGGCGACAATCCCCACCGCAAATCCGCCAATGCGAGCATAGCCGCAAACCAAAGTCTTACCATACTCAGGCTTATATTCATCGAAGCGGCTGCCATCCACAATGCGCGCAATAATTTCCTTCATGTCGTACTGGCGTCCGGGAGATGAATCGTAGATGCCGTAAATTTCTTCCGCAGCCAGCGCCGGCTCTTCCGGTTTTTTACGGTCCCACGGAGATTGTCGCCGGTAGCCCCATTTCTCAACGATCGATCGAATCCGTGCCAGGCAGGCTTCGTCATTCGGTTCCCGGAAATCAACGGTGCCGCTAATCGCCGCGTGCATAGCCGCGCCGCCCAACTCTTCAGCCGAAATCTTCTGCCCAATGGCCGCCTGCACCAGCGCCGGACCCGCGAGAAAAAGTCCGCTGCCATCAGTCATGAGCACGTGGTCGCACATCACGGGAAGATATCCCCCGCCAGCCACGCACATTCCCATAATCGCCGCAATCTGCGGGATGCCCATGGCAGACATCACTGCGTTATTGCGAAACACCCGCCCGAAATCGTCGGTGTCCGGAAACACATCCTCCTGCAGCGGAAGAAACACTCCCGCAGAGTCGACCAGGTACATCGTCGGAATTCGATTTTCAATGGCAATATTCTGCGCCCGGATAACTTTCTTCGACGTCATGGGAAAAAATGCGCCAGCTTTCACCGTGGCGTCGTTGGCAATGATCATCACCAGTCTGGTATGAATCCGTCCCAGCCCGGTAATCACTCCGGCCGATGGCGCCCCACCCCACTCCTCGTACATGCCATAAGCTGCGAACGAGCCGATTTCAAAAAAACTGCCCGGATCGGCCAACAAGCTGATGCGTTCGCGTGCCGTCAGCCGGCCTTTATTGTGCTGGCTTTCAATCGCTTTCGCACCGCCGCCCTCGCGGATTTTTTCCTCTTCATTGCGCATCTGCGAAACCATGTCGGCGAGGAAGCGCATGTTAGCTTCAAAGCGCGCGGAAGTGGCATCAACGCGCGTTTCGAGGACGCTGGAAGTAGAGGGCGTACTGAATTCGATTCGGTCGGCCATGAAAGGACAGCGAGGAACCACTTACGGTATAACAGCGCGGCGTCGCGACGCAAACTCTAAGCGAACGTTACTGCGTAGACCCGCCTGATTGAAATGTAACGGGAAGAGCGTCGCGGAAATCAGGGCTCCAGATTAACCTGGAATCCATAGGCCTTCAGCAATTCCGGAGGAACGTATTTGTCGTCCTTATTTCGCAGCACCCATTCCCGCAGTTCAGGCGAGCTTTGGTACTGGTCTGGGGAAAGCTTGAGCGAATCAACCACTTTTTCAAACGAACTCTCTGAGAAAGCGCGCGCGCTATTCGCCGCCAGCTTGGCAGATCTCGAAGTTCCATGCTGGAATGACATCACTGCCTCCGTCACTATGATTTGTAGCTGCTTGGGCGCGATTGATTTTTCACCGCGCGCTTTTTCCACGACCCCAAGAAATCGATTAGCAATTCTGCCAGAAGGAGGTCTGCTTGTGCAATGCCATCCCGTTTGAATCTATTTGACGTGATCCAGCACTTTTCGCGAAATCGCCGTCACTAACCTGCGCGGACTGAACCGTACGGATTCTGCCAGCAACCAGTTTCGAAATCCCGAGATCACTATCGGTTTGCCCGCCATCAACCCACGGTAGCCGTCGCGCGCGACCGTCATCGCGTCCATCGGACGCAGCCTCTTGAATAGCAATGTGTTTTCCAAGCCGGCGCGACCCTGGAAGCCCGTCTCGGTTGCTCCCGGACACAGGCACGTCACTGATACACCGGTTCCGGCCAATTCATTCGCCAGCGCTTCGGAAAATGAAATCACGTAAGCCTTTGTCGCATAGTAAACGCTCATCAGTGGACCGGGCTGAAAGCCCGCCGTGGAAGCCACATTCAGAATCTTGCCGGAGTGACGTTCGATCATCGGGCCAAGAAAAAGTTTGGTGAGATGAGTGAGCGCAGTGATGTTGAGCTGAATTTGTCCTAAGTTGTCTTCCAGCGAAACCTCCGCAAACGCACCCAGCACGCCGTAACCGGCATTGTTTACGAGGACGTCGACTGCAATGCCCTCGCGTTGCAGTTGGTCGAAAAGGGATTGAGGTGCAGAAGCGGTCGTGAGATCGAGCGGAACAGCTTTGGCCAATATGCCAAACTCTCGCTGGAGCTCATCAGCAAATTCCGTAAGCTTGCCAGCGCTACGCGCGACCAGCACGAGATCGTGGTGATCTTCAGCAAAGAGCTTGGCGAGTTCGTAGCCAATTCCGCCGGACGCTCCGGTGATTAGCGCGGTCTTGTTCATTCCCGTTAGCCTACCTTTTGGGAGCGCAAAGAAAAAAGGCGTGCCGCGAAACCGGCGCGCCTTTCGAACCTTCTATTTAAGTTACACACCAGCCATGGCTGGTTCGACCTCGTAGATCGAGTACCACGGCGTCGCCGCCTTCAGGCGTTCATTCACGTTATTAATATTCTTCACGCCTTCGGTTTGCAGCCATTTGCGGAAGGCTTCCGCGCCTTGCTTCGCGTAAATTGGAATTCCGTCTTTCCAGGTTGCGCGACCGCACAGAACTCCGTTGAACTTGACGCCAGATTCTCCGGCCAGTTCGAGGGCTTCCGTGAACTCGGCATTGCTCACACCCGCCGACAAATAAATAAACGGCCTGGTGGCGACTGCCGCGGCTTTCAAGAACAGGTCTGCAGCTTCTTTCTTGGTGTAGGCTTTCTGTCCAGCATAGGACTTCGCGCCCTCGACAAATTTCATATTCACCGGCACTTCAACTTTAAGCACGTCCACGCCGTAGCGATTTTTGCTGAACTCGCGCATGCTCTCGGTTACGATTTGTGGCTTTTTCTTGGCGTAATCGAAACCTTTCTCGTCCGCGCCTTCTTCGTAGCCGACAAATTCCAGAAAAAACGGGATGTCGTTGGCGCGGCATTCGTCGCCGATGCGTTCGACCCATGCATGCTTCTTGTCGTTGACGTCCTTGGGATCGAACGGCGTGTAGTAAAGCAAAATTTTGACGCAGTCTGCTCCCGCTTCTTTCAGGCGTCGCGCCGACCAATGATCGAGCAAGTCTCCCAGGCGGCCGGGACCGGTTTTGTCATAGCCAGTCTTCTCGTAGGCCAGCAGCAGTCCGGCGTTCTTGGCGCGGCGCTTGGCCGCGGGCAAGCCCCACTCGGGATCGAGCAGGATCGCGCTCGCGTGCGGGGTGAGCACTTCGGCGACCAGCGACTTGAATTCTTCCATCAAGGCGTCACTGACTTCGCCGCCTTTTTCTTTCGCCAACGATTTCTGCAGCGAACCGCGTTGGTCCATGGCGGCAGCCGCGATGATGCCGCGTTCGGTGGATACTTTCTTAAGGCCAGCTAATTTTCCAGGAGTGATTTTCATAGGATTCCTCCGTGATTATTTAGAGCTCGTGATGCGATGAATTCTTTGAGCACCTAATTGTAAACCTCCAAGGCGACGGACGCCCAAGAACCCGAGCAAGAATCGGGGCGGAGACGTCTGCTTGTTGCAGGGAGTTGGTCGCGGATCTGAGGGTCGGTTCCGGGATTTGGAGATAACTCGCTGAAATAAAGTTTGTCTTCGATGCTGTTTGCTTTCAGTTAGCTGGGTACCCCCCTCCCCCTGATCTTTTGGAATCATGGGATTGGGGCCGGACTGCGGCCAAGATCTTTGAGGAATAAGGACTTATTAGCAAAATATTCCGGACAAAGGAGTTAGCGCCTTCTCTATCCCACAGATAATTTAACATTTACATTATTATCTTTGAGTTTTGATTGCGAATCAAGTGAAGAATGGAGAACAGGGGCAGGCGTTCTCGTTTTGGGAGGCGCGGAGACGAGCCCCACCCTTTCGCAAAGAACGCGAAAAGGGTAGGGCA